>CAVPDI010000010.1:0-19261 GCA_963702605.1 uncultured Pseudomonadota bacterium
CGTACACGCACGGGGGCATATTGAACGGCTGTTGGCGGAGGTTCCCGCGCATTGCGGCATTGTAACCGTGCTCGACGGCCATCCCGCAACATTGGCCTGGCTGGGCGCCGTTGCCGGCCACCGCGTACGGCCCCTCGGGGTCGAGCATTTCGGCCAGACAGGTTCGATCGGCGACCTCTACCGACACTACGGCATCGACGCCAACGCGATCGTCGCGGCGGCGCAGGCGATCGCGCCCGGCCGCCCGATCCGCCACCTCAAGGCATTGCCATAGAGCGGCTACATCATCATCCCTACGCCGAACAGCGCCGCCGGAATGGCGAAGATGACAACCCAGACGATGACGACACACACGATCACCGCGATGGTGTAGACCAAGGCACGGTCCGGGGTCGGCCGCATCAGCGCGACAAGCCCGGTGTGCAGCAGGTAAAGGCTATACAACCCGAGGATCGACAAGATGCCGAGCAATGGGACGATGTTGAAGACGCTGGCGACCCATGCGGCAGTCGGCGCGTAAGCCGACACCCTCATGGCATTTTCGAGGCTCTTGCGCGCGCCAAATGTGCCGGCGAGGAAATCGATGACATACGCCACAACGAACACGCCGGCCAGCGTCAGGATATAGACGACGATGGCGCGGAGAAGGCCTCCGAAAATACCGATACGGTACGGCCCGAAGCCGATGATCGTCGTCCCGATGAAGGTGCAGATCGGGGGAACCGCAGCCACAATCGCCACGTAGTTCGAAAACAGATAGCCGGCATCGCCCGGTTCCCGTTCAATCGCGGCCCATTCCGAATTGGGCTGCAGCAAAATATTCTTGATTCTGTCGACGAGATTCATGTCACCCCTCCATTGATCCTCGGTCAACTACAAGCGCTTTTTGTCATCCAAAATCATCGCCGCCCCTTTTTCGGCAATCATCATGGTCGGCGAATTCGTATTGCCGGACGTAATCGACGGCATGACGGACGCATCCACGACCCGAAGTGATTCGACGCCGATCACGCGCAACCGCGAGTCAACCACGGCCCGGGCATCGTCGTCCCGGCCCATGCGGGCGGTGCCCACAGGATGAAAAATCGTCGTGCCGATATCGCCCGCCGCATTTACCAGACCGGCTTCGTCCTCATCGCGGGCCGATGCCCCCGGCAGGTACTCCACGGGAGAATATTTTTGCAGCGCAGGCTGGGCCGCGATCCGGCGCGTGACCCGGATCAAATCGGCGGCGATGCGCCGATCTTCCGGAGTCGACAGATAGTTCGGGCTGATGGCGGGCGCCTGCGAAGGATCCCCCGATTTCAGCGTGAGCGCGCCGCGGCTGGTCGGTCGGACGTTTGTCACGCTCGCAGTGAATGCCGGAAACGGGTGCAGCGGCTCGCCGAACTTGTCGAGCGAAAGCGGCTGTACGTGATACTGGATATTCGCGGTGCTCTGCGACGGGTCGGACCGCGTGAAAGCGCCGAGCTGCGATGGCGCCATTGTCAGCGGTCCGCGCCGGCGGAGCATATAGTCCAGTCCCATCCCGATGCGATTGAACGGCGAAGCATAGGTTTCGTTCAGCGTCTTTACGCCCGTGACCTTGAAGATCATGCGCAGCTGCAGATGGTCATGCAGATTGGCGCCTACACCCGGCTTGTCGAGCGCAACCGGAATGCCGAATTGCGAAAGTTGCGAGGCTGGCCCGATGCCTGACAGCATCATGATGTGCGGCGAGCCGATCGCGCCGGCAGACAGGATCACTTCGCCACGGCACCGGGCGCTGCGCTGTTCGCCGTTTTGCCGCCAGCGCACGCCGGTCGCTCGCCGGCCGGTCAATTCGATACCTTCGACAAGGCAGCCGGTCTCCAGATGCAAATTTTGCCGATGCAGGACCGGCTTCAGGAATCCGCGCGCCGCCGACCAGCGCCGGCCGTGCTTCTGGTTGACGTGGAAGTAGCAGATCCCTTCGTTGTCGCCGGTGTTGAAGTCCTCGACGGTCGGAATGCCATATTGATTGGCGGCCTTTCGAAACGCGTCAAGAATTTCCCAGCTGATGCGCGGATATTCGACGCGCCATTCGCCGCCGGCCGCGTGGTGCTCGCTCTTGAGGAAATGGTCGACATGTTTACGGAAAAAGGGTCGCACATCATCCCATGACCACCCCGGCAATCCGAGCTGGCGCCAATGATCGTAGTCGCCGGACTGACCGAGCATGTAGATCATGCCGTTGATCGCCGAAGAACCGCCGATCACTTTGCCGCGCGGATAGTTCAGGCTGCGCCCGTTAAGGCCCGGCTCCGGCTCGGTCTTGAGCAGCCAGTCGGCGCGCGGGTTGCCGATCGCAAACAGATAACCGACCGGAACGTGAAACCAGATCCAGTTGTCGCGGCCGCCGGCCTCAAGCAGCAGTACGCGATTTGTCGGATCGGCGGATAGCCGGTTGGCCAGCACGCAGCCCGCCGAGCCCGCGCCAATGATAATGTAGTCGAATTCGCCTTCCATGGGTGTCACGTCCGGAATCAGCTTCTTTCCATTCCTCTGGGCGGACTTTACCCCGGTCGGCGGGACTTGCTAGGCTCGCTCAAGCGGCAGCGCACCGTGCGTGCGTTGCCGAGACCGGAACGGCGGTTCCGACACTGTTCCTGATTGTGACCTTTGTCCCGCATGTTGGCACCCATCTGGGGCCTTCAGGAGAACCGCCATGACTGCACGGTTTACGACCTTATTCGCGCTCTTTTTTACAATCGCAATCGCGACCGAACCGGTGATCGCCCAGGAGCAGATCACTGTGTTCGCGGCAGCGTCTTTGAAAAATGCGCTCGACGACACAAACACCGCTTTCACGAAGGCGACAGGCACCAAGGTCGTCGCGAGCTATGCAGCAAGCTCCGCACTCGCCAAGCAGATTGAGCAGGGTGCGCCTGCTGACATTTTCATTTCGGCGGATTTGCAATGGATGGACTATTTAGCCGAGCGCAAGCTCATCAAGGCTGATACGCGCGTCAATCTGCTCGGGAACAAGCTGGTGCTGATTGCGGCGACGGATTCCAGGCTCGGAAATCTGACGATCGGCCCGGGCTTCGATATCACCAGGCTTGCCGGTGGTGGGCGTATCGCCGTCGCGGATGTAAAGGCCGTTCCTGCCGGCCGCTATGCCAAGGCGGCGCTCGAGAAGCTCGGTGCCTGGACAGCGGCTGAATCGATGCTCGCGCAGGCCGAAAATGTGCGGGCCACGCTTTCCTTTGTCGCGCGTGGTGAAGCGCCGATCGGGATCGTTTACGAGACCGATGCAAAGATCGAGCCCAAGGTGAAAATAATCGGTGCCTTTCCCGATGGCTCCTACCCTCCGGTCACTTATCCCGTAGCGGCGACCGCCGACACCAAAAGTCAAGGCGCGCGGCAATACCTGAATTTCCTGCGCACGGCGGCGGCCAAGGCCATGTTCGAAAAATATGGCTTCAGCTTCCTAACAAAACCCGTTTCGTAGACGGTAACGGGACGCGTGCTCGAACTTTCGCACCAGGATTGGACCGCGATCCAGCTTTCGCTGCGCATTGCCATTGTGTCGACGCTGGTTGCGCTGCCATTCGGCGTCGCGATTGCGACGCTGCTGGCGCGCGCCTCGTTCTGGGGAAAATCGGCACTCGATGCCCTGGTTCATCTGCCGCTGGTGCTGCCTCCCGTCGTGACCGGCTATTTGCTGCTGATCAGCTTCGGCCGCAAAGCCCCCGTCGGCGCATTTCTCGCTGATCATTTCGGCATCGTATTTTCATTCCGCTGGACCGGCGCGGCGCTTGCCTGCGGCGTCATGGCATTTCCGCTGATGGTGCGGGCTATCAGGCTTTCGATTGAAGCAATAGACCAGCGGCTCGAACAGGCCGCCGCAACGCTGGGGGCCAATCGCCTTTGGACTTTTGCAACGGTGACGTTGCCCCTGGCATTGCCGGGAATTATCGCAGGCATGGTACTCGCATTCGCGCGCGCGCTCGGCGAATTCGGCGCCACGATTACGTTTGTGTCCAACATTCCGGGCGAAACGCAAACGATTTCCGCTGCCATCTATACGCTCACCCAGGTTCCGGGCGGCGATACCGATGCGCTCAATCTGGTCATTGTCGCTATCGCAATCTCGTTTGCGGCGCTGCTTGCCTCAGAATGGTTCGCGCGGCGCGCTGCCGCCCGGCTGCACGGATCGTGACCATGTTGACGGTAGAAATCGAAAAGACATTTGGCGATTTCCAGATGCAGGCCCGCTTCACGAGCGAGGCCGGCGCCACCGCATTGTTCGGCCCTTCGGGTGCCGGCAAGACCAGCATCATCAACATGATTGCCGGATTGCTCAACCCCGACCATGGCCGCATCACACTTGGCGATACACGTGGCGATGCCGTTCTTTTCGATACGGCAACTGGCGTCAACGTTCCCCCATGGCGGCGACGCATCGGCTACGTATTCCAGGAAGGTCGGCTCTTTCCGCACCTCTCGGTCGCGCACAATCTCGACTACGGCCGATGGGTCGGCGGACTTGCCGACGACCCCCGCGAATTCAACCGCGTGGTTGAAATGCTCGACATTGGTCACATACTCGAACGTAGACCCGGTAAGCTTTCGGGTGGCGAGCGTCAGCGCGTTGCCGTCGGCCGCGCCCTGCTGATGCGTCCCCGCCTGCTTCTGCTCGACGAGCCCCTTGCTTCGCTCGATACCGCACGCAAGCGTGACATTATGCCTTATCTTGAGCGCCTGCGTGACGAAGCGCAGATACCGATGATCTATGTCAGTCACAATGCGGCTGAAGTCAGGCGCATCGCCAGACATGTCGTGCGGATCGAGGACGGCGAGGTCACGGCAACGGGCGGAGTCGACCTGCTCGACGAAACACAAGCCGATATGCTTGCTTAAAACATGTTTCCCCCGGAACGAATCGTCTGCCTGACCGAGGAAACCGTCGAGACGCTTTATCTCCTCGGGAAGAGCGCCGGATTGTCGGCGTGTCGGGCTATGCTGTGCGGCCGCCACAAGCGCGGCGCGAGAAGCCGCGCGTTTCGGCCTTTATTTCAGCGGACGTTCCGAAGATCCTCGCGCTGAGCACCGGATCTGGTGCTGACCTTCTCCGATCTCCAGGCGGAGATCGTCGCCGAATTGATCCGCAACAACATTGCTGTGCATGCGTTCAACCAGCGCGATATCGGCGGCATCCTCGACATGATCCGCACGCTCGGCGCGTTGGTCGGCGCTTCTGGAAGGGCTGAAGCCCTCGCCAGTTCGCTTGCGAACATGTCGATGCTGCGCGCACAGCGTTCGCTTGGCATGTCGCGCGCGTCCGCGCATCTATTTCGAGGAATGGGACGAGCCGATGATTTCCGGCATCGCCTGGGTCTCGGAGCTGATTGAGGCGGCCGGCGGCATCGACGTATTTCCGCAGCTCGCCACGCGAAAAAATGCCAAGAACCGCATCGTATCGGCCCACGACATCATCGCGGCAAGACCTGACATCATTGTGGGTTCCTGGTGCGGAAAGAAATTCGTGCCGGCTAAAGTTGCCGCCCGCCCCGGCTTTGCCGAAGTTCCCGCGGTGGCCACCGGCTGGCTGCGTGAGATCAAGTCCACGCTTGATTCTCCAGCCCGGGCCCGCAGCACTGACCGATGGCCTCGATCAGCTGGCAGCGATCGTCGCCGATTGGGTTGAAAAGCGGCCAGGTTGAGTCCATGAATACCGCATCCTTCGGTACCGGCGGGACACCGAGATTCCGCCGTGCTATGACGTGACGAAAGAGGACCGGACAGCGATGCAGCCGAACAAGACCCGCGCCGACCTGTGGATGGATTTGCTCCTTGTGGTATTTCTGATCGCCTTCGACGTGGCCGCGCGACTGCTGCCGCATGCGCCTGGCATCTGGCCATTTGCAGCCAGCGCACTATTCGCTGGCCGGGTGCATGCGCATCCCGGCGCTTGCTGTCATCGTGCCGCTCGTGGCCATGCTCGTCAGCAATGCCGCATTCGCGGGCGACGACTGGCGTATCACGCTAGTCGTCTGCGCCGCCGATCACCCTGCCCGCGTTTGCGGGCGTCCTGATACGCCGTTGGCGCGGCCCGCTTCCCGTGGTCGCGGCAATGGTGTCGTGCTCACTGATATTCTTCTTGGCCACGAATTTCGCGGTATGGGCCGTCAGCGGCATGTACCCGATGACCTGGCAGGGTCTGGTCCAGTGCTACGTCGCAGCCCTGCCGTTCCTGGACAAAACCGTGCTCGGCGATCTGTTCTGGACGGCGGTGTTGTTCGGAGGAGCCTGGCTGATCCAGCACGTACCGGCATTGTCCCGCCGCGCCATCTAGCCGAAATATCTTCGAAGCCTATTCCACAACGTCTCGATGCGGCCGGTCAGATTGGTCGGCGCTTCAGGTTCGGCCAATCGAAGTCCTACCGTGATCACGCGTCCTTTCTCGACTTGGTGCGCGAGGAGTGCGATCGGTCCCAGTTCGACGATATCACCGGTTTTTGCGCGGCGTCGTAGATGCTCGCTGAAATAGTCGGCGAGCGTTACCTCGGCATGATCGGCGGCAACCTGGAGGCCGTAGATGTCGGCCAGCGCACCGAGGGGTGCCGTACCAGGCACAAAGAAATCGCCGAGCAGCCTTGGATCCGGCGCGGCCGGCGGCGGCATTTTGACGAAAAAGCGGTCAAGCGCCTGGGCTTTTTCTGGCGGCGCAAGAAGATAAACATAATCGCCCTCACGCACCGGATGCGCTTCGACCGGCGTGAGAATTTCCTCGTTCCGCACGACCAGGGTTGGGCGTGCCCAATTCGGAATCAATCCGCGCCGCAGGAAGGGGCTATTGGCGGGCACCGGATATCCGACAATCTCGCGCGCAAGCTGCCCGGGCAGATCGAGCTCAACGCGCCGCGGCAATGGATCGCGCGCGCGAACGATATGTCCAGTTTGCGCGCGGCGAGAGCCACCGTCCATCCCTGGACCAGCAAGGACGACAGCACGACAACAAAGGCGACATCGAAAAACAGACTGGCGCCGGGCAGCCCGACCAGCAGCGGGATCGAGGCGAGGAAGATGCCGACAGCGCCGCGCAGGCCGACCCAGGAGATGAAAGCCATCTCACGCCACTGGAAACCTGAACGGCGCAAGACACAGGAACACCGCGACCGGCCGCGCCACCAACATCAACACCAATGCCACCGATACTGACCCGAAGAGGCTGTCGGCGAGCCGATGCGGCCAGGCCAGCAGGCCGAGCAAAACGAACATCACGATCTGCGCGAGCCATGTGATGGCATCGAGGAAAACGACGACCGAATTATGCGCGCGCGTCTGCTTGTTGCCGACGACAAGCCCGGCCAGATAAACCGCCAGAAAACCGGAGGTATGAAGGGCATTCGCAAAAGCAAACACGACCAATGCGCTCACCGCCACAAACGGCGCATGAAGTCCTTGCGCGAGGGTCAGCCGATTGAGCACGAGGGCGATAATTTGTCCGCCCGCAAATCCAATAATGCAGCCCAGGACAGCGTCGCGCAGAAATGTCACCAGGACGACCGACCAGCTCTGATTGCCGATCAACAGAAATTCGATCAGCAGCAAGGTGAGGAATACGGCGAACGGATCGTTGGTGCCGGATTCGACTTCCAGTACCGCGCGCACGCGCGGACGCAATCTCAGCCCACCCGCGTTTATGAGAAAGAACACCGCCGCGGCATCGGTTGATGCCACGACAGCCCCGATGAGCAATGCCTGCATCCAGCTCAGGCCCAGGACCAGCTTCGCCACTGGTGCCGTGACGAGCGCGGTAATCAGCACACCGACGGTTGCCAATGTCAGCGCTGGGGCAAGCACATTGCGGAAACTGGCAAATCGCGTCCGCAAGCCCCCATCGAAAAGAATGAGCGCAAGCGCAATTGAACCGACGGTGTAGGCGATGCCGACGTCGTCGAATTTAATCCCGCCCGGCCCGCCCTCGCCCGCCAGCATGCCGACCAGTAAAAACACCAGCAGCAGCGGGGCGCCGAAACGCATTGCAATCAAGCTCGAGAGAATGCCCGCAAGGACGAGCAGGCTGCCGAGCAAAATCGTAAAGCTGACGGCGTCAAGCGAAGCCACTATCCGAATCTCCTTTCGTTATTAGGACGGCCATATGTGCCCAAGAGCAACGGGAAATGCCGCAAATAGAACATAAAGCGAGATGGCCGGGGCAAGCCCGGCCATCACACACTCAGTTAGGCCCAGATTTGCTGCGTCTGCCCCAGGGAGCGGCACAGCGCAGTGCTATTAAAACGCAACCTTGTCGCCGCCCTTGAGCGAGAGAATTTCGCGCGCCTCGTCGGACGAGGCTATTTCCAGCCCGAGCCCTTCGAGGATCTTGCGAACCTGCGTTACTTGCTGGGCATTCGACTCGGCGAGCTTCCCGGCTCCGATCCAGAGCGAATCCTCCATGCCGACGCGCACATTGCCGCCCATTGATGCCGCCATGGCCGCCACGCGCATCTGATTGGCGCCGGCGCCCAGCACCGACCAATGGTAATTGTCGCCAAGCAGCCGGTCGGCGGTGCGTTTCATCATGATGACATCTTCCGGGTGCGGGCCGATGCCCCCGAGGATACCGAACACGGACTGCACAAACAGCGGCGGTTTTACCAGGCCGCGATCAAGGAAGTGGCGCAGCGTGTAGAGATGACCGATGTCGTAGCACTCGATTTCGAAACGCGTGTTATTGCCGGCGCAGGTCGTCAGAATGTATTCGATATCGGCGAAGGTGTTCTTGAACATGCCCGCCTTTGACCGCTCAAGATATGGCTCCTCCCAGTCATGTTTGAACTTGCCCTTGTAGCGCGGGATCATCGGATAAAGGCCGAAGTTCATCGTCCCCATGTTGAGCGAGGCAACCTCCGGCTTGAAGGTCGCCGCCGGACGAACGCGCTCTTCTGCGGTCATTGTCGGCGCGCCGCCGGTGGTGATGTTCACCACGACATTCGATCGTTGCTTGATGACCTTCAAGAATGGCGCGAAGGCCTCAGGCGTCTGATCGGGGCGGCCGTCCTGCGGATTGCGCGCATGGAGATGGACGATCGCGGCGCCTGCTTCGGCCGCGCCGATGGCGGCATCGGCGATTTCCTGGGCGGTCACCGGCAGATGCGGCGACATCGACGGCGTGTGGATCGATCCGGTAACAGCACAGGTAATGATGACTTTGCGCGACTTCGCCATGAGCTTTCCATCCCGATGAAGTGAGAGTTTTCGATTGGCAAATGGACTTCGCGGGCGATCCTAGAGTATCAGCCGTACCAAAGTCACCTGCAGGGAGCCCCTGGCAAGATCGTGGACGCGAAAACCTCATCGGCGAAGTCATCGGGCGTCCTCATAGGTACGCTGTGCGGCATCGCCGCGTCCATCGGCTGGGCCGCCGGCTTCGTCGCAGCAAAGCACGGTGTCGCGGCTGGCTTTTCGCCGGCCGATCTCGCTTTTCATCGCTTCTTCTGGACCGGGCTTTTGTTGATACCACTCGTATTGCGCGAGGGCCTTGCCGATCTCGGCGGAATTGGCTGGGGCCGCGGCCTTGTCATGAGCGTGCTCTCCGGACCGCCCCAGGCCATGATTGCGTATACCGGCTTCATCCTGGTGCCACTCGGTCACGGCACGACAATTCAGCCGGCCTGCGCTGCGTTGTTCGGACTGATTCTTGCGACGCTGATCCTGCACGAAAGACCGACCATCCAGCGGATCATTGGCGGCGCAACGATCATCGCCGGCCTTTTGGTCTTCGGCGCAGAGTCGCTTGCGACCATCGGGAGCCAAGGCGTCGGTGGCGACCTGTTGTTCGCCACCGCCGGATTGTCCTGGGCAACTTTTGGGACGCTGCTTCGCCTGTGGCGCGTGCCGGGAATGCGTGCGGTCGCGGTCGTCGGTGCGCTTTCCATCCTGTTGTTTGCGCCGCTGCACGCCCTGTTCGTGGGCTACGCCGGCATTGTGAAAATGGGCCTTGCCGAAAACCTGCTGCAAATTGTCGTACAAGGCCTGCTTGCCGGTGCGCTGCCAATCTACCTCTTTGCGCGCTCGGTGATCCTGCTCGGGGCCGGTCGCGCGGCAACGTTTCCGGCGCTGGTACCGGGGTTTGCGCTGGTCATCGGTTATCTTAGCGCTCGGCGTTGTCCCGAGCATTGCGCAGCTGGCGGGCCTCGTTATCGTGGTCGTCGGATTCCGCTTCGCGTTGAGATGAATCTCACTCCGGCCCCGCATATTTCCCGGCCGTCTGCGGGAACATGTTCTTGATGATCTTGAATTTCGAAATGTCGACCGTCGCATCCATGTGCATGAAGATCACGGCGTCGCGCAGCACTTTCTCGATGCCGAAATCGAGCATGATGCCGTTGCCGCCGTGCAGTTCCACCGCATGCTGGGCGACCTTCATGATCTCTTCCGATGCGAACATCTTGGCCATGTTGACCAGCGTCTCGGCTTCGGGCGCGTCGTCGTCCACCGCCGCGGCGGCCCGATCGAGCAACGCGCGCACCGCCTCGATCTTGGTCGCCATGTCGGCGAGCCGCAGCGCCACCGCCTGATGCTTGATCAGGATGCGGCCGCCCTGCACGTAGTTCTGCACGTATTCCGCCGTCGCCTCGAAGGCGCGCACGCCGACGCCAAGGTTCTTCGCCGCCTGGATGATCTTGCCGGGACGGAAATAGACGCCGGCGGAACCCATCGCCGAGTCCTGCACGAGCAGATGATCGTCGGGAACGAACATATCCTCGAACACCATCTCGCCGTTGTTCATGAAGCGGCAGCCGAGCGTCTCATTGCAGCGCGCCACCGTGAAGCCCTTGGTCTCGCGCGGCACCAGGAACGATGAGGTGCCCTGCAGCATGCCGACCTTGGGATTGGTGTTGGCGTAGACCACATAGAGTGAGGCGTCGTAGCCGTTGGAGATGAACTGCTTGCGGCCGTTGATAACCCAGCCGCCGTTGGCCTTCACCGCCTTGGTCTGCATCGCCGCTTCGGGCACGTTGTAGGGCAGCCAGCGGTCAGAGGCGCCGCGCGGTTCGGTCAGACAGTGCGCCATCAGGAAACTCGGCTCGGCCACCAGGCGCTTGAACCATTTCTCTTGCAAATGCTTGGGCGCAAACTGCCGCAACAGCACCGACACTTTCCAGTTCTGCACCAGCTTGTCGGCGAGGCCGGAATCGCCGCGCGCGATTTCCTCCGAGACGACGGCGAAGGTCCGGACCTCGGTGCCTTTCTCCAGCTCGACGCCGCCATATTCCTCGGGCACGCCGAGCGTCCGGATGCCGACTTTCTCGGCGCCTTCCAGGATGCTCAGGGGCAGCCGATCCTCCGGCACCATCGACCATTCTTTCTGCCAGTTCTTCTTGATGTAAGGCAGAACCATGTCGTCAACGAACTCGCGGCAACTTTGCCGCATCATGCGCAGTTCTTCGGACAGCCCCCGGTCGCTTCGCATCATGTCCAGCATCGGCATTTCCTCGCTTGACTATTGTCGTGCCAAGTGTCGCGCGGATGCGGCAACGTGTCGAGGGCTGCGCGCACCAGCCTCGGCGGCTGTTTCGACAGGGCGAAAGCTGGCAAGTTGTCGGCCGCGCGCGGAATTCACGTCTGACATTCAGGAGTTTTGCAATGTCCGATCAGAGCAATACCTTGGACGGCCGCTGCACCTGCGGCGCCGTGCGATATCGCCTCAATGCCAAGCCGCTCATCGTGCATTGCTGCCACTGCACATGGTGCCAGCGCGAGTCGGGCTCGGCCTTCGCCGTCAACGCCGTCGTCGAGGCGTCACGGGTCGAATTGCTGCAAGGCCAGCCAGTCATGACGATGCTACCGAGCGCGAGTGGCAAGGGACAGGTATTCTGGCGCTGCGCCGATTGCGGCGTCACGATGTGGAGCAATTATCCGCAGGCCGGCCCGCGCATCTACTTCGTTCGCGTCGGCACGCTCGAGGAGCCGTCGCGCGTTCCACCCGACATCCACATCTACACGTCAACCAAGCAGCCCTGGGTGATCCTGCCGGACGGCGTGCCCGCGGTACCCGAGTTCTACAATCCTGCCAACACCTGGCCGGCCAGAGCCTGGCGCGTTTCAAGGCAGCGCGGTCGGCGACTTAAGCCGCCTTCCTGTTCGCCAGGAACTCGCCCATGCGCCCGAGCGCCTTCAGGATGTTCTCGGTCGAGTTGGCATAGGACAGCCGCATATAGCCTTCGCCGAGGATGCCGAAATCCGGGCCGCCGATGGTGGCGACGCCGGTCTCGTTCGAGCAGCGTGTTGGCCAGCGCCTTGGCCTTCCAGCCGGTGCGCTTGATGTTGGGGAAAGCGTAGAACGCGCCCTTCGGCGTCACGCAGGAAACGCCGGGCAGTTTGTTGAGGCCCGCGACCACGACTTTGCGGCGCTTGTCGAACTCGGCGACCATCTTGTCGACTTCGTCCTGCGGGCCGGTGAGCGCGGCGAGCCCGGCATATTGCGCCGAGGCGTTGACGCAGGAATGCAGGTTGACCGCGAGCTTGCGCGCGTAGTCGTAGAGCTTGCCGGCCACACCGCATAGCCGAGCCGCCAGCCGGTCATGGCGTAGGTCTTCGACCAGCCATTGAGCAGGATCAGCCGGTCGCGGATCGACGGATAGGTCAGCAGGCAGACGTGCTGTCTCGCCGTCATAGATCATGTGGTCGTAGATCTCGTCCGACATGATGGCGACGTCGGGCCACTTCTCGAGCCCGGCGACCAGCTTGTCGACTTCCGCCTTGCGGCGTGACGCCGCCGGTCGGATTGGCCGGCGAGTTGAGGATCAGGAGCCGCGTCTTCGGCGTGATCAGCGTCAGCGTCTCCTCGGCCGAAAAGGCAAAGCCATTCTCCTCGCGGATCGGCACCGGCACCGGCGTCGCGCCGGTGAACTCGATCATCGAGCGGTAGATCGGAAAGCCGGGATCGGGATACATGATCTCGGCGCCCGGCTCGCCGAACATCAGGATCGACATGAACATGGTCGGCTTGCCGCCGGGCATGATCATGACGCTGTCGGGCGAGACCTCGACCTTGAAGCGCTTGTGCAGGTCGGCGGCGACCGCCTCGCGCAGCGGCGGGATGCCGGTCGCCGGCGTATAGCCGTGATGGCCGTCGCGCAGCGCCTTGATCGCCGCCTCGACGATGTGATCGGGCGTGCGGAAGTCGGGCTGGCCGATGCCGAGGTTGATGATGTCGCGGCCCTGCGCCGCCAGCGCGTTGGCGCGGGCCAGCACGGCGAAGGCGTTTTCCTCGCCGATGCGGTCGAAAGCCGCGATGGTCTTCAGCATGGCGTTGCTCCCCGGGGCGATGCTCGATTTTGGCCGCAGTTCACCCGATCAGGACGGAGAAAATCAATTCGCCTGCGCGAAATGGCTCAAAGATCGTGCATGGCTGCATCAAGGATTGGCATTGTCCTCAGTGCGCGCAGATCATGGCAGCGTTCGCGCCCGTTTCGCGCCCAGGCTCCGGGAGATTGCCCATGCCGAGCATCGCCGAAAAACGCGCGACCTTCCGCCACTGCACGCAGAGCGGCTGCTTCGTCATTCCCAATCCATGGAACGTCGGCAGCGCCCGCTATCTGCAGGGGCTCGGCTTCAAGGCGCTGGCGACCACCAGCTCGGGCTACGCCCATTCGCATCGGCTGTTCCGACGGCGACGTGAACGCGCGACAGGTGCTCGCGCATTTCCGCGAGATCGCCGCGGCCACCGACGTGCCGGTCAACGCCGACTTCGAGGACGGCTTATGCCGACGATCCGGCGGCGTGGCCGAGAACGTGCGCCTCTGCGTCGAGACCGGCGTCGCCGGATTGTCGATCGAGGACTTCACCGGCGACGAGGCCGATCCGCTCTATGACTTCGACGCTGGCGGTGGCGCGCGTGCGCGCGGCGCGCGCGGCGATCGACGCCGCCGGCGGCGACGTCGTGTTCACCGCGCGCACGCGAAGGCTTCATCGCGGCCGGCCGGACCTCGACGAAACGATCCGCCGGCTGAAGGCCTTCGCCGATGCCGGCGCCGATTGCCTCTATTCGCCCGGCATCAAGACCCGCGAGCAGATCGTCGCAACGATCAAGGCGGTGGCGCCGAAGCCGATCAATTTTCTCGACGGCGGCGCGTTCGGCTTCACGGTCAAAGATCTCGCCGAGATGGGCGTGCGCCGCATCAGCGTCGGCGGCACGCTGGCGCGGGTCGCCATGAACGCCTTCATCAAGTCGGCGCGCGAGATCGCCGAGAAGGCACGTTCGACAGCTTCGCCGGCGTCGTGTCGAATGCCGAACTCAACAAATTCTTCAGCGACGACCGCAAGAAACGCCAGTGACCATGACCGTCCGAGGCGCATCCGAAGACCGGACAGCCGGTCGGCTTGCCGGTCGACACGACGCCGGCGCAGCGCCCGGCCCGGTGACGCTGCCAGGCCGCTACGGCCGCGTCGAGAAGCTCGACGCCGCGCATGCGGCTGTCGCTGTGGCAACACATCAAGGACAACGACGCGATCTGGACCTATATGGCATGGTCCGTTCAATACGGTCCATTCGCCCTGCGACGCGCGCAGCGAGTTCTTTCGCCTGCGCCGTTCCGCAACGCGCGGCGCTCGGCGATTCGCTGATGGAAATACGCCGGCGACGCGCGTCATCGAGGTCGGCACATCGTCTATTCGCCGGCTGCAGCGCACGCCGCTGGCACCGAGCGCAATATCTGCTCGCGCGCTACGCCTTCGAGACGCTCGGCTACCGCCGCTACGAATGGAAATGCAACGCGCTCAACACGGCCTCGCGGCGCGCCGCGCTGCGTTACGGCTTCACCTTCGAGGGCATCTTCCGCCAGCACATGATCGCCAAGGGCCGCAACCGCGACACCGCCTGGTTCTCCATGCTCGACAGCGAGTGGCCGACGCGCAAAGCCAATTTCGAGCGCTGGCTGGCGCCGGAGAATTTCTCCAAGAGTGGCGAGCAAAAAACCAGTTTGGCTGCTATGAACGCGGCGAAATGAACGTTCCCTGCCCCGTCCGCCTCCGACCTGATGCACCAGCGGCCCTACGTGCTGTTCTGGCTGGCCCGCCTCGCCTCGACCATGGGCTACCAGATGCTGGCGCTGGTGATCGGCTGGAAGCTCTACGAAATAACCGGCAGCGCCTTCGATCTCGGTCTGGTCGGGCTGATCCAGTTCGTGCCGCAGGTCATCTTCACGCTGCTGATCGGCCATATTGCCGACCGCTACGATCGCCGCCTCATCGTGCGCGGCGCCCACGCGGTCTACGCGTTGGCCGCCGCGGCGATCACAGCCGGCCTGCTCGCCGGCGTACTCAGTCGCGATCTGTTGTTCGCCTGCGTGTTCATGATCGGTTGCGCGCGCGCCTTCGAAATGCCGACCGCGCATGCGCTCGCACCCACGCTGGTGCCGCAGCCGCTGGTGTCGCGCGCCATCGCGGCCTGGTCGTCGGCCAACCAGGTGGCGGTGATCTGCGGTCCGGCATTGGGCGGCCTGCTCTACACGGTAAGCCCTATTCTGGTCGGCGCGCTGTGCGTCGTGTTCTTCATCGCGTCGATCACGTTGATCAGCTCGTTCAAGGCGAAAAATCCGCCACCGAACCGCGAGCCGCCGACGCTGGCTTCGGTGTTCGCCGGCTATCACTACATCCGCACGCGGCATCGTCTGTTGGGCATCATCACCCTCGACCTGTTCGTGGTCGTGCTCGGCGGCGCCACCGCGCTGCTGCCGATTTACGCCAAGGATATTCTCGCGGTGGGGCCGGTCGGCCTCGGCCTGCTGCGCTCGGCGCCGGCCGCCGGCGCGCTGATCACCACCATCCTGCTGTCGCGGCATCCGGTCGAGCGGCATATCGGCGTCAAGATGTTCGCGGTGGTCGGCATTTACGGCGTCGCCACTATGCTGTTCGCGGTCTCGACCAGTTTCCCGCTGTCGCTGATCGCCTTGGCGATACTGGGCGCCTCCGATGCGCTGAGCGTCGTCATCCGCTTCTCGCTGGTGCAGATCGAGACGCCGGACGAAAAACGCGGCCGGGTGAGCGCCATCAACTATCTGCTCGTCGGTTCTTCGAATACGCTGGGCGAATTCGAGTCCGGCACGGTCGCGGCCTGGCTCGGCGCGGCGCCCTCGGTCTTCATCGGCGGACTCGGCTCGTTGATCGTGGCCGGCCTATGGATGATGATATTTCCCGACTTGCGCCGGATTGACCGTTACGAGCCGGCCGACCGTGAGGAAAAGAGGGCGTAATGCATATTCTCGTCACCGGCGCTGCCGGCATGATCGGGCGCAAGCTTGTCGCAAGACTGGTCAGGGACGGAAAACTGCACGGGCAGACAATCTCTCGTCTCACCTTGACCGACATTGTGGCCCCCGAAACACCGCGTGATTTCACCGGTGCCGTGGAAGCTTCAACGAGCGACCTGTCCACGCCGGGCGCAGCGGTCAAAGCCGTTGCTTCCAGACCGCACGTCATTTTTCATCTTGCGGGCGTCGTTTCAGGCGAAGCGGAAATTGATTTCGAGAAAGGCTACCGCGTCAATCTTGACGGAACACGCGCGCTGTTCGAGGCGGTCCGATCCGCTGACTATAAACCCAAAATCGTGTTCACGTCGTCGATCGCGGTCTACGGTGCGCCGTTTCCGCCCTCCATCCCGGATGATTTTCATCTTACCCCCCTCACCTCCTACGGCACTCAAAAAACAATCTGCGAATTGCTGCTCGCCGATTACACACGGCGCGAATTTTGTGATGGTGTCGGCATCAGGCTTCCGACTATTTGTGTGCGGCCGGGTAAGCCGAACAAAGCAGCATCAGGTTTTTTCTCGGGTATCATCCGCGAGCCCCTCGCCGGCCAGGAAGCCCTTCTGCCGGTCGCCGAAAGCATCCGCCACACGCATGCGAGTCCACGCGCCGCCGTCGGATTTCTGATTCATGCCGCGGGTCTGACACGTGAGCAGCTGGGACCACGAATCAATCTTGCAATGCCCGGCGTATCTTGCACGGTTGGCGAACAAATCGATGCACTTCGTCGCGTCGCGGGAGACAAAGTGGCCGCACGCATACGTCGCGAACCCGATCAGCTTGTTCAGCGGATTGTCGCCGGCTGGGCGGAACGCCTCGATGCCAAGCGCGCACGCGACCTTGGTTTTCAGGCAGAATCCACGTTCGACGATATTATTCGTGTCCATATTCAGGATGAGCTTGGCGGAAAGATCGTCGATTGATACGGACAATACTTATGCAGAGCTGCAACGCCGAGCCCTCGCGTCATTTGAGACGGCGCTTGCACTGCGCGCAGCAAACCTTACATTGCGCACTATGACCTACGTCGACGCAGCGGTCGCTCCCCTACGCAAAACAGGCCAGATCAAGATTCACGGCCCCGCCGCCTTTGAGGCGATGCGCAAGGCTGGCCAGCTGGTAGCACGCTGCCTGGACATGCTGACCGAGCATGTGGGACCCGGCGTGCCCACCGAAAAAATCGACAATTTGGTTTTCGACTTTGCCATGGACCATGGCGCCCTGCCCGCTACCCTGATGTACCGCGGCTACCAGAATCTACATGTACTTCTCTTAATCATGTGGTTTGCCACGGTATTCCTGGCGACAAACCTTTGAAGGAAGGCGACATCGTCAATATCGACGTGACATTGATTCTCGATGGTTGGCACGGGAACTCCAGCCGCATGTTCACCATTGGCGAATTCCGCGACGAGCCGAACGGCTGATAGAAGTCACGCATGAAGCGATGATGCGCGGCATCGCCGCAATCCGGCCAGGAGCGACAAGCGGCGATATTGGACATGCAATCCAGACCTATGTCGAAGCACAGCACATGAGCGTGGTGCGCGATTTCTGTGGACATGGGCTTGGTCGGCTGTTCCACGACGAGCCCAATATTGTCCACGTTGGGCGACCCGGTGAGGGCATCGTTTTAAAACCGGGTATGTTTTTCACCGTCGAGCCGATGATCAATCTTGGACGGCCGCACGTGAAAGTACTCTCCGATGGGTGGACGGCCGTGACGCGTGATCGCTCGCTATCCGCGCAATTCGAGCACACCGTCGGCGTCACCAAAGACGGTGTCGAGGTGTTTACATTTTCACCGGCCGGATTGCAAAACCGCCATATAATCGCTGAAAACCCCGCAATTCCGACCACAGGCCGCGCTCGCGGCTTGTCCTTTTCTGAAATACAATTATTAGGTGTATCGCGACCCGAGACACATCGCGCAATGCATTGAATGACCGAAAACCGCAGGAAAGCTGCCGGCAAACCCCGCCCCGCCGGCCCGCCGCCGCACTATCTCGGTCATCGCGATCGGCTGCGCACCCGCTTTCGTGAAGCTGGCCCGGGTGCCGTCAGCGACTACGAACTGCTGGAACTCGTATTATTTCGCGCGATTCCCCAGCGTGACGTGAAACCGCTCGCCAAGGAGCTGGTCGCCAAATTCGGATCGTTCCCCGAAGTGATTGCGGCACCGCCGGGCAGACTCGCAGAGCTCAAAGGCGTCGGCGAAGCGGTCATCACCGAGCTCAAGATCGTCCATGCCGCGGCAAGCCGTCTCGCACGCGGGCAGGTACAGAAGCGTCCCGTCCTGTCTTCCTGGTCGAGCGTGATCGACTATTGCCGCACCACCATGGCCTTCGCGGAAAAGGAACAGTTCCGCATCCTGTTCCCCGACAAGCGCAATCAACTCATTGTCGACGAACTGCAGCAGGTCGGCACGGTCGACCATACACCAGTCTATCCGCGGGAGGTCGTCAAACGTGCACTTGAACTTTCCGCGACGGCGCTGATCCTGGTTCACAATCACCCGTCGGGTGATCCGACGCCATCGCACGCCGATATTCAGATGACTTAGACAATCATCGACGTCGCACGGCCGCTAGGGATTGCCGTCCACGACCATATCGTCGTTGGCAAGGAGGGTCACGCCAGTTTCAAAAGCTTGAGGCTCATTTGAACTCCCGGCGTCACTGGCGTACCAGGGTAATCTGATCGGCGCTTTCCGGCACGCGGCGCCAAGTCGTGTTGTCGACTTCCTCGAAACGCCAGGGGTTGCCGCGGGCCGGCACGAGCATCAACTCGTCGCGATCGATGCGCCACTGCACGAAATTCAGCCGGGGAAAACGCAGTCTCACAGCCGGGCTTTATCGTCACCGCGAAGCCATCGCTTGCCTGCGCCATCGCCAGCGTCAGCACGCAAACCGGAGCACCCGACTTGCGCACGATCGCCCAATCTCCCGCGACCTGTTCGGGCGGCTTTGGCGGCGCAG
>CAVPDI010000011.1:0-7263 GCA_963702605.1 uncultured Pseudomonadota bacterium
CTGCTTCTGAGGTTGCTGTCACTATAAAAACGGCCGCCCTAAGGGCGGCCGTTTTCTGCAACGAACGCAGGCCGTTACGCGCGACCCAACGGGCTTTAAGCTTTATTAGTGACCGCAGCGGCTAATTTTCAGACAATTCATCCAATCCTGCAAGGCATGCCGCATCCGGCGCGTTCTTGACGGTCCGAACGGCCGAGCATAAAATTTTTGAACTCGCCGGCAACTGGAGGGCGCGATTATGGATCCGTTGACGTTGAAGGTGCTCGCCACACTTGTTCAGGTACACGGTGCCACGACGGTGGTCAGCACGAACCAGGGTATTGATGACCTCTTGGGTCCCGTTCGTGAGCGGCTTCAGGACAAGACGAGGGTCGCCGAGGACGGCGATCTTTTTGGCTGCAAACTTACGCACTGCAAGGATTTATATACGAAAGAAATCAAATACTATAAGTATGTGAATGCGCAGCCTGGCACACCAGGTACCAAAACCAAACCCATCACATCCGCGCCAAGCACAAGCACCAAGCGTAGATAAGATTTGTTGACGCCTTAGAGGTGAGGCACGTTCATGGACGCGGCGGAGCACTCCCCCGTTCAGCGCGAGGTGCGCGCCCAGCCGCAGGCGTCGGATATTCCCGGCATCCATGGCACTCCGGCCGTCATTTGGAATCTCGTCGTAAAGGTCGCGGCGAGATGCAATATCGATTGTTCTTATTGCTATTGGTTCCGCGACCCATCCGTCTATGAAGCGCCAAAGCTTATGAGCGAATTGGTGGCCAACCAATTGCTGTTTCGCGTCAAGGAACACATACTTCGATATTCGCTCCCCGAATTTTACATGGTGCTGCATGGTGGTGAGCCGTTGCTTTGGGGGCGGGCAAATTTTGAATCATTTGCGGAAAAATGCCGCCGGATCAAAGATGAAACCGGCTGTCCAGTCAGGGTTGCGGCGACCACAAACGGAATCCTTATCGACGAAGAGTGGCTCGATTGCTTCCAGAGGAACGACATTGGAGTCACTGTCAGCATTGACGGTCCGGCACATGTTCACGATGTGCACCGGAAAACTTTCGCGGGCGGGCCCACTCATGCGCTGGTCGAGCGCGCAATCCGGCTATTAGAGTCTCGGGAGATGCCTTTCGGGGTTCTTGCAGTCTGCAATCCTGCTTTCGAAGCGAAAGAATATTTTGATTATTTTTCCAGCATTGGTGCAAGCCAGTACGACATATTGTTTCCGGACTCCAACTTCGAGGGTAAGCGAAACAATATCGCGAACTTCTACAGCGACTTGTTTGATCTTTGGCTGGCCGCAAATCAAAAAGAGAGAACCGTGAGGATTCGCACTGTCGAAGCGATGCTGAGCGGATTGATCGGAGGGACGTCGGAATCCGAAGCCATCGGCTATGGCTCCGAAGAGCTGTGCACGATCCTGACCGACGGAAGCATTGAGCCGCTGGACGTGTTGCGGATAGCCGGCGACGCGTCGACGCGAACGAATTGCAACGTTTTCGACAATGCGCTGCAGGACATCGTCAGCGAACCTAGGTGGAAGGCGGCGCGGGACGCCTCACTGAACCTGTGCGAGAAATGCAGGAAGTGCAAATTCATGGCCGGCTGCGGCGGCGGCTACCTTCCACATCGCTACTCCAAGGAAAACGGGTACAGCAATCCATCGGTTTACTGCGACGACCTTTACGCGACTTTTGAGCACATGCAGGGCGCGATTGAAAAGCACCTGTATATCAGCAAGTCCAATGGCGAGCGTGTGAATGTCCGCGAGGCGATGACGAGCCCGACGCGGTGATGCCGGACGGTAACGTGCCGCGCCAAACAAATAAAGGGCGGCCACCGCGGCCGCCCTTTCTTTTTGTCCGCTCCAATCAGCCATCCACTCGCGACAGTTGCTGCCCGATTCGGTTGAAGCGTGCCTTCTGCTCATTGGTGAGCGACGCATAGAAGCTCTCCAGCGCCGGCTTCACCGTCTTGGCTGCATCGATCATGGCCTGCAGGCGTTTTTCCATAACGTCGAGACGGCCCGGAGGCGTGACCGGCGTCTCGTCGGGGCAGGCGTTTTGCATGATAGACACCGCCTTGGAGGTTGCATCCTGAAGCTTGTTCAGCTCGGCTTCCTGCGCGTCGGTCGGATTGATCACATCCTCGATCTTTTCGATTGGCAGATTCGAAAGCCCTTGCTTGGGTTGCTTGCACGTATCAGCCGCTTGAGCTGCCTCGCGCGCTTCGGCATTCACTGCCGTGTTTTTTGGCCCGAGCTCATTGAAGCGTTCTTTCTGCTCGTCGCTGAGCAAGTCGTAGAACTTCTCCAATGCCGGCCGCACCGTTTCTACGGCCTGCAGCGTTGCGTCGAGCCGCGCGGTCATTGCCGAGAGGCGGCCCGGAGGCGTCAGCGGGAATGCATCTTCCGACGGACACGACACCTTGAACGCCGATGCGGCGTCCTGGCTTGCCTTACGGACATCGCCGAGGAGTTGACGCTGATCGGCATTCAGGCCGACTTTTCGTTCGATGTCTGCGAACGGCCATGCGGTGATTCCGCCGCCGGGCTGCTTGCACAGTGCTTGCACGGCGGAGTAGGTCGGCTGTGGTGCTGATGCGCTGCTCGACGGCGACGCGTATGCATAGTCCTGCGGTGGGCCGTATTCGCCCCAGAACACGCCGTCGAAGAAGTCGTCATAGGCATAAGCCCAGAAACCGTCGTCATAGCCGTACGGCCAGAACGTGTAGTCGAAGATGTCGGCATATGCATAAGGCCAGAACACGGGCCCATACCAGGCAACAAAGGCCGCCCGGTGGCCGCGCCGCCACGCGTGGCGCGCAACGGAACGATCGAAGCGGTTACGTGCGTTCAATCCCGCAGCTTGAGAGGCAAATCGCGAAGCGAAGCGGCCCTGACGCGCGGCGTCACGGGTCACGCGCGCCGTGCCGTTGCGCCGATTTGCGCGCAACGCACGAAGATTAGCGTCTGGCTTTGCCTGCAACGCATTGGGCTGCGCGAGCCGCTGCCGATTCAGGGTACGCTGCTCGCGCGCATTGCGGATCTGTTCGCGACGGGCCGCGCGCTGAGCCACCGGAAGATGACGCAATTCGCGGTCCTCACGGCGCCGTAGTGTGCGCTCGACGCGCAGTTGTTTCTGCGTATTGATTTGCACCTTCCGCTGCGCCTGGATGTTGACGTGGGCCTGCGCGGCGGGAACGTGCCGTTGCCGCATGGCGCGCAATTGCTGCTGCTGCGCGTTGTGATTGACGATCGCCGGCGATCGAAATTGACGGCTTACCGCGCGCTGCTGGACGATATGGGGCGTCGTGGTGCGCGGCGCAGCAATGTGCGGCGCAAAATGTGGCGTCGACATGCGTGGCGTTGCCATGCGCGGCGTCGCAACGTGCGGCGCGGCAATGTGCGGCGCGGCGTGAGCCGCCGGTGCTGTGCGCGCCGGGGCGCCTCCTGGTTTACCTCTATGATCCTGCGCGCCAGCAGCAACCGGTGCGGTCGCCGCCAGCACAACCGCAAGTGCAACTGTGCGTTTCCATTTTGTCATTGTGTCCTCCACCGGCGCGGAACCCGGTTCCGTCCTTCAACCGATTAAACGAGCTGAGGTTCATGAATCCGGCGCTTGATCGTGCGGAAGTGATCGCAGATGAAGGTTCGGTAATTCATCCGTCCGTCCAGCGGCTTACGGGCGCGCCAATATCGCGCCTGACAAAGGCGAGCGTGGCCGGCGAATTAAAATCAGGAAAGCCTAGCGGTTCGATCTGCTTTCGCCGGCTCGCAGGCGCTCTATCAACTCGGCTGTCGGATAGGAATCCGCCGGCAAGCCAAGCTTTATCTGCGCCTTTTTCGTGGCCGCCCGGGTTCCGTTGCCGATCTTGCCGTCCGCTTCGCCAACTCCCTCATAGCCGTGTTTGGTGAGAAGGCGCTGCAATTCCATGACCAGCGCCGTTGAGAGCGGCACGACATTTGCTGCACCGGAATGGTCCACGGCCGGCGCGCCCGCGAGGCGCGTGGCGAAATAGGCAACCGTTGTCGAATAGACGATCGCCGAGTTCCATCCGAGGAACGCCTGGAAATTAGGATAGGCAAGAAAAGCCGGGCCATGCCGACCCATAGGGAGAATGAGCGACGCCGGCAAATTGTCAGGCGGCAGCGATCCGTGCGCGGCTTTCACGCCCCATGCGACCCACTGCGAGCGCGGATGCTGGATACTGAGGTCGGCCTCCTGCCAATTCAGATTGGGCGGGACGCGAATTTCCTGCAGCCATGGCTGGCCTCGCTGCCAGCCAAGTGTGACCAGGAAATTTGCCGCAGAGGCGAGTGTGTCCGGAATGCTGTGGATCAAGTCGCGGCGGCCATCGCCGTCAAAATCAACCGCGTTCTTGAGATAGTCGGAAGCCGTGAACTGCATTCCGCCGAATTCGCCCGCCCAGTCGCCGATCATGTCTTCGACGCGTTGATCGCCGCGCTCGATGATACGCAACGCGTCGAACAACTGCTGGCGGAAGAAATCAGGCCGGCGGCAGTCATAAGCCAGCGTTGCGATAGCGCTCAAGATATTGTAGTTGCCGAAATTGCTGCCGAAGTCGCTCTCGAGCCCCCAAAACGCGGTAAGCACCGGTGCCGGCACTCCATATTTTTCCTCGATGCGCGCGAACAAAGCGGCGTGCTGCTTGATCTTGGCGAGCCCGTTGGGAATGCGTGCGCCGCCCACCATGCGATCCGAAAACTGCAAAAAGGTTTGATTGAATACGCTTTGGCCGTGGTCGCGGCGGATGATCGCGGCATCGAACACCATGCTCGGAGCTGCGGCGGCGATCACGCGTGGCGAAATACCCTGCGCAGCGGCTTCTTTCTTGAAGTCCTCGAGCCAGCGTTCATAGCTCCCCGCGTTTTGGCAGGTGGCAGCCGAAGCCCGCTCGCCGAGGCCCGTGCCGAGCAGAAGTAACGCCAGGGCAAACGCCGTTTTTTGCATGATGCGGTCCATAGTGCAGAGTGGATTTGCCCAAGGCGGCTCTCGGGTCAAGCCCCGATCGAGATCGACGATTACAACGCAATGTAGGCTATTTTCCGCGGCCGCGTTACCGCCAGTACCTTGTCATTTTGCGGGGTGTCGGGCAGCATCGTGCGGTCGAAAAACAAAAAAACGTCTACGTGACATGACCTGTATCGAGGGCCAGGGGGGTTGAGTGCAAGCGTCACCCGCAATCGAGATAGCCAAACACACTTTGCTTGCCGGAGGTCTCATTCTCGCCGTGGGCACTGTCACCGGCTTCGTGGCTCAGAAAATCAAAATTCCGGATATCGCCCTATTTCTGATCGTCGGAATGGCAATCGGTCCCGAAGCGCTCGGGCTAATCAATATCAGATCCGAACTCGGCGCTCTACCAGATCATCCTGCTATTTGGCGCGAGCTACATCCTCTTTGATGGGGGCGCATCGCTGCGGTTCGAGGTCTTGAGGAAGGTCTGGATTACAATTGTCGTGCTGGCGACAATCGGCGTTTTGATCACGGCGGCTGTAACCGCTTTTGCCGCTCATGCTGTACTTGGCGTTCCCTGGATTGTTGCACTTCTCCTGGGCTCGGCCATCGCTTCAACCGATCCGGCGACGCTGGTTCCTATTTTCCGTCAGGTCAAAATCAGCGACCGCGTCGCTCAGACTGTAATGAGCGAGTCGGCTTTTAATGACGCGACCGGTGCGATTGTCACCGTTGGCGTACTGACCATCGCCATGGGCACAGGTGAATTCTCGATTGCCGCGTCGTTATTCGACCTAATCAAGCAGGCAGTAATCGGAATCATTGCAGGCGCCGGGCTCGGCTATCTGGCCGCATTGCTGATTGCGCATGAGCGGTGGGCATTCCTCGCGGAATATGCCCCGGTCGTAACGCTGGTTGCAGTCATTGGCGCCTATTTTGCGGCCGACGACATGCAAGCCAGCGGCTTCATGGCCGTTTTCGTATTCGGCATCGTAATCGGAAACAAAGACGCGTTCGGATTCAAAATGCGAGCGGCCGACGCGCAAAAGCTCGACGAGTTTGTGATGACGACCGCCTTCATCATGCGGCTGTTCATCTTCCTGTTGCTTGGCTCACAGGTCGACTTTCACCTCATGGGCCAGTATTGGCTTGGAGGCATTGTCGTCGTGGTAATTTTCATGCTGGTTGCGCGGCCGCTGGCCGTATTCCTGTGCGCCTTGCCGGATCGGCGCGCCAGGTGGAGCCTCAATGAGATGCTCTTCATGTGCTGGACGCGCGAGACCGGCGTCATACCGGCCGCACTTGCCGGTTTGCTGCTTGGCATGAAGGCGCCGGGCTCTCAAATCGTTGCCTCGGTCACGTTCATCGCCATTTTGATGACGATCCTGATCCAGGCTCCGACAACGAAGTGGCTCGGAGAGAGCCTGGGCCTCTTGCAGGATTCCAAGAGGCCAGGAACCGGCCGGACGAAAAAGCGCTGAATTCTGGGGATTAAATCGCAGGGAGGATATCGATGGCTGCCAATATCCGATTTTCGAATCCCAATACGCTCGCCAAGCCACCCGGCTACACCTACGTGGTTGAGGCAACCGGACCCAACCGGCTCATCTTCATTGCCGGGCAGCTCGGGCTCGACCTGGAAAACAAGCTGGTAGGCGAGCCCGGTGACTTTCGCGCACAGGCGAACAAGGCCGTTGAAAATCTCAAGCTCGCGCTTGCCGACGCCGGCGCCACCATCAAGGACGTCGTCAAGATCAACAACTATCTTGTCGACATGTCGCACATCGCGATTTTCCGCGAAGTGCGCGATCACCATTTCAATATGGCGTCCCCGCCGGCAAGCACCACGGTCGCAATTTCGCAACTGGCCCGGCCGGGCGCGCTGTTCGAGATCGAGGCGATTGCCGTGCTGCCGGCCAAGGCCGCGAAAGTTGCCAAAGCCGCCAAGGCAAAATCGGCCGCTCGCCGCGGCGCAGCGAAGGCGCGACGAAAAAAGCGGCGGTGATCGGCATAAATTCGGTCCTTCGAGCAGGCTTGCAGGCGCCCGCGCGCCCTTGAGGGCGGGCGCGTCAGGACGCTCAGTGTGCCTCGTCCCAATTGTCGGCAGCGCGGGCTTCGACCTGTAACGGCACGTGCAATGACACGGTCGGATGTGGGGCGTCCTCCATCACGCTTTTGACGATCGTCATGGTGTCTTGCGCCTCGGCCTCCGGGACCTCGAATATGAGTTCGTCATGCACCTGGAGCAGCATTTGCGCGCCGAGCTTGGCATGAT
>CAVPDI010000012.1:0-12086 GCA_963702605.1 uncultured Pseudomonadota bacterium
AATTGGTGGCCGCCGCCGCAACGCCGCTCGTATTAATCCGCCCGAGCAGCGCGAAGATTTTTATACGCACGCCCGATGCGCTCCGGTTTATGCAGTATATTAAAAGAACTCAACATCATATTTTATGATTTGTACTTGCATTGAGCGGCCATTTACGCACAATTATACGCGAAATATATACTGTAAGCTTGGATATTAATTCAAATTAATAGTCCAGGACTTAAAAATTAGGAAATAATTAAGAAACGGGGCTGGGACCGGCGTGCCACATGTTGCGTTGAGTGCGAGCTTCGTGCGGGCCGCCGAGTGCCCCGGCGGCCGGAAGAAGGTCGACTATTTCGACCTGGCGCAGCGCGGGTTCATGCTCGAAGTCCGCATCTCTGGTGGCAAAACCTACTACCAGCGCTACACCGACGAGCATGGCCGCGAACGACAGTACAAGATTGGCCCTGCGGACGTCGTCACGCTGGAACAGGCGCGCCGGAAAGGCCGGCAGATCTGCGCGGAAGCTCTCCTGGGCGCGGATCCACAGCAAAGACGGCGCGAATTGCGCGCAGTTCCGCAGCTCACCCGGTTCGTCTACGAACGCTATTTGCCGTTTGTCCAGACGTACAAGGAAAGCTGGCAGACGGATGAAACCGTTCTACGGATTTACATTCTGCCGAAGCTCGGCAGTTTTGCGCTCGATGAAATACGAACCGAGGTTATTTCCAATCTCATAAATCTCATGCGCGCCGACGGCTACGCTGCAGGCACCATGAACCGGGTGATTGTGATCATCCGCTACATTTATAATCTTGCCAGAAAATGGAAGGTCCCCGGTGTGACCGAAAATCCGGCTGCCGGCCTGAGTGCGGGGCCCGAAGTGCAGCGCAATCGGTTCCTGACGGAAGTAGAGGCCGAAACGCTGGTTCGATCGATCCATACCGATGAGAATCAAACCGCGGCGCGCTCTATTTTACTTCTGCTTCTTACCGGCGCTCGGCGCAACGAGATTACATTTTCAAAATGGGATTACGTTGATTGGAAAAACAAAACATTGCTCGTGCCAAAATCCAAATCCGGCCGCGCGCGTGTCATTGCATTGAATCAATCGGCGCTGGCGCTCTTGCGCGCAACGCCACGTATTGAAGGCAATCCTTAGATTTTTCCGTCGCCGGTGACGGGACGGCCGTCGGCGTCATTATTCTTCCCGTGGGACAGGATCCGCCAGCGTGCCAGGCTGCCGGACGTACGGCTGCACGATTTACGGCACTCGTTCGCGAGTTTCCTGGTCAATCGCGGCGTGTCGCTTTACGTCGTGCAGGGACTGCTCGGCCACCTGCACGCACGAACGACCCAGCGCTATGCACATCTCACGCGCGAGACGCTCAGCGGCGCTGCCGACCTGATGCAGGAGGTTATTGCGTTTCCCGGATCGAAGGCTGACGGGGTCGAAAGAGCAGCAAGCGACGCGTCCCCGTAATCCGCCTCCCATTCGCGCGCGATAATCCGCAATAATTCAAGTGCGATGGGCGCGGCCAAACTTTTCACAGATCATATTTTAGAACTTTGACGCCGGCACGCGCCGGCGGCGCGTGAGAAATATTCTTTACGGAAAATAAGGAGATGCGGACCAGGATCGCTCGATCTCGGGTGCCGACCTGCGCGCGTGCGGGTGCCGTACGCGCTGCTTCCTAGGCTATACCTAGTCGTCATATTGATCTGGCCGGTATCGCGCGCGGCGAACGTCGTTTCCGGCAAGCACTTAGGATTTCGCCAGACCCACGGCATTCCGAGCGAGCGAAGCGCCGTTCAGGCGAGTTCACAATACGAGCTGCGGCGTCAGCCGCATCGTCATTGGACTTAGGGGGTCAGGGTCTCCGAAACCGGTCCAGTACGTGAAGATTTGTAGCCTGTACGGTGTGGGGTTCTATTACATCCCTGGCACCGATATGTGCATCAAGGTCGGCGGATGGGTTCGCGCCGAATATACCTGGGGCGCCAACGGCAATATCGGCGTAGGGCCGTGGGCTACCGGCAACCTGAACAACCGCACGACCAATAATGACACCTGGCGCGCGCGCGGTTACATCACTGTCGATGCCCGTAACCAGACCGAATACGGCACCGTTCGCGGCTATCTAGCGGTCGGCGTGAGCGGCAGCGATACCAACGGTGCAGGCAATACTTTCGACGCAAACCGCGCCTTCATCCAATGGGCAGGCTTCACGTTAGGCCAGGCACAGTCGTTCTATGACTTCTACAGCGTTCCGGCGACGTCTTACTGGGGCACGTTCCCGTCTTCCGATACGGGCGATCCGGGTTGGAAAGTGCTGGGCTACACCGCCCAGTTCGGCAACGGCTTTAGCGCCACCATTGCTGCCGAAATGCGCCGCATGACGCAAATTCAGCTCGGTGCTGCAAGCACGACCTTGGCCACTGCGTTCCCGGGTCAGTACGGCGGCTTCCAGGCGCCTGATATCGTGGGCAACTTGCGTGTTGATCAGGCTTGGGGCTCCGCCCAGCTCATGGCGGCCTACCATCAGGTCAATGCCACGTACGATACCGTTGGCATTACGAGTCATCCCGATGACAAAGCGGGGTGGGCGGTCGGCGCGGGCCTGAAGCTGAACGCCCCCATGATTGGGCATGGCGACTACCTTCAAACCCAGGTCAACTACACCGAAGGCGCACTGCGATATCTGTTCTTCTCGGTGAACGGTAACTGGAGCAAGGTTGACGGGAACAGCGCTGCGTTCGGCTTCCTGAGCGACGGCGTATATTCCGGCACGACCGGCGATAGCGTCGACTTGACTACCGCCTGGAACGTCAACGCGGCTTACGAGCACTTCTGGAATCCGCGTTGGAGGACGTCACTGTATGGCGGTTATGCCGAGGTCAACTACAACGACCAGGCGAACAGCGTCCTGTGCGGGTTCGGCGGCGCTTCCGTGACGAACGGCTGCGACTTTAATTGGCAGACTTGGTGGATCGGCTCGCGCACCCAGTGGAACGTCACCAAAGACTTCTACATGGGCCTGGACGTGCTGTACACGAAACTGCAGAGCGCCAGCGCCGGCATCGTCGGCGGGGTCGACACTTCGCTCAGCCGGGCAGGAGTGCTTCCCAAGGACGACCTGGACAACTGGCAGTTCCGGTTCCGCGTCCATCGCGACTTCTATCCCTGATCGCCTGGCGGTCTGGTCGAAAAAACCCCCGGCGGGAAACCGCCGGGGGTGCATCCGTAAAAAGGTACAAGTTGTTTCAGTAGATGTCAGTCCAGGTTGCAAAGCAGGCCCATGACTTCAGCGAGCTGTTTCGGCTCGAGCGCCATGCCTTTGCGGCAAAGATCCGGCTCTCTCGCGCAGTCCTCGGCTGGAGCCAGGGCGAACTCGGTGTCCGCATCGGAATGACGCAGCGGGCAATCCACAAGCTCGAGCAGGGCGAGACGGAGCCGCGACGCACAACCATGCGCGCGCTCGAGGAGCTCTGGCGTGAATATCATATCGAATTCGAAGACAATGCCGACGGGGGGTTTCGCGTGACAATTCGCTCCGCGATTCTCGATGAGCCGAATACGACTAGTCGCGCCGCCGGCGGGCCTCCCGGCCGGATTTGGGCGTTACCGCCGCGCGGAAGACCGCCTGAGAGGCGGCACAACAGCAATTTCCAGCGGCGCGTTCAACGGTGGCACCAGCCCGATTGTTTCGGCGCCCGATCGGCCCTATAGGGATGGCATCGAAACGATCCCGGTTCGCCCATGACAGCCCGCATTTACAAGCCGTCAAAGACCGCCATGCAATCAGGAGCGGGCAACACCAGGGGCTGGTTGCTCGATTTCGAGCCCGAGACGCCACGCCGGGTCGAGCCCCTCATGGGCTGGACATCGTCCGGCGACATGCGTCAGCAACTGCGCCTGCGGTTTGGCACTAAAGAAGAGGCGATCGCTTATTGTGAGCGTCACGGCATGGCTTATCAGGTCTTCGACACGCCGCCGTCGAAACGGCGCGGGATGTCCTACGCGGACAACTTTTCGTTCAAGCGGCGCGACGCCTGGACCCACTGAATTGCCTTTTCGGACCGCCGGCAGGCGTCAGGCGGGTCGTTTTTCTGTATCGCGCGGCGCGCCGTCGAGGCTGAGCCCTTGGGTTGCCGCGCGTTGCCGCAATAGCGAAACGAAACGTTCCTCGGGCATTGGCTGCCCGAGCAAATAGCCCTGGCCGTAGTCGCAACCCATGCTCACCAGCGCGACCGCATCCGCGGCCTTTTCAATGCCAACGGCCACCACATAGCGGCCGAAATTGTGGGCGAGGTCGATCACGGTCTTGCATAGCGGCGCATTGACCTTGTCGGTTCCGCAATCCGCAACAAATGATTTGTCGAGCTTGAGCTCTTCGAAGGGCAGCTCTTCTGCCTTGGCCAGCGTCGAATAGGTGCGGCCGAAATTGTCGATCGCAAGCCGCACATTCAACGGCTCCAGTTTTTTGCTTATTTCGCTGGCCAGCTTCAGATCGGTGATGATCTGCTCCTCCGGGACGTCGATGATAAGGCCCGCCCATTTTTCCGTTGCCGGACGGTGTGACTTCACGATCTCTTCGATGGAAATTTTCGTCAGCGCCGGCACCGGAATATTGACCGACAGCCGCAGGTTTACCCCGAGCTTCGAGAAGTGAGCGCTGGTCTTGAGCGCGTTCTCAAGCGCAAGCTCCGATAGTTTTGCGGTTGCGGCCTCTGAGGCATTGGCGGTGAAAGCTGCCGCCAGCACGATGCCATGTTCTGGGTGGCGCACGCGGGCATAGGCTTCTGCGCCGGCCAGCTGCTTTTTTCGCAGTGCGATCTTCGGCTGATACCAGAACTCGACCCATTTGTTCTTGATCGCTTCCTCAAGTTCGAGGCGCGCGGCCACCGCCGGCGGCATGCCAAGCTTGAGCTCCTGGATGATCTTGACGATCGTATCGGTCTCAAACGGCTTCTTGAGCACGGGCATCATCTGCAATTTGTGCTGAGTGCCGATGCCCTTGACGTGTTCCAGAACGGCTGCGCCGCGGGCGCTCATCAGCTGCACCGCTCCGCGATATCGCGACTTGCCGAGAGCTACGACCGATTCGATTGCGTCGGCCGAACTCGAGCGAAATATTGAGAAAGACGAGGGCGGGCGCGCGGGCTTCTATGGCCTTGCGCATTGCAGCGCCGTCCGCGAACTCGACGACATCAACGCCTGATCCGTGCAGTACAAGCGAGAGGAAATGCCGGATGCTGGGTTCTTCGTCGACGACATAGCAAAGCGGCGTAGCGTCGGGAGCGAGCGGTGGCGATTCGACCGCAGGCGCGCCGCTGGCGGCTTTCGCGGATGGAGCAGGTGTCTCGGTCATGCCGTTCAGGCGCACTCAAACCGAGGGAATGGACGTCCCCCGGCACTATAGGTGTGCCAAACTTGTTAATTATGGGTTTCCCAATGATGTCGGGGGCGGCAGGCGCCCGCACGGGTAAGCCCGCGGGATTGCACGGAAAAATGGCGGCGGGAGTTCAAAGGGCAGGGCGAGCCGCATTGACTGGCTACGATGACGACCCCCTGAAGCCGCCCCGGCTCGCCACCTTAGGGGTTACGGGCCGCGCGCTTCGGCGGGGTCCATGCCCTAGAAACAAAAAATCCCGCCGGTGTTGGGTCTGCTAGGCTGACGCAGGAAGCGGAAGGTTGGAGCAATTTTGAGAACCCCTTTGCACAAATTCGCAGCGGTCTCTGTCGTTCTCCTTATCGGCGTGGGCGCGACCTCAATGGCTTTCGCCGCGCCAAGTGCGGCGGTTCGGGCAGCCTGCCTTGATGACGCCAAGAGGTATTGCGGTTCAGTCATTCAAAACGATGAAGCGCGGCGTGCGTGCATGAGAGCTCATGCCGATGAATTGTCCGCGGGCTGCAGGGCGGCAGTTGCCGCACAACAGGCGTCCGGTAAGCCTGATTTAGGAAAATGCCGGCGACTGGCTTACGCTAAATACCATATTGAATATGGGCGCATGTTAAACAATGCAGTGGGCGCCGCCATTCAGCGCTGCATGAAAGATGGGCCGTCGGCGCTTTAGCTTTCAGGACTAGGCAATCAACGTGTTTACCGCCGCGAGGCGGTCTTCCCGCGTAAAAAAGATCCGGTGTCATCGTTTCATGCAACCGGTTTACCGGATTGTCGCTTGCTCGATGTCGCTAATGAATGCCCGCCAGCATCGAACTTGACATGAGCAGCGATAGAAGCTCGATCACGCCCACGAGTGCCAGTAGCAAGACCCAAATCGAGGCGATGGCCGCCGCCGAGTGGTTGTCACGGGCTGATTGTGTGTTCTCATTGTTCATTGGCAATTGCCTCCCGAGGGCAACGACTACCATGGGCTCAACAGTTATGAGAGTGAGCTACTTCACAGTTGGGCCGGGAGCCTTTTGCTGTGAGAACGCCCGCGAAACGCTCCCGGTAGCCTGGTTGCCATCACGGCGCTGGGGCGACTTTTGTTTGCCTAGCCGCTTATCTTCCGCGTAATATTTTCTCGAGTTGGAGGCGCCGATGTCGAGAGCATCTTTGGGCGTTATATTAGCATTGTCGGTACTCACGATGAATCCGGTATTTGGGGTGACATGGGCCAAGGAGAAAGATAGCCCCCAACCAATCAGGGTTACAAAACACGTCGATCCCGCTTCGTCGTCACTACGGGGCGGCAATGGCAATGATAGAAAGGGCGGCAGGTACCTGGGCGTTACAGAAACGAGCATGAAGAAGTTACCCGGCAAAAAGAAACCACCAACGCTTACGCTCAAGAGAGGCACGAACCAGGATTGAGCTGCGTGAGCAGCTTAGTGCGCCGGCGACATCGTCCAGCCGGTGTGCCGTGGTGTCTGCTGCACGATTTAGTCGGATTTCAGATCACCCCGCCGCCATCCGCGGGCAGGCGGGCGCGGTTGCACCTTCAGGCCATTTTTTCAGGGTTTGTGCTGTTCGCACCAGAAATCGAGCAGTTTTTTGGCCGTCGCGGGGGACAGCTTGATGTAGTCGCTTTTCAATTTCTTGAGCTCGTCGTCCGTGGCTGCCCTGCCCAGCAAGTCGTCTTGCAGCAGGGAGCGCAGGGTAAGCCACGAAAATCCCGCAGCCTTGCACAGCACCAACAGTGGCTCGTTGCGTCCGTCCTGCAGCATGTGTGTGATTACATTGACCGGCGCGGAACATAACGTCGAAAGTGCGGTCACCGTTGTCGCGTATTGGCGTGCTTTTGCGAAGCCCAGCAGCGCTATCTGATCAAGCTCCCCTTTTTCATGCAGCATCTGAATAAAGCGCTCGGCCGCCCCAAAGTCGTTATCCACTTGGTCGTTATCGATCACGTCATTCGAAATGCTGGCTAGTATCTCGTTGATGTCATCCCGCTTTTCCGGCGTGGCCAAGGCCAAAAGGCGCGACCGCACAGCCTCGGTGGCGCGCTCCAAAATACGACGGAAGATATGGAGCGGGATATCCAGACGTAAGCCGAGTTTTTCGAGAAGGGTTTCATCGGCGTCGGCTTTCTCTACGAGACAGGCATATGCTTTTTCAGAAAACCGGACACCTGCATTTTCCGCCAGTTTGTTGATGACGTCGCTATTCCCACGTTCGAGCAGCGCGTCGGTTAGGGACTCAGTTAGGCTGCTGCGTTGCGCAATCGCAAGCAGGTGGGACTGGCTCTTGGCCACGGCGATTTCAATAAGATCAGGCACACTCAGGCGATCCGACAACGATAGAACCGGTCCGGCTATGGCTATTTCATCGTCACACGCGAGCGTGTGTACGACTTTAATGGGGGCGTTGTTGATCGGAGCAAGCCGCTCGCTCAATTCGATCAGCGCGTTCGATTCCATTCGCGCCATCAAATGACCCAAAACCTCGTCGAATACCTGAATTTGCGCTTCATTGAGCTGTTCGCGCTCGCCCAGAAATAGATCGGTGATGCGCCTCAGGGTCTCGACCCGTTTTTCCTTTGAACCACGCCGCACAGCATGTTCAAGTTCGGCAATCAGTGGCCTGTGGTGCAACATGGAATGGATCCTGGAGACGCCGGCTTCTGCACCATGAATTAAAAATATGTAAACTTAATCTTACCGATGAAATCTTAAAATATTCGAATGTCGGCTTAACGCTGATACGGGCGCTGCGATTGCACCGTGCAATGTCCCCTTTTGGGGTCGATTCGGCAGACATCCGCTAGACGATTCGGGCAGGTGAATCCTAGCTATCCGCGGGCAGGGAGCGTCGTCCTGCCTTGATTTTGGCGGTCCGGATCACCTTGGTCCACTTCTCGGTTTCATTGGCGCCGTTGAAGCTTTAATCGAACCATTCAACTTTGCTCCTGGGCAGATTTTATGACCGGTGTCCGGGCGCCGCTCTCGGTCTCTTCGGCCTCGGAGTGAGAGCGCGCCGCCGCTGCCCGGAGGTTGTCGGCCGTGAGCTCTCGACGCACTCAAGGACGCCCGTCACGAGTTTCTGTCTACCTGTAAGCGCCTTGCGATTGCCACTCATCGCGCGGCCTCCCTGGAGAAACTAGTTTAACGGCGCGAATGAAGATCCGCTATTTTGGCGGATATCGGGTCTTTGCACCGCACACGTCCGCTTGTGATCCAGTGCGGACATCGTATGCGATCCCAGGTGGCTTGACCGCGCAAACGTTAGCTGGTCCCATTTATATGAGGACCTAGAAACCACGGAGAGGAAACATGGTACGCCTGCGCCATTTGATGCCGCTTGTCACGCTTGCGGCTGCGGTTTTTTACGCCATGCCGGCGCCAGCACCGGCGCAGACCATCATCGACGAATGGTCGAGCGTCAAGGCACCGCCCGCGCCAGCACTCACTTCCGTTACCGTTGATCCCAAGACCACCGCGCTCCTGATGCTGGACTTCCTCAAGCAGAACTGCGGGTCCAATCCGCGCTGCGTTGCGACGCTGCCCAAGGCCCAGAAGCTTTTGGCCGCGGCACGCGCCAAGAACATGACCATCATCTATAGCGTGTTCCCCGGTCCGGTTATCGGTGACACTCTGCCGGAAGTCGCGCCCAAGGGAACCGAGCCAGTCGTCACCTCGTTCTTCAACAAGTTTCTAGACCCCAATCTCGACAAGGTCCTCAAGGACAAAGGCATCAAGACCGTGATCTTGATGGGCGCGGCATCCGATGGCGCCATCCTCTACACCGGCACTGAGGCATTCTTCCGTCACTACCAGACGATCATAGCGGTCGACGCAATTGCCGGGGCGACCCCCTATGTCGACCAGTTTACCGTCTATCAATTCACCGTCGCGCCGGTCATGGCCGGTAAGATAACCCTGACCCGGACTGACATGATCAAGTTTTAAAGTTTCGCTTTGGGAATAGCGCGAGACGGGGCGCCGCAGGCCGCCCCTTTCGTTGCCACAATCTCTTATGCGAACCGCCCAAATACGGTCCGGGGTCGTCGCAGCGACGCTCGCTCCCGGTCTAGGTATTCAATCTGTCTTGGATCGCACCAACCAATAGTCGGGCGGGGGAACTATGCGATGGTGACTTGCGACGACTTGGCCATTTTCAGTTTAGCGCACTGCCCGGCCTCACGATCTTCGGGGGAGTAGACTGGCGGCAATCGGACACCTTGCGGTGCGAACCGAGGCGATGGTGACGAGCTGCGAAATTATCATTTGTGTCTTTGAGCTACCGCCGTTCACTGCCGCCAGCCTCAACATCAATGCTACCGCCGATCTTTAGGCACGTGTCGGAACCCTCGGGCCCCCGGGTAAGTCGTGCCCGGGGGGCTTTTTTGCTGTATCAACGCTGAAACGTTCCGGTTGCGCACCGTTCGTGGCATTTTGCTTTTCCGCGAGCAGCGGCGGCCCGCTGGACACACGCCTGGACGCACTGATTGACCTTTCCGGGGTCGGTTGCCTGCTGCTGCATTTGACCTTTTTGTTGTGCCGCCTGCGCCGCACACGCAATACAGAGCGTCCCAACGATTGCGAGCAATTTGGTCATAGCTTCCCCCTTGAATGAAAGGTGAAAATGGTACGCGTCGGGTGACGTAGCCGCAAATCTTGCTCCCTTTTCCTGCATTCCGTCGAGTCGTCGGTACCAAGTTGTAGTCCAGTGCAAAAGCTGCGGCGGTTCAGGCGCTCTTGATGTCCGGCACGCCCTTCATTTGATTGCCTGTACTTTACGTGAACATCCGTAATTGACGGTGGGCGGCCCGGTTCGCTAGCCGCGTAACGTGGATAAAAAGCCTAAACCGCAAATCGTACGACCATGCCCCATCTGCGGCGTGGCGATGCAGGTCACCAAATCGGGCGACCGCATTCATCATCGCTGCGAAAGCTGCGAAACGGTCATAACGATTGCCAAGCAGGACAGCGGGTCGTCCCAGGTTACTTAGGGAGAATTACCATGGACTTGCTCTCGATTATCGCGCTCATCGCGGTGATATGCGTTGTTGGCGCTGTGGGCGTCTACCTGATGATGCCCGAGAAGAATAAGCCTTAGCGGCCCGGTACGCTGTAGTCCGGTCTTAAATTCGCTTGCCACCGGCCCTCGGCGCATCAGCCTTGATGAGGTGGAGCGGGAAACGAAAGGACCGTATACTGCGTGCATGAGGCAGGAGATTTCTTTTTATTCTGAGGCCCTCGGCAAACACCTTTCCGGCTCATATTTGGTTGAGGGAGGCATACTGACGGTGTTTTGTGATGACGGCCGCAAGAAGGAAACCCAAGCCAGGGCGAGCGGCGAAAGAGGTCCAGAATATTTGGCTCGTCAGATGCTTATTGAGTTGGAGCGCGAAAAACTGAACTGAACGAGTGCGACAAAGGCAATCGCGAACCGTGTGAGTAACACCCCTATGCCACGTTATTTTTTTCATCTCACCGACGGCAAACAAGTCCTAAATAATCACAAAGGAATTGACCTGTCGGGAAATGCCGCAGCGCGCGACGACGCGCTAGCACTGGCCCGCGACCTCAAACATGGCGCGGTCATGCCTGGATGGAACTGGGCCGGCTGGTTCGTAGCCATCATGGACCAGCACGGACATAAGATAGATGAGGTGCCGATCGCAGATGTTTGAGGGGTGGGCGCGTTAGCATCCGATGAGGTGCACAGATGAAAACCTGTCCAGATTGCAATGGTGATGGCGTCGTTGAGAAGGGCACGGACGACGAACAGCAATGCCCTACGTGCGGTGGCAGTGGTTTCGTGCCCGATGACGACGATGGCCAGGAAGAAGTAATACACACGAGAAAGCCGAATTGAGCTTTCCAGGACTTTGTTTGCGACTTCACGGCGGCATCATCCAGTCGATCAAGGCGCGTCAAATATCACGCCGACCTTATTGTCCGTGCGCCATTGCGTGCGGCACCGGTGATGTGTGCCGTTCATGACCAGTTCGAAGCTATTGGGCAATCCGAACGTAGTGGATACCTGCAAAGCAGCGCCGACATCAGTGTAGTCTCGCACCGTGCATTCGAGTTTTGGTGCTTTTTCGCTCAACGAGATGAAGGCGCCCCTGAGAATGCGCTTGCGCCAAATCCGGCGTCGCTCAGCCAGTGTCGTTATCATCGCGGTGTGCTCGAAATATTGTCGCGGCAAGTCATTGCGCTGCCTTGGTCAGCAAGGCGCGCATAACACTCAGCCAGCCGCTGCAATTTGGCCTTCGATCGTGAGACGCTTTCACTGGACGCCCTTATCTGCAGTCGGGCGGCCAATGATTTGAAGTGTTGTTCAAGCGTGTAGTCGTCTGCATTCTGCATCACCGCTAATTAGCGAGGTCGTATTGGGCATTCCGCTAACTGCGTAACCGCTTTTCGTGCCTTAAAGGTAAGCACATTTTAACGCGCTGTTCCGTTGCCACGAACAGTTATATTATTGATCTATGTGGGGAAAGTTCGGGGTCGCTGCATTATTAATTGCTATGGCCATCATCTGGCTCGCGGCCATTTGGTTTGTCATGGATGGCAGCACTTCGGTTCTTTGGTCGCGCTGACTGCACCGGCATGGCGGCGGCCTTTTGGAATGTGGCAGAGTCCTTGCGGCGCGACACGCCGCGACACAGGATTCACGCGCGTAGCCGCGTAAGTATCTGAAAAGGTG
>CAVPDI010000013.1:0-25131 GCA_963702605.1 uncultured Pseudomonadota bacterium
GGAAGGTCAGAATGAACTGTTGCATAAATATCACGCCAAAAATCAACCTGTGCAGATATGGCAAACGCGCCCCAAGCCATTGACGGTTACGTGCTAAAAAGCAGGCATAATTTTATTTTTCGTGCGGTTTGGGGGGGCTAATCATGCATTGTTTTCGTTTTGCAGCGCTCGCGACTGTTGCTGTTATCGGCTTTGTTTCTGTTGCATCGGCCGCTGACATGCCGACCAAGGCGCCGATGCAGAGGGCTCCGCTGGCCACATACTACAATTGGAGTGGCTGCTACGTTGGTGTGAACGCAGGCGGAGGTTGGGCCCGGACGCAATTTACCAACACCGCAAACACAACGGCATTTGGTCACCTCATCCCCGGCGAGAGCTTCACCTACACCTACGATGGCTTTGTCGGCGGCGGCCATGTTGGCTGCAACTATCAAGTCAACCAGTGGGTGTTCGGGATCGAAGGATCGTTTGACGGCAGCAGCATCAAGGGCGATGCGACCGATCTGGCTATCCTAAACGACGACGTGTTCACGACAAAGATCAACAGCCTCGCGACGGTCACCGGCCGCATAGGTTACGCTTGGAACAACGTGCTGCTATATGCGAAGGGAGGCTACGCCGGCGGCCATGTCCAATTTTCCGTATCTGACACGTGTTGCGTCGGGGGCTCCCCCATGGGAGCTGGAAGCGATACGCATTGGCAGAGTGGTTGGACGATAGGCGGCGGCCTGGAATACGGGCTCACGCCCAATTGGATCATCGGTGCAGAGTACAACTACATCGATTTGGGAACGGCGAACTACGAAGTGGGTGGCGGCGCGGGCAGCTACGCCTTCGACGTCAAAACTCGTATCTCAGTAGTGCTCGCACGTCTCAGCTACAAGTTCGGACCGTAGTTCCCAAGACAACTTCGAATTAATAAAAAGCCCCGGGCAATGCTCGGGGTTTTTCTTGTTGTGAGAGCCCGCGCTTGAATGTAAGCTATTGGCCCATAGCCGACATGAGCTTGTGCGCTGCGCACGTCCGCTTTCAAAGATAAAGCGGTCATGTCTGAAAGGTGAGGGGTGAGGCGACGTAGAAAATAACTTTGGCCGATCAATATCGCCCATCAACCCTCGCTTTGGCCCCAAATATTGAAATTCCCAAATTGTTGGACGTCGTCACCGCCCGCCAAGAAGCGGCCACGTCTGCTATCGGGCGAAACCGAACGTTCTGGCCTAACGTTTCATCATGTTGGTGTCTTGTTTCTTAAGCGTGGTATTCGACCCTCGGCTGGTTAAATTTGAATTTGCCGCGCCTGGAACGTTCGTCTTTGTGGGACCCGCTGTGTTTCCACCGGTCGATTGCTTGAGCAATCCTGAAGTCGGTGATCTCAGGAAATCCGTCGATGCCTCCCTTTCCGCTAAGCCGAGCGGCAGATCCGCATTTGCTGCACGAGCCAAAGCACTTTCCGTTCTTTCCGCTGCAGGTAACATCTCCGCCGGGCCCAAAGCAGCCGTAAACCCCTCCAGAGTTGTAATATGAGCCGCCCGCGGCGTCGCAATGGCTCTTAATATCATTCGTAGAATGTGAACCGAGGCCGACGTGGCCCATCGCCAACGCCGCGCTTGAAGACATGACGAGCATGGCGAACGCAAACATGGTGAGGCCGATCGATAGAGGGGCAAGCCGCATTTTACGCCTCCTGTTAATTTAAAAGCTGCAGATCGATACTTTGCTGGTCGTCATCATCGCCGCCAATCTGGACGCTGAAATCATGCAATGCCATAATACTACTTCCGACCGCCGATAAAAAAAAGAGCAGGACCACGATCGCGCGTTGCAAGTTTGTGACACCAAGCAGGCATTCTGTTCGTCGCACGGAACGCCCGCCTTCCGAATAAAGCGGACAGCACCGCCGCGTTACGGTATTCTCTTAATGTCACCGAGGGCGTTTGGGTTTCAGCGAACATTCAAAAGAGTTTTGATTATTTCGACGGATCGTTCCGCGCCGTTACAGTCAATCGGATGCCGAGGACGGAATTTCAGCAAGTCATTCATCAGCCCTGTAATCTCATATTGGGTCTGCGCCTGGTCTCCCTTTAACAGCATTCCTTGAGCGTGCAGGGCATTGACTTGAAAAGTCTGATCGCCAAGTTCGCTGTTGGGGAATGCCAAGACAGGCTTTCTTAGGCTGAGTGCTTCCACGAGCGTGTTGTAGCCACCCAGGCATACGACGGCGCGTGAAGAATTGATCAGTTCGTCAAGATTTGTAACTCGGTCGTGAATGGTGATATTTGCATCCTGTTCCGCACGAATGCTCTTCCGGTCGGCGTCCTCCATCATGGGGCCGCAAACGACTTGCATGGGGAACAAATCGGGGGAGCCTGCTCTGGCAGCATCGATCCAGCGTTTAAGCAACTTGGCACCGGTTGAATTCCCACCCCCTACTGTGAGCAAAAGACCATTTGAACGGCGATGATTGTCTGACAGGGTCAATGGACGGCGGATAAATCCTGTTGGCCAGACAGTGACGCCTGACAGCGCGGTTTGTATGTAGGGCCCAAGCGAAGCCGGCGGAAATAATTTGGGGTCGACATGGTGCAAGACGCCGGAGAAATTCTTCCGAAGCTGTTGATTGATCCAGATGGCGTCCGCATCCGGATCCCATTGCTGCCGAGGATAGGTTCTGATCGAGCAAATAACGATTGGTTTCTCTTTTTCTTTGTCGATCGTCTCAAACAGCGCGTCCAGGGTTTTTCCAAATCGCCTGTGTGAAAATGGAAAGAACTCAACGATCACTATTCGGGGCTTGGTACGGAGAAAGCTCGCGACAAGCATTTTGCTCCGCATGCGTTCGATTTCAACCATCGTATAGCCGGGGTTGAAAGGGACAAGCAATTCACTGAGCGCTTCCTGGCTAATTGCAGGCAGTTGAACGAAATCGACTCCCAAAGGAGCGGAGTAACCTTCAACCGGTTTCCCTCCGGAAAACATCGTGGCATGAAAAGACGGACTTAAGGCCTGTGCAATCGTAGAGCATCGAGCCAGATGCCCGACGCCCAATAAAGATTGGAAAATAATGAAAGCCCCGATATTTGGTTTCGACATTGTTCGACTGGATAGCTTTCCGTCCGCCGTATTGCATTAGTGGCGGCTGGAATTATTGTCTTTAAACTTGATGCCGGATAGTGCTTCATGGAGCCGACAGTGCGATGCTTGATCTTTACATGGTAAACCGCCTAATCGATCTTTGGCTCGCCGAGGATATCGGCCATGGCGACATTACCACGCTCAGCATGATCGACGCCGATGCGAAGGGCGCCTTCGCCATGAACGCGCGCCAGCCGCTCAGCCTGGCCGGCGTCGAGGTGGCGGCGGCGTGCTTCCGGCGCTACGACCCATCGCTCGCGGTTGATGTCAGCGCCGCCGATGGCGACCGGTTGCCGCCGAAGGCCATGCTGCTCAAGGTCGCGGGCAGCGCGCGCAGCGTGCTTACTGTCGAACGCACCGCGCTCAACATCGTGCAGCATCTTTCCGGCATCGCCACCGAGACTGCGCGCTGGATGGACGCGATCAAGGGCACCAAGGCAAAACTGATCGACACCCGCAAGACCACGCCCGGCCTGCGCGCACTGCAAAAGCACGCGGTGGTCTGCGGCGGCGGCGGCAATCACCGCCTTGGTCTCGATAGTGGCGTGATGATCAAGGACAACCACATCGCGGTCGGTGGCAGCATCGCGAAGGCCGTGACGCGCGCGAGAGAGGCAGCGCCGGCGCTGACCAAGATCGAGGTCGAATGCGACCGTCTCGAGCAGGTGCGCGAGGCGCTTTCCGCCAGGGCTGACGTCATCATGCTCGACAACATGTCCCTCGATGATATGCGGGAGGCGGTGAAAATCGTCGACGGCAGGATTCCGTTGGAAGTTTCCGGCGGCGTCAATTTCGATACTGTGCGCGCGATCGCGGAAACCGGCGTCGATTATGTGTCCTCAAGCAAAATGATCCAGGCGTCGCCGGCCGTCGATATCGGGCTGGACGAGGCCTGAAGCCGGACGCGACCGGAGAGACTTTGCCCGGCACAACGGGCTAGGGTGGAAGTGATCATTCTCGCGCGTTCCGTGCACGGGTTGTCTTCTTGCGGCCAAAAGCGGAAATCCGGAAGGGTCGCTGCCTGTCATTATGGCGCCGGTGTCTGGTTTGACACTGTATCCGGCATTGGCGATGATAAATGCACGTGCTCGCGGGCTGCGGCACTTTGCGGTTCTCGTCGTGAGCAAGGCTCTAACTTTTCCCGCATTAAACTCGTTGGACGAACGTCATGAAAATCCCGATCAATACCCGAGGCGTGATGCTTGCGGTTGTATCGGCCGCCATTCTGCTATCGTCAGCCCCGCCGATCTCGAAAGCGGATGCCGCCGACCTGATCAAAGTCAAAGTGGGCGACACCACATCGCTCGCCCAGCTCGGTATGTATGCCGGCATCCAGAAGGGATTTTTCCGCAAGCACGGCATCGACCTCGAACGCGTCGCCATACCGGGCGGCGCCAAGGTACTGACCGCGCTGCTCAGCGGCGATATCGATATCGGCTACCTCGCGGCGTCAACCTCGCTTCAGGCGCAGTTCCAGAACCGGCCCGTGAAGATCATCGGCATGTCACACAACATGGAGATCTACTCGCTGCTGGGGCAGAATGACCTGAAGGGTAAGATCAAAAGTCCCGCCGATCTGAAAGACCGCACCATCGGCATCTCCGCAATCGGGTCGGGAAGCTGGGCGTTCGCCAACCTGCTGGCTCATCTCGGGTCGCTTGACGCATCGCGCGATATCAAAATCGTTCCTCTCGGCAATATGACGGCGATCATCTCGGCCCTGAAGACCAATCGGGTCGATGTCGTGACGCTTTGGGAGCCCGGCACGACCATCGCCCTGAAGGAAAACGCCGGTTATTCGATTATTGACCTGGTCGATCCGGCTCAGCACGAAAAGTATATGCGTGCACCCCACAGCATGGTTGAGGTGATGCTGGCTAAGGAGGACATGCTCAACACCAAGCAGGACGTGCTGCGCAAGTTTTTCGCCGCCCAGAACGAGGCGTACGACTGGCTGCACAGCACGCCGATGGAAGAGGTGGCAAAGGTTGTCGCCCCGATTCTCGGCGACAGCAACATGGATGCCCTGGTGCCGGCGCTGAAGCGCAATCTCGGCGGGGTGCCTGTCGTCGCCACGGTGGACCAGGCAACCTTCGACAACACCATGAAGACCATGGTGCAGACGGGCCTCTTCAAGGAAGCGCTGCCGTTCGCGAAATCCGTCGACAATACCTACGCGGCTTCGCGGTGATCGGGGCTGACACTCGGGCTCAACCACCTTCGCTACCCGCGCTGATCGAAGCGCGGAATTTCTCCGTTACCTTCAGCCCCAGCCGCCTGGTTGCGCTGAAGGATGTGAATTTGTCGGTCCACGCCGGCGAGATCGTCGTTCTGGTCGGCCCCAGCGGCTGCGGCAAGACGACTTTCCTCAACAGTGTATGCGGGCTGCTGCCGCCGGGCGCAGAGCTGTCGGGTTCACTGACCGTGGCCCCGAATGTGCGGCTTGGCTACATGCCGCAGAAGGACGCGCTGCTCCCATGGAGGACGGTTCTCGGCAATGTCGAGGTCGGGCCTGAACTTCGCGGGCTGAACAAGATCGAACGCCGCGCCAAGGCCGAGCCACTGATCGCGCTGGTCGGCCTTTCGCAATTTCGCAATCATTACCCGCATGAGCTGTCCGGCGGCATGCGCCAGCGGGTGTCGCTCGCCCGCACCTTGGCCTACGAGCCGGATGTGATCCTCATGGATGAGCCATTTGCGGCGCTCGATGCCTTCAACCGGACGGCGCTGCAGGAGGAAATCCTGCGGATCAACGACAAGACCCGCCTCACCGTACTGTTCATCACCCACGATCTTTCCGAAGCGCTGGTGCTGGGGCGCAGGGTCGCGGTGATGTCGAGCCAGCCAGGCCGGGTTGTCGAAATCCATTCGGTGGATCTTCCGGAACCGCGCTCGGCCGCAAAGCTCCGCGGCACCGATGCATTCCTGCGGCTATTCCAGAAATTGTGGAATGTGCTGATGGCTGAGTCCGATCCGACCAGGCGGAGGGAGGCATGACACGCACACAGGTCATCGTCGGCCGCCTGTTGGTCCTCGCGATCGGTCTTCTGTTCTGGCAATTCGCGGCAGGCGATCTTGTGCCGGGCGTGCGGCTGGTCGATCCGTTCTTCATATCCAGCCCAAGCCGCATTGCCGTCGACCTGCAGAATGGTTTCGCCGATGGCATCCTTTTGAGGGACGTCGGCATTACCCTGTTCGAATCCTTCGCTGGGCTTGTCATTGGCATGGTCACCGGGATTGCTGCTGGGTTGGCCTTCGGCATGTGGCGACCGCTCGAGCTGATCGCCGAGCCGTTCATGTCGGCCTTCAACGCCTTGCCGCGTCCCGCCATCGCTCCACTAATGGTGCTCTGGCTCGGCATCGGGCTTGCTTCGAAGGTGGTGCTGGCGTGGTCACTGGTGTTTTTCCTGGTGTTCTACAACACCTATCTCGGCGTAAAGACGATCGACCAGGACATAATCAACGCGATGCGCGTGATGCGCGCGACACCCGCCCAGCTAATTCGCATTGTCGTCTTTCCGTCGGTGTTCTCCTGGATCTTCGCGGCGCTGCGTCTGAGCGTCTCGTACGCGCTGATCGGCGCAATCATCGGCGAATTTGTCGGGGCTACCGCGGGCATCGGCTACCAGCTCATCGCGGCGGAAGGCTTGCTGCAGACCGATCGTGTCTACTCGGCGCTAATCCTGGTGGGCATTGTCGCGGTTTTGTTGACGACGCTCGCGAAGATGCTCGAAAATCGCATTCTCAAATGGCGGCCGCCCGTGAGCGTCTGAGCGGCTGGGAGCACGCGGCGAAATGACCATCCTTATCAAGAATATCGGCGAGTTCTTCACCGGCGATCTCGCCCGCCCCATGGCGGCCGTCAAAAGCATCCTGATCGCGGACGGCAAGATCGCCGCGCTGGACCCTGCCGAGCAGAATGCCGACAAGGTGCTCGACGCTGCGGGCGGCGCGGTCATGCCAGGGTTGGTTGATGGTCACGTCCATCCGATGCTGGGCGAATGGACGCCGGCGCAGGACTCTGATCGGCTGGATCGGCAATTATCTGCACGGTGGCACCACCAGCATGATCTCGGCGGGCGAACTGCACGTCCCCGGCATTGATTACGACAAGCTTTCGCCGGAGCTCGTGACGTCGCTAGCGATCGTTACCGCAGCGACGACGGGCCGGGTGCGATGGAGCGGAGTCAAGGTTTACGCGGGCACGGCTCTGATGGTTGCAGGCATGACCGAGGCGCATTTCGATCGCCTCGCCGCAAGCGGCGTCAAATGGATCAAGTTCCTGTTCTATCCGTTCAAGGACGACACCACGGAGGCGCGCAACTACGTCAAATGGGCGCACGCCCGCGGCATGCGGGTGAAGGTCCACACCGGCGGCGTGTCACGCTCCGGCGCCAGCGTCGTCTGCGGCTACGGCATCCTGTCGTGGCTGCAGCCGGACATTGCCGCCCATGTCAGCGGTGGACCGATCCCGATGAGCGACGAGGATATCGACGCCGTGGTCGACAATACCTCGTTCTTTTTGGAGGTGTGTTCGTCGGGCAATTATCGCTCGACCGCGCGCCTGGTTGAGCGGCTGATCGCGAGGGATCAGCTCCACCGCCTCACGCTTGGCACCGACACACCCGGCGGGACCGGCGTTATTCCGCGCGGCATGCTTCGTAACGTCCTTTACTTTGCTTCGATGTGCAATCTTACCCCCGGCCAGGCAGTGGCCGTGGCAACCGGGAACACTGCACGCGCCCACGGCGTCGACGTGGGCCTGCTCGAGGTTGGGCGGCCGGCCGACGTGGTGGTATGCGGCTCGATCACCGGGTCGGCCGGCTCGACGCTAAGCGATGCGATCGCTCACGGCGACTTGCCGGGCATCACGCACGTCATGATCGACGGTGAGTTTGTTGTCACCGACCGCAGCCGGCAGACGCCGCCACCGACCAAGCGCGCGTTCTTCTGCTGCTGTGATACCGGCCGCTTCGAGGCGAGCGCGGTCTAGGCTGCGCGGGTACCGCGGCTCGACGCCGGGATCATTTCGCCGACAAGCTTGATGATGCGGTCGCGGTCCTTCGGGTCCTGCGTGTGCGGGATGATGGCAATTTCGTCGACGAGGCCGGAGGCCGCGAGCCGTTCGATCTGTTCCTGAGCCTCTTTCGGGGTGCCTGCGATGGCGAAGCGCTCGACCATTTCGTCCGGGACCTCTTCGCCATGCGCCGTGCCTACCACCATGTGCTCGTAGTACTCGTAGTGCTGGCGGATCTTGTTCACCACATCCATCGCCGCCGCGTCGAGCTCGAACGGCAGCTTGCGCTTGAGAATTCGGGCCACATGGGCTTTGACCGCTCTGCGCGCCGCGCGACCGTCATCCAGGATCGAGCAGGGCGTCCAGCACACCACGCGGAATTTCTTGTCTTTCAGGGTGGTGCCCGCTTCGGCGGCGCCCGCCTCGAGCTCGCCGCGCGACGCTCGCAGAAAATGCGGGTCGACACCGACCAGCACGATGGCGCCATCGCCGATCTTGCCCGCAAGGCGATGGATTTTCGGGCTGCTGACCGCGGCGTAGACAGGAATCGGTTGTTGCTGGTGGGCATAGGTCAACCGGACCTCGGCCTTGGTGTCTGCAGAGGTGATCGTCTTGCCGGCCATGAGATCGCGCAGCACGCCGACCGAACGCTCCAGGTTGGCCAGGGTCGACGGTTTCTTGCCGAGTGTCTCCACCGAGCTGTCGCCGCAGCCGATCCCGATCAGCAGCCGGTCGCCTACGGTCTCGCGCAGCGTCACCCAGGCCGCCGCCAGCACGCCGAGATCGCGGGTGATCGGGTTGGTCACGCCGGTCGCCAGCGTAATGTGCCGGGTGACCATCGCGGCGGCGCCCAGGATCACGTAGGGCTCGCGCCAGATCATTTGCGAGTCGCCGATATAAGCGCACGAAAATCCTGCCTCCTCGGCAAGCTTCACCAGCGTCAGCATCCGCGGAAGAGGTTCGATGGGAAATAAACCGACTCCGAATTTAACCCCGGTCATTTTTTGCCTTTACCTGCCGCCAGCTGCGGCGATGTTTTCCTTGCCGGGCGAGCCCGATCCGTTGAACATCATGACACGACTTCAAAACCGGGGTCGAGGTCGAATTGGGTCAGGGATTCCCCGTCAGACGGGCGCCCTTTGCGCGTAGAAATTGCAATCGCCGGCGGTCCGCATACCCGCCATTCAATCGTTCGATAACATTGCAAACGTCATCGACGGGTTCACGCAATCAGCGCCATGTCCGAGTCTTTGCTGAATCACAGTGCGACTATCAGTTCTCGGAGCCGGGGCCAGTAGCACGTCTTTCCTTTTCCGCCGGTCACATGCTCGTTAGCAAAATGTGACGCGCGTCTGACGGGATAACGATTATGAGTGAGGCGTCATGTCCGACAACGCCCTTAACTTCGCCAGCGAGGATGTTGAGCGTCTAGAAGCGTTCCTCGCCGAGCGAATTTATGAGTTCAATGCGCAGGCAATTGATCGCTTCGACGTCAAATGGCTGGGGGCGGCCATACGTGATGCTCAAGGCATAATCGTTGCCGCCATAAGCGGCTACACATGGGCAGGCTGCGGTCAGATCACCCATTTATGGGTCAGGGCCGGTCATCGCGGACGCGGGCTAGGGCGCAAGCTACTCTGCGGTGCAGAGGCGGAGGCTACGCGAAGGGGCTGCCAGATAATCCAATTATCCACGCACAGTTTTCAATCGCCGGGCTTCTACGCCCATCTTGGGTACACGCGCCAAGCCGTTGTGACCGACAGCCCTGTCGGCCATTCAAGCATTTTTTTCGCTAAAGCATTGAAGGCCGGTGCCTAACCTTCGCCGCAGCCTCCGCAGGCGAAACGTTGGCAGCCAACCCTGAAACCGGGGGAGGCGAATGGCATTGCATCCGGCCGCAAGCCTGCAGCGCACCGCCGACATGATCGAATGGCGAAATGCCGCTATTGCGACAAAGCGGACATCGACCGTGAACCGATCAATGTCCGCATTTGGCGGCGAAGCGGACCTGCCGGCACGATGCTCGATGTCCGCTTACGCCTCAAAGCGTTTGACGTCGCCCGCGGAAATGACAGGTGATCAGGCGACTGCGTCTTTGGCAGCCTTGACCGGCCGCGCTCGAACAATTTTCCGCGCCGGCTTGGCTTTGAAAATCGTTGGCTCTTTTGTGAACGGATTGATGCCGGGCCGCGCCTTGGTGGCCGGCTTCTTGATCACCACGAATTTGGCAAATCCGGGCACAAGGAACGCCCCAGATTTGTTCAGCTCCTTGTAGCCGATGCTGGCAAGTGACTCGAGCACGGTTTTGACGGATTTGCGCGTCAGGATTTTGCTATCCTGCTCAGCAATTTTTTGTATGAGTTGCGACTTCGACATCATTTTGGCCATTGCTTGCTCCCAGGTACGAATTAGCGATCAGATTGCCATCTTCAATTCTTTAGTGGCCCGGAAGGCAACTTTCTTGCTGGCCTTGATTTGAATTTGCTCACCGGTCATTGGATTACGGCCCACGCGGGCGGCACGATTTCGTACTTGCAGAATTCCGAGCCCGGCGATCTTGACCCGCTCGCCCTTCTTCAAGTGCTTGGTGATCATGCCGACGAGTTCTTCCATCATTTCCAGGCCCTGCTTCTTGGAGAGCTGGTGCTGTTCCGAGAGCGCAGCGGCCAAATGCTTGGTGGTGACCGTTGGAGGTGTCATGGGCGATTGCTCCTTATTTGCAACGTGCGCCGTGCAATAGACCTATGAGATTCGTGGACGTGTGACCACTCAAGTACACAAGTATCCCCGTCGCGGTGTAGAAAAGATTGCTTGTTTCCCACGTGTTTTCGGCCCCCTCATCGGGGCGCTGATCCCTAACACATTGATATTTATGCATAAAAGCGTTTTAGGCCCGGATTCCCTTTGAGTCCGATAGTTCGAGAAACGCTGTTTTTTCGCTGTGTATAGGGCTGGCAACGCCCGCGATGCGGCCACGCCTTGGGGGTCGCCGGGGTTACCTGGCGGGGAGATATCGGACAGGGTCAAAGCTACATCGTCCGGCGTTTCGCGCCGGAGGTCGTCGCTGAAAAAAGCTGGGTCCGCCGTGGGCACTTGGCGGAAATATTTCCACCGTGTTTGATCGCCCGGTGCGGGTGTAAACCAGGTAACGGCCGGACATGCTCTATATTTGCTGATGAATGAGCGCGTTCTGATTTGAATTGCTGGCGCAAGTTCACATACAAGCTAGACATCCGATTGAACGATCGTTTTTAGCCGTGTGAAGGCAATGATACGGCGCAAGTTCACCATTCTTCTGGGCGGCGCGGGTCTGTTTTTTAGCCAGGTCATGTTCGGTAATATCGGGGCCGCCCGTTCGGACAGCGCGGTCGATCGGCTATCGCTTCCGGACTCGATCGCGTTCAATGGTGAAAGCTATCGGTTGTCGTGGCGTTCGCATCCGACGCCCTTCTATTACAAGCAGGAATATTTGCCCCGGGGCCAGACGAGCGACCATTTCCAGCAGATGGTGTTGATCGAAGCAACCGCGCGGGGGATCGATGTCAACGGCGCGGTGGCCGCCCAGGTAAATATGCTCAACAAGCGCAAGTTGACCGATCCAACGGTCAATTTCGCCGTTGTAAAGAATCCGACAAATGGCGAGATAATTCTTGATTTCATTCTCAGCGCGCAAGGTCCCAAGGGAGAAGACGTCGTCGAGTGGAATGCCTATCGCTATGCCACCTTGCGAGGGAAGGGAGGCCAATCCGGCGTGCTCTTGTTCGGAATAAGTCGGCGTGGCTACGGCGACGATACAGCAAACTTTCTCCGCCGGCTGAAGTCGGTGCGCCCGGTGGAAATCAATACACTCGCCAATTATACGCTGCCGATTGTCCGTTTGACGGACTGAGTTCCCGAACTCTCAAGTCAGCGCTAGTCCGCTTTCGGGGACGACGCGAAGCTCAGTCATCATATTCCATCGAAATGTCTTTGCCGGTGTAGTCGGGCATGAAAGCCGCCGATATCAGGCTGACGACTGCGCATGCTGCGATGTAGATCGCGATTGCGTAGCCCGAGTGATAGGCCGCAAACAACGCCGTCGCGATCAATGGAGCAGGCCCTCCGGCTATGATCGATGCGAGCTGATAGCCGAGCGAGGCGCCGCTGTAGCGCAGCCGCGGCGTAAAAGCTTCGGCGATGAGTGCCGCCTGCGGCCCGTACTGCATATCATGTGGGATCAGCGACAGGACGATCGCGATAAAAACAGCTGACGGAATCGCCGTATCCACCATTCCGAAATAGAGGAAGCCAAACACGCCCGATCGCCGCCGCGCCGATCAGATACATCTTCCTGCGTCCGATACGATCGGAGATGTGTCCCGACAGCGGAATGGTGATGAACGAGACGCACGAGGCGACGAGCACGGCCGATCAGGATCAGATCGCGCGACATATGCAGCGTGCCGACCGCATAGGCGAAGATAAATGCGGTGAAGATGTAGAACGGCGCCTGCTCAGCCATCCGCAGCAAGGCCGAGAGGATGATTTCCTTCGGCTGCTTCCTGATGACTTCGAGAATAGGCGCGCGCTCGATCAGGTCGTTTTCGAGCAAGTTGCTGGAACACGGGTGTCTCGAGAATTCCAAGCCGAATCCACAACCGATGCCAACCAGAACGATCGAGAGCGCGAACGGCACGCGCCAGCCCCAGGTGGCGAATTGATCACCGGACCAGGCGCTGAACGCCAGGATCGAAAGGTTTGACAGAAACAGGCCGCACGGCACGCCGAATTGCGGCCACGATGCCACCGAGCCCGCGTTGATCATGGGTGCGAGACCATTCCATCGACATCAGCACCGATCCGCCCCATTCGCCGCCGACCCCGATGCCCTGAATTACCCGCAGGATCGTCAGGATGACGGCGCCCCAAATACCGATCGAGGAATAGGTGGGCACGAAGGCAATGAGGAACGTCGCGATGCCCATGCACAGAAGCGTAGCAATGAGCGTCGCCTTGCGGCCGATCCGATCACCGTAATGACCGAATATCGCCGCGCCGATCGGGCGCCCGACAAAGCCGATGAAATAGGTGCCGAACGCTGCCAGCGTTGCGGTCAGCGGGTCTTGCGTTGGGGAAAATAAAGCTTGCCGAAGATCAGCCCGGCAGCTGTGCCGTAAATAAAGAAGTCATACCACTCGATTGTCGTGCCGATTGTCGAGGCGATGACTGCCTTGCGCAATTGCGAGCTATGGTCGGAAGCGGACAACCCCCCATATGTGGCTGCCATGGCCATGGTATCTCTCCATGTCGTTTCCTTGCGCCCCACAGGGCCCAGGTTCTTCTCGCCTGCGCCTATAACAATAGATTTTCCAGCGGTGCATTTGTTCCGCCCGGCGCGCGCGGCTGTCCGTCGCAGGCAGATACGGGAGCATCTGCGTCGATCAAAAATGCATTTTACGTGATTAAAGGAGCTTGAGGTTGCTCTGTAGCCTGAGGGCCGCCGCAGCGCCGTGGCGGCCGTTGCGGAATATCCCGCTCGCAAGGATAGAGTTGGGGTTGGTACGCCATGCTAACGCGTGCCGCCGTCGCCGTGTCGGCCGGAGAGCCGCTCGATTTACGCATTGCAGCGTATTGAGATCGGCCTGATAATCACGCGTTGGCTGGCGCTTGATGAGATCAACTAAGGCGTTGACCTGAATGCGCGCGGACGAAAGCAGCAGAGGCGGTGTAGTCCATTGAGAGCGGCCGTTTTCATTGGTATCGCAGGAGAGGAGATAAAAAATGGCGGAAAAACTGCATCCGATCATCGACAGTGGGTTGCCGAAGGAAAGCGCGAGCTTTGACGGCGGGACGCTCAAGTGTAACTGCTCGAGCGAACCGGTGAAGGTCAAGATCAAGGGCCAGATCGCCCATAACCATGCTTGCGGCTGCACTAAATGCTGGAAACCGAAAGGAGCGATTTTCTCTGTCGTCGCCGTTGTTCCGCATGAAAACGTTTCGGTCGCCGAAAACGGGAATAAATTGAAAGTCGTTGACGAGAATGCGCTGATCCGGCGGCACGCGTGCACAAAGTGCGGCACGCATATGTTCGGCTCGGTCGAGCGCGACCACCCCTTCAAGGGGCTCGATTTCATCCATCCCGAACTGTTTGACAAGCAAGGCTGGTCGCCGCCCGGTTTTGCCGCTTTCGTGTCATCGGTCATAGAAGCTGGCGTAAAACCGGAACGAATGGAAAATATCCGCAGCCAGCTCAAATCGATCGGCCTCGAGCCCTACGATTGTCTGTCGCCAAGCTTAATGGACTACATCGCGACTTGGATGGCGAAGAAATCCGGGGTCATTGCCGCTTGAATGGCCATGGTTCCGGAATGGCCACCTTTGCCCGAACGGCCATTGCTGCAAACGGGATACGAGTTGGGGTTAGGGGGCCGTTATCGCGGCGGTCGCGGCACGCCTTTTGGCATTCGCCGTGCCGCGAGGCGTTAGCGGACATTCGTACGACGTCACCCAGCTGGACGAAATCACGGAGTGAGGACTGGTCCGACACTTAACAGACATTCCGATTTGAGAGGTCTGCATTGCGATTTTTGAGGAAGTAATAATTCTCTCTATCCGGGGCGGAAAGCCACTGAATTGAATGTCAAAAAGAGGGCCCAATTGGCTCGAGGACGAGCAGAATTCGTATTGTGCTCGGTTTTTCACACGTTTGTTATATTGCCCGTTGCAAATTGCCGAATAGCCTTGGCGTGTCAGCGACCGTGGCGCCGACCTCCAGCTATTTAATGTCAAAGTCGCTCATGTATTTTTCCCTCAGGCACCAGGAGTGAGCCATGACGAAGCGTCCTTCACTAGTAATTGCAATCGGTGCGTTAGCGCCGGCCGTATTGGTCGGCATCGCCTTCGCCGCGCAGGATAAGTACACGCTGCAAGTCCCGAACGGGCTCGCATTCTCGGAGTTCAGGGGATACGAAGATTGGCAGGACGTGGCAGTGAGTGAGACGGAAGGTAGCGTCAAAGCTATTTTGGCGAATCCTGCAATGATAGCGGCCTTTAAGGAAGGCGTTCCCGGCAACGGCAAGCTTTTTCCCGAGGGATCGAGGGCTGTAAAGATCGAGTGGGTGAAGAAAAAGAACCAGGCGTCGCCTTACTTTGTCGAAGTGCCGGACGCTTTGAAAACAATTTCATTTATCGTGAAAAGACTCCAAAAGATTTCCCGACACGCACGGATGGGCTTTCGCCCAGTTTGAATATGATGCCCCGTCCGACACGTTGAAGCCGTCTGTGACAGGCGCGGAATGCGGTTATCAGTGCCACACGCGTGTTTCGTCACAGGATTACATTTTCACCGCATATCCAAAAAGGTAGATGGGACGTCTCGCCGGACGCGGCGTCTTTATTTTGTGCGGATCACTGCGCGCATCGGCCTGCGCACGCGGGGACTGTTTGGAGAAGAAAGCGGAAGGCCGCGGCGAGGTAAGCCAAAACGGCCGATCAGATGCCCGAAAGACCGCCGCGAGGCGGTCTTTGCATTTGCGCCTCGGCATTGTGGATTTCCGCTCTTGGCTCCTGCCGGAAATTCAGGTTGTTGCGCTTCATTGCTTCGGATCAACATTCCCTGCAGACTGCAGGTGTTGATTGAAATTTCAGCGGAATTGATAGATTGGCAGTTATCCGCGGCTCCGCCACCGTGCATGTCAATCGATTCGGCATCGAGAGGCCCAAAGGTACCCAAGTCGTTTAAAAGCGCTAGACGGAACCTGGAATGCGATACGCGACATTGATTCTTGCCGTTCTTTTCAGTCACGTCGTATCGGCCGGGGCAACCGAAGTACTTTTAAAGGCGCGCGATCAGGCGACTGCGAATTGGGCGAAGGAAATTTCAAAAAACTTTCATGCGACAGTCAAAAGGCTGATCCCCGGTCTCAATGCCGTGGTTCTCCGGGTGCCGGCTGCCAATGTCGCGAAATTTGTGAGGTCGGCACAGGACAACCCGGCCGTCTCAGCTGTGGAGGCTGGGGGCGATTATCGACAACTGTTTAAGATGACGCCGACGACAAATTTCGATGCCGTGCAAATTTCTCAAGCTCAAAAAGAAGCGGCATCAAGACTTCGCGAACGCAAAACGTCAGCTTTGGTCTACATCACCCAGGTTCGGCCGGCGGGTATATCTCTTGAACTTCTCAGGGGAGCTCTCACAATCGCGGACGGGTTCAGCAAGCAAAACGGCATAAAACTAAATCTGGCCCCCGGAATGAAGATCGACGCATTTCAGAAAGACATCAATCACCGCGGCCCTTCATCTTTCGTTTGGCATGGGAAGGTTGAAAATCGCAAGGCTGCATCGGGGAAAAAAGATGGTGTGGCGACATTTGTCGTTCAGGACGGAAGAATTTCAGGGACGGTTGTTATTGGATCGGATGTCTACATCATTAATCCGCTTGGAAATGATTTATATGCCATCGTCAAAACAAACCCGAATGTGTATCCACCGGAGCATCCGCCGGGAGCCATTCCCAAAGCACATGATGCGCCCGCAATTCGAATGCAGAAGGAGGGGATTCTCCAAGACCAAACGGTGGCTGTAATCCGGGCATTGGTTCTTTATACGCCGGCGGTCCGGAAAGCGCTGGAGCAATTCGGTTCCACCCCCGATGCGCTTGCAACTCTTGCGGTTGAAAGCACAAATCTTGCCTCAAAAAACAGCGACGTGAGGATGTCCCTCGACCTCGTGAAATCCGAAGAAATTGCGTATGCCGAGAAAGATTTCCCGTCAGACCTTGCGATGTTGCAGGCATCCGCATGGGTAAAGACGGAGCGGGCCGCGGCAAAAGCGAGCGTCGTTTTTCTTCTGACCACCGTTTCGGATTATTGCGGCCTTTCAGATGCGGTCCTCGCCGATAAGGGCAGTGCCTTTGCAGTCATAAATTATATCTGCGCCGTGGGAAATTTTTCCCTTGCGCATGAATTTGGCCATCTGCTGGGGCTCAGGCACGAGCGTGCCGCGGATAAAGACGACAAGCCATTCAGGAATGGGCATGGCTATGTGTACAAAAACGAATGGCGGACGATAATGGCAACTCGCAAAGCCTGCGCCTCTTGTCCCCGAATTCCTTTTTGGTCGAACCCGTCAATCAACTATAACGGGGTTCCCGCAGGGACGAGGGATTATGAGGACGAAGCCGACGTAATAAACGATACCGCACCCATTATTGCGGGTTTTCAATAGCTGTCGTGTGCCCGCCAGTGGCAATTTTCGGAATTCCAGTTGTGGCGTTTGATGTCGGCGATCGGAAGAAATGCGGATATTGCGCTGACAATCGTTAATGTCCACACGTGGCGCAAAGATGGGGTAATCGGCCGGGGTATTTTATGGATTGCCGAAGAGTTAGGTGCTGTGCTTCATACTGATGGTGAAACGAGGTGCGCGTGTAACGACCTCAAGCATCAGAAGGCGAGCGATCTCAGTCACGGCAACCCCCGTCGCACATGTTTGCGCGTTTTGATTTGGCTAAAAGATCAGGCTTTTGGATTGGCCTTACAAATGTGGTCATGTTGAGGATCTTTTGCTCGCAGTTCTGTTCGAGATATCTAGCTTCCTCGGCCAGCTTCCTGATTGTTACGCTTGCGCTGGATCAAAACGGGTTCGTCCCCACTATGTTTATTCATTACATCAAATACGGTATAGGAAAGGCGCCACTTCAGGCGCTTCGCGCGATTGGGCAGGAGCACTCGTCTCTCAGCCATCAATGCCAAGGATTGTTGGCGAGGGGCGATACACTAGACTTGCATGCCTAAATTCACTTACGGAATTTTACTTAAGCACGCCTCTCGGAAAGTCGTTTGAGTTTGATCTCTTCCTCCGCCAATAGGCGGGAGATCACGTCCCGATGAGAATCATCTCTCGGCGATTGCAGCATCGCGCGATAGCGCATGATGTTCTCGCGAGCCAGAAATCGCTCAATTGTAACGTTCATATTTCTCGGGTATTGCATGGCGGCGTTGTTGAACTCAGCCGTTTGGGCTTCCGCGTGATGCTCCAATATTTCGGCCGTTCGGACCAAAAGATTTGCTGCCGTGCGAATTGCCCCAGGAAGTAAACGAGCAATGCAAGTGCGGAAATAAGCCAACTTAATCGACCGACCGACCAGCCAATCGTAAAACGTGCACCCCCCAACGTGGAAAGCACGTTATGGAAAACTATGGCGGTGAGGGCGACGCTCAGCCAGAGATATAGTCGGCTGTGGTCCCGAATCACAAAAAGGATTACCGCGATGCTGATGCATGAAAGCGCAAAGCCTATGGAACGCGTTATCCAGCTCGCCGGGGTAAATGCGCCCTGATTAACCAGCGGCGGAAGGTGATCAGCCACGGTAATGGCAAACATGACAACTGCGACAGCAAGAAACCCTACAATGCATATTGTCGCGGCAAGTGTGGCTCGAAAAGTGTTTCGGAATGGCTTGATTCTCGCCAAAGCGAGCTTCGATCAGTACGGAAATCAAAGTGAGCAGGGCGAATCCATTTATCCAAGCGATGAATATCCACGCGGCTGCTTGTTCAGACGTCGTTATCAACGCTTGCCCGCTCAGGACTGCTCCTGGAAACGTTAGAAGCTGCGAAACAGACATCAAGGCCGAATAAAGATAGGCGCAGGCCAGCAACAGCAGCGACCAACTATGTGTGTCGCGAGCACGTACAAAGAGCAAAAAACTCGTCGATAATTCCGAGATTAAAATTCCCGTAACAAAGAGCGCAATGGATCCAGGAACGATGGGTCCAGGTAGACTGGCAAAGGGAATGAGCGCGATGGCGAAAGCAGCGTAGATACAGATAATGACCATCGTAACCCGTCGGGCCGACGAGTAGCGCAATTTGCCGTCACCGGTGGCTGCGGCTGTCACATATCCGAACATCGATAGCCCCTGGCGTAAGACCCGCCATTCTCAGGTTAGCGGTATTCGGCTCGCACAAAAAGCTGGCCTCCCTTCACCCTTCGTCCATCGGGAGCAGGTGCCAAATGTCCGCTTCCGGCCTGAAGCCGGCAAGCGCCGCTGCGCTGCACATGTCGGCTCCAGACCCCAAGCGGACATGCGATTAGTTTGTTTCCAATGGATATTTGTAGCGGTACGATGGTTGTCCGCCGTTAGGCGCTGGGATGGCTACAAACGAGCAGTGGCAACTGACCATGAAGGCCGCAGAGCTGTACGAGCGTTGTCCCGCTCGATACATCCTCGGTCCTTGGGCGCCGCTGCTTGTCGAGACGGCCCGCCTTGCGGTGGGCGAGCGAGTGTTGGACGTGGCCTGCGGAACCGGCGTCGTTGCCCGTGCTGCGGCAGAACGTGTTGGCCGTGGCGGCCGCATCATTGGTATCGACCTAAATCCGGGAATGATCGCGGTTGCGCAATCGCTTCCAGCGATCGATGGTGCACCAATTGAATGGCTTGAGCGCAGCGCGCTCGATCTTGGATTCGATGATGCCAGCTTCGATGTTGTTCTTTGTCAGCAGGGCTTGCAATTCTTTCCGGATAAGCCATGCGCGCGAGGGAGATGCGCCGGGTACTCGCCGGTAAGGGTCGTCTGGCGCTCAGTGTTTGGAATAGCGTCGGCATTTACAATACCGCCGTCAGCGGCGCCCTTGCTCAGTTCGTGAGCAGTGACGTTGCCACTCGCTTCAATGCTTCTCGGAACACTCCCACCGCCGACGAATTGCAGCGGCTCGTTACGGAAGCCGCATTTTCGGATGTGGAAGTGAGCGTTTCTCGCATCAATGTCCACCTGCCAAGGATAGATAAATTTGTGCTGGATCATTTGGCGGCAACGCCGGTTGCAACGGCTGTTGCAGCCGCAGATGCGGAGGCGCGCACGCAGGTCGGTGCGAGCGTTATGGAGCAGTTACTGAGCTACGCCGATGGCGACGGTATCACCTACCCCGAAGAAACCTTTGTGTTGACGGCCAAAGCCAGGTGACCACAAGCGGACGCGGAATGTCCGCTTGTGGTCCGAAGATGGGGTAATCGGCCGGGCGACCTTTGTGGATAACCGAAGATTTTGGATGCTGGGCTTCACGCTGATGGTGAAACGAGGCTTGCGTGCATGGCCTCAAGCATCAAAGCCTCCTTGCACATTTTCAGTCCGAAGCGGTCTCCACAATCCTGGGGCCAGTGTCTGAATTTCCGCGCGTGCAAGGCAGTCGTTTTCGAGGATTTTGTTTGGATGCAGCTATGCGAGGCTAACGGCCAGGTGTGATTGGGCCTTTCCATTTTGTGGCGCGCGATTGCGAAGACTGCCCACGCCAATGATCCCCACAATGTATAATTCAGACCCATGGCGGCCACACGAGTGGCGATGAAGGCGACATAGTTGCGTGCCCAACGCTATTTGAGTTTGCTCTTGTTTCTGAAGTCCTCGATGAAGGACGCCAAGATTTCGATCCTGGAACCTGGCGCGGAAACGCCGTCAGCGAAACACCAATTCCCACTGCTTTTTCTCTTTTCGCCGGGGGCCTCGGCGTAATCGGTTTGGCCGTCCGGTGCCGGAGGAAGAAGGATGTCGCGGTCGCCGCCTGACCGAACATCGGATCAGGTTTAGAGACCGCCGCGAGGCGGTCTTCCTGTTTCTTGAAGTCATTTGGAGGACGTCAGCTTGGACCTGCCGTCGGTTTTCCGGCAAGGCCGCCCAAAATCTGTTCCGCCCCATGATGGAACGGCCGCATTGCCGATTTCAGAAGAGACGCAGGGACCTGCGAGCGATATCGAACGCTCAGTGAAGCGGGCATCGACAACCAATTGTTACGATTTGAAATAAGCATTTAAGCATGCCGAAGGGACTGCTCGCGTATGAGTTGCGGCCCGAATGAGGTTGATCTGCACCTCAAGTCAGGGGATTGCGACATGAGCGTCTTGTTTTGTCGGGTTCTGGTTTACGCGCTGTAGTTTTGGGCGTTTCATTTCCGGCCCTGGGCGCATCTGTCGATTGGGCGGGCTGCGCAGTTCCGAAATTTGGCGATGAAGAAGCAGGGCTATTGAGGCTTGCACCATCGTTTTGAATCGCGCGGATCTAAGCGATGTTGACAGGGCGCGTGCCTTGATTACGCGCGGCCGTGCCGAACACATGAGAAAGGATATCGACGCTGCCATTCGTGATTTTGATGACGCCATCAACCTAGTACCGCGAGATCCCGAACCGCTTGCGCGGCGGGCTTCGGCTGCCTTTTTCAAGCGCGACTATCCAACTGCGTTTGTCCTTACCAAACAGGCATTGCAGATAAATCCCGATTACGCCGTGGCACTCGATATTTTAGGCGTGATCGGGTTGACTAGCGGCGACTACCAAATGGCCAAGACCGCCTTTGACAGGGCGATCGCGCTCAAGCCTGACGATGTCGACGCGAGGTTTAATCGCTTCCAGTATTGGATGGCGATCAATGCCCAGCGGGAGGGTCTTCGTGAGCTTGCGGATCTACTTGCGTTGTCGACAAGTGACCTGGACACGCAGTTCACGGAGTTTCGCGGTAAAGACATAACGTACCGCACGTTCGCACGTCTTGAGCGCGCGACAATGCTTGAGGCAATGGGCCGCTATCCAGAAGCAATAAAAGCATTTGATGACTTTGTTCAGACAGACCCGGGCGTTTTTTCGTACGGATGGCGCGGTTGGTATCACATCGACCGTTCTCAGCTCGACCGGCAAAGGCCGATGTCGAAAAGGCGCTCTCCGACGATCCGAATTTCTTCTTACTTCACGAGCTTCAAGGTTTGATATTTACAGGTACGAATGAATACGAGCGCGCGGTCGCATCTTTTACCGTGCGCTTGAGTTGGGACCCGGATCAGACCGGGAATTTCCTACTGGTGGCGCGCATTGGCGCAGCGCGCACTTCATCATCCCGAGGCCGCCCGAATGACGCGCTCAAGGCGTTTTCAACGGATCCTACCTTTCTGCGGACGAAGTTGAAGGTCTTCAAGGAATTCGGATATTGGCAGCCTCCGTCGCCGGGGGCTGACGCAAGCTCGGCCGTGCGCGACGCGGCGCAGGCTTGCATGCTGGATGAGCGGTGCTGGTGATGGTGTGCTTGCGAACGCTGATTTGCGTCGCCGCGCTGACAGTAATTGCAGCCGCCGATGCGCGTGCCATGGATCCCAACGCCAAGCAGGCGGATGCCGGTGCTGGCCCTATCAAGATGCGCGTCACGAAATGCCTGGTTGCCAATAAAAGTCATAGCGGCACGCCCTGTCCGGAGCCGCAGCTTTCGGCAGGCGGCAATCAGGCACAACAGATCGCGAGCCATCTCGCTCGCGCCTGGTATTTCATCGATATGCAGGATCTCAAGAGGGCTCGCTCAGAGGCTGATGCGATCCTCGCCATCGACCCAAAGGATTTGCAGGCGCGACATTTGTCTGCGCGCATCTCGCTGACGCTTGCAGACATCCCCCGTGCGGAGGCCGACCTGGATCTGGCGAGGAAGCAGGCCCCTGAAGATCCTGACCTACACGCGACTTACGCGAAACTTCTGCAGTACAGGCCTGCAGATACTGATCCTTGCGCGAATTCCTGGCGGTGGTCCAAAAACATCCAAGCCATCTCTACGCTCGCGAAGAGGCGGCGCAATTGCTGATGAAGTCACGCGAATATCAAGTCGCGCTCGCGAATTTCAATTATCTCATCGAGCACAAGCCGAGCGGCGAGTTATTTGTGCAGCGTGCGCAGGCATTCCTCGCTCTCGGACAGCCGCAATCGGCCGCGGCCGATTTTTCCTCCGCGCTCGTGCTCGATCCCGAAAATTATATTTTGCTGGTTTCGCGGGCAGAAGCCTATGCACTTGCCCAGCAGGACGAACCGGCTGTCAAGGATTTGAATTCACTGCTGGCGATAGTCGATGGCACGCCGCACTATGCGCTAGGAAACGCCGACCGCGCGAAGTTGTTGGCGGAGCGTGCCCGCAGCCTCGCGCGATTGCATCGTTTTGCAGATGCGGCCGATGACATGATGGAGGCCCTGAGTATTGGCGGCAGCTCCGCAATTTTGCGGGCGCAGGTTTTCCTGCGGCGGAACGGGTTTCCAGAGGTACCAATCGATGGGAAGGACGCGCCCGTCCTTCGTCAAGCCATCAGTGCCTGCTTCAATCTGAACGCGTGTTTTCGGGCATCATGCAGTCCATATAGCCGATTGTGCAGGCAGCGCGTTCGTTTCGATGTGCACGCGCGGCAACCTGCACGTACATGCCCATGAAAGGTGCCTTATTGCCAACTAAGGCAATTTTCCAATCAGCTACGCTGTACGCGTTTTTGCGACATAACCTTTTCGCAATTGTACGCCAACAGCGAATGTCCGTTGAGGTCGGTTAGTTCAACCGATCGACGCAACGACTTCTAACCTTGTCCGATCGAGCGATGCCCGTGAAACAGGTTCCGCAAAAACGGAACGGCAGGCGGGAGCTTGTTGCTCCGCGCCTGCCGTTAATCCCCGGAGGGTCAGGCAGGTAGTGGTTAAATCGATTCCTTCAGCTCTTTTGAAGCGCGGAATGCGACTTTCTTGCTGGCTTTGATCTGAATTTGTTCGCCGGTTGCGGGATTGCGGCCAATGCGAGCGGCGCGCTTGCGGACCTGAGAATGCCGAGGCCGCCGATACGGATCGCTCGCCCTTCTTCAGATGCTGGACTATGTTACCGACGAGATCGCCGAGCACGGTTTCCCGCCTGCTTCTTCGACATCTCATATCATTTACTGCAATGCAGCCGCGAGATGCTTCAGTGTGACGGTCAGCGGCAGTATCGAAGCTTTCCAGACCATTGCCGTCGTCGGACCCTACGCGTGAATCCTGAGCTTGGCAAACGCCGAACGCGCGGGCCCGAATGAGGCGATTCAGGAGCAGTCTGACCATGAATTATTCAGGTGGATGAGGCTTTTTCGTAATTTCAAAAAGTCTTCCCTTGACTATGGGATTGAGCCGCCTATCATCATCTAAACACCCGCTTGGGCGTCACTAAGTTCGTTAGAGCACTGCCCTGTCACGGCAGAGGCCGCGGGTTCGAGTCCCGTCGCTCCCGCCATTTTTTCAATGACTTCCCTCGAGTTCGAGCAGGTTTAGGGCCGTGATTTTAGGTCGCCAAACCGAAGCTCTTTCACCTGGAACAGTTTGTGGTCCCCGGACACTTTCATGACCTCCGTTCGGGCGATGTTTTTTGACGTGTTCGGGACCTTGGTCGACTGGCGAACATCGGTTCGCCCGGGAAGCCGAAAGGGTCTTCGAAGCCACTTGGCGTACGATCTCGACTGGCTCGCCTTCGCCGACGCCTGGCGGGGCGAATATCAGCCGGGCGATGGAGGAGGTCCGCTCCGGCCGCATTCCGTTTTGCCAAGCTCGACGTGCTGCACCGGCGCAACCTCGAACTGTTTCTGCCGCGCTTCGGTTTCGAGCAATCTGCTCGAACGACGTGCTGCACGAGCTCAACGCTGGCCTGGCATCGGCTCGATGCGTGGAGCGATGTGCCGGGCGCGCTGGCGCGGCTGCGAAGAAAGTTTCTTGCTCGCGCCGTGCTCGAACGGAAATATCTGCACTGATGGTCGACGTCGCGCGGCGCAATGATTTGCCCTGGGACGCAATCCTCGGCGCGGAAGTGGCCGGCGACTACAAGCCGAAGCCGCGCGTTTATCTCGCCGCCTGCGAGGCGCTTCGATCTCGCGCCCGCCGAGTGCATGATGGTGGCGGCGCACAGCAACGATCTTGCGGCCGCCGCGGCCTGCGGCCTGCATACGGCCCACACCTCCCGGACGGATGAATACGGCCCCAACACGGGTGAGCGCGCGCCGACAGTGAAAGTCGGATTTCGCCGCGAAGGATTTGGCGGAACTGGCCGACAAGCTTGGAGTTTAAGATCCGTCGTCACCGGACCTGTCCCGGTGACTTCGTTTGGCATGACACCGCCGGGCGTCCCTGAGCGAGGTGGCTGGGACGAGCCCTGCCATGACAACTACTAGCCCCGATACACTGGCTCCGGCTGCGCA
>CAVPDI010000014.1:0-30217 GCA_963702605.1 uncultured Pseudomonadota bacterium
CTGCGAAGCCGGCGGGAATAGGTTTTGCGGCAACTGTTAGTGTTGCCATGCCCGGCCTTGTGCCGGGCATCCCGCTTCAGGTAGGCAACGCGTGCCCGTATTTAATCGCGATGGCCGAGATTATTCGGGTTTAAAACGGCGCTTCGTGTCTTTTTACCGGCCCTGGGACGATATAAAAGCCCGCCATGTTCAACATCAAATGAATCCGCGAGCATCCTGACGCCTTCGACCGTAGGCTGAAGAGGCGCGGCCTGGAGCCGTTGTCGAAAAAGATCCTAGCGCTCGACGAGAGACGGCGCTCGGCGATCACTAAATTCGAGCAAGGGCAGGCACGCCGCAATTCTGCCTCCAAGGAAATCGGCGACGCCAAGAAGGCTAAGGACGAGGGCAGGGCCAACGCTGATGGCCGAAGTTGCCGAGCTCAAGGCTTTGCTGCCGGCGCTGGAGGACGAACAGAAACTCTCTGGCGCCGCGCTCGACAAGGAGCTGGCGCAAATCCCGAATATGCCGCTTGACGACGTGCCCGATGGCGTCGATGCAAGCGGAAACGTCGAGCGTCATGTCTTCGGCAAGAAACGCGACTATTCATTTAAACCCATGCAGCATTTCGAGCTGGGTGAAGCGCTGGGACAAATGGATTTCGAGTTGGCCGCGAAACTATCCGGCGCTCGTTTCGTCGTGCTGCAAAAGGGATTGGCGCGTCTCGAACGCGCGCTCGGTCAATTCATGCTGGATGTGCATACGGGCAAGGAGCATGGGTATACGGAGATTAATCCACCATCTTGGTACGCGATGACGTTATGTTCGGGACGGCGCAGCTCCGAAGTTTGCGGACGACCAATTCAAACGACAAATGACTTCTGGCTCATCCCAACCGCCGAAGTGCCGCTCACCAATCTCGTGCGGGAATCTATCGTCGAGGAGGCGCAATTGCCAATGCGACTCACGGCCTGCACACCGTGTTTTCGTGCCGAGGCTGGCGCGGCAGGCAAAGACACGCGCGGCATGATCCGTCAGCACCAGTTCACCAAGGTGGAGCTGGTGTCGATCACCACGCCGGAAAAATCGCAGCGATGAGCACGAGCGCATGCTCGCCTGCGCCGAGGAGGTGCTCGAGAAGCTCGATCTCCACTATCGCGTGGTCACATCGTGTACCGGTGATATGGGTTCGCCGCGCAGAAAACCTATGACATCGAAGACTGGCTGCCGGGCCAGAATGCGTACCGCGAAATTTCGTCGTGTTCGGCATGCGGTGAGTTCCAGGCGCGCCGGATGAACGCGCGCTACCGGTCCAAGGATGGCGTGCGTCATGTCCACACGCTCAACGGCTCTGGCGTCGCGGTCGGCCGCGCGTTGATCGCTGTGATGGAGACCTACCACAGGAAGACGGCTCGATCCTCGTGCCGCCGGCGCTCAAGCCCTATATGGGCGGGATCGACCAAGATTGAGAAGGTGAAGTGATGGCGGTGAGGTGCCGCCTGTTTGTCATTCCGGGGCGCGTGCAAAGCACGCGAACCCGAAATCCAGCACCAAATGCCGTGCTGGCCTCTGAATTCCGGATCCGACGCTGCGCGCCGAGTCCCGGAATGACCGGAAAAAATGATGCGTATTCTAATTACAAATGACGACGGCATTCATTCGCCGGGGCTCATCGCCTGCGAGAAAATTGCACACACGCTTTCTGATGAAATCTGGATCGTCGCGCCGGAAAGCGACCAGTCCGGCGTTTCGCACTCGTTGTCACTGAACGATCCGCTGCGCATGCGCGAGGTCGGCGAGCGGCATTTCGCCGTAAAGGGTACGCCGACCGACTGTGTCATCATGGGCGTGCGTCATCTCATGAAGGACAAGCCAGATCTCGTTCTGTCAGGGGTCAACCGCGGCCGGAACTGTGCGGAAGACGTGACCTATTCGGGGACGGTTGCCGGCGCAATGGAAGGCGCCGTGCTGGGCATTCCGTCCTTCGCGCTGTCTCAGGCCTACGCTTTCACCACCAAGCATCATCCGTATTGGGACACGGCGATCAAGTTCGCGCCGGATCTTATCAAGCGCGTGCTTAAGGAGGGCATGCCGCGCGATGTGCTCGTCAACATCAATTTTCCGGATTGTATGCCGGATAACGTCGCAGGCGTGTCGGTCTCCGTGCAGGGAAAGCGCGATCAGGAGCTCTTGCGCATCGATGCGCGCCATGACGGCCGGGGCAACCCCTATTACTGGATCGCGTTTGACGCGGTGGCAACACAGGCGCTGCTCCCGGAAGTGATCTGGCGGCTCTGACCGAAAACCGCATTGCGGTGACGCCACTGCGCCTCGATCTGACCGACGAGCCGTTCATGACCAAACTGGCCGATATGTTCAGCTAGGCGAGAATTTCCGCGAGCGTCGTTTTGAGTTGTTCGGCTTGAAATGGTTTCTGCAAAGCAGGGCGGCCCCGATAAGGTTCGGGCAGGCTGCGCTCGCCGTAGCCGGTGACGAAGACGAACGGCAGGCCGCGGGCGGCGAGAATATCGGCAACAGGGTAGATTTCCTGGCCATCAAGATTGACGTCGAGAATTGCTGCATTGAAATCACCGCTGGTGGCGAACTGGCGCGCTTCCGGCAATGTACCGACCGCAGCGGCGACCCCATAGCCAAGGTCGTCGAGCATGTCTTCGAGCAACATACGAATCAAATATCATCCTCGACCACGAGCAGCCGCGGCGCCGACGAGCTAGTTGTCATTACAATCTCCCGCCCTTCAACTCTAACGCTGGCTACCGGTTCCATCAGCAGCTACCGGACCCATCGTAAGCTTAGCTCAATATCAGCCAAACATGCTAATAGGGCGCAGAAAGGGCGCAATTGTCCAAATCGTCGCAAGGCCGGCAGGACGTCGGTCACATGGAATTCCTCCTGACGCTCCGCCGCCGGGGCATCGCCGACCAGGCGGTATTGCGGGCGATGGACGACGTGCCGCGCGAGCAGTTTGTCGAGACAAGCTTTGTGGGCAGCGCCTACGCCGACCAGGCGCTTCCGATCGCCTGTGGGCAGACGATCAGTCAGCCGTACGTCGTGGCCTACATGACGGAGAAACTCGGTGTGCACGCGACCCATCGCGTTTTGGAGGTAGGCACCGGCTCCGGTTATCAGGCCGCGATCTTGTCCCGACTTGCGCGCGAGATCGTGAGCGTCGAGCGATATCGCACGCTCGCTGACCAGGCGCGTGAGCGCCTAAAAGCGCTCGGCTACGACAATGTGGAGGTCGTGGTCGGTGATGGGTTTTCAGGTGTACCGGGGAGGGCACCCTATGATCGCATTATCATCACTGCTGCGGCGGAGACGGTGCCGGAAGCCTTGCTCGATCAGCTTGTCGAAGGCGGCGTTATGATCCTGCCGCTTGGCGCCCACGACGGGTCTCAACACATTGTCAAGCTTACCAAGTCGCAAACGGGAACCGTGCGTGAGACGTTGATTCCGGTGCGTTTCGTGCCAATGCTGTCAGGGCAAGCGCAGGAACTGTGACGGAGGGTGGTCATATCCCACCGAAGTGTGTTGTATTTTTATCGGACCGAAATTCGTCGGTAGTGAGCCGTTAATTCTTAAAGCCTTATTTACTCGCGGCTGGTTTATTTCAACTTCTACGTTCCATGCGTACGAGTGAGTAACCACATGCCGCGTCCAAAGGTGGAGTTCGCCCGCGAGTTTGGCCGCGCGTCGTAGTTTTCGCGCTGGTTGGTGTTGCCGCTGCCGGTTGTTCGGACTCCGCGCGCTTTAACTCCTACACGACAGATCGCCCGCCGCAGAATATGGCCGCCGCGGCCCCAGCTTACGCTCCATCCACGCGCGTCGAAGCTCAGCCGCTACCGGCTCCTAGCCAACCGGCGACCGTGGCGGCGTCGCCCGCACCGGCTTACGGCGGGCAAAGTCTCGGCACCTATCGTTCAAATGATCGATATTCCGACGTCACGGGTTCAGTAGCGAATGCGCCGATGCAATCCGGTCACTGGACCTGGAATGGTGGATCACCGGTGACGGTGCGCTACGGTGAAACCGTCGACAGCATTGCCCGCCAGAATGGCGTGCCTGCTTCTGCGATCATGCAAACCAATGGCATCCGCGAGCCGGGTCAGATCCGGCCGGGTCAGCGCCTGGTCATTCCGCGGTATGTCTCCTCCACCGGGAAGAGCGGTCCTGCCTATGTTCCCACTCAGGCCACTGCGGGCGGAAGCGTTCACGTCGTGAAGTCCGGCGAGACTCTCATGAGTATTTCGCGCCATCACGGCGTGACATTGACGGCCCTGGCTCAGGCAAACCACATCCATGCATCAAGGAAACTAAGCGTCGGTGAGCGCATCACAATTCCGGCCAGCGGACGCCTGGTTGCGGCCGTGCGTCCCGAAGCTGCGCCGAAGGCTGCGCTGCCGCGTACTGTTCCGGTCGAAAAGGCAACAAAAGTCGCAAGCGTTCCAGTTCAGAACGCACGAATTGCCAAGGAAGAGCCGCACACAACCGCAACGGTGGTCAAGGCCGCCGAACCGAATGGAGGGATGCCTTCATTCCGATGGCCGGTCCGCGGCCGCGTCATTGCCGGCTTTGGCAGCAAGCCGAACGGCACACAAAATGACGGGATTAATCTGGCCGTGCCGGAAGGTACGCCAATCAAGGCCGCCGACGACGGTGTCGTTGCCTACGCTGGTAATGAACTCAAGGGTTACGGAAACCTTGTGCTGATACGCCACGCGAACGGATTTGTTTCGGCCTATGCCAACGCGAGCGAAATTCTCGTCAAGCGCGGTGACACGATCAAGCGCGGCCAAGTCATCGCACATGCGGGCCAGACCGGGAATGTAACCTCGCCGCAATTGCATTTCGAAATTCGGAAAGGTTCGACCCCGGTCGATCCGACGCAATACCTCGGCGGTGCCTAGTGTGGCCCGTTCGTTCCCGCTGACGCGGGGACCCAGCATAAAAGCGTTCTGGATTCCCGCATTCGCCTGCGCGCCGCGCTGGTGAAGGCGGAAATGAGCGGTTCGAGCCTCAAAGTTTGAGCGCAACACCGAGGCGGCCTGCCAGATCCTGCACAAATTGCCATGCCACGCGGCCTGATCGCGACCCGCGGGTGGTTGACCATTCCAGCGCCTCGCGGTGCAGATCATTCCCATGGGCCGGAACCTTGAAATGCGCAATGTAGCCGTCGACCATCGCCAGATATTCGTCCTGACTACAACGGTGGAAGCCGAGCCAAAGCCCGAACCGGTCGGATAACGAGACCTTTTCTTCCACGGTTTCGCCCGGGTTAATCGCCGTCGAACGTTCGTTCTCCATCATGTCACGCGACATCAGGTGACGTCGATTGGACGTTGCGTAGAAGATGACGTTGTCGGGGCGGCCTTCTATGCCGCCTTCCAATACGGCTTTCAGCGACTTGTAAGTTGTGTCCTCCGCATCGAAGGACAGGTCATCACAAAATACGATGAACCGATGCGAGGAGGTGCGGGTGAGGGCCATCAGCGCCGGAAGGCTATCGATGTCCTCGCGGTGAATCTCAATCAGCTTCAGGGCACCGGTTTTGCTGTTGCGCCCGAGCATCGCGTTTACGCCAGCGTGCGTTGCTTTGACGAGCGACGATTTGCCCATGCCGCGGGCTCCCCACAACAATGCATTATTGGCGGGGAGGCCCTTTGCAAAGCGTTCGGTATTCTCCACCAGGACGTCGCGCACGCGGTCAATGCCTTTCAGCAGCGACATCTCGACGCGATTGACGTGCACAACGGGTAACAGCCGGCCATCTGGGTGCCAAATGAAAGCGTCGGCTGCGCCGAGATTGGTCGACGGCGCACGCTGGGGTGCCAACCGCTCGAGGGCGCTGGCGATACGTTCAAGCACGTCATCCGGGCTTACCGAAGCCGTGGCGCTTCGTCGCTTGGTTGCGGGACGGCGTGACGATTTGGATTTCGATTTGGGCATGAGGCCTTTCCCGGAAGTCGGGCTGCTCTTAGCGGGGTGGCGTCGGCCTCGCAAGCGGCCTAAGGGGAAAAGAGCTGCAAATGGCTGGTTTTAGCGGGTTCGGCAGCGTTGCAATTGGGCGTGCGGCCGCTATAGTCCGCGCGAAATTGGAAGCGCTGCTCTGGCGCCGGGAAATCCATCAAGGAACAAGTTTCGATGTTTATAACGCCCGCATTCGCGCAAGGATCGCTTTTCGGTGGGGCCGGGGGCGACGGCGGCATGTTGGTGTCGCTTCTGCCGTTTGTGCTGATTTTCGTCATCATGTATTTTTTGATCCTGCGTCCTCAGCAAAAGCGGGTGAAGCAGCATCAGGAATTGGTCAAGAACGTAAGGCGGGGCGACACGGTAATCACGAATGGCGGCCTTGTTGGGAAGGTCACCAAGGTGATCGACGACGATCAGATCGAGATCGAGATTGCGGACGATGTGCGCATTCGCCAGATGCGGCAGATGATCACTGATGTTCGTGCAAAAGGTGAACCTGTCAAGGAAGAGGCAGCCGCCAGCTAATCGCCGGCGGTCTTGGCCTTTAAGCCGCAAGTCGGGACGTCATGCTTTATTTCACGCGGTGGAAGGCGACGGCGATTGTGCTCACGGCATTCGTCGTCTGCCTGTTTGCCGTTCCCAATTTTCTGCCGGAAAAGATGGTCCAGAGCTGGCCGAAATGGGCTCAGCGTCATGTCGTATTGGGCCTGGATCTCCAGGGCGGCTCACATATCCTCCTCGAAGTGGACAGCAGCGCCGTCCGTAAGGAGAAGCTCGAGACGGTCCGCGATGACGTCCGCCGCGTGCTTCGCGACGCGCGCGTCGGCTACACCGGCCTCGTTGTGCGCGGCAATAGCGTAGAAGTCCGAATTCGGGAGGGCAGCAACTTCGACCAGGCGCTGGAGAAACTGCGCGAGCTGTCACAGCCGCTCGGTGGGGTCCTGAGTGCGACCGGTCAACGCAGCCTGGACGTGACAACCGAAGCTGGCAATCTGGTACGCCTAACAGTCACCGAGCCGGCCCTTGTCGAACGGATACGGCAGTCTGTCGACCAATCAATCCAGATCATTGAGCGTCGCGTTAACGAACTGGGAACAGTCGAGCCACTCATCCAGCGTCAGGGCACGGACCGCATTCTTGTGCAAGTTCCCGGTCTTCAGGATCCAACCCGGCTTAAGGAACTGCTCGGAAAGACGGCCAAACTCGATTTCCGGATGGTCGATGTTTCGATGCCGGCGGAGCAGGCGGCACAGGGCCGAATTCCGCCGGATGACGAAATCCTCTACAGCGCCAGCGAACCGAAGACGCCGTATCTCGTCGAGAAGAGAATCCTGGTCTCGGGCGGTGACCTTACCGACGCCCAACCCGGCTTCGATCAGCGAACAAGCGAGCCGATCGTCTCGTTCCGATTCAATACGTCCGGTGCGCGTAAATTCGCGCAGGTAACGCAGGAAAATGTTGGCAGGCCTTTCGCAATTATTCTGGACAATCAGGTGATATCTGCACCGGTTATTCGCGAGCCGATACTCGGCGGCGCGGGCCAGATTTCCGGTAACTTTACGGTCGAGAGCGCGAACGATCTCGCCATTTTGCTACGAGCCGGCGCATTGCCGGCACCTCTCACGATTATCGAGGAACGAACCGTTGGTCCGGGTCTCGGGCAGGACTGATCGCCAAGGGCAAAATCTCTTCTTATGTCGGCGCAGCAATGGTGATTATTTTCATGCTGGCCACTTATGGACTCTTCGGGCTTTTCGCCAACGTAGCGGTCGCGATCAATGTCGCCATGATCTTCGGCGTTCTGTCGCTACTTAACGCGACTCTGACGCTTCCCGGCATTGCCGGTATCGTGCTCACTGTTGGCATCGCGGTCGACTCCAACGTGTTGATTTATGAGCGCATCCGCGAGGAAGTGCGCGGCGGCAGGACACCTATCAACGCAATCGATGCAGGTTTCTCGCGCGCTCTTGCCACCATTCTCGATTCCAACATCACAACATTCATCGCCGCGGCCGTGCTTTTTTACATTGGCACCGGCCCGGTGCGGGGTTTCGCCGTGACGCTTGGGATCGGCATCATCACTACGGTATTCACGGCGTTTACTCTGACGCGGCTGATCGTCGCTTACTGGGTCCGCTGGCGGCGGCCGCAACGCGTACCGATTTAGGAGGCCATGGTCGTGATTTCGAGAAGTGTAAGCCATGTTTTGGTCATGATCAGGCGTGTAGGAAAATAATTTATGCGTCATCTTCGTATCGTTCCTGACGACACGAAATTCGATTTCATGCGCTTTCGGCGCATCAGTTTTCCTGTGTCTGCGCTACTGTCGATCGTTGCGATTTCGCTGTACTTTTTCCACGGATTGAATTTCGGTATCGACTTCAAGGGTGGGACGCTGATCGAGGTTCAGTCAAAGGCGGGAGCCGCCGATCTTGCGAAGATGCGTGCTTCGCTGGGATCGCTCGGTCTCGGTGAAGTGCAACTGCAGCAGTTTGGCGCTCCCAACGACGTCCTGATTCGGGTCGCGGAACAGCCGGGCGGCGAAGTGGCTCAGCAACAGGCGGTCAGCAAGGTGCGCGGCGCGCTCGGTGACGAGGTCGAATATCGCCGCGTCGAGGTGGTTGGCCCCCGGGTTTCGGGTGAACTGCTTTCCTACGGCGTTGTCGGACTCATGCTCGCAATTTTCTCAATCCTGATTTACCTGTGGTTCCGGTTCGAGTGGCAATTTGCGCTCGGAGCGATGATCGCGAATGTTCATGACATTGTGCTCACCATCGGTTTCATGTCGGTCACGCAGATTGACTTCGATCTCACCAGCATTGCAGCGTTGCTCACCATTCTTGGCTACTCGCTGAATGATACCGTGGTGATTTACGATAGAATTCGCGAAATGCTGCGGCGGTACCGGAAATTGCCGATGCCGGACCTGCTCAACGCTTCGGTCAACCAGACCCTTTCGCGTTCGGTTATTACGCACGTGACGGTTTCTCTTGCGCTATTAGCCCTCCTGCTGTTCGGCGGACAGGCAATTCACAGTTTCACGGCCACAATGATGTTCGGTGTGGTCCTGGTTGGCACCTATACGTCGGTCTTTATTGCTTCTCCGATCCTGATTTATCTCGGCGTCGGCACCGGCCGCGACTTGCTCAGCGCGCCTGACCGGGACAAGTAGATGGCGTCGGGCGGGTACGCCGACGCTCCGCACCTGCCGCGGCCTGCGCCAATCGAGGCATATGGCGATTACGGGTTCCGCTTCGCCGGCATGTCGCATCGAGGTTCGCTGCTGTGTTTTCCGGATGGGATTTGGGCCTGGCCGGTCGGCATCGTGGCCGAGTTCACCGAAAACACGTTGGCAGCGGTATTTGACCGAGCCGGTAGCCTGGATGTTTTTCTGCTCGGCACGGGCCGCAATCCTTGGCCGCTTCCCGAACATTTGCGGCAGCGGTTTCGCGAGGCCTCGTTGTCAGTCGACAGCATGGTTACCGGCGCCGCGGTGCGAACCTACAACATTCTTCTCGCGGAAAATCGTCGTGTCGGTGCAGGATTAGTCGCCATCGACTAGCGGGCGCTGGGACAGGCCGTTCAGATGGACGCAAATTTCAGGCACTGTGCCAGTCTAGTTCAAAATACCGACCACGATGCTTATCTGGCGGCGTTGTTCGCTCCGGCGGAGAAGCGAGCCGCACTGTTTGCGCTTTACGCATTCAATATCGAAGTTTCGCGAGTGCGGGATCTCGCGCGTGAGCCGATGCCAGGTGAGATACGGTTGCAATGGTGGCGCGAAGCGATCTCGGGAGAACGAGCAGATGAAGCGGCAGCAAACCCGGTCGCGGCGGCGTTCGGCGAAACCATGGCGCATTACGCTCTGCGAAGCGAAATTGCCAACACGCTGATCGAGGCGCACAGGTTCGATATTTACAACGACCCGATGCCGACCCTGAGTGAGCTCCAAAAATATTCAGCGGAGACGGCAGGCGCCGTCTTCACATTTGCTGGACGTATTCTTTCCGGCCACGTCCGTCCGATCGCGGCTGATCTCTTGAGCGAAGCCGGACAGGCGTTCGTCTTTGCCAATATCCTGTGGCAATTACCGCACCATGCGGCGCGACGCCAACTTTATCTGCCGATCGAAACGGTGCGTCGTCACGGCGCCGATCCAGAAGATATTTATGCCATGCGTGCCACATCTGAATTGTGCGCCGTGCTTGCGGAACTGAGGTTGAGCGCTCGCCGAAGCCTCGCACGTATTGGAGAGATGAGCAGCGGCATCTCCGAAGATGCGTGGCCAGCATTTTTGCCGCTGGCGCCCCTCCGGTCGTGGCTTTCTACCATGGAGCGGGCCGACTATGACCCGTTTCACCCTCCGGAAATGGCACGATGGCGCCGACAATGGCACATCTGGCGGGCAGCAAAGTCGCTGCGGCGAATCGGCGGGTGATTATTCCGCTGCAATGGTGACGTGTTTGCTTGCAATCCACAGGTCGAGGTCAGCAAGCGCACGACGCGCCAGGGCACTTTTCCGCGCCATGGCCTTTGCCGCCGTGCGGCCGAGTTTACTCTTGCGGTCATAGTCTGGTCGCTCAAGGAGCTGCGGGAATAGCCCAAAATTCACATTCATCGGCTGGAATGAAGATGGACCTGGATCAATTGCCTCGATATGGCCGCCCGTAATATGCGCGAGGAGCGCACCATGCGCCGTCGTGGGCGGCGGTACGGCCGCGGGTTCGCCGCGCCAATCGGCCGCCGCAAATCGACCGGCGAGCAAACCCACTGCTGCGGATTCGACGTAACCTTCGCAGCCGGTGACCTGCCCGGCAAAACGCCATTGCGGCCGTATTTTCAGGCGTAACAGTTCATCAAGCAGTTTCGGCGAATTGAGAAACGTGTTGCGATGAAGACCGCCAAGCCGGGCAAATTCCGCATTCTGCAGGCCCGGGATGGTTCGGAAAATTCTGACTTGTTCCCCATGTTTGAGCTTCGTCTGAAAACCGACCATGTTGAACAGCGTGCCCAACTTGTTGTCCTGCCTGAGTTGGATGACCGCATAGGGTTTTGTGCCGGGTTCGTGCGGATTGGTCAGACCGAAGGGTTTCATCGGGCCATGGCGCAAAGTCTCGGGCCCGCGCTCGGCCATTATCTCGATCGGCAGGCAGCCATCGAAATAAGGTGTGGAAGCCTCCCACTCATGGAAAGCCATCTTGTCGGCGACCAGCAGGGCGGCGACGAAGGTTTCATACTGTTCGCGCGAGAGCGGGCAGTTGATGTAATCAGCACCCGAGCCGCCGGGACCCGCTTTGTCATACCGGGATTGGAACCATGCCTGTGACAAGTCGATGCTGTCGCGATGCACGATCGGTGCGATGGCGTCAAAAAAAGCGAGCTGCTGCTCACCAGTCAAATTGGCTAGTGCGGAAGTGAGCCCTGGCGAGGTAAGTGGTCCTGTTGCGATGATGACATTGTTCCAATCGTCATCGAGTAAAGTGATTTCTCCGCGTATAAGTTCGATCAATGGATGAGCGGAGAGCTCCGCCGATACAGCCGCCGAAAAACCATCGCGATCGACCGCCAATGCGCCACCAGCCGGGACCTGGTTGGCATCGGCGGCGCGCATGATGAGCGAACCCAATCGGCGCATTTCTTCGTGTAGCAAGCCGACCGCGTTTTGTTCCGCATCGTCTGATCGAAACGAATTCGAACAGACAAGCTCTGCATAGCCGTCGGTTTTGTGAACGGGCGTTGTTCGGATAGGGCGCATTTCGTGCAGGACGACTGGAACAGCCGCCTGTGCGATTTGCCAGGCCGCCTCAGATCCGGCAAGACCTCCGCCTATGATATGGACCGCTTGAATTCGAGCCGATGTCATCCGATGATCATTAGGCGCAGCGCTGGCAAGCTGCAATGGTGGTAATGGGTTCCGTATGCATCTGAATGTAAAGGTTTATGTTGCGGCGAGTTGGATTGCCGTGTCCGCAGTCCCGCTCGCCGCGACAGGCGCTACATTAGCCGGTGTTGTCGACGCGACCTATGGCGGTTTTTCGGTGACTTCGCCGACGCCGAATATGGTTTTTGTCTGCCACGGGTTTGGCTGTAAATATCGCGCTGAAATAGATTTGACAACGGCGGACCGGGCGACGCTTGCGCATTTTTTAGCGGCCGGCCGCTCTTCAGCGGCGGCAGAGCGCAAGGCCATTGCGGCAGCCGGGGCATGGTTCGACAAACGTGTCGGCCCCGTGGCTGGCACAACAAACCATGTCGCGCGCGCTGGTGCCAGGTACATGTTTGACGTGCGGCAATTCGATTGCATCGATTCCAGCCGCAATACCACCAGCCTTCTGCTTGTGCTCGATCAGCTGAAACTGTTGCGCTACCACGATGTCGATGAGCCGGAGGCGCGCGGATTTATGATTGATGGACGGCCTCCGCATGCCACAGCGGTCTTGGTCGAAAAGGCGACGGGCATCAAGTGGTCGGTCGACTCCTGGACCGTAGGCTACGGGAAGGCGCTAGAAGTTATGCCGCTTGATCGGTGGAAATCACTCGATTAGGCGAAAAGCACACCGCAGAATTAGCGAAACGCCCGCGACAATGCGCGGGCGTTTTGCAAATTCTGAGACGAGCCAATCGAATTAGGCGCGATGTGCCGCGTTCCAAGCAATGCGCGGAATATCCGAGCGGCTGATGCCGATGTCGGCAAGTTCCCGGTCGCCCAGGCGCGACAACTCGTTCAGGCTTTGATTATAGCGCTTCCACTCCTGGATGAAGCGGATGACTGCAGTAAGCATGGTATCCTTCTTTCCTACATCCCGGCCGCTGCCGGTCGACTGTTAAGTCGGAACATAGGCATGTTCGGATCTATGAAAAGCAATAATGTTGCGCTGCAGCTAAGCGGAAAACGCATAGCTTAAATGGCGGTGTTTAAAGAGTAAATTGACCTTTTTGACCATTTCGTCGGATTTTGACGTGGTTTTAGCGTTGCGGCGCAGCATAGTGATTGCCAACGCCTCATTTGATGCCGATCGTGTAGAGTGGATTTTCCGGCGCGGGAGAAAACACTCATGAATTTGCATATCGGGCGTGCAATCGCGTTCGCGGGTGCCCTCAATCTCAGCATGTCGGCGACGGCCGTGGCTGCGGAAATCAGGGTTCTGACGGCTGGTGCGTTCAAACAGGTGGTCTTGGCTCTGGTACCTGATTTCGAAAAACAAAGCGGCCACAAGGTCACTGTCGACAACGATACGGCTGGTGCATTGAAAAAGCGCCTTGAGGGCGGCGAGGCGTTTGATCTTGCTGTGATCACTCCTGTCGTCGTTGACGATCTTGTATCGAAAGGAAAAATCGTTGGCGGCAGCAAGGTCAATCTTGCCACTGTAGGCGTTGGCGTGGTGGTGAAAGAAGGTGCGCCAAAGCCCGACGTGAGCACGGTCGAGGCATTCAAAAAAGCGCTGCTGGCGGCCAAATCCGTCGCTTATATCGACCCGGCAAGCGGCGGCTCGAGCGGAATCTATATCGACAAATTGCTTGAACGACTTGGCATTGCCAGGTGCGGGCAAAGGCAAAGCTCAAGAAAGGGGGCCATGTCGCTGATTTGATCGTGAGTGGCGAGGCCGAACTCGGATTGCATCAGATCAGCGAGATCGTGGCTGTGAAAGGTGCGGCGCTGGTCGGGCCGCTGCCAAAAGAAATACAGAAAACCACGACTTATGCGGCAGGGTTGAGCACGGCGACCAAGAACAAGGATGCCGCGCAAGCCTTGATCAAAATACTTTCGGGGCCAGCGACTGCCGCAGTGCTCAAGTCCAAAGGCATGGACCCCGCGAGCTGAAGGTCACGTGTTTTGGATTTAGCAGGAAGCCGGCAGGTTGATCGCCGCGTAGTCATTACCGCGCTGGGTACCGCCCAGATTCTGGCGTGGGGGACCTCATTCTATTTTCCCGCGGTATTCGCCGAACCCATCGTTGCCGAAACCGGCTGGTCACTCGGTTTCGTCGTCGCCGGTACCTCGATCGGACTTCTGGTCGCCGGTTTGATTTCGCCGCAGGTCGGACAAATCATCGACGTGCGGGGAGGACGACCTGTCCTGATAGCGAGCTCTATGTTTTACGCCACCGGCCTCGCCGGGGTGGGCCTTGCGCCCGCATTGCCGCTATATTTGCTCGCATGGGTCGTGATCGGCGTCGGCATGGGCACCGGTCTTTATGACGCCGTTTTTGCGGCGCTTGGGCGGATGTACGGGACCGAAGCGCGCGGGCCAATCACCAACCTTACATTGTTTGGCGGATTTGCCAGCACCGTCTGCTGGCCACTCAGCGCTTTCATGATTGAACATATCGGCTGGCGCACTGCGTGCCTTGTTTACGCAGCGCTACATTTGCTTTTGGTACTGCCGTTGCAGATGGCGGTCGTCGGTCGAGCACCGGCGAAAGTGGATCCCAAGATAAGCGGCCAGGAAGTCCGTGCACGCGGTGAAACAAGCTTTGAAAACGAAGCACTCATTTTCTCTCTGCTCGCCGCGGTCTTGTCGATCGCCGCCGGCGTAGGCTCGATAGTAGTAGTGCACCTTCTGATTTTCCTGCAAGCGAGAGGACTTGATTTTGCGGCGGCGGTCGGTCTGGGTGCCTTGTTTGGCCCGGCTCAGGTAGCTGCTCGCGTCGTAGAAAGGCTGTTTGGGAGTCACTATCATCCGATCTGGACAATGATCGCATCATGTTTGCTCATGACGGTCGGCCTTTTGATGCTATTTGGCGCTGTGCCCGCATTGCCTATCGTTATCCTGGTGTACGGTGCGGGTTATGGAATTTCATGGATCGGACGCGGCACACTTCCGCTTGCCCTGTTTGGGCCGGTGCGATTTCCGCGGCTGATGGGCAAACTCGCTTTCCCCAGCCTGATCGTGCAGGCCTTGGCGCCGTCGCTCGGAGCGATGCTGATCGAGGCGCGGGGCTCCGATGCGACCATCGGCGTATTGACCGCGTTCGCGCTGGCGAATGTGCTGTTGATCGGACTGGTGTGGTGGCTTTGCCGCAGGCCGGCTAACGATAGCTGATTGTCGGAGCTTGCGCACCGGGCCCATTCTGTCCGCTTTGGGCGGAATTTAGTGAGAAAGCCAAGCCGAGCAGCGTCAAGGCGAAAATGCTGATGGCGAGACGAATGACGAGCATGACACGTATTAATACCAAAAATATGAAGGCACGGATCGCAAGTTTGACCGGTAGCTTGCAGACTTCTATTTGATCGATGCCGCCCGCAATCAGCTGCCGCGGCTATAACTCGCAAGGGCCTAAAATGTTGCCGTTACAGATGCTATTTTTCGAAGACCTGTCGGTCGGGATGACTGAAACGGTAAAAAAAACCATCAACTCTTCGGATGTCGTCGGCTTCGCGGAAGTGACCGGCGACCGCAATCCCATTCATTTGTCAGAGCATTTTGCTGCAAAAACTCCCTTCGGTATTCGCATTGCGCATGGCCTTTACACCGCTAGCCTGATTTCGGCGGTTCTCGGGACAAGATTACCCGGGCCCGGCGCCATTTACATGTCGCAAACGCTCAATTTTCGCGCTCCGGTGAAGATTGGCGATACGGTTGAAGTAAGCGTGCTGGTTGCGGAGTGAATTCCGGAAAAATTCCGCGCGCGGCTAACCTGCAAATGCTCGGTTGGCAGCGAGATCGTGCTCGACGGAGAAGCGTGGGTGAAAGTTCCGTCAAAAAAGTCAGACGGGCGGCCGTTGCCGCGCATTTAAATCAATAGTCCCCAGAGCTTGTTCGGCCGGTGCAAGGAACCGGAAAAGGAAATTTGCGTAGATCAATGCAGGCACGGAAATTCCAAGGGAGGGTGACAGCAACATCGGAGGCATTGCCATGCCAATATCGCTGCCACCAAAATCCCGTGCCGATGTCGTGCGGGCGCGAATGACGAGACGTTTGCCCAATGCGATTGGTTGGGAGTCTGGGCGCTCTCACTCGGATTTTGTGCGATCAATCTGGCGGGTATTACGTATTTTCTTTCGGGCGACAACGTTGGCGCCTCGTTCATTCTTATTGGCGTCGCTGCCATTATCGCGGTCATCCTGTGTCTCGGCAGAGAGCCGCAGGAATCAAAATAACTCAATCAAAATAACTTGCCGCGAACTCTGTTCGGGCTACGCCAAATCAGGCATAAGTCTTCTGTATTGTTACAGGCCTGGCTTGAGGCCAAACACGCAACGTCGCGTTCCGTCGGGCCTACGACATATGGTGACCTGACCGTCGGGCGGGGCGACGGGCATTGCCTCATCAAACGGGACAAGCTCACCGTGGATCATCCAGCCGGTGGCTGTTGACGATGTCCGTGTGTAGCTTTTGCAATCATAATCGCCGCAGCACCATTCGCCCGCGCCGTTTTTGAAGGCGCCGCGGATAATCCGACTATCGTGGGCAAGGGCGATATTGGCGGTGAGAAGTGCCGGCACAAGAACAAGCAGCGAGCGAACCAAAGCTTGCGACATCGGTGGCCTCCATAAAAATCCCCCGGCGCAGCGTCACTATGGCGTCCTGACCGCTCCTCCCTGTATTCCGTAATTATTGGCCGCGTGATTTTGTTCCGCCGCGGCAACACGTTTGCACGCAAGCATGCGATCGACTGTGACGAATCAAGACGACTCGGAAATGTTATCACGATCATGCTAAAGGCAGGATAAATTATACGACGCGCCGTGCGGAAAAAATCGTCGAGTGGATATCGTCGCCACCCCGTCTGTGTGCCCGTTGGTTGCCGGTATTTATCGCCAGGTGTCGCGCGTGCAATGAAGGGTTCGATGGTTGGTTCTTGGCAAATCTGGCGGGACCGGCGCGGGCGTCTGTCATTTTTTCGCCTGGCCGCTCTTGCGTTGCTGCTGTTGCCGCTCGTCAAAGCGATTTTCGAAGCGGGCGAGATTTCCCATGGCGCGCGTCCGCTAAACGAATTGATCCATCGTGCTGGTTTCTGGGCGCTGGTGTTTCTCGGAGTTACCCTCGCAGTGACGCCGTTCGGCGGATATTTCGATAGGGAAATCTCATTGATATTCGGCGCATGCTCGGGGTCGGGACATTCTGCTATATCGGCGCCCATCTCGCGCTGTTCTACGCCGACCAAAGTTATAGCCTGGATAAAGCGATCCACGAGATTACGCATCGCGTCTACTTGATCATCGGCGCGATCGCCTGGCTGGGACTGGCGACATTGGCCGCGACGTCGACCGACGGAATGGTTCGTCGGCTCGGCCCGATGCGATGGCGCCGGCTGCATCAGGCGATCTATGCCGTCGTACTACTGGCGCTTATTCATTACTTCCAACAGACGAAAGCCGACGTGACGGTTCCGACTTTTGCAGCGGGTCTGTTTTGCTGGCTGATCGCCTATCGCCTTATGGCTGCGTGGCGGCGGGAAAGCAATTTGTCGACGTCAAATCTGCTCTTGCTCGCGGTTGCCGTATCCTTGATCACGTTTGCCGGTGAAGCAGTCGGCATTGGTCTTGCCTTCCATATTTCGCCGCTGCGCGTGATCGAGACCATTTTTGATTTTGATGTGGGCATTCGCCCGGGTTGGAAAGTGCTTGCGGCTGGCCTTGCGGTTGCCGCGGTGGATGCGGCACTGGCGCGATGGAAAAATCGTGCCGTGACAGCGCGTGCGGTCGCTGCTGGTAGCACCGCGCAAAAACATCAGAGCTTCCGGCTGTCGTAAGCCCAATGCAGCAACGCCTGCCGCTGGCGGCGGTGGCAGAGCAGGTCGCCAGGTTCGCAATTTTTCTGGATTTGCCGGATATGGCGGCGCATCGCTTTCCAGCGGCTGATCTGGCGCCTGTCTTCTTCGGGCATGCGACGGCCCATGTAGTAACGGCAATACCATTGAAACCAGCCACGCGGATCGTCGGGGTAAATCCAACCCTTGCGTTTCCATTCCGAGAGCGATTGGCTCGCGCGGATACCGAAGAAATTACACTTCTGATCGTAGGTGCTCGGGGAGAGTTTGGCCCCTGTGAACCAGCTTTTGGGATATTCGCGGCGGCAGTCGGTCATGTATTTGCCGCCGAATACGCCGAGGCGGAGCATTTCCGCAGGTGTAAGCTGCGGCTTGAATTCCGGGTCGAAGCAGCGCCCGGCCGGTGCACGCAACACGTAACGGTATTGCCGCTGCATCTTGTCGGTAACGGATACAATGCGGTTGCGCATCAGCGGGCGAGGGCGCATGTGTGCGAGCGATCGGCGCTTTGCAAGTTATTCGCGCAGGTCGGCATATTCGGGATGGCGGTCAGCATATGCCTTGGCGAATTCGCATATCGTTCTCACTTTCAGCCCGTTGGCGCGGGCGGAGTTGAGCGCCCCGCGGATCAGCGCGGATCCGATGCCTCGGCCCTCCAAGGCCTTCGGTACTTCCGTATGCAGGATGGTGAGCACACCATTGGCGCGCTCGTAGGTCGAAAACGCCATATGGCCGTCGGCATCGAGCTCAAAACGGTGGCGTTCCGTATTGTCGCGAACGTTAGTGGATATGGTCATGGTCTCTGCACAATCCTGTACTATCGGCACGTCGGCTCAGGTGGTCAATTTTGCAAGGTGCTTCATGGCTCAACTTACGCTCTATCATGCCTCTCCCTCGCGTTCTTCAATCGTACTGTGGATGCTTGAAGAGGTCGGTCAGCCCTATGACATCAAGCTTATCAAGCTCAGTGCCGGCGATAATCTCAAACCCGAATATCTTGCTATCAATCCGATGGGCAAGGTTCCCGCGCTCAAACATGGTGACGTCGTGGTTACCGAGGTTGCAGCGATCTGCGCGTACCTGGCGGACGAATTTCCCGACAAAAAACTGAATATTCCGGTGGGCACGCCGAAGCGCGGCGAATACTTCAAATGGCTGTTTTTCGGGCCCAGCGTGATCGAGCCGGCCATGACTGACCGCGCTTTCCCCGGAAGGAAGATCCGCGCGCAGCCGCCCTTGGTTGGCGCGATTTCGACACGGTACTCGACATTGTGAGCAAGGCCGTGGCCAAGGGGCCCTTCCTGATGGGCGAGCAATTCACCGCCGCCGATATCGTCATCGGTTCTGGGTTGCGATACGGCATGATGTTCAAATTGGTGCCGGAACGGAAGGAATTTCAGGACTATGTCGCGCGCATAGCGGCACGGCCGTCGGCTCAACGGGCCGAAGCTAAGGACAAGGATATTGCGGCAAAGGCCGCATAGACATTGGGGCTCGAATGAAAGCAATTGTCACAATTCTCGGGGTTATTCTTATCGTTGTTGCGGCAGCGTACTTACTGATACCGGCCAACTCGTTACCGGGTTTCTTTCCGGGACATGAAACCGGCCTGGCGCGCATACGCGTGAAGCATGGCCTGCTGTCCGGTGGCCTCGGCGTTGTATTGCTGATCACCAGCTGGTTTATGGGACGTCGGTAGGATTTGCTCCGCTTCCTCACTTCGCTGCGAAGCATTTCTCTATAAATCGTAGTCGCTTCAAATAGTGGAGCTTCTGTTCACCTGCCTGCTTCTTGCATTCGGACCGTTTGACGCGCTCCTGAGCAAGCATCGCCAGGCGCTCCTCGTTTAACTCCTTATGTGTTCTCGTCGCTATCCTGACGGAGCAACGCGCGATTGCTCAACTTGGCGGGCTGCATCGTCTGCGCCGAGTTGCCTCGCCGGCAAAGGCAAATGCTGCGACAAAAACAGCGCATAGGGCATTCGCGAACCCAGACGGCTCAGTTCTTGACGGGCGAGCGATATTTCTTCAACGCGGTTTCGATGAGCTGTTGTCGTGAGTTACGGTGACGTCTATTTTCGCAGCCTTGAACTGAGGTTCGATTACCGAAATCGAATCCCAAACGTTTTTAGCTGCCTCATTAGAAACGATGCTAGGGGCCACCGAACGCCTCCTTGGTGCCGGCCTCGGTGCGGCTGTCGGAAAGAATGACCGCATCGCCATTGTCGACAAGTGAGTTGATCGCCGGGTCGAGGTTGACGAGTGCATCGAGGTCGCTGCCGGAGCGCATTGCGGCGACGGCGCTGGGGCCGGTGCCGATCGAAAGGTAGCTGGCCTTGTTCCAATCGATGCCGGCTCGGGTCATCAGTCCGGCAACGAAATTGTGGGTGGAAGCGCCCGGTGCCGAGACGCCAATTTTCTTGCCGACAAGATCCTTCACAGAATTGATTTTGTCCGCCTGCGATTTTTTCACGACGAGGACATTGCCGGGATAGCGCCCGAAAGTGGCGAGGAAAGTGAGGCCGACGCCTTTGGTCTGCAGTCGCAACGTGTGTTCGAAAGCGCCTTCAGCCACGTCGGCGCTTCCGCCGATGAGGCTTTGCAGGGCCGCGGTACCGGAAGCGAATGCGGACAAATCGACAGTGAGGCCTTCCTGTTCGAAATATTTTCGATGCAGTGCCATCGTATAGGCGACCTTGTTCATCTGGCTGATCGAACCGCCGACGGCGATGGCGAGGTGAGCTTTCTCGAGTTTCGGAGCCTGTGCGAAGGCCGGCCATACGGCGAAGGGCACTAAGAGACCGCATTGTGGCCGGCCGCCGCAAGCGCAGACATCGCGTAGCCGCCGAGAAAGCCGACGCCGCCGGTTACAAGGACGTTCATATGTGCAATTTAACGCAAATTTTTATGGATCTTGCAAAAACAATCGAAACGGTCGGTCTGTATACATATTCCGCCATGAAAATATTTCTTGCCACGGTGGTCGCGATCGTCCTGTGCAGCAGCGCACGAGCGACATCGCCGCCGGAATTCAACACCGACCAGTTCTGCGGCGGCTTTGCGCAGGACCACGGTAGCGGCAACATGGGCGACTTCGCGAAGGCCATCTGCGAGCTGAGCGAGGAATCCACCAAGACGATCGTCGACAAAGCGTGGGACCACGTATCGACGGATGGGCAGGCCCAATGCCTCAAGAGCGCGGGGCAATCCTATGTGACCCTCGCGCAGTGCCTGGACACGCTGCCGGCACATTGAGCGGCGACGCGGATTTCGATCTCCGGCGTTGCTAAACCGTCGAATGCGCGCCTCAATACCTCATCACTGAAATGTGCATCGGCGCTCTCAACTCCGTTGTCTTTTCCAATGTCAAAACGTTGCATGCTTGCTAAACTACAGGCTGTCTAACTGGGGCAAGGAAATAGCGCGCACCGTACGATGCGCGGGACAGGGAGGTTCCTGATGGCGTCGTTCACCGTGAACGGTAAACCAGTAGCCGTCGATTCTGATCCGAGATCGCCGCTTTTGTGGGTGATCCGCGATGTTGTGGGGTTGACCGGCACGAAATTTGGGTGCGGCGCAGGATTTTGTGGCGCCTGCACAGTTCATATTGACGGGCGCGCGCAGCGTTCCTGCCAGGTTCCGGTTTCCGCTGCCGAAGGCGCGAATATCGTCACGATCGAGGGTCTCTCGCCAAATTCCTCGCATCCGCTGCAGAAGGCGTGGGTAATCGAAGAAGTGCCGCAGTGTGGCTACTGCCAATCAGGCCAGATCATGAAGGCGGCCGAGTTGCTTGCCAGCAATCCGAAGCCGACGCGTCAGCAAATCGTTACGCACATGGATGGCAATATTTGCCGTTGCGGAACATATAACCGCATCATCTCGGCGATCGAACGCGCGTCGAGGGAGGGCTAAGTCATGACCATGATGCTGAAGGCCCCCGAACTGACGCGCCGCGGTGTGCTCGCCGGAATAGGCGGTATGACGTTTTCGTTTGCATTCGGCACCGACGGCACGCACATCCTGCCGGTCGCACGCGCGGCCACCGACCCGACCGATCTGTCACCGTGGGTGCGCATCGCACCTGACGGTAGAATCACGATCCTGACCGTCACGGAGATGGGGCAGGGCTCCGGTACCGCCATCCCGCTGATGATCGCGGAAGAGATGGATGCCGACTGGGACAAGGTCGTCCTGGCGTGGGCGCCTTCCAAGCCGGAGGTCTACGGTTGGGCCGGCCGCAATGGCCAGCGGAACATGACGGTCACGGGCAGCCGCGCGGTGATGATGTACTGGGACGATCTGCGCGTTGCAGGCGCGCAAGTGCGTAAAGTGTTGGTCGCGAATGCCGCCGAACGCTGGGGCGTCGATCCGTCGAAGCTCAAGACTGAGCCAAACGTCGTGATCGATCCGACCTCGAACCGACGGCTGAGTTATGGCGAGATTGCCGCTTTCGGCAAGGTTCCGCCGACGCTTCCAAGCGTCGACAAAAGCGAACTCAAGACACGAAAAGACTTCCGTCTGATCGGGCGTTCGGTGCATCGCCGTGACCTTCCGCTGAAGGTGAACGGCAGTGCGCAGTACGCAATCGACGTTCACCTGCCCGACATGGTTTATGCGAGCGCGCTCCATTCACCGGTCCATGGCAACGGGCCGGAAAAGTGGAACGATGCGGACATCAAGGCGATGCCTGGCGTTCTTGCGACCGTGAAGCTGCCGGGCGGTGTCGGTGTGGTTGCAGAAACCTTTCCGCAGGCCATGGCGGGACGGCGCGCTCTCCGAGTGACATGGAGCAAGAACAAGGTCGACGGCTTCGAGTCCGATCAGGCGCTGTCGCGCTACGCGGCAATCCATGCAGACCCGGCCGCGGCGGTGAAAACTCTCGACCAGAAAGGCGACGTAAAAGCGGCCTTTGCCGGCGCGGCGAAGATCTACAAGAGCGAATACAGCAGCGACTATAGCTACCATGCACAGCTGGAACCGTTGAACGCGGTCGCACGCTTTAACGAGGCTGGCGACCGGCTCGAGGTTTGGGACGGATCGCAGGATCTTGGGCGCAGCCGCGATCTCATCGCCAGGTCTCTCGGCCTCAAGCCTGAACAAGTCGACGTCCACCAATGCTATCTTGGTGGTGGATTCGGCAGACGGTCACTTGCGGACTACGCGGTCGAGACGGCGCTGATGGCGCGCGAGACGAAACGGCCCGTTAAAATGGTCTGGACCCGCGAGGAGGACATCGCGCACGGGATGTTCCGCCCGATGACCTTCCAATGCCTGGAGGCGGCGACTGACGCTTCAGGCAAGGTGGTCGGCTGGCGCCACTGTGCGGTCGGCGATGACGGGGGCGCCAATCTGATTACCGGCGGGATGCGTATCTCGTCATATTATGCTTTGCCGAACCAGCATCTCGAACTGCGCAACGTTGACGAAGGTATTCGTATCAAGCATTGGCGCGCTGTTGCGCATAACTTCAATCTGTTTGCGATCGAGGCCATGGTCGATCAGATGGCGGCCGATCAAGGTATTGATCCCGTCGAATTTCGTCTCCAGCGCATGCCAATCACACCGAAGGCGCGCCGCTGCGTTGAAGCGGTCGTCAAATTGGCCGGCTGGACAGCCAAGCGTCCGGAAGGCCGTGCGCTCGGCTTTGCCATGAGCGAGCGGTCGGGTTCGCTCGGCGCCTGTGTCGTCGAAGCTTCGCTCGATCGCAGAGCGGGCGCAATCCGCGTGCACAAAGTGTGGGTCGTCGCCGACGGCGGCATTATCGTGCAGCCTGAGGCCTCAAAGGCAAACCTCGAAAGCGGTATCGTCTACGGCCTGTCTTCGTCGCTGCATGAACGCGTAACCGTACGCGATGGCGCGGTAGAGCAATCGAATTTCGGCGACTATACCGTAATGCGGATGTCCGACATGCCGCAAGAAATGCATGTGGCGTTCATCGAGAGCGATGCTCATCCCACCGGGCTTGGCGAAATCAGCACGCCGTGCATCGCGCCGGCAATTGCCGGTGCATTTCACAAGCTGACCGGAAAGCGTCTCTATCACATGCCGTTCACGCCAGAGCGCGTTCTGGCTGCACTGAAAGCATAAAACGAAATACTCAGGCCCACCTGCAATGACGAAGCGTCCGCCATGTCGCGGGCGTTTTGTTGGGACCAAAATAACCTAGCATGCGATTTCGCCGCGTTCGGCCCTCGTGATGTCGAAGGTAACGACGCACTTCCACTTTCGTGAATTAGATTTTCCAATGGTATTTGGTTCTTCAATTCGTTGCGCGACGGGCACACGGGCAGAAACCAATTGTGGCAAAGCTATCGAAATTGGGGATAGCTGCAATTTTGTCACAAATAAAACGCGTCGAAACTATTTTGGTGGAGCCCGGCCACCGGCGTCACCCCGCCGGTGGCCTTCTTTAGGGCCGCCGTTTGCAAAAACGAGCGGCCCTTTTTTTCGGATGACCTGTGATGGCGATCCGAAAAATTCGTGCGCCGCCAATCTGTCTAGGACTGAGCCGGCACGGCTAATGTGACGCATGTCACAGGATGCGCGATTTCGTTGCGTTATGCACAGCGGCGATCGGAAAAGAAAAAGACCGCCTCGCGGCGGTCTTGGCTGGGCTGCTTTGGTATATTTGCGCTATTCCGCTGCCTCGACGCGCTTCTTCCGCCTCGGCGCAGCCCGTCCCAGCACCGGCGCCAGAAATTGCCCGGTATAGCTTCGTTTCGCCTTCACAATGTCCTCCGGAGTGCCGCTTGCAACGATTTCACCGCCGCCGTCGCCGCCTTCGGGACCTAAATCAATCACCCAGTCGGCGGTCTTGATGACTTCGAGGTTGTGCTCGATAACGACAACCGTGTTGCCGCCCTCAACCAATTCGTGAAGGACTTCAAGCAGTTTCGCAACGTCGTGGAAATGCAGGCCGGTGGTCGGCTCATCCAGAATGTAAAGCGTGCGGCCGGTCGCCCGTTTTGACAGTTCCTTGGCAAGCTTCACGCGCTGTGCCTCGCCGCCAGAGAGCGTGGTGGCCTGCTGGCCGACATGGATGTAGTCGAGGCCGACGCGATGCAGCAGCGCAAGCACCTCGCGCACGCGCGGCACCGCCTTGAAGAATTCGAGCGCCTCTTCGACGGTCATGTCGAGCACATCGGCGATCGAGCTGCCCTTGAACAGAATTTCAAGAGTCTCGCGGTTGTAGCGTTTGCCCTTACAGACGTCACAGGTGACGTAGACGTCAGGCAAAAAATGCATCTCGATCTTGATGACGCCATCGCCCTGGCAGGCCTCGCAGCGGCCGCCCTTGACGTTGAAACTGAACCGGCCCGGCTCGTAACCGCGTGCCTTGCTCTCGGGCAGGCCGGCAAACCACTCGCGGATCGGCGTGAAGGCGCCGGTATAGGTCGCGGGGTTCGAGCGTGGAGTGCGGCCGATGGGCGACTGGTCGATATCGATGATCTTGTCGATGTGTTCCAGCCCCTCAATTCGGTCGTGGGGGGCGGGCGCGAGCGAGGCGCCGTTGAGCTTGCGTGCAACGGAATTGTAGAGCGTATCGATCAGCAGCGTGGATTTGCCGCCGCCAGACACGCCGGTCACACAGGTGAACAGGCCGAGCGGGATCTCGGCGGTTATATTCTTGAGGTTATTCCCGTGGGCGTTGATGACTTTCAGCACGCGACGCGAGCGCGGACGCCGCTCGGGAATAGGCACACTCAGTTCGCCGGAAAGATACTTCCCTGTCCACGAATTCGGCGCGTCGATAAGGTCGTCGACCTGGCCTTCCGCAACGATATGACCGCCATGGATGCCGGCACCGGGGCCTATATCGAGCACATGGTCGGCTGTACGGATGGCATCTTCGTCGTGCTCGACCACGATCACCGTGTTGCCGAGATCGCGAAGCCTCTTGAGGGTTTCAAGCAGGCGGGCATTGTCACGCTGATGCAGGCCGATTGACGGCTCGTCGAGAACATAGAGCACGCCCGTGAGGCCCGAACCGATTTGCGAGGCGAGACGAATGCGTTGGCTCTCGCCCCCGGAGAGCGTGCCGGACGCGCGCGCCAGCGTGAGGTAGTCGAGGCCAACGTCCACCAGGAATTTCAGGCGTTCGCGGATTTCCTTGAGCACACGGGTGCCGATCTCGTTCTGCTGTGCGCTGAGCTGCTTCGGAATTTCGGCGAACCATTCGCCAGCACGTCGGACCGACAGCTCCGCCACCTGCGAGATGTTATGTTCGCCGATTTTGACGCAGAGTGCCTCCGGCTTGAGCCGCGCTCCCTTGCACGCCTTGCATGGCACGTCAGTGAAATATTTTTGCAGATCCTCGCGCGCCCACTCCAACTCTGTTTCCTTAAATCGGCGCTCGAGATTGGTGATGACACCCTCGAACGGCTTTTTCGTCGTGTAGCCGCGCAGGCCATCGTCATAAACGAACTTGATGTCGTCGTCTCCTGAGCCGTAGAGGATCACTTCCTGTGTTTTCTTCGGCAGGTCCTTCCATTTGGTATCAAGCGTGAAGCGGAGGTGCTTGGCGAGCGCATCGAGCGTCTGAGTGTAATAAGGCGAGCTTGATTTTGCCCAGGGCGCAATGGCTCCCTTGCGCAACGTCGCGTCGCGGTCGGGGATCACAAGATCGGCGTCGATGTGTTGTTCGACCCCAAGTCCGCCGCATTCTGGGCAGGCGCCAAATGGATTGTTGAAAGAAAACAGCCGCGGTTCGATCTCGGAAATGGTGAACCCGGACACGGGACAGGCAAATTTTTCGAGAAGTCAGCCATTCGGCGTTGGCGTTGCGCCCGCGATTGGCGATGGCCCCACTCGCCTTGGTGTCGGCAAGCTCGACCACAGCAAGGCCGTCAGCAAGCTTCAGGCATTGCTCAAGCGAGTCCGCTAGCCGCGTGCCGATATCGCCGCGTACGACCAGACGATCAACGACCACATCGATGTCGTGGGTGAATTTCTTGTCCAGCGGTTTTACGTCGCCGATCTCGTGGAAGGCGCCGTCAATCTTCACGCGCTGGTAGCCCTTGCGCAGGAACTCGGCCAGCTCCTTCTTGTATTCGCCTTTGCGACCGCGCACGACCGGCGCGAGTACGTAGAACCGCGTGCCTTCGGGCAGCGCCAACACGCGATCGACCATCTGCGAGACGGTCTGGCTTTCGATCGGCAAGCCAGTTGCCGGCGAGTAGGGCACGCCGATGCGCGCCCAGAGCAAACGCATGTAGTCGTAGATCTCGGTAACGGTGCCGACTGTCGAGCGCGGGTTGCGTGAGGTCGTCTTCTGCTCGATCGAGATGGCGGGGGACAGGCCGTCGATCTGATCGACGTCGGGCTTCTGCATCATGCTCGAGGAATTGCCGCGCGTAGGCCGAAAGCGATTCGACGTAGCGGCGCTGGCCCTCGGCATAGATGGTATCGAAGGCGAGCGAGCGACTTTCCCGACCCGGAAAGGCCGGTGATCACGACCAGCCGGTCGCGCGGGATGTCGACATCGATATTCTTGAGGTTGTGCTCGCGCGCACCGCGGATCGCTATCTGGCGGGCGTCGCGGGGGGCTTTGGTGAAGCGTTCAGCCATGTGATCCGGGCCTGGTCGTGTCAGGCAAAGTTATCCCCGCGGAACCGCAAAAGACGGGCCGCTGGGGACGGTTCTCCGGAACATAGGAAGAACAACGCCATTCCGCCAGAGCAAAAACAGGGGCGCCTTGGCCGAGAAGGTGTTTTTGCACAGGCGCTTGCGCGACACGCGGCCTGGGGTTGCTCTCAGGCCAGCTCGCAAGCGTTCTGCTCAGAACATTCTCATAACTCAGTTTTCTGCGTCCACAGCTCGATTAAATTGGTTTGCATTCGCGGACGGGGCCACAATATCCATCATGGCGACGCGCCTGCTTCCGCAATATCGAAGGATGTGACCCCATGACCGGCACTGACGATATCAAAATCATCGAAGGATGATCCAGTCCTACCTCGAAGGACTTACGAGAGTGACGCCGACAAGATCCCGAGTGCCTTTCATCCGACAAGCGCGTTGACAAGTGTTACTGACGACGGCGAGTTGGTCATCACGCCTCGTGACGAGTGGCTGGACAAGGTCGGACAAGACAATCGCCAAAGAAGCGGGGCCTGCCCCGCCACGATCAGGTGCTGACGATTGACGTCGTCGGTCCGACAATGGCCTACGTGAAACTCAAATGCGCAATCCCGCCGCGTTTCTTCACCGATCAGCTGTCGCTCCTGAAGATCGACGGTCGCTGGCAGATCGCGCAAAAGATCTTCATGACCGAAATGCGCGAATAGTAGGTGGCCTGCGGTGTCGCAAATGGATAAAAGTGGTAGGGTCGCGCGGCCCGGCAATCACGTACAGACAATCTTGTTCCAAGGAGCTGTGTCAGAGAGGTTTGCACTGGGTTTGCATTCTCGACCGATAGGTGGTAGAACAAAAAGCGAACAAAGGGAAAAGGACCCGCCGGCGCTAAACGCTGTGGAAAGGGGCAAACGTGCTTCGGCGCGCTTTATAACCTATTGCGCATAGGCGTTTTGTCGGTTTTCAATAGGGCTCGCGCTGCGCGCGAGCCTCGAACGGCGAGCGGTGGTGGCTTCAATCGAAGCCATGCGCACGCAATCGCCACGCGGAGAGCATCATGGCCGGCAGCGTCAACAAGGTCATTCTGGTCGGCAATCTCGGGCGCGATCCCGAAGTCCGTCGACCCAGGACGGGCGCCCGGTCGTCAACCTGCGGGTCGCGACGTCCGAAACCTGGCGCGACAAGGCGTCCGGCGAGCGCAAGGAAAAGACCGAGTGGCACCGCGTGGTGATCTTCAACGAGAGGCTCGCGAAGATCGCCGAGCAATATCTGAAGAAGGGCTCGAAGGTTTATCTCGAGGGCCAGCTGCAGACGCGCAAATGGCAGGACAAGACGGCCAGGACAGATATTCGACCGAAATCGTGCTGCAGGGCTTCAATCGGCCGCTGACGATGCTCGATCGCGCTGGTGGCGGGCTACCAGACGGCAACTTCGGTTCTGCGGGGCCGACCGCTTCGCGCGAACGCAAGCCCGCGATGGCCGGTGCAGGTGGCGCCAAGCGCGACGATATGGACGACGAAATCCGGTCTGACCGAATACGACAAAGTGAATCATGCCCGGCACTCGGGTCCGGCCTTCGGCCGGCCCAGAGAGCAAGACCGGCCATGACTACAGCAGGGTTCGTGCCCTATTCGCTCTGCACCAGCAGCGAGATGGTCAGTGAGCAGAGCCCCGCAAATGTGATGCCCGCACATTGACTCAGTCAGAAATCTCCCATTGCCGAGCGTGACTGTCTCCGGGCGGGACCTTCGTCCGATTATCGGTGGCCTGATTGGCGGGAAACGTAAAGGCGAAAGATAGCGAGTGTCGCAACAGGCACACAAGATTGATCAGCGTGTAGAAAAATCGCGCGCCTTGTCCACGCATGAGAACTGTCAGTGTGATATTTGCGAGTATTGCAGCGATTAGGACGACACCGAGCAGCACCCAGCCACGATAGATGTTTTGCGTGACGAAATAATCGGTCGCGGCAAGATGAATTTTATTGGGCAAGGCAAACAGGTGGGCACCGACAGGAACGAGGGCCAGTGCCGTGAGCATCATCGCGAGAAACCGCAAAATTTTCACGACCGCCGTCTCCACCGGAAATGAAGGTCCGGCGTCAACGAATGGCGCAACGGATCGTTCCCGCGCAGGCGTCGCGCGAGCAACGGTTCCTCACATAATCTCAGCCAGCCAATGCGGCTCGTGCGCCGTCGATGACGTATTGCACGGCGAGGGCCGCGAGCAGCACGCCGAGCAGCCGTGAGAGGACGATATTGCCGGTGAAGCCAAGCAATTTTCGGATACGCTCGGAAAATGCGAAAACGGCAACGCAAAGCAGGAGCACGACGGCAATCACGATGAGTAAAAGAGGCGCCCGGATGGCCGTTATTCGACCGGCGAGCAGGACGGTGGCGGTAATCGCGCCGGGCCCCGCCATCAAAGGGATAGCGAGAGGAAAGGCGGCGATATTGCGTACGTGCTCTTCGAGCACTTCTTCAGCCTGGCGTGATTTGACGTTCGATGCGGACGCCGAAGACCATTTCCGAGGCGATTGAGGAACAGAAGACGAGCCCACCGCCGGCGATGCACTGCGGAATGCCGGGAGACCGATCGACAGCGGATGGAGCAGCCAGTCACCGATCAGTGCGCTGCCTGCAGAGAACCCTATCGCAATCACCGCCACACACAATGCAACGCTGCGGCGCGCTCTTCGGGTAAACCATGGGTAAGCGCAAGATCAGGAGGACGAGGCCATTCAATGGCACACGACCACCAACGTGACCAAAGCAGAGACAACGAATTCGACCGGTATGGATGGCGTCAAAGCTATAACATGGTCCATAAACTATCATAATGCAGGGCCAACGTTTTGGAAAGTTGGCCCCCACTTCGCGGGGAGAGGTTCCGCGCGGGGCCCGCCGGGGCCCCTTCTTTGAAGCGCGTTTTGGGCATTGAAAATGCCGCGGCCAAAGGACC
>CAVPDI010000015.1:0-31881 GCA_963702605.1 uncultured Pseudomonadota bacterium
CGCGAAGCCAGCTGAATAACCCCGTTCCGTTCGTCCCCGCGGAAGCGGGGACCTAGCGCTTGCGGCGGCATCGTAAGAACTAGACGTCCGTTTTCGCGGGCATGGGCGGGGAGATACCTTTGCTTTAACTTCCTTGCAATTCCCACTAAGACACGCCCGCCATGTATGACATCAAATGGATTCGCGAGCATCCTGACGCATTCGACCGCGGGTTGAAGAGGCGCGGTTTGGAGCCGCTATCGAAAATGATGCTGGCGCTCGACGAGAGACGGCGGTTGGCAATCACTAAATTTGAACAGGGGCAGGCACGTCGCAATTCTGCATCCAAGGAAATCGGCGCCGCCAAGAAGGCTAAAAACGAGGGCAGGGCCGCCACGCTGATGGCCGAAGTTGCCGAACTCAAGACGTTGCTGCCGGCGCTGGAGGACGAGCAAAGGATTCTTGGCGCCGAACTCGACAAGGAACTGGCGTAGATTCCGAACATGCCGCTCGATGATGTTCCGGATGGCGCCGACGCAAGTGGCAATGTCGAGCATCACGTCTTCGGCAAAAAGCGCGATTATTCGTTCAATCCCAAACAGCATTTCGAGCTGGGCGAAGCGCTTGGGATGATGGATTTCGAGTTGGCCGCGAAACTGTCCGGGGCTCGTTTCGTTGTGCTTCAAAAGGGTTTGGCGCGTCTCGAACGAGCGCTCGGTCAGTTCATGCTGGACGTGCATACGGCCGAGGAGCATGGATATACGGAGATCAATCCGCCGGTCTTGGTACGCGATGATGTTATGTTCGGGACGGCGCAACTGCCGAAGTTTGCTGAAGACCAATTCCGAACGACAAATGACTTTTGGCTCATCCCTACCGCCGAAGTTCCGCTGACCAATCTCGTGCGAGAATCAATCGTCGAGGAAAGCCAGCTGCCGATGCGGTTCACCGCCTGCACGCCGTGTTTTCGCGCCGAGGCGGGCGCGGCCGGCAAGGACACGCGCGGCATGATCCGCCAGCACCAGTTCACCAAGGTCGAACTGGTCTCGATCACCGCGCCGGAAAAATCCCGGGAAGAGCACGAGCGCATGCTCGCCTGCGCCGAGGAGGTGCTGAAGAAGCTGGATCTGCATTACCGCGTCATCACGTTATGCACCGGCGATATGGGTTTCGCCGCGCAGAAGACCTATGACATCGAAGTCTGGCTGCCGGGCCAGAAAGCCTACCGCGAAATTTCGTCTTGTTCGGTATGCGGTGAGTTCCAGGCGCGCCGCATGAATGCGCGTTATCGCGGTAAAGATGGCAAGCCAGCCTTCGTGCACACGCTCAACGGCTCTGGCGTCGCGGTCGGCCGCGCGTTGATCGCCGTGATGGAGACCTACCAGCAGGAAGACGGCTCGATCCTCGTGCCGCAGGCGCTCAAGCCCTATATGGGCGGCATGACGAAGATCGAGAAAAAGTAATGCGTATTCTCATCACGAATGACGACGGCATTCATTCGCCGGGGCTCATCGCTTGCGAAAAAATTGCGCGCGTACTCTCTGATGAAATCTGGATTGTCGCGCCGGAAAGCGACCAGTCCGGGGTTTCGCACTCGTTGTCGCTGAATGATCCGCTGCGCATGCGCGAGGTCGGCGAGCGGCATTTCGCCGTCAAAGGCACGCCGACCGACTGTGTGATCATGGGCGTGCGCCATCTCATGAAGGAAAAGCCAGATCTCATCCTGTCGGGGGTGAACCGTGGGCGTAACTGCGCGGAAGACGTGACCTATTCGGGAACGGTCGCCGGCGCAATGGAAGGCGCCGTGCTAGGCATTCCGTCCTTTGCGCTGTCGCAGGCCTATGCATTCACCACCAAGCATCACCCTTATTGGGACACTGCAATCAAGTTCGCACCAGACCTGATCGAGCGCGTGCTCAAGGCGGGAATGCCGCGCGACGTGCTCGTCAACATTAATTTTCCGGACTGTCTGCCGGATCAGGTCGCGGGCGTGTCGGTCTCCGTGCAAGGTAAGCGCGATCAGGAACTCTTGCGCATCGACGCGCGGCACGACGGGCGCGGCAACCCCTATTACTGGATCGCGTTTGAGCGCGGCGGCAACACAGGCGCTGCTCCCGGAAGTGATCTCGCGGCTCTGACCGAAAACCGCATTGCAGTGACGCCATTGCGCCTCGATCTGACCGACGAGCCGTTCATGACCAAACTGGCGGAGATGTTCAGCTAGGCGAGAATTTCCGCGAGTGTCGTCTTGAGTTGTTCGGCTTGAAATGGCTTCTGCAAGGCAGGGCGACCCCGATAAGGTTCGGGCAGGCTGCGCTCGCCATAGCCGGTGACAAAGACAAACGGCAGGCCGCGCGCGGCAAGGATATCGGCAACCGGATAGATTTCCTGACCATCGAGATTGACGTCGAGAATTGCTGCATTGAAATCACCGCTGGTGGCGAACTGGCGCGCTTCCGGCAATGTACCGACGGCCGCGGCGACCCCATAGCCAAGGTCGTTGAGCATGTCCTCGAGCAACATACGAATCAAATATTCATCCTCGACCACGAGCAGTCGCGGCGTCGACGAGTTAGATGTCATTGCTGTCTCCCGCCCATCAACTCGAACGCGGGCCACCGGTTCCACCGGCCGCAGCCGGGGCCCAACTGGAAGCTTAGCTCACTATCAGCCAGACATGCTAATAGGGCGGAGAAAGGGCGTTAAACGTGTCCAAATCGTCGCAAGGCCGGCAGGACGTCGGTCACATGGAATTCCTCCTCACACTCCGCCGCCGGGGCATCGCCGACCAGGCGGTATTGCGGGCGATGGACGATGTGCCGCGCGAGCAGTTTGTCGAGACAGACTTTGCGGACAGCGCCTACGCCGACCAGGCGCTGCCGATCGCCTGCGGGCAGACGATCAGTCAGCCCTACGTCGTGGCCTACATGACGGAGAAACTTGGTGTGCACGCGACCCATCGCGTTTTGGAGATAGGCACCGGCTCGGGTTATCAGGCCGCGATCTTGTCCCGGCTTGCACGCGAGATCGTGAGCGTCGAGCGTTATCGCACGCTCGCTGACCAGGCTCGTGAGCGCCTAAAAGTGCTTGGCTACGACAATGTCGAGGTCGTGGTCGGTGATGGCTTTTCAGGTGCGCCGGGGAGGGCACCCTATGATCGCATTATCATCACCGCCGCGGCGGAGACGGTGCCGGAAGCCTTGCTTGATCAGCTTGTCGAAGGCGGCGTCATGGTGCTACCGCTTGGCGCCCACGACGGGTCTCAACACATTGTCAAGCTTACCAAGTCGCAAACGGGAACCGTGCGTGAAACGTTGATACCGGTGCGTTTCGTGCCAATGCTGTCAGGGCAAGCGCAGGAATTGTGACCGAGGGCATTCAGATTCCGCCGAAGTGTGTTGTATTTTTATCGGACCGAAATTCGTCGGTAGTGAGCCGTTAATTCTTAAAGCCTTATTTACTCGCGGCTGGTTTATTTCAACTTCTACGTTCCATGCGTACGAGTGAGTAACCACATGCCGCGTCCAAAGGTGGAGTCTCGCCCGCGAGTTTGGCCGCGCGTCGTAGTTTTCGCGCTGGTTGGTGTTGCCGCCGCCGGTTGTTCGGACTCCGCGCGCTTTGACTTCCTACACGACAGATCGCCCGCCGCAGAATATGGCCGCAGCGGCCCCAGCATACGCTCCATCCGCGCGCGTCGAAGCTCAACCGCTGCCGGCTCCCAGCCAACCGGCGACCGTGGCGGCGTCACCCGCGCCGGCATACGGCGGGCAAAGTCTCGGCACCTATCGTTCGAATGATCGATATTCCGACGTCACGGGCTCAGTAGCGAATGCGCCGGCGCAATCCGGTCACTGGACCTGGAATGGCGGATCACCGGTGACGGTGCGCTACGGTGAAACTGTCGACAGCATTGCCCGCCAACATGGCGTACCTGCCTCTGCAATCATGCAGACCAACGGCATCCGTGAATTGGGTCAGATCAGGCCGGGTCAGCGGCTGGTCATCCCGCGCTATGTCTCGGCTGCCGGGAAGACTGGTCCTGCCTATGTACCTCCCCAGGCGTCTGCGGGCGGAAGTGTTCACGTCGTGACGTCCGGCGAAACGCTGATGAGCATATCGCGCCACCACGGCGTAACGCTGACCGCCCTGGCTCAAGCAAACCACATCCATGCCTCTAAGAAGCTGACTGTGGGTGAGCGCATCACAATTCCGGCCAGCGGACACGTGGTTGCGGCCGCGCGTCCGGAAGCTGCGCCGAAGGCTGCGCTGCCGCGCACGGTCCCGGTGGAGAAATCAACCAAAGTCGCAAGTGTTCCGGTCCAAAACGCACGAATTGCCAAGGAAGAACCTCACACCACCGCAACAGTGGTCAAGGCCGCCGAACCGAATGGTGGGATACCCTCATTTCGATGGCCGGTCCGCGGCCGGGTCATTGCGGGCTTTGGCAGCAAGCCGAACGGCACGCAAAATGACGGCATTAATCTGGCTGTGCCGGAAGGCACGCCGATCAAGGCTGCTGACGATGGTGTCGTTGCCTATGCCGGCAATGAACTCAAGGGCTACGGCAACCTTGTCCTGATACGTCACGCGAACGGATTTGTTTCGGCCTATGCCAACGCGAGCGAAATTCTTGTCAAGCGCGGTGACACGATCAAGCGCGGTCAGGTCATCGCACATGCGGGCCAGACCGGAAATGTGACTTCGCCGCAATTGCATTTCGAAATTCGGAAAGGTTCGACCCCGGTCGATCCGACGCAATACCTCGGCGGTGCCTAGTGTGGCCGTTCGTTCCCGCTGACGTGGGGACCCAGCACAAGAGCGTTCTGGATCCCCGCCTTCGCCCGCGCGCTGCGCTGGTAAAGGCGGGGATGAGCGGTTCGAGCCTCAATTTTTGAGCGCAACGCCGAGGCGACCTGCCAGATCCTGCACAAATTGCCATGCCACGCGACCTGATCGCGACCCGCGGGTGGTTGACCATTCCAACGCCTCGCGATGCAGGTCGTCCCCACGGACCGGAACCTTGAAATGCGCAACGTAGCCGTCGACCATCGCCAGATATTCGTCCTGACTGCAGCGGTGGAAGCCGAGCCAAAGCCCGAACCGGTCGGATAAAGAGACCTTTTCTTCGACCGTTTCGCCCGGGTTAATCGCCGTCGAACGTTCGTTCTCCATCATGTCACGCGACATCAGATGGCGTCGGTTTGACGTTGCGTAGAAGATGACGTTGTCGGGGCGGCCTTCTATGCCGCCTTCCAATACGGCTTTCAGCGACTTGTAAGTTGTGTCCTCCGCATCGAAGGACAGGTCATCACAAAATACGATGAACCGATGCCGAGAAGCGCGGGTGAGAGCCATCAGCGCCGGAAGGCTATCGATGTCTTCGCGGTGAATCTCGATGAGCTTCAGGGCGCCTGTTCTACGGTCGCGCCCCAGCATCGCGTTGACGCCAGCGTGCGTTGCTTTGACGAGCGACGATTTGCCCATGCCGCGGGCCCCCCACAACAGCGCATTATTGGCGGGGAGGCCCTTTGCAAAGCGTTCTGTATTCTCGACCAGGACGTCGCGGACACGGTCAATGCCTTTCAGCAGCGACATCTCGACGCGATTGACGTGGACTACCGGCAACAGCCGGCCGTCGGGGTGCCAAATGAAAGCGTCGGCTGCGCTGAGATCGGTCAGCGTTGCGTGCTGGGGTGCCAACCGCTCGAGCGCGCTGGCGATACGTTCAAGCACGTCATTTGGACTTACCGAAGCCGCGCTGGTTCGTCGCTTGGTTGCGGGACGGCGCGATGATTTGGATTTCGATTTGGGCATGAGGCTTTTCCCGGAAGTCGGGCTGCTCTTAGCGGGGTGGCGTCGGCCTCGCAAGCGGCCTAGGGGTAAAAGGGCTGCAAATGGCTGGTTTTAGCGGGTTCGGCAGCGTTGCAATTGGGCGTGCGGCCGCTATAGTCCGCGCGAAATTGGAAGCGCCGCTCTGGCGCCGGGACATCCATCAAGGAACAAGTTTCGATGTTTATAACGCCCGCATTCGCGCAAGGATCGCTTTTCGGTGGGGCCGGGGGCGACGGCGGCATGTTGGTGTCGCTTTTGCCGTTTGTGCTGATTTTCGTCATCATGTATTTTTTGATCCTGCGTCCTCAGCAAAAGCGGGTGAAGCAGCATCAGGAATTGGTCAAGAACGTAAGGCGGGGCGACACGGTCATCACGAATGGCGGCCTTGTTGGGAAGGTCACCAAGGTGATCGACGACGATCAGATCGAGATCGAGATTGCGGACGATGTGCGCATCCGCCAGATGCGGCAGATGATCACTGATGTTCGCGCAAAAGGTGAACCTGTCAAGGAAGAGGCAACCGCCAGCTAATTGCCGGTGGTCTTGACCTTTAAGCCGCAAGTCGGGACGTCATGCTTTATTTCACGCGGTGGAAGGCGACGGCGATTGTGCTCACGGCATTCGTCGTCTGCCTGTTTGCCGTTCCCAATTTTCTACCGGAAAAGATGGTCCAGAGCTGGCCGAAATGGGCCCAGCGACATGTCGTATTGGGCCTCGATCTTCAGGGCGGCTCCCATATCCTCCTCGAAGTGGACAGCAGCGCAGTACGTAAGGAAAAACTCGAGACGGTACGCGATGACGTCCGACGCGTGCTTCGCGACGCACGCGTCGGCTATACCGGCCTGGTTGTGCGCGGCAATAGCGTTGAAGTCCGAATTCGGGAAGGCAGCAACTTCGACCAGGCACTTGAGAAACTGCGCGAGCTGTCACAGCCCCTCGGTGGCGTCCTAAGTGCGACCGGTCAGCGCAGCCTGGACGTGACAACCGAGGCCGGCAATCTGGTACGCCTAACAGTCACTGAGCCGGCGCTTGTAGAAAGGATACGGCAGTCTGTCGACCAATCAATCCAGATCATCGAGCGTCGCGTTAACGAACTAGGAACAGTCGAGCCACTCATCCAGCGTCAGGGCACGGACCGCATCCTTGTGCAGGTGCCCGGCCTTCAGGATCCAACCCGGCTTAAGGAACTGCTTGGAAAGACCGCCAAACTCGATTTCCGGATGGTCGATGTTTCGATGCCGGCCGAGCAGGCGGCACAGGGCCGCATTCCGCCGGATGACGAGATACTTTACAGCGCCAGCGAGCCGAAGACTCCGTATCTCGTCGAGAAGAGAATCCTGGTTTCGGGTGGTGACCTTACCGACGCCCAACCCGGCTTCGATCAGCGAACAAGCGAGCCGATCGTCTCGTTCCGATTCAATACTTCCGGTGCGCGTAAATTCGCGCAGGTAACGCAGGAAAACGTAGGCCGGCCGTTCGCGATTATTCTGGACAATCAGGTGATATCTGCACCGGTTATTCGCGAGCCGATCCTCGGCGGCGCAGGTCAGATTTCCGGTAACTTTACCGTCGAAAGCGCGAACGATCTCGCTATTTTGCTGCGAGCCGGCGCGTTGCCGGCGCCTCTCACCATTATTGAGGAACGTACCGTTGGTCCGGGTCTTGGGCAGGATTCGATCGCTAAGGGCAAAATCTCTTCCTACGTCGGCGCAGCTATGGTCATCATTTTCATGCTGGCCACTTACGGACTCTTCGGGCTTTTCGCTAACGTGGCGGTCGCGATCAATGTCGCCATGATTTTCGGCGTCCTGTCACTACTCAACGCGACTCTCACGCTTCCAGGGATAGCCGGTATCGTGCTCACGGTTGGCATCGCGGTCAACTCCAACGTGTTGATCTATGAGCGCATTCGCGAGGAAGTGCGCGGCGGCAGGACACCTATCAACGCGATCGACGCAGGTTTTTCGCGCGCTCTTGCCACTATTCTCAATTCCAACATCACAACATTCATCGCCGCGGCCGTGCTTTTTTACATTGGCACCGGCCCGGTGCGGGGTTTCGCCGTGACGCTCGGGATCGGCATCATCACTACGGTGTTCACGGCGTTTACTCTGACGCGGCTGATCGTCGCTTATTGGGTGCGCTGGCGGAGGCCGCAACGTGTGCCGATTTAGCAGGCAAGGGCCGTGATTCCCAGAAGTGTGAGGCGTGTTTCGGTCGTGATCAGGCGTGTAGGAAAATAATTCATGCGTCATCTTCGTATCGTTCCTGACGACACGAAATTCGATTTCATGCGCTTTCGGCGCATCAGTTTTCCTGTGTCCGCGCTGCTGTCGATTGTTGCGATTTCGCTGTACTTTTTCCATGGATTGAATTTCGGCATCGACTTCAAGGGTGGCACTCTGATCGAGGTTCAGTCAAAGACCGGTGCCGCCGATCTTGCGAAGATGCGCGCCTCGCTGGGATCGCTCGGTCTTGGTGAAGTGCAACTGCAGCAGTTTGGCGCTCCCAACGACGTCCTGATCCGGGTCGCGGAACAGCCGGGCGGCGAAGTGGCTCAGCAACAGGCGGTCAGCAAGGTGCGCGGCGCGCTCGGCGATGAGGTCGAATATCGCCGCGTCGAGGTGGTTGGCCCCCGGGTTTCGGGTGAACTGCTTTCCTACGGCGTTGTCGGGCTCATGCTCGCAATTTTATCGATCCTGATTTACCTGTGGTTCCGGTTCGAGTGGCAGTTTGCGCTCGGAGCCATGATTGCGAACGTCCATGACATTGTGCTCACCATCGGTTTCATGTCGGTCACGCAGATCGACTTCGATCTCACCAGCATTGCAGCGTTGCTTACCATTCTTGGCTACTCGCTCAATGACACCGTGGTGATTTACGATAGAATTCGTGAAATGCTTCGGCGGTACCGGAAATTGCCGATGCCGGACCTGCTCAACGCCTCGGTCAACCAGACCCTTTCGCGCTCAGTTATTACGCACGTGACGGTTTCTCTTGCATTATTAGCCCTCCTGCTGTTCGGCGGACAGGCAATTCACAGTTTCACGGCCACGATGATGTTCGGCGTGGTCCTGGTTGGCACCTATACGTCGGTCTTTATCGCTTCTCCGATCCTGATTTATCTCGGCGTCGGCAGTGGCCGCGACTCGCTCAGCGCGCCTGACCGAGACAAGTAGATGGCGTCGGGCGAGTACGCCGACGCTCCGCACCTGCCGCGACCCGCGCAAATCGAAGCATATGGCGATCACGGATTTCGTTTCGCCGGCATGTCGCATCGAGGTTCGCTGCTGTGTTTTCCGGATGGAATTTGGGCTTGGCCGGTTGGCACAGCGGCGGAGTTGGCCGAAAGCACATTGGCGGCAATATTTGCCCGAGTTGATATCCTCGATGTTTTTCTGATCGGCACGGGCCGCGATCCTTGGCAACTCCCTGAACATTTGCAGCGGCGGTTTCGCGAGGCTTCAGTGTCAGTTGACAGCATGGTTACGGGTGCCGCGGTGCGAACATACAACATTCTTCTCGCGGAAAATCGGCGCGTCGGTGCGGCATTAATTGCCATAGACTAGCGGGCGCTGGGACAGGCCGTTCAGATGGACGCGAATTTCAGCCACTGTGCCAGTCTGGTTCAAAATTCCGATCACGATGCTTATCTGGGGGCGCTGTTTGCGCCCGCGGAGAAGCGAGGCGCACTGTTTGCGCTTTACGCATTCAATATCGAACTTTCGCGCGTGCGGGAGTTCGCGCGTGAGCCAATGCCGGGTGAGATACGTTTGCAATGGTGGCGAGAAGCGATCTCGGGAGAACGAGCAGATGAAGCGGCCGCAAATCCGGTTGCGGCCGCGTTCGGCAAGACCATGGCGCATTACGATCTGCGAAGCGAAATTGCCGCCACGCTGATCGAGGCGCACAGGTTCGATATTTACAATGAGCCGATGGCGACGCTGAGTGAGCTTCAAAGATATTCAGCAGAGACCGCAGGCGCCGTCTTCACACTCGCCGGACAAATTCTTTCCGGCCGGGCCCGTCCGATCGTGGCTGATCTCTCGGGCGAAGCCGGACAGGCGTTCGTATTCGCCAATATCCTGGAGCAATTGCCGCGCCATGCAGCGCGACGCCAACTCTATCTGCCGATCGAGACGGTGCGTCTTCACGGTGCCGATCCAGAAGACATTTTTGCCATGCGTGCCACACCGGAATTGCGTGCGGTGCTTGCGGAAATGAGGTTGAGGGCCCGCGGAAGCCTTGCGCGTATTGGAGAGGTGAGCGATGGCATCTCAGAAGACGCGTGGCCAGCATTTTTGCCGTTGGCGCCACTCCGGTCGTGGCTTTCTGCCATGGAGCGGGCCGATTATGACCCGTTTCAGCCTCCGGAAATGGCGCGATGGCTCCGGCAGTGGCATATCTGGCGGGCAGCAAAGTCGCTGCGGCGGATCGGCGAGTGATTATTCCGCTGCCACAGTGACATGTTTGCTTGCGATCCAATGATCAAGGTCAGCAAGCGCACGTTGCGTCAGCGCAGTTTTCCGCGCCAGGGCCTTTGCCGCTGTGCGGCCGAGCTTGCTCTTGCGGTCATAGACAGGTTGCTCAAGGAGCTGCGGGAATAGCCCAAAATTCACATTCATCGGCTGGAATGAAGATCGACCGGAATCAATCGTCTCGATATGACCGCCCGTAATATGCGCGAGGAGTGCACCGTGCGCTGTCGTGGGCGGCGGTACGGTCGCGGGTTCGCCGTGCCAGTCAGCCGCTGCAAATCGTCCAGCGAGCAAACCGATCGCTGCCGATTCGACGTAACCTTCGCAGCCGGTGATCTGTCCGGCAAAACGCCATTGCGGCCGTATTTTCAGGCGCAACATTTCATCAAGCAGTTTCGGCGAATTGAGAAACGTGTTGCGATGGAGACCGCCGAGCCGGGCAAATTCCGCATTCTGCAGGCCCGGAATGGTTCGGAAAACCCGGACCTGTTCTCCATGTTTTAGCTTCGTCTGAAAACCGACCATGTTGAACAGCGTGCCCAGCTTGTTGTCCTGCCTGAGTTGGACGACCGCATAAGGTTTTGTGCCGGGTTCATGCGGATTGGTCAGTCCAAAAGGCTTCATCGGGCCATGCCGCAGTGTCTCAGGTCCCCGCTCAGCCATTATTTCGATCGGCAGGCAGCCATCGAAATACGGTGTGGGCGCCTCCCACTCATGGAAAGCCATTTTGTCGGCCGCCAGGAGGGCAGCGACGAAAGTTTGATACTGGTCGCGCGTGAGGGGGCAATTGATGTAATCAGCACCGGAGCCAGCGGGCCCTGCTTTGTCATAACGGGATTGAAACCAGGCCTGTGAGAAGTCGATGCTGTCGCGATGCACGATCGGCGCGATGGCGTCAAAAAATGCTAGCTGCTGCTCACCAGTTAAATTGGCCAGTGCGGAAGTAAGCCCTGGCGAGGTGAGTGGCCCCGTTGCGATGATGACATTGTTCCAATCGTCATCGGGTGATGTGATTTCTCCGCGTGTAAGTTCGATCAATGGATGAGCCGAGAGCTCTGCCGATATAGCCAATGAAAAACCATCTCGATCTACAGCCAGTGCACCACCAGCCGGGACCTGGTTGGCGTCGGCGGCACGCATGATGAGCGAACCCAATCGCCGCATTTCTTCGTGTAGCAAGCCGACCGCGTTTCGTTCCGCATCGTCTGACCGAAACGAATTCGAACAGACAAGTTCTGCATAGCCGTCGGTTTTATGGACGGGCGTCGTTCGGAGAGGGCGCATTTCATGCAGGATGACCGGAACGGCCGTCTGCGCGATTTGCCAGGCCGCCTCAGATCCGGCAAGACCTCCACCAATGATATGGATTGCTTGAATTCGAGCCGTTGTCATCTGATGATCATTAGGCGCAGGGCTTGCAAGCTGCAATGGTGGTAATGGGTTCCGTATGTATCTGAATGTGAAAGTTTGCGTTGCGGCGAGTTGGATTGCTGTGTCCGCAGTCCCACTTGGCGCGACAGGCGCCACATTAGCCGGCGTTGCCGACGCAACCTATGGCGGTTTTTCAGTGACCCCGCCGACGCCGAATATGGTTTTTGTCTGCCATGGGTTTGGCTGTAAATATCGTGCTGAAGTCGACTTGACGACGGCGGACCGGGCGACGCTTGCACATTTTCTGGCGGCCGGCCGCTCCTCCGCGGCGGCAGAGCGCAAGGCCATTGCGGGAGCCGGGGCATGGTTCGACAAACGTGTTGGCCCCGTGGCTGGCACAAAAAACCATGTGGCACGCGCCGGTGCCCGATACATGTTCGACGTGCGGCAATTCGATTGCATCGATTCCAGCCGCAATACCACCAGTCTTCTACTTGTGCTCGACCAGCTGAAACTGTTGCGCTACCACGATGTGGATCAGCCGGAGGCGCGCGGATTTCATGATCGATGGGCGGCCTCCGCATGCCACAGCGGTCTTGGTCGAAAAGGCGACAGGCATCAAGTGGTCGGTCGACTCCTGGACCGTGGGCTACGGGAAGGCGCTAGAAGTCATGCCGCTTGATCGGTGGAAATCACTCGATTAGCCGAAAAGCACACTCCAGAAATAGCGAAACGCCCGCGGCAATGCGCGGGCGTTTTGCAAATTCTGAGACGAATTGTTCGAATCAGCCGCGATGCGCCGCGTTCCAAGCGATGCGCGGAATATCCGAGCGGCTGATGCCGATGTCGGCAAGCTCCCGGTCGCCCAGGCGCGACAGCTCGTTCAGGCTTTGATTGTAGCGCTTCCACTCCTGGATGAATCGGATGACTGCAGTAAGCATGGTATCCTTCTTTCCTACTTCCGGCCGCTGCCGGTCGATTGCTGAACCGGAACATAGGCATGTTCGGACCTAAGAAAACCAATAATGTTGCGCTGCAGCTAAGCGGAAAATGCATAGCTTAACTAATGGCATTTAAAGGAAAAATTGATCTTTCTAGCCATTTCGTTGGATTTTGGCCCGCCCGTTTCATTGCTGTGCACCATAGTCGCTGCAATCGCTTCATTTGATGCCAATCGTGTAGATTGGATTTTCTGACGCGGGAGAAAACACCAATGAATTTGCATATCGGACGTGCACTCGCGCTCGCGAGCTCCCTCAGTTTCTGCATGTCGGTGACGGCCATGGCCGCAGAAATCAAGGTTCTCACGGCTGGCGCCTTCAAACAGGTGGTGTTGGCTTTAGTGCCCGACTTCGAGAAACAAAGCGGCCACAAGGTCGTTGTCGACAACGATACGGCTGGCGCATTGAAGAAGCGCATCGAGGGCGGCGAGGCGTTTGATGTCGCCGTGATTACTCCTGCAGTAGTCGACGACCTCGCAAGCAGGGGAAAAATCATCGGAGGTAGCAAGGTCAATCTTGCCACCGTAGGCGTCGGCGTGGTCGTGAAAGAAGGCGCGCCAAAGCCCGACGTGAGCACGGTCGAGGCCTTCAAAAAAACGCTGCTGACGGCCAAATCCGTTGCTTATATCGACCCGGCAAGCGGCGGCTCGAGCGGCATCTATATCGACAAGTTGCTTGAACGACTTGGCATCGCCGACCAGGTCCGGGCAAAGGCAAAGCTCAAGAAAGGCGGCCATGTCGCGGATTTGATCGTGAGCGGCGAGGCCGAACTCGGATTGCATCAGATCAGCGAGATCGTGCCTGTGAAAGGCGCGGCGCTGGTCGGGCCACTGCCAAAAGAAATACAGAACATCACGACCTACGCGGCAGGGTTGAGCACAACGACCAGGAGCAGGAATGCCGCGCAAGCCTTGATCAAAACGCTTTCGGGGCCAGCGGCTGCCGCGGTACTCAAGTCCAAAGGCATGAACCCTGCGAGCTGAAGGTCACGTGTTTTGGATTTAGCCGGGGCCCGGCAGGTTGATCGCCGCGTAGTCATCACCACGCTGGGTATCGCCCAAATTCTGGCGTGGGGGACTTCATTCTATTTTCCCGCGGTATTCGCCGCGCCCATCGTTGCCGACACCGGCTGGTCACTCGGTTTTGTCGTCGCCGGCACGTCGATCGGACTTCTGGTGGCGGGTCTGGTTTCGCCGCAGGTCGGACAAATCATCGACGTGCGCGGAGGACGCCCTGTCCTGACAGCGAGCTCGATTTGTTACGCCGCAGGCCTCGCCGGGGTAGGCCTATCGCCCGCACTGCCGGTATATTTGCTCGCATGGGTCGTGATCGGCGTCGGCATGGGCACCGGTCTTTATGACGCGGTTTTTGCGGCGCTTGGGCGGATGTACGGGACCGACGCGCGCGGGCCAATCACCAACCTTACATTGTTTGGCGGCTTTGCCAGCACAGTCTGCTGGCCGCTCAGCGCTTTCATGATTGAGCATATTGGCTGGCGCACTGCGTGTCTTGTTTACGCAGCGCTACATTTGCTTTTGGTGTTGCCGTTGCAGATGGCTGTAATCGGGCACGCGCCGGCGAAAGTGAATACCAAGCAAAGCGACCAGGAAATTCGTGCACGCGGTGAAACAAGCATCGAAAACGAAGCACTCATATTTTCTCTCCTCGCAGCGGTGTTGTCGATCGCCGCGGGCGTAGGCTCGATCGTAGTGGTGCACCTTCTGATTTTCCTGCAAGCGAGAGGACTCGATTTTGCGGCGGCGGTCGGTCTTGGTGCCTTGTTTGGGCCGGCGCAGGTGGCTGCTCGCGTCGTAGAAAGGCTGTTTGGGAGTCACTATCATCCAATCTGGACAATGGTCGCCTCATGTTTGCTCATGACCGTCGGCCTTTTGATGCTATTTGCCTCGGTGCCCGCATTGCCTATCGTTATTCTGGTGTACGGCGCCGGCTATGGAGTTTCATGGATCGGACGTGGCACCCTTCCGCTCGCCCTGTTTGGGCCGGCGCGATTTCCGCAGCTAATGGGCAAACTCGCCTTCCCAAGCTTGATCGTACAGGCCGTGGCGCCGTCGCTCGGAGCGATGCTGATCGAGGCGCGCGGCTCAGATGCGACCATCGGCGTATTGACCGCGTTCGCGCTGGCGAATGTCCTGTTGATCGGACTGGTGTGGTGGCTTTGCCGCAGGCCGACTAACGATAGCTGATTGTAGGAGCTTGGACACCGGGCCCATTCTGTCCGCTTTGGGCAGTATTGAGTGAGAAGGCCAATCCGAGCAGCGTCAAGGCGAAAATGCTGATGGCGAGACGCATGAGGATCATGACACGTATCGATACCAAAAGTTTTAAAGCAAGGATCGTAGGTGTGACCGGTAGCTTGCAGACTATTTGGCCCGATGCCGCCCGCAATCAGCCGCCGCGGCTATAACTCGCAAGGTCTGAAAATGTTGCCGTTACAGATGCTATTTTTCGAGGACCTGTTGGTCGGGATGACAGAAACGATAAAAAAAACAATCAACTCCTCGGATGTCGTCGGCTTCGCGGAAGTGACTGGTGACCGTAATCCAATCCATCTGTCAGAGCATTTTGCCGCAAAAACTCCTTTCGGTACTCGTATTGCACATGGCCTATACACCGCTAGCCTGATTTCGGCGGTTCTGGGCACACGATTGCCAGGGCCAGGCGCGGTTTACATATCGCAAACGCTTAATTTTCGCGCGCCGGTGAAGATCGGCGACACGGTTGAAGTAACCGTGCTGGTCGCGGAGCTAATTCCGGAAAAATTCCGCGCGCGCCTAACCTGCAAATGCTCGGTTGGCAGCGAGATCGTCCTCGACGGAGAAGCGTTGGTGAAAGTTCCGTCAAAAGAGCCTGGGGGGCGGCCGTTGCCACGCATTTAAATCAACAATCCCCAGAGTTTGTTGGGCCAATGCAAGGAACCGGAAAAGAAAATTTGCGTTAGATCAATGCAGGCACGGAAATCCCAAGGGAGGGTGACAGCAATCTCGGAGGCATTGCCATGCCAATAATGCTGCCACCAAAAGCCCGTGCTGAAGTCGTGCGGGCGCGTAAAGACGAGACGTTTGCCAAATTCGATTGGTTGGGAGTCTGGGCGCTCTCGCTCGGATTTTGCGCGATTAATCTGGCAGGCATTACGTATTTTTTTGCGGGCGATAACGTTGGCGCCTCACTCATTCTTGTCGGGGTCGCCACCATTATCGCGGTCGTCCTGTGTCTCGGCAGCGAGCCGCAGGAATTGAAATAATTTGCCGCGAAATCGGTCGGCCGCGCGCCTAAGCAGGTGCGCGTCGCCTGTATTTTTATAGGCCTGGCTTGAGACCAAATACGCAACGTCGCGTTCCGTCGGGCCTACGGCATATGGTGAGCTGACCGTCGGGCGGAGCGACGGGCATCGCCTCATCAAACGGGACAAGCTCACCGTCGATCATCCAACCGGTGGCTGTTGACGATGTTCGCGTGTAGCTTTTGCAATCATAATCGCCGCAGCACCATTCCCCGGCGCCGTTCTTGAAGGCGCCGCGGTTGACCCAACTATCGTGCGCAAGAGCGATATTGGCGGCAAGAAGTGCCGGCACGAGAACAAGCAGCGAGCGAACCAAAGCTTGCGACATCGGTGGCCTCCATAAAAATCCCCCGGCGCAGCGTCACTATGGCGTCCTGACCGCCCCTCCCGGCAGTGCGTAATTATTGGCCGCGTGATTTTGTTCCGCTGCGGCAATACGTTTGCACGCAAGCATGTGACCAACTGTGACGAATCAAGGCGACTCGGAAATGCTATCACGATCGTGCTAAAGGCAGGATAAATTGTACTGCGCAGCCGTGCGGAAAAGAATCATCGAATGGATGTCATGAACGCGCCCTTTTCTTCGTGCCCGTCGGTTGCAGGTATTTACCGCCAAGAGTTGCGCACGAAATGAAAGGTTCAACGGCCGGCTCTTGGCAAATCTGGCGCGATCGTCGCGGGCGGCTGTCGTTTCTGCGCCTGGCCGCGCTTGCATTGTTGCTATTGCCACTCGTCAAAGCGATTTGCGCAGGGGGCGGGATTGCCCATGGCGCGCGTCCGCTCAACGAATTGATCCATCGTGCCGGTTTCTGGGCGCTGGTGTTTCTCGGAACGACCCTCGCGGTGACGCCGTTCCGGCGCATATTTCGCTATGGAAATCTTGTTGATATCCGGCGCATGCTAGGGGTCGGGACATTCTGCTATATCGCCGCTCACCTCGCGCTGTTCTACGCCGACCAAGGTTACAGTCCGGGCAAAGCTCTTCACGAGATCACGCATCGCGTCTATTTGATTATCGGCGCGATCGCATGGCTGGGGCTGGCGACATTGGCCGCAACCTCGACCGATAGAATGGTTCGTCGGCTCGGCCCGATGCGATGGCGCCGGCTGCATCAGGCAATCTTTGCCATCGTACTGCTGGCGCTTGTCCATTATTTCCAGCAAACGAAAGCCGATGTGACTGTGCCGACACTTGCGGCGGGCCTGTTTTGCTGGCTGATCACCTATCGGCTTATGGCCGCGTGGTGGCGGGCGGGCAATTTGTCGACGTCAAATCTGCTCGTGCTCGCAATTATCGTATCTTTGATCACGTTTGCCGGTGAAGCAATCGGCATTGGTCTTGCCTTCCATATTTCGCCGCTGCGCGTGCTCAAGACTATTTTTGATTTTGATGTGGGCATTCGCCCAGGGTGGAAAGTGCTTGCGGCCGGCCTTGCGGTCGCCGCGGTGGATGCGGCACTGGCGCGACTGAAAAATCGTGCCGTGGCGGCGCGTGCGGTCGCGGCCGAGTAGCACCGCGCAAAAATATCAGAGCTTCCTACTGTCGTAAGCCCAATGCAGTAACGCCTGCCGTTGGCGGCGGTGGCAGAGCAGGTCGCCAGGCCGGCAATTTTTCTGGATTTGCCGGATATGGCGGCGCATCGCTTTCCAGCGGCTGATCTGGCGCCTGTCTTCTTCGGGCATGCGACGGCCCATGTAGTACCGGCAATACCATTGAAACCAGCCGCGCGGATCGTCAGGGTGAATCCAACCCTTACGTTGCCATTCCGAGAGCGATTGGCTCGCGCGGATACCGAAGAAATTACACTTCCGATCGTAGGTGCTCGGGGAGAGTTTGGCCCCTGCGAACCAGCTTTTGGGATATTCGCGGCGGCAGTCGGTCATGTATTTGCCGCCGAATACGCCGAGGCGGAGCATTTCCACAGGTGTCAGCTGCGGCTTGAATTCCGGGTCGAAGCAGCGTCCAGCAGGTTCACGCAGCACGTAACGGTATTGCCGCTGCATCTTATCGGTAACGCAGACAATACGGTTACGCATCAGCGGGCGAGGGCGCGTATGCGCGAGCAAGCGGTGCTCTGCAAGTTATTCGCGCAGGTCGGCGTATTCAGGATGGCGGTCAACATATGCCTTGGCGAATTCGCATCTTGTTCTCACTTTCAGCCCGTCGGCGCGGGCGGCGTCGAGCACCCCGCGGATCAGAGCGGATCCGATGCCTCGGCCCTCCAGGGCTTTCGGTACTTCCGTATGCAGGATGCTGAGCACACCGTCGGCGCGCTCGTAGGTCGAAAACGCCATATGGCCGTCGGCATCGAGCTCAAACCGGTGGCGTTCCTTATTGTCGCGAACGTTAGTGGACAAGGTCATGGTCTCTGCACAATCCTGTACTATCGCCACGTCGGCTCAGGTGGTCAACTTTGCAAGGTGCTTCATGGCTCAACTTACGCTCTATCACGCCTCGCCCTCGCGTTCATCAATTGTACTGTGGATGCTTGAAGAGGTCGGTCAGCCCTATGACATCAAGCTTATCAGGCTCAGTGCCGGCGATAATCTCAATCCCGAATATCTTGCTATCAATCCGATGGGCAAGGTTCCGGCTCTCAAACATGGTGACGTCGTGATCACCGAGGTTGCAGCGATCTGCGCCTACCTGGCGGACGAATTTCCCGACAAGAAACTGAATATCCCGGTCGGCACGCCGAAGCGCGGCGAATATTTAAAGTGGCTGTTCTTCGGGCCAAGTGTGATTGAGCCGGCGATGACCGATCGCGCATTCCCCCGCAAGGAAGCTCCGCGCGCAGCCGCCCTCGGCTGGCGCGATTTCGAAACGGTACTCGACATTGTCAGCAAGGCCGTGGCCAAGGGTCCCTTCCTGATGGGTAAGCAATTCACCGCGGCTGATATCGTCATCGGTTCTGGGCTGCGATACGGCATGATGTTCAAGTTGGTGCCCCAACGGAAGGAATTTCTGGATTATGCCGCGCGCATAGCGGCGCGGCCGTCGGCGCAACGTGCCGAAGCTAAAGACAAGGATATCGCCACAAAGGCAGCTTAGATATTGGGGGCTCGAATGAAAGCAATTGTCACGATTCTCGGCGTTATTCTTATCGTTGTTGCGGCAGCGTACTTTCTGATACCAGCCGACTCGCTACCGGGTTTCTTTCCAGGACATGAAACCGGACTCGCACGCATACGCGTGAAACACGGCATGTTGTCCGGCGGCGTTGGCATTGTATTGCTGATTATCAGCTGGTTTATGGGACGTCGGTAGGGTTTGCTCCACTCTCTTATTTCGCGGCGAAGCATTTCTCGATAAAGCGCAATCGCTTCACAAAGTGGAGCTTCTGTTCAGCCGCTTGCTTCTTGCAATCGGACCGTTTGACGCGCTCCTGAGCGAGCTCTGCCAGACGCTTCTCATTCAATTCCTTATGTGTCCTCACGGCGTCGTCCAGATATTGTTTCCTCGCTTCTCTTTTCGCCTCCCGGTCAGCTGCGGCCTTCTGCTTTGCTGCGGCCTTCCTTTCGGCCTGCCGCTTACTCATGCAGTCGGCAAAAAGATCAAGCCTGTGGCGATCAACCTGCTTGGCGCATGCATCGCTATCCTGGCGCAGCAAAATGCGATTACTCAACTTGGCGGGCTGCGTCGTCTGCGCTCGCGTTGCCTCGCTGGCAAAGACGAATGCTGCGACAAAAACAGCGCATAGGACAATCGCGGATCGCATTCCATCCTCCAGTCGGCTCAATTCTTGACAGGTGAGTGATATTTTTTCAACGCGGTTTCAATGAGCTTGTTGTCGTGAGTTACGGTGACATCAACTTTTGCAGCTTTGAACTGCGGCTCAAGCACCGAAATTGAATCCCACACATTTTTCGCTGCCTCATTGGAGACGATTCCATCCCACTGGAACGCGGAAATGTTCTTAGCGAGAGATTCGCGGTAGGTTTTTTCGTCGGCCTTGTAATATTCCGGCGGAAGCGACGTGATGATGTCGTCAATCGACGCCGCCTTGAGCCACTGCATGGCGTGAACAATCGCATTAGCGATGGCCTGCGACGTGTTGGGATTTGCCTTGAGAAACTCATTCTTGACCATAAGGCAGTCGGCGAGGTAGGGACCTCCGAACGCCTCCTTGGTGCCGGCCTCGGTGCGGCTGTCGGAAAGAATGATCGCATCGCCGTTGTCAACGAGTGAATTGATCGCCGGGTCGAGGTTGACGAGTGCATCGAGGTCGCTGCCGGAGCGCATTGCGGCGACGGCGCTGGGGCCAGTCCCGATCGATAGGTAGCTGGCCTTGTTCCAATCGATGCCTGCGCGGGTCATCAGTCCGGCAACGAAATTATGCGTGGAGGCGCCCGGTGCCGAGACCCCAATTTTCTTGCCGACAAGATCCTTCACAGACTTGATTTTGTCCGCCTGCGATTTTTTCACGACAAGGACATTGCCAGGATAGCGACCGAACGTGGCGAGGCAAGTGAGGCCGACTCCCTTGGTCTGCAATCGCAACGTGTGCTCGAAAGCGCCTTCGGCCACATCGGCACTGCCGCCGATGAGGCTTTGCAGGGCGGCGGTACCTGACGCGAACGCGGACGAATTGACTGTGAGGCCTTCCTGCTCGAAATATTTTCGATGCAGTGCCATCGTATAGGCGACCTTGTTCATCTGACTGATCGAACCACCGACGGCAATGGCGAGGTGAGTTTTCTCGAGCTTCGGAGCCTGTGCGAAGGCCGGCCATACGGCAAAAGGCACTAATAGGCCGGCAGCCGCAATTTTTCTGAAGACGTTCATTCCGTTTTCTCCCCGCGATATTTTTTTGCTGTCGATTTGAATTTAGTGTGTCACGCAGAACTAGGTCTCGCAAGCTCTTCGCCCTGGCGTGCGCGACTATGAATCTTTTGTATATGCGCGGAAGCGATCGGCATATTGCTGGATGCCATTTTCGATGGGCCATTTTGGTGACCAACCCAGCAGCCGTTTGGCGGCGGAAATATCGAGCGGTGCCCGCATTTGCACGTTTGCTTGTTCGAGCGGTGTCAGTACGTCGCCGATTGTGATGTTCGCCCCGGGAATGACGTGCCGGACGATCGCGGCGATTTCGGCGGCGGTACATGTTCGGCCTGCCGCAATATTCAGGATACGTTGCGTTCCGGGCTTCCAGGGTGGCGCTTCGACCGCCATGACGATCGCGTCACAGCAGTCGAAGACATGTGTGTAATCGCGCTTCATTGGGCCGCCAGTCGCCAACATGACGGTTTTGCCCAATACCGCACCTTCCACCATCGGCTTCAGGTACATCGGAATGCGCATGCCAAACCCATAAATTGCCGTGACGCGCAGCGCGAGAAAGTCGACATCGTGAAAGGTGGCATATGCCATGCCAATCGCTTCACCGGCCATTTTCGAGGTGCCATAGTGGCCGGCGGGGTTCGCCTCAGTGATCGAAAACGGCGGATTGATCTCACTCAGCTTCTCGTCGGCACCCTTGTGGTAGACCGCGTTGCTCGAGATCGAGACAAGTTTGCGCACGCCAAGCATTCGTGCCGCTTCGCAGACATTCACCATGCCCATGATGTTTGTCTGGTAGAATGCGACGGGATTGGCCAGCGAAGGTTCGAGTCCGACGCGGCCGGCCGTATGGACGATGGCTTCAACGCGTTCAGCGCGGCTGACCTCGATTAACCGTCCAATGTCGTCGATTGACCCCAACCGGCAAGAAGACGCGAGCGAGGGCGTGACGGCCAGCATTTCATCGGAGGGTGGTGCAACATCGTAAGCGACCGCATTGTGGCCGGCCGCCGCAAGCGCAGACATCGCGTAGCCACCGAGAAAGCCGGCGCCGCCAGTTACCAGGACATTCATATCTGCAATTTAACGCAAATTTTTACCGATCTTGCAAAAACAATCGAAACGGTCGGTCTGTATGCATATTCCGTCATGAAAATATTTCTTGCCACGATCGTTGCGATCGTCCTGTGCGGCAGCGCACAAGCGACATCACCGCCGGAATTCAACACCGATCAGTTCTGCGGCGGCTTTGCGCAGGACCATGGTAGCGGCAACATGGGCGACTTCGCGAAGGCCATCTGCGAGCTGAGCGAGGAATTTACCAAGACCATCGTCGACAAAGCATGGGATCATGTGACGACGGATGGCCAAGCCAAATGTCTCAAGAGTTCGGGGCAATCCTATGTGACCCTGGCGCGGTGCCTGAATACACTGCCGGCGCATTGAACGACGACCCCACTATCGACACTCGGTGTTGCTAAACCGACCGATGCGAGCTGCAGCTTGCACATCACTGAAATGTGCATCCGTGCTGTCGGCTCCATAGTCTTTTCCACTGTCAAAACGTTGCACGCTTGCTAAACTGCCGGCTGTCTGGCTGGGGCAAAGAAATAGCGCGCAGCACACGATGCGCGGGACAGGGAGGTTCCGGATGGCTTCTTTTACCGTGAACGGTAAACCGGTCGCCGTCGATTCTGATCCAAGATCGCCGCTTTTGTGGGTGATCCGCGATGTCGTGGGCTTGACCGGCACGAAATTTGGGTGCGGCGCCGGATTTTGTGGCGCCTGTACGGTTCATATTGACGGGCGCGCGCAGCGCTCCTGCCAGGTTCCGGTTTCCGCGGCCGAGGGCGCGAATATCGTCACGATCGAAGGTCTCTCGCCGGATTCCTCGCATCCGCTGCAGAGGGCATGGGTGATCGAAGAAGTGCCGCAGTGCGGATATTGCCAGTCAGGCCAGATCATGAAGGCAGCCGAGCTGCTCGCCAGTACTCCGAAGCCGACGCGTCAGCAAATCGTTACGCACATGGATGGCAATATTTGCCGTTGCGGAACTTATAACCGCATCATCTCGGCGATCGAACGCGCGTCGAAGGAGGGCTAAGTCATGACCATGATGCTCAACGCCCCCGAGCTGACACGCCGCAGCCTTCTTGCCGGCATTGGCGGTCTGACGTTCTCGTTTGCATTCGGCACTGACGGCACGCACATTTTACCGGCCGCACGTGCAGCCACCGAACGGACCCAATTGTCGCCGTGGGTGCGCATCGCACCTGACGGCGAAATTACGATTCTGACGGTCACGGAGATGGGGCAGGGCTCCGGTACCGCCATCCCGTTGATGATTGCGGAAGAGATGGATGCCGACTGGGACAAGGTCGTCCTCGCGTGGGCACCTTCCAAGCCGGAGGTCTACGGCTGGGCCGGCCGTAATGGCCAGCGGAACATGACGGTCACGGGCAGCCGGGCGGTGATGATGTATTGGGATGACCTGCGCGTCGCAGGCGCGCAGGTGCGTAAAGTGTTGATCGCCAATGCTGCCGAACATTGGGGAGTCGATCCGTCGAAGCTAAAGACCGAGCCAAGCGTCGTGATCGATCCGGTATCGAGCCGCCGGCTGAGTTATGGCGAGATTGCGGCTTTCGGCAAGGTTCCGCCGACGCTTCCCAGCATCGACAAGAGTGAGCTCAAGGCACGAAAAGACTTCCGTCTGATCGGGCGTTCGGTTCATCGCCGCGACCTCCCGCTAAAAGTCAACGGCAGTGCGCAGTACGCGATCGATGTCCACCTGCCCGGCATGGTCTATGCGAGCGCGCTCCATTCGCCGGTTCATGGCAACGGGCCGGAAAAGTGGAACGATACCGACATCAAGGCGATGCCCGGCATTCTCGCAACCGTGAAGTTGCCGGGCGGTGTCGGTGTGGTTGCCGAAACTTTTCCGCAGGCCATGGCGGGACGGCGCGCGCTCCGTGTGACTTGGAGCAAGAACAAGGTCGACGGTTTCGAGTCCGATCAGGCGCTGACGCGCTACGCGGCAATCCATGCAGATCCAGCCGCGGCCGTGAAAATCCTCGACCAGAGAGGCGACGTCAAAGCGGCATTTGGCGGCGCGACGAAGGTCTACAAGAGCGAATACAGCAGTGACTATACATACCATGCACAGCTGGAGCCGCTGAACGCGGTCGCACGCTTCAACGAGGCCGGCGACCGGCTCGAGGTTTGGGACGGATCGCAGGATCTCGGGCGCAGCCGCGATCTCATCGCCAAGTCCATCGGCCTCAAGCCTGAACAGGTCGATGTCCATCAATGCTATCTTGGTGGTGGATTTGCAGACGGTCACTCGCGGACTATGCGGTCGAGACGGCGCTGATGGCCCGCGAGACGAAACGGCCGGTTAAGATGGTGTGGACCCGGGAGGAGGACATCGCGCACGGGATGTTCCGCCCGATGACCTTCCAATGCGTTGAAGCGGCGACCGATGCTTCAGGCAAGGTGGTCGGCTGGCGCCACTGCGCGGTCGGCGATGACGGGGGCGCCAATCTGATTACTGGCGGAATGCGTATCTCGTCATATTATGCGCTGCCGAACCAGCATCTCGAATTGCGAAACGTCGACGAAGGAATTCGTATCAAGCATTGGCGTGCTGTTGCACATAACTTCAATCTGTTTGCGATCGAGGCAATGGTTGACCAGATGGCAGCCGATCAGGCGGTTGATCCCGTCGAATTTCGTCTCCAGCGCATGTCAATCACACCAAAGGCGCGCCGCTGCGTTGAAGCGGTCGTCAAATTGGCCGACTGGACAGCCAAACGGCCGGAAGGCCGCGCGCTCGGCTTTGCCATGAGCGAGCGTTCGGGCTCGCTCGGCGCCTGCGTCGTCGAAGCGTCGCTCGACCGCCGGGTGGGCGCAATCCGCGTGCACAAAGTGTGGGTCGTCGCCGACGGTGGCATTATCGTGCAGCCCGAGGCCTCAAAGGCGAACCTCGAAAGCGGCATTGTCTACGGCCTGTCTTCATCGTTGCATGAGCGCGTAACCGTACGCGATGGCGCGGTCGAGCAATCCAATTTCGGTGACTATACGGTAATGCGGATGTCCGACATGCCGGAAGAAATGCATGTGGCGTTCATCGAGAGCGATGCTCATCCCACTGGACTTGGCGAGATCAGTACGCCGTGCATCGCGCCGGCAATTGCCGGTGCGTTTCACAAGCTGACCGGTAAACGCCTCCATCACATGCCGTTCACGCCCGAGCGGGTTTTGTCTGCGCTGAAGGCATAAAACAAAACACCGAGGCTCACCTGAAATGACGAAGCGCCCGCCGTCCGGCGGGCGTTTTGTTGGGGCCAAACAGCCTAGCCAGCGATTTCGCCCTGCCCGATGCTCATTATCTGGGAGGTAACGAAGCACTTCCACTTCGCGAATTGTATTTTCAAAATGGTATTTGGTTCTTCAATTCGTTGCGCGATCGTCACACGGGCAGGAACCAATTGTGGCAAAAGTTTCGTACTTGGGGATAGCTGCAATTTTGTCACAAATAAAACGCGTCGAAACTATTTTGGTGGAGCCCGGCCACCGGCGTCACCCCGCCGGTGGCCTTCTTTAGGGCCGCCGTTTGCAAAAACGAGCGGCCCCTTTTTTCGGATGACCTGACTATGGCGATCCGAAAATTCGTGCGCCAACAGCCTGTCTATGACTGAGCCGGCACGTCTGATGTGACGCATGTCACAGGATGCGCGATTTCGTTCTGTTATGCACAGCGACGAGATGTCGGCGCTTTCGAGAGCCGGATCAAACCAAAAGTCGGTGAAAGAAAGTAAAAGTCTCGCTGTCAATCATGCGTGGACGCCATGCAATCGTTGCGCGGCGCCGCATCGAAATCTGATGCGTTGTGCTGTGTCGCACCCGGATGTAGCGCGGTGCGATCAGATAAACCGCAAAGTGGCGCCTTGAAGTGCGATTCCCTTGAGTTCCGTCGTCCAGGTCTCGCCTGGCCGGACCGATAAGGCGCGCGTAAGGGTGCCGGTGGAAATGATCTCGCCGGCAGCGAGTGGCGGGTTGTCTAGGTCTCGCGCGAGCAGGTCTGTCAGGTAGCGGATTGTCGAGACCGGGCCTTCGAGGACGTTCAGGGCGTTGCCGCGGTCGATCGGCTTGTGATCGCAGTTGAGGTCGATCTCGAAGCTGGTCAACGCGTGCAGCCATTCGCTGACGCGCGTGGAGATATCGTGGCGCGGGCCGATCAGCAATGCGCCATGCAGAGCGTTGGCAATGACCGTATCGGGTGCGGAAAATGTCCACTCCGGATAAATCGACTGCACGATCTCGAAGCCATGAGCCACCCAGTCGATGCAGGACAGCAGCGCGGCATCGTCCATGTCGGACGAGGGTGGCTTGGAGAGACCGAAAATGATTTCCGGCTCAATCTTCGGTGCGCTGTAGGGCGCAAGTGGCAGCGACGCCGCGAGATCGTGGAGGGTGCGGTCGTAAACATAACCCCAGATTGGCGCGCGCACCCCGTATTCGTCCCACAGGCGGCGATTTGTGAAGCCAATCTTGCGACCGACAGGCTTGAAGCCTTGCGCAACGCGCATGTGGTTTGCGAGCGCGGTAATGCGATAGGCGTTGCTCATGGTGAGGGTCGGATAGCGGGCAGAGAAGGTCGGTATCTTCCGGTCGCCGCCATTGAAAGCCGCGAAGGCTTCATAGGCGATTGCGGCAATCGGCGGATCGCTTGGATTACCGGCGCCAAATGCGGTGTCGTTCATTACCACGCCACTCCGCAGGCCCCGGTGGGCTTTGGCATGTTGCGCTATTCCGCGGCCTCGACGCGTTTCTTGCGTCGCGGCCCGGCCCGGCCCAGCACCGGCGCCAGGAATTGCCCTGTATAGCTTCTTTTTGCCTTCACGATGTCCTCCGGAGTGCCGCTCGCGACGATTTCACCGCCGCCGTCGCCGCCTTCGGGGCCTAAATCAATCACCCAGTCAGCGGTCTTGATGACTTCGAGGTTGTGTTCGATGACGACAACCGTGTTGCCGCCTTCAACCAGTTCGTGAAGGACTTCAAGCAGTTTCGCAACGTCATGGAAATGCAGGCCTGTGGTCGGCTCATCCAGAATGTAAAGCGTGCGGCCGGTTGCGCGTTTTGACAGTTCCTTGGCAAGCTTCACGCGCTGAGCCTCACCGCCAGAGAGCGTGGTGGCCTGCTGGCCGACATGGATGTAGTCGAGACCGACGCGATGCAACAGCGCAAGCACGTCGCGCACGCGCGGCACCGCCTTGAAGAATTCCAGCGCCTCTTCGACGGTCATGTCGAGCACGTCGGCGATCGACTTGCCCTTGAACAGGATTTCAAGCGTCTCGCGGTTGTAGCGTTTGCCCTTACAGACGTCACAGGTGACGTAGACGTCGGGCAAAAAATGCATCTCAATCTTGATGACGCCGTCGCCCTGGCAGGCCTCGCAGCGGCCGCCCTTGACGTTGAAACTAAACCGGCCCGGCTCGTAACCACGTGCCTTGCTCTCGGGCAGGCCAGCAAACCACTCGCGGATTGGCGTGAAGGCGCCGGTATAGGTTGCCGGGTTAGATCGTGGCGTGCGGCCGATGGGCGACTGGTCGATATCGATGATCTTGTCGATGTGTTCCAGCCCCTCGATTCGATCATGGGGGGCGGGCGCGAGCGAGGCGCCGTTGAGCTTGCGTGCCACGGAATTGTAGAGCGTATCGATCAGCAGCGTGGATTTGCCGCCACCGGACACGCCGGTCACAGAAGTGAACAGGCCGAGCGGGATTTCGGCGGTTATATTCTTGAGATTATTCCCGCGGGCGTTGATGACTTTCAGCACGCGGCGGGAGCGCGGACGACGCTCTGGAATAGGCACGCTCAGTTCGCCGGAAAGATACTTCCCGGTCCACGAATTCGGCGCGTCAATGAGGTCGTCGACCTGGCCTTCCGCAACGATATGACCGCCATGGATGCCGGCGCCGGGGCCAATATCGAGCACATGGTCGGCTGTACGGATGGCATCTTCGTCGTGCTCGACCACGATCACCGTGTTGCCGAGATCGCGAAGCCTTTTGAGGGTTTCGAGCAGGCGGGCATTGTCACGCTGATGCAGGCCGATTGACGGCTCGTCAAGAACATAGAGCACGCCCGTAAGGCCCGAACCGATTTGCGAGGCGAGACGAATGCGTTGGCTCTCGCCCCCGGAGAGCGTGCCGGATGCGCGCGCCAGCGTAAGGTAATCGAGGCCAACGTCCACCAGAAATTTCAGGCGTTCGCGGATTTCCTTGAGCACACGGGTGCCGATCTCGTTCTGCTGTGCGTTGAGTTGCTTCGGAATTTCGGCGAACCATTCGCCAGCACGTCGAACCGACAGCTCCGCCACCTGCGAGATATTCTGTCCGCCGATTTTTACGCAGAGTGCCTCCGGCTTGAGCCGCGCGCCCTTGCACGCCTCGCATGGCACGTCAGTGAAATATTTTTGCAGATCCTCGCGGGCCCACTCCGACTCTGTTTCCTTAAATCGACGCTCGAGATTGGTGATGACGCCCTCGAACGGCTTTTTCGTCGTGTAGCCGCGCAGGCCATCGTCATAAACGAACTTGATGTCGTCGTCGCCTGAGCCGTAGAGGATCGCGTCCTGTGTCCTTTTCGGCAGATCTTTCCATTTCGTATCGAGTGCAAAGCGATAGTGTTTGGCGAGCGCGTCGAGCGTCTGGATGTAGTAAGGCGACGACGATTTCGCCCAGGGTGCGATGGCTCCTTTTCGCAAGGTAGCGTCACGGTCGGGTATCACCAGATCGGCGTCTATATGCTGCTCGACCCCGAGGCCGCCGCATTCCGGGCAAGCGCCAAACGGATTGTTGAAAGAAAACAGCCGCGGTTCGATTTCGGAAATGGTAAATCCGGATACGGGACAGGCGAATTTTTCGGAGAAGATGAGCCGTTCGGCATTGGCGTTGCGCCCGCGATTGGCGATGGCGCCACTCGCCTTGGTGTCGGCAAGCTCGACCACAGCAAGGCCGTCAGCAAGCTTCAGGCATTGCTCGAGCAAATCCGCCAGCCGCGTGTTGATGTCGCCGCGTACGACCAGACGATCAACGACCACGACGATGTCGTGGGTGAATTTCTTGTCCAGCGGTTTTACGTCGCCGATCTCATGGAAGGCGCCGTCGATCTTCACGCGCTGGTAGCCCTTGCGCAGAAACTCGGCCAGCTCCTTCTTGTATTCGCCTTTGCGACCCCGTACGACCGGCGCAAGTACGTAGATCCGCGTGCCTTCCGGCAGCGCCAGCACGCGGTCGACCATCTGCGAGACGGTCTGACTTTCGATCGGCAATCCGGTTGCCGGCGAATAGGGCACGCCGATGCGCGCCCAGAGCAAACGAATGTAGTCGTAGATTTCGGTAACGGTGCCGACGGTCGAGCGCGGGTTGCTCGAGGTCGTCTTCTGCTCGATCGAGATGGCGGGGGACAGGCCGTCGATTGATCGACGTCGGGCTTCTGCATCATCTCGAGGAATTGCCGCGCGTAGGCCGAAAGCGACTCGACGTAACGGCGCTGGCCCTCGGCATAAATGGTGTCGAAGGCGAGCGAGGATTTCCCCGACCCGGACAGGCCGGTGAATACGACCAGCCTGTCGCGCGGAATGGCGACGTCTATATTTTTGAGGTTGTGTTCGCGCGCACCGCGGATCGTGATCTGGCGGGCGTCGCGGGCGGGCTTGCTGGTGCGGTCGGTCATGAGACGAAACGGACAAAATTACCCCGCGCAGCGCCGCAAAAGGCGGGGCCGCTCGGTGCTGGTCTCTGGAACGTAGTAAGAACGATGGGGCATTGCCAGTGCGCGGCGTCGATAACGGTTGAAAACCGGAGTTGAAAAACAAACCGGATGAAGGGCCGCAGTTTCCCGCACGCCTCGCGGAATCGCTTGCATGAGCCTGCTGGATAGCTTAGAACATAACAAGAACGGCGGTGGGGAAGCCACCGCGCGTCGTGAGGAGCATCAGATCGGCTTGACCCCTGTGGATTAGGGGTAAACGCGCGTGCCGCCCCTTTGTGGCGCCATTTGGCGCGGCCTAGGGTGGGATTGGTTCAACCGGGGCCGACCGGCGGCATTTGGCCCTCAAACGGCGGACGTTGCGGCTTCTCACGTGAAGCAGCGGCAGGTCGCCACGCGGAGAGCATCATGGCAGGCAGCGTCAACAAGGTCATTCTGGTCGGCAATCTGGGCGCCGATCCCGAAGTCCGCCGCACGCAGGACGGGCGCCCGATCGTCAATCTGCGGGTGGCAACATCCGAAACCTGGCGCGATAAGACGAGCGGCGAGCGACGGGAAAAAACCGAGTGGCATCGCGTGGTCATCTTCAGCGAGGGACTTGCAAAGATTGCGGAGCAATACCTGAAGAAGGGCTCGAAGGTTTATCTCGAGGGCGCGTTGCAGACGCGCAAATGGCAGGACAAGGACGGCCAGGACCGTTATTCGACCGAGGTCGTGCTGCAGGGGTTCAATTCGGCCCTGACGATGCTCGACCGCGCTGGCGGCGGTGCTGGCGGTGCAGGGGCCGAAAACGGCGACTTCGGCTCTGCGGGGCCGACCGCATCGCGCGAACGCAAGCCCGCGATGGCCGGTGCAGGTGGCGGCAAGCGCGACGATATGGACGACGAAATCCCGTTTTGACCGTATACGACAAAGTGATTGTCATGCCCGGCCTTGTGCCGCGCATCCACGTCTTTGGACCATAGAAAGCAAGGCGTGGATGGCCGGGACAAGCCCGGCCATAACTAGGCAGAGTGTTCGAACACTATTCACTCTTTACCAGCAGCGAGAGCGTCAACGAGCAAAATCCGATGAACGTAATGCCGGCGTTGACTGCGTGCGAAATCTCCCATCGCCAGCGTAACTGCTCCCAGTCGGCAGATACTTCAGTCCAGTTGTTGGTGACCTGATTGGCAGGAAACGTAAAGGCGAAAAAGATTGCGAGTGTCGCGATCAGGCAAAAAGATTGATAAGCGTGTAGAAAAATGACGCGCCCTGTCCACGCAACAGCACTGTCAGTTTGGCATTCGCAAGTATGGCAGCGATCAGGACGATGCCGAGCAGTGCCCAGCCGCGATAAATGCTTTGGGTAACGAAATAATCGCTCGCGGCAAGATAAATTTTTTGGGCAGGGCAAACAGGTGGGCACCAACAGGCACGAGGGCCACTGCCGTGAGCATCATCGCGAGAAATTGCAAAACCTTCACAACCGCCGCCCCCGTCTAAAATGAAGGTCCGGCGTAAACGAATGCGCAACAGATCGTTCCCGCGCAGGCTGTCGCGCGAGCAACGGTTCCCCACGCAATGTTAGCCGGCCAATGCAGCTCGTGCGCCGTCGATGACATATTGCACGGCGAGGGCCGCGAGCAGCACGCCGAGCAGCCGTGAGAGGACGATATTGCCGGTGAAGCCCAGCAATTTTCGGATACGCTCGGAAAATGCGAAGACGGCAACGCAAAGCAAGAGCACGACCGCAATTACGATGAGCAAAAATATGAGACGCATCGGATCGCCGTTACTTCGACCGGCAAGTAGAACGGCGGCGGTAATCGCGCCGGGCCCCGCCATCAAAGGGATGGCGAGAGGAAAGGCGGCGATATTGCGCACATGCTCCTCGAGGGCTTCTTCAGCCTGGCGTGATTGCCGTTCGATGCGGACGCCGAAGACCATTTCCGAGGCGATCGAGAACAAAAGCAAGCCGCCCGCGATGCGGAAAGCCGGCAGGCCGATCGACAGCGTGTGGAGCAGCCAGTCACCGATCAGCGCACTGCCAGCAAGAATGGCCGCTGCAATCACCGCCGCGCGTAACGCAACGCTACGGCGCGCGTTTTCGGGTAAACCAAGGGTAAGCGCTAGATAGGAAAGGAACGAGGCCGATCGGATCGACCACGACCACCAAGGTGACCAAAGCAGAGACAACGAATTCGATCGGCATGGATGGCGCCAAAGCTATCACATGGTCGTCAACTCTCGCCGATGCAAAGCCGAGGTTTTGAAAAAGGTGGTCCCTGCCTTCCCAGGGCGAGGTTCCGCGCGGGGCCTGGCGGGACGCCCCCTTCTAAAGCGCGTTTTGGGCGCTGAAAATGCCGCGACCAAAGCGCC
>CAVPDI010000016.1:0-26263 GCA_963702605.1 uncultured Pseudomonadota bacterium
CCTCCGTTACTATAGATCAGGTCGGCGACGGCATCGGCCGAGACGGTAACGCCCCGGCTATGCGGCACGCCGATCGTGTTGTTAAAGGCGAGGAGATTTGAGTGATGGAGAAACGCCACGCCGCCCGAGGACAGTTTGGCCAGCACTTGCGGGATATACGATTTCAGAACGGAATAGGCGGCGTGAACCAGTGAATTAAAGTAAAAAATGAGGTCGAAGGTCCTCTCCGGTGCTGCATCAAGCGTGTGGCCATCATTCGTGAAAAAGCGAGCGTGTGTGACGTTCGCAAATCTATCGCGGCAGGCGTCGATGCATTTTGGGGACAAGTCGATGCCGACAAATTCGGTGCAGAGCGGGATCAAGAATTTTGTCCATCGACCGAAGCCCGGCGCTATTTCCAGTATGCGCGGCGCCGGCAAGAAGCGGTGCAGTCGAGGAGAGACGGAGTCGAGTCAATGCGCCTCGCGCCGCCGAGGCCGTTCCACTCTTGGCCGGCTTCACGCCAATCTAGTGGTTTCCCAGGTGCTCTTGTTCTAATTGAAATCCGCCATCATGAGCTCCGTGAACTCGCGCGCGTCGGTCGGAACACGTAAGGCGATAGCGAGAAGCGCGATTGGAGCAAGAGTTGGCGCGCAAGCTGTTGGATCAGAAGGCGACAGAAGCCGCGGACGCCAAGTGAATTGGGTAATCAAGAATTGGTGAGCCGGGACGGGATCTTATCATCTACTACTTTATTAAAAGTCAAGTGGTCTACCACTCAGCTACCGGCCCGCTGCAGCCTAATGTGTGTCCTGGGTGCGTTGGCTGCTTCGCTAGTGACGCATACTCCAACACAAAACGTTCATTGGCCCAATATTTTATCGTCAGTCGCTTCACTACCTGAGCTAGGCACCTCCACGGGGCGCATGTCCGAAGCCGGGTCGTGGTGATTGCCTATGGGGCGAAGAGCTTTCAAGATCATACGCTTCGGGGCTGTGTAGGGGCGCTCGTCGGCCGGTCAATAGGCGCCGGCTGCATTCTTTAACTCGCGCAAGAGCTGATATTTGCTAAGCTGTTCCTGAAAACCGTGTTCCGCCCCGGAGTTCACCATGCCGATTGTCAATCGCGTCGCCGACCTGCACGCCGATATCACCGGATGGCGCCGCGACCTGCAAATGCACACCGAGCCCATGTATGACGTGCATCGTACCGCCGGCTCGGTCGCGAAAAACTCAAGGCTTTGCGCTGCGACGAGGTCGTTACCGGTCTTGGCCGCACCGGGGTAGCGTGTCACCGTGGCCGAAGAGGTCTATCCCAGCGAGCAATCGGTTTACGCGCCACATGGACGCCTTCCGATCGAAGAAGCGACGAATCCGCCGTACAAGTCGAGGTTCCGGGCAAAATGCACGCTCGTGGCCATGATGGCCATACCGCCATGCTCCTCGTGCCGGCGCTATCCCGCCGACACGCTAAATTTTGACGGCACCGCCGTAGTTATTTTCCAGCCGGCGGAAGAGGGCGGCGGTGGCGGAAAAGCCATGGTTGACGATGGCCTGATGGACCGCTTTGGCATCGGGGAGGTCTACGGCATGCACAACTATCCGGCATGCCGGTCGGTAGCTTTGGTATCCGCGCCGGAGCGATGATGGCCGCCGCCGATGCTCTGACCATCGACATCGAGGGCGTCGGAGCCCATGCCCGCGCGCCCCCACCTCGGCGTCGACACTGTTCTGGTCGGCGCACAAATCATCAATGCCATCCAGTCAGTCGTTTCGCGTAATGTCGATCCGCTAAAATCCGCAGTCGTTTCAATCTGCATGTTTCGGGCCGGCAATACCGACAACGTCATACCGCAGACCGTGCAATTGCGCGGTACTGCGCGCAGCCTTGCCGGCGACGTGCGCGAATATCAACTGCAATAAACGCCTGCCCATGCGAGAACAAAATACCGCGGCTGCTTCATATCGGTGCCAGGGAGTAAAGCCTGAGATGACAGATGCGGCTATCCCGTATTGGTGAGATCAACGAACAGCAAACCGGATTTGTGGATCTGTCGCGGGCAGATTGCTGGAGAGGACAAAGTCGATACCACGCTGCCGCCGATGATGGGCGCGGAGGATTTTTCGTTCTACTGAATGCTCGACCGGGCGCATTCATCTGGATCGGAAACGGCGCAAGCGCAGGACCGCATCACCCGGCCTACAACTTCAACGATGATGCGATCCCGTTTGGCACGTCGTATTGGGTAAAGCTGGTGGAACAGGCTCTGTCGGCTGATCTGGTCGGCCTACCGTACCAATTCGCCAGGATCTGCGTCGGAGTTGGCCGCGCCACTTCCGCGACGGTTATGCCCCGGCGCGTCGCCGGAACGCACTCCGCGACCCGCGCTTCGATGCTGCGCCAGTATGCGAACTCGTTTAGCCGGGTGCGTCTATCACGGCAAGGGCGGTTGCAGCGATGAACGGCAAACTTTGCACGATAAGTACAATTGCAAAAATATTGATTTCACGAATTTCCTTGTAATTGGTCCAATAAACAAAAGCCGCTCCGAAGAGCAGGAGGCTGGCGAGGATCGCCTCCCAAAACGCGTGGAAATCACGCGAGCGATGGAGGCCGCCCTTGGACGCGCGCACAACGGCAAATAATCATTGACGACGCCAAAGCCGACAGCACGCGCGACGGTCCATTGCACAGACATTGCGGCAAAGATCGACCCGAGCAGTTGGCCCATCCGCGGTCGCACGCGCAATTGATAAAGAGTTGCGAAGTGAACAACCGAGACGACAAAACTCACGATAATCGGGGCCGTCAGGATTGATCGGGAACGGCGATATCGAGGACTGCAATAAATGGAACCCAGATGATATTGAGGATGGCGACTGCGACGCCGATGCTCTCGGCACCGAACCAATTGAGCCAGCCAAGAGCAAACTCGCGCTTCTGATCGCGGGTGAGGCGCGGCGCCCGGCAGGAAACGCCGCCAGTGTTTGCGCATAATTTGAAAACCGCCATAAGCCCAGCGATGGCGCTGTTTTTGTAGGCGTCGAAACTGTCCGGCAGCAGGCCGTGACCGTAGCGGCGGTTCGTGTAATGGGCCTGCCAGCCGAATTCAAGCATGGTCAGGCCGAGATCGGTATCTTCGCAGATCGTGTCGCTCGACCACCCGCCTGCGGCGTCGATTGCCGCGCGCCGGATGAGGCACATTGTACCGTGGGCAATGATGGCGTTGAATTCGTTACGCTGCACCATTCCGATATCGAAAAATCCGGCATACTCGCCATTCATGGCGTGGTGCATGACGCTGCGTTCACTGTCTCGATGATCTGCGGCGCCTGCAGCAACCCAACGCTCGGATCTTGAATATCGGTACGAGGTCTTTGAGCCAGTTTGGATTGACGACGTAGTCGGCGTCGATGACGGCAATAATGTCGGCGTTGTCGGCGGTGTAAACGAGGGCGAGGCGAAGGGCGCCCGCCTTGAAACCTTCCAGATGTTCAACGCGACGAATTTGAAACGCTCCCCGAGCGCGCGGCAATGCTCCTCGATCGGCAGCCACAGCGCCGGATCGGGCGTATTATTGATAACGACGATGCATTCGTAGTTCGGATATTCCATCCGGGCGACTGCATCGAGCGTCTGTTTGAGCATCTCAGGCGGCTCGTTGTAGGCGGGGATGTGGATTGACACCTTGGGCACCTCGGGATCAGGCGCCAGCGGCGGAGCCGTGATCAGCCGCAGCGGCTTGCGGCCGAACGCGATCGCCGCAATCTCCTCGATGCGGGCGAGCGCGATGATGACCAGCGGGACTAGCAACACCATGCCCAGGCCAAGAGCGAAGGCCGCTCCCGACACGAAATAGTGACCGTTCCAGTATCCGAACACGGCCGCAAACCATGCGCCAACGACATTGGCCGCACCGGACATCACAGCAGCCTGCCACAGGGTGATCGGGTTCATTGCAAGCAGCGGCAACGACAACAAGACGCTGACCAGGATGGCGATTGTTGCAAGGCGCCAATGGTCCGGATCGGTAATTGGACCGGTCCAGCTGAATTTCGGATGCCGCGATGCGTCGAACAGTCCCCAATAGGGTCCGACGCCGCCTTCGAAGGTCTTCCACGGCTGGTCGATGGCTTCGACAATGTTGTAGTCGATGCCGTAAGCTTCGGCGCGTGTCACAAAATCGCGCAACACTACGGCCTGCTCGATGCGACCGGGATTGGCGTTGTGCATGTTGTAGCCGGCGCTCGGCCATCCGAACTCGGCGATCACGATGCGCTTTCCCGGATAGGCCTTGCGGAGCTTGTCGTAAATCAGAATGGCCTGGTCGACGACCTGTCCTTCCGAGAATCCCTCCCAATACGGCAGAATGTGCGCAGCGATATAGTCGACTGACGATACGAGCTCGGGATGTTCGAGCCATACATGCCAGATCTCGCCGGTCGTTACCGGCACATTTGTAGCGCGCTTCACACGCTGGATCATTTGAATAAGGTCGCTGACCTTTTGCTCGCCACGGAAGATCGTTTCGTTTCCGACGAAGATGCCGTTCACATTGCTGTGGCGCTTGGCCAGTTCAATCACGGAGCGGATTTCGCGCTCATTGCGCTCCTTATCCTTGTCGATCCACGCACCAGCCGTAACACGCAAGCCGAACTCGGATGCGATGCCGGGCACGAGTTCGACGCCGCCGGTCGAGGAATAGGTCCGAATCGCGCGGGTGAGCGGCGCCAGGACCTTGAGGTCGGCGCGAATTTGTGCGGCCGTTGGTTTGCTGCCCAAGTCCGGATGCGTCGAGTTTTCGAAGGGCGCGTAGGAAACGCTCGCGAGCTGCCCGTCGAAGTCGGGGGCGCGAGCAGTGTCGCGCATTAAGGCCCACAACCCGGCATGCACGCACGCCACAAGGGCGATCACGGCCGCAACGGTGCGCATTGAACTCAAAACCAAGTGGGGCTGAATGGCAGACCCTTGAGCCCGTCCCCTGAGCTCGGCCGAAACTCCGTCTGCAAGCGCAGAACGGAGCGCGGCGTAAGGTGATTATTTAAGTAATCAGCAGACATGGCAAATCCTAGGCACTGACATGGCGCCCCAAAAGAAATTCCAGATGAGAAACGCTGTTCAGCGTTGGGTGGTTCCGCCTGAAGTTGCAGCTGGAGGCTGAGCTGCGGACGCAGGTGTCGGCTCGAGGCTAGGGTTAAGCCAGCACGCGTGCACGCGGCCGTTAAGGGTCTCCTGCGCCTTGGGATCGATATTTCCCTGTCGAACCAGGCAACGAAAGGTGGCCTGGATATGGGCACTTGGGCACCCAAACCGGTCATAAAGGTCGAGATGCCGAAAGGCGGTATCCATGTCGTCGCGCCATAACAGGGTTACTACGCGCCGCCCAAGCCAGACGCATTCGGGATTACCTGCCGGACCGGTGAGGATGCGGGCGGCCTCGGCTATCTCATCGATCTTCTTCTGGCTTTCCTTGGCGGACTCTGCGGCCGGTTTTTGCGGTTCTGGCGGTTTGCCGTTTCCACCGCTTTGAGCAAACGCTGCCGGGAGGCTGAGAGCTAAAGCTGCCGCGCAGGAAAGCACCGCAAGATACTGACGCAACTTGAAGGTAAACCGCATTGTCCCCGTCGGCTGTCTGTATTCAGGCCGTCCACGCGTCCTCGGGTTTGTCTGCAGCCGGATTGGGACGCTAATACGGCGATATCTTACGTGGTAAATTCGCCCTCTCGGTCGAACTGGCGGTCCAAGCCGTCAATTCGTGCGAATTAAACTTGGCCTCAAGCGAAGGATTTTGTCCAGCACGACCGCAATCCTTGCTTAAAACGGGTCGCCTTGGCAGGGCCGGTAACGCACGATAAGCCGGTCTCGCCGATATCGCAGTTTTCACGCGAGCTTTCGATGCGTAATGCTCTGAGCTGCCTCGCCCTGACGATCGTTGCGATAGCGGGTTTTTGGACATGGCTCGGCAGTCCGGCGCCCATGCCTTTCCCGGAAATTGGGCGAGGCGAGAAGCTGTATTGCGTGTCTTACACCCCCTTCCGGGGAGGCCAGACGCCGCTCGATCCCTCGACAATGATTTCAGCCTCCCAGATCGACGATGATCTTACGGCACTGGCGGGGATTACGGACTGTGTCCGGACCTATTCGGTCGACTTTGGCCTCGATCAGATCGCCGGAATTGCTGCGAAGCATGGCCTTAAGGTGATGCAGGGGCTGTGGCTTTCGAGCAATCCCGACAAAAACCGCTATCAGGTCGAAACAGCCGTTGGGCTGGCCAACAAGTATCCCGAAACGATCCGTTCGATCGTGGTTGGAAATGAGGTCCTTCTGCGAGGGGAAATGACGGCCACTGACCTTGTCGCGACAATCCGGTCGGTCAAGGCACGTGTGTCCGTGCCGGTGACCTACGCAGACGTCTGGGAGTTCTGGCTCCGCAATAGCGATGTCGCGAATGCAGTCGATTTCATCACCATCCATATCCTTCCCTATTGGGAGGATTTCCCGATTGCCGCCGGCGCGGCGTCGGCCCACGTGGAGGCAATCCGGCGCCAGGTCGCCGGAGCATTTCCGGGCACGGATGTGTTGATTGGCGAAGTCGGCTGGCCAAGCGCCGGCCGGATGCGCGCGGGTGCCCGGCCGTCGCCGGTCAACCAGGCGCGGGTTATCCAGGACGTGCTTGCGCTGAGCAAACGCGAGAATTTTCACGTCAATATTATCGAGGCTTATGATCAGCCCTGGAAGCGCGCCCTTGAAGGGACCGTCGGCGGTCATTGGGGACTGCTCGACGATACGACGCGCGCGCCGAAATTCCTATGGGGACAGCCGGTGTCCAATCATCCGCTTTGGCTTTGGCAGTGTATCGGCGGGCTGTTGTTTGCGGTGATCATATTCGGCGCCGCCGTCCTGGCCCGCAGGAAGCGTGCAAACTTGACAAACTGGCTTGCAGTCTCCGTTAACGCCTTTTTCGGCGGCGCGCTCATCGGCTGGACAATCGAAAACATTCCTCTTGAGAGTTTTGGTGTGGGTGGCTGGTTACGCTCGCTCGCGATTGCGGCTGTCGCCGTTGCGGCGCCGCCAGTACTGAGTGTGGCGATCATGCGCGACGCCGATGTGCCGAGTTTTGCGCGCTTGGTCGGCCCGAAAGCCATGCGCGCGCGTGATCCTGTTGCGCTTGTCGCCGGTGCAGTTCTTGTAACGCTGATGACTATGTCATTTGTCGTCGCAATCGGTCTTGTCTTTGATCCGCGCTATCGCGACTTCCCCTTTGCGCCGTTGACTGCAGCTGTGATGCCATTTCTGGTCCACCGCCTCATGCATCCACCGCCGACGGGCCGACATTGTGCTGCCGAAGGGGCGGGGGGCGCCGTATTAGCACTCTCCGCCGCTTACATTGCACTCAACGAAGGCCTCGCTAACTGGCAATCGCTGTGGCTGTGTGCTGCGTTGGCGGCGCTAGCGGTCATTCTGATTCAGGTTCGCGCCGCGCCAGGCTGATCACCAGCAATGCGGCCGCCAGTGACGCGAGCCCATTATTATAGAGTACGACCCCGCAGCATGCAGCGGCGAGCGCGACCCCAAACAGGACCAGCGACGGGCGTAACATATTGAGTGCCGCGACGATCAATGCGGACCAGCCGAATGCGGAATGAGTAAACAGCGCGATGGTGACGCGGCGCGTAGCGCAAAGCCAGGTATCAAGGCCGGCCTGGCAGGCGAGTTCAACCGTCGGTTGTTCGATTGCGAGATATCGCATGTAAAGCGCGTAGCCGATCGAACAAAAGCCGACGACAAGGAGCCAATTGGCCGCGCGCGCACTCGGCAGAAACAGCTTCATACCGTCAGTATGGCGCGGCGCTCTGGCGCCGACAATCAGTGCTGTGCAATCGCAATTTGCTCGCCGTCAAATTTGGTTGCATGGCAGGCGGTGCGAGCGGCGTTGAAGTGCGCGCAAAGACCGGTGGCGGCCGGGCTGTTCGGCAGGGGGCCGACAACAAGGCGGTAGCCGATCGTGCCGGGGCGGCGCTCGCGTGCGGCTAATGGGTGCATGCCGCTGAGCAGGGGACCAAAATTGGCCTTAACAGTGACCCAACGCTGACGAACTGCTTCGAGCGTGGGTCCGCCACCGAGATCGAGCCCGAATTCATTTCGGCTTTCAGGCGGTGACGCGGGTTCCTCCGCCGTTGAAGCCGACGAGCGCGCCTGGGGTACTGGTACGGGGTCGCGGGACGGCGCCTCGGGCTGTACGGCCGGCGTGGCATTCGCCATTTTGGAAGATGGCGGTGGCGCGCCTGGTTGCGTTTTTGCGCTGGCTTCACTGGGAGGTGCGGACCGTATCGTCGCGGGGGTAGCGGGTGCCGGCGCCGCTGCGGGCGCAGCTTTGGTGGCGAGTGCAGCGGCTGTCACATCCGCCTGTCGTTTGATTGCGCCCGTCATGTCGTCGATGCTGCTCTCAAGCAGTGCGATGCGTCCGGCGAGGCGGTCGCGATCGGCGGTCAGCACGTGCATTTGTGCGATCAGCATCCGGGTCTCGGACTCCAGCTCGGTGACACGCGACGGCATTTGCGCGACTGCCGCAGGTTCGGCGGCGGCAAAGATCGAGCGGAGTTGTTCGGTGGCATTTTTGGTCTGGCTCGTGACCGCGAGGGTGGTCAACGCCACAGCGGCAGCCCCGCCCCAACCGCACAACCAAAAAAGCGCTTTGAGGTTGCGGCGGCGGCTCAGTAACTGGCGCAGATCCAATTCGAGTGGCGCCTGCTCGATCGCCATGAGCTCCTCGATGAGCGAATCATTGAAAACATTAGCAGAATCCGAGAAATTCTGTTTTTTTCCTGTGCCGAGCGAGGGTTACTGGCGTAAGGCTTTTGCCGGAAGGCTGCCTCGGCTATGGGATGCCTCCCAGGTGTAAAGGCGCGAACCAAATCCCGATGTCTCGACGAACATGCCTTGCCATCGTTCTTGCGGCCGGCGAAGGCACCCGCATGCGCTCGCGCTTGCCGAAGGCGCTGCACCCTCTCGCGGGACGTTCATTGCTCGTGCACGTGATCAAGGCAGCAGATGCCGTCGGCGCGAATGAATTGGCGATTGTGGTGGGTCCCGGCCACGATTCCATTCGGGCCGAGGCAAACAAGATCGCGCCCGCGGCGAAAATCTTCCTGCAGACCGAGCGGTGCGGCACGGCGCATGCGGTCCTTTCGGCCCGCAAGGCGATCAGGCGTGGTATCGACGACATTCTGGTGATTTTCAGCGACACACCATTGGTGCGCCCGCAGACCCTCGCGAAATTGCGGGACGCTTTGGCCGAGGGTGCCGCGGTTGCGGTGCTGGGGTTCCGACCAGACATTCCGCTGGGATATGGCAGGCTTTTGATCAGCGGGTCGGAGCTCATCGCCATTCGCGAAGAACGTGACGCCACGCCAGCGGAACGCAAAATCGGACTCTGCAACGGCGGCCTCATGGCGCTGGCGGGCGAGCACGCCCTTGCCATTCTCGACCGCATCGACAACAGAAACGCCAAAGGCGAGTACTATCTCACCGATGCCGTTGCCATCGCCCGCGGAGATGGGATTGAAGGCATTGGCGATCGAAACCTCGGAGGACGACGTGCGCGGAGTAAACACAAAAACGCAGCTCGCCGAAACTGAGGCAGTGCTTCAGCGGCGTCTGCGATCGGCGGCGATGGAGGCCGGTGTAACGATGATTGCACCGGAGACCGTCTATTTGTCCGCCGATACCAAATTAGGCAAGGACGTGACGATCGAACCCAACGTCGTATTCGGGCCTGGCGTCACAATCGAGGAAGGCGCGACGATCCGTTCGTTTTCGCACCTCGAAGGTGCGCATGTTGGCAAGAATTCGCGCGTAGGTCCGTTCGCCAGGCTGCGGCCGGGCGCACACCTCGGAAACGATGTGCATGTCGGCAATTTTGTGGAAGTGAAGGAAGCCACGATCGAGGATGGCGCCAAGGCCAATCATCTTACCTATATCGGTGATGCGCGTGTGGGCGAGGGCGCCAATGTCGGCGCGGGCACCATCACCTGCAACTACGATGGGATGGCAAAGCACCGTACCGATATCGGCAAGGGCGCATTCATCGGCTCGAATTCGGCACTGGTTGCCCCGGTCACGATCGGCGACGGCGCCTATGTCGGAACGGGCACGGTCGTCACCAAGAATGTCCCGGCCGGCGCCCTGGTCATCGGGCGCGCCAAACAGACGGTTAAGGAAGGTTGGGCAAAACGCTTGCGGCACGTAAAGGCGTTGGGCAAGAACCTGAGCCGAAAGAAGCCGAAAAAGTAGCCCCGAGCCGGCACGCGGCCTGACAATGGCCAGGTGAGGCTGTCACAGGGCGAAATGCGTTGTGATTTCCTTGGGCTCGCCGTCGGCGGTTAAACCTGAGGTGCTGGATAAAGGGGCCATCCAAACGGATGTGCGGGATCGTCGGAATTATCGGAAACAAGCCGGTCGCGGGTCAGCTCGTCGATGCACTCAAGCGTCTCGAGTATCGCGGCTACGATTCCGCCGGCATCGCGACGCTCGATCATGGCATGCTCGGCCGTCGCCGCGCCAAAGGCAAATTGCACGCGCTCGAAACACGGCTGGAGCGCGAACCGCTCGGCGGCACGATCGGCATCGGTCATACGCGCTGGGCAACACATGGGCGCCCGACGGAAGACAACGCGCATCCGCATGCCACCGATCTCGTCGCCGTCGTGCACAACGGCATCATCGAGAATTTCCGCGAGTCTCCGCGAGCAGCTCGATCGCAGCGCGGCTGCAAATTCGTCAGCGAGACCGACACGGAAGCGGTCGCGCACCTTGTCACCGTAGGAGATGAAAAGCGGCAAAGGGCCTGCGGATGCGGTGGCGGCTGCGTTGAAACAACTGCGCGGCGCCTTCGCACTCGCGTTCCTGTTTACGGGAAACGACGATCTGTTGATCGGTGCGCGCAAAGGTTCACCGCTCGCCATCGGCTACGGCAAAGGCGAGATGTATCTCGGTTCCGACGCCATCGCATTGGCTCCGTTCACCGACACGATCAGCTATCTCGAGGACGGCGATTGGGCGATGCTCACGCGCAATGGCGTCGAAATCCGCGACGGAGAAGGGCACAAAGTCGAACGGCCGATCGTCAAGTCAACTGCTTCGGCGCAACTGGTCGACAAGGGCAACCATAAGCACTTCATGGCCAAGGAAATCCACGAACAGCCGGAAGTGGTCGGCCACACGCTTGCGCATTACATCGACATGGTAAACGAGCGGGTTGCGCTTGCCGGGCAAGCTTGCCATTCGACTGGAAGAAATTGAAGCGTGCTTTCCATTTCGGCCTGCGGTACCGCTTTTTACGCGGGGCTGGTCGCCAAATACTGGTTCGAGCGATTTGCGAAACTGCCGATCGAGATCGATATCGCATCGGAATTCCGCTACCGCGGTGCGCCGCTCGAGCCGGGCGATCTTGCGATATTCATTTCGCAATCAGGCGAGACGGCGGACACGCTGGCGACGCTTGCGTTACGCTAAAGAAAATAAGCAGCACATTCTCTCCGTCGTCAATGTACCGACATCGACCATCGCGCGCGAAAGCGACGTGGTGATGCCGACACTGGCGGGCCCGGAAATCGGCGTTGCTTCGACCAAGGCGTTCACTTGCCAGCTGAGCGTGCTCGCCTGCCTGGCAATTGCCGCCGGCCGCGCGCGCGGCAGTTGTCGGAAGATGATGAACGAAAACTGGTGCATGCTCTGGTCGAAACTCCGCGCCTCATGGCCGCCGCGCTTACGCTCGAGCCGCAGATCGAGAGGCTTGCGCATGATCTCGCCAAGGCGCGAGACGTGCTTTATCTGGGGCGGGGCACGAGTTTTCCGATTGCGCTCGAAGGCGCGCTCAAGCTCAAGGAGATCTCCTACATTCATGCCGAGGGTTACGCCGCCGGCGAACTCAAGCACGGACCGATCGCACTGATCGACGAGACGATGCCGGTGATCGTCATCGCGCCTCATGACGGCGTCTTCGAAAAGACCGTTTCGAACATGCAGGAGGTGGCCGCGCGCGGCGGAAAGATCATCCTGGTGACCGATCCGCAGGGCGCCAAAGAGGCGACGATCGAATTCTCTGGAAACATTGTCGTTGCCGGATATGGCTTCGGCGGTTACGCCGTTGGTCTATGCCATTCCGGTGCAATTGATCGCCTATCATACCGCTGCGGCGATCGGCACCGACGTTGATCAACCGCGCAACCTCGCGAAATCAGTCACGGTGGAATAGACTGGCTTTATGACTGAGATCGAAAACGGCCGGGCGAGGCAATGAGGTCGCCGATGTGGCGAAAGCCGCGGCCTCGCAGACCAGCATTGCCGGCCGCATCCGCAATTATTTCCTCACTGGCCTGGTCGTCGCCGGGCCGTTGGCGATCACCGTCTGGTTGATCTGGTCATTGTCACGTGGGTTGACAATTTCGTGACGGCCGATCATTCCGCCGGCATACCGGCCGGAAAGCTACCTGCCGTGGCCGATTCCCGGGACGGGCCTCATCATTGCAATCGTCGCGTTGACGCTGCTCGGCTTTCTTACGGCAAACCTCGTCGGACGTACCCTGGTCGGCTGGGGTGAAGCATTGCTCAACCGCATGCCGATCGTGCGCCCGATCTACAAGACGATGAAGCAGATTTTCGAGACATTGTTCTTCAAAGACCGGCTCGAGCTTCCGCAAAGTGGCCCTGGTGGAGTTTCCGGCGCCCGGCATGTGGTCGCTGGTATTTCTGTCGCAGCCGCCGGGCGGCGATCTCGTGAAGAAACTGCCGCAAGGTGAACATGTCTCGGCGTTCATGCCGTGCACGCCCGAACCCGACCACCGGATTTTTCTTCTATGTGAAGCGGAAGGATCTCATCGAACTCGACATTTCAGTCGAAAATGCGATGACGCTGCTGATTTCCGCCGGCATGGTGCAGCCGGATGCCGATGCGCAGAAAAAGCTGGCCGCACTTGCTGCCACTGCGAAGGCTGCCCGGTCCAAACGCAAAGCGGAAAGCGTCGAATAGATCTAACCTGCCCGGATCAACTTGATCGCTTCATCCTTGCCAAACAGATAGAGCAATTGCCGCAGCGCCTCGCCGCGAGGCGTCGACAGCGTTGCGTCGCGCGACAGGATAAGCGCTGCATCGTCGCGCGCGGCGCCAAGATATTTTCCGTGCACTTCAGGCCGCGCGATCTGAAAGCCAGGAAGGCCGCTTTGTCGTGTGCCCAGCAGTTCGCCTTCGCCGCGTAATCGCAGGTCTTCCTCTGCGATCCGAAACCCGTCTTCGGTGTCCCGTAGGATGGCAAGGCGCGCCTTGGCGGTCTCACCCAGCGGGGCCTTGTAGAGCAGCAGGCATGTGGAAGCGCCGGTTCCGCGGCCGATGCGGCCGCGAAGCTGGTGCAACTGCGCCAATCCAAAGCGTTCGGCATGCTCGATCACCATGATGGTTGCTTCGGGGACGTCGACACCGACTTCGATCACGGTCGTGGCGACCAGCAGCCGCCTTTCGCCGGCGGCAAAACGGGCCATGGCGTCATCCTTGTCGCTGCCTTTCATGCGGCCATGCACGAGATCGACGGTGTCGCCGAATTTTTGCCGAAGCTCCTCGAAACGCGCTTGTGCGGCGGCGAGGTCGATCTTTTCGGATTCATCCACCAGCGGACAGACCCAGTAAGCTCGTTTGCCTTCGGCAAGCGCACGCCCGACCGCATCTTCGACGTCTTCAAGACGCGACAACGGGATGGTGCGCGTATCGACCGGCTGGCGGCCCGGCGGCTTTTCGCGCAACTCCGAGATGTCCATGTCACCGAAATAAGTGAGGACAAGCGTGCGCGGGATCGGCGTCGCGGTGAGAACCAGCACGTCCACCGCTTCGCCTTTTTGGGTGAGCGCAAGCCGCTGATGGACGCCGAAGCGGTGCTGCTCGTCAACCACCGCGAGCGCGAGATCGTGGAAGGCAACGTCTTCCTGGAAAAGAGCGTGCGTACCGATCAGCAGGTCGATGTCGCCAAGGACAAGGCGGTCAAGGATTTCCTTGCGCGCCGATCCGCGTTCGCGGCCGGTGAGAATGGCAACACGGATGCCGGCAGCGTCCGCGAGCGGGGCGATCGTCGAGAGATGCTGACGTGCAAGAATTTCCGTCGGCGCCATGAAGGCCGCCTGACGGCCGGCTTCGATCACGGCCGCGGCGGCAGTGAGCGCGACGACTGTCTTACCTGAGCCAACATCGCCTTGCAGCAGCCGCAGCATCCTCTGGGGCCGCGCAAGATCAGTCGTGATGTCGTCGATCGCCTTTTGCTGCGAATGGGTAAGCGCAAAGGGCAGATGCCTTCAGGATGCGGGCGCGCAAACGCCCTTCGCTGGCGCTGCCGCGGCCTGGCTGGCGCCGCATGTGTGCGCGCACCAACGCGAGCGCGAGCTGACCAGCCAGCAATTCATCATAGGCGAGCCGCGTCCATGCAGGAGTCGCCGGCAAAATATCGTGCGGGTCAGCCGGCCTGTGGAGATGGCGCAGCGCGACGGAAAAGGCAGGGAATTGTTCGCGCGCGACCCAGGTTTCATCCTGCCATTCCGGCAAGTCCGGCAGGCGCGGCAATGCGCCCCATCCATCGCACGCCGCACATTGCCGAGGGCCAGCCCTTCTGTCAGCGGGTAGACCGGCTCGACCAACGGCAGCGTGGCAAACCCGGCTTCGTCGACCACCCGGTCGGGATGCACCATTTGCAGCATGCCGTCATAGAATTCGGCGGTGCCGGAGACGTAGCGCAGTTCGCCGACCGGCAAGAGCTTCTCCAGATAGTCCTTGCGTGCGTTGAAATAGGTGAGGGTGAGGTCGCCGGTATCGTCGTGAGTGTAAATGCGATAGGGCGCACGCGAACGATGCGGCGGCGAGGGCCGGTGCTCGATCGACCGTGACCGCGACAGTGACGACCTGGCCCGGGCTGAACGTCGCGCAATTCGGGCCGCGCGCGACGATCGATGGCTCCCGATGGCAAATGGAACAGAATATCGACGACGCGCGGCGCTTCGCGGTCGAGCAGCCGCGCATAAACCTGTTCCAGCTTCGGCCCGACACCGGGCAGGCTGGTGAGCGACGCAAACAGCGGGTTGAGCACAAGCGGCCGCATGGGATGATCATTACAAAAATTTTCAGTGTCATGCTCGGGCTTGCCGCGGCATTCCACGCTTTACAGCCTCCGAAGTGCAGGGGGTGGATCCCGGCCGATGTAGTAAGCTGGCCAACCTAGAAAATGCTCGACCAATCGGGCGGCATGACAAATGGGGAAACGCGCTCTATATAAACCCCGCCCGGCCCGTCCGGGTTTTTGGCGTTGGAGATTTGGGGTGACCACCGGAACGACATCTCTCGAGCGAAGGTCTGGATCCGCGCCGCCGGCGGCTGTTGTTTCGCTGCTGGCATCGCGGCATTCGCGAGATGGATCTGGTGCTCGGCCGATTTGCGGATGCACAATTGGTATCGCTGAAAGACAATGAACTTGACGAGCTTGAGCGCTGGCTTGACCGTTCCGGATCAGCAGATTTTCGCCTGGATGAATGGAATGGAGCCGGTGCCAGGCGAATTACGAAACCGCCTTATTCCGGCAGGCTGCGCGATTTTCACTAAGGGCGCGCCGTGACTGCATATGCCAAATCGCCTGCCAATTGCTCCAGCCAGGCAAGCCGCTGACCTGGCGCAGGTGGCCGACGGCGCGGAAGGGCTGGTGCTCGCGGACCTCGCGCGCGCAATAGCCGCAGACAAAGACGCGCCTGCAATTTCGCTTGCAGTGATCTGCCGCGACGGGCAGCGGATGGCGGCCTTGTCGCGCGCTTGGCCTTTTTCGGACCTGATATCCAGGTAATGGAGTTTCCGGCCTGGGATTGTCTGCCCTATGATCGGGTGTCGCCCAATGCGGCCGTCGTCGCACAGCGCATGACAGCGCTGTCGCGGCTCGTGCGCGTCAAGGGACGCGACAAGCCTTCGGTCCTTCTGACAACAGTCAACGCTGCCCTTCAACGGGTACCGGCACGCGAATTTGTCGCGGCGCACGCGCTATCCGTTGCGCCGGGAAACGTCATCGGCATGCAGGGGATCGTCGACTGGCTGGAGCTCAATGGGTTTATTCGCGCTTCGACCGTCCGCGAGCCGGCGGACTATGCGGTCCGCGGCGGCATTCTTGACCTTTTCCCGCCAGGCATGGATATGCCGGTACGCCTGGATTTTTTTGGCGATGCGCTGGAAACCATTCGCGTCTTTGATCCGCAGACGCAACGCAGTGAAGAGCAGTTGCGCGCGCTCGATCTGGTCCCAGTGGCCGAATTTCAGCTCATCACCGAAACGATCCGCCGCTTCCGTACGGGTTATGTCGGCGAATTCGGTGCAACTGCTCCCGACGATTTGCTCTACGAAGCAGTCAGTGAGGGCCGGCGCCATCCCGGAATGGAGCACTGGCTGCCGCTGTTTCATGACAAGCTGGAAACAATTTTCGACTATCTCCCGTCCACGGCACTCGCACTGGAGCATCTTGCGGAGGATGCCGCCCACGAGCGATTTTCGCAGATCACCGACTATTACGACGCACGCCAGGAAGCCCTCAAGCAGGGGGTGACGCCGCCCTACAAGCCGTTTCCGGCGGTGCGGCTCTATCTTGGCGAGCAGGAGTGGAACGAGCGCCTGGCGTCTTCGGCGCTCGCCCGTTTGACCCCTTTGCGGTACCGGAGACGGAGGCAGTCGATGTCGGCGCGAAAGCGGGACGCGATTTCGCGGCCGAGCGAGCTGAGCCTGGCGCAAATGTATTCGAGGCGGTCAGCAAGCACGTTGCGCGCTGCAAACCGCGGGCAAGCGCGTCGCAATCGCGTTGTGGAGCGAAGGTGCGCGAGAGCGCATGAGCCACGTTCTCGCGGACCATCAGCTTCAAAATCTCAGACCGGTTTCAGATTGGCTGCAGGCCTGGGGTTTGCCTCCGACCGTGGTCTCGCTCGCGGTGCTTGGGATCGAGTCCGGTTTCGAGACCGAACAGGCGGCGATCGTCAGCGAACAGGATATCCTTGGCGACCGGCTTGTGCGGCCGCGTCGCGCCTCCCGCCGCGCCGAGAACTTCATCGCGGAGGCAACGAGCCTCGCCCCCGGCGACCTTGTGGTTCACGTCGATCACGGGATTGGCCGTTTCAATGGTCTGCAGGCAATTGAAGCGGCGGGCGCACCGCACGATTGCCTGGAAATCCATTATTCGGGCGGCGACAAGCTTTTTCTGCCGGTTGAAAATGTCGATCTGCTGTCGCGCTATGGTGCAGAGGAGACCGCCGTCGATCTGGATCGGCTTGGCGGCGGCAATTGGCAGGCGCGCAAGGCAAGAATGAAGAGCCGCATCCGCGAAATCGCGGGCGAACTCATCAAGATTGCCGCCGAAAGGCAGTTGCGCGAGGCGCCGCGCCTGACTGTCGGTCCAGGCGCTTACGACGAATTCTGTGCCGGTTTTCCTTATGAGGAGACGGACGACCAGCTCGCGGCGATCGAAGCCACGATTAAGGACCTGGGTTCGGGGCGTCCGATGGACCGGCTAATTTGCGGTGACGTCGGCTTCGGGAAGACCGAAGTGGCGTTACGGGCGGCATTCATTGCAGCGATCGGCGGCAAGCAGGTTGCCGTCGTCGTCCCCACGACATTGCTGGCGCGTCAGCACTTCAAGACTTTTTCGGAGCGCTTTCGCGGTTTTCCGGTGAATGTCGCGCAGGCGTCGCGACTTGTGCCTGCCACGGAGGTTGCCAGGGTCAAGTCAGGTTTGGCTGACGGAAGCGTGGACATCGTGATCGGCACGCACGCCTTGCTTGGCAAAAACATCAATTTCAAGGACCTTGCCTTGCTGGTGGTCGACGAAGAGCAACACTTCGGCGTTGCGCATAAGGAAAAACTCAAGTCCTTACGTTCCGAAGTGCATGTACTGACTTTGACGGCGACGCCAATTCCCCGAACGCTTCAACTGGCACTCACCGGAGTACGCGACCTTTCCATCATCGCCTCGCCGCCGGTCGACCGGCTCGCGGTGCGGACATTCGTATCTCCATTTGATCCCGTCACCGTACGAGAGGCTTTGTTGCGCGAGAAGTACCGCGGCGGCCAGGCGTTTTACGTGTGTCCACGTATCGAGGATCTGGCCGGGGCCAAGGAGTTCCTCGACAAGAATGTGCCCGAGGTGCGCGTCGCAGTGGCGCACGGGCAGATGCCGCCAACCGTGCTCGACGACATCATGTCGGCTTTCTATGACGGCAAATATGACGTCCTGCTGTCGACCACGATCATCGAATCCGGGCTCGATATTCCGACCGCCAATACGCTGGTCGTTCACCGTGCCGACCGGTTTGGCCTGGCGCAGCTCTACCAATTGCGGGGGCGGGTTGGGCGCGCAAAGCTGCGCGCCTATGCGCTGCTCACATTACCGGTGCAAAAACCGATCACGCCGCAGGCGGAACGTCGGCTCAAGGTACTGCAATCGCTGGATACGCTGGGTGCAGGCTTCCAGTTGGCCTCGCACGATCTCGACATTCGCGGAGCGGGCAATCTGCTCGGGGAAGAACAATCCGGTCACATCAAGGAAGTCGGATTCGAGCTCTACCAGCAGATGCTGGAGGAGGCGGTCATGAGCCTGAAGGCCGGGATTACTGCGCCGGTTGCCGACCGATGGTCACCGCAAATCACCATCGGCACGGCATTGCTCATCCCGGAGGACTATGTTGCGGATATTTCGGTGCGGCTGGCGCTTTATCGGCGGCTCGCGGAAATCGAAGACGAGCGCGACATCGACGGATTTGCCGCCGAACTCGTCGACCGTTTCGGCAAGCTGCCGCTCGAGGTCGAACATCTGTTGCAGGTGGTCGCAATCAAGGCGCTGAGCCGCCGGGCCAATGTCGAAAAGGTCGAAACCGGGCCGAAGGGCATTGTGCTTTCGTTCCGTGACAATGTTTTCGACAATCCGGACGGATTGATTGCTTTCATCCGCGAGCAGGGGTCGGCTGTAAGGATGCGCAACGATCCGAAGAACGCAAAAGCCCAGCAGCTTGTGTTCTTCGAGGACTGGCCGCGTCCAGAGGATCGCTTGAAAGGCACAGCGGCTGTGCTGCGCAAACTTGTCTCGATCGCCGAGCAGGCCAAGGCGGCGTGAATTGGTGTCGCGAACCGGCGATGGCGTCGGTCGATCCTAGTGAGGCATGCGAAGCACGGGCTTGATTGTCGTGCCAGACGCCAATTCAGCGGCTGCCCGATTGATGTCGGCGAACGGATAGAACGTAATCATGTTCTCGACCGGAAAGCGGCCGGCGACGATGTGATCGACGAGCAGCGGGTATGAAATCCTGAGCCACGCTGTCGCCCTGGATGACGCCGCGCACGGTGCGGCCGTTTTGCAGGAATGGCATCTCAAGCGACGCCTCCGTTCCTTTGCGGGCGCTTCCGAGCAATATACAGATGCCGGCCGGCATGAGCGCATCGACTGCTTCGCGAAGTACCTCCGGTAAGGCGGAGGTCTCAAGCGTGTAGCGGGACCCGAGACCTGTGATTTTCCGGATCTCGGCGACAATATCGGTGCGGCCGGAATGGTTGATCGCGTGCGTGGCCCCAAGCTGGCGCGCCAGCGCTAGCCGGTGTTCGTGGATGTCGACCGCGATGATTGGGTCACACCCGGCAATTCTTGCGGCCATCAGCCCGCACAGCCCGACAGCCCCAACGCCGAAGACAACAAAGCTTTCGCCAGCCCGTGGCTTCATCACATTGAGCACGGCACCGGCGCCGGTCTGACCGCCGCAGGCGAGAGCGCAGACATGCTCGATTGCAACGTCGTTGCGTACTTTCACAGCAAATCGTTCGTTGGCGATCGTGAACGTACCGAACGAGGATTGCTGGAAAAACGCGCTATAGACCGGTTTGGCGTCCTTCGAATGAAGGGTCGAACCATCGGCGCGGGTCCCATTCATCTTCAGGTCGAAAGCGCTCAGGCAATACGTTTGGCGCTGCGAACGGCAATTCACGCATTCGCCGCACCACGGATAGGCCATCACGACGTGGTCGCCGAGCGAAATTTCGTGACGGCGCTGCCGGTGGCGCGCACAATTCCGGCCCCTTCGTGGCCAAATATTTTCGGAAATTTCGTCGGATAATAGGCGTCACGACCATGCAGGTCGGTTGCGCACATGCCGCTGGCGATGACTTCAACCAGCAACTCGTCCTGCCGCGGTTCGCAGAGGTCGACCTGCTCAATGTTGAACGGTCCGGAGCGCTCGTGCACCACGGCGGCGGTGATTTTCATTGGGAAAGGCCCGAAATTATTCGGCCGCGTCGGCTGCTTGGGCAACGCGTGAAATGGCTTCGGCAAGATATTCCGGCGACTGCGCGCCGGAAACCGCGAATTTGCCGCCAAAGATGAAGCAGGGGACGCCTTCAATTCCGGCTTCCTTTGCGGACAAGGCTTCACGTTCGATCTCGGCAACGTCTTTGTCGCTATCGAGTGCGGCGCGCACCAGTCCCGCATCAAGCCCGATATCGGCTGCGGCCCGGGTCAATACGGCGCGGTCGCTCAAGTCGGCGCCGTCGGTGAAATACAGATCCATTAGTTTTTGTTTCATCGCGGCTGCCTTGCCGATGCCGTCGGCCCAACGGATCAACCGGTGGGCGTCGAGCGTATTGGGTTGGCGGCCGATCTTGTCGATGGCGTAAGTGAGGCCTTCGGCCGAGGCGGCTGCGGCAACGCGTTGCGCGATCCCCTTATAGCGTTCGGATGAGCCAAACTTCGTTGTGAGATATTGTTCCCGGGAAATACCTTCGCGCGGGATCCAGTCGTTGAGAAAATAGGGCCGCCAATGCACCTCCACCGGAACTTGCGGAATAAGTGCAATTGCCTTTTCCAGTCTGCGCTTTCCGATGAAGCACCAGGGGCATACAACGTCGGAAACGACGTCAATTCGGACCGGGTTGCTGGACATGGCGGGCTCCTTTTCGAAGCCAGCCTAAGCCGCTGGCTATTCCGCCGCAACCATGCGGCTGCCCACAACCCGCATCATCAGCGTATCGACGGTGTCGCCGGCTTTCAGCGTTGCCAGGGTGACATTCACGGCCAACGGTTCATCGCGGCGAAGCGGGGAGAGCCTCATCCTCTTGAGGGTACCCGCGATCCGGCGAGCGATGACGTGTGTGCTGCGCAGGTCGGTTTGCGTAAAGGCCACAATAATCGAGCCTTCTTCGTCGCGAGTCGCAAAATCTATATTGCGGATCAGCCGCGACATAAGACGCGCCGCGTCAAGGCTTGCCCGTTCGTCCAGGAACTTGTCGAAAGTAAACCGAGCAAGCGATAGCGGCATGCTTCGGTCCGCCGCATCGGCGATGACCGTACGCAAGTCTCCCCAGAATGAATTCCGCGTCAGCAGACTTGTTTCGGCATCGAACATGCCTTCAGCATCGAGCGACTTGAGCATGCGCTTGAGACGAGCTTCGAACGCACGCATTCGCACGAGCGGTAGCATGCGTCCCACCAGCCGCGCGGGGTCGGCGGCAACCTGATCGATATTGGGGAGCGCGTCGGCGAACTCCGGCGGCGCCTCTCCGATGACCGCGACCGGTATGTCGCGAAAGCGCGGTTCTTGCGCGAGCACGGTTAGAAACGCCTCGACCATGCGCGGCGAAAAGCCATCACCGACGACGATGCCATCAATGTCGCGGGCATTGAGATGCTTTGCCGCAGCTTCGACGCTAAGCGCTCCTGCAATTTTAACTCGTTCACCCATCGCGACGCTGAGGGCTGGATAGAGCGGCCCGCGGCCCGCAATCAGTACGGTGGCATCCGCCAGCGCGTCGCCGAGGGGCAGCATCGGCAACTTTCCGTTTTGCGACGTAAAAACTTCGATGCGTCGCAGGACCGTCGCGTGCAAAGCGCGGACGCGCATTGCGGATTGCAGGCGCGCAAGAAGCCTCTCGACCGGCAAAGCGGCGTCTGCGGGTAGCGCGATCGGGACGGCCGCGTCCTCGTCGCCGCACACACGCGCAATAATGGGAACAATCGGCCCGTTGAGCGTGGCGATCTGCAGGCACAGCATGCGCGCCGAAGCAGGACTGGCGGGAGCACCCGGCTCGGCGATCACCACAGCCGTCGGCTTGACCGTCAGAAACGCTGCCGGCGCATCAGTCCATTTGGCTTCGACAATCGGGAAGGCCCCTGCCGCGCTGAGCGCTTGCACCAGGCCGGTCGCCGCTTGCTCGGCGACCACGATCAGCGGACCTTGAAGCGACATCCGGGCGCACGCGGGGTTTAATGGCTGTGGGCCTGACTCTACCGGCGCGCTGTTAATACCCGGTAACTAAATCGCAAACTTTTGTCTGTCCGAGGACCGCCGGTTGCTGATTGTTTGCATTCCGAGCGACGTATATGCAAAAATTATGGTCGTGGGAGGATTAGCCGTGGACCTGATCATCGGGATCGTTTTGATCGCCATCGCCGTGTTCCTGATTTATATCGGACGGCCCAACAAGAGCGGCCAGCACCTTCGCTTCCTGCGGTTTGATGCAATGGTGGTTCTGTATCCGCCCATTATCCTTGTCTTTGCTGTGATTGGCGGAGCCGAAATCATCACAACGCTCGCCGGCATACAGCGATAGCGGCACTCGACGCGGTGTAAGCCGGCACGTGACCTTTCGCCACCGGCCTCCGCTCGTGAACTATTGCGTCCGGCCTCAGCGCGAACCGGCCGGCAGGCCAAATACGCTCTGCATTGCGGTGAAGCCCGCGACAGCGAATTCTCCCAGCGGCTCCAGCTCGAGCCGGGAATGTTGGGCGAATTCGGCGGACAGGATGATTGTCCGTCCAAGGTTGGCTGCCAGCTTTTCGAGCCGTGCCGCAAGATTTACGGCCGGGCCGATGCAGGTGAAATCCAGCCGGTTTCCACTGCCGATATTGCCGTAAAGCACTTCGCCGATATGGAGCGCCAGACCAAAGCGAATACCATTCGCACTGGGGATATCGGCGAGTGTATCGATGGCATCGATGTTGACCTGTGTTTCGCGCGCGGTGGCAAGCGCGCAATCACAGGCTTCACGTGCATCCGCCGTATTTTCGGCTAAGGGAAAGATCGCGAGTAGTCCGTCACCAATAAATTTGAGGACCTCTCCGCCGTGTCTGAGAATTGCCGGAACCTGACAATCGAAGTAACGGTTGAGCAGATCGACTAGTTTCTGGGGCGGCAGTCGGTCCGCCATAGAGGTGAAGCCGCGCATGTCTGAAAGCCAGATAACCGAATGGATCGTTTCGGTGTGGCCACGCCTGATCCGGCCGGCCAGAATACGTTCGCCGGCGTGATGGCCGACATACGTATCGAGTAGATTGGTGGCAGTCCGTTGCAATGCTCGAATCTCGGCGACGCGTGCGAACGGCTTGACGATTGTCTCGATGGCGGCAATTTGCGTTTCTGTGAATCCTCCCGCCTGCTGCGTGGACCATGTTGCCACATGAACAGAGCCGTTTGTGAAGATGAGAGGGGTGGCGAGGTAATCGGTCGCTCCGTCCGCGCGGAGCTCGCGGAATATGGAAAACTCCTCGGGACTGTTCTGATCCGAGAGCTGGCGCCTGATGGTCTGTCCTGATTTGATCACGGCGACGAACGGGCTGTTTAGAAATTGATCCCTTTCCAGGAGGTCAAATGATCCTTCTGTGATCGTAACACCGACATCTGACTGCCAGATGAAGCGGCGGCCCATGATCTCCGGATGCAAAGTTCTCACAAATACCGCCACTCGCCAGAGGGGAATGCCGGCTTGGACAAGTTGATTGCACAAATCCGCAAGCACCATCTCCGGGCGTGACACTGAGCGCGCACCGTCCGTCAGCCAATCGACAGTAGCTTTTGTATCGCAAGCAATCATTCCGGGCATCTTCGGCCGACCTGCGGGCTCGCTGGGCGTTCCCAAATTCTAACCCGGCTCCCAGTGGATTTGCGCCCTTCTTCGTCCCCATTTGAGTAGCGTCGGCAAGCAGCGTCGATCCATCGTGTTGCGAGTGCCAAATCCAAGCCACCAGCTTCCTGTTGGGAGGGGCTGGCATAGCGCCAGTCTCACGATATTCTCTTCCGAACCTACTTGGGGGGAATGATTATGAAGATTGTTGATGTTTGCGTTGCCGTGTTGGCAGCGGCGACTTTTGCTGCGGTTGCGCCTCCTTCCGTTGCGCAGGACAAACCACTTACCAAAGTAGTCTTTTCTCTTGATTTTGTCGCTTCCGGACGCCACGCGCCCTGGTATGCGGCGATTGCCGAGGGCTACTTCAAAGACGAAGGCCTCGACGTCACCATCATTCCGGGACAAGGGGGCGCAGAATCGATCCAGGCCGTCGCCTCGGGAACCGCAAATCTTGGATCCATGGCCCCTCCCGCGGTCGCGCTGGCGCGTGCCAACGGCGCCAAGGTCAAAATGCTTTCCGTGCTTTACCAGAAGATACCCATTGCGGTTTTCAGCCTGAATCCTGGTGCCAACGTAACCACAGCCAAACAGCTGGAAGGTCTGACACTGGGGAGCGGGTCCGGAAGTTTCACGCCGAAAATTTTAGCCGGGTATATGGCCCAACAAGGTCTCAATTCAAATTCACTGCGCATAGTCAATATTGCTCCTTCGGCGCGCGCGAGCGCCCTGATGGCCAAGACAGTGCCGTCGATTGAATTCTTTTTAATGTCACAACCGGGGCTCGCGGCCGCCACGAAAGATATCCACGCCGGATTGCAGACCTTTTTTCCCGCCGACCACGGGCTTGAGCTCTATTCAAACGGCGTCGGGGTGAGCGAAGATTACCTCGCCAGATCCGGACGTCGTGAAACGTTTCATGCGCGCCGCCTTGAAGGGTTGGAAATTCGCGCTAGACCATCCTGATAAGGCAGTTACCGACGAGGTCAAATTCGTTTCGATTCTGAAGCCGGACGTCGCAAAGGCGGACTTCGAGATCGTACGAAATCTTGTCGTTACACCTGATACACAACGTCACGGTCTTGGCTGGTTTGATCCTGCCAAAATAAAATCCAATCTGGATTTTGTCATCAAATATATTGGAATCAGCGGCACACCGCCTGCCGCAACCGATCTTTATGCGCTGGGGTATTTGCCCGATCCGCCAATCAAGCCCTGACTGTCCAACAGACAATTCAATCAGTCACAGAGTGAAGCCATGCCCCACGGCCCGCTAATTGACGTCCACCAGCACCCGATTCCGGACCACTACAAGCGCGCATTGGAACGCGTTGGCATCCACGGCAGCGGCGAGAATCCCTGGGCTGATTGGAGCGTCGAGAGTCAGCTCGATTTGATGGATGAAACCGGTATCGCGGCGGCCGTCAACTCCATCGCCTCGCCGGGCGTGTATTTCGGCGATAATGAATTCGCGAAAAACCTTGCACGCGAATGCAATGAAGGTTCCGCACGCATGGTCGCGGATCATCCGGAGCGTTTCGGTGCGTTCGCAATCCTGCCTTTGCCGGATGTCGATGGCGCCATTCGTGCCGCCGAATATGCTCTTGATACGCTCAACCTGGACGGAATTTGCCTGCTGTCGCATGTCGCTGGCCGACATCTGGGCCAGCCGGAGGAAGACGAATTCTACGCGGAGCTTAATCGGCGCAATGCAGTCGTATTCATCCATCCGCTACGTAACCAGGCCACGAATATGCCGGCCTACAACTATCCGTCCGGAATGACCGAACTCGTGCTGGATACGACACGTGCCATTCATAACCTGCTGTGGAACGGTACCTTCCGCAAATTCCCGAACATAAAATGGATCCTGCCGCATGGCGGGGGAACGGTTCCCTTTCTCCTCTATCGCATGAGCGCGATGGACGATCGCCCCAACGCCTCGGAGCGGTTGCCGGGGGGCAGCGTCGCGGGCACGCTGCGCCGGTTGTATTTCGATGTCGCTGAGGTCTGTTCGCCCGGACCGCTGAAATGCTTGATGGAGGTGGCCGACCCTGCCCACGTCCTGTTCGGTACCGATTTTCCGTTTTCACGGCATCGCAGTCCGGCCCAAGATGTCAGAGCAGTCGTCGCTGCCTTCGAGGCCTTTGATGGCTGGAATGAGACCGTCCGCCATGGAATTGAGAGCGGCAATGCCCTGCAGTTGTTTCCAAGGCTGGCGCAGAACATGGCACGCACTTCGTGACGGCGATCGAGCCTGCGCCCGCACACCAAACTTGCTCAGTCAGGGTAGCCGAGATCTATGGACGTCTCCTGAAGCAGCGGTTCATGACAACGCGAAGATTAACCGAC
>CAVPDI010000017.1:0-28487 GCA_963702605.1 uncultured Pseudomonadota bacterium
CCCCCGTCACGATAGATCAGGTCGGCGACAGCATCGGCCGAGACCGTAACGCCCCGGCTGTGCGGCACTCCGATCGTGTTGTTAAACGCGAGGAGATTTGAGTGATGGAGAAACGCCACGCCACCCGCTGACAGCTTGGCCAGCACTTGCGGGATATACGATTTCAGAACGGGATACTCGGCGTGAACCAGTGAATCAAAAGAAAAGATGAGGTCAAAGGCCCTCTCCGGTGCCGCTTCAAGCGAATGGCCATCATTCGTGAAAAAGCGAGCGTGTGACGCTCGCAAATCTATCCCGGCAGACGTCGATGCATTTTTCCGACAAGTCGATGCCGACAAATTCGTTGCAGAGCGGGATCAAGAATTTTGTCCATCGACCAAATCCTGGCGCTATTTCCAATATGCGCGGCGCCGGCAAGAAGCGGTGCAGTCGAGGATAGATGGAACCAACCCAATGCGCCTCGCTGCCACCCCAGGCGGTGCTCCACTCTTCACCGGCCTCACGCCAATCGTAGTGAGTTTCCCAGGTACTTTTGTTCCAATTCAAATCCGCCATCATGAGCTCCGTGAACTCGCGCGCGCCGGTCGGAACACGAAAGGCGATAGCGAGAAGCGTGATTCGGAGCAAGCATTGGCGGGCTGGCGATCCGCATTGGGTCGGAAGGCAACAAAAGCAGCGCGCGGTCAATCTAGACAAGCAAAGTTTTGGTGAGCCGGGATGGGATCGAACCATCGACCACTTGATTAAAAGTCAAGTGCTCTACCACTGAGCTACCGGCCCGCCGTAACCTATGTGCGTCCTGGATGTGTGTAGGCTGCTTTGCTAGTGACTCATACTCCAACACAAAACGCTCATAGGCCCAATATTCTATCGTCAGTCGCTCTTCCACCTGACAACGCACTCGTCACGGGCGCATGATCGAAGCCAGATCGCGGCGATTGCCTGTGGGGCAAAAGCTTTCAAGATCAGGCGCTTCGGGGCTGTGTGGGGCCTCGTCGGTCCGGTGATAGGCGCCGGCTGCATTCTTCAACTCGCGCAAGAGCGGATATTTGCTAAGCTGTTCCTGTAAACCGCGTACCGCCGGAGTTCACGATGCCGATAGTCAATCGCGTCGCCGACTTGCACGCGGATATCACTGGATGGCGCCGCGACCTGCATATGCAGCCGGAGCTGGATGTATGACGTGCATCGTACAGCCGGCTCCGTCGCGGAAAACTCAAGGCTTTCGGCTGCGACGAGGTCGTGACCGGTCTTCGCCGCACCGGGGTAGTCGGCGTCATCCGCGGCCAAAAGGCTCATCGGGCGTGCCATCGGGTTACGCGCCGACATGGACGCGCTTCCGATCGAAGAGGCGACCAACCTGCATATGAGTGGACGGTCCCGGCAGAATGCATGCTTGTGGCCATAATCGCCACACGGCCATGGTCCTTGGTGCCGCAGCTATCTGGCAGACACACGAATTTTGACGGCATGGCCGTTGTTATTTTCCAGCCGGCGGAAGAAGGCGGCGGTGGCGGAAAGGCCATCGTTTAGGATGGCCTGATCGACCGCTTTGGCTCGGAGAGGTTTACGGCATGCACGACTATCCCGGCATGCCGGTCGTAGTTTGCGATCCGTGCGGGAGCGATGATGGCGGCCGCCAATGCTCTGACCATCGACATCGAGGGCGTTAAAGCCCATGGCGCGTCCTCATCTTGGCGTCGACACTGTCCTGGTCGGCGCGCAAATCATCAATGCCATCCATCATTCGTTTCGCGAGATGTGGATCCGCTGAAATCCGAAGTCGTTCGATCTGCATGTTTGGGCCGGCAATACCGACAACGTCATACCGCGACCGTGGTTTGCGCGGTACGGCGCGCAGCCTTGCCGGCAGACGTGCGCGAGTTACTCGAGAAGCGCTTGCCGGTAATTGTAGAAAATACCGCTGCTGCTTACGGCGCCAAAGCGACGCTGACCTACAGGCGGGGCTATCCCGTTTTGGTGAATCACGAACAGCAAACCGGATTTGCGGCATCTGTCGCGGGGCAGATTGCGGGCGATGACAAAGTCGATACCACGCTGCCGCCGATGATGGGGGCGGAAGATTTCTCGTTCATGCTGAACGCTCGGCCGGGCGCATTCATCTGGATCGGAAACGGCGCAAGCGCAGGGCTGCATCACCCTGCCTACAACTTCAATGACGATGCGATTCCGTTCGGCACATCGTATTGGGTGAAACTGGTCGAGACTGCCTTGACTGGGTGATCTGGCCGGCTGTTCGATCTACTGGACCAATTCGCCTGGATTTTGCGGCGGAATTGGTCGCGCCACTTCCGCGACGGTTACGCCCCGGCGCGTCGTCGGCATGATCTCCGCAACCCGCGCTTCGATGCTGCGCCAGTATGAAAACTCGTTGAGCCGGGTGCGTTCTATCATTGCAAGGGCTGTTGCAGCGATGAACGGCAAACTCTGTACGATAAGCACAATTGCAAAAATATTGATTTCGCGAATTTCCTTGTAGTTGGTCGAATAAACAAAAGCCGCTCCGATGAGCAGGAGGCTGGCGAGGATCGCCTCCCAAAAGGCGTGGAAATCACCCGAGCGATGGAGGCCGCCCTTGGACGTGCGCACGAATGGCAAATGATCCTTGACGACGCCAAAGCCGACCGCACGCGCGACGGTCCATTGCACTGACATTGCGGCAAAGACCGACCGAGCAGTTGGCCCATCCGCGGTCGCACGCGCAATTGATAGAGCGTCGCAAAGTGCACGACCAAGACGACAAAACTCACGATAATCGGGGCCGTCAGGATTCGGTCGGGAACGGCGATATCGAGGACTGCAATAAACGGGATCCAGATAATATTGAGGATGGCGACCACGACGCCGATGCTCTCCGCACCGAGCCAATTGAGCCAGCCAAGGGCAAACTCGCGTTTCTGTTCGCGGGTAGGCGGCTCACGCCCGGCAGGAAACGCCGCCAGTGCTTGCGCATAATTTGAAAACCGCCATAAGCCCAGCGATGACGCTGCTTTTTGTAGGCGTCGAAACTGTCCGGCAAAGACCGTGACCGTAGCGGCGGTTCGTGTAATGGGCCTGCCAGCCCAATTCAAGCATGTCAGGCCGAGATCGGTATCTTCGCAGATAGTGCGCTCGACCAGCCGCCGGCGGCCTCGATCGCGGCGCGCCGGATCAGGCACATCGTGCCGTGGGCAATGATGGCGTTGAATTCGTTACGCTGCACCATCCCAATGTCGAAAAATCCGGCGTACTCGCCGTTCATGGCGTGGTGCATGACGCTGCGCTCACTGTCTCGATGATCCTGCGGCGCCTGCACCAACCCAACGCTCTGATCTCTAAAGATTGGTACGAGGTCTTTGAGCCAGTTTTGATTTACGACGTAGTCGGCGTCGATGATGCCGACGATCTCGGCGTCGTCGGCAGTGTGGACAAGGGCGAGGCGAAGGGCGCCCGCCTTGAAACCTTCCAGACGCTGACGCGCACGAACTGGAAACGCTCTCCAGCGCGCGGCAATGCTCCTCGATCGGGAGCCATAGCGCCGGATCGGCGTATTATTGATAATGACGATGCATTCGTAATTCGAATATTCCAGCCGGGCGACAGCATCGAGCGTCTGCTTGAGCATCTCAGGCGGCTCGTTGTAGGCGGGAATGTGTATTGAAACCTTGGGCGCCCCGGATCGGCGCCAGCGGCGGAGCCGTGATCAGCCGCAGCGGCTTGCGTCCGAACGCAATCGCCGCGATCTCCTCGATGCGGGCGAGCGCGATGATTATCAACGGGACAAGCAATACGATGCCCAGGCCAAGGGCGAACGCCGCTCCCGGCACGAAATAGTGGCCGTTCCAGTAACCGAACACGGCTGCAAACCATGCGCCAACGACATTGGCCGCACCGGACAACAGGGCAGCCTGCCACAGGGTGATTGGGTTCATCGCAAGCAGCGGCAGCGACAACAGCACGCTGACCAGTATGGCGATCGTTGCAAGGCGCCAGTGATCCGGATCGGTAATTGGACCGGTCCAGCTGAATTTCGGGTGCCGCGATGCGTCAAACAATCCCCAATAGGGCCCGACGCCACCTTCGAAGGTCTTCCACGGCTGATCGATGGCTTCGACAATGTTGTAGTCGATGCCATAAGCCTCGGCGCGTGTCACAAAATCGCGCAACACCGCGGCCTGCTCGATGCGACCGGGATTGGCGTTGTGCATGTTGTAGCCGGCGCTTGGCCATCCGAACTCGGCGATCACGATGCGTTTGCCCGGATAGGCCTTGCGGAGCTTGTCGTAAATCAGAATGGCCTGGTCAACGACCTGTCCCTCGGAGAAACCCTCCCAATACGGCAGAATATGCGCAGCGATATAGTCGACTGACGATACGAGCTCGGGATGCTCGAGCCATACGTGCCAGATCTCGCCCGTCGTTACCGGCACATTTGTCGAGCGCTTCACGCGCTGAATCATTTGAATAAGGTCACTAACCTTTTGCTCGCCACGGAAGATCGTTTCGTTTCCGACGAAGATGCCGTTCACGTTGCTGTGGCGCTTGGCCAGATCAATCACGGAGCGGATTTCGCGCTCGTTGCGCTCTTTATCCTTGTCGATCCACGCGCCGGCCGTAACGCGCAAGCCGAACTCGGATGCGATGCCGGGCACGAGCTCGACGCCGCCGGTCGAGGAATAGGTTCGAATCGCGCGGGTGAGCGGGGCGAGGACCTTGAGGTCGGCGCGAATTTGCGCGGCCGTTGGTTTGCTCCCCAAATCCGGGTGCGTCGAATTTTCGAAAGGCGCGTAGGAAACGCTCGCGAGCTGCCCGTCGAAGTTGGGGGCGCGAGCGGTGTCGCGCATTAAGGCCCACAACCCGGCATGCACGCACGCCACAAGGGCGATCACGGCCGCAACGGTGCGCATAGAACTCAAGACCAAGTGGGGCTGAATGGCAGACCCTTGAGCTCGTCCCCTGAGCTCAGCCGATGCTCTGTCTGCGAGCGCAGAACATAGCGCGGCGTAAGGTGATAATTCAAATAATCAGCAGACATGGCAAATCCTAGGCACTGACATGGCGCCCCGATGAAATTCCGGATGAGAAACGCCGTTCAGCGTTGGGTGGTTCCGCCGGATGTTGCAGCTGGAGGCTGAGCCTCGGCGGCAGGTGTCGGCTCGAGGCTAGGGTTAAGCCAACATGCGTGAACCCGGCCGTTAAGGGTCTCCTGCGCCTTAGGATCGATATTTCCCTGCCGGACCAGGCAACGGAAGGTGGCCTGGATATGGGCACTTGGGCATCCGAACCGGTCATAAAGGTCGAGATGCCGGAAGGCGGTGTCCATGTCGTCGCGCCATAACAGGGTTACCACCCGCCGCCCCAGCCAGACACATTCGGGATTACCTGCCGGGCCAGTGAGGATGCGGGCGGCTTCGGCTATCTCATCGATCTTCTTCTGGCTTTCTTTGGCGGACTCTGGGGGTCGGCTTTTGCGGTTCTGGCGGTTTGCCGTTTCCACCGCTTTGACCAAACGCCGGCGGGAGGCTGAGAGCTAAAGCTGCCGCGCAGGAAAGCACCGCAAGATACTGACGCAACTTGAAGGTAAACTGCATTGTCCCCGTCGGCTGTCTGTATTCAGGCCGTCCACGCGTCCTCGGGTTTGTCTGCAGCCGGATTGGGACGCTAATACGGCGATATCTTACGTGGTAAATTCGCCCTCTCCGGTCGAACTGGCGGTCCAAGCCGCCAATTCGTGCGAGCCAAACTTGGCCTCAAGCGAAGGATTTTGTCCAGCACGACCGCAATCCTTGCTTAAAACGGGTCGCCTTGGCAGGGCCGGCAACGCACGATAAGCCGGTCCCTCCGTTATTGCAGTTTTCACGCGAGCTTTCGATGCGTAATGCTCTGAGCTGCCTCGCCCTCACGTTCGTTGCGATAGCGGGTTTTTGGACATGGCTGGGCAGTCCGGAGCCAATGCCTTTCCCGGAGATTGGGCGAGGCGAGAAGCTCTATTGCGTGTCTTACACTCCCTTTCGGGGAGCCCAGACGCCGCTCGATCCCTCCACAATGATTCCAGCCTCCCAGATCGAGGTTGATATTGCGGCGCTGGCGGGGATTACGGACTGCGTCCGAACCTATTCGGTCGACTTCGGCCTCGATCAGATAGCCGGAATCGCTGCGGAGCATGGCCTTAAGGTGATGCAGGGGCTGTGGCTTTCGAGTAATCCCGACAAAAACCGTTATCAGGTCGAAACGGCTGTTGCGCTGGCCAAGAAGTACCCCGAAACGATCCGTTCGATCGTGGTCGGAAATGAGGTCCTTCTGCGAGGCGAAATGACGGCCACTGACCTTGCCGCGACAATCCGGTCGGTCAAGGCACGCGTCTCCGTGCCGGTGACCTACGCAGACGTCTGGGAGTACTGGCTCCGCAATGCCGATATCGCGAATGCAGTCGATTTCATCACCATCCATATCCTTCCCTATTGGGAGGATTTCCCGATTGCCGCGGGCGCGGCGTCGGCCCACGTGGAGGCAATCCGGCGCCAGGTCGCCGGGGCATTTCCGGGCAAGGATGTGTTGATTGGCGAAGTCGGCTGGCCAAGCGCCGGCCGAATGCGCGAGGGCGCGCGACCGTCGCCGGCCAACCAGGCGCGGGTTATCCAGGACGTGCTCGCGCTGAGCAAGCGCGAGAATTTTCATGTCAATATTATCGAGGCCTATGATCAGCCATGGAAACGCGCCCTTGAAGGGACCGTCGGCGGTCATTGGGGACTGCTCGACAGTACGACGCGCGCGCCTAAATTCCTGTGGGGAAAGCCGGTGTCCAATCACCCGCTTTGGCTTTGGCAGTGTATCGGCGGATTGTTGTTTGCGGGGATCATATTCGGCGCCACCGTCCTGGCCCGCAGGAAGCATGCAAACTTGATAGACTGGCTTGCAGTCTCCGTTAACGCGTTTTTCGGCGGCGCACTCATTGGCTGGACAATCGAAAACATTCCTCTTGAAAGTATCGGTTTGGGTGGCTGGTTACGCTCGCTCGCGATTGCGGCTGTTGCCGTTGCGGCGCCGCCAGTGCTGAGTGTGGCGATCATGCGTGACGCCGATGTGCCGAGCTTTGCGGGTTTGGTCGGCCCGAAAGCCATGCGCGTGCGCGATCCTGTCGCGCTTGTCGCCGGTGCAGTTCTGGTAACGCTGATGACTATGTCATTCGTGGTTGCAATCGGTCTTGTCTTTGATCCGCGCTATCGCGATTTCCCTTTTGCGCCGTTGACTGCAGCCGTGGTGCCATTTCTGGTCCACCGCCTTATGTATCCACGACCGAAGGGCCGACGAAGTGCTGCCGAAGTCGGCGGCGGCGCCGTGCTCGCACTCTCCGCCATTTACGTTGCGCTCAACGAAGGCCTCGCTAACTGGCAATCGTTGTGGCTGTGCGCTGCTTTGGCGGCGCTAGCGGTCAATCTGATTCAGGCTCGCGACGCGCCAGGCTGATCACCAGCAATGCGGCCGCCAGTGACGCGAGCCCATTGTTGTAGAGTACGACTCCGCCGCATGCAGCGGCGAGCGCGAACCCAAACAGAACAGCGACGGGCGTAGAAGATTGAGCGCCGCAACGACCAATGCCGACCAGCCAAATGCGGCATGGGTAAACAGCGCGACGGTGACGCGGCGCGTGGCGCACAGCCAGGTATCAAGGCCGGCCTGACAGGCGAGCCCAACGGTCGGCTGTTCGATTGCGAGATAGCGCATATAAATCGCGTAGCCGATCGAACAAAAGCCGACGACAAGGAGCCAATTGGTCGCGCGCGCACTCGGCAGAAACAGCTTCATCCTATCAGTATGGCGCGGCGCTCCGGTTCCGACAATCAGTGCTGCGCAATCGCAATTTGCTCGCCGTCAAATTTGGTCGCATGGCAGGCGGTGCGCGCCGCGTTGAAATGCGCGCAAAGACCCGTGGCGGCCGGGCTATTCGGCAAGGGCCCCACGACGAGGCGATAGCCGGTGCTGCCGGTGCGGTGCTCGCGCGCAACTAACGGGTGCATGCCGCTGAGCAGGGGGCCAAAATTGGCCTTAACAGTGACCCAACGTTGACGAATTGCATCGAGCGTGGGTCCTCCACCGAGATCGAGCGCGAATTCGCCCGTGCTTTCGGCTGGTGCAGCGGGTTCGTCCACCGTTGAAGCCGACGAGCGCGCCTGGGGCACCGGCGCGAGTTCGCGGGACGGCGCCTCGGGCTGCAGGGCCGGCGTGACATTCTGCGACTTTGGAAGATGACGGCGGCGTGGCCGGTTGCGCTTTTGCGCTGGCTTCGCTCGGGGATGAGGGCCGTATCGTCGCGGGGACGGCGGGCGCCGGTGGCGTCGCCGCGGATTTGGCGGCGAGTGCTGCGGCTGTCACATCCGCCTGGCGTTTGATGGCGCCCGTCATGTCGTCAATGCTGCTTTCGAGAAGGGCGATCGGTCCGGCGAGGCGGTCGCGATCGGCGGTCAGCACGCGTATTTGTGCGATCAGCATCCGGGTTTCGGACTTCGAGCTCGGTCACGCGCGACGGCATTTGCGCGACTGCCGCAGGTTCGGCGGCGGCAAAGATCGAGCGAAGTCGTTCGGTGGCGCTTTTGGTCTGGGTCGTGACCGCGAGGGCGGTCAACGCAACAGCAGCAGCCCCGCCCCAACCGCACAACCAAAAAAGTGCTTTGAGGTTGCGGCGGCGGCTCAGTAACTGGCGCAGATTCAATTCGAGTGGCGCCTGCTCGATCGCCATAAGCTCCTCGATGGGCGAATCATTGAAAACATTAGCAGAATCCAAGAAATTCTGTTTTTTTCCTGTGCTGGGCGAGGGTTGGTGGCGTAAGGCTTTTGCCGGAAGGCTGTGTCGGCTATGGGATGCCTCCCAGGTGTAAAGGCGCGAAACAAATCCCGATGTCTCGAAGAACATGCCTTGCCATCGTTCTTGCGGCCGGCGAAGGCACCCGCATGCGCTCGCGCTTGCCGAAGGCGCTGCACCCACTCGCCGGACGTTCGTTGCTCGTGCATGTGATCACGGCAGCAGACGCCGTTGGCGCGAATAAATTGGCGGTTGTGGTGGGTCCCGGCCACGATTCTATCCGGGCCGAGGCACGCAAAATCGCGCCCGGAGCGACAATCTTCCTGCAGACCGAGCGGCACGGCACCGCACATGCGGTCCTTTCGGCCCGCCGGGCGATCGCGCGCAGGGTCGACGACATTCTGGTGATTTTCAGCGACACACCATTGGTGCGCCCGCAGACCCTCGCGAAATTGCGGGACGCTCTAGCCGAGGGTGCGGCAGTCGCGGTGCTGGGGTTCAGGCCAGACAATCCGTCGGGATATGGCAGGCTTTTGATAAGCGGGTCGGAACTCCTCGCGATCCGCGAAGAAGGTGACGCGACGCCAGCGGAACGCAAAATCGGATTTTGCAATGGCGGCCTCATGGCGCTGGCGGGCGAGCACGCCCTCGCCATTCTCGACCGCATCGACAACAGAAACGTCAAAGGCGAGTACTATCTCACCGATGCCGTTGCCATTGCCCGCGATATGGGTTTGAAGGCAATGGCGATCGAAACCTCGGAGGACGATGTGCGCGGAGTAAACACAAAAACGCAGCTCGCCGAGACTGAGGCTGTGCTTCAGCGGCGCCTGCGATCGGCAGCGATGGAGGCCGGTGTAACAATGATTGCACCGGAGACCGTCTATTTGTCCGCTGATACCAAATTCGGCAAGGACGTGACGATCGAACCCAATGTCGTATTCGGGCCTGGCGTCACAATCGAGGAAGGTGCAACGATCCGTTCGTTTTCGCACCTGGAAGGTGCGCATGTTGGAAGGATTCACGCGTAGGCCCCTTCGCCAGACTGCGGCCGGGCGCGCGCCTCGGAAACGACGTGCATGTCGGAAATTTTGTGGAAGTGAAGGAAGCCACGCTTGAGGATGGCGCCAAGGCCAATCACCTCACCTATATCGGCGATGCGCGTGTGGGCGAGGGCGCTAATGTCGGTGCGGGCACCATCACGTGCAACTACGATGGTACGGCAAAGCACCGTACCGATATCGGCAAAGGCGCATTCATCGGCTCGAATTCGGCACTGGTTGCCCCGGTTACGATCGGCGACGGCGCCTATGTCGGAACGGGTACTGTCGTCACCAAGAGTGTGCCGGCCGGCGCGCTGGTAATCGGGCGGGCCAAACAAACGGTTAAGGAAGGTTGGGCAAATCGCTTGCGGCAGGTAAAGGCGTTGGGCAAGAACCTCACCCGAAAGAAGCCGAAAAAGTAGTCCTGAGCGCGGCACGCGGTCCCACAGAGGCCAGGTGGCGTTGTCACAAGGCGAAATGCGTTTTGATTTCCTTGGGCTCGCCGGCGGCGGCTAAACCTGAGGTGCCGGATAAAGGGGCCGTCCAAGCGGATGTGCGGTATCGTCGGAATTATCGGAAACAAGCCGGTCGCGGGCCAGCTCATCGATGCGCTTAAGCGTCTCGAGTATCGCGGCTACGATTCCGCCGGTATCGCGACGCTTGATCACGGCGAGCTCGGCCGTCGCCGCGCTAAAGGCAAGTTGCATGCACTCGAAACACGATTGGAGCGTGAACCGCTCGGAGGCACGATCGGTATCGGCCATACGCGTTGGGCAACCCATGGGCGTCCGACGGAAGATAATGCGCATCCGCATGCCACCGATCTGGTCGCCGTCGTGCACAACGGCATCATTGAGAATTTCCGGGATCTGCGTGAACAGCTCGTCGCGTGCGGCTGCAAGTTTGTGAGCGAGACCGACACCGAGGTAGTCGCTCACCTTGTCACCTTAGAGATGAAAAGTGGAAAGGGCCTGCGGATGCTGTGGGCGGCCGCGTTGAAGCAATTGCGCGGCGCCTTTGTGCTCGCGTTCCTTTTTACGGGAAACGACGATCCGTTGATTGGTGCGCGCAAAGGATCACCGCTCGCCATCGGCTACGGCAGGGCGAGATGTATCTCGGGTCAGACGCCATCGCATTGGCTCCGTTCACCGACACGATCAGCTATCTCGACGATGGCGATCGGGCGATCCTCACGCGAAATGGCGTCGAAATCCGCGACGGGGAAGGGCACAAAGTCGAGCGGCAGATCGTCAAGTCGACTGCATCGGCGCAACTGGTCGACAAAGGGAACCATAAACATTTCATGGCCAAGGAAATCCATGAGCAGCCGGAAGTGGTGGGCCACACGCTCGCGCATTACATCGACATGATAAACGAGCGGGTCGCCTTGCCGACCGAACTTCCCTTCGATGGATGAAGTTGAAGCGTCGTTTTCCATCTCGGCCTGCGGTACCGCCTTTTATGCGGGGCTGGTCGCCAAATACTGGTTTGAGCGATTTCGCGAAGCTGCCGATCGAGATCGATATCGCATCGGAATTCCGCTACCGCGGGGCACCGCTCGAACCGGGCGACCTCGCCATATTCATATCACAGTCGGGGGAAACCGCTGACACGCTGGCGACCTGCGCTATGCCAGGGAAAACCGGAGCCATTCTTTCCATCGTCAATGTGCCGACGTCCACGATCGCGCGCGAAAGCGACGTAGGCTGCCGATGGGCCGGGCCCGGAGACGGCGTGGCGTCTACCAAGGCGTTCACTTGCCAGCTGAGCGCGCTGGCTTGCCTGGCATTGCGGCTGGCCGGTGCCCGCGGCACCCTGTCAGAGGAGTGATGAGCGCAAGCTGGTCGCATGCGCTGTGGAGATGCCGCTCCTCATGGCAGCCGCTCTTGCGCTCGAGCCGCGGATCGAGACGCTTGCACAGCGATCTGGCCAAGACGAGGACGTCCTCTATTTGGGGCGGGGCACCAGCTTTCCGATCGCGCTCAAGGCGCGCTCAAGCTCAAGGAAATCTCCTACATTCACGCCGAAGGCTATGCCGCGGGCGAACTCAAGCACGGCCGATCGCGCTGATCGATGAGACGATGCCGGTGATCGTCATCGCGCCTCATGACGGCTATTCGAGAAGACGGTCTCGAACATGCAGGAAGTGGCTGCTCGCGGCGGAAAGATCATTCTGGTGACCGATCCGCAGGGCGCCAGGCTGGCGACAATCGACTCTCTGGAAACTCCGATCCTTGCCGGAAATGGCGACCGCGGTTACCCCGCTGGTATATGCCATCCCCGTGCAACTGATCGCCTACCATACGGCGGCGGCGATCGGTACCGATGTCGACCAGCCGCGCAACCTCGCGAAATCCGTCACGGTGGAATAGACTGGCTCCATGACAGAGATCGAAAACGGCCCCGGCGCGGCCGAGATTGCTGATGTGACAAAAGTCACAGCCTCGCAGACCAGCATTGCGGGCCGCATTCGCAATTATTTCCTGACCGGCCTGATCGTTGCAGGCCCGTTGGCGATCACCGTCTGGCTGATCTGGTCATTGATCAACTGGGTCGACGGTTTCGTGACGCCGATCATTCCGCCCGCATACCGGCCGGAAAGTTACCTTCCTTGGCCTATTCCCGGGACGGGCCTCATTATTGCAGTGGTCGCGCTGACCCTGCTTGGCTTCCTTACCGCAAACCTCGTCGGACGTACCTTGGTCGGCTGGGGTGAGGCATTGCTCGAACGCATGCCGATCGTGCGCCCGATCTATAAAACAATGAAGCAGATCTTCGAGACGCTGTTCTCCAAGACCGGCTCAAGCTTCCGCAAAGTGGCGCTGGTGGAATTTCCGGCGCCCGGCATGTGGTCGCTGGTGTTTCTGTCGCAATCCCCCAGTGGCGACCTCGCGAAAAAGTTGCCGCAGGGAGAACATGTCTCCGCGTTCATGCCGTGTACCCCGAACCCGACCACCGGATTTTTCTTTTATGTGAAGAGGAAGGATCTCATCGAACTCGACATTTCGGTCGAAAACGCGATGACCCTGCTGATTTCGGCGGGCATGGTGCAGCCGGACTCCGAAGCGCAGAAAAAGCTTGCCGCACTCGCCGTCTCGGCGAAGGCTGTCCGGTCCAAACGCAAGGCGGAAAGCGTTGAATAACGGTCAGGGATCGGCGCCATCAGCCGGCCCGGATCAGTTTGACTGCTTCATCCTTGCCGAACAGATAAAGCAGTTGCCGCAAGGCCTGGCCGCGAGGTGTGGACAGCGTCGCGTCGCGCGACAGGATTAGCGTTGCGTCGTCGCGCGCGGCGCCGAGATATTTTCCATGCAGCTCGGGCCGCGCAATCTGGAAGCCGGGGAGGCCGCTTTGTCTCGTCCCGAGCAGTTCACCCTCGCCGCGCAGTCGCAGGTCTTCCTCCGCGATCCGAAATCCGTCTTCGGTCTCCCGAAGAATGGCAAGGCGCGCTTTGGCGGTTTCGCCCAGGGGGGCCTTGTAGAGCAGCAGGCAGGTGGAAGCAGCGGCGCCGCGGCCAATGCGCCCGCGAAGCTGGTGCAGCTGCGCTAGTCCAAAACGTTCGGCATGCTCGATCACCATGATGGTTGCTTCGGGGACGTCGACGCCGACTTCGATCACGGTCGTCGCGACGAGCAGGTGTTTATCGCCGGCGGCAAAACGGGCCATCGCATCGTCCTTGTCGCTGCCTTTCATGCGGCCGTGCACGAGATCGACCGTGTCCCCGAATTTTTGCCGAAGCACCTCGAAACGGGCTTGTGCGGCGGCGAGGTCGGTCTTTTCGGATTCATCCACCAGGGGACAGACCCAGTAAGCTCGTTTGCCTTCGGCAAGCGCGCGCCCGACCGCATCTTCGACGTCTTCAAGACGCGACAATGGAATGGTGCGCGTGTCGACCGGTTGGCGCCCCGGCGGCTTTTCGCGCAGCTCCGAGATGTCCATGTCCCCAAAATACGTGAGGACAAGCGTGCGTGGGATCGGCGTCGCGGTGAGCACCAGCACGTCCACCGCTTCGCCTTTTTGCGTGAGTGCAAGCCTCTGATGGACGCCGAAACGATGCTGCTCGTCTACCACTGCGAGCGCGAGATCGTGGAAGGCAACGTCTTCCTGGAAAAGGGCGTGCGTGCCGATGAGCAGGTCGATGTCGCCAAGGATAAGGCGGTCAAGGATTTCCTTGCGCGCCGAACCACGTTCGCGGCCGGTGAGGATGGCAACGCGGATACCGGCGGCGTCGGCGAGCGGGGTAATAGTTGTGAGATGCTGGCGCGCAAGAATTTCGGTCGGCGCCATGATCGCCGCCTGGCGGCCGGCTTCGATCACGGCCGCGGCAGCCGTGAGTGCGACAACCGTTTTTCCTGAACCGACGTCGCCCTGCAGCAGGCGCAGCATCCGTTGGGGCCGAGCTAGGTCGGTTGTGATGTCGTCGACGGCCTTCTGCTGCGAATGGGTCAGCGCAAAGGGTAATGCATTCAGGATTCGGGCGCGCAAACGTCCCTCGCTGGCGCTGCCGCGGCCGGGCTGGCGCCGCATGTGTGCCCGCACCAATGCGAGCGCTAGCTGACCAGCCAGCAATTCATCGTAGGCGAGCCGGGTCCAGGCCGGTTCCTCCGGCGAAATATCGTGCGGGTCAGCCGGCCTGTGCAGATGACGCAACGCGGCGGAAAAGGCAGGAAATTGTTCGCGTGCAACCCAACTTTCATCCTGCCATTCCGGCAAATCCGGCAGACGCGTCAGCGCGCCATCCATCGCGCGCCGCACATTGCCAAGAGCCAGCCCTTCTGTCAGCGGATAAACCGGTTCGACGAGAGGCAGGGTAGCAAAGCCCGCTTCATCGACCACCCGATCGGGATGCACCATTTGCAGCATGCCGTCGTAAAATTCGGCGGTGCCCGAGACGTAACGCAGTTCGTCGACCGGCAGGAGCTTCTCCAAATAGTCCCGACGTGCATTGAAGTAAGTGAGGGTGAGGTCGCCCGTGTCATCATGAGCGTAAATGCGGTAGGGCGCACGTGAACGGTGCGGCGGCGAGGGACGGTGCCGTTCGACGGTGATTGCGACAGTTACGACCTGCCCGGGCTGAACGTCGCGCAACTTGGGCCGGGCGCGACGATCAATGGCTCCCGACGGCAAATGGAACAGAATATCGACGACGCGGGGCACTTCGCGGTCCAGCAATCGTGCATAAACCCGCTCCAGCTTTGGCCCGACGCCGGGCAGGCTCGTGAGCGACGCGAACAGCGGGTTGAGTACAGGTGGCCGCATCCGATGATCAATACAATAATTTTAGGGTCTTGCCCGACCTTGTGCCCGGCATCCACGTTTTAACAGCCCCCGAAAGTTCATGACGGCGATGATGCTGACCAACGTAGCCATGCTCGACCAAGCTCCGGTCATGACAAATGGGGAAACGCGCTCTATATAAACCTCGCCCGGCCCCGTCCGGGTTTTTGGCGTTGGAGATAAGCGGTGACGACCGGAACGCACCTCTCGAGCGAAGGCCTGGATCCGCGCCGCCGTCGGCTGCTGTTCCGCTGCTGGCATCGCGGCATTCGCGAGATGGATCTCGTGCTCGGCCGATTCGCAGATGCACAACTGGTATCGCTGAAAGACGACGAACTTGACGAGCTTGAGCGCTGGCTCGCTGTTCCCGATCAAAAGATTTTTGGCTGGATCAATGGAATGGAATCGACGCCAAGCGAGTTCGACACGCCTCTCTTCCGGCGTCTGCGCGATTTTCACGGTGAGGGGCGCGCGTGAGCAGCATAGCCAGGTCGCCGGCCACATTGCTCCGGGCAGGCAAGCCCCTAACCTTGGCGAGGGTTGCCGACGGCGCGGAAGGGCTGGTGCTCGCGGACCTCGCGCGGGCAATAGCCGCAGACACGGACGCGCCGGCCATTTCGCTCGCAGTAATCTGCCGCGACGGGCAGCGGATGGCGACCTTGGCGCGTTCATTGGCCTTTTTCGGGCCTGATGTCCAGGTGATGGAGTTTCCGGCCTGGGATTGTCTGCCGTATGATCGGGTGTCGCCCAATGCGGCTGTCGTCGCGCAGCGCATGACCGCGCTGTCGCGGCTCGTGCGCGTCAAGGGACGCGACAAGCCTTCAGTCATTCTGACAACAGTTAACGCCATCCTTCAACGGGTGCCGGCACGCGAATTTGTCGCGACCCACGCGCTATCCGTTGCGCCGGGAAACGTCATCGGCATGCAGGGGATCATCGACTGGCTGGAACTCAATGGGTTTATTCGCGCTTCGACAGTCCGCGAACCGGCGGACTATGCGGTCCGCGGCGGCATTCTCGATCTTTTCCCGCCAGGCATGGATATGCCGGTACGCCTGGATTTTTTTGGAGATGCGCTGGAAACCATTCGCGTCTTTGACCCGCAGACGCAACGCAGTGAAGAGCAGTTGCGCGCGCTCGATCTGGTCCCCGTCGCCGAATTCCAGCTCATCACCGAAACGATCCGTCGCTTCCGCACGGGTTATGTAGGCGCATTCGGCGCAACTACTCCGGACGATCTGCTCTACGAAGCAGTCAGTGAGGGCCGGCGCCATCCGGGAATGGAGCACTGGCTGCCACTGTTTCACGACAAACTGGAAACAATTTTCGACTATCTTCCGGCTACGGCGCTCGTGCTCGAGCACCTTGCCGAGGATGCCGCCCACGAGCGTTTTTCGCAGATCGTCGACTATTACGACGCGCGCCAGGAAGCCCTCAAGCAGGGGGTGACGCCGCCCTACAAGCCGCTTCCGGCGGAGCGGCTCTATCTTGGCGAGCAGGAGTGGAACGAGCGCCTGGCGGCGGCGGCAATCGCCCGTTTGACCCCTTTTGCGGTACCGGAGTTGGCCGCGGTCGATGTTGGTGCGAAAGCGGGGCGGGACTTTGCGGCCGAGCGCGCTGAGCCTGGCGCAAATGTTTTCGAGGCCATCAGCAAGCACGTTGCATCGCTGCAAGCCGCGGGCAAGCGCGTTGCAATCGCGTTATGGAGCGAAGGTGCGCGCGAGCGCATGAGCCACGTTCTCGCGGACCATCAGCTTCAAAACCTTAGACCGGTTTCAGATTGGCTGCAGGCGCTGGGACTGCCTTCATCAACCGTCTCGCTCGCAGTCCTTGGCATCGAATCCGGTTTCGAGACCGAACAGGCGGCGATCGTCAGCGAGCAGGATATCCTTGGCGACCGGCTTGTGCGGCCACGCCGCGCCTCCCGCCGCGCCGAGAACTTCATCGCGGAGGCAACGAGCCTCGCCCCCGGCGACCTCGTGGTTCACGTCGATCACGGGATTGGTCGCTTCAATGGTCTGCATGCAATCGAAGCGGCGGGCGCACCGCACGATTGTCTGGAAATCCACTATTCCGGCGGCGACAAGCTGTTCCTGCCGGTTGAAAATGTCGATCTGCTGTCGCGTTATGGCGCCGAGGAGTCCGCCGTCGATCTCGATCGGCTCGGTGGCGGCAATTGGCAAGCGCGCAAAGCAAGAATGAAGAGTTGGATCCGCGAAATCGCGGGCGAACTCATCAAAATTGCCGCCGAAAGGCAGTTGCGCGAGGCCCCACGACTGACTGTTGGTCCCGGCGCTTACGACGAATTCTGTGCCGGGTTTCCTTATGAAGAGACCGACGACCAGCTCGCGGCGATCGAAGCCACGATCAAGGACTTGGGGTCGGGACGCCCGATGGATCGGCTCATTTGCGGTGACGTCGGCTTCGGGAAGACCGAAGTGGCGTTACGGGCGGCATTCATTGCAGCGATCGGCGGCAAGCAAGTTGCCGTCGTCGTTCCCACGACGTTGCTGGCACGTCAGCACTTCAAGACGTTTTCGGAGCGCTTTCGCGGTTTCCCGGTGAATGTTGCGCAGGCATCGCGGCTTGTGCCGGCCACGGAGGTTGCCAGGGTCAGGGCCGGACTGGCCGACGGAAGCGTGGACGTCGTGATCGGAACGCACGCATTGCTCGGCAAGAACATCAATTTCAAGGACCTTGCCTTGCTGGTGGTTGACGAAGAACAACACTTCGGCGTTGCTCATAAGGAAAAACTCAAGTCCTTACGTTCCGAAGTGCATGTGCTGACGTTGACCGCGACACCGATTCCACGGACGCTTCAACTGGCACTCACCGGGGTGCGCGACCTTTCCATCATCGCTTCACCGCCGGTTGACCGGCTCGCGGTGCGGACATTCATATCTCCATTTGATCCCGTTACCGTACGAGAGGCCCTGTTGCGCGAGAAGTACCGCGGCGGCCAGGCATTTTACGTGTGCCCACGGATCGAGGATCTGGCCGGGGCCAAGGATTTCCTCGACAAGAATGTGCCCGAGGTGCGCGTCGCAGTGGCACACGGGCAGATGCCGCCGACCGTGCTCGACGACGTCATGTCGGCTTTCTATGACGGTAAATATGACGTCCTACTGTCGACCACGATCATTGAATCCGGGCTTGATATTCCGACCGCCAATACTCTGGTCGTCCACCGTGCCGACCGGTTTGGTCTGGCGCAGCTCTATCAATTGCGGGGACGGGTTGGGCGCGCAAAACTGCGCGCCTATGCGCTTCTTACGTTGCCGGCGCAAAAACCGATCACGCCGCAAGCGGAGCGTCGGCTCAAGGTGCTTCAATCGCTGGATACGCTAGGCGCAGGATTCCAGTTGGCCTCGCACGATCTCGATATTCGCGGGGCGGGCAATCTGCTCGGGGAAGAGCAATCCGGGCACATCAAGGAAGTCGGATTCGAGCTCTACCAGCAGATGCTGGAGGAGGCGGTCATGAGCCTGAAAGCCGGAATAACCGCGCCAGTTGCCGATCGATGGTCGCCGCAAATTACCATTGGAACGGCATTGCTCATTCCGGAGGATTATGTTGCGGATCTTTCGGTGCGGCTGGCGCTCTATCGGCGGCTCGCCGAAATCGAGGACGAGGGCGATATCGATGGATTTGCCGCCGAACTCGTCGACCGCTTTGGGAAGCTGCCGCTCGAAGTTGAGCACCTGTTGCAGGTGGTCGCGATCAAGGCACTGAGCCGCCGGGCCAATGTCGAAAAGGTCGAAACCGGACCGAAAGGCATTGTACTTTCGTTCCGTGACAATGTATTCGACAATCCGGACGGATTGATTGCTTTCATCCGCGAGCAGGGGTCGAATGTAAGGATGCGCAACGATCCGAAGAACGCAAAAGCCCAGCAGCTTGTGTTCTTCGAGGACTGGCCACGTCCAGAGGATCGCTTGAAAGGCACAACGGCTGTGCTGCGCAGGCTTGTCTCGATCGCTGGGCAAGCCAAGGCAGCGTGAATTGGTGTCCCGAAGCGGGTGGCGTCATTCGATGTTAGTGAGGCATGCGAAGCACGGGCTTGATTGTCATGCCTGACGCCGATTCGATTGCTGCCCGATTGATGTCGGCGAACGGATAGAACGTGATCATCTTCTCGACTGGAAAGCGGCCGGCGACGATGTGATCGACGAGCACGGGTATGAATTGCTTCGGCATGCTGTCGCCCTGTATGACGCCGTGCACAGTTCGGCCATTTTGCAGGAATGGCATCTCGATCGACGTTTCGGTTCCCTTACGGGCACTGCCGAGCAATATGCAGGTGCCAGCCGGCATGAGCACATCGACAGCCTCGCGAAGTACTGCCGGCAAGGCGGAGGTTTCAAGCGTGTAGCGGGCTCCGGGTCCTGTGATTTTCCGGATCTCGGCGACAACATCGCTGCGGCCGGAGTGGTTGATGGCGTGCGTGGCTCCAAGCTGTCGCGCCAAAGCCAGGCGATGCTCGTGAATATCGACGGCGATGATTGGGTCGCACCCGGCAATTTTTGCGGCCATCAGCCCGGACAGCCCAACTGCGCCAACTCCGAAGACAACAAAGCTGTCGCCCGCGCGTGGCTTCATCACATTAAGCACAGCGCCGGCGCCGGTTTGGCCGCCGCACGCGAGCGCGCAGACGTGTTCAATTGCGACGTCGTTGCGTACTTTCACCGCAAATCGTTCGTTGGCGATCGTGAACGTGCCGAACGAGGATTGCTGGAAAAACGCGCTATGGATCGGTCTGGCGTCCTTCGAATGAAGGGTCGAGCCATCGGCGCGGCTCCCATTCATCTTCAGGTCGAAAGCATTCAGGCAATAGGTTTGACGCTGCGAGCGACAATTCGGGCAGTCGCCGCACCACGGATAGGCCATCACGACATTGTCGCCGGCCCGGAAGTCCCTGACGGCACTGCCCGTGGCGCGCACGATTCCGGCCCCTTCGTGACCAAATATTTTAGGAAATTTTGTCGGATAGTAGGCGTCACGACCATGCAGGTCTGTCGCGCACATGCCGCTGGCGATGACTTCGACCAGTAGTTCGTCGTTCCGCGGTTCGCAGAGGTCAACTTGCTCGATAATGAACGGTCCGGAGCGCTCGTGCACCACGGCGGCGGTAATTTTCATTGGGACTATTCAGCGGCGTCGGCTGCTTGGGCAACGCGCGAAATGGCTTCGGCGAGATATTCCGGCGACTGCGCACCGGAAACCGCGAATTTGCCGCCAAAGATGAAACAAGGCACGCCTTCGATTCCGGCTTCTTTTGCGGACAAGGCTTCACGTTCGATCTCCGCAACGTCTCTGTCACTGTCGAGAGCGGCGCGCACTTCTTCCGGATCAAGCCCGATATCGGCAGCGGCCTGCGCCAATACGGCACGGTCGCTCAAGTCGGCGCCGTCGGTGAAATACAGATCCATCAGTTTTTGCTTCATCGCGGCAGCCTTGCCGATGCGGTCGGCCCAATGGATCAACCGGTGGGCGTCGAGCGTATTGGGCTGGCGGCCGATCCTGTCGATAGCGTAAGTGAGGCCTTCGGCTGAGGCGGCTGCGGCAACGCGTTGCGCGATCCCCTTGTAGCGCTCGGACGAGCCAAACTTCGTCGTGAGATATTGTTCGCGGGAAATACCTTCACGCGGAATCCAGTCGTTGAGAAAATACGGCCGCCAATGCACTTCCACTGGTACGTGCGGATTGAGTGCAATCGCCCTTTCCAGTCTGCGCTTTCCGATGAAACACCAAGGGCATACAACGTCGGAAACGACGTCAATTCGGACCGGGGTGCTGGACATGGCGGGCTCCTTTTCGAAGTCAGCCTAAGCCGCTGCCTATTCCGCCGCAACCATATGGCTGCCCACAACCCGCATCATCAGCGTATCGAGGGTGTCGCCGGCTTTCAGCGTTGCCAGGGTGACATTCACGGCCAACGGTTCATCGCGACGAAGCGGGGAGAGCATCATGCTCTTGAGGGTGCCCGCGATCCGGCGAGCGATGACGTGTGTGCTGCGCAGATCGGTTTGCGTAAATGCGACGATAATCGCGCCCTCTTCGTCGCGAGTTGCAAAATCGATATTGCGGATCAGGCGCGACATAAGGCGGGCCGCGTCAAGGCTTGCCCGTTCGTCCATGGATCTGTTGAAAGTAAAGCGAGCGAGCGATAGCGGCATGCTTCGGTCCGCCGCTTCAGCGATCACCGTATGCAATTCCCCCCAGAATGAATTCCGGGTCAGCAGGCTTGTTTCGGGATCGAACATGCCCTCGGCATCGAGCGACTTGAGCATGCGCTTGAGACGAGCTTCGAACGCCCGCATTCGCACGAGCGGCAGCATGCGTACCACCAGCCGCGCGGGGTCGGCGGCAACCTGATCGATATTGGGGAGCGCGTCGGCGAATTCCGGCGGCGCCTCTCCGATGACTGCGACCGGTATGTCGCGAAAGCGCGGTTCCTGCGCGAGGACGGTCAGAAACGCTTCGACCATGCGCGGCGAAAAGCCATCGCCGACGACGATCCCATCAATGTCGCGGGAGTTGAGATGCTTTGCAGCAGCTTCGACGCTAAGTGCGCCTGCAATTTTAACCCGCTCGCCCATGGCGACGCTGAGGGCCGGATAGAGCGGCCCGCGGCCGGCAATCAGTACAGTGGCGTCCGCCAGCGCGTCGCCGAGGGGCAGCATCGGCAATTTTCCGTTTTGCGACGTAAACGCTTCGATGCGTCGCAGGACCGTCGCGTGCAAAGCGCGTATGCGCATTGCGGATTGCAAGCGCGCAAGAAGCCTCTCGACCGGCAAAGCGGCGTCTGCGGGTAACGCGATCGGGACGGCCGCATCCTCGTCGCCGCAGACACGCGCAATCATGGGAACAATCGGCCCGTTGAGCGTGGCGATCTGCAGGCACAGCATGCGCGCCGAAGCCTGGCTGGCGGGAGCACCCGGCTCGGCGATCACTACAGCTGTTGGCTTCACCGTCAAAAACGCTGCCGGCGCATCAGTCCATTTGGCTTCGACAATCGGGAAGGCGCCGGCGGCGCTGAGCGCTTGCACCAGGCCGGTCGCCGGTTGCTCGGCGACCACGATCAGCGGACCTTGAAGCGACATCCGGGCGCACGCGCGGTTTAGTGGCTATGCCTGACCCTACCGGTGCGCTGTTAATACCCGGTAACTAAATCGCAAACTTTTGTCTGCCTGAGCGCCACGTGCTGACCGCGGGCCGCTGATTGTTTGCATTCCGACGGGCGTATATGCAAAAGTTATGGTTGTGGGAGGATTTACCGTGGACCTGATCATCGGGATTGTTTTGATCGCCATCGCTGTGTTCCTGATTTATATCGGACGGCCCAACAAGAGCGGCCAGCACCTTCGCTTCCTTCAGTTTGATGCAATGGTGGTCCTCTATCCGCCGGTTATTCTTGTCTTTGCTGTGCTGGGCGGAGCCGAGATCATTACAACGCTCGCCGGCATACAGAGATAGTGGCACTCGACGCGGTGTGAGCCGGAATGTGATATTCGTCACCGGCCTCCGCTGTTGCACTATTGCGGCCGGCCTCACCGCGAACCGGCCGGCAGACCAAATGCCTTCTGCTTTGCAGTGAAGCCCGCGACGGCGAACTCTCCCAGCGGCTCCAGATTGCGTCGGGAATGCCGGGCGAATTCGGCCGACAGAATGATCGTCCGTCCAAGATTGGCCGCCAGCTTTTCGAGCCGCGCCGCAAAATTCACGGCCGGGCCGATGCAGGTGAAATCCAGCCGGTTACCGCTGCCGATATTGCCGTAAAGCACTTCGCCGATATGGAGCGCCAGACCAAAGCGGACGCCATTCTCGCTGCCGATATTGGCGAGCGTATCGATGGCATCGATGTTGACCTGTGCTTCGCGCGCGGCGGAAAGCGCGCATTCACAGGCTTCACGTGCATCCGCCGAACTATTGGCCAAGGGAAAGATCGCGAGAAGTCCGTCACCAATAAATTTGAGTACCTCACCGCCCTGTCTGAGAATTGCCGGGACCTGACAATCGAAATAACGGTTGAGCAGATCGACCAGTTTTTGGTGCGGCAGCCGGTCCGCCATAGAGGTGAAACCGCGCATGTCTGAAAGCCAGATCACCGAATGGATCGTTTCGGTGTGGCCACGCCTGATCCGGCCCGCGAGAATGCGTTCGCCGGCATGATGGCCGACATAGGTATCGAGTAGATTGGTTGCAGTCCGCTGCAATGCCCGGATCTCTGCGACACGTGCGAACGGCTTTACGATCGTCTCGATGGCGGCAATTTGCGTTTTAGTGAATCCTCCCGCCTGCTGCGTGGACCATGTTGCCACGTGAACAGAGCCATTTGTGAAGATGAGCGGCGTGGCGAGGTAGTCGGTCGCTCCGTCCGCGCGGAGCTCGCGGAATATGGAAAAATCCTCAGGATTGTTCTGCTCCGAGAGCTGGCGCCTGATGGTCTGTCCCGATTTGATCACGGCAACGAAAGGGCTGTTTAGAAATTGATCCCTTTCCAGCAGGTCAAATGATCCCTCCGTGATCGTAACACCGACATTCGACTGCCAGATGAAGCGGCGTCCCATGATCTCCGGATGCAAAGTTCGCACAAATACCGCCGCGCGCCAGAGGGGAATGCCGGCTTGGACAAGTTGATTGCACAAATCCGCAAGCACCATTTCCGGGCGTGATTGTGAACGCGCACCGTCCGTTAGCCAATCGACCACAGCTTTTGTATCGCAAGCAATCATTCTGGCATCTTCGGCCAACCCGCGGGCTCGTCGGCGGTACCAAATTCTAACCTAGTATCCAGCGGATTTGCCCCCATCTTCGTCCCGATTTGTGTGGAGGCGGCGAGCAGCGTCGATCCGTCGTGTCGCCAGTGCCAAACCCAAGCCACCAGCTTCCTGTTGGGAGGGGCTGGCGTAGCGCCAATCTCACGATATTCTCTTCCGAACCTAGTCGGGGGACGATTATGAAAATTGTCGATGTTCGCGCTGCCGCATTGGCAGCGATGACTCTAGCTGCCGTTGCGCCTCCTTCCGTTGCGCAGGACAAACCACTTACCAAGGTGGTCTTTTCTCTTGATTTTGTCGCTTCCGGACGCCACGCGCCCTGGTATGCGGCGATTGCCGAGGGCTATTTCAAAGACGAAGGTCTCGACGTCACCATCATTCCGGGGCAAGGGGGCGCGGAATCGATCCAGGCCGTGGCCTCGGGGACCGCAAATCTTGGATTCATGGCTCCTCCCGCGGTCGCGTTGGCGCGCGCCAACGGCGCCAAGGTAAAAATGCTTTCCGTGCTTTACCAGAAGATACCGATTGCGGTGTTCAGCCTGAATCCTGGTGCCAACGTAACTACCGCGAAGCAGCTGGAAGGTCTGACGCTGGGGAGTGGGTCCGGAAGTTTCACGCCGAAAATTTTAGCGGGGTATATGGCTCAACAAGGTCTCAATTCAAATTCACTGCGCATAATCAATATTGCTCCCTCTGCGCGCGCGAGTGCCCTGATGGCCAAGACAGTGCCTTCGATAGAATTCTTCTTGATGTCGCGACCGGGGCTCGTGGCTGCCGCAAAAGACACCCATGCCGAATTGCAGACCTTTTTTCCGGCCGACCATGGGCTTGAGCTATATTCAAACGGTGTCGGAGTCAGCGAAGATTACCTCGCCAAGAATCCGGACATCACGAAACGATTCATGCGCGCCGCCTTGAAGGGTTGGAAATTCGCGTTGGACCATCCTGATAAGGCGGTTGGCGACGAGGTGAAATTCGTTTCAATTCTGAAGCCGGATGTCGCAAAGGCGGACTTCGAGATTGTACGTAATCTTGTCGTTACACCTGATACACAAAGTCACGGCCTTGGCTGGTTTGATCCTGCGAAAATAAAATCCAATCTGGATTTCGTCATCAAATACATCGGGATCAGCGGTACGCCGCCTGCCGCAACCGACCTTTATGCACTCGGGTACTTGCCCGATCCGCCCATCAAGCCATGATCGCCGAACAGACAATTCAACAAGTCGTAAAGTGAAGCCATGCCTCACGGCCCGCTAATTGACGTCCACCAGCACCCCATTCCGGACCACTACAAGCGCGCATTGGAACATGTCGGCATCCACGGCAGCGGTGAGAACCCCTGGGCCGATTGGAGCGTAGAGGGCCAGCTTGAGTTGATGGACGAAACCGGTATTGCGGCTGCCATCAATTCCATCGCCTCGCCGGGCGTGTATTTCGGCGATATTGAATTTGCGAAAAACCTTGCACGCGAATGCAACGAAGGTTCCGCGCGAATGGTTGCGGATCATCCACAGCGTTTTGGTGCGTTCGCAATCCTGCCTTTGCCGGATGTCGATGGCGCCATTCGTGCTGCCGAATATGCGCTTGATACGCTCAAGCTGGACGGAATATGCCTGCTGTCGCACGTCGCCGGCCGACATCTGGGACAGCCCGAGGAAGACGAACTCTACGCCGAGCTTCATCGGCGTAATGCCGTCGTCTTCATCCACCCGCTACGTAATCAGGCCACGAATATGCCGGCCTATAACTATCCATCCGGAATGACCGAACTCGTGCTCGATACGACACGCGCCATTCACAATCTGCTGTGGAACGGTACATTCCGCAAATTCCCGAACATAAAATGGATCATGCCGCACGGTGGGGGAACGGTTCCCTTTCTCCTCTATCGCATGAGCGCGATGGACGATCGCCCCAACGCAGCGGAGCGATTGCCGGGGGCAGCGTCGCGGGCACGCTGCGCCGTTTATATTTCGATGTCGCAGAAGTCTGTTCGCCCGGACCGCTGAAATGCTCGATGGAGGCCGCTGACCCTGCCCACATCGTGTTTGGCACCGATTTCCCGTTTTCACGGCATCGCAGTCCGGCCCAAGATGTCAGATCCGTCGTCGCTGCCTTCGACGCCTTTGATGGCTGGAATGAGACCGTCCGGCATGGCGTTGAGAGCGGCAATGCCCTGCAGTTGTTTCCAAGGTTGGCGAAGCGCATGGCGCGCGCTTCGTGACGGCGACCGGGGTTTCGCCCGTAGAGCAAATTTACTCAGTCAGGGTAGCCGAGATCGATGGACGTCCATCGAATTGCTGCATTAAACATGGCAGCACGCACGCGATTTACAGAATAGGGAGTACCGAAGAGGCGCAGTGTATTCTGCGTATCGCCCTGTACCACAACTACATCGGCCCAAGGCTCACCACGATACGCCAATCGTTCGCGCATGCGGGCAGCGAGATCATCCGCCTCGTGGAGCTGGAGTAGGACGTCGTGCACCCGCACCGCATAAATTTCCTGGCGCGGCGATTCTCGCACGGTGCCGTAGGTCAAGCGCAACGAACTCTCTCTTCCTTTTCGAGCGGTTTTATTCATCGAACGATAGGCGCCGCGGATCGACATAGATTGTCGGCCCGCGGCGCCGAATTCACGACTAGAAAATCTTGGCTGCGCTTACCAGTGTAATCCACACGCCCCAAGCGAGCGGGATACCGACGAAGGCCCAGAACAGAGCGGCTTTCGCATCCAGCCCACCAAATCCAATGCCGTGCGATCCTGTTGATACACTGCTGGCGGTCGCGGCCTGAAACTTCGCGACCTCCTCAGCGGTCATGAACCACTTCGCTTGAGCGGCCTCACCAGAGGTTGCAGACAAGCCGCCGACGAGCATGCCGGCCAGGATGTACATCGTGAGGTCGTAGACCTGGTCGCGCGGCACGCCGGCCTCGATCTGGAACTCGCGGATGTAGTTCACCACCACCGGACCGACGATGCCCGCGGTCGACCATGCGGTCAGCAGCCGCCCGTGGATGGCGCCGACGAATTGCGTGCCGAACAGATCGGCGAGATAGGCCGGCACGGTGGCGAAGCCGCCGCCATACATCGACAGGATGATGCAGAAGGCGCAGCACGAACAGCGCCTTGCTGCCCGATGGCGCGACCGACGGCGCCAGCAGCATAAGCACGATGCCCAGCACGAAGAACGTGTAATAGGTCGTCTTGCGGCCGATCTGGTCGGACAGCGACGCCCAGAAGAACCGGCCGCCGATGTTGAACAGCGACAGCAGGCCGGTGAAGCCGGCGGCGATCGCCGCGATCGCGCCGCGCTGCTCGGTCGTCGAGCGCGGTGAAGTCACGTCCGGCTGGCCGATCAGCGAGCCGCCGAAAATCTCCTGCAGCATCGGCGAGGCCATGCCGATCACGCCGATGCCGGCGCAGACGTTGAGGCAGAGCACCGCCCAGATCAGCCAGAACTGCGGCGTCTTATGCGCGTCCGCAGATGCACATGCTGCTGGGTGATCATCGCCTTGGCATTCGCTGCGGCGGCGTCCAGCCGTCCGGCCGCCAGCCGGCCGGCGGCACCCGATAGCCGAACGCGCCGCCCAGCATGAAGACGAAATAGATCGCGGCCATCGCCACGAAGGTCTGCCACACGCCGACGCGGTCGGCGTCCTGAAATCGTTCATCAGCATGTTCGGCGAGCGGCGCGCCGATCATGGCGCCGCCGCCGAAGCCCATGATCGCCATGCCCGTCGCCATGCCGCGCCGGTCGGGGAACCATTTGATCAGCGTCGAGACCGGCGAGATATAGCCGAGGCCGAGCCGATGCCGCCGATCACGCCGGAGCCGAGCCACATCATCCAGAGCTGATGGCTGATCGACGCCGATCGCGCCGAGATCGAGAGCCGCCGCACCAGCACAACGCGGCGACGACGCCCGCCTTGCGCGGTCCGGCCCGTTCCAGCCAGCCGCCCCAGATCGCCGCGGACGAGCCGAGGAAGACGAAGAACAGCGTGTACATCCAGCCGAGTCGGCTGACCTGCCAGTCGCAGGTCGTGGTGAACAGTTCCGGCCAGGATCGACATGTCCGGACAGGCCTCCGGCGCTGAATGCCGATGGCGCGCGACAGCGGCAGCCAGAACACGCTGAAGCCGTAGGCCATGCCGATGCAGAGATGGATGCGAGCGCCGCCGGCGGCACCAGCCAGCGATTGAATCCGGCGTCGCGATGATGCGTTCGCGGTCGAGGATCCCTGCAATTCCGTCTCCACCGCCCGCGAGCGGTTGTTCGATCGTCGTCATAAATTGCCCCTTTAATTGCCCCTCTGGAACCGGCGCGTCGCTTGCGCCGCCGAGCCGGCGAGAATGTCGGCGGGCCTGCGATCAATCAACGACTGGATTTCTATCGGGCCATAGGTGTTTTGAATTACGCAATAGCGAGAGGCTATAGCTAAATTCGATGCGGCGTTTTTTAAATGGCGGGTGCTTTCACTCCGCGAGGCCTGAGACATTGGGGGCAATCAAATATCCGACGAAACGCGCATGGTCCCAAGTCTTTGCGGAAAGCGGTTCGTGACAACGCGGAGATCATCCCACG
>CAVPDI010000018.1:0-151553 GCA_963702605.1 uncultured Pseudomonadota bacterium
CGAGTCGGGTAGACCTGACTTGCGCTGACAAGCCCGGCCATCCCTCTCGGAGAGGAATCCCCCGTTCTTCCAATCCGCTCATTCCCGCGCAGGCGGGAATCCGAAGCAATTTGCAAACTCGCCGTCGCCGCGCTGGACCCTCGCATAGGCGTGCGAAAGCACGCCGTCCTTCGGGCGGCCATGCGCGGGGGTGAGCGGAATTCTGTTTCCGAGGATGCAACCGTCATGTCCGTCGACTTGACTTAATTCCTATAGGACTATAAGGGGGATTATCACTAACTTAACAAAGCAGCCCCAATTAGTAGGTATTGAGGGACAGGGCAGCAATCTTGCGCCAGTCGTGGCGCACATGATTTCCGAATCGGGAGCGCAGCGATGAGTTGGTTGGGGAAATTCCAGAGATTATTTAAATTTATAAAATCCGAACTCGTCGCTAAGGGCGTTAGACTAGCGCAAGGGCGTCCCCGCCTAATTTCTGCTACTGCTACTGCGCTTCTTCTAAGGATGTCCACCAACTCAACCTCGAACCATGCCCCTTTGTAAAATTCGCCGCCCCTAACTAATCGGGCCATTTTAATTCTGGTTGCGCCTTTCTGGATGGTGTATTGCCACCCCATGAATGATGTTTTGGCGCATTTCGGATGCATTGGATATTTCTGACATTCATCCCCAATACATCGGAGCATTTCGGCTTCAATGGGTCGAGCTTTGAGAAGCATTTACGAATGTATTTTACCTTGCGTGACAAGGACCATGGCATTTCTTGTTCTATAGACTTGCCGCCCACCCTGTGATGGATAATTAAGATTATCGCATCGAGGGCAAATTCATGACACCACCCAAGAAGATGCATTTTTAGACGCCCAATGGAGCTAAACAGAAACTCATCTTCTACAGGGGTCGTATAGGTGCCATCAGTCATGACGAAAAAACCAGAAAGTAAGGTTGAATTTCGGTTGCCGGACGCATGGTCGCGCTTTGAGCGCGCCATTGATGTGGTGGCGAAAAGCCCGCCGCAGCATGGAGCAAAGAAGAAAACCAAACAACGGAAGCGGAGGAAGAAGCCCGGCAAATAGGTCGGGCTTCCAATATTTGAGGAGAACACCACAATGCGATTTTTCACCGCACTCATCGTTCTCGCCTATGGTCGCCAAATTGGCTTCCTAGGGGTGAGTTGACGCAACGATCAGCCGCCACTGAATAGGTTGGCGATTGTGGTGCGTATGGTGATCTTGCGGTGGCAACGGATGGTGTTGCGTTGACACACATTGGTGTCCGCAGATTTGACAGCGATAGATGCCGAGAACGGCGTTAGTGTCCCGGATGATATAATGCAGCTTCTCGAAGATTGCATTGTTAATTTGCCTCAACTCAACATATTTGTAATCAGCCATGACGGCCTCCTTATTAAGAGGCTGGTCTTGACCTCAGCGCGATCGGAGTCATCTCCGATTGTGGTTGCACTGCCCCGCCGCCAGCCCAAACTGACGCGGGAAAATCGCGAAAGAGGACCGTCCCGATGTTTGACCCACATCAGGACGGTCTGGCGGAAAATCGGTTGCATATCGGATTCCTTAAATCCTGGGCGTGTGCAAGAACAACGCATGAACAGGGCCCGATATCCCCATTCACTCCACAGGCTTACGGGACTGCCAATACTTGACGAATTTGGGCGTCGGCTTGCGCAGTTTCTTGCGCCAGCGAAGGAAACGCTTAGCGCCTGACTGAAATCGGGTTTGGTCAGGCCGTCGATAGGTTAGGCGCTTGCCAACGATGCCCTCGGCCAGTTCGGCGCGCTCGGCATCATCCACGCCAAGCGCACGCGATTGTTATAGCGGAAATCAAATTCCGCGAGATAGCGATGCAGATGCTTTTCGCTGCAATGCTGATAGATGCCGCGCATGCCGCGCTTGAACACTGAGAAGTAGCTTTCGACCGTGTTCGTGGTCACGTCGCCGCGCACATATTCGCCAGCGGTATGCTTCACGGTCTTGTGGCGCGAACATCCATGCACGGCCTTGACTATAGAGTTTGCTTTCGTCGGTATGGACGTGGGTTTCGCGTTCAACGTTCTCGCGCACGATTTGGCAGACGGTTGCCTGATCGGCAACGGCAGCATGGAATGAACGCACCAACCGCCGCGCTCGACCAGCGCCACGATCGGGCGTTTGTTGCAGTCATGTACCGCGCTTGGATGTAGGGACGGCCTTTGCGCTGCGGTGAGACGTGCGGGTTTCGGCTTGCCGAAATAGGTTTCGTCGGCTTCGACGATTTGCCTTCGCCACCGAGCGGCTCAAGGCCACCTGTACGCATTGCTTCACGAAGGCGATGCGTCATGAACCACGTTGATTTGTAGCTGACGCCCAGCATGCGGTGGAGCTGGTGGGCGCTGACGCCTTTCTTGCTGGCGGTCATCAGGGACGCGCGGCAGCCACTTGGTCAGCGGGATATTGGAGCGCTCGAACACGGTTTTGACGGTGACGGTGAATTGCTCGCGGCAGTCGTCGCACTGATAGAGGCCCGGACGATGCGCTTTGCCCTCAAGTGGTAGATCTGGCCTTATCGGCATTGCCGCAATGCGGGCAGGTCGGGCCATCCGGCCAAACCCGTGCTTCCAGCCACTCGCGGGCGCGGTTTCGTCGTTGAAAATCGGGTTTTTGAGCAGGTCAGCCATGGCCGTATTTCCTTATGTTAAGGAATACTAGCCTTTAGGGCGTGCTTTGTCAAGGTTATAATCTCCACTATAAGCCTTGAGCCATCCCCCCCGTTACCGAGGGGTGTCTGATCAGCGTCTCCAGACGCGGGGCGGGGAGCGGTGGCCGGGAGTTTCCCTGCGGCGGAGATGCGCCGGCAGGGCCCGGCGGTCCAAGCCGCGGAGCTCCTCGCGCCTGCGACGTTGGCGTGGAGGGCCCTGACGGCCGGTTGCGGCACCACGCCTGTCAGAGGCGGCCGCAGCGGGTCTGGTTCTCGACGGAAGGTCTCGTCTTATGACGGGTGAAGCGCTCGACTTCCGGGGACCTTCGCGGAGCAAGCCTCATAAACACCGCGCGCGGGACGCCCTGGGATCTGGCGGACTTGCGGCCGTGCCCTGCCCCAACTTTTGCAAAGCCAAGGGCAGGCACATTCGGCTTCGGCATGCCTCGTTGCCGCGAGGAAAACGAGGCCCGTGGGTCTTTTCAGGACCCTTGGCGTCCCGCGCGCCCTCGGTTGGGCGGCGGAAAGCATGAGGAGACGGGCCCGCCGGGGCCTCGCCAAACAATGCGGCCGATGGCGCATGTCCGGGCCGATTTCCCGTCCGGCCGATGGTGCCGTCGTGTGGTGGTCACACCTGTGTCCAGTTTGCAACAGCTTTAGAACATTTAAGCCATATCCCCCGATGGCACCTGCGATGCCGCGATTCGGCCATACCATTCAACGACATCGAGGCCGCCCAGGCCGGGTAACGCTCCGACGTGGGGCGGGCCGGGGCCGCCCGGCGTTAGTGATCGGGCGGGGGGCGGTAATAAGGACTATGGAAGCAAAATCCAATCTGAAGTCGAAACTGCCGAGCCGGCACGCCACCGAGGGGCCGGATCGCGCCCCGCATCGCGCGTTCTATTACGCGATGGGTTTGACGACGGAACAAATCCACCAGCCATTCGTCGGCGTCGCGACGTGCTGGAACGAGGCGGCGCCCTGCAATATCGCGCTGATGCGCCAGGCGCAGGTGGTGAAACGTGGCGTCGCCGCGTGCGGCGCGACGCCACGCGAATTCTGCACCATCACCGTCACCGACGGCATCGCGATGGGCCACGCCGGCATGAAGTCTTCGCTGCCTTCGCGCGAGGTGATCGCCGACAGCGTGGAACTCACCGTGCGCGGCCACGCCTATGACGCGCTGATCGGCATCGCCGGCTGCGACAAGTCCCAGCCCGGCATGATGATGGCGATGTGCCGCCTCAACGTGCCGTCGATCTACATCTACGGCGGCTCGATCCTGCCCGGCAAATTCAAGGGCAAGGAAGTCACCATCCAGGACGTGTACGAAGCGGTCGGCAAGCATTCCGTCGGGCAGATGTCCGATGAAGATCTCCAAATTCTCGAAGAAAATGCCTGCCCCTCGGCCGGCGCATGCGGCGCGCAATTTACCGCCAACACCATGGCGACGGTATCGGAAGCCATCGGCCTCGCGCTGCCGTATTCGGCGGGCGCGCCGGCGCCGTACGAAATCCGCGACAAGTTCTGCATGCTGGCGGGCGAGATGATCATGGATCTGATCGTCAAAAATATTCGCCCGCGCGATATCGTCACGCGCAGGGCGCTTGAGAATGCCGCCGCCGTTGTCGCCGCCACCGGCGGCTCGACCAATGCCGCGCTGCATCTGCCGGCGATCGCGAACGAATGCGGTATCGAGTTCACGCTGTTCGATGTCGCCGAAATCTTCAAAAAGACTCCTTATGTCGCAGATTTGAAACCGGGCGGCCGTTATGTCGCCAAGGATATGTTCGAAGCTGGCGGCGTGCCCCTCCTCATGAAGACGCTCCTCGATCATGGCTTCCTGCATGGCGACTGCCTGACGGTCACCGGCCGCACGATTGCGGAAAATTTGAAGAGCGTTAAATGGAATCCGGATCAGGATGTGGTGCGCCCGGCGGACAAGCCGCTGCTCGCGACCGGCGGCGTGGTCGGGCTCAAAGGAAATCTCGCACCCGACGGTGCGATCGTGAAGATCGCGGGGATGAAGACGCTGAAGTTCAGCGGCCCGGCGCGCTGCTTCGACGGCGAGGAAGCCTGCTTCGACGCGGTCAAGCACAGGAAGTACAAGGACGGCGACGTTCTGGTCATCCGCTACGAAGGGCCGCGCGGCGGCCCCGGCATGCGCGAAATGCTGTCGACGACGGCCGCGCTTTACGGCCAGGGCGCCGGCGAAAAAGTCGCGCTCATCACCGACGGGCGTTTCTCCGGCGCAACGCGCGGGTTCTGCGTCGGCCATGTCGGGCCGGAAGCCGCGGTCGGCGGTCCGATCGGGTTGATCCGCGACGGCGACATCATCGAGATCGATGCGGTGAAGGGCGCGCTCGACGTGAAGCTTTCCGCCGATGAGTTTGCGAAACGCAAGAATGCATGGAAGGCGCGCGAGAGCGAATTCGGATCCGGCTATTTGTGGAAATACGCCCAGCAGGTCGGCCCCGCCGTCAATGGCGCGGTGACGCATCCCGGCGGCGCGGCTGAGAAAGAGTGCTATGCGGACAGTTGAGACCTTGTTGCGCGTAATGCTGATCGGTGCCGGCCTGATGGCCGCGGCGCCGGCCTTTGCGCTCGACGGCAGCAAGACCGACAGCAGCATGGGTCCGCCGCCGATGACGCCGATGGAGGCGTTCCGCTCGGGCGCGCACTGGCTCAAGGCGGGCGACACGGTGAAGGCCGTCAACTCGCTGGAATACGCAGCCGAAAAAGGCCACGCGCTGGCGCAGTGGAAGCTCGGCCGCATGTATGCCGAAGGCGATGGCGTCGCGCAGAATGATCTCAAGGCGTTCGATTATTTCCGGCGCATCGCCGACAGCCACGCCGACGATAATCCGGATACGCCGCAGGCGCGTTTCGTCGCGAATGCTTTCGTTGCGCTTGGGCACTATTATCTCGAAGGGATCCCGAAGACCGACATCAAGCGCGACCCGCAGCGCGCGCGCGAAATGTTCGTCTATGCGGCGTCGTATTTCCGCGATCCCGATGCGCAGTACTATCTGGCGCGGCTCTATCTCAACGGCACCGGCGCGCCGCACGATCCGCGTCAGGCCGCGCGCTGGTTCGGGCTTTCCGCACAGAAGGGACAGTGCGAGGCGCAGGCGATGCTCGGCGCCATGCTGTTCGAAGGCGATCATGTGCCGCGCCAGGCCGCGCGCGGATTGATGTGGCTTGCGCTCGCCAAGGACAGCGCGCGCGCGGATCAGGCATGGATCGCAAAGCTTTATGATACCGCCATGCAGCAGGCGAGCGAGGACGAGCGCGCGCTCGCGGCCGTCTATCTGCGTCATTGGCTGGAAACGCGGCGGGAGTAGGCCTTTTGGTCCTTGCTGCGAGAGCAAGTTCCAGTTCAAGTAAAACTTCAGCTGCAGGCGTCGAATGCGATTCCGGTTGCATAGCGAACAAGCTGGAACAATCATTCGCGGCGCTAGCGACCTTCAATATCGAGATCGACATAAACCGGGACGTGATCGGATGGCTTTTCCCAGCCGCGCACGTGGCGATCAATGCCGGCATCGAGCAGGCGGTCTGCGGCTTGCGGCGACAACAGCAGGTGGTCAATTCGGATGCCGTCATCCTTCGGCCAGGCGCCGGCCTGGTAATCCCAAAAGGTGTAGAGCTCCGTTGCGTCGCTGACGGCGCGGATTGCGTCAGTTAGGCCGAGGTTGATGAGCGTGCGGTATTTTTCTCGCGTTTGCGGGAGGAAAAGCGCGTCGCTTTTCCAGGCTTCCGGGCGGCGCACGTCGGCAGGCGTCGGGATGACATTGAAGTCGCCCGCGAGCAGCATCGGTTCTTCCAGTTTAAGCCGTTCATGCGCAAAATTAATCAGCCGCGACATCCAGTTGAGCTTGTAGGTGTATTTTTCGGTGGCCGGCGGATTGCCGTTAGGCAGGTAAAGGCTGACGACGCGCAGCGCGCCGGTCTTTGTGGAGACGATGGCCTCCAGGAAACGCGCCTGCACGTCCGAACTGTCGCCGATCAATCCCGGTGCGACCTCGTCGAAGGGGAACTTCGAGAGCAGCGCGACACCGTTGAAGGTTTTCTGGCCATGCACGGCTACGTTGTAGCCAAGCGCCTCCAGCGGCTCGCGCGGGAAGGCGTCGTCGGTGCATTTGATCTCCTGGAGGCAGGCGATGTCGGGCTGGCGCTCCTTGAGCCAGGCCTGCAGGTAGTCCATGCGTTGGCGGATGGAATTGACGTTCCAGGTGGCAATTCGCATTGGTTTTGGCGTCCGGAAAGGGCGAATAAGGCCTTGTTTTCAGTGTTTATCAGACGTGCGCAGGGATATGCACTCCGTAACGTTTATATGGTAGGAAAGCGGCCAACGCGGCCCCAAAATTAATGTGGGAAACAAGCCATTCCGCGGATTAGGGAGCGTCCGGCCAGGCGCACATGAGTCCGGACCGTAAATTACCGATGAACAAGCGCAAATGGCTCATTGGAGGGGCGGCGCTCGCCCTGATCGCTGTCGCCGTACTTGCGCGCGGGATCTGGACCACGGACGGCGCCGCGGCGCGTTCGCAGGGGCAGGCCCGGCCGGTGCCGGTGGAGGTCGCCTCGGCCCAGCGTAAGTCGATGCCGGTGCGGCTCGAATCCCTGGGCACGGTCACCCCCATGGCCGCCGTTGCCATCAAAACGCAGGTCGATACCACGATTACCGGCGTGCTTTTCCGTGATGGCGCGCGCGTCGAAAAAGGCGACCCGCTGTTTACTCTCGACTGCCGCCAGATCGAGGCGGACATGAAGCGCATCCAGGCGGTGATCGACGGCGCGCAGGCCACGCTCGAACAGGCGCAGCGCGACGTCGAGCGTTACACCGACCTCGTCGCCCGCAACGCCACCCCGATCGTTACGCTCAATAACGCGCAGACGCTGGTCAACGTGTCGCATGCGACGGCGGAATCAAATCGCGCCCAGCTTGAAAACCTGAAGGTCCAGCTCGGTTTCTGCACGATCCGTGCGTCGATTTCCGGTCGCATCAGCATGGCCAACGTCAAGGTCGGAAATTTCGTGCGCCAGGCCGACACCGCACCGATGGCAACGATTAACCAGACTGCGCCCGTCTATGTCAGCTTCACGGTGCCGCAAAAAAATCTTCCCGACATTCGCAAGGCCATTGCGGCGGAAACCGCGACCGTGGAGGCAATTATCCCGGGTGAGACCAAGCACGCCAACGGCCAGGTCACCATGATCGAGAACACGGTCGATCCGGCGACCGGCATGGCAACCATCCGTGCCACCATGCCCAACACGAACGAACTGCTGTGGCCGGGCACGCTGGTCACGACCGAAATGACGCTGCGTTCCGAAGAAGCCGTGGCGGTTCCTTCGAGCGCGGTGCAGGTCAGCCAGACCGGGAAGTTTGTCTTTGTGATCAAAGACGGTGTTGCCAAGGTCCAGCACGTGACGGTCGAACGCCAGGTCGGCAGCGAATCCGTCGTCACCTCGGGCCTGAACGGCGGTGAAACCGTGGTGACTGACGGGCAATTACTGCTGTCGAATGGCACGCGCGTCGAGACACGTCCGCCGAAGGTCGCCGGTAGCTGAACCATGAACATTTCTGAAACCTGTATTCGCCGCCCGGTGCTGACGACGCTGATGACGGCGTCGCTGATTGTTTTCGGCGCGTTCGCCTACAGGCTGCTGCCGGTGGCCGCGCTGCCGGCCGTCGATTTCCCCACCATTCAGATTACCGCGACATTTCCGGGCGCGAGCCCTGAGACCATGGCGGCATCCGTTGCCTCGCCAATCGAACGGCAGCTTTCGACCATTTCCGGCATCTCGGCAATGACGTCGTCGTCATCGCTCGGATCAACGCAGATCACCATTCAGTTCGATCTTGGCCGCAATATCGACGGCGCTTCGCTGGATGTACAGACGGCGCTTGCGGTCGCCCAGCGACGTTTGCCGATCGAAATGACCACGCCGCCGTTCTTCCGCAAGGTCAATCCAGGCGACTTCCCGGTGCTCTACGTGAGCATGCGCTCGGACACGATGCCGCTATCCGCGATCGACGACTACGCGGAGACCGTGCTCGCGCCGACGATCTCGCAATTGCCGGGCATTGCTCAGGTGCTGGTCTACGGCGCGCAGAAATTCGCCGTGCGCGTGCAAGTGGATCCTGCCGCTGCTGCAGCACGAAACATATCGCTCGACGACATCCGCAGCGTCGTCGCCAAGGCCAATTCGAGCACGCCGGTCGGCGAGCTGCAGGACAAGGAGCAGGCGGTCACGCTGCTGGCAACCGGGGCCATGAATCACGCGGCAGATTACCGCGATGTCGTGGTCGCCTATCGCAATGGGGCACCGATCAAACTCAGCGAGGTGGCGCGGGTCATCGACAGTGTCGAGAATGACAAAGTTGCGAGCTGGTACAATGACTCGCGCGCCATAGTGCTGGCGATCCAGCGGCAGCCCGATGCCAACACCGTGGAAGTGGTGGACATGGTGCGCGACAAACTGCCGGCGCTGCGCGCACAGGTTCCGCCGGCGATCCAGATGACGCCGCTGTTCGATCGCTCGCTGTCAATTCGCGCCGCAGTCGCCAACGTGCAGGAAACTTTGGCGATTGCGATCTGTCTCGTGATCATGGTGATCTTTCTATTCCTGCGAAAACTCTCCGCGACGATCATTCCAGCATTGGCGGTCCCGGTCTCGTTAATCGGAACTTGCGCGGCGATGTATGCCTTCGGCTTTTCCATCAACAATATGACGCTGCTGGCGCTGACGCTGTCGGTCGGCTTCGTGGTCGACGACGCCATCGTGATGCTGGAAAACATCGTGCGTCACATCGAAGGCGGGATGCGTCCGTTCGAGGCGGCGCTGAAGGGCTCGCGCGAGATAGGCTTTACAATCGTATCCATCACCTTCTCGCTGATCGCGGTGTTCATCCCGGTGCTGCTGATGGGTGGCATGGTCGGGCGCGTATTTCGTGAATTTGCGGTCTCGGTATCGGTTGCAATCATCGTCTCCGGATTTGTCTCCCTCACGCTCACCCCGATGCTTTGCGCGCGCGTGCTCAAGAGCCATCAAACAGAGGAAAAGCAGAATTTCGTGCTGCGCGCGTTCGAGAAGGCCTTCGAATCGTGGTTGCGTTTCTATGAGTGGTCGCTTGATCGCGTGCTCGCTTACAAGTCGATCATGTTGATGGTGACACTGGCCACGATCGCCGGGACCATCATGCTTTACGTGGTGGTGCCGAAAGGCTTTTTCCCGACCGAGGACACGGGCTATGTGATTGGCATTACCGAAGGTAAAACCGACATTGCCTTTGCCTCGATGTCGGAGCACCAGCGCAAGATCGCCGATCTTGTGCGCGCGGATCCCGCGGTGGCTTACGTGAATTCGACGGTCGGCGGTGCTGGGCCAAATACCGTCACGAACAGCGGACGCATGCTGGTCGCTCTCAAGCCGCGCAATGAGCGCGACAGCCTGCAGGAAATCACCGCGCGCCTGCGCAAGAATGTCAACGTGATCCCGGGCATTCAGATTTTCTTTCAGCCAATCCAGAGCATCAATCTCGGCGGGCGCCTGAACAAGAGCCAGTATCAATACACGCTGCAATCCAATGACACAGAGACGCTCTATCGCATTGCGCCGGAATTGCGCGACAAGATCGCGAAAATTCCCGGCCTGCTCGATGTGACGACCGATCTTTACGTGAAGAATCCGCAGATCATGATCGATGTCGATCGTGAGAAGTCTGCCGTCTACGGCGTCAGCGTCGATCAGGTGCGCCAGGAGCTCTACAACGCCTTCGGCACGCGGCAGGTTGCGACCATTTACACGCCTGCAAACGACTATCAGGTCATTCTCGAAAGCATGCCGGAATACCGGATGCGCCCGAGCGATCTCAATCGCGTCCATCTCAAGACGACGAATGGGACGACGGTGCCGCTTTCGGCGGTCACGCACTTCGCGCCGTCCGTTGGTCCGCTGCAGATCAACCACCAGGGCCAGCAGCCTGCCGTGACCATTTCGTTCAATCTCGCGCCTGGTTTCTCCCTCGGACAAGCGGTCGATGCGATCCAGCAACTGGAGCGCGACGACCATCTGCCGGCCACCATCAGCACCGGTTTCCAGGGCACGGCGCAGGTGTTCCAGGATTTGCTGCGCGGGCAGGGGATCCTGATTCTCGCGGCGATCTTCGCGGCCTATGTCGTGCTCGGAATATTGTATGAAAGCTTCATTCACCCGATCACCATCATTTCCGGCCTGCCATCAGCCGGCATTGGCGCGATCCTGACACTGATGCTGTTCCGCATGGATCTGTCTGTGATCGCCATGATCGGAATCGTGATGCTGGTCGGCATCGTGAAAAAGAACGCAATCATGATGATTGACTTCGCGATCGAGCGTCGCCGCGTTGGCCTTTCGGCGGAAGCTGCTATCCGCGAGGCGGCTACGCTGCGTTTCCGTCCGATCATGATGACGACGTTTGCGGCGATCTTCGGTACGCTACCGATCGCACTCGGCACTGGAGCCGGCGCCGAACTGCGACAGCCGCTCGGTGTCGCGGTGGTCGGCGGCCTGATGCTGTCGCAATTGCTGACGCTCTACATCACGCCGGTGATTTATCTCTATCTCGACCGTGTCGACCGGATGCTCAAGCGCAGGCTCGAGCCGCAGCTTGCGGAAGTCGAGGAAGCGCCGCCGGCGGTCGCGGCGGAATAAAGATCAAAGCGCGAAGCTGGTGCCGCAGCCGCAAGAAGCCTTCGCTTGCGGGTTTTTCACTTTGAACGATGCGCCGATCAGGTCGTCGACGAAATCGATTTCCGATCCAGCCATGAAATTCACCGAGACGGGATCGATCAGCACAACGACGTTTTCGCGGCTGATCACGAGATCGTCGTCGGCCTTGGCCCGCTCCATGTCGAATTTGTACTGGAAACCGGAACAGCCGCCGCCTTCAACGCTTACGCGCAACATGGTGCCGGCCGGCTCGGCCTTGAGGATTTCGCCGATCCGTTTTACGGCGCGTTCGCTGACTGTGATGTCTGTGCTCATGTCGGCCTTTTGGGACCTATCCTATTGGCAGAAGGCCCAACGGATAGTTAAGTGCGCGAACCAGTGAGGTCAATCCGGCGCACGGCCCGAAATGGTGCCGATATCCGGTGAAACCCACGCACGAACTGTAAGCAAGAAGTGCCGATGGCGGTCGAAACCGCACGCGAACGGGCTATTTATGCGGCCGATCCGGCGCAAAGCCGCGGCCGGCGTTATGTCGAACCTGCGAGCGCAACGCGCAATGCTTTCCGCCGGGATTGCGACAGGATCATCCATTCGGCGGCATTCCGGAGGTTGGCCCACAAGACGCAGGTGTTCGTCTATCACGAGGGTGATCACTACCGTACACGTCTGACACATACGCTTGAAGTTGCGCAGATCGCACGTTCACTCGCGCGCGCACTGGGCCTTGACGAAGATCTCGCCGAAGCGCTTGCACTCGCGCATGACCTCGGCCATCCGCCGTTTGGACATGCCGGCGAACGTGCGCTGGACGAATGTCTTGTCGCTTATGGGGGTTCGATCATAACGCGCAGGCGTTGCGGATCGTGACGGGCCTTGAACGCCGTTACGCAGCCTTCGACGGACTGAATTTGTGCTGGGAAACCCTCGAAGGTCTCGTAAAGCATAACGGTCCGTTGGTCGATCGCGCTGGCGCGGCGATCGGTCGCTATGCACGGCACGGAGCGCCTGCAGCGATCATCGAATATTCAAAAATACAGGACCTTGAATTGTGGACCTATGCCAGCGCGGAAGCGCAGGTTGCTGCGTTATCGGACGACATCGCCTATGATGCGCATGACATTGACGACGGCCTGCGCGCGGAACTGTTTACGGTTGATGATATTGCCGAGGTGCCGTTAATCGGCGTCATTCTCGGCGGAATCGATGCCGAATATTCGGGCCTTGAAACCGCAAGACGCGTACACGAACTCGTGCGCCGGATCATTACGCGCATGATCGAGGACGTGATCGCGGAAAGCGGGCGCCGCGTCGCGATGCTCAAGCCGAAATCGGCTGCCGAGGTGCGCGACGCGCCACGGCCGATTGTCGGTTTTTCACCGGCCATGGATAAGGCCGACCGCGACATCAAGGGATTTCTCTATCCGCGCATGTACCGGCATGAACGTGTGATGCGGGTGATGGCGGACGCTGAAGGCGTCGTGCGAGATCTTTTTTCGCATTATGCGGCGGGTTTTGCGGATTTACCGGCGGAGTGGGCCGAAGGGATCGATACGAATGATGCGGGCGTGCTTGCTCGCCGCATCGGCGACTATATCGCCGGAATGACAGACCGATATGCTCTCATCGAGCACGCGAAATATTTCAAAGGGACGCCGGAACTACGCTGACGGCCGTCCACGACCGATTGGCTTTGACACAAACGGTATGGCGCGCCCGCGTGCGGCACATTACGCAGGCGGCTATGATTTGCCGCCCGCGCAAAAACCGGTGACGATCATCTAGAACCAACCCGTAACCCATTCGATGGCTTTAGCGGTTTCATCAACGATGGCGCCGGTTATGACCTTGGTTTCTTTGATCGGGTGTCCTTCGACAGTTCCAACAATAGCGCCGGCGGCTATTGTCACAGCGGAGGCAGGAATGACGACAGTACTTGCGGTTGATAAAGCAACGCCCTTCGCGAAGGTTCCGCCCACGAATTTCAGGTCATCTCCAAACGTCACGCCGGGCGGAACATTATTGGTGGCGGGTTTCGCCGGCCCGTTTACAAGGGTCGGGCTGACAGCGACCGTCACATCACCGTTTGTCTGGTGCACTAGTTGCAGGCCCGAACTGGCTGATACGGAAATTGCGCCGTGCAGCGTGAGCGAGCCTCCTGGCAATGTCACCGAGCTGTTACCGTTGGAAACCGTTATCGTGCCGGGAGAGCTGGACGTGACGGTCAGGCCTTTGCCGTTAAATATTGCGGAATTGCTGACGCCGTTGGACAGTGTCACGGTCGTGTAAGCCGGCGATGGCCCCTTTGCCTGTGAGCCAGCGCTTGCGGTCGTGCTTCCGGGATGGGTATTGCCGACTGGATCATGGGCGCCAACACCACATTCGGGCGTAGGGACGATTACGTGCTCGCAACTCTTTTTCTTTTTCTTCTGTGTATATTTTTCACGCTTCTTGTCGCGTAAAGATCCCTTCACATTCACGGACTGACCATTGATTGCGAATTGCGGTGTCTTGCGGGCCTCACCATTGTTGTCATGATGGCTTTTGGCGCTCGCCGCAGTCGTGGCCGCGGTCAAGGCGACAGCTGTTGCCAGCGCGGTCGTCAGCCGGGCCACTTTGGTGACCGCTACAAGGTTTGTCATCTGATTTGCTCCGATGTTGATGCCGCAGCCGCGCTGCGGTTGTGAACGACATGCGCAGGCATTTTCGCAAGCGCCACGATATTTCAGACAGTAGCGCTATGCCCGTGAACGCAGGCTGACTCGGACGGCAATCTGAATGACAGGATTCCGGAAGTAGTTCGTCCCCTAAACAGAGGATGTACTGTGCTTGACCAATTTCATCAGTTTGGATGATGGAGCAAATTGTGTGAAGATGCGGGCATTGAGAAGCCTCGAAATTCAGGGTGACGCATGCCGAGATTGGTGGGAAAAGTTGCATTCATCACCGGCGGTGGAGGTGGAATTGGGTGCGCAACCGCGGAACGGTTTGCTGAAGAGGGCGCCAAGGTCGTCATTGCTGAAATTGATCAGGCACGCGGCGATGCCGCCGCTCATTCAGCGCGCGCGCGCTCAAAGAATTCCGGCGGTGACGCTCATTTCATCCACTGCGATATTCGCGAGCGCTCGAATGTAGAGGCTGCGTTTGCAGAAACCGTGGAGCGGTTCGGCGGCCTCCATATTCTTCACAACAATGCAGGTGGATCATCACCTCAGGACGGTTCCGTGACGGACGTGTCGGAAGATGAATTCTGGCGGGTAATCACGCTCGATCTTTATGGGACGTTCCTTTGCTCCAAGCTCGGCATTCCGCACATGATCAGGTCAGGTGGTGGTTCAATCATCAACATGTCGTCCATCGTGGCGCTGCGCGCGCTGCCGGGCCGTGATTGTTACACTTCCGCCAAAGGCGCCGTCGCGGCACTGACGCGTTCGATGGCGGTCGAATATGCCGTCGCACAAGATCAGAGTGAACGCGATTGCGCCCGGAGTCGTGCTCACGGATCGCGTCAAGAAGCTACTCGAAGGGTCGAAGGATATCGAGAAATTGGCCGCTACGCATTTGCATGGCCTCGGCCTGCCTATTCACATGGCCGACATGGCGGTTTATCTTGCGTCCGACGAGGCGGCGATCACCACCGGACAGATATTGTCGGTCGATAGCGGTGCCACGATCAGATAGGCGGCTGCACGGCGACGATGTTTTGACTTGGCCCGCAAATTCCTTTACCCGCACCGCCACAATGGTCCTTTCGAAAAAGTCCCAACATCTGTTCGCTGACATGCTTGCGCGCGTCTGTGCCGCGACAGCAGCCGTGCTGGGCCAAGGTGTTGATTCTCACGCGCGTTGTGGTCGAGCCGCCGAAAGACCCAACCCATGGCGACATGGCGACGAATGCCGCAATGGTCTTGGCCAAAGATGCGGGCAAAAAGCCGCGCGAATTGGCGGAGGCCATCGCTGCCAGGCTGAGGCAGGACGAAAAGGTCGCGTCGGTCGGGGTCGCGGGTCCCGGATTCATAAATCTCTCGCTTAAACCGGAAGTCTGGAGCGAGGAACTGCGCTTCGCGCTCGCGAGCGGGCACGGATTACGGCCGCAGCGAGGTTGGACTGGGCGAAAAGATCAATGTCGAATATGTTTCAGCGAATCCGACCGGCCCGATGCATGTCGGCCATGGCCGTGGCGCGGTGTTCGGCGACGCGCTTGCCAATCTGCTGGCGTTTGCTGGCTACGAAGTTACGCGCGAATATTACATCAACGATGCGGGAGCGCAGGTCGATGTGCTCGCACGGTCGGCCTTTCTGCGTTATCGCGAAGCCCTCGGCGAGGACATTGGCGCAATCCCCGAGGGACTTTATCCGGGCGACTATTTAAAGCCAGTTGGCGGTGTTCTTGCTGCGGAGCATGGCGCCAAGCTCACGACAATGACCGAAGGCGAATGGCTGCCAATCGTGCGCGCAAAAGCTGTCGCCACGATGATGGACGTCATCCGCGCCGATCTCGCTGCGCTCAAAGTGCGCTTCGATGTGTATTTCTCCGAGCGCTCATTGATCGAAGGCAAGCGGGATGAAGTTGGAGCTACCATCGAAGCCCTGCGCAAGAGCGGTGAGGTCTATGAAGGCCGGCTGCCACCGCCAAAGGGCGGAAATCTCGAGGATTGGGAAGATCGTGAGCAGACACTGTTTCGCTCGACTGATTTCGGCGACGATGTCGATCGGCCGCTCAAAAAGTCGGACGGCAGCTATACCTATTTCGCGTCAGACATCGCTTATCATCAGTCGAAAATTGGCCGCGGCTTTCTGAATCTGATCGACGTCTGGGGTGCCGACCATGGCGGCTACATCAAGCGCATGCGGGCGGCGGTAAAAGCCGTGAGCGGCGGTAAGGCGTCACTCGATGTCAAACTAGTGCAACTCGTCCGTCTTCTGCGCGCCGGCGAGCCGGTGAAAATGTCGAAACGCGCGGGCGAGTTCGTCACACTGCGTGAAGTTGTGGATGAAGTCGGGAGCGATGCCGTCCGCTTTGACATGCTTTACCGGAAAAACGACGCCGTCCTCGATTTTGACCTCGCCAAGGTGATCGAGCACTCGCGTGAGAACCCGGTTTTCTACGTCCAATATGGCCACGCGCGCGGGCAATCGGTGTTCCGGAACGCGCGCGAGGAGATACCGGATCTTCCGAAAGCGGCCCATGATCGCACTGCGATACTTAAGCAGGCGCCGCTTGATCGTTTGACCGACATCGGCGAGCTTTCCTTGCTCCGGCGGATCGCGCTCTACCCACGCACCGTCGAGGCCTCTGCGATTGCACACGAACCCCACAGAATTGCGTTCTATCTGTATGAATTAGCAAGTGAATTTCATGCACAGTGGACGCGAGGAAAAGACTTGCCTCATTTACGCTTCATTATCCAGAATGATCGACAAACGACAGTAGCCCGGCTCGCCTTGGTGGAGGGGATCGTCACCGTACTAGCCTCGGGTCTCGCATTGCTCGGGGTCAGCGCGCCGGAAGAAATGCGGTAAAACTCGTCCCGCAGGAAGCCGCGTATGGTACTGGCTTTCAGCGACCATAACATCGAAGAAGGACGAGTTCAGTAATTGGGGACCGAATGGCGGACGACCAAAGCCAACGACCTTATCGTGCAAGTGAGCCGCCGCCTGCGCGCAGTGCGGGCAAACCTTCCGGCAACGATCCGCTGGCCGAGCTCGCACGCCTCATTGGACAAACCGACCCCTTCGCGGAGTTCGGGCGCGATAACGCTCGCCGTGCGGCGGCACCGCGGGCGTCCGAGCGGACCAATTGGGATACGCAGCCGCTAGGAACTGCACGTGCGTCCCAATTCGGCGACGATCAACGCCCATCCGCGCCGCCATCGCGATATGCAGGCAATGGTTATGATGCGCCATCATCGGCAGCCGAAGGGCAGCCGAGCCTGCAGGACTACGCGGGCAAAAATTACGCACGCCAATCGTATGGCGGCGCGCCATTGCCGGGCAGCGTCGATCAGTACCCTGTGGAAAGTGATCCTCGCGCCTATCCACCGGGTGCCGGCGACTTCCCGCAAGACATCTATGACGATGCGCCGCAGGTTGACAACGCCTACTACGAAGATGCCCCTCCATCACGCCGGCGGCTTGGGATCATGGCCGTCGCAGGAGTGCTCGTGCTTGCAGTGATCGGCACCGCCGGTGCCTTTGGCTATCGTGCGCTCTTTGGATCGTCGGTTTCGAGCAAGCCACCACCGGTCATCAAGGCCGATGCCGGGCCGAGCAAGATCGTGCCCGCAACAAACGGCAAAGATACACAATCGAGCAAATTGATCACCGACCGGGTGAATGATCGTGGTCAGAGTGAAAAGCTGGTGTCACGCGAAGAGCAGCCGCTCGACAAGCCGACGACAGTGGTGCTGTCCCAGAATGCGCCGCAGCCCGTAGTGGGTAACGGCGTGCTTGCAAGCGAGCCGAAGAAAATTCGTACGATTGCAATTCATCCCGATCAGCCTGTTGTCGCTGATGCAGGGCCGCCCTCGGGGGCGCTGGCGGCTGCCGCACCGGTTCGATCGGAATCACCGCCGGCTCGCCCTGCGCCACCCATACAAACGGCCCGCGTCGCCCCGCCGGACAACGCTAAAGTCAACTCCGAGCCGGATGTGCCTCCAGCCCCGGCTCCACGGCCTGCACAGCCGGTTCGCCAGGCCGCGCATGTTTCCAGCAATGCGCCGCTGTCACTCAATCCGAGTGCGGCTCCGACCCGCGCCCCGGCCGTCGCGCGACCTGCGTCGGCACCGACGCGTACAGCGTCGGTTCCGTCGCAGACCACACATGGTGGCGGCAGCTTTGTGCAGGTGTCTTCGCAGCGGAGCGAGGCTGAGGCACAGGCGGCCTTCCGCAGCCTTCAGGCAAAGTTCCCAAGCCAGCTTGGTGGGCGGTCGGCGCAGATCCACAAGGCGGATCTTGGTGCCAAGGGTACCTATTACCGGGCCATGGTGGGGCCATTTGCCAATGCGGCTGAGGCAGGCGAGCTCTGTTCAGAGTCTCAAAGCCGCCGGCGGGCAATGCCTCATTCAGAGGAATTAACAGGGCAAACTTGACCCTTGCGCTGGGCCCGCGCTAATCCGCGCCAATGGCGGCACGCGCATTTATCACGGGATTGGCGGGACTTAGTGTTTCCGCCAATGAGCGCGCTTTTCTCCGCGATGCGCAGCCCTGGGGCCTGATTATCTTTAAGCGGAACGTGAGCACGGCGGATCAAGTCCGTGAGCTTGTTGGGGCTTTTCGCGAAAGTGTCGGCTGGGACGCACCGGTGCTTGTGGATCAGGAGGGCGGCCGCGTGCAAAGGCTCGGACCTCCGCATTGGCCTAGCTACCCGCCTGGCGTTCGATACGGCGAACTCTATGACCGGGAGCCAGCTGCCGGCATTGCGGCAGCCCGTCTTGCCGGCCATCTGATCGCGGCCGACCTAAGGCCGCTCGGTATCGACGTCAATTGTCTTCCGATTGCCGACGTTCCGGTTGCCGGGGGCGACCTGGTCATTGGCGACCGGGCTTACGGTAGTGAACCGGGCAAAGTCGGCAAGATCGCGCGGGCGATTGCCGAGGGCCTTGAGGCTGGGGGCGTTCTTCCGGTCGTGAAGCATCTGCCTGGCCACGGTCGCGCCGCCGCGGATAGTCACCACAGGCTGCCCATTGTCGATACCGACCGCACGGTGCTTGAAGCGACCGATTTTGCCGCCTTCATTCCCTTGGCCGATTTGCCGCTCGGCATGACGGCACATGTTGTGTTTACTGCAATAGATCCAGTCGCGCCGGCCACCACTTCGGTCACAATGGTGGGGCAAGTGATTCGCGGCTTTATCGGATTCCAGGGTCTCCTGATGAGCGACGATGTCTCGATGAATGCCCTTTCTGGCACGATTGCCGAGCGCAGTCGCGCGGCCTTGGCGGCTGGATGCGATATCGTGCTTCATTGCAACGGCGACATGCGCTGAGATGACTGCCGTTGCCGGCGAAGCGCCCGGTGCTGTCGGGCAAAGCCGAAGAGCGGGCCGATTGCGGCGCTCGCGCGACGCTCAGCGCCGCTGGAGTTTGATACTGAAACGGCGCGCACGCTATTCGCACGAATGATCGTCGTACGAACGGGCGGCACCTGAACGGAAGACCGGATCATGAGCAGCGAAGAGTTTGACACGACTCTCGGTGCCGACCGCGGCACAACCGAACCTGCCATGATCGTAGACGTGGAGGGTTTTGAGGGCCCGCTCGATTTGCTGCTGATGCTCGCCCGCCAGCAGAAGGTGGATCTAGCCAAGATTTCAATTCTGGCGCTTGCGGACCAGTATCTTTCGTTCATCGAGGCAGCCCGGAAATTGCGGCTCGAACTCGCTGCCGACTATCTGGTCATGGCGGCGTGGCTTGCTTACCTGAAGTCACGGCTGTTGTTGCCCGATACCGCGCCGGGTGATGGGCCGAGCGCAGAAGACATGGCGCTCGCGCTGGCCAATCGGCTGCGGCGGTTGGAAGCGATCCGTGATGTTGCAACGCGCATGTTGGAGCGCCCGCAGCTCAACCGCGACGTGTTTGGGCGTGGGTTGCCGGAGCCGATCGACGAGATCAAGCAGCCTGAATGGTCGGCAACGCTCTACGACTTGCTTTCGGCCTATGCGACGCAGCGCTCGCGCAGCGCGCTGTCACGCGTGCGATTTAAGAAACGCACAGTGTGGTCATTGGCCGAAGCGCGTACGGCGCTGGAGCGGTTGATCGGCCAGTCGGCTGACTGGTCGCGTATCGACCACTATCTGATCAGCTATGTGGTTGAACCGGCGCTCGCAGCTACGGTATTTGCGTCTTCGTTTGCCACCGCGCTCGAACTGGTGCGCGAGGGCATTGCTGAAATCCACCAGAAAGAGTCATTCGCGCCGATCTACATGCGCAAACGCGTCGGCGCGATTGGAAATGCTACGACGCATGACGCGCAAGAAAACGCATAAGGGGAAGCAATCCATGCCGAGCGTGGCCAAGAAGCTCGTGGTTGTTCAGAACAATGAGCCGGCGCCGGAAGCCGCTTCCGCACCGGTGCAAGCGGCGCGGCCGGAAGAATTGCGGCTCCTGGAAGCTCTGCTATTCGCAGCAGGGGAGCCGCTTGATGAGGCCGCGCTCGCGCGCAGACTTCCCAGCGGTGTGAATGTGAAAACAACGCTCGCGCAATTGAAAGACGAATATGCGGCGCGTGGCGTTAATCTCATTCGCGTCGGAAAGAAGTGGACCTTTCGTACTGCTGGCGATTTGTCATGGCTCTTGACCAAGCAGATCGTCGAAACGCGGAAACTGTCGCGCGCAGCAATCGAGACGCTTGCAATTGTCGCGTATCATCAGCCTGTGACGCGTGCAGAGATCGAGGAAATACGTGGCGTTGTAGCTGCGGCGGGCACGCTCGATGTGCTGCTCAAGACTGGCTGGATTCGCCCGCGCGGACGACGGAAGGCACCGGGCCGGCCGATCACATATGGAACCACAGAGGCTTTCCTGTCGCATTTCGGGCTGGAAGAGGTCGGTGACCTGCCGGGTCTCGATGAGCTTAAAGGCGCCGGGCTGCTGGAGGGCAATTTGCCTCCCGGTTTTGCCGTGCCGCTTCCTTCGGATAACTCGACATTGCGCGATGACGAAGATCCGCTCGATCCGGGCGACCTCGATCTGGGCCTTGCGCCTCCGCCTTCACGTTCCGAAAAGTGAAGAACGGCAAAATAGGGTAAATTCCGTGATTTCAACGGATTGCGTGGCGCTTTGACCGCCGCGAAGTCCTTGTTTTTGCCGCCTGCGAAGCCTAGTTTCACATCGAAAACATGGCGGGGACGAGCCGAAGCGCCCGTCGCTGCGGAGGATTTGCCGATGGGTTCCCTAAGCATATGGCATTGGATCATCGTCCTTTTGGTCGTCATGGTCCTGTTCGGAGGCCGTGGAAAGATTTCGTCGCTGATGGGCGACTTCGCGCAGGGCATCAAAGCCTTCAAGAAAGGCATGTCCGAGGACGAAAAGTCTGCGGACGCCACGAGCGAGCCGGTCAAAACCATTGAAGCGGGTGGCAGCGCATCCAAGACGGACGCCGAGCGGCGCGCCGAGGGCGTGCGCTCCTGACCGCTGCGTCGGCAAGTAGGTGGACGGTCAACTCGGCCGTCGCAACGATGCCGGCATTACGGCGCCTCGGAGTGGGCTAATCCATGTTCGACATTGGTTGGGGCGAGCTCGTCGTCATCGGCATCGTCGCGCTGATCGCGATCGGACCCAAAGAGCTGCCGACAGTATTGCGGACGCTCGGCCAGTACATGGGCAAGGTCCGGCGCATGGCCGCTGAATTCCAGGGCCAGTTTCAGGATGCCTTGCGCGAAGCTGAGATGGCCGATCTGAAGAAGCACGCGGACGACATTAAGGAATCTGTCAGCGGATCTCGCCAATTTCGATCCGCTGGCAGACACGAAGAAGGAGATCGAGAGCGCCTTCGATGACCAGCCCGCCAAGTCCGCCTTGACGGAAGCCGAGCAAGGATCGCCTGAGCCCGTTTCCGCCGCGCCGGCCGAGGGCTCTGCCGGGGAATTGTCGATGCCTCCGGTTGCCGATGCAGCGCCTTTAGATCAGCCGATGCCGGTCACCGAAAAAGATTTTGCGACTGTTGAGACCCCAACGTCTCAGCAGGCTGGGGGCAAGGCATGAGCCACGAGGATATAGAGGCCACCAAAGCCCCATTGATGGATCATCTGATCGAGCTGCGTTCGCGGCTGATCAAGGCGTTGATCGCATTTGGGCTCATGTTCGCGATCTGCTTCGTGTTCGCGAAAGACATTTATAATGTTCTCGTGTGGCCATTCGTGTGGGTTGCGGGCCCGGAAAATTCCAAATTCATTTACACAGCGCTGCTCGAATACTTCGTCACCCAGCTCAAGCTCGCAATGTTCGGCGCGGCCTTTTTGTCCTTCCCGGTTGTTGCGGCGCAGCTTTATATGTTCGTTGCACCGGGCCTTTATCGTCATGAGCGCAAGGCCTTCCTGCCGTACCTGATTGCAACACCGATTTTTTTCTCGCTCGGCGCGCTGGTCGTTTATTTCCTTGTCTTCCCGATGCTGGTGCGTTTCTCGCTGCACATGCAGCAACCAGGTAGCTCGAACGACGCCACGATCACGCTGATGCCGAAGGTGGGCGAATATCTGTCCTTGATGATGGCGCTGGTGCTCGCCTTCGGCGTTGCATTCCAGTTGCCGGTGATCCTCACGCTGCTCGGCCGTATCGGCCTTATTACTGCCGACCAGCTCAAGGCCAAGCGGCGCTATTTCATCGTCGGCGCCTTTATTCTTGCGGCCGTACTCACGCCGCCTGACGTTCTCAGCCAGATGTCGCTTGCTGTTCCCTTGCTGCTGCTCTACGAGGGCTCGATCTGGTCGGTTCGCATTGTTGAAAAGAAAGCGCGCGCCGAGGCCGCGGCCAAGGCTGCATCCGAGGCAGCCTCTGCGACTGCGAAGCCGGCGGAATAGGTCTTTGCGGCAACTGTTGAGTTGCCATGCCCGGCCTTGTGCCGGGCATCCCGCTTAGGTAGGCAACGCGTGCCCGTATTTAATCGCGATGGCCGAGATTATTCGGGTTTAAAACGGCGCTTCGCGTCTTTTGCCCGGCCCTGAGACGAGATAAAAGCCCGCCATGTACGACATCAAATGGATCCGCGAGCATCCTGACGCCTTCGACCGTGGGCTGAAGAGGCGCGGCCTGGAGCCGTTGTCGAAAAAGATCCTGGCGCTCGACGAGAGACGGCGCTCGGCGATCACTGAATTCGAGCAGGGGCAGGCACGCCGCAATTCTGCCTCCAAGGAAATCGGCGACGCCAAGAAGGCTAAGGACGAGGGCAGGGCCAACACGCTGATGGCCGAAGTTGCCGAGCTCAAGGCTTTGCTGCCGGCGCTGGAGGACGAACAGAAGACTCTTGGCGCCGCGCTCGACAAGGAGCTGGCGCAAATTCCGAATATGCCGCTTGACGACGTGCCCGATGGCGTCGATGCGCAGCGGAAACGTCGAGCGTCACGTCTTCGGCAAGAAACGCGACTATTCATTTAAGCCCAAGCAGCATTTCGAGCTGGGTGAAGCGCTGGGGCAGATGGATTTCGAGTTGGCCGCGAAACTATCCGGCGCTCGTTTCGTCGTGCTGCAAAAGGGATTGGCGCGTCTCGAACGCGCGCTCGGTCAATTCATGCTGGATGTGCATACGGGCAAGGAGCATGGGTATACGGAGATTAATCCGCCGATCTTGGTACGCGATGATGTTATGTTCGGGACGGCGCAGCTGCCGAAGTTTGCGGACGACCAATTCCGAAACGACAAATGACTTTTGGCTCATCCCAACCGCCGAAGTGCCGCTGACCAATCTCGTGCGGGAATCTATCGTCGAGGAGGCGCAACTGCCAATGCGATTCACGGCCTGCACGCCGTGTTTTCGTGCCGAGGCTGGCGCGGCAGGCAAAGACACGCGCGGCATGATCCGTCAGCACCAGTTCACCAAGGTGGAGCTGGTCTCGATCACCACGCCGGAAAAATCCAGCGATGAGCACGAGCGCATGCTCGCCTGCGCCGAGGAGGTGCTCAAGAAGCTCGACCTCCACTATCGCGTGGTCACATTGTGTACCGGTGATATGGGGTTCGCCGCGCAGAAAACCTATGACATCGAAGTCTGGCTGCCGGGCCAGAATGCCTATCGCGAAATTTCGTCGTGTTCGGCATGCGGTGAGTTCCAGGCGCGCCGGATGAACGCGCGCTATCGCGGTAAGGATGGCGTGCGGTCTTGTCCACACGCTCAACGGCTCTGGCGTCGCGGTCGGCCGCGCGTTGATCGCTGTGATGGAGACCTACCAGCAGGAAGACGGCTCGATCCTCGTGCCGCCGGCGCTCAAGCCCTATATGGGCGGGATCACCAAGATTGAGAAGGTGAAGTGATGGCGGTGAGGTGCCCCCTGTTTGTCATTCCGGGGCGCGTGCAAAGAACGGCGAACCCGAAATCCAGCACCAGAATGCCGTGCTGGCCTCTGGATTCCGGATCCGACGCTGCGCGCCGAGTCCCGGAATGACCGGAAAAAATGATGCGTATTCTAATTACAAATGACGACGGCATTCATTCGCCGGGGCTCATCGCCTGCGAGAAAATTGCACACACGCTTTCTGATGAAATCTGGATCGTCGCGCCGGAAAGCGACCAGTCCGGCGTTTCGCACTCGTTGTCACTGAACGATCCGCTGCGCATGCGCGAGGTCGGCGAGCGGCATTTCGCCGTAAAGGGTACGCCGACCGACTGTGTCATCATGGGCGTGCGTCATCTCATGAAGGACAAGCCAGATCTCGTTCTGTCAGGGGTCAACCGCGGCCGGAACTGTGCGGAAGACGTGACCTATTCGGGGACGGTTGCCGGCGCAATGGAAGGCGCCGTGCTGGGCATTCCGTCCTTCGCGCTGTCTCAGGCCTACGCTTTCACCACCAAGCATCATCCGTATTGGGACACGGCGATCAAGTTCGCGCCGGACCTGATCAAGCGCGTGCTCAAGGAGGGCATGCCGCGCGATGTGCTCGTCAACATCAATTTTCCGGATTGTATGCCGGATAACGTCGCGGGCGTGTCGGTCTCCGTGCAGGGAAAGCGCGATCAGGAACTCTTGCGCATCGATGCGCGCCAGACGGGCGCGGCAACCCCTATTACTGGATCGCGTTTGAGCGCGGCGGCAACACAGGCGCTGCTCCCGGAAGTGATCTCGCGGCTCTGACCGAAAACCGCATTGCAGTGACGCCATTGCGCCTCGATCTGACCGACGAGCCGTTCATGACCAAACTGGCGGAGATGTTCAGCTAGGCGAGAATTCCCGCGAGCGTCGTTTTGAGTTGTTCGGCTTGAAATGGCTTCTGCAAGGCAGGGCGGCCCCGATAAGGTTCGGGCAGGCTGCGCTCGCCATAGCCGGTGACAAAGACAAACGGCAGGCCGCGCGCGGCAAGAATATCGGCAACCGGATAGATTTCCTGGCCATCGAGATTGACGTCGAGAATTGCTGCATTGAAATCACCGCTGGTGGCGAACTGGCGCGCTTCCGGCAATGTACCGACGCGCCGCGGCGACCCCATAGCCAAGGTCGTCGAGCATGTCCTCGAGCAACATACGAATCAAATATTCATCCTCGACCACGAGCAGTCGCGGCGCCGACGAGTTAGATGTCATTGCTGTCTCCCGCCCATCAACTCGAACGCGGGCCACCGGTTCCACCAGCAGCAACCGGAACCCAACTGTCAGCTTAGCTCACTATCAGCCAAACATGCTAATAGGGCGCAGAAAGGGCGCAAACGTGTCCAAATCGTCGCAAGGCCGGCAGGACGTCGGTCACATGGAATTCCTCCTGACGCTCCGCCGCCGGGGCATCGCCGACCAGGCGGTATTGCGGGCGATGGACGACGTGCCGCGCGAGCAGTTTGTCGAGACAGACTTTGCGGACAGCGCCTACGCCGACCAGGCGCTTCCGATCGCCTGCGGGCAGACGATCAGTCAGCCCTACGTCGTGGCCTACATGACGGAGAAACTCGGTGTGCACGCGACCCATCGCGTTTTGGAGATAGGCACCGGCTCGGGTTATCAGGCCGCGATCTTGTCCCGGCTTGCGCGCGAGATCGTGAGCGTCGAGCGTTATCGCACGCTCGCTGACCAGGCACGTGAGCGCCTAAAAGCGCTCGGCTACGACAATGTGGAGGTCGTGGTCGGTGATGGGTTTTCAGGTGTACCGGGGAGGGCACCCTATGATCGCATTATCATCACTGCTGCGGCGGAGACGGTGCCGGAAGCCTTGCTCGATCAGCTTGTCGAAGGCGGCGTTATGATCCTGCCGCTTGGCGCCCACGACGGGTCTCAACACATTGTCAAGCTTACCAAGTCGCAAACGGGAACCGTGCGTGAGACGTTGAATTCCGGTGCGTTTCGTGCCAATGCTGTCAGGGCAAGCGCAGGAACTGTGACGGAGGGTGGTCATATCCCGCCGAAGTGTGTTGTATTTTTATCGGACCGAAATTCGTCGGTAGTGAGCCGTTAATTCTTAAAGCCTTATTTACTCGCGGCTGGTTTATTTCAACTTCTACGTTCCATGCGTACGAGTGAGTAACCACATGCCGCGTCCAAAGGTGGAATCTCGCCCGCGAGTTCGGCCGCGCGTCATAGTTTTCGCGCTGGTTGGTGTTGCCGCTGCCGGTTGTTCGGACTCCGCGCGCTTGGACTCCTACACGACAGATCGTCCGCCGCAGAATATGGCCGCCGCGGCCCCAGCTTACGCTCCATCCGCGCGCGTCGAAGCTCAGCCGCTACCGGCTCCTAGCCAACCGGCGACCGTGGCGGCGTCGCCCGCACCGGCTTACGGCGGACAAAGTCTAGGCACCTATCGTTCAAATGATCGATATTCCGACGTCACGGGTTCAGTAGCGAATGCGCCGATGAATCCGGTCACTGGACCTGGAATGGTGGCTCACCGGTGACGGTCCGCTACGGTGAAACCGTCGACAGCATTGCCCGCCAGAATGGGGTGCCTGCTTCTGCGATCATGCAGACCAATGGCATCCGTGAGCCGGGTCAGATCAGGCCGGGTCAGCGCCTGGTCATTCCGCGGTATGTCTCGTCCAGCGGGAAGAGCGGTCCTGCCTATGTTCCCCCTCAGGCGACTGCGGGCGGAAGCGTTCACGTCGTGAAGTCGGGCGAGACTCTAATGAGTATTTCGGCCATCACGGCGTGACGTTGACGGCCCTGGCTCAGGCAAACCACATCCATGCCTCAAAGAAACTAAGCGTCGGTGAGCGCATCACAATTCCGGCCGGCGGACACCTGGTTGCGGCCGTGCGTCCCGAAGCTGCGCCGAAGGCTGCGCTGCCGCGTACTGTTCCGGTCGAAAAGGCAACAAAAGTCGCAAGCGTTCCAGTTCAGAACGCACGAATTGCCAAGGAAGAGCCGCACACAACCGCAACGGTGGTCAAGGCCGCCGAACCGAATGGAGGGATGCCTTCATTCCGATGGCCGGTCCGCGGCCGCGTCATTGCCGGCTTTGGCAGCAAGCCGAACGGCACACAAAATGACGGGATTAATCTGGCCATACCGAAGGTCCGCCGGATCAAGGCCGCCGACGACGGTGTCGTTGCCTACGCTGGTAATGAACTCAAGGGTTACGGAAACCTTGTGCTGATACGCCACGCGAACGGATTTGTTTCGGCCTATGCCAACGCGAGCGAAATTCTCGTCAAGCGCGGTGACACGATCAAGCGCGGCCAAGTCATCGCACATGCGGGCCAGACCGGGAATGTAACCTCGCCGCAATTGCATTTCGAAATTCGGAAAGGTTCGACCCCGGTCGATCCGACGCAATACCTCGGCGGTGCCTAGTGTGGCCCGTTCGTTCCCGCTGACGCGGGGACCCAGCATAAAAGCGTTCTGGATTCCCGCATTCGCCTGCGCGCCGCGCTGGTGAAGGCGGAAATGAGCGGTTCGAGCCTCAAAGTTTGAGCGCAACACCGAGGCGGCCTGCCAGATCCTGCACAAATTGCCATGCCACGCGGCCTGATCGCGACCCGCGGGTGGTTGACCATTCCAGCGCCTCGCGGTGCAGATCATTCCCATAGGGCCGGAACCTTGAAATGCGCAATGTAGCCGTCGACCATCGCCAGATATTCGTCCTGACTACAACGGTGGAAGCCGAGCCAAAGCCCGAACCGGTCGGATAACGAGACCTTTTTCTTCCACGGTTTCGCCCGGGTTAATCGCCGTCGAACGTTCGTTCTCCATCATGTCACGCGACATCAGGTGACGTCGATTGGACGTTGCGTAGAAGATGACGTTGTCGGGGCGGCCTTCTATGCCGCCTTCCAATACGGCTTTCAGCGACTTGTAAGTTGTGTCCTCCGCATCGAAGGACAGGTCATCACAAAATACGATGAACCGATGACGAGGAGGTGCGGGTGAGGGCCATCAGCGCCGGAAGGCTATCGATGTCCTCGCGGTAAATCTCAATCAGCTTCAGGGCACCGGTTTTGCTGTTGCGCCCGAGCATCGCGTTTACGCCAGCGTGCGTTGCTTTGACGAGCGACGATTTGCCCATGCCGCGGGCTCCCCACAACAATGCATTATTGGCGGGGAGGCCCTTTGCAAAGCGTTCGGTATTCTCCACCAGGACGTCGCGCACGCGGTCAATGCCTTTCAGCAGCGACATCTCGACGCGATTGACGTGCACAACGGGTAACAGCCGGCCATCTGGGTGCCAAATGAAAGCGTCGGCTGCGCCGAGATTGGTCGACGGCGCACGCTGGGGTGCCAACCGCTCGAGGGCGCTGGCGATACGTTCAAGCACGTCATCCGGGCTTACCGAAGCCGTGGCTGGCTTCGTCGCTTGGTTGCGGGACGGCGTGACGATTTGGATTTCGATTTGGGCATGAGGCCTTTCCCGGAAGTCGGGCTGCTCTTAGCGGGGTGGCGTCGGCCTCGCAAGCGGCCTAGGGGGAAAAGGGCTGCAAATGGCTGGTTTTAGCGGGTTCGGCAGCGTTGCAATTGGGCGTGCGGCCGCTATAGTCCGCGCGAAATTGGAAGCGCTGCTCTGGCGCCGGGACATCCATCAAGGAACAAGTTTCGATGTTTATAACGCCCGCATTCGCGCAAGGATCGCTTTTCGGTGGGGCCGGGGGCGACGGCGGCATGTTGGTGTCGCTTCTGCCGTTTGTGCTGATTTTCGTCATCATGTATTTTTTGATCCTGCGTCCTCAGCAAAAGCGGGTGAAGCAGCATCAGGAATTGGTCAAGAACGTAAGGCGGGGCGACACGGTCATCACGAATGGCGGCCTTGTTGGGAAGGTCACCAAGGTGATCGACGACGATCAGATCGAGATCGAGATTGCGGACGATGTGCGCATCCGCCAGATGCGGCAGATGATCACTGATGTTCGCGCAAAAGGTGAACCTGTCAAGGAAGAGGCAGCCGCCAGCTAATTGCCGGCGGTCTTGGCCTTTAAGCCGCAAGTCGGGACGTCATGCTTTATTTCACGCGGTGGAAGGCGACGGCGATTGTGCTCACGGCATTCGTCGTCTGCCTGTTTGCCGTTCCCAATTTTCTGCCGGAAAAGATGGTCCAGAGCTGGCCGAAATGGGCTCAGCGACATGTCGTATTGGGCCTCGATCTCCAGGGCGGCTCCCATATCCTCCTCGAAGTGGACAGCAGCGCCGTACGTAAGGAGAAACTCGAGACGGTACGCGATGACGTCCGCCGCGTGCTTCGCGACGCGCGCGTCGGCTATACCGGCCTCGTTGTGCGCGGCAATAGCGTTGAAGTCCGAATTCGGGAAGGCAGCAACTTCGACCAGGCGCTGGAGAAACTGCGCGAGCTGTCACAGCCGCTCGGTGGCGTCCTGAGTGCGACCGGTCAGCGCAGCCTGGACGTGACAACCGAAGCTGGCAATCTGGTACGCCTAACAGTCACCGAGCCGGCGCTTGTCGAACGGATACGGCAGTCTGTCGACCAATCAATCCAGATCATCGAGCGTCGCGTTAACGAACTAGGAACAGTCGAGCCACTCATCCAGCGTCAGGGCACGGACCGCATCCTTGTGCAGGTGCCCGGCCTTCAGGATCCAACCCGGCTTAAGGAACTGCTCGGAAAGACCGCCAAACTCGATTTCCGGATGGTCGATGTTTCGATGCCGGCGGAGCAGGCGGCACAGGGCCGAATTCCGCCGGATGACGAGATCCTCTACAGCGCCAGCGAACCGAAGACGCCGTATCTCGTCGAGAAGAGAATCCTGGTTTCGGGCGGTGACCTTACCGACGCCCAACCCGGCTTCGATCAGCGAACAAGCGAGCCGATCGTCTCGTTCCGATTCAATACGTCCGGTGCGCGTAAATTCGCGCAGGTAACGCAGGAAAATGTTGGCAGGCCTTTCGCGATTATTCTGGACAATCAGGTGATATCTGCACCGGTTATTCGCGAGCCGATCCTCGGCGGCGCGGGCCAGATTTCCGGTAACTTTACGGTCGAGAGCGCGAACGATCTCGCCATTTTGCTGCGAGCCGGCGCATTGCCGGCACCTCTCACGATTATCGAGGAACGAACCGTTGGTCCGGGTCTCGGGCAGGACTCGATCGCCAAGGGCAAAATCTCTTCTTATGTCGGCGCAGCAATGGTGATTATTTTCATGCTGGCCACTTATGGACTCTTCGGGCTTTTCGCCAACGTAGCGGTCGCGATCAATGTCGCCATGATCTTCGGCGTTCTGTCGCTACTTAACGCGACTCTGACGCTTCCCGGCATTGCCGGTATCGTGCTCACTGTTGGCATCGCGGTCGACTCCAACGTGTTGATTTATGAGCGCATCCGCGAGGAAGTGCGCGGCGGCAGGACACCTATCAACGCAATCGATGCAGGTTTCTCGCGCGCTCTTGCCACCATTCTCGATTCCAACATCACAACATTCATCGCCGCGGCCGTGCTTTTTTACATTGGCACCGGCCCGGTGCGGGGTTTCGCCGTGACGCTTGGGATCGGCATCATCACTACGGTATTCACGGCGTTTACTCTGACGCCGGCTGATCGTCGCTTACGGGGTCCGCTGGCGGGGGCCGCAACGCGTACCGATTTAGGAGGCCATGGTCGTGATTCCGAGAAGTGTAAGCCATGTTTTGGTCATGATCAGGCGTGTAGGAAAATAATTTATGCGTCATCTTCGTATCGTTCCTGACCACACGAAATTCGATTTCATGCGCTTTCGGCGCATCAGTTTTCCTGTGTCTGCGCTGCTGTCGATCGTTGCGATTTCGCTGTACTTTTTCCACGGATTGAATTTCGGTATCGACTTCAAGGGTGGGACGCTGATCGAGGTTCAGTCAAAGGCGGGAGCCGCCGATCTTGCGAAGATGCGTGCTTCGCTGGGATCGCTCGGCCTCGGTGAAGTGCAACTGCAGCAGTTTGGCGCTCCCAACGACGTCCTGATTTTGGGTCGCGGAACAGCCGGGCGGCGAAGTGGCTCAGCAACAGGCGGTCAGCAAGGTGCGCGGCGCGCTCGGTGACGAGGTCGAATATCGCCGCGTCGAGGTGGTTGGCCCCCGGGTTTCGGGTGAACTGCTTTCCTACGGCGTTGTCGGACTTATGCTCGCAATTTTCTCAATCCTGATTTACCTGTGGTTCCGGTTTGAGTGGCAATTTGCGCTCGGAGCGATGATCGCGAATGTTCATGACATTGTGCTCACCATCGGTTTCATGTCGGTCACGCAGATCCACTTCGATCTCACCAGCATTGCAGCGTTGCTCACCATTCTTGGCTACTCGCTGAATGACACCGTGGTGATTTACGATAGAATTCGCGAAATGCTGCGGCGGTACCGGAAATTGCCGATGCCTGCACTGATTCAACGCTTCGGTTAACCAGACCCTTTCGCGTTCGGTTATTACGCACGTGACGGTTTCTCTTGCGCTATTAGCCCTCGGGCCGTTCGGCGGACAGGCAATTCACAGTTTCACGGCCACAATGATGTTCGGTGTGGTCCTGGTTGGCACCTATACGTCGGTCTTTATTGCTTCTCCGATCCTGATTTATCTCGGCGTCGGCACCGGCCGCGACTCGCTCAGCGCGCCTGACCGGGACAAGTAGATGGCGTCGGGCGGGTACGCCGACGCTCCGCACCTGCCGCGGCCTGCGCCAATCGAGGCATATGGCGATTACGGGTTCCGCTTCGCCGGCATGTCGCATCGAGGTTCGCTGCTGTGTTTTCCGGATGGGATTTGGGCCTGGCCGGTCGGCATCGTGGCCGAGTTCACCGAAAACACGTTGGCAGCGGTATTTGACCGAGCCGGTAGCCTGGATGTTTTTCTGCTCGGCACGGGCCGCAATCCTTGGCCGCTTCCCGAACATTTGCGGCAGCGGTTTCGCGAGGCCTCGTTGTCAGTCGACAGCATGGTTACCGGCGCCGCGGTGCGAACCTACAACATTCTTCTCGCGGAAAATCGTCGTGTCGGTGCAGGATTAGTCGCCATCGACTAGCGGGCGCTGGGACAGGCCGTTCAGATGGACGCAAATTTCAGGCACTGTGCCAGTCTAGTTCAAAATACCGACCACGATGCTTATCTGGCGGCGTTGTTCGCTCCGGCGGAGAACGCGAGCCGCACTGTTTGCGCTTTACGCATTCAATATCGAAGATTTCGCGAGTGCGGGATCTCGCGCGTGAGCCGATGCCAGGTGAGATACGGTTGCAATGGTGGCGCGAAGCGATCTCGGGAGAACGAGCAGATGAAGCGGCAGCAAACCCGGTCGCGGCGGCGTTCGGCGAAACCATGGCGCATTACGCTCTGCGAAGCGAAATTGCCAACACGCTGATCGAGGCGCACAGGTTCGATATTTACAACGACCCGATGCCGACCCTGAGTGAGCTCCAAAAAATATTCAGGCGGGAGACGGCAGGCGCCGTCTTCACATTTGCTGGACGTATTCTTTCCGGCCACGTCCGTCCGATCGCGGCTGATCTCTTGATCGAAGCCGGACAGGCGTTCGTCTTTGCCAATATCCTGTGGCAATTACCGCACCATGCGGCGCGACGCCAACTTTATCTGCCGATCGAAACGGTGCGTCGTCACGGCGCCGATCCAGAAGATATTTATGCCATGCGTGCCACATCTGAATTGTGCGCCGTGCTTGCGGAACTGAGGTTGAGCGCTCGCCGAAGCCTCGCACGTATTGGAGAGATGAGCAGCGGCATCTCCGAAGATGCGTGGCCAGCATTTTTGCCGCTGGCGCCCCTCCGGTCGTGGCTTTCTACCATGGAGCGGGCCGACTATGACCCGTTTCACCCTCCGGAAATGGCACGATGGCGCCGACAATGGCACATCTGGCGGGCAGCAAAGTCGCTGCGGCAAATCGGCGGGTGATTATTCCGCTGCAATGGTCAGTGTTTGCTTGCAATCCACAGGTCGAGGTCAGCAAGCGCACGACGCGCCAGGGCACTTTTCCGCGCCATGGCCTTTGCCGCCGTGCGGCCGAGTTTACTCTTGCGGTCATAGTCTGGTCGCTCAAGGAGCTGCGGGAATAGCCCAAAATTCACATTCATCGGCTGGAATGAAGATGGACCTGGATCAATTGCCTCGATATGGCCGCCCGTAATATGCGCGAGGAGCGCACCATGCGCCGTCGTGGGCGGCGGTACGGCCGCGGGTTCGCCGCGCCAATCGGCCGCCGCAAATCGACCGGCGAGCAAACCCACTGCTGCGAATTAGACGTAACCTTCGCAGCCGGTGACCTGCCCGGCAAAACGCCATTGCGGCCGTATTTTCAGGCGTAACAGTTCATCAAGCAGTTTCGGCGAATTGAGAAACGTGTTGCGATGAAGACCGCCAAGCCGGGCAAATTCCGCATTCTGCAGGCCCGGGATGGTTCGGAAAATTCTGACTTGTTCCCCCATGTTTGTGCTTCGTCTGAAAACCGACCATGTTGAACAGCGTGCCCAACTTGTTGTCCTGCCTGAGTTGGATGACCGCATAGGGTTTTGTGCCGGGTTCGTGCGGATTGGTCAGACCGAAGGGTTTCATCGGGCCATGGCGCAAAGTCTCAGGGCCGCGCTCGGCCATGATTTCGATCGGCAGGCAGCCGTCGAAATAAGGCGTTGATCCTTCCCACTCGTGGAAAGTGGTCTTGTCGGCGATGAGCAAGGCGGTGACGAAGGTTCATACTCTTCGCGCGAAAGCGGACAGTTGATGTAATCGGCGCCGGAGCCGCCGGGGCCGGCTTTGTCGTAGCGGGATTGGAACCAAGCCTGTGTAAGGTCGAGGCTGTCGCGATGCACGATCGGTGCGATGGCGTCGAAAAAAGCGAGCTGCCGTTCACCAGTCAGATTGCCTAGTGCAGAAGTGAGCCCTGGCGAGGTAAGTGGTCCTGTTGCGATGATGACATTATTCCAATCGTCATCGAGTAAAGTGATTTCTCCGCGTATAAGTGTCGATCAATGGATGAGCGAACAGCTCCGCCGATACAGCCGCCGAAAAACCATCGCGATCGACCGCCAATGCGCCACCAGCCGGGACCTGGTTGGCATCGGCGGCGCGCATGATGAGCGAACCCAATCGGCGCATTTCTTCGTGTAGCAAGCCGACCGCGTTTTGTTCCGCATCGTCTGATCGAAACGAATTCGAACAGACAAGCTCTGCATAGCCGTCGGTTTTATGAACCGGCGTTGTTCGGATAGGGCGCATTTCGTGCAGGACGACTGGAACGCCGCCTGTCGATTTGCCAGGCCGCCTCAGATCCGGCAAGACCTCCGCCTATGATATGGACCGCTTGAATTCGAGCCGATGTCATCCGATGATCATTAGGCGCAGCGCTGGCAAGCTGCAATGGTGGTAATGGGTTCCGTATGCATCTGAATGTAAAGGTTTATGTTGCGGCGAGTTGGATTGCCGTGTCCGCAGTCCCGCTCGCCGCGACAGGCGCTACATTAGCCGGTGTTGTCGACGCGACCTATGGCGGTTTTTCGGTGACTCCGCCGACGCCGAATATGGTTTTTGTCTGCCACGGGTTTGGCTGTAAATATCGCGCTGAAATAGATTTTGACAACGGCGGACCGGGCGACGCTTGCGCATTTTTTAGCGGCCGGCCGCTCTTCAGCGGCGGCAGAGCGCAAGGCCATTGCGGCAGCCGGGGCATGGTTCGACAAACGTGTCGGCCCCGTGGCTGGCACAACAAACCATGTCGCGCGCGCTGGTGCCAGGTACATGTTTGACGTGCGGCAATTCGATTGCATCGATTCCAGCCGCAATACCACCAGCCTTCTGCTTGTGCTCGATCAGCTGAAACTGTTGCGCTACCACGATGTCGATGAGCCGGAGGCGCGCGGATTCATGATTGATGGACGGCCTCCGCATGCCACAGCGGTCTTGGTCGAAAAGGCGACGGGCATCAAGTGGTCGGTCAACTCCTGGACCGTAGGCTACGGGAAGGCGCTAGAAGTTATGCCGCTTGATCGGTGGAAATCACTCGATTAGGCGAAAAGCACACCGCAGAATTAGCGAAACGCCCGCGACAATGCGCGGGCGTTTTGCAAATTCTGAGACGAGCCAATCGAATTAGGCGCGATGTGCCGCGTTCCAAGCAATGCGCGGAATATCCGAGCGGCTGATGCCGATGTCGGCAAGTTCCCGGTCGCCCAGGCGCGACAACTCGTTCAGGCTTTGATTATAGCGCTTCCACTCCTGGATGAAGCGGATGACTGCAGTAAGCATGGTATCCTTCTTTCCTACATCCCGGCCGCTGCCGGTCGACTGTTAAGTCGGAACATAGGCATGTTCGGATCTATGAAAAGCAATAATGTTGCGCTGCAGCTAAGCGGAAAACGCATAGCTTAAATGGCGGTGTTTAAAGAGTAAATTGACCTTTTTGACCATTTCGTCGGATTTTGACGTGGTTTTAGCGTTGCGGCGCAGCATAGTGATTGCCAACGCCTCATTTGATGCCGATCGTGTAGAGTGGATTTTCCGGCGCGGGAGAAAACACTCATGAATTTGCATATCGGGCGTGCAATCGCGTTCGCGGGTGCCCTCAATCTCAGCATGTCGGCGACGGCCGTGGCTGCGGAAATCAGGGTTCTGACGGCTGGTGCGTTCAAACAGGTGGTCTTGGCTCTGGTACCTGATTTCGAAAAACAAAGCGGCCACAAGGTCACTGTCGACAACGATACGGCTGGTGCATTGAAAAAGCGCCTTGAGGGCGGCGAGGCGTTTGATCTTGCTGTGATCACTCCTGTCGTCGTTGACGATCTTGTATCGAAAGGAAAAATCGTTGGCGGCAGCAAGGTCAATCTTGCCACTGTAGGCGTTGGCGTGGTGGTGAAAGAAGGTGCGCCAAAGCCCGACGTGAGCACGGTCGAGGCATTCAAAAAAGCGCTGCTGGCGGCCAAATCCGTCGCTTATATCGACCCGGCAAGCGGCGGCTCGAGCAAATCTCTATCGACAAATTGCTTGAACGACTTGGCATTGGCCAGGTGCGGGCAAAGGCAAAGCTCAAGAAAGGGGGCCATGTCGCTGATTTGATCGTGAGTGGCGAGGCCGAACTCGGATTGCATCAGATCAGCGAGATCGTGGCTGTGAAAGGTGCGGCGCTGGTCGGGCCGCTGCCAAAAGAAATACAGAAAACCACGACTTATGCGGCAGGGTTGAGCACGGCGACCAAGAACAAGGATGCCGCGCAAGCCTTGATCAAAATACTTTCGGGGCCAGCGACTGCCGCAGTGCTCAAGTCCAAAGGCATGGACCCCGCGAGCTGAAGGTCACGTGTTTTGGATTTAGCAGGAAGCCGGCAGGTTGATCGCCGCGTAGTCATTACCGCGCTGGGTACCGCCCAATTCTGGCGTGGGGGACCTCATTCTATTTTCCCGCGGTATTCCCGAACCCATCGTTGCCGAAACCGGCTGGTCACTCGGTTTCGTCGTCGCCGGTACCTCGATCGGACTTCTGGTCGCCGGTTTGATTTCGCCGCAGGTCGGACAAATCATCGACGTGCGGGAGGAGGACCTGTCCTGATAGCGAGCTCTATGTTTTACGCCACCGGCCTCGCCGGGGTGGGCCTTGCGCCCGCATTGCCGCTATATTTGCTCGCATGGGTCGTGATCGGCGTCGGCATGGGCACCGGTCTTTATGACGCCGTTTTTGCGGCGCTTGGGCGGATGTACGGGACCGAAGCGCGCGGGCCAATCACCAACCTTACATTGTTTGGCGGATTTGCCAGCACCGTCTGCTGGCCACTCAGCGCTTTCATGATTGAACATATCGGCTGGCGCACTGCGTGCCTTGTTTACGCAGCGCTACATTTGCTTTTGGTACTGCCGTTGCAGATGGCGGTCGTCGGTCGAGCACCGGCGAAAGTGGATCCCAAGATAAGCGGCCAGGAAGTCCGTGCACGCGGTGAAACAAGCTTTGAAAACGAAGCACTCATTTTCTCTCTGCTCGCCGCGGTCTTGTCGATCGCCGCCGGCGTAGGCTCGATAGTAGTAGTGCACCTTCTGATTTTCCTGCAAGCGAGAGGACTTGATTTTGCGGCGGCGGTCGGTCTGGGTGCCTTGTTTGGCCCGGCTCAGGTAGCTGCTCGCGTCGTAGAAAGGCTGTTTGGGAGTCACTATCATCCGATCTGGACAATGATCGCATCATGTTTGCTCATGACGGTCGGCCTTTTGATGCTATTTGGCGCTGTGCCCGCATTGCCTATCGTTATCCTGGTGTACGGTGCGGGTTATGGAATTTCATGGATCGGACGCGGCACACTTCCGCTTGCCCTGTTTGGGCCGGTGCGATTTCCGCGGCTGATGGGCAAACTCGCTTTCCCCAGCCTGATCGTGCAGGCCTTGGCGCCGTCGCTCGGAGCGATGCTGATCGAGGCGCGGGGCTCCGATGCGACCATCGGCGTATTGACCGCGTTCGCGCTGGCGAATGTGCTGTTGATCGGACTGGTGTGGTGGCTTTGCCGCAGGCCGGCTAACGATAGCTGATTGTCGGAGCTTGCGCACCGGGCCCATTCTGTCCGCTTTGGGCGGAATTTAGTGAGAAAGCCAAGCCGAGCAGCGTCAAGGCGAAAATGCTGATGGCGAGACGAATGACGAGCATGACACGTATTAATACCAAAAATATGAAGGCACGGATCGCAAGTTTGACCGGTAGCTTGCAGACTTCTATTTGATCCGATGCCGCCCGCAATCAGCTGCCGCGGCTATAACTCGCAAGGGCCTAAAATGTTGCCGTTACAGATGCTATTTTTCGAAGACCTGTCGGTCGGGATGACTGAAACGGTAAAAAAAACCATCAACTCTTCGGATGTCGTCGGCTTCGCGGAAGTGACCGGCGACCGCAATCCCATTCATTTGTCAGAGCATTTTGCTGCAAAGACTCCCTTCGGTACTCGCATTGCGCATGGCCTTTACACCGCTAGCCTGATTTCGGCGGTTCTCGGGACAAGATTACCCGGGCCGGGCGCCATTTACATATCGCAAACGCTCAATTTTCGCGCTCCGGTGAAGATTGGCGATACGGTTGAAGTAAGCGTGCTGGTTGCGGAGTTGATTCCGGAAAAATTCCGCGCGCGGCTAACCTGCAAATGCTCGGTTGGCAGCGAGATCGTGCTCGACGGAGAAGCGTGGGTGAAAGTTCCGTCAAAAAAGTCAGACGGGCGGCCGTTGCCGCGCATTTAAATCAATAGTCCCCAGAGCTTGTTGGGCCGGTGCAAGGAACCGGAAAAGAAAATTTGCGTTAGATCAATGCAGGCACGGAAATTCCAAGGGAGGGTGACAGCAACATCGGAGGCATTGCCATGCCAATATCGCTGCCACCAAAATCCCGTGCCGATGTCGTGCGGGCGCGTAAGGACGAGACGTTTGCCCAATGCGATTGGTTGGGAGTCTGGGCGCTCTCACTCGGATTTTGTGCGATCAATCTGGCGGGTATTACGTATTTTCTTTCGGGCGACAACGTTGGCGCCTCGTTCATTCCTATTGGCGTCGCTGCCATTATCGCGGTCATCCTGTGTCTCGGCAGAGAGCCGCAGGAATCAAAATAACTCAATCAAAATAACTTGCTGCGAACTCTGTTCGAGCTGCGCCAAATCAGGCATAAGTCTTCTGTATTGTTACAGGCCTGGCTTGAGGCCAAACACGCAACGTCGCGTTCCGTCGGGCCTACGACATATGGTGACCTGACCGTCGGGCGGGGCGACGGGCATTGCCTCATCAAACGGGACAAGCTCACCGTCGATCATCCAGCCGGTGGCTGTTGACGATGTCCGTGTGTAGCTTTTGCAATCATAATCGCCGCAGCACCATCGCCCGCGCCGTTTTTGAAGGCGCCGCGGTTGATCCAACTATCGTGGGCAAGGGCGATATTGGCGGTGAGAAGTGCCGGCACGAGAACAAGCAGCGAGCAAACCAAAGCTTGCGACATCGGTGGCCTCCATAAAAATCCCCCGGCGCAGCGTCACTATGGCGTCCTGACCGCTCCTCCCTGTATTCCGTAATTATTGGCCGCGTGATTTTGTTCCGCCGCGGCAACACGTTTGCACGCAAGCATGCGATCGACTGTGACAGGTCCAGGCGACTCGGAAATGCTATCACGATCGTGCTAAAGGCAGGATAAATTATACAACGCGCCGTGCGGAAAAAATCGTCGAGTGGATATCATGACCACCCCGTCTGTGTGCCCGTTGGTTGCCGGTATTTATCGCCAGGTGTCGCGCGTCAATGAAGGGTTCAATGGTCGGTTCTTGGCAAATCTGGCGGGACCGGCGCGGGCGTCTGTCATTTTTTCGCCTGGCCGCTCTTGCGTTGCTGCTGTTGCCGCTCGTCAAAGCGATTTTCGAAGCGGGCGAGATTGCCCATGGCGCGCGTCCGCTCAACGAATTGATCCATCGTGCTGGTTTCTGGGCGCTGGTGTTTCTCGGAGTTACCCTCGCAGTGACGCCGTTTCGGCGGATATTTCGATACGGAAATCTCATTGATATTCGGCGCATGCTCGGGGTCGGGACATTCTGCTATATCGGCGCCCATCTCGCGCTGTTCTACGCCGACCAAAGTTATAGCCTGGATAAAGCGATCCACGAGATTACGCATCGCGTCTACTTGATCATCGGCGCGATCGCCTGGCTGGGACTGGCGACATTGGCCGCGACGTCGACCGACGGAATGGTTCGTCGGCTCGGCCCGATGCGATGGCGCCGGCTGCATCAGGCGATCTATGCCGTCGTACTACTGGCGCTTATTCATTACTTCCAACAGACGAAAGCCGACGTGACGGTTCCGACTTTTGCAGCGGGTCTGTTTTGCTGGCTGATCGCCTATCGCCTTATGGCTGCGTGGCGGCGGGAAAGCAATTTGTCGACGTCAAATCTGCTCTTGCTCGCGGTTGCCGAATCCTCGATGACGTTTGCCGGTGAAGCAGTCGGCATTGGTCTTGCCTTCCATATTTCGCCGCTGCGCGTGATCGAGACCATTTTTGATTTTGATGTGGGCATTCGCCCGGGTTGGAAAGTGCTTGCGGCTGGCCTTGCGGTTGCCGCGGTGGATGCGGCACTGGCGCGATGGAAAAATCGTGCCGTGACAGCGCGTGCGGTCGCTGCTGAGTAGCACCGCGCAAAAACATCAGAGCTTCCGGCTGTCGTAAGCCCAATGCAGCAACGCCTGCCGCTGGCGGCGGTGGCAGAGCAGGTCGCCAGGTTCGCAATTTTTCTGGATTTGCCGGATATGGCGGCGCATCGCTTTCCAGCGGCTGATCTGGCGCCTGTCTTCTTCGGGCATGCGACGGCCCATGTAGTAACGGCAATACCATTGAAACCAGCCACGCGGATCGTCGGGGTGAATCCAACCCTTGCGTTTCCATTCCGAGAGCGATTGGCTCGCGCGGATACCGAAGAAATTACACTTCTGATCGTAGGTGCTCGGGGAGAGTTTGGCCCCTGCGAACCAGCTTTTGGGATATTCGCGGCGGCAGTCGGTCATGTATTTGCCGCCGAATACGCCGAGGCGGAGCATTTCCGCAGGTGTAAGCTGCGGCTTGAATTCCGGGTCGAAGCAGCGCCCGGCCGGTGCACGCAACACGTAACGGTATTGCCGCTGCATCTTGTCGGTAACGGATACAATGCGGTTGCGCATCAGCGGGCGAGGGCGCGTGTGTGCGAGCGATCGGCGCTTTGCAAGTTATTCGCGCAGGTCGGCATATTCGGGATGGCGGTCAGCATATGCCTTGGCGAATTCGCATATCGTTCTCACTTTCAGCCCGTTGGCGCGGGCGGAGTTCAGCGCCCCGCGGATCAGCGCGGATCCGATGCCTCGGCCCTCCAAGGCCTTCGGTACTTCCGTATGCAGGATGGTGAGCACACCATTGGCGCGCTCGTAGGTCGAAAACGCCATATGGCCGTCGGCATCGAGCTCAAAACGGTGGCGTTCCGTATTGTCGCGAACGTTAGTGGATATGGTCATGGTCTCTGCACAATCCTGTACTATCGGCACGTCGGCTCAGGTGGTCAATTTTGCAAGGTGCTTCATGGCTCAACTTACGCTCTATCATGCCTCTCCCTCGCGTTCTTCAATCGTACTGTGGATGCTTGAAGAGGTCGGTCAGCCCTATGACATCAAGCTTATCAAGCTCAGTGCCGGCGATAATCTCAAACCCGAATATCTTGCTATCAATCCGATGGGCAAGGTTCCCGCGCTCAAACATGGTGACGTCGTGGTTACCGAGGTTGCAGCGATCTGCGCGTACCTGGCGGACGAATTTCCCGACAAAAAACTGAATATTCCGGTGGGCACGCCGAAGCGCGGCGAATACTTCAAATGGCTGTTTTTGGGGCCCAGCGTGATCCAGCCGGCCATGACTTGACCGCGCTTTCCCCCGGAAGGAAGATCCGCGCGCAGCCGCCCTTGGTTCGCGCGATTTCGACACGGTACTCGACATTGTGAGCAAGGCCGTGGCCAAGGGGCCCTTCCTGATGGGCGTACAATTCACCGCCGCCGATATCGTCATCGGTTCTGGGTTGCGATACGGCATGATGTTCAAATTGGTGCCGGAACGGAAGGAATTTCAGGACTATGTCGCGCGCATAGCGGCACGGCCGTCGGCTCAACGGGCCGAAGCTAAGGACAAGGATATTGCGGCAAAGGCCGCATAGACATTGGGGCTCGAATGAAAGCAATTAAAATGATATTCGGGGTTATTCTTATCGTTGTTGCGGCAGCGTACTTACTGATACCGGCCGACTCGTTACCGGGTTTCTTTCCGGGACATGAAACCGGCCTGGCGCGCATACGCGTGAAGCATGGCCTGCTGTCCGGTGGCCTCGGCGTTGTATTGCTGATCACCAGCTGGTTTATGGGACGGTCTTGAGGAATTGCTCCGCTTCCTCACTTCGCTGCGAAGCATTTCTCTATAAATCGTAGTCGCTTCAAATAGTGGAGCTTCTGTTCACCTGCCTGCTTCTTGCATTCGGACCGTTTGACGCGCTCCTGAGCAAGCATCGCCAGGCGCTCCTCGTTTAACTCCTTATGTGTTCTCGTCGCTATCCTGACGGAGCAACGCGCGATTGCTCAACTTGGCGGGCTGCATCGTCTGCGCCAGAGTTGCCTCGCCGGCAAAGGCAAATTGCTGCGACAAAAACAGCGCATAGGGCATTCGTGAACCCAGACGGCTCAGTTCTTGACGGGCGAGCGATATTTCTTCAACGCGGTTTCGATGAGCTTGTTGTCGTGAGTTACGGTGACGTCTATTTTCGCAGCCTTGAACTGAGGTTCGATTACCGAAATCGAATCCCAAACGTTTTTAGCTGCCTCATTAGAAACGACGCCAGGGGCCGCCGAACGCCTCCTTGGTGCCGGCCTCGGTGCGGCTGTCGGAAAGAATGACCGCATCGCCATTGTCGACAAGTGAGTTGATCGCCGGGTCGAGGTTGACGAGTGCATCGAGGGCTGCTGCCGGAGCGCATTGCGGCGACGGCGCTGGGGCCGGTGCCGATCGAAAGGTAGCTGGCCTTGTTCCAATCGATGCCGGCTCGGGTCATCAGTCCGGCAACGAAATTGTGGGTGGAAGCGCCCGGTGCCGAGACGCCAATTTTCTTGCCGACAAGATCCTTCACAGACTTGATTTTGTCCGCCTGCGATTTTTTCACGACGAGGACATTGCCGGGATAGCGCCCGAAAGTGGCGAGGCAAGTGAGGCCGACGCCTTTGGTCTGCAGTCGCAACGTGTGTTCGAAAGCGCCTTCAGCCACGTCGGCGCTTCCGCCGATGAGGCTTTGCAGGGCCGCGGTACCGGAAGCGAATGCGGACGAATTGACAGTGAGGCCTTCCTGTTCGAAATATTTTCGATGCAGTGCCATCGTATAGGCGACCTTGTTCATCTGGCTGATCGAACCGCCGACGGCGATGGCGAGGTGAGCTTTCTCGAGTTTCGGAGCCTGTGCGAAGGCCGGCCATACGGCGAAGGGCACTAAGAGACCGCATTGTGGCCGGCCGCCGCAAGCGCAGACATCGCGTAGCCGCCGAGAAAGCCGGCGCCGCCGGTTACAAGGACGTTCATATGTGCAATTTAACGCAAATTTTTATGGATCTTGCAAAAACAATCGAAACGGTCGGTCTGTATACATATTCCGCCATGAAAATATTTCTTGCCACGGTGGTCGCGATCGTCCTGTGCAGCAGCGCACGAGCGACATCGCCGCCGGAATTCAATACCGACCAGTTCTGCGGCGGCTTTCTGCGCAGGACCACGGTAGCGGCAACATGGGCGACTTCGCGAAGGCCATCTGCGAGCTGAGCGAGGAAATCCACCACCACTATTGTTGAGAAAGCGTGGGACCACGTATCGACGGATGGGCAGGCCCAATGCCTGAAGAGCGCGGGGCAATCCTATGTGACCCTCGCGCAGTGCCTGGACACGCTGCCGGGGCATTGAGCGGCGACGCGGATTTCGATCACCGTAATTGAAAAACCGTCGAATGCGCGCCTCAATACCTCATCACTGAAATGTGCATCGGCGCTCTCAACTCCGTTGTCTTTTCCAATGTCAAAACGTTGCATGCTTGCTAAACTACAGGCTGTCTTACTGGTACCAAAAAATAGCGCGCGCACCGTACGATGCGCGGGACAGGGAGGTTCCTGATGGCGTCGTTCACCGTGAACGGTAAACCAGTAGCCGTCGATCTTATCTGAGATCGCCGCTTTTGTGGGTGATCCGCGATGTTGTGGGGTTGACCGGCACGAAATTTGGGTGCGGCGCAGGATTTTGTGGCGCCTGCACAGTTCATATTGACGGGCGCGCGCAGCGTTCCTGCCAGGTTCCGGTTTCCGCTGCCGAAGGCGCGAATATCGTCACGATCGAGGGCTTCTTCCGCCAGATTCCTCGCATCCGCTGCAGAAGGCGTGGGTAATTGAAGAAGTGCCGCAGTGTGGCTACTGCCAATCAGGCCAGATCATGAAGGCGGCCGAGTTGCTTGCCAGCAATCCGAAGCCGACGCGTCAGCAAATCGTTACGCACATGGATGGCAATATTTGCCGTTGCGGAACATATAACCGCATCACGTGGGCCATCGAACGCGCGTCGAGGGAGGGCTAAGTCATGACCATGATGCTGAAGGCCCCCGAACTGACGCGCCGCGGTGTGCTCGCCGGAATAGGCGGTATGACGTTTTCGTTTGCATTCGGCACCGACGGCACGCACATCCTGCCGGTCGCACGCGCGGCCACCGACCCGACCGATCTGTCACCGTGGGTGCGCATCGCACCTGACGGCAGAATACGATCCTGACCGTCACGGAGATGGGGCAGGGCTCCGGTACCGCTATCCCGCTGATGATCGCGGAAGAAATGGATGCCGACTGGGACAAGGTCGTCCTTGCGTGGGCGCCTTCCAAGCCCGAGGTCTACGGTTGGCCCGCCCGTAATGGCCAGCGGAACATGACGGTCACGGGCAGCCGTGCGGTAATGATGTACTGGGACGATCTGCGCGTTGCAGGCGCGGAAGTGCGTAAAGTGTTGGTCGCGAATGCCGCCAAACATGGGGCGTCGATCCGTCGAAGCTCATGACTCAGCCAAGCGCCGTGATTGATCCGACCTCGAACCGAAGGCTGAGTTATGGCGAGATTGCCGTTTTCGGCAAGGTTCCGTCGACGCTCCCAAGCGTCGACAAAAGCGAACTCAAGACACCAAAAGATTTCGTCTGATTGGGTTTTCGGTGCATCGCCGCGACCTTCCGCTGAAGGTCAACGGCAGTGCGCAGTACGCAATCGATGTTCACTTGCCCGACATGGTCTATGCGAGTGCGCTCCATTCTCCGGTCCATGGCAACGGGCCGGAAAAGTGGAACGATGCCGACATCAAGGCGATGCCCGGCGTTCTTGCGACCGTGAAGTGCCAGGTGGCGTCGGCGTGGTTGCAGAGACTTTTCCGCAGGCGATGGCGGGACGGCGTGCACTCCGAGTGACATGGAGCAAGAACAAGGTCGACGGATACGAGTCCGATCATGCGCTGTCGCGCTATGCGGCAATCCATGCAGATCCAGCCGCGACGGTGAAAATTCTCGACCAGAAAGGCAACGTAAAGGCGGCCTTTGCCGGCGCGGCGAAGATCTACAAGAGTGAATACAACAGCGACTATAGCTACCATGCACAACTGGAACCGTTGAACGCGGTCGCACGCTTCAATGAGGCCGGCGACCGGCTCGAGGTCTGGGACGGATCGCAGGATCTTGGGCGCAGCCGCGATCTCATCGCCAGGTCCCTCGGCCTCAAGCGTGAACAGGTCGATGTCCATCAATGCTATCTTGGTGGCGGATTCGGCAGACGGTACTTGCGGATATGCGGTCGAGACGGCGCTGATGGCGCGCGAGACGAAACGGCCGGTTAAAATGGTCTGGACCCGCGAGGAGGACATTGCGCATGGGATGTTCCGCCCAATGACCTTCCAATGCGTGGAAGCGGCGACCGATGCTTCAGGCAAGGTGGTCGGGTGGCGTCACTGTGCGGTCGGCGATGACGGGGGTCCAATCTGATTACCGGCGGAATGCATATCTCGTCATATTACGCGTTGCCGAACCAGCATCTTGAACTGCGCAATGTCGATGAAGGTATCCGTATCAAGCATTGGCGCGCCGTCGCCCATAACTTCAATCTGTTTGCGATCGAGGCCATGGTCGATCAGATGGCGGCTGATCAAGGTGTAGATCCCGTCGAATTTCGTCTCGAGCGCATGTCGATTACACCGAAGGCGCGCCGATGCGTCGAAACGGTCGTCAAATTGGCCGGTTGGACAGCAAAGCGTCCGGAAGGCCACGCGCTCGGCTTTGCCATGAGCGAGCGTTCGGGTTCGCTCGGTGCCTGCGTCGTCGAAGCTTCGCTTGATCGCAGAGCGGGCGCAATCCGCGTGCACAAAGTGTGGGTCGTTGCCGACGGCGGCATCATCGTGCAGCCTGAGGCCTCAAAGGCAAATATCGAAAGCGGCATCGTCTACGGCCTGTCTTCGTCGCTGCATGAACGCGTAACGGTACGCGATGGCGCGGTAGAGCAATCGAATTTCGGTGACTATACCGTAATGCGGATGTCCGACATGCCGCAAGAAATGCATGTGGCGTTCATCGAGAGCGATGCTCATCCCACAGGGCTTGGCGAAATCAGCACGCCGTGTATCGCGCCGGCAATCGCCTGCGCATTTCACAAGCTGACGGAAAACGCCTCTATCACATGCCGTTCACGCCAGAGCGCGTTCTGGCTGCACTGAAAGCATAAGACGAAATATCAGACCCACTGCGATGACGAAGCGGCCGCCATCCCGCGGGCGTTTTGTTGGACCAAAATAACCTAACACGCGATTTCGCCGCGTTTGGCCCTCGCGATGTTGAAGGTAACGAAGCACTTCCATTTTTGCGAATTAGATTTTCCAATGGTATTTGGTTCTTCGGTTCGTTGCGCGACGGTCACACGGGGAGAAACCAATTATGGCAAAGCTATCGAAATTGGGGATAGCTGCAATTTCGTCACAAATAAAACGTGTCGAAACTATCTTGGTGGAGCCCGGCCACCGGCGTCACCCCGCCGGTGGCCTTCTTTAGGGCCGCCGTTTGCAAAAACGAGCGGCCCTTTTTTTCGGATGACCTGTGATGGCGATCCAAAATTCGTGCGTCGCCAATCTGTCTAGGACTGAGCCGGCACGGCTGATGTGACGCATGTCACAGGATGCGCGATTTCGTTGCGTTATGCACAGCGGCGATCGGAAAAGAAAAGACCGCCTCGCGGCGGTCTTGGCTGGTTTGCTTTGGTATATTTGCGCTATTCCGCTGCCTCGACGCGCTTCTTCCGCCCGGCGCAGCCCGTCCCAGCACCGGCCCAGAAATTGCCCGGTATAGCTTCGTTTCGCCTTCACAATGTCCTCCGGAGTGCCGCTTGCAACGATTTCACCGCCGCCGTCGCCGCCTTCGGGACCTAAATCAATCACCCAGTCGGCGGTCTTGATGACTTCGAGGTTGTGCTCGATAACGACAACCGTGTTGCCGCCCTCGACCAATTCGTGAAGGACTTCAAGCAGTTTCGCAACGTCGTGGAAATGCAGGCCGGTGGTCGGCTCATCCAAAATGTAAAGCGTGCGGCCGGTCGCCCGTTTTGACAGTTCCTTGGCAAGCTTCACGCGCTGTGCCTCGCCGCCAGAGAGCGTGGTGGCCTGCTGGCCGACATGGATGTAGTCGAGGCCGACGCGATGCAGCAGCGCAAGCACCTCGCGCACGCGCGGCACCGCCTTGAAGAACTCGAGCGCCTCTTCGACGGTCATGTCGAGCACATCGGCGATCGAGTTGCCCTTGAACAGAATTTCAAGACGTCTCGCGGTTGTAGCGTTTGCCCTTACAGACGTCACAGGTGCACGTAGACGTCAGGCAAAAAATGCATCTCGATCTTGATCACGCCATCGCCCTGGCAGGCCTCGCAGCGGCCGCCCTTGACGTTGAAACTGAACCGGCCCGGCTCGTAACCGCGTGCCTTGCTTCGGGCAGGCGGCAAACCATTCGCGGATCGGCGTGAAGGCGCCAGTATAGGTCGCGGGGTTCGAGCGTGGAGTGCGGCCGATGGGCGACTGGTCGATATCGATGATCTTGTCGATGTGTTCCAGCCCCTCAATTCGGTCGTGGGGGGCGGGCGCGAGCGAGGCGCCGTTGAGCTTGCGTGCAACGGAATTGTAGAGCGTATCGATCAGCAGCGTGGATTTGCCGCCGCCAGACACGCCGGTCACACAGGTGAACAGGCCGAGCGGGATCTCGGCGGTTATATTCTTGAGGTTATTCCCGTGGGCGTTGATGACTTTCAGCACGCGACGCGAGCGCGGACGCCGCTCGGGAATAGGCACACTCAGTTCGCCGGAAAGATACTTCCCTGTCCACGAATTCGGCGCGTCGATAAGGTCGTCGACCTGGCCTTCCGCAACGATATGACCGCCATGGATGCCGGCACCGGGGCCTATATCGAGCACATGGTCGGCTGTACGGATGGCATCTTCGTCGTGCTCGACCACGATCACCGTGTTGCCGAGATCGCGAAGCCTCTTGAGGGTTTCAAGCAGGCGGGCATTGTCACGCTGATGCAGGCCGATTGACGGCTCGTCGAGAACATAGAGCACGCCCGTGAGGCCCGAACCGATTTGCGAGGCGAGACGAATGCGTTGGCTCTCGCCCCCGGAGAGCGTGCCGGACGCGCGCGCCAGCGTGAGGTAGTCGAGGCCAACGTCCACCAGGAATTTCAGGCGTTCGCGGATTTCCTTGAGCACACGGGTGCCGATCTCGTTCTGCTGTGCGCTGAGCTGCTTCGGAATTTCGGCGAACCATTCGCCAGCACGTCGGACCGACAGCTCCGCCACCTGCGAGATATTATGTTCGCCGATTTTGACGCAGAGTGCCTCCGGCTTGAGCCGCGCTCCCTTGCACGCCTTGCATGGCACGTCAGTGAAATATTTTTGCAGATCCTCGCGCGCCCACTCCGACTCTGTTTCCTTGAATTGGCGCTCGAGATTGGTGATGACACCCTCGAACGGCTTTTTCGTCGTGTAGCCGCGCAGGCCATCGTCATAAACGAACTTGATGTCGTCGTCTCCTGAGCCGTAGAGGATCACTTCCTGTGTTTTCTTCGGCAGGTCCTTCCATTTGGTATCAAGCGTGAAGCGGAGGTGCTTGGCGAGCGCATCGAGCGTCTGAGTGTAATAAGGCGAGCTTGATTTTGCCCAGGGCGCAATGGCTCCCTTGCGCAACGTCGCGTCGCGGTCGGGGATCACAAGATCGGCGTCGATGTGTTGTTCGACCCCGAGTTCGCCGCATTCTGGGCAGGCGCCAAATGGATTGTTGAAAGAAAACAGCCGCGGTTCGATCTCGGAAATGGTGAACCCGGACACGGGACAGGCAAATTTTTCGGAGAAGATCAGCCGTTCGGCGTTGGCGTTGCGCCCGCGATTGGCGATGGCCCCACTCGCCTTGGTGTCGGCAAGCTCGACCACAGCAAGGCCGTCAGCAAGCTTCAGGCATTGCTCGAGCGAGTCCGCTAGCCGCGTGCCGATATCGCCGCGTACGACCAGACGATCAACGACCACATCGATGTCGTGGGTGAATTTCTTGTCCAGCGGTTTTACGTCGCCGATCTCGTGGAAGGCGCCGTCAATCTTCACGCGCTGGTAGCCCTTGCGCAGGAACTCGGCCAGCTCCTTCTTGTATTCGCCTTTGCGACCGCGCACGACCGGCGCGAGTACGTAGAACCGCGTGCCTTCGGGCAGCGCCAACACGCGATCGACCATCTGCGAGACGGTCTGGCTTTCGATCGGCAAGCCAGTTGCCGGCGAGTAGGGCACGCCGATGCGCGCCCAGAGCAAACGCATGTAGTCGTAGATCTCGGTAACGGTGCCGACTGTCGAGCGGGGGTTTTTTGAGGTCGTCTTCTGCTCGATCGAGATGGCGGGGGACAGGCCGTCGATTTGATCGACGTCGGGCTTCTGCATCATCTCGAGGAATTGCCGCGCGTAGGCCGAAAGCGACTCGACGTAACGGCGCTGGCCCTCGGCATAAATGGTATCGAAGGCGAGCGAGGATTTCCCGACCCGGAAAGGCCGGTGAACACGACCAGCCGGTCGCGCGGGATGGCGACATCGATATTCTTGAGGTTGTGCTCGCGCGCACCGCGGATCGCTATCTGGCGGGCGTCGCGGGGGGCTTTGGTGAAGCGTTCAGCCATGTGATCCGGGCCTGGTCGTGTCAGGCAAAGTTATCCCCGCGGAACCGCAAAAGACGGGCCGCTGGGGACGGTTCTCCGGAACATAGGAAGAACAACGCCATTCCGCCAGAGCAAAAACAGGGGCGCCTTGGCCGAGAAGGTGTTTTTGCACAGGCGCTTGCGCGACACGCGGCCTGGGGTTGCTCTCAGGCCAGCTCGCAAGCGTTCTGCTCAGAACGTCATAACTCAGTTTTCTGCGTCCACAGCTCGATTAAATTCGTTTGCATTCGCGGACGGGGCCACAATATCCATCATGGCGACGCGCCTGCTTCCGCAATATCGAAGGATCTGACCGTCATGACCAGCACTGACGATGTCAAAATCATTGAAGGAGTCATCAAGTCCTACCTCGACGGACTTTACGAGAGTGACGCCGACAAGATTGCGAGTGTCTTTCATCCAACAAGTGCGTTGACAAGTGTTGCTGACAACGGCGAGCTGGTCATCACGCCTCGTGACAAGTGGCTAGAGAAAGTTCGGGCGAGACCCTCGCCAAAAAAGCAGGGCCTGCCGCGCCACGATCATGTGCTGACGATTGACGTCATTAGTCCGACAATGGCTTACGTAAAGCTCAATTGCGCAATTCCGCCGCGCTTCTTCACCGATCAGCTGTCGCTGCTGAAGATCGACGGTCGCTGGCAGATCGCGCAAAAGGTCTTCATGACCGACGTGCGCGAATAGTAGGTGGGCCTGCGGTGCTCACAAATCGATAAAAGTGGTGCGGTCGCGAGCCCGGCAATCACGTACAGACAATCCTGTTCCAAGGAGCTGTGTCAGAGGTTTGCACTGGGTTTGCATTCTGGACCGATAGGTGGTAGAACAAAAAGCGAACAAAGGGAAAAGGACCCGCCGGCGCTAAACGCTGTGGAAAGGGGCAAACGTGCTTGCGGCACGCTTTGTCACCTTCTTGGCGAGGTCTAGGGTGGCTTTAGGTTTTCAATAGGGCTCGCGCTGCGCGCGACCCTCAAACGGCGAGCGGTGGTGGCTTCAATCGAAGCCATGCGCACGCAATCGCCACGCGGAGAGCATCATGGCAGGCAGCGTCAACAAGGTCATTCTGGTCGGCAATCTGGGCGCCGATCCCGAAGTCCGCCGCACGCAGGACGGGCGCCCGATCGTCAATCTGCGGGTGGCAACATCCGAAACCTGGCGCGACAAGGCGACCGGCGAGCGAAGGGAAAAAACCGAGTGGCATCGCGTGGTCATCTTCAGCGAGGGACTTGCAAAGATTGCCGAGCAATACCTGAAGAAGGGCTCGAAGGTTTATCTCGAGGGTGCGTTGCAGACGCGCAAATGGCAGGACAAAGACGGTCAGGACCGATATTCGACCGAGGTCGTGCTGCAGGGGTTCAATTCGGCCCTGACGATGCTCGATCGCGCTGGCGGCGGTGCTGGCGGGGCAGGGGCCGAAAACGGCGACTTCGGTTCTGCGGGGCCGACCGCTTCGCGCGAACGCAAGCCCGCGATGGCCGGTGCAGGTGGCGCCAAGCGCGACGATATGGACGACGAAATCCCGTTCTGACCGAATACGACAAAGTGATCGTCATGCCCGGCACTCGGGTCCGGCCTTCGGCCGGCCCGAGCACAAGACCGGCCATGACTGGGCAGAGGGTTCGTGCCCTATTCGCTCTGCACCAGCAGCGAGATGGTCAGTGAGCAGAGCCCCGTAAACGTGATGCCCGCATTGACTGCGTGCGAAATCTCCCATCGCCAGCGTAACTGCTCCCAGTTGGCGGGCACCTCCGTCCAATTATCGGTGGCCTGATTGGCGGGAAACGTGAAGGCGAAAAAGATAGCGAGTGTCGCGAACAGGCACACAAGATTGATCAGCGTGTAGAAAAATGGCGCGCCTTGTCCACGCATGAGAACTGTCAGTGTGATATTTGCGAGTATTGCAGCGATTAGGACGATACCGAGCAGCACCCAGCCACGATAAATGTTTTGCGTGACGAAATAATCGGTCGCGGCAAGATGAATTTTATTGGGCAAGGCAAACAGGTGGGCACCGACAGGAACGAGGGCCAGTGCCGTGAGCATCATCGCGAGAAACCGCAAAATTTTCACGACCGCCGTCTCCACCGGAAATGAAGGTCCGGCGTCAACGAATGGCGCAACAGATCGTTCCCGCGCAGGCGTCGCGCGAGCAACGGTTCCTCACATAATCTCAGCCAGCCAATGCGGCTCGTGCGCCGTCGATGACGTATTGCACGGCGAGGGCCGCGAGCAGCACGCCGAGCAGCCGTGAGAGGACGATATTGCCGGTGAAGCCAAGCAATTTTCGGATACGCTCGGAAAATGCGAAAACGGCAACGCAAAGCAGGAGCACGACCGCAATCACGATGAGCAAAAATATGAGGCGCATCGGATCGCCGTTACTTCGACCGGCGAGCAGGACGGTGGCGGTAATCGCGCCGGGCCCCGCCATCAAAGGGATGGCGAGAGGAAAGGCGGCGATATTGCGTACATGCTCTTCGAGCGCTTCTTCAGCCTGGCGTGATTGCCGTTCGATGCGGACGCCGAAGACCATTTCCGAGGCGATCGAGAACAAAAGCAAGCCGCCCGCGATGCGGAATGCCGGCAGGCCGATCGACAGCGTGTGGAGCAGCCAGTCACCGATCAGCGCGCTGCCGGCAAGAATGGCTGCCGCAATCACCGCCGCGCGTAACGCAACGCTACGGCGCGCGTGTTCGGGTAAACCAAGGGTAAGCGCTAGATAGGAAGGAACGAGGCCGATCGGATCGACCACGACCACCAAGGTGACCAAAGCAGAGACAACGAATTCGACCGGCATGGATGGCGCCAAAGCTATCACATGGTCCGTCAACTCTCGCCGATGCAGGGCCGAGGTTTTGAAAAAGTGTGGTCCCTGCCTTCGCAGGGCGAGGTTCCGCGCGGGGCCTGGCGGGACGCCCCCTTTGAAGCGCGTTTTGGGCACTGAAAATGCCGCGGCCAAAGCGACCCGGACGCCACCCGTAACATATTGAATTAAATAGGGATATTAGCCTGTATGAGGGCGCATTTCGGTTGGCAAGGTGCCCCTGAATCAGTTAGAAAAACCGCAACCAAAACTCCACGCAGGACGTCATCTTGGCCGATACCGAACCTCCGAAATCGGGGGACGCAACTCCTTCCGACGTGCGCCCGGTTTCGATCACCGAGGAGATGAAGCGCAGCTATCTCGATTACGCGATGAGCGTGATCGTGTCGCGTGCGTTGCCGGACGTGCGCGACGGCCTGAAGCCCGTGCATCGTCGCATCCTTCACTCGATGAACGAGCAGGGCCACACGCCCGACAAGAAATACGTCAAGTCGGCGCGCGTCGTCGGCGACGTGATGGGTAAGTATCACCCCCACGGCGACCAGGCGATCTACGATGCGCTGGTGCGCATGGCGCAGGATTTCTCCATGCGGCTGATGCTCATCGACGGGCAGGGCAATTTCGGTTCGGTCGACGGCGATCCGCCGGCAGCCATGCGCTACACCGAATGCCGCCTCGGACGGCCGGCGATGGCGCTGCTCGACGACATCGATAAGGACACTGTCGACTTTCAGGAAAACTACGACGGCAACGAGAAAGAGCCGGTGGTGTTGCCGGCGCGCTTTCCGAATTTGCTGGTCAATGGCGCCGGCGGCATCGCCGTCGGCATGGCAACCAACATCCCGCCGCACAATCTCGGCGAAGTGATTGATGCCGCGACCGCGCTCATAGATAATCCCGCGCTCACAATCGACGACCTGATCAAGATCGTGCCCGGCCCCGATTTTCCGACCGGCGGCATTATTCTTGGCCGCGATGGCATTCGCTCGGCTTACAGTGAAGGGCGCGGCTCGATCGTCATGCGCGGTAAGGTCGAGATTGAGACTGTTCGCAAGGAACGCGAAGCCTTCATCATCACGGAAATTCCTTATCAGGTGAATAAGGCATCGATGGTCGAGCGCATCGCCGAACTGGTTCGCGACAAGAAAATAGACGGTGTCGCCGATCTTCGCGACGAAAGCGATCGCGATGGCTATCGCGTCGTGGTCGAGCTCAAACGCGAGGCTGTGCCGGACGTCGTACTCAATCAGCTCTACCGTTTTACGCCGCTGCAATCGTCTTTCGGCTGCAACATCGTTGCGCTCGACGGCGGTCGTCCGCTCGTCATGACGCTGAAGGACATGCTCGCGGCCTTCATCGCGTTCCGCGAAGAAGTTGTGTCGCGGCGGACCAAATTTCTGCTCGGCAAAGCTCGCGACCGCGCCCATGTGCTGGTGGGACTTGCCATTGCTGTTGCCAATATTGACGAAATCATCAAGTTGATCCGCGCCGCAAAGGATCCGAATGAGGCGCGCGAAGCCCTGATGAAGCGCGACTGGCCGGCCAAGGACGTGGCGTCGATGGTCACGCTGATTGACGATCCGCGCCACAAGGTCTCGTCAAAAAACACGACCAAGCTTTCGGCAGAACAGGCAAAGGCCATTCTTGACCTGCGGCTGCAGCGCCTCACCGCGCTCGGGCGTGACGAAATCAAGGAAGAACTTGACAAGCTTGCGATAGAGATCGCCGACTACCTTGAAATTCTGCGCTCACGCGCGCGCATCCAGGCAATCATCAAGAGAGAACTTGCCGATGTGAAGAATGAGTTTGCCACGCCTCGCCGCACGGTGATAGCGGAAGCAACTGGACACGTGGACGAAGAAGACCTGATCACGCGCGAGGAGATGGTCGTTACCGTTTCGCACCAGGGCTACATCAAACGTGTGCCGCTCTCGACCTATCGCGCGCAGCGCCGCGGCGGCAAAGGGCGCGGTGGCATGCAGGTCCGTGAAGAAGATTTCGTTTCCCGGCTGTTCGTCGCCTCGACCCACGCACCGGTTCTGTACTTTTCATCCCGCGGCAAGGTCTACAAGGAGAAAGTCTGGCGGTTGCCGATAGCGGCACCGCAGGCGCGCGGCAAGGCGCTGATCAATATTCTGCCGCTCCAGCAGAGCGAAATCGATCACCACCATCATGCCGCTGCCCGAAGATGAAACGTCATGGGCCGAACTTGATGTGATGTTTGCGACCACCAGCGGCACCGTTCGGCGCAATAAGCTCTCGGATTTCGTTGACGTGCGGCCGTCCGGCATCATCGCCATGAAACTTGAGGACGGCAAGTCGATCGTTGACGTGCAAATCTGCACAGAGAAGGACGATGTGCTGCTGACCGCGAATGGCGGCCAATGTATCAGGTTCGCGGTGCCTGAAGTGCGCGTATTCCAGGGTCGCACCTCGCGCGGAGTGCGTGGCATTACCCTTGCCGATAAGGACCACGTCATTTCGTTGTCGATACTGCGCCATATCGACGTGACCGCAGAAGAGCGTGCAGCCTATCATAAGCGTGCCAGCGCCGTTCGGCGAGGCGGCAGTGAAGAGGAGGCAATTCCGGCTGACGCCGACGAGGCAGTCGGTGCGATTGAACTGGGCGAGAAACGCTACGTTGAATTGTCAGCGGCGGAGCAATTTGTCCTGACGGTGTCCGAGCGCGGCTTCGGCAAGCGGTCGTCGTCTTACGAGTACCGGACCACCGGCCGCGGCGGCAAAGGTATTGTCGCGATGTCGCTGACCAAGAAAACAGGGACGATCATTGGTTCATTTCCTGTTGAAGAAGCCGACCAGGTCATGCTGGTCACCGACCAGGGCAAACTCATCCGTACGCCCGTGTCCGGCATTCGGATTGCCGGACGTTCAACGCAAGGCGTTATCGTGCTCAATACGGCCGAGGATGAACGCGTGGTGTCGGTGGAGCGCCTGAGCGAAGAGGGAGAAGAAGAATAGGCAGTGCAGTCCGGCAGGATGGGTTCGCTTGCTGGGAATCAGGCCCTGCAATTGCAAAGCGCGCGCAGTATCCGATCGCACCCGTTTTATGGGTGGGATTTAATGCGCGCCGGCGGCCGTCAGCATCGCCGCCATATCCGCATAGCCGCGTCGTTTTGCAAGCACGAGCGGGGTATCGCCGGAACGGTCGGCCAGATTGATATCGGCTCCTGCAGTCGATGAGCGCCTCGAGTGTCGCAATATGTCGTCTGCCGCCATCGCCTAGCACAATCAATTCGATAACCGCAGTCCAGCCCAGATTGTTGACGTGATCGAGTGGCGCTCGAGCCGCAATCAAGGTGCGCACGATCTCGTCATGGCCGAGATGGGCCGCCGCGATTAGCGCCGTGCCGTTATAGGGGCTCGTGATGTTGGTCGCCTTGCAACCGCCTGCAAGGGCGACTTTCAACATCGGCAGGTCATCGAGGACAGCAGCGATCGTCACGATGTCATAATTTTGAGCCTCGAGAGCATTTGCGTTCGCGCCAAGCCGCATCAATGTTCGTGCCGCATCTTTTTTTCTCAAAAAAACTGCGACGTGCAGCGGCGTGCGGGCGTGTGTATCGCGGGCGTCGATCATCGCGCCGGCTTTGACAAGCTTTTCTATTTCGTTTGTGTCGTTATTGGCGGCGGCGGCGTGCAGCCCGCGATAGCTTTGTACTTCGCCTGCAATTGGCGGAATTTGCGCCGACGCGAGGGGTGCAAGGAGGAGTAGTAAAGCCAGTCCTGCCGTCCCCGATGATGAAGACGCATGCTCAATCCACTTGCAGATTCAGCGACGTCACGATCGGCTTCCACTTTGTAATTTCGCGCTGGATGTGATCGGTGAGGTCTTTAGGGCTGCCGCCGCGCGGTTGGGCACCCAGCTTCGAGAGCGCATTCTTCATCGCGGCGCTGCCCAGCGCGGCGTTTGTGGCTGCATTGAGTTTAGCAATCACTGGTGGTGGTGTGTCGCGCGGTGCCATCAGCGCCGTCCAGGCCCCGCTTGTGACTGCGGGAAAGCCTAACTCGGGCATTGCCGGTACGTCCGGCAATTCCGGCGCCCGTTTCGGACCAACAATCGCCAGAGCGCGCAATTTGCCGTCGTTTACCAGCTGCAGCGAAGTACTCACCGTGTCGAAGGTCATCTGCACTTCGCCGGCTACCACAGCCGTGAGAGCGGGCCCGCCGCCTTTATACGGCACATGAAGGATGTTGGTTCCGCTTACCGATTTAAACAGTTCGGCATTGAGATGAGGAAGCGTGCCGACGCCGCCGGTCGAATAGTTGAGCTTGCCCGGATTGGCCTTGGCATAGGTTACGAGCTCGGCGACAGTCTTGAACGGCAGCTTCGGATTGATCACAAGCACCTGCGGCGTTTCCGCAATGAGCGCGACGGGCGCGAAACTCGATGCGTCATATCCCGCATTGCTGTGGATCATCGGGCTCATGATCAGTCCGCTCGCAGCCGAGACCATGAGCGTATAGCCGTCTGGATCGGCCGCCGCCGCCTGTCGCGATCCAATCGTATTGCCCGCGCCCGGCTTGTTCTCAATAAAGATATTTTGCCCGAGGAATGTCGGCAGGGCGTTCCCCAGCATCCGGGCCATGACATCCACCGGACCGCCCGCAGGTGTCGGCACGATGATGCGGACCGGACGGCTCGGATAATCTTGCGCGAATGCAGGGGCGGCCCAGACAAGTATTGCCGCGGCAAGAACAGTTTGGCGCATGAAAGCTTCCCTCACGACTATGGGGAAGCCTAGCGCCTAAGCGCGGCGGCGTAAGGCGTTACTGCGCCGCGCGGTCGACGTTGATCAGGCGAATATGCGGATTACCGAATTCGGTACCGACGCAGTTGAGGTAGGGCCAAGGTCGCTGCTTGCAGGCTGTGATCGCATCGGCAGCTGGCTTGGACAGCGGGCTCGCGACCACATCGGCGGCCGGAGCTGAAAACACAGTGATGACCGCGGCAATTGCGGCGGCGATCGTGATGGCGGCGACGGATTTCAACATGACAACCCCCTGTTTGGCTTGCTGCCGGTGCCTTCGGCATCTCGGCAATAACGACACTAGGAAAGGCGACCCGGTGCCGCTGTGACCGGGGTCACAGAAAGGTGCATTTGCCAGCCGCCATCCTCTGGCATGGGTCGCCGGGGCCGGGGAAAAGGTTCACGGCCGAAAGACGCCGGTCTTGCGACCCTCAAATGGGCGGGTTAGACCCCCGCCCATGCCGAGAATCGCGCTTTATGCGGGCTCGTTTGACCCTGTGACCAACGGCCATCTCGACGTGGTCAGGCATGCCGTTCGGCTGGCCGACCGCCTGGTGATCGCCATCGGGGTTCATCCAGGCAAGGCTCCATTATTTGCGGCCGAGGAACGCATGGCGATGCTGCAGGAGACCTGCACGCCGGTGGCGCGCGAGGCCAAGTGCGAGTTGTTGTGCATCACCTTTGCCGACCTCGTCGTGGAAACGGCGCGCAAGGCGGGCGCAAGCATGCTCATCCGCGGGCTGCGCGATGGCACCGATCTCGACTACGAAATGCAGATGGCGGGCATGAACGAGGCTATGGCTCCGGATGTGCTAACTGTTTTTCTGCCGGCGTCACCGATGGTGCGCCCGATCACCGCCACATTGGTGCGGCAGATCGCCGGGATGGGTGGAGACGTTTCGGCCTTTGTGCCGGCCCCGGTCGTCGCGCGCCTGAAAAAGAAATTTTCGCGGTGAACGATCCCGCGCCTTCGACGAGGACAGCAATGACCAGCCGCCGACCGTCTCTTGTACTTGTCTCATTCATATTGGTTTTGACGCTCGCGGCGCCCGTACTACCGGTGTTTGCGCAATCGCCGCTGAGCAATCCTGCGGCGCTGCGCGAGCAGGCGCCGGCAATGTATAAAGCTCGCTTCGACACCAGCAAGGGCGTGTTTGTCATTGAGGTCACGCGCGATTGGGCACCGAAAGCTGCCGATCGTTTCTACAATCTCGTAAAGTATGGATTCTATGACAATGTGCGTTTCTTTCGCGTGATCTCCGGGTTCATGGTGCAGTTCGGCATCAGCGGCGATCCTGCGATCATGGCGCGATGGCGTGCGGCACAGATCAGCGATGATCCAGTCACGCAGAGTAACAAGCGCGGGACCATCACCTTTGCGACGGCCGGTCCCAATACCCGCACCAGCCAGGTCTTCATCAATTTCGCAGACAACTCGCGTCTCGACGAGTCGGGCTTTGCGCCGTTCGGCCGGGTCGTGTCGGGGATGAACGTGGTGGATGCTCTCAATGCCGAATATGGCGAGGGCGCGCCGCGGGGCCGCGGGCCCGATCAGAGCCGCATCCAGAACGAGGGCAATGCCTATCTGACGAAGGACTTTCCGCGCATGGATTATGTCAAGAAAGCAACTATCGAGCGCTGATGTGCGCGATACCATTAGTTAGTTTGTTGTGTGAAAGGGAGTGACATGGCGAAACCCGAAGATACGCTGACGCTGGAAACCACCAAGGGCAAGGTTGTGATCGAGATGCGTCCCGATCTTGCGCCGGGCCACGTCGAACGCATCAAGGAATTGGTGAAGGATGGGTTTTACGATGACATCGTATTCCATCGCGTGATCGACGGCTTTATGGCGCAGACCGGCTGTCCGCACGGCACGGGTACCGGCGGATCGGGAAAGAAGCTCAAAGCGGAATTCAACCCTGAGCCGCATGTGCGCGGCACGGTATCGATGGCACGCGCTTCCAACCCGGATTCGGGTGACAGCCAGTTTTTCATTTGCTTCGACGATGCCCGCTTTCTCGACAAGCAGTACACGGTGTGGGGCAAGGTGATCGAAGGCATGGACAATGTCGACAAAATCAAACGCGGCGAGCCCGTCGAAAACCCAGACAAGATTGTCAAGGCGTCCATGGGCGCGTAGGCACCGCTGTAACCAACATGTCGTTATGGCCGGGCTCGTCCCGGCCATTTCGCTTTGCGGCAAGGCGGTGCCAATCTAGACAGGATACCAGGCACCAGGCGCGGGCGGGATGACTTCGGGACGCGATGAAAACCGACCTTTTCGATTTTGAATTGCCTGCTGACCGTATCGCCCTGCGACCGGCAAGTCCGCGCGACGCCGCACGGCTTCTGGCCGTAATGCCGGGCAAGACGCCCGAATTTGAGGATCACAAGGTCAGCGATTTGCCGGATCTGTTACGCGCGGGTGACTGTCTCGTGGTCAATGACAGTAAGGTCATTGCGGCGCGGCTGAGGGGGCGGCGCATCGGTCGCGGCAGTGCCGAACCCGTGATCGAGGCGACATTGCATAAACGGATCGATGGGTCTCATTGGCGGGCGTTTGCGAAGCCGGGGAAGAAGCTCGAAGTGGGGGATACGCTGCGGTTTGGGACCGAAGGTAAAGTCTGTTTTCTTGGCGAACTCGATGCTCAAGTTTCACATAAAGATGAGGGCGGAGAGATAACGCTCTCGTTTTCCTTTCATGGCCCGGTTTTGGATCAGGCGATCGCCGAACGCGGCGAGATGCCCTTGCCGCCCTATATCGCCTCGCGGCGGGAACCCGACGAGCAGGACCGGGCGGACTATCAGACCCTGTTTGCGCAGGAAGAAGGCTCCGTCGCGGCGCCGACTGCTGGCCTCCATTTCAGGGAAAAGCTGCTGGAGCGTCTCAGGGCACGTGGTATCGGCCTGCAAAAGGTTACGCTGCACGTTGGCGCCGGCACTTTTCTTCCGGTCAAGGCCGATGATACCGCCGGGCACAAGATGCATGCCGAATTCGGCTCGGTCTCGGCCGAGACCGCCGGAGCCCTTAACGCTACACGCGAGAAAGGGGGGCGGATTGTCGTGGTGGGTTCCACCGCACTTCGGCTCCTCGAAAGCGCTTCATCGGAGGAGGGGTACCTGCGGGCATTTTCGGGGGAAACCGCCATCTTCATCGCCCCGGGCTACAAATTTCGCGCTGCCGACTTGATGCTGACGAATTTCCACCTGCCGCGCTCGACGCTGTTCATCTTGGTCGCGGCCTTTAGCGGCCTCGACACCATGAAACGTGCTTACGCGCATGCAATTGAAACCGGCTATCGGTTCTATTCCTATGGCGATGCGTGCTTGTTGTATCCGGGCCTATCTGGTCATCCGGGGGCGGTCCCATAAGGCCGGATCCGGAATCCTGAAATACTGTACATAAATCTTATGCCGCAGCCCTTCGCTTTCCGTCTGCTCAAGAACGACGGCGCCGCCCGCCGCGGCGAGTTTATCACCCCACACGGCAGCGTGCAGACGCCGGCATTCATGCCTGTCGGCACACAGGCGACCGTGAAGGGCGTGATGCCGGAAGCGGTACGCGCGACCGGCGCGGAAATCGTTCTCGGCAATACCTATCATCTGATGCTACGGCCGGGGGCCGAGCGGATCGCCGCGCTTGGCGGCCTGCACAAGTTCATGAACTGGCCGCTCCCGATTTTGACCAATTCAGGCGGCTTCCAAGTCATGTCGCTGTCCGAGCTACGCAAAGTTGACGATAAAGGTGTGACCTTCCGCTCTCATCTCGACGGCACGATGGTTGAGCTCACGCCGGAGCGTGCCATCGAGATCCAGAGGTTGCTTGGCGCAGATATATCAATGCAGCTTGATGAGTGTCTCAAGCTGCCCGCATCGCATGAGGACATCGCGCGCGCGATGCGGCTTTCCCTGCGCTGGGCAGAACGCAGCAAGCGCGCGTTCGAAGTGCGGGCCGCGGAGGGCCCCGCTCTGTTTGGCATTGCTCAGGGCGGTGACGATCCCCTGCTGCGAGCGGAGAGTGCGCGCGAGCTCTCTGCGATGGATTTTCAGGGTTACGCCATCGGCGGGCTCGCGGTCGGCGAGCCCCAGGATGTGATGCTCAAGATTGTCTCGGAAATCGCGCCAAGGCTGCCGATGGAACGTCCGCGCTACCTGATGGGGGTTGGCACGCCGCATGATCTGCTCGAATCCGTCAGGCGGGGCATCGATATGTTCGACTGCGTGCTTCCGACGCGAAATGGACGCCACGGCATGGCTTTCACGCGCTTCGGCACGATCAACCTTGCGAATGCGCGCCACGCGGATGATCCGCGTCCGCTCGACGATCAAAGTGGTCATACCGCCGCGCGCACTTATTCGCGCGCCTATCTTCACCACCTCACCAAGGCCAACGAAATGCTCGGGGCGGTGCTGCTCTCGACCATTAATCTTGCCTACTATCAGACTTTGATGGCAGGTATGCGCGACGCGATCATGGCTGGGCGTTTTGCAGACTTCCAGGATGAGACCGAGACAGGCTGGGCGAGAGGCGACCTATCGGCCGCCTAACGAGGTAGGCCGATCTTTCGCCGACGCATCCTTCAGCGCGCTGGCACGCGTGGCTTCGCCGGAGGGGGTTGGGGTTGTGTCGTCATTCGGCCTTCGCTAAACGCACGCCATGAATGAACAATCGCCTTTTCTCGCGCGGCGTCGAAAACCGCGCTTCAAACTGCCGCGGGGCGCTTGCGATGCGCATTGCCACGTGTTCGGCCCGGCGGACAAATTTCCATATGCTCCCGGCCGCCGCTACACGCCGGCAGACGCACCCAAGGAAATGCTGGCGGCGTTGCATGTCCATCTCGGCGTCGAACGCGCAGTTATCGTGCAGGCTAGTTGCCATGGGACCGACAACGCCGCCATGCTGGACTGCATCGCTTCCAATCCCGGGCGCTATCGCGGCGTAGCAATTGTCGATGACAGTTTCACGGACGCGGACTTCGACAAGCTCAATGCAGGCGGCGTGCGCGGGGTGCGATTTAATTTTGTGAAACATCTCGGTGGTGCGCCCGATATGGGCGTTTTCAACCGCATCATCGATCGCATCAGGGGACGCGGTTGGCATGTGGTATTGCATGTGGATGCGCCCGACATCATTCCGCTCTCGGAAATGATGCGAAAGTTGCCGTTACCCTTCATCATCGATCATATGGGACGGGTGCCTTCGGCGGCCGGCGTCGACCAGCCGCCATTGCGCGCACTGGTAGAGCTTTCACGTCTCGAAAATTGCTGGATCAAAGTTTGCGGATCCGAGCGCATTTCCCTGCCGCCTTATGCTGCGGCGGTGCCGATTGCGCACAGGTTGGTAAACGCGACACCTCAACGCGTTCTTTGGGGCACGGATTTCCCGCATCCTAACGCGACGCACGAGGCTGACGAGGCCGATCTGGTCGACCTTGTCGCGCAATTCGCGCCCGACCCGCTGGCGCAAAAACGTCTGCTGGTAGACAATCCGGCACGGCTCTATGGTTTTAGCGTCATAAGAAAAAAGATTTGTGGAGGAGACACGCATGAAAAAGGGGATATTCGCGACCGGACGCCTTTTTAGCGTTCTGGCAACCGTCTTGTTGGCATTTGCTCTATTGGGTGGTGTGCAGGCGGCGTGGCCGGAAAAGCCGATCAAGATGGTGCTGCCATTTGGTGCCGGAGGCGTCGCCGATGTCACGGCGCGCATCATGGCGGACAAGCTGACCCAGAAATTAGGCCAGCGGGTGGTGATCGAAAACATGCCCGGGCCCGGCGGCATCAACGCCGCGCGCGCCGTGATCACTGCGCCGCCCGACGGTTACACGATGGCGCTTGTCACTAACGGCACCGCAATCAGCGTTGCGGCTTTTAAAAGCCTGCCCTTCAACCCCGTGAAGGATTTCGAGCCCGTGTCGATGGTCGGCACTTTCGATCTGGTGTTCGTCGTCAACAGCCAGTCCGAATACAAAACGCTCGGTGATTTTATCAAGGCGGTGAAGGCGCAACCCGGCAAACTCAATATCGGCACCATCTCCGTCGGTGGAACGCAAAATCTCGGCGCCGAATTGTTCAAATCGATGGCCGGCCTCAACGTGCAGATTGTCCCTTACAAGAATTCGCCCGATATCGTGGTTGCGTTGCTGCGCAACGACGTGCAGATGCAGGTGGATTTCCCGCCGGCGGTGCAGGGTCAGGTCAACGACGGCAAGATCCGCGTGCTGGCAACATCAAGTCCGATACCTGTCGCCGCTCTTGCCGGGCGTGCCGACGGTAGACCAGGCCGGCGTGAAAGGGTTCGAAGTGATCTCGTGGAACGCCGTCGGCGCTCCAAAAGGTACGCCGAAGGAAGTCATCAACACGATGAACAAGGCGATGCATGAAGTGCTGGCGATGCCCGACGTCAAGGAGCAGTTCGCTAAAGTGGGTGTTCTCGCGCATGCGAGTTCACCCGCCGAATTGATGGGCCGCCTCACAGGCGACATTAAAAAGTGGAACGAGGTGATCGATAAGGCAGGCATTCCAAGGAAGTAGGCGGTTCAAGTATCGAATTTCCGTCCACGCATCCCGCTTGCGCACGGAGCGGGGTGCGTGGCGGTGACTTCCCAATGAGGCGCAAGACCCAGTATGCAGAACAAGAAACGTCTCAATTGCAATCGTCGGTGCCGGCATGGGTGGTCTCGCGGTTGCGGCGACGTTGCGGCGCGTGGGTATCGACGTTCAGGTCTACGAGCAGGCCGCTCGTTTTGCGCGGATCGGGGCGGGCATCCAAATGATGCCGAATTCGATGAAAGTGCTGCGCGGCATCGGCGTGGAAAACCGGCTGCGCGCAACATCATTCGCGCCATACTCGCATCTCAACCGTCTTGCAGACACGGGCGAGGTGACGCGCGAGTTGCCTATGCCGGAAAGTCTCTATGGCGCGCCTTATTTGTGCATGCACCGCGCCGATCTGCACGATGCGCTCGCTTCCGTTGTTCCGGCAGAAATCATCCATCTCAACAAGAAGCTCGTAGGGCTGGATCAGGCTGGAGCCCGGATAACTTTGCGCTTCGAGGATGGGACCTCAGCGAGCGCCGATGCGGTTGTCGGCGCCGACGGCGTGCATTCTGTCGTGCGTGACATCGTGGTCGGGCCGGACGCGCCCATTCATCGGGGGCGCATTGCCTATCGGGCGGTATTTCAGGCGAAACTGATGGGCGGTTTCGACATCGGCCGCTCGCGGACGAAATGGTGGGGCACCGACCGCCATATCGTCATCTATTATACGAACAAGGCGAAGGGCGAGGTCTATTTCGTCACCAGCGTGCCGGAACCTGCGGAATGGCTGACACGTGAATCCTGGTCGGCCAAGGGCGACGTGAAGGAATTGCGCACGGCATATGAAGGCTTCCACCAGGATGTACGCAATGTTCTCAACGCGTGTCCGGACTGCCATAAATGGGCGATTCTCGAGCGCGAGCCCTTGCGACGCTGGAGCGACGGCCGCGTGGTGCTGCTGGGCGATGCCGCGCATCCGATGACGCCGTACATGGCCCAGGGCGCGGCGACCTCAATCGAGGACGCGGCCATCCTCGCGCGTTGCCTCGAAGCGGTAAACGGTGAGGACATCGAGGGCGCATTCAAGCGTTACGAAGCGCATCGCAAGCCACGCACGTCAGAGGTACAGGCGATTTCAAGCGCCAATACCTGGATGCGCGAGGGTGACGGCGATACGAGCTGGTTGTATGGCTATGATGCGTGGAGTGCGAATCTCGATCAGCCCGCCGCCAATCCACAGATGAAGGCGGCCTAGTTACCGCTCGCCATACAGCCAGGCGATGCCTTCGTAATTGTCTTCAGGTGTGCGCGCGGACAGCGCAGCCTCGCGCAACTCCGCTGCGACGCCTCGCGCATGATAGACCTCGCCATAAACGCGCGCCATGATCTGGGTTCGTCCGGTTCGCAGGTAGCGCGCCTGTTCATAGGCTTTGAAAGCGGTTGCCGGGTCATCCGGAGTGATTGCGACCTTTTCCGCCAGCACGATTGCGTCTTCGGTTGCCATGCAGGCGCCTTGCGCGAGGTATTGCAACATCGGATGCGCGGCATCGCCCAGCAAGGTCACGCGTCCGTGCGACCAATTCTTGACCGGTTCACGATCGCAAAGAACCCACATGCGCCACGTATCGATGAGCTCCAGCATTCGAAGCACTTGCGGCACCTGCATCTTGAAGTGCTGCCACATCACTTCCTTGCTGCCTTCGGCATTCCAGCCTTCCTCGTAGTGGTCGGAATGGAAAACCGCCACGAGATTGTAGAGTTCTCCACGACGCAACGGATAGTGCACGAAATGGGTGCGCGGCCCCGCCCACAGGACAACGTCAGGCCGCCAGAGGTCCTTCGGCACCTCCTCGCGCTTGAGCACCGCGCGATAAGCGATATGTCCCGAGACACGTGGCTTCCCGTCGCCAACTACCTGGTCGCGGATCTTTGACCACATTCCGTCGCAGCCAATGAGTGCGCGACCTTCGACCGTCTCACCATTGTTGAGCGTGACGCTGACGCCGTCGCCATGATCTCTGTAGGCGTCGACACGTCGGCTCGTTTCGAGCGTGATGAGATTGCTGCCTTGGCAGGCTTTGAGAAATGCGCCGTGGATGTCTGCCCGGTGGGTCACGCCGTAGGGTTGACCGAAGCGTTTGAAGAACGCGTCGCCCAGTGGAATATTGGTGATCAATTTGCCGGTAAGCGCGTCGCGCATTTCCTGTGCCGGCGGGCGGTGGGCATCGGCCAGAATCGCCTCCTTGAGTCCGACTGTTTCGAGCGCGCGGAAAATATTTGGGCCAAGCTGGATACCGGCGCCGACCTCGCGGAACTCGGGTGACTGCTCAAATAGCCTCACCGGGAAGCCTTTGTGGGCGAGCGCGTAAGCGGTGATAAGGCCGCCGATACCGCCGCCGGAAATGAGAAAGGGGGCGGAACCGCCATTCGTGCGCGCCATAAGTCACCTCAATTCACAGGAACCAGCCGAATAGGGGCCTGACCATAAAACCTGCCCACGCGGGACGCAAAGCGCCTCCAGCGCGACAAAAACCCGCCTGCGAAGCGCAGGCGGGTAAAGTCGAAGCAGAATTGGATGCGGCGGTGGCGCGCCTTGGCGGATCGCGGGCTGCCTACTTCTTCACTTGGTCACTTGGCCGCGGATTTCACCGGCCTTGTTGGCCGCCGTATGGACGTTCACGTACCATTTGCCGCCCATGAGGTCGGCTGCCTGGGCGTCGGTGAGGGTCGCCGACCCTTCAAATGCGCCTTTGTCGGCCCCGCTGATAGGCACAACCACAGCGCCATTTTTGCCGGTTTCGCCGGCGTGGAAATGTGCGGCAGTCGCGGTCCCGGTCAAGCCCGATACACTGCCCTTCCAGGTCAATTGCTTGCTGGCTGTATCGAATGTCGCCGTCAGCGAACCGGTGCCCTTGCTGTCGGTCGGTGGGACTTCACTTGATGCTTTTAGATCGGCCTTAAGATTGACGGTGGCCGCCATAGAGGGCGTCGCAAGAATAACGGTCGCGGCGCAGGAGGCTGCGATCAGACTCGAGCGTACAAAAAACGTCATCATAAAAGGCTCCTCCCTTGGAATGCGAGAATACACGCATACAGGGAACACCCTATACTTCGGACTATTCCAGCGTACTACGATCAATGAGATGTGAGCGGAATGGACGTGCTTGACGGCTCGCCACACGCGTCGCATTGCCAATGATGGCGGATTTCGCCGCCTTCGACGAATTCGGAAGAGACCGGCGCGACCATGACGTCACCGCAGTGCGGGCAGCGCATGGGTGCGGCAAAGGCACGGATAGCGGAGAGCTTCGCCCGATATTCATGAAGCTGCATGTCACGGCCTCCTTTTGCTCCCCGGTCCATGCCGTTTTGATTAGCGGTGCATCGTGGCAAGGACGAGACGCTTTGATGAAACTGTGGTGGCCAGATCGATAAACTTTTACGACGGACATCGTACGGTGGCATGGATTTGTCACCCAAACGGACCACTTGGTGAAGGCTTTCCTGCCAATACGTGCAATGACGCGTGCACTGCGGCGAACAAATTTTCGTCGATTTTACGCAATGGATACAAGGCAGATGCGTGTCGGCTCTTGTAGCGCGCGTCGATCAATCGTCAAAGGGCCGCTGGCGCTCAAAATCTCGCAGGGTTGAGCCATCTTGCATTGAGTTCGCGCATCGCCTGTTCGCGGCTGGCGGCGTAGCCGCGATTCTGGGTGCTGTCGGGCCGTGCCGTGATGGTCCAAGACCACGGCTTTCCCTCCGGCGCCTTCGGGGTCAGGGTGATGCGACCTATTTGGCGCTTACCCTCAAATACGTCGTAGTCGTCCGACGACCACTCGCCGTCGGGGTTTTTCGATGCGCGTATGAGGGAGAGTGCTTCTGCCATCGGCGGACACGGTTGCCTGGCGACCTCATGCCTAGTTTGACCGCATACTAGCGCGGCGCCATGATCTTACGCCTGCTAATTTTAAAGATTAAAATGGAGAATTCGTCGAGCACACCGGCTCAATACAGACGGGAGGCATGCAATGTACAGGCATGTTTTAATGGCAGTGACTATCGTCTCCACGTCGACACTCATCGTGTCAGGCGCATGGGCAAGCAAGGCAAAGCCGAAGCCGAAACCCAAGCCCGAGACGTACCTCCAATACAATCTCGAGAGTACGTATATCAGTGGCTACAGCTCGCGCGACAGCAACGCCACAAAAAGCGGAACGACGCGTCCGGTCCGGATGGATCCCTATAAAAATTACAAATTCAGGTAACGGGGAAGAGATTAGCGTCGACCGTCGCCCATCGCGCAAGTGCGCGGGTCGACATTTCAGGCGGCCGCCAGAGGGTCGGCTTGCGCTCCGCCGGCATCGGTTCGCCGTCTGGACAGCATGCTGTAAGGACTCTGGAAGCTCCTGATAAGTTTCGCTTCCGCCATGAAGAGCGGGTTTACGAGCCGAACCGGCTTGGCAGATGGGGTATGAATCGTGACGCGCAAATAGCGTCAAACAGTCAATCAAATGATCTTCGCTCCAATTGACTATTTCCTGAATGAGAATGGTTCCCCCGTCACGATAGATCAGGTCGGCGACAGCATCGGCCGAGACCGTAACGCCCCGGCTGTGCGGCACGCCGATCGTGTTGTTAAACGCGAGGAGATTTGAGTGATGGAGAAACGCCACGCCACCCGCTGACAGCTTGGCCAGCACTTGCGGGATATACGATTTCAGAACGGGATACTCGGCGTGAACCAGTGAATCAAAAGAAAAGATGAGGTCAAAGGCCCTCTCCGGTGCCGCTTCAAGCGAATGGCCATCATTCGTGAAAAAGCGAGCGTGTGTGACGCTCGCAAATCTATCCCGGCAGGCGTCGATGCATTTTTCCGACAAGTCGATGCCGACAAATTCGTTGCAGAGCGGGATCAAGAATTTTGTCCATCGACCGAATCCCGGCGCTATTTCCAATATGCGCGGCGCCGGCAAGAAGCGGTGCAGTCGAGGATAGATGGAACCAACCCAATGCGCCTCGCTGCCACCCCAGGCGGTGCTCCACTCTTCGCCGGCCTCACGCCAATCGTAGTGAGTTTCCCAGGTACTCTTGTTCCAATTCAAATCCGCCATCATGAGCTCCGTGAACTCGCGCGCGCCGGTCGGAACACGAAAGGCGATAGCGAGAAGCGTGATTCGGAGCAAGCATTGGCGGGCTGGCGATCCGCATTGGGTCAGAAGGCAACAAAAGCAGCGCGCGGTCAATCTAGACAAGCAAAGTTTTGGTGAGCCGGGATGGGATCGAACCATCGACCACTTGATTAAAAGTCAAGTGCTCTACCACTGAGCTACCGGCCCGCCGTAACCTATGTGCGTCCTGGATGTGTGTAGGCTGCTTTGCTAGTGACTCATACTCCAACACAAAACGCTCATAGGCCCAATATTTTATCGTCAGTCGCTCTTCCACCTGAGCTAACGCACTCGTCACGGGGCGCATGATCGAAGCCAGATCGCGGCGATTGCCTATGGGGCGAAGAGCTTTCAAGATCAGGCGCTTCGGGGCTGTGTAGGGGCGCTCGTCGGCCCGGTCAATAGGCGCCGGCTGCATTCTTCAACTCGCGCAAGAGCGGATATTTGCTAAGCTGTTCCTGTAAACCGCGTACCGCCCGGAGTTCACCATGCCGATTGTCAATCGCGTCGCCGACTTGCACGCGGATATCACTGGATGGCGCCGCGACCTGCATATGCACCCCGAGCTCATGTATGACGTGCATCGTACAGCCGGCTCGGTCGCGGAAAAACTCAAGGCTTTTGGCTGCGACGAGGTCGTGACCGGTCTTGGCCGCACCGGGGTAGTCGGCGTCATCCGCGGCCGAAAAGGCTCATCGGGGCGTGCAATCGGTTTACGCGCCGACATGGACGCGCTTCCGATCGAAGAGGCGACCAATCTGCCGTACAAGTCGACGGTTCCCGGCAAAATGCATGCTTGTGGCCATGATGGCCACACGGCCATGCTCCTCGGTGCCGCGCGCTATCTGGCCGACACGCGAAATTTTGACGGCATGGCCGTTGTTATTTTCCAGCCGGCGGAAGAGGGCGGCGGTGGCGGAAAAGCCATGGTTGACGATGGCCTGATGGACCGCTTTGGCATCGGGGAGGTTTACGGCATGCACAACTATCCCGGCATGCCGGTCGGTAGCTTTGGAATCCGTGCGGGAGCGATGATGGCGGCCGCCGATGCTCTGACCATCGACATCGAGGGCGTCGGAGCCCATGCCGCGCGTCCTCATCTTGGCGTCGACACTGTCCTGGTCGGCGCACAAATCATCAATGCCATCCAGTCAGTCGTTTCGCGAAATGTCGATCCGCTGAAATCCGCAGTCGTTTCAATCTGCATGTTTCGGGCCGGCAATACCGACAACGTCATACCGCAGACCGTGCAATTGCGCGGTACTGCGCGCAGCCTTGCCGGCGACGTGCGCGAATTACTCGAGAAACGCTTGCCGGTACTTGTAGAAAATACCGCTGCTGCTTACGGCGCCAAAGCGACGCTGACTTACAGGCGGGGCTATCCCGTTTTGGTGAATCACGAACAGCAAACCGGATTTGCGGCATCTGTCGCGGGGCAGATTGCGGGAGATGACAAAGTCGATACCACGCTGCCGCCGATGATGGGCGCGGAGGATTTTTCGTTCATGCTGAACGCTCGACCGGGCGCATTCATCTGGATCGGAAACGGCGCAAGCGCAGGGCTGCATCACCCTGCCTACAACTTCAATGACGATGCGATTCCGTTCGGCACATCGTATTGGGTGAAACTGGTCGAGACGGCCTTGACTGGGTGATCTGGCCGGCTGTTCGATCTACTGTACCAATTCGCCTGGATTCTGCGGCGGAATTGGTCGCGCCACTTCCGCGACGGTTACGCCCCGGCGCGTCGTCGGCATGAACTCCGCAACCCGCGCTTCGATGCTGCGCCAGTATGCAAACTCGTTTAGCCGGGTGCGTTCTATCATTGCAAGGGCTGTTGCAGCGATGAACGGCAAACTCTGTACGATAAGCACAATTGCAAAAATATTGATTTCGCGAATTTCCTTGTAGTTGGTCCAATAAACAAAAGCCGCTCCGAAGAGCAGGAGGCTGGCGAGGATCGCCTCCCAAAACGCGTGGAAATCACCCGAGCGATGGAGGCCGCCCTTGGACGTGCGCACGAACGGCAAATGATCCTTGACGACGCCAAAGCCGACAGCACGCGCGACGGTCCATTGCACTGACATTGCGGCAAAGACCGATCCGAGCAGTTGGCCCATCCGCGGTCGCACGCGCAATTGATAAAGCGTTGCGAAGTGCACGACCGAGACGACAAAACTCACGATAATCGGGGCCGTCAGGATTCGATCGGGAACGGCGATATCGAGGACTGCAATAAACGGGATCCAGATAATATTGAGGATGGCGACCGCGACGCCGATGCTCTCCGCACCGAGCCAATTGAGCCAGCCAAGGGCAAACTCGCGCTTCTGTTCGCGGGTGAGGCGGCTAGCGCCCGGCAGGAAACGCCGCCAGTGTTTGCGCATAATTTGAAAACCGCCATAAGCCCAGCGATGACGCTGCTTTTTGTAGGCGTCGAAACTGTCCGGCAACAGGCCGTGACCGTAGCGGCGGTTCGTGTAATGGGCCTGCCAGCCCAATTCAAGCATGGTCAGGCCGAGATCGGTATCTTCGCAGATCGTGTCGCTCGACCAGCCGCCTGCGGCCTCGATTGCGGCGCGCCGGATCAGGCACATCGTGCCGTGGGCAATGATGGCGTTGAATTCGTTACGCTGCACCATTCCAATATCGAAAAATCCGGCGTACTCGCCATTCATGGCGTGGTGCATGACGCTGCGTTCACTGTCTCGATGATCCTGCGGCGCCTGCACCAACCCAACGCTCTGATCTCTAAAGATTGGTACGAGGTCTTTGAGCCAGTTTTGATTCACGACGTAGTCGGCGTCGATGATGCCGACGATTCGGCGTCGTCGGCAGTGTGGACAAGGGCGAGGCGAAGGGCGCCCGCCTTGAAACCTTCCAGACGCTCGACGCGCACGAATTTGAAACGCTCTCCGAGCGCGCGGCAATGCTCCTCGATCGGCAGCCATAGCGCCGGATCGGGCGTATTATTGATAATGACGATGCATTCGTAGTTCGAATATTCCAGCCGGGCGACTGCATCGAGCGTCTGCTTGAGCATCTCAGGCGGCTCGTTGTAGGCGGGAATGTGTATTGATACCTTGGGCGCCCCGGGATCAGGCGCCAGCGGCGGAGCCGTGATCAGCCGCAGCGGCTTGCGTCCGAACGCAATCGCCGCGATCTCCTCGATGCGGGCGAGCGCGATGATTATCAACGGGACAAGCAATACGATGCCCAGGCCAAGGGCGAACGCCGCTCCCGGCACGAAATAGTGGCCGTTCCAGTATCCGAACACGGCTGCAAACCATGCGCCAACGACATTGGCCGCACCGGACAACAGGGCAGCCTGCCACAGGGTGATTGGGTTCATCGCAAGCAGCGGCAGCGACAACAGCACGCTGACCAGTATGGCGATCGTTGCAAGGCGCCAATGGTCCGGATCGGTAATTGGACCGGTCCAGCTGAATTTCGGGTGCCGCGATGCGTCAAACAATCCCCAATAGGGTCCGACGCCACCTTCGAAGGTCTTCCACGGCTGGTCGATGGCTTCGACAATGTTGTAGTCGATGCCATAAGCCTCGGCGCGTGTCACAAAATCGCGCAACACCGCGGCCTGCTCGATGCGACCGGGATTGGCGTTGTGCATGTTGTAGCCGGCGCTTGGCCATCCGAACTCGGCGATCACGATGCGTTTGCCCGGATAGGCCTTGCGGAGCTTGTCGTAAATCAGAATGGCCTGGTCAACGACCTGTCCCTCGGAGAAACCCTCCCAATACGGCAGAATATGCGCAGCGATATAGTCGACTGACGATACGAGCTCGGGATGCTCGAGCCATACATGCCAGATCTCGCCCGTCGTTACCGGCACATTTGTCGAGCGCTTCACGCGCTGGATCATTTGAATAAGGTCACTAACCTTTTGCTCGCCACGGAAGATCGTTTCGTTTCCGACGAAGATGCCGTTCACGTTGCTGTGGCGCTTGGCCAGATCAATCACGGAGCGGATTTCGCGCTCGTTGCGCTCTTTATCCTTGTCGATCCACGCGCCGGCCGTAACGCGCAAGCCGAACTCGGATGCGATGCCGGGCACGAGCTCGACGCCGCCGGTCGAGGAATAGGTCCGAATCGCGCGGGTGAGCGGGGCGAGGACCTTGAGGTCGGCGCGAATTTGTGCGGCCGTTGGTTTGCTGCCCGAATCCGGGTGCGTCGAATTTTCGAAAGGCGCGTAGGAAACGCTCGCGAGCTGCCCGTCGAAGTTGGGGGCGCGAGCGGTGTCGCGCATTAAGGCCCACAACCCGGCATGCACGCACGCCACAAGGGCGATCACGGCCGCAACGGTGCGCATAGAACTCAAGACCAAGTGGGGCTGAATGGCAGACCCTTGAGCTCGTCCCCTGAGCTCAGCCGATACTCCGTCTGCGAGCGCAGAACATAGCGCGGCGTAAGGTGATAATTCAAATAATCAGCAGACATGGCAAATCCTAGGCACTGACATGGCGCCCCGATGAAATTCCGGATGAGAAACGCCGTTCAGCGTTGGGTGGTTCCGCCGGATGTTGCAGCTGGAGGCTGAGCCTCGGCGGCAGGTGTCGGCTCGAGGCTAGGGTTAAGCCAACATGCGTGAACCCGGCCGTTAAGGGTCTCCTGCGCCTTAGGATCGATATTTCCCTGCCGGACCAGGCAACGGAAGGTGGCCTGGATATGGGCACTCGGGCATCCGAACCGGTCATAAAGGTCGAGATGCCGAAAGGCGGTATCCATGTCGTCGCGCCATAACAGGGTTACCACCCGCCGCCCCAGCCAGACACATTCGGGATTACCTGCCGGGCCAGTGAGGATGCGGGCGGCTTCGGCTATCTCATCGATCTTCTTCTGGCTTTCTTTGGCGGACTCTGGGGTCGGCTTTTGCGGTTCTGGCGGTTTGCCGTTTCCACCGCTTTGACCAAACGCCGGCGGGAGGCTGAGAGCTAAAGCTGCCGCGCAGGAAAGCACCGCAAGATACTGACGCAACTTGAAGGTAAACTGCATTGTCCCCGTCGGCTGTCTGTATTCAGGCCGTCCACGCGTCCTCGGGTTTGTCTGCAGCCGGATTGGGACGCTAATACGGCGATATCTTACGTGGTAAATTCGCCCTCTCCGGTCGAACTGGCGGTCCAAGCCGCCAATTCGTGCGAGCCAAACTTGGCCTCAAGCGAAGGATTTTGTCCAGCACGACCGCAATCCTTGCTTAAAACGGGTCGCCTTGGCAGGGCCGGCAACGCACGATAAGCCGGTCCCTCCGTTATTGCAGTTTTCACGCGAGCTTTCGATGCGTAATGCTCTGAGCTGCCTCGCCCTCACGTTCGTTGCGATAGCGGGTTTTTGGACATGGCTGGGCAGTCCGGAGCCAATGCCTTTCCCGGAAATTGGGCGAGGCGAGAAGCTCTATTGCGTGTCTTACACTCCCTTTCGGGGAGCCCAGACGCCGCTCGATCCCTCCACAATGATTCCAGCCTCCCAGATCGAGGATGATATTCGGCACTGGCGGGGATTACGGACTGCGTCCGGACCTATTCGGTCGACTTCGGCCTCGATCAGATAGCCGGAATCGCTGCGAGCATGGCCTTAAGGTGATGCAGGGGCTGTGGCTTTCGAGTAATCCCGACAAAAACCGTTATCAGGTCGAAACGGCTGTTGCGCTGGCCAAGAAGTACCCCGAAACGATCCGTTCGATCGTGGTCGGAAATGAGGTCCTTCTGCGAGGCGAAATGACGGCCACTGACCTTGCCGCGACAATCCGGTCGGTCAAGGCACGCGTCTCCGTGCCGGTGACCTACGCAGACGTCTGGGAGTACTGGCTCCGCAATGCCGATATCGCGAATGCAGTCGATTTCATCACCATCCATATCCTTCCCTATTGGGAGGATTTCCCGATTGCCGCGGGCGCGGCGTCGGCCCACGTGGAGGCAATCCGGCGCCAGGTCGCCGGGGCATTTCCGGGCAAGGATGTGTTGATTGGCGAAGTCGGCTGGCCAAGCGCCGGCCGAATGCGCGAGGGCGCGCGACCGTCGCCGGCCAACCAGGCGCGGGTTATCCAGGACGTGCTCGCGCTGAGCAAGCGCGAGAATTTTCATGTCAATATTATCGAGGCCTATGATCAGCCATGGAAACGCGCCCTTGAAGGGACCGTCGGCGGTCATTGGGGACTGCTCGACAGTACGACGCGCGCGCCTAAATTCCTGTGGGGAAAGCCGGTGTCCAATCACCCGCTTTGGCTTTGGCAGTGTATCGGCGGATTGTTGTTTGCGGGGATCATATTCGGCGCCACCGTCCTGGCCCGCAGGAAGCATGCAAACTTGATAGACTGGCTTGCAGTCTCCGTTAACGCGTTTTTCGGCGGCGCACTCATTGGCTGGACAATCGAAAACATTCCTCTTGAGAGTCTCGGTTTGGGTGGCTGGTTACGCTCGCTCGCGATTGCGGCTGTTGCCGTTGCGGCGCCGCCAGTGCTGAGTGTGGCGATCATGCGTGACGCCGATGTGCCGAGCTTTGCGGGTTTGGTCGGCCCGAAAGCCATGCGCGTGCGCGATCCTGTCGCGCTTGTCGCCGGTGCAGTTCTGGTAACGCTGATGACTATGTCATTCGTGGTTGCAATCGGTCTTGTCTTTGATCCGCGCTATCGCGATTTCCCTTTTGCGCCGTTGACTGCAGCCGTGGTGCCATTTCTGGTCCACCGCCTTATGCATCCACGACCGAAGGGCCGACGAAGTGCTGCCGAAGTCGGCGGCGGCGCCGTGCTCGCACTCTCCGCCATTTACGTTGCGCTCAACGAAGGCCTCGCTAACTGGCAATCGTTGTGGCTGTGCGCTGCTTTGGCGGCGCTAGCGGTCAATCTGATTCAGGCTCGCGACGCGCCAGGCTGATCACCAGCAATGCGGCCGCTGAGCGAGCCTATTGTTGTAAAGTACAACTCCGCCGCATGCAGCGGCGAGCGCGAACCCAAACAAAATCAGCGACAGGCGTAGAAGATTGAGCGCCGCAACGACCAATGCCGACCAGCCAAATGCGGCATGGGTAAACAGCGCGATGGTGACGCGGCGCGTGGCGCACAGCCAGGTATCAGGCCGGCCTGACAGGCGAGCCCAACGGTCGGCTGTTCGATTGCGAGAGAGCGCATATAAATCGCGTAGCCGATCGAACAAAAGCGACGACAAGGAGCCGATGGTCGCGCGCGCACTCGGCAGAAGCAGCTCATCCGATCAGTATGGCGCGGCGCTCCGGTTCCGACAATCATGCTGCGCAATCGAATTGCTCGCCGTCAAATTGGTCGCATGGCAGGCGGTGGCGCCGCGTTGAAATGCGCGCAAAGACCCGTGGCGGCCGGGCGATTCGGCAAGGGCCCCACGACGAGGCGATAGCCGGTGCTGCCGGTGCGGTGCTCGCGCGCAGAACGGTGCATGCCGCTGAGCAGGGGGCCAAAATTGGCCTTAACAGTGACCCAACGTTGACGAATTGCATCGAGCGTGGGTCCTCCACCGAGATCGAGCGCGAATTCGCCCGTCTTCCGGCTGGTGCAGCGGGTTCGTCCACCGTTGAAGCCGACGAGCGCGCCTGGGGACCGGCGCGAGTTCGCTAGTCGGCGCCTCGGGCTGCAAGGCCGGGTGACATTTGCGACTTCGGAAGATGACGGCGGCGCGGCCGGTTGCGCTTTGCGCTGGCTTCGTCGGGGATGAGGGCCGTATCGTCGCGGGAACGGCGGGCGCCGGTGGCGTCGCCGCGGGTTGGCGGCGAGAGCTGCGGCTGTCAGATCCGCCTGGCGTTTGATGGCGCCCGTCATGTCGTCGATGCTGCTTTCGAGAAGGGCGATCGGTCCGGCGAGGCGGTCGCGATCGGCGGTCAGCACGCGTATTTGTGCGATCAGTATCCGGGTTTCGAACTGGAGCTCGGTCACGCGCGACGCATCGCGTGATGCAGGTTCGGCGGCGGCAAAGATCGAGCGAAGTCGTTCGGTGGCGCTTTTGGTCTGGGTCGTGACCGCGAGGGCGGTCAACCAACAGCAGCAGCCCCGCCCCAACCGCAGAACGAAAAAAGTGGCCTGAGGTTGCGGCGGCGGCTCAGTAACTGGCTGAAATTCAATTTGAGTGGCGCCTGTTCGATCCCATAAGCTCCTCGATGGGCAAATCATTGAAAACATTAGCAAATCCAAGAAATTTTGTTTTTTTCCTGTGCCGGGCGAGGGTCGGCGGCGTAAGCGTCCGCCGGAAGGCTGTGTCGGCGATGGGATGCGTTCCAGGTGTAAAGGCGCGAAAGAAATCCCGATGTCTCGAAGAACATGCCTTGCCATCGTTCTTGCGGCCGGCGAAGGCACCCGCATGCGCTCGCGCTGCCGAAGGCGCTGACCCATTCGCCGGACGTTCGTGCTCGTGCATGTGATCACGGCAGCAGACGCCGTTGGCGCGAATAATTGGCGGTCGTGGTGGGTCCCGGCCACAATTCTATCCGGGCCGAGGCACGAAAAATCGCGCCCGGAGCGACAATCTTCCTGCAGACCGAGCGGCACGGCACCGCACATGCGGTCCTTTCGGCCCGCCGGGCGATCGCGCGCAGGGTCGACGACATTCTGGTGATTTTCAGCGAGACACCATTGGTGCGCCCGCAGACCCTCGCGAAATTGCGGGACGCTCTAGCCGAGGGTGCGGCAGTCGCGGTGCTGGGGTTCAGGCCAGACAATCCGTCGGGATATGGCAGGCTTTTGATAAGCGGTCGGAACTCCTCGCGATCCGCGAAGAAGGTGACGCGACGCCAGCGGAACGCAAAATCGGAATCTGCAATGGCGGCCTCATGGCGCTGGCGGGCGAGCACGCCCTCGCCATTCTCGACCGCATCGAAGCAGAAACGTCAAAGGCGAGTACTATCTCACCGATGCCGTTGCCATTGCCCGCGATATGGGTTTGAAGGCAATGGCGATCGAAGCCTCGGAGGACGATGTGCGCGGAGTAAACACAAAAACGCAGCTCGCCGAGACTGAGGCTGTGCTTCAGCGGCGCCTGCGATCGGCAGCGATGGAGGCCGGTGTAACAATGATTGCACCGAGACCGTCTATTTGTCCGCTGATACCAAATTCGGCAAGGACGTGACGATCGAACCCAATGTCGTATTCGGGCCTGGCGTCACAATCGAGGAAGGTGCAACGATCCGTTCGTTCCGCACCTGGAAGGTGCGCATGTTGGCAAGGATTCACGCGTAGGCCCCTTCGCCAGACTGCGGCCGGGCGCGCGCCTCGGAAACGACGTGCATGTCGGAAATTTTGTGGAAGTGAAGAAGCCACGCTTGAGGATGGCGCCAAGGCCAATCACCTCACCTATATCGGCGATGCGCGTGTGGGCGAGGGCGCTAATGTCGGTGCGGGCACCATCACGTGCAACTACGATGGAACGGCAAAGCACCGCACCGATATCGGCAAGGCGCATTCATCGGCTCGAATTCGGCACTGGTTGCCCCGGTTACGATCGGCGACGGCGCCTATGTCGGAACGGGTACTGTCGTCACCAAGAGTGTGCCGGCCGGCGCGCTGGTAATCGGGCGGGCCAAACAAACGGTTAAGGAAGGTTGGGAAATCGCTGCGGCAGGTAAAGGCGTTGGGCAAGAACCTCACCCGAAAGAAGCCGAAAGAGTAGTCCTGAGCGCGGCACGCGGTCCGACAGAGGCCAGGTGGCGTTGTCACAAGGCGAAATGCGTTTTGATTTTCTTGGGCTCGCCGGCGGCGGCTAAACCTGAGGTGCCGGATAAAGGGGCCGTCGAAGCGGATGTGCGGTATCGTCGGAATTATCGGAAACAAGCCGGTCGCGGGCGAGCTCATCGATGCGCTTAAGCGTCTCGAGTATCGCGGCTACGATTCCGCCGGTATCGCGACGCTTGATCACGGCGAGCTCGGCCGTCGCCGCGCTAAAGGAAGTTGCATGCACTCGAAACACGATTGAAGCGTGAACCGCTCGGAGGCACGATCGGTATCGGCCATACGCGTTGGGCAACCCATGGCGTCCGACGGAAGATGATGCGCATCCGCATGCCACCGATCTGGTCGCCGTCGTGCACAACGGCATCATCGAGAATTTCCGGGATCTGCGTGAACAGCTCGTCGCGTGCGGCTGCAAGTTTGTGAGCGAGACCGAGACCGAGGTAGTCGCTCACCTTGTCACCTTAGAGATGAAAAGTGGAAAAGGGCCTGCGGATGCTGTGGCGGCCGCGTTGAAGCAATTGCGCGGCGCCTTTGCGCTCGCGTTCCTTTTACGGGAAACGACGATCTGTTGATTGGTGCGCGCAAAGGATCACCGCTCGCCATCGGTTACGGCAAGGGCGAGATGTATCTCGGGTCAGACGCCATCGCATTGGCTCCGTTCACCGACACGATCAGCTATCTCGATGATGGCGATTGGGCAATTCTCACGCGAAATGGCGTCGAAATCCGCGACGGGGAAGGGCACAAAGTCGAGCGGAGATCGTCAAGTCGACTGCATCGGCGCAACTGGTCGACAAAGGCAACCATAAGCACTTCATGGCGAAGGAAATCCATGAGCAGCCGGAAGTGGTGGGCGACACGCTCGCGCATTACATCGACATGATAAACGAGCGGGTCGCCTTGCCGACCGAAGTTGCCCTTCGACTGGATGAAGTTGAAGCGCGTCTCAATTTCGGCCTGCGGTACTGCTTTTTATGCGGGGCTGGTCGCCAAATACTGGTTTGAGCGATTTCGAAGCTGCCGATCGAGATCGATATCGCATCGGAATTCCGCTACCGCGGGGCACCGCTCGAACCGGGCGACCTCGCCATATTCATATCACAGTCCGGGGAAACGGCGGACACGCTGGCGACCTTGCGCTATGCCAGGGAAAACCGGCAGCACATTCTTTCCATCGTCAATGTGCCGACGTCCACGATCGCGCGCGAAAGCGACGTAGTGCTGCCGACGCTGGCGGGCCCGGAAATCGGCGTGGCGTCTACCAAGGCGTTCACTTGCCAGCTGAGCGCGCTTCCTTGCCTGGCAGTTGCCGCGGGCCGTAGCCGCGGCATGCTGACAGAGGATGATGAGCGCAAGCTGGTCGCATGCTCTGGTGGAAACGCCGCGTCTCATGGCCGACCGCGCTCGCGCTCGAGCCGCAGATCGAGAGGCTTGCACAGGATCTCGCCAAGGCGAGCGACGTGCTCTATATCGGCCGCGGCACCGCCTATCCGATCGCGCTGGAAGGCGCGCTCAAGCTCAAGGAAATCTCCTATATTCATGCCGAAGGCTATGCCGCGGGCGAACTCAAGCACGGACCAATCGCGCTGATCGATGAGACGATGCCGGTGATCGTCCTCGCGCCTCTGACGGCGTATTCGAGAAGACGGCCTCGAACATGCAGGAAGCGGCGGCTCGCGGCGGAAAGATCATTCTGGTGACCGATCCGCAGGGCGCCAGGCTGGCGACAATCGACTCTCTGGAAACTCTGATCTTGCCGGAAATGGCGACCGCGGTGACCCCGCTGGTATATGCCATCCCCGTGCAACTGATCGCCTACCATACGGCGGCGGCGATCGGTACCGATGTGACCAGCCGCGCAACCTCGCGAAATCCGTCACGGTGGAATAGACTGGCTCCATGACAGAGATCGAAAACGGCCCCGGCGCGGCCGAGATTGCTGATGTGACAAAAGTCACAGCCTCGCAGACCAGCATTGCGGGCCGCATTCGCAATTATTTCCTGACCGGCCTGATCGTTGAGCCCATGGCGATCACCGTCTGGCTGATCTGGTCATTGATCAACTGGGTCGACGGTTTCGTGACGCCGATCATTCCGCCCGCATACGGGCCGGAAAGTTACCTTCCTTGGCCTATTCCCGGGACGGGCCTCATTATTGCAGTGGTCGCGCTGACCCTGCTTGGCTTCTTACCGCAAACCTCGTCGGACGTACCTTGGTCGGCTGGGGTGAGGCATTGCTCGAACGCATGCCGATCGTGCGCCCGATCTATAAAACAATGAAGCAGATCTTCGAGACGCTGTTCTCCAAGACCGGCTCAAGCTTCCGCAAAGTGGCGCTGGTGGAATTTCCGGCGCCCGGCATGTGGTCGCTGGTGTTTCTGTCGCAATCCCCCAGTGGCGACCTCGCGAAAAAGTTGCCGCAGGGAGAACATGTCTCCGCGTTCATGCCGTGTACCCCGAACCCGACCACCGGATTTTTCTTTTATGTGAAGAGGAAGGATCTCATCGAACTCGACATTTCGGTCGAAAACGCGATGACCCTGCTGATTTCGGCGGGCATGGTGCAGCCGGACTCCGAAGCGCAGAAAAAGCTTGCCGCACTCGCCGTCTCGGCGAAGGCTGTCCGGTCCAGGCAAGGCGGAAAGCGTTGAATAACGGTCAGGGATCGGCGCCATCAGCCGGCCCGGATCAGTTTGACTGCTTCATCCTTGCCGAACAGATAAAGCAGTTGCCGCAAGGCCTGGCCGCGAGGTGTGGACAGCGTCGCGTCGCGCGACAGGATTAGCGTTGCGTCGTCGCGCGCGGCGCCGAGATATTTTCCATGCAGCTCGGGCCGCGCAATCTGGAAGCCGGGGAGGCCGCTTTGTCTCGTCCCGAGCAGTTCACCCTCGCCGCGCAGTCGCAGGTCTTCCTCCGCGATCCGAAATCCGTCTTCGGTCTCCCGAAGAATGGCAAGGCGCGCTTTGGCGGTTTCGCCCAGGGGGGCCTTGTAGAGCAGCAGGCAGGTGGAAGCAGCGGCGCCGCGGCCAATGCGCCCGCGAAGCTGGTGCAGCTGCGCTAGTCCAAAACGTTCGGCATGCTCGATCACCATGATGGTTGCTTCGGGGACGTCGACGCCGACTTCGATCACGGTCGTCGCGACGAGCAGGTGTTTATCGCCGGCGGCAAAACGGGCCATCGCATCGTCCTTGTCGCTGCCTTTCATGCGGCCGTGCACGAGATCGACCGTGTCCCCGAATTTTTGCCGAAGCACCTCGAAACGGGCTTGTGCGGCGGCGAGGTCGGTCTTTTCGGATTCATCCACCAGGGGACAGACCCAGTAAGCTCGTTTGCCTTCGGCAAGCGCGCGCCCGACCGCATCTTCGACGTCTTCAAGACGCGACAATGGAATGGTGCGCGTGTCGACCGGTTGGCGCCCCGGCGGCTTTTCGCGCAGCTCCGAGATGTCCATGTCCCCAAAATACGTGAGGACAAGCGTGCGTGGGATCGGCGTCGCGGTGAGCACCAGCACGTCCACCGCTTCGCCTTTTTGCGTGAGTGCAAGCCTCTGATGGACGCCGAAACGATGCTGCTCGTCTACCACTGCGAGCGCGAGATCGTGGAAGGCAACGTCTTCCTGGAAAAGGGCGTGCGTGCCGATGAGCAGGTCGATGTCGCCAAGGATAAGGCGGTCAAGGATTTCCTTGCGCGCCGAACCACGTTCGCGGCCGGTGAGGATGGCAACGCGGATACCGGCGGCGTCGGCGAGCGGGGTAATAGTTGTGAGATGCTGGCGCGCAAGAATTTCGGTCGGCGCCATGATCGCCGCCTGGCGGCCGGCTTCGATCACGGCCGCGGCAGCCGTGAGTGCGACAACCGTTTTTCCTGAACCGACGTCGCCCTGCAGCAGGCGCAGCATCCGTTGGGGCCGAGCTAGGTCGGTTGTGATGTCGTCGACGGCCTTCTGCTGCGAATGGGTCAGCGCAAAGGGTAATGCATTCAGGATTCGGCGCGCAAACGTCCCTCGCTGGCGCTGCCGCGGCCGGGCTGGCGCCGCATGTGTGCCCGCACCAATGCGAGCGCTAGCTGACCAGCCAGCAATTCATCGTAGGCGAGCCGGGTCCAGGCCGGTTCCTCCGGCGAAATATCGTGCGGGTCAGCCGGCCTGTGCAGATGACGCAACGCGGCGGAAAAGGCAGGAAATTGTTCGCGTGCAACCCAACTTTCATCCTGCCATTCCGGCAAATCCGGCAGACGCGTCAGCGCGCCATCCATCGCGCGCCGCACATTGCCAAGAGCCAGCCCTTCTGTCAGCGGATAAACCGGTTCGACGAGAGGCAGGGTAGCAAAGCCCGCTTCATCGACCACCCGATCGGGATGCACCATTTGCAGCATGCCGTCGTAAAATTCGGCGGTGCCCGAGACGTAACGCAGTTCGTCGACCGGCAGGAGCTTCTCCAAATAGTCCCGACGTGCATTGAAGTAAGTGAGGGTGAGGTCGCCCGTGTCATCATGAGCGTAAATGCGGTAGGGCGCACGTGAACGGTGCGGCGGCGAGGGACGGTGCCGTTCGACGGTGATGCGACAGTTACGACCTGCCCGGGCTGAACGTCGCGCAACTTGGGCCGGGCGCGACGATCAATGGCTCCCGACGGCAAATGGAACAGAATATCGACGACGCGGGGCACTTCGCGGTCCAGCAATCGTGCATAAACCCGCTCCAGCTTTGGCCCGACGCCGGGCAGGCTCGTGAGCGACGCGAACAGCGGGTTGAGTACAGGTGGCCGCATCCGATGATCAATACAATAATTTTAGGGTCTTGCCCGACCTTGTGCCCGGCATCCACGTTTTAACAGCCCCCGAAAGTTCATGACGGCGATGATGCTGACCAACGTAGCCATGCTCGACCAAGCTCCGGTCATGACAAATGGGGAAACGCGCTCTATATAAACCTCGCCCGGCCCCGTCCGGGTTTTTGGCGTTGGAGATAAGCGGTGACGACCGGAACGCACCTCTCGAGCGAAGGCCTGGATCCGCGCCGCCGTCGGCTGCTGTTCCGCTGCTGGCATCGCGGCATTCGCGAGATGGATCTCGTGCTCGGCCAATTCGCAGATGCACAACTGGTATCGCTGAAAGACGACGAACTTGACGAGCTTGAGCGCTGGCTCGCTGTTCCCGATCAAAAGATTTTTGGCTGGATCAATGGAATGGAATCGACGCCAAGCGAGTTCGACACGCCTCTCTTCCGGCGTCTGCGCGATTTTCACGGTGAGGGGCGCGCGTGAGCAGCATAGCCAGGTCGCCGGCCACATTGCTCCGGGCAGGCAAGCCCCTAACCTTGGCGAGGGTTGCCGACGGCGCGGAAGGGCTGGTGCTCGCGGACCTCGCGCGGGCAATAGCCGCAGACACGGACGCGCCGGCCATTTCGCTCGCAGTAATCTGCCGCGACGGGCAGCGGATGGCGACCTTGGCGCGTTCATTGGCCTTTTTCGGGCCTGATGTCCAGGTGATGGAGTTTCCGGCCTGGGATTGTCTGCCGTATGATCGGGTGTCGCCCAATGCGGCTGTCGTCGCGCAGCGCATGACCGCGCTGTCGCGGCTCGTGCGCGTCAAGGGACGCGACAAGCCTTCAGTCATTCTGACAACAGTTAACGCCATCCTTCAACGGGTGCCGGCACGCGAATTTGTCGCGACCCACGCGCTATCCGTTGCGCCGGGAAACGTCATCGGCATGCAGGGGATCATCGACTGGCTGGAACTCAATGGGTTTATTCGCGCTTCGACAGTCCGCGAACCGGCGGACTATGCGGTCCGCGGCGGCATTCTCGATCTTTTCCCGCCAGGCATGGATATGCCGGTACGCCTGGATTTTTTTGGAGATGCGCTGGAAACCATTCGCGTCTTTGACCCGCAGACGCAACGCAGTGAAGAGCAGTTGCGCGCGCTCGATCTGGTCCCCGTCGCCGAATTCCAGCTCATCACCGAAACGATCCGTCGCTTCCGCACGGGTTATGTAGGCGCATTCGGCGCAACTACTCCGGACGATCTGCTCTACGAAGCAGTCAGTGAGGGCCGGCGCCATCCGGGAATGGAGCACTGGCTGCCACTGTTTCACGACAAACTGGAAACAATTTTCGACTATCTTCCGGCTACGGCGCTCGTGCTCGAGCACCTTGCCGAGGATGCCGCCCACGAGCGTTTTTCGCAGATCATCGACTATTACGACGCGCGCCAGGAAGCCCTCAAGCAGGGGGTGACGCCGCCCTACAAGCCGCTTCCGGCGGAGCGGCTCTATCTTGGCGAGCAGGAGTGGAACGAGCGCCTGGCGGCGGCGGCAATCGCCCGTTTGACCCCTTTTGCGGTACCGGAGTCGGCCGCGGTCGATGTTGGTGCGAAAGCGGGGCGGGACTTTGCGGCCGAGCGCGCTGAGCCTGGCGCAAATGTTTTCGAGGCCATCAGCAAGCACGTTGCATCGCTGCAAGCCGCGGGCAAGCGCGTTGCAATCGCGTTATGGAGCGAAGGTGCGCGCGAGCGCATGAGCCACGTTCTCGCGGACCATCAGCTTCAAAACCTTAGACCGGTTTCAGATTGGCTGCAGGCGCTGGGACTGCCTTCATCAACCGTCTCGCTCGCAGTCCTTGGCATCGAATCCGGTTTCGAGACCGAACAGGCGGCGATCGTCAGCGAGCAGGATATCCTTGGCGACCGGCTTGTGCGGCCACGCCGCGCCTCCCGCCGCGCCGAGAACTTCATCGCGGAGGCAACGAGCCTCGCCCCCGGCGACCTCGTGGTTCACGTCGATCACGGGATTGGTCGCTTCAATGGTCTGCATGCAATCGAAGCGGCGGGCGCACCGCACGATTGTCTGGAAATCCACTATTCCGGCGGCGACAAGCTGTTCCTGCCGGTTGAAAATGTCGATCTGCTGTCGCGTTATGGCGCCGAGGAGTCCGCCGTCGATCTCGATCGGCTCGGTGGCGGCAATTGGCAAGCGCGCAAAGCAAGAATGAAGAGTCGGATCCGCGAAATCGCGGGCGAACTCATCAAAATTGCCGCCGAAAGGCAGTTGCGCGAGGCCCCACGACTGACTGTTGGTCCCGGCGCTTACGACGAATTCTGTGCCGGGTTTCCTTATGAAGAGACCGACGACCAGCTCGCGGCGATCGAAGCCACGATCAAGGACTTGGGGTCGGGACGCCCGATGGATCGGCTCATTTGCGGTGACGTCGGCTTCGGGAAGACCGAAGTGGCGTTACGGGCGGCATTCATTGCAGCGATCGGCGGCAAGCAAGTTGCCGTCGTCGTTCCCACGACGTTGCTGGCACGTCAGCACTTCAAGACGTTTTCGGAGCGCTTTCGCGGTTTCCCGGTGAATGTTGCGCAGGCATCGCGGCTTGTGCCGGCCACGGAGGTTGCCAGGGTCAGGGCCGGACTGGCCGACGGAAGCGTGGACATCGTGATCGGAACGCACGCATTGCTCGGCAAGAACATCAATTTCAAGGACCTTGCCTTGCTGGTGGTTGACGAAGAACAACACTTCGGCGTTGCTCATAAGGAAAAACTCAAGTCCTTACGTTCCGAAGTGCATGTGCTGACGTTGACCGCGACACCGATTCCACGGACGCTTCAACTGGCACTCACCGGGGTGCGCGACCTTTCCATCATCGCTTCACCGCCGGTTGACCGGCTCGCGGTGCGGACATTCATATCTCCATTTGATCCCGTTACCGTACGAGAGGCCCTGTTGCGCGAGAAGTACCGCGGCGGCCAGGCATTTTACGTGTGCCCACGGATCGAGGATCTGGCCGGGGCCAAGGATTTCCTCGACAAGAATGTGCCCGAGGTGCGCGTCGCAGTGGCACACGGGCAGATGCCGCCGACCGTGCTCGACGACGTCATGTCGGCTTTCTATGACGGTAAATATGACGTCCTACTGTCGACCACGATCATTGAATCCGGGCTTGATATTCCGACCGCCAATACTCTGGTCGTCCACCGTGCCGACCGGTTTGGTCTGGCGCAGCTCTATCAATTGCGGGGACGGGTTGGGCGCGCAAAACTGCGCGCCTATGCGCTTCTTACGTTGCCGGCGCAAAAACCGATCACGCCGCAAGCGGAGCGTCGGCTCAAGGTGCTTCAATCGCTGGATACGCTAGGCGCAGGATTCCAGTTGGCCTCGCACGATCTCGATATTCGCGGGGCGGGCAATCTGCTCGGGGAAGAGCAATCCGGGCACATCAAGGAAGTCGGATTCGAGCTCTACCAGCAGATGCTGGAGGAGGCGGTCATGAGCCTGAAAGCCGGAATAACCGCGCCAGTTGCCGATCGATGGTCGCCGCAAATTACCATTGGAACGGCATTGCTCATTCCGGAGGATTATGTTGCGGATCTTTCGGTGCGGCTGGCGCTTTATCGGCGGCTCGCCGAAATCGAAGACGAGGGCGATATCGATGGATTTGCCGCCGAACTCGTCGACCGTTTTGGGAAGCTGCCGCTCGAAGTTGAACACCTGTTGCAGGTGGTCGCGATCAAGGCACTGAGCCGCCGGGCCAATGTCGAAAAGGTCGAAACCGGGCCGAAAGGCATTGTACTTTCGTTCCGTGACAATGTATTCGACAATCCGGACGGATTGATTGCTTTCATCCGCGAGCAGGGGTCGAATGTAAGGATGCGCAACGATCCGAAGAACGCAAAAGCCCAGCAGCTTGTGTTCTTCGAGGACTGGCCACGTCCAGAGGATCGCTTGAAAGGCACAGCGGCTGTGCTGCGCAGGCTTGTCTCGATCGCTGAGCAGGCCAAGGCAGCGTGAATTGGTGTCCCGAAGCGGGTGGCGTCGGTCGATGCTAGTGAGGCATGCGAAGCACAGGCTTGATTGTCATGCCTGACGCCGATTTGATGGCTGCCCGATTGATGTCGGCGAACGGATAGAACGTGATCATCTTCTCGACTGGAAAGCGGCCGGCGACGATGTGATCGACGAGCAAGGGTATGAATTGCTTCGGCATGCTGTCGCCCTGTATGACGCCGTGCACAGTTCGGCCATTTTGCAGGAATGGCATCTCGAGCGACGTTTCGGTTCCTTTACGGGCACTGCCGAGCAATATACAGGTGCCGGCCGGCATGAGCGCATCGACAGCCTCGCGAAGTACTGCCGGCAAGGCGGAGGTTCAAGCGTGTAGCGGGCTCCGGGACCTGTGATTTTCCGGATCTCGGCGACAAATCGGTGCGGCCGGAGTGGTTGATGGCGTGCGTGGCTCCAAGCTGTCGCGCCAAAGCCAGGCGATGTTCGTGGATGTCGACGGCGATGATTGGGTCGCACCCGGCAATTTTTGCGGCCATCAGCCCGGACAGCCCAACAGCGCCAACTCCGAAGACAACAAAGCTGTCGCCAGCCCGTGGCTTCATCACATTAAGCACGGCGCCGGCGCCGGTTTGGCCGCCGCAGGCGAGCGCGCAGACATGCTCAATTGCGACGTCGTTGCGTACTTTCACCGCAAATCGTTCGTTGGCGATCGTGAACGTGCCGAACGAGGATTGCTGGAAAAACGCGCTATAGATCGGTCTGGCGTCCTTCGAATGAAGGGTCGAGCCATCGGCGCGGCTCCCATTCATCTTCAGGTCGAAAGCATTCAGGCAATAGGTTTGGCGCTGCGAGCGACAATTCGGGCAGTCGCCGCACCACGGATAGGCCATCACGACATTGTCGCCGGCCCGAAAGTCCGTGACGGCGCTGCCCGTGGCGCGCACGATTCCGGCCCCTTCGTGGCCAAATATTTTAGGAAATTTCGTCGGATAATAGGCGTCACGACCATGCAGGTCTGTCGCGCACATGCCGCTGGCGATGACTTCGACCAGTAGTTCGTCGTTCCGCGGTTCGCAGAGGTCAACTTGCTCGATAATGAACGGTCCGGAGCGCTCGTGCACCACGGCGGCGGTAATTTTCATTGGGACTATTCGGCGGCGTCGGCTGCTTGGGCAACGCGCGAAATGGCTTCGGCGAGATATTCCGGCGACTGCGCACCGGAAACCGCGAATTTGCCGCCAAAGATGAAACAAGGCACGCCTTCGATTCCGGCTTCCTTTGCGGACAAGGCTTCACGTTCGATCTCCGCAACGTCTCTGTCACTGTCGAGTGCGGCGCGCACCTCTTCCGGATCAAGCCCGATATCGGCTGCGGCCTGCGCCAATACGGCACGGTCGCTCAAGTCGGCGCCGTCGGTGAAATACAGATCCATCAGTTTTTGCTTCATCGCGGCAGCCTTGCCGATGCGGTCGGCCCAATGGATCAACCGGTGGGCGTCGAGCGTATTGGGCTGGCGGCCGATCCTGTCGATAGCGTAAGTGAGGCCTTCGGCTGAGGCGGCTGCGGCAACGCGTTGCGCGATCCCCTTATAGCGCTCGGATGAGCCAAACTTCGTCGTGAGATATTGTTCCCGGGAAATACCTTCGCGCGGAATCCAGTCGTTGAGAAAATACGGCCGCCAATGCACTTCCACTGGTACGTGCGGATTGAGTGCAATCGCCTTTTCCAGTCTGCGCTTTCCGATGAAACACCAAGGGCATACAACGTCGGAAACGACGTCAATTCGGACCGGGGTGCTGGACATGGCGGGCTCCTTTTCGAAGTCAGCCTAAGCCGCTGCCTATTCCGCCGCAACCATATGGCTGCCCACAACCCGCATCATCAGCGTATCGAGGGTGTCGCCGGCTTTCAGCGTTGCCAGGGTGACATTCACGGCCAACGGTTCATCGCGGCGAAGCGGGGAGAGCATCATGCTCTTGAGGGTGCCCGCGATCCGGCGAGCGATGACGTGTGTGCTGCGCAGATCGGTTTGCGTAAATGCGACAATAATCGCGCCCTCTTCGTCGCGAGTCGCAAAATCGATATTGCGGATCAGCGCGACATAAGCCGCGCCGCGTCAAGGCTTGCCCGTTCGTCCAGGAACTGTCGAAAGTAAAGCGAGCAAGCGATAGCGGCATGCTTCGGTCCGCCGCTTCGGCGATGACCGTACGCAAGTCTCCCCAGAATGAATTCCGGGTCAGCAGGCTTGTTTGGGATCGAACATGCCCTCAGCGTCGAGCGACTTGAGCATGCGCTTGAGACGAGCTTCGAACGCACGCATTCGCACGAGCGGCAGCATGCGTCCCACCAGCCGCGCGGGGTCGGCGGCAACCTGATCGATATTGGGGAGCGCGTCGGCGAATTCCGGCGGCGCCTCTCCGATGACTGCGACCGGTATGTCGCGAAAGCGCGGTTCTTGCGCGAGGACGGTCAGAAACGCCTCGACCATGCGCGGCGAAAAGCCATCGCCGACGACGATGCCATCAATGTCCGGGAATTGAGATGCTTTGCCGCAGCTTCGACGCTAAGTGCGCCTGCAATTTTAACCCGCTCGCCCATCGCGACGCTGAGGGCCGGATAGAGCGGCCCGCGGCCGGCAATCAGTACGGTGGCGTCCGCCAGCGCGTCGCCGAGGGGCAGCATCGGCAATTTTCCGTTTTGCGACGTAAAAGCTTCGATGCGTCGCAGGACCGTCGCGTGCAAAGCGCGTATGCGCATTGCGGATTGCAGGCGCGCAAGAAGCCTCTCGACCGGCAAAGCGGCGTCTGCGGGTAACGCGATCGGGACGGCCGCGTCCTCGTCGCCGCAGACACGCGCAATAATGGGAACAATCGGCCCGTTGAGCGTGGCGATCTGCAGGCACAGCATGCGCGCCGAAGCCTGACTGGCGGGAGCACCCGGCTCGGCGATCACTACAGCTGTCGGCTTGACCGTAGAAACGCTGCCGGCGCATCAGTCCATTTGGCTTCGACTATCGGGAAGGCGCCGGCGGCGCTGAGCGCTTGCACCAGGCCGGTCGCCGTTTGCTCGGCGACCACGATCAGCGGACCTTGAAGCGACATCCGGGCGCACGCGCGGTTTAGTGGCTGTGCCTGACCCTACCGGTGCGCTGTTAATACCCGGTAACTAAATCGCAAACTTTTGTCTGTCTGAGCGCCACGTGCTGACCGCCGGCCGCTGATTGTTTGCATTCCGACGGGCGTATATGCAAAAGTTATGGTCGTGGGAGGATTAGCCGTGGACCTGATCATCGGGATTGTTTTGATCGCCATCGCTGTGTTCCTGATTTATATCGGACGGCCCAACAAGAGCGGCCAGCACCTTCGCTTCCTTCGGTTTGATGCAATGGTGGTCCTCTATCCGCCCGTTATCCTTGTCTTTGCTGTGCTGGGCGGAGCCGAAATCATTACAACGCTCGCCGGCATACAGAGATAGTGGCACTCGACGCGGTGTGAGCCGGAACGTGATTTCGTCACCGGCCTCCGCTGTTGAACTATTGCGGCCGGCCTCACCGCGAACCGGCCGGCAGGCCAAATGCCTTCTGCTTTGCCGTAAAGCCCGCAACTGCGAACTCGCCTAGCGGCTCCAGATCGACGTCGGGAATGTTGCGCGAATTCGGCGGACAGAATGATCGTTCGTCCAAGGCTGGCCGCGAGCTTTTCGAGCCGCGCCGCGAGATTTACGGCCGGGCCGATGCAGGTGAAATCCAGCCGGTTACCGCTGCCGATATTGCCGTAAAGCACTTCGCCGAGATGCAGCGCTAGACCAAAGCGTACGCCATGCGCATTGCCGATATTGGCGGGCGCCTCGATGGCGTCGATGTTGACCTGTGCTTCGCGCGCCGCGGCGAGCGCGCGATCACAGACCTCATGTGCATCCGCCGTACTATTGGCCAAGGGAAAGATCGCGAGCAGCCCGTCGCCAATGAATTTGAGCACCTCGCCGCCGTGCTGGAGAATTGCCGGCACCTGGCAATCGAAATAACGGTTGAGCAGATCGACCAGTATCTGCGGCGGCAGCCGGTCCGCCATAGCGGTGAAGCCGCGCATGTCTGAAAGCCAGATCACCGAATGGATCGTTTCGGTGTGGCCGCGCCTGATCTGGCCGGCCAAAATCCGTTCGCCGGCATGATGGCCGACATAGGCATCGAGCAGATTGGTAGCAGTCCGCTGCAATGCCCGGATCTCGGCGACACGTGCGAGCGGTCTCACGATGGTCTCGATGCCGGCAATCTGCGCTTCGGTGAATCCGCCCGCCTGCTGCGTCGACCAGGTTGCGACGTGAACAGAGCCATCAGTGAAGATCAGCGGCGTGGCGAGGTAATCGGTCGCTCCCTGCGCGCGTAGCTCGCGGTATATCGAAAACTCCTCGGGACTGTCCTGATCCGAGCAGCTGGCGCCTGATGGTGCGACCCGATTTGATGACGGCGAGGAAGGGGCTGTTTTGGAATTGATCAGTTTCCAGCAGCTCAAATAAGCCTTCCGTTATCGTGACACCGCCGCCTGGCTGCCAGATGAAGCGGCGCCCCATGATTTCTGGATGCAAAGTCCGCACAAACACCGCCACGCGCCAGAGCGGAATGCCGGCGTGGACAAGGCGATCGCACAAATCGGAAAGCACCATCTCCGGGCGTGATCGCCGAGCGCGCACCGTCCGTGAGCCAATCGACAATAGATTTTGTATCGCAAGCAGTCATTCCGACATCTGCGGCCGACCCGCGGGTTCGCCGGGCGGCTGCAAATTCTAGCCCAGTTTCCAGCGGATTTGCGCCCATCTTCGTCCCGATTTGTGTGGAGGCGGCAAGCAGCGTCGATCCATCGTGTCGCCAGTGCCAAACCCAAGCCACCAGCTTCCTGTTGGGAGGGGCTGGCATAGCGCCAATCTCACGATATTCTCTTCCGAACCTAGTCGGGGGACGATTATGAAAATTGTCGATGTTCGCGCTGCCGCATTGGCAGCGATGACTCTAGCTGCCGTTGCGCCTCCTTCCGTTGCGCAGGACAAACCACTTACCAAGGTGGTCTTTTCTCTTGATTTTGTCGCTTCCGGACGCCACGCGCCCTGGTATGCGGCGATTGCCGAGGGCTATTTCAAAGACGAAGGTCTCGACGTCACCATCATTCCGGGGCAAGGGGGCGCGGAATCGATCCAGGCCGTGGCCTCGGGGACCGCAAATCTTGGATTCATGGCTCCTCCCGCGGTCGCGTTGGCGCGCGCCAACGGCGCCAAGGTAAAAATGCTTTCCGTGCTTTACCAGAAGATACCCATTGCGGTTTTCAGCCTGAATCCTGGTGCCAACGTAACTACAGCGAAGCAGCTGGAAGGTCTGACACTGGGGAGTGGGTCCGGAAGTTTCACGCCGAAAATTTTAGCGGGGTATATGGCTCAACAAGGTCTCAATTCAAATTCACTGCGCATAATCAATATTGCTCCTTCTGCGCGCGCGAGTGCCCTGATGGCCAAGACAGTGCCTTCGATAGAATTCTTCTTGATGTCGCGACCGGGGCTCGTGGCTGCCGCAAAAGACACCCATGCCGAATTGCAGACCTTTTTTCCGGCCGACCATGGGCTTGAGCTATATTCAAACGGTGTCGGGGTCAGCGAAGATTACCTCGCCAAGAATCCGGACATCACGAAACGATTCATGCGCGCCGCCTTGAAGGGTTGGAAATTCGCGTTGGACCATCCTGATAAGGCGGTTGGCGACGAGGTGAAATTCGTTTCAATTCTGAAGCCGGATGTCGCAAAGGCGGACTTCGAGATTGTACGTAATCTTGTCGTTACACCTGATACACAAAGTCACGGCCTTGGCTGGTTTGATCCTGCGAAAATAAAATCCAATCTGGATTTCGTCATCAAATACATCGGGATCAGCGGTACGCCGCCTGCCGCAACCGACCTTTATGCACTCGGGTATTTGCCCGATCCGCCCATCAAGCCATGATCGCCGAACAGACAATTCAACAAGTCATAAAGTGAAGCCATGCCTCACGGCCCGCTAATTGACGTCCACCAGCACCCCATTCCGGACCACTACAAGCGCGCATTGGAACATGTCGGCATCCACGGCAGCGGTGAGAACCCCTGGGCCGATTGGAGCGTAGAGGGCCAGCTTGAGTTGATGGACGAAACCGGTATTGCGGCTGCCATCAATTCCATCGCCTCGCCGGGCGTGTATTTCGGCGATATTGAATTTGCGAAAAACCTTGCACGCGAATGCAACGAAGGTTCCGCGCGAATGGTTGCGGATCATCCACAGCGTTTTGGTGCGTTCGCAATCCTGCCTTTGCCGGATGTCGATGGCGCCATTCGTGCTGCCGAATATGCGCTTGATACGCTCAAGCTGGACGGAATATGCCTGCTGTCGCACGTCGCCGGCCGACATCTGGGACAGCCCGAGGAAGACGAACTCTACGCCGAGCTTCATCGGCGTAATGCCGTCGTCTTCATCCACCCGCTACGTAATCAGGCCACGAATATGCCGGCCTATAACTATCCATCCGGAATGACCGAACTCGTGCTCGATACGACACGCGCCATTCACAATCTGCTGTGGAACGGTACATTCCGCAAATTCCCGAACATAAAATGGATCATGCCGCACGGTGGGGGAACGGTTCCCTTTCTCCTCTATCGCATGAGCGCGATGGACGATCGCCCCAACGCAGCGGAGCGGTTGCCGGGGGGCAGCGTCGCGGGCACGCTGCGCCGTTTATATTTCGATGTCGCAGAAGTCTGTTCGCCCGGACCGCTGAAATGCTTGATGGAGGCCGCTGACCCTGCCCACATCGTGTTTGGCACCGATTTCCCGTTTTCACGGCATCGCAGTCCGGCCCAAGATGTCAGATCCGTCGTCGCTGCCTTCGACGCCTTTGATGGCTGGAATGAGACCGTCCGCCATGGCATTGAGAGCGGCAATGCCCTGCAGTTGTTTCCAAGGTTGGCGCAGCGCATGGCGCGCGCTTCGTGACGGCGACCGGGGTTTCGCCCGTAGAGCAAATTTACTCAGTCAGGGTAGCCGAGATCGATGGACGTCCATCGAATTGCTGCATTAAACATGGCAGCACGCACGCGATTTACAGAATAAGGAGTACCGAAGAGGCGCAGTGTATTCTGCGTATCGCCCTGTACCACAACTACATCGGCCGAAGGCTCACCACGATACGCCAATCGTTCGCGCATGCGGGCAGCGAGATCATCCGCCTCGTGGAGCTGGAGTAGGACGTCGTGCACCCGCACCGCATAAATTACCTGGCGCGGCGATTCTCGCACGGTGCCGTAGGTCAAGCGCAACGAACTCTCTCTTCCTTTTCGAGCGGTTTTATTCATCGAACGATAGGCGCCGCGGATCGACATAGATTGTCGGCCCGCGGCGCCGAATTCACGACTAGAAAATCTTGGCTGCGCTTACCAGTGTAATCCACACGCCCCAAGCGAGCGGGATACCGACGAAGGCCCAGAACAGAGCGGCTTTCGCATCCAGCCCACCAAATCCAATGCCGTGCGATCCTGTTGATACACTGCTGGCGGTCGCGGCCTGAAACTTCGCGACCTCCTCGGAGCTCATGAACCACTTCGCATCGACCGGCTTGACCAGGTAGTTACAGATCAGGCCGATGACGAGCATGCTCGCCAAAATATATAGCGTGTAGTCATACAGGTGGTCGCGCGGCACGCCGGCTGCGATTTGGAACTTCGCGAATGTAGTTCACCACCACCGGGCCAATGATGCCGGCTGTGGACCATGCGGTGAGCAGCCGCCCGTGAATGGCGCCCACGAATTGCGTGCCGAACACGTCGGCAAGATAGGCCGGCACGGTCGCGAAGCCGCCGCCATACATCGACAAGATGATGCAGACGGCGCAGACGAACACCGCTTTGGAACCGATCCCCGCTGACCACGGCATCAGCGAGCGTAGCAGAATGATCCCCAGAATGAAGAACGTGTAGTACGTCTGCTTGCGGCCGATATAGTCGGACAGCGACGCCCAGAAAAAACGGCCGCCGATGTTGAACAGCGAGAGGAGGCCGGTAAATCCGGCCGCGATCGCCGCGATCGCGACACGCTGATCAGTAGTCGAGGGCGTTGAATTTAACGCCCGCCTGGCCAATCAGCGACCCGGCGAAGATTTCCTGCAACATGGGCGAGGCCATGCCGATCACGCCGATGCCGGCCGAGACGTTCAGGCACAGAACCCACCAGATCAGCCAGAACTGCGGCGTTTTATGCGCGTCCTTCAGATGCACATGATGCTGAGTGATCATCGACTTGCTTTCGCTGGGCGGCGTCCATCCATCCGGCCGCCAGCCGGCCGGCGGAATCCGATAGCGGAAGGCGCCGATCATCATGAAGCAGAAATAGATCACGGCCATCGCGAGGAACGTCTTCCAGACTCCGACGTCGGTTGGCGTCTTGAAATCGTTCAACAGCATGTTCGCCAGCGGCGCACCGATCATGGCACCTCCACCGAAGCCCATAATCGCCATGCCCGTCGCCATGCCGCGGCGATCGGGGAACCATTTCACCAAGGTGGAGACTGGTGAGATGTAGCCGAGGCCAAGACCAAATCCACCGACTACACCCGCGCCGAGCCACAGCAGCCACAATTGGTGGCCGATCACGCAATCGCACCGAGCACGAGACCGCCGCACCAAAGAATTGCGGCGGCGACACCAGCTTTGCGCGGACCGGCACGCTCGACCCAGCCGCCGAACATCGCCGCGGAGATTCCGAGAAACACAAAGAACAGTGTGAACATCCAGCCGAGGCTGGCTACATGCCAGTCACACGTCGTGGTGACGAGTTCGGCAAAGATCGACATGTCCGGACAAGCCTTCGGCGCAGACAATCCGATCGCGCGCGATAGCGGCAGCCAGAACACCGAAAAGCCGTAAGCCATGCCGATGCAAAGATGGATGCAGAGCGCGGCCGGCGGCACCAACCAGCGGTTAAAACCGGCAGTCGCGATGATGCGTTCGCGGTCGAGGATCCCTGAGATTCCGTCTCCACCGCCCGCGAGCGGTTGTTCGATCGTCGTCATAAATTGCCCCTTTAATTGCCCCTCTGGAACCGGCGCGTCGCTTGCGCCGCCGAGCCGGCGAGAATGTCGGCGGGCCTGCGATCAATCAACGACTGGATTTCTATCGGGCCATAGGTGTTTTGAATTACGCAATAGCGAGAGGCTATAGCTAGATTCGATGCGGCGTTTTTTAAATGGCGGGTGCTTTCACTCCGCGAGGCCTGAGACATTGGGGGCAATCAAATATCCGACGAAACGCGCATGGTCCCAAGTCTTTGCGGAAAGCGGTTCGTGACAACGCGGAGATCATCCCACGGCCCGACGCGGCCGAAATGCACCCGAAATTAGCGGGTTGACGCCAGCTGATCGCAATTCGGCTTGCAGACGGTTGCGGTCGGCCGTTGTGCCAGCGAGGCGCTGGCCGAGGTCAGTATCGGGCAGGGCAACGATGGTCGCTGCCGTGTCCGCTTTTGCAATCCTGGCTTCGATTGCGCTCTGCCCGAAAGGATAGCCGCCGACGGCGACAAGACCGGCCGGCGGGGCCGTGATTGCAAGGGATTGGGTACTTCGATCGAGCCGACAGGCGTAGCCCGTATCACGATAGCCGCCCTTGTCGGATCCCAGTCGCGGGGTAGGCCCCTCATCAGGCGCCGGCGGGAAAGCGCGGGTTGGCACCATCGGCCCCCGCAGCATTAGTGTGCCCGCTTCACTTCGTGCGGTTTCGACCACCGTGATCGCGCCGCCGGCGCCGCGCGGCGCGCTCGCCGCCCCGTGTGGAATAGGCGCAGGCATGCCGTTCCCGTCCCGACGTGCAGCGACGATGCCGATGTCGCCAAAAGCCGCAACATCTACAACCGACGCACCACCCGCTAGAGGGCCCGCTGCGGCCAACCGCTCGGGTGCGCGCCAGAGTGAGTTGAGTGTAAGGTTTGTATCGCTGAGGAAGCCGGACTGTTCCAGCGCAATCATTGCCGGCGCGGGCAGTATGACAACGCCCCCCTGCAGCGCACGCAACTGCGTGCCGAAGGTGTCAGGATCAAACCCGTGGTGCAGATGCAGTGAGCCGCCGGAGAGCAGCCACGGCATCAGGGACACAGCGATGCCGGCAAAAGAACTGATCGGGATCGTTGACAGGAAATTTTCGCCCGGCGGGGCACCACATTCCAGAAACGGCGCCAGGCCGCCGGCGGTGAGTTCTGCATGGCTGCGTGCCATCGGAACGATGCCCTTTGCATCGAAGCCGAATGTAACTGCGGCAAGATGCGCGGCGGCAAAGCCCGGCCGGACCGAGGTCTGCGGAAATTCGGAAGCGTCTGCGTCAAAAATATTGTCTAACCCGACGGTTCCATCGGGCAAATCGTCACCGAAGCTACAGACATGACGGATGGGAAAAACCTCCGCCGCGGTCTCCATCGCAATACTGGCGTGGTCGGCAGCCCCAACACGAGAGGTGGTCAGGATTGCCTTTGCGCTGACGCTATTGAGCGCGGCTGCTATTTCATGGTGGCGCCAAAGCAGTGGAAGCGACACGGCAATCATGCCGGCGCGCAGGATGCCCAGGAAAGCAATGATGCTGTCGACAGTATTCGGCAATTGCATCGCAACAAGGGAGTCGGTCGGCAGCCCCAGCGCGCGCAAACGCGCGGCAAGTGACGAAATCGCACGGTCCGCCGCCCCGAAAGTCAGGCTGCGGGCAGGACCATCAGTGAAACTCTCTCGATTGGGCGGGTCGATCAGCGCAAGCGCATCGGGATCGTGAACGCCGGCGCGCCGAAAAAAATCGTCAAGTGTCGCGGCAACGCCGATTGGCGCTCGTGCCTCACCGAGGATCATTTTCGATTTCTCATGGCTTGATATCCGCTTGCCACCATGTTTCCGGCAGGTAACCAAAGAGCGATGTCCGTGACGGGCGTGCGACACGCGTCCATCGTGCGACCCATTGCACCGGCGGGAAGTAAAGCGGCACGACATAGAATCCGGACAGGAGCACGCGATCCAGCGCGCGGGTGGCGGATACAAAGTCGGCGCGACTGGTGGCGCCAAGCATCGCCGCAATCACGGCATCGACCGCCTTCGACTTGACGCCCATATAGTTTCGGCTGCCTTGTTGATCGGCTGCGGCCGAACCCCAATAGAACAATTGCTCGTTGCCGGGCGAAAGTGATTGCTCCCAACGGTACTCCATCATGTCGAAGTCGAAGTCGATGCGACGTCTTTCAAACTGCGTGGCGTCGACACTGCGCACGCGCGATTCTATGCCGGCGCGTTTGAGGTTGCGAGTAAAGGCAAGCGCGAGGCGTTCCTGGTCGCGTGTAGTCGTAAGGATTTCGAAGGAAAGTGGCCTGCCGCTTGCGGTATTCACCAGCTGGGTACCGTTCAACTCGTATCCAGCCGATTTGAAGAGGGCGAAGGCGCGTCGCAATGTGGCACGATCATGACCTGAGCTATCGGTAACCGGCGGCGACCACGTGCCGTCCATCACGTCGGCACGTACGGCGTCCGGGAACGGTGCCAGCAGTTCGCGTTCGCGAGCATTGGCCGGTACGCCGTGCGCAGACAGGTCGCATCCATCGAAGTAGCTCGCGGTCCGTTTATACAAATTGAAGAAGTAGGTATGGTTGATCCATTCGAAATCGAATAGCTGTAGAATGGCCTCCCGTACGCGGACATCCGAAAATATTTTACGCCTCGTATTGAACACGAACCCCTGCATGCCTTTCGGCAGGCCATATGGCAGATCCTCCTTGAGGACATGGCCTTCTCGCGCCGCGGGAAAATCATACGCGGTCTGCCAACGGCCGGGATCAGTTTCGACGCGTAAGTCGTAGAGGCCTTTCTTGAAAGCCTCAAAATGCGTATTGCCGTCGCGGTAGTAGTCGAAGCGAATAGTGCCAAAATTCCACAAGCCGCGATTGATAGGCAGGCTACGTCCCCAATAGCTCTTGTCGCGAGTAAAGATGACGCTATCGCCGGGCCGGACATTGGTGATCTTGTATGGCCCGCTGCCAAGCAGTGGTTCGAAACTTGTGTCCTCGAAGGTCGGGAGATTGATTGCGTGTTTCGCCAGGATCGGCATGAGGCCGATGATCAGAGGCAGCTCGCGGTCGTCAGCGCCGGTCAGGTCGAAGCGCACGGTACGCCCATCAATCACTTCAGCTTTCGCGACCTTCGTATAGTACGTGCGGAAATTTGGGCGGCCTTTGTCGCGCAACAGTTCCCAGGAAAAAATCACATCTTGCGGTGTCACCGGGGTGCCATCGGAAAAGCGCGCAGCCGGATTTAAACCGAAGGTTACGAATGTGCGGGCAGCGTCCGTTACGACAGTGTCGGCGAGCAGACCATAGAGCGTGAACGGCTCGTCGTAGCCGCGTGCAAGCAGACTTTCGACTACGTAGCCGCGGATATTGGCCGCTGGCAGCCCCTTCACGATGAAGGGATTGAGGCAGTCGAAAGTGCCGAGGACACCTTGTGTAAGTTGACCACCTTTCGGTGCGGCCGGATTGGCGTAGGTCGGATGAGCGAAATTGATGCCCCATTCAGGGTCGCCGTGCATCGCAATGGCATGAGTGGCACGTTGCGCGCGCGCCGGGGCGGCGATGGTGCCCGACACCGTCAGCAGCGCACCAAGCAAGGTATGGCGTCGTGTTAGACGCAATTGCATCAGCGCAGGGGCTTTATTTTTTGCCACGAGTGCCGTTCGAATGCGATTCGTTCCGATTTCGCCTGAACTTATCATAGGGGCGGCCGATCGGCTGACCCGCGTTTTCTTGGTATTGGTGCCTTTATTGCAGGAACGAATTCGGGTATCAGGCAGCAGTTGATCGTCACGCTCCCGCCGTATTTGACCCGGAGAGAGCCGGGCGACCCTAGGCGGCAATTCGGGAGCCGTTGGCCGCGAACGGGAATAACAAAGGAACATTTACGATGGATCATCGGACCGCATCCGGCCGGCCGTGGGGCCGGGCGTTGACCGCCAGCTTGGCCGCCGCCATTACGGCCGCAGTCTTCGCCGCACCCACGTTCGCCCAGCAGCCGCCCAAGCCGGGCGCTAAGCCGGCGCCGAAGCAGGCACCCGCCGCACAGCCGCTTCAGCCGGCTCCTCCGCAGCAGCAAGCCGGCGCCGCGGAACAACCCCAGCTCATGTATTCGCCGTGGATGAAAGTTTGCGGCAAAGGGCAGGATACCAACAACAAGCAGGTCTGCGTCATCACCAAGGATGGCCGGTTGGAAAACGGAATGCCGGTCGCGATCATTCAGCTGTTTGAACCGGAAGGGGAACCGAAGGTCCTGCGCGTTACCGTGCCGCTCGGAATGCAGCTTGCGCATGGAACGCGTCTGCTCATCGACCAGCAGCAACCGGCGCAGTCGCCTTACAAGATCTGCTTTCCGGTCGGTTGCATGGCGGACTATCCGGTGACCGACGACATGATTGCCAAGATGAAAAAGGGCCAGAATATCATCGTGCAGGCGATCAACATGCAGGGGACGCCTATCAGCCTGCCGCTGCCGCTGAACGATTTTGCCAAGGCTTATGATGGCCCGCCGACCGATCCGAAGGTATTCGAGGAACAGCAGCGAAAACTTCAGGAAGAGCTACAGAAAAAGGCCGAGGAGGCGCGGAAGAAGCTTGAGGGCCAACAGAGCCAGGCGCCAACCGCTCCACCGCAAAAGAAATAGCCGACGCAGTCTGCATTGCTCTTGTAGTTGAAGGCGCGGCCAAGGGCCGCGCCTTTGCTTTTGGTCCAGTCGCTCTTAATGCATCTGGCTGCGGCGCGGCCGGTATGCTCCGTCGTCGTCGCGTACGAACACATCGGCGACATCCGGATGCCGGATCGGCTTGCCGGACGTATCGGGCAAAAGATTTTGCTCCGAAACATACGCAATGTATTCGGTCTCAGCGTTCTCGGCGAATAAATGATAGAATGGCTGGTCCTTGTGCGGACGGATTTCGGCCGGAATGGACTGCCACCATTCGTCGGTATTGTTGAATACCGGGTCGATATCAAAAATTACGCCGCGGAACGGGTGGACGCGGTGCTTGACCACCTGACCGATCTTGAACTTGGCGTTACGCACTTTTTCCATGCTGTATACCTGGACGTTACATCCCGTAGCGTTTGGCCATTTGTGGATCTTTGGCCGCCACGAGCCTTGCGAGGTCGAGAAGCACCTTTGCCTGCTTCCAGGTAGCATCATCTTGCATCTTGCCTTCGATCATCGCTGCTCCGGCACCATCCGGCATGGCCGCGATAATTTTCGTTGCGAACGCTACTTCCTTTGGGTCGGGCGAAAACACGGTCTTAGCGATGTCGATTTGTGACGGATGCAGTGACCAGGCGCCGGCGCAGCCCATTAGGAATGCATTTCGGAACTGCGTTTCGCAGGCGACCGGATCCGAGAAATCGCCAAAGGGGCCGTAGAAAGGCTTAATCCCGGCCGCGGCGCAGGCGTCGACCATTTTCGCGATGGTGTAGTGCCAGAGGTCCTGTTGCGATGTCTGGCGCGGCGCGTTGTCCTCAGCGTCCGCGAGAACCTTATAGTCCGGATGGCCGCCGCCGACGCGTGTCGTCTTCATCGCGCGTGATGCCGCCAAATCGGCCGGGCCAAGACTGATGCCGTGCATCCGTGGTGAGGCGGCAGCGATTGCTTCGACATTATTGACGCCCTGTGCCGTCTCAAGAATTGCGTGGATCAGAATCGGTTTGTGCAATTTGTGGCGCGCTTCGAGTTGCGCCAACAATTGGTCGAGGTAGTGAATGTCCCAGGCCCCGTCCACCTTCGGCAGCATGATGACGTCGATTTTGCCGCCTACAGCACCCACAATTTCCGTAACATCATCCAATGCCCAGGGCGAGTTGAGTGCATTGATGCGCGTCCAGAGGCCGGTCGATGCGAAATCGACCGCCTTGCGACAATTCGATGAACCCTTTGCGCGCGGCAACCTTTGCTTCGACCGGGATCGCGTCCTCGAGATTACCGAGAATGACGTCGACCTGGCGGACGATCTCAGGGACTTTCGCACGAACCTTGTCGATATGCGGCGGGATGAAATGGATCATCCGTTCAAGCCGGACAGGCGGTTCGCGCAGGGGCGCCGGAGCACCGATGGCGAGAGGAGCAAAGAACTGGCGTGGCAGTTTCATCGGCATCCTTCCAAAAGCACGGCTTGCCGTTTAGAGGAATGCGAGGGCCGCGCCAAGTGGGACACCATTCGTCGCAACCCGGGGCCCGGGTCAGGGTTGGCCCGCAACCGTTCAAATTGGTGGCACATGCAGCCTCTCTCCGGTGTTCTTGTCGTCGATTTCACCACATTGCTGCCGGGACCGCTGGCAACCCTGATGCTCGCGGAAGCTGGCGCTGACGTGGTCAAGATCGAGCCCCCGGGCGGAGAAAATGCGAGGTTCTTTCCGCCATTTGTTGGCTCTGAGAGCGTTGCGTTTGCCATGCTTAATCGAGGTAAGAAATGCATGGCGGTGGACCTCAAAAACGATGCCGATCGCGCCCGGCTCGACCCCCTCATCAGGCGGGCCGACATCGTGACCGAGCAATTCCGCCCGGGCGTGATGGACCGTCTCGGCTTCGGCTACAGACAGTTGCAAGCGATCAATCCGCGACTGATCTATTGCTCAATCTCCGGTTATGGCCAGAGCGGCCCCCGCGTGCATGAGGCCGGTCACGATATCAATTACATTGGCAATACCGGACTGCTCGATCTGCAGCCCGGGCCGGTCGAGCAACCTGTGGTGCCGCCGATGCTGGCGGCCGATATCGCCGGCGGCAGTTTCCCCGCGGTCATCAATATCCTCCTTGCCTTGCGCGCGCGCGACCAGACTGGGCAAGGTTGCCATGTCGATATTGCGATGACCGACGCCATGTTTACTTTCACCTGGGCAGCACTCGCACTCGGTGCGGCGACGGGTAAATTTCCAAAGCCCGGCGAAATGTGGCTGACTGGCGGCTCGCCGCGTTACCAGATTTATTCCACCCGAGATAGAAAGCTGGTGGCGTGCGGGGCGCTCGAGCCGAAATTCTGGGCAGCATTTACGGCCGCGATAAATTTGCCGAAGCAATTCATCGACGACGCCCGCGACCCAAAAGCGACGCGAGACGCCGTGGCAGAACTGATTTCCGCCAAAACTTCGGATGATTGGCGCCCAATATTTGCCGCTGCCGACTGCTGCACTACAATCGTGGTTCCGCTCGAAGAGGCAATAAACGATCCGCACTTCGTCGAACGCGGACTCTTTGCACATCAGGTTGCGACTGCGTCGGGGAAGTGCGTTGCGGCGCTGCCGATTCCAATTGCGCCGGACTTTCGCGGTTCACCTTCGGTAAAAAAAGCGCCGAATCCTGGCTAGAGGTGCTCGCCACGCATCAACCGCGGCTGACCCGACGAAGGCGCGAGCCCTTCGCGCATCACCGCGCGGCGTAGCGGCCCGATCCGATCGATCAGATAAAGGCCGACGCCTCGCGCGCCCTGTATTGGAAAAAAATCGCTCAACAGACTGCGATTGAGCAAGTCGACGGCAAGCGTGCGGCTGTCGATGTCGGATCGCCGCAAATGATCGTATCGCGTAAGCAGGTCCCGCCCACCGATATCGCGCCCGTTGTGCTGGGCGGCGACGGCGAGCTCGCCGATCGTCGCAGCATCGCGAAGGCCGAGATTGAGTCCCTGCGCGCCTATGGGCGGGATCACATGCGCGGCTTCACCGACAAGCGCAATTCGGTTGTCGGCAAATCGCCGTGCTGTCGCGGCCCGCAACGGAAACAGACCGCGTGCGCTCTCCAGCTCGATCTTTCCAAGGATCGAATGCGACGCATGTTCAATTTTTGTGGCCAGCGCGGCATCGGAAAGAACAGCAATTTCTTCGGCGAGAGCTGGATCGAGTACCCAGACCAGGCTTGACCGATTGTTCGGCAGCGGCACCAGCGTGAATGGTCCGCTGGAGGTGTGAAATTCAGTCGAGATGTCGCCGTGCGGCCGGGAATGGCGCAAGCAGACCGTCAACGCAACCTGAGGGTAGCTGTACTCGTCGATGCCTATTCCAGCGGCGGCTCGGCAAATAGAGTTACGGCCATCTGCGCCGATTGCCAGTGCCGCGCGGAGAGACCGGCCACTGCTGAAGATCGTCGTCACTTCGTCCGGCCCCGCGGTTACGTTGTCTGCGTTCTCGTCGATGAGCTGCAGCAAGGGCAGGTTACGGGCTTTTTGCTCAAGCGCGCTGACAAGATGGTGATTTTCAATGTTGTAGCCAAACGCATCCAGGCCGATTTCATTGGCAGCAAATTTTACTTCCGGCGCGCGCCAAAGACGGCCGGTGTCATCTATCAAGCGCATAGTCCGTAGCGGCGCGGCCTGATCCGCGCACAATTCCCACACGCCGAGCGTCTTGAGCGCAGTTACGGAACCGGCGAGCAAGGCGGTTGTGCGGTTGTCGGTCTTGGCTGATCGTTTACTTGCGAGGGCCGTGGCGATGCCGCTTCCGGCGAGCGCGATTGCCGCGGTCAATCCGGCAGGGCCGCCACCGATAACGATTGCCGGCGGACTTTGGTTATATTTGTCGATCATACAGGCATTTGCCGAGGTTCGAGATTAACCGCACTACCACGCAAAGGCCTTCCGCGGAAACTAGGCCCGAGACTTGCGGTACCGCCACTACCTACAATGCGCTATGCAGAAGGCCGACATGACCCACAGCGCAGGCCACAATTTCGATCATTTGCCGTCCGCCGCAGCAGGTCTTGCCAAGGTATTCGGGCGTCCAAAAGCGATAGCGGCTGCCTGCGTGATCGCGCTCGCCGGTCTCGGGTGGTTCTACCTCGCATTGCTGGTGGCATATTCGGGCGAGTTCGTCCGTTGGGTTCGGGGGAAGCCTTATACAAGCCTTATGCCGTCCACTGCCGGATGGATCATGGAGTGCGCGCGGCATAGTGCTTATCGCCTCGATGTGGTCGGCCATGACGCTAGCAATGATGCTGCCCAGCGCCGCACCAATGATTTTGACCTATGCCGGCGTTGCCGATACGGCGGGGCGCAAGGGCGAGCGGATTATTTCGCCGCTGGTTCTCGCCGGTGGGTACGCCGGCGTATGGCTTGGTTTTGCCCTTCTCGCGACCGTCGTTCAAATTGCGATCGCGCAAGCCGCGCTGATTGCCCCCGACATGACCTCGGTGAGTGGCCTGTACTCAGGCGCAGTCTTTATCGGCGCCGGTATTTATCAGTTTTCCGCGCTCAAGCATGCTTGTCTTACGCGATGCCGGCAACCGCTCACGTTCTTTTTTACAAATTGGGCTACGACGACGCGCGGCGTATTCCGTCTCGGAGTAAAACAAGGATTTTATTGCCTCGGTTGTTGCTGGGCGATGATGCTCGTTATGTTGGCGGTCGGCGTGATGAGCGCAGTCTGGATGGCGGCGCTTGCCGTAACGATGACTGTCGAGAAAATGCTGACGGGACGACGCTTCACTAATGCCGTTGGTGCGGTACTGATTGTTGTCGGAGCGGGCATTATACTGGCGGCGTTTGCGGCGCATTGGCCTGCCAAAGCGCGGTGAGCGCGATAGAAAGACAACGGGAGCGAAGGTTTGTCGGAAAGCTGGAATCTGAAAGGTGAGATGGCGCTATCCTGCAGCTGCACGGTCTTCTGCCCGTGCGTATTATCGCTTGGAGAACATCCTCCGACCGAAGACCGTTGCCAGACCTGGGCCGGGATCCGAATCGATGACGGGCATTTTGATGCTGTCGACCTGTCCGGCATCAAGGTCGGGCTGATGATGGACCTGCCGGGAATTATGGCGCGCGGCAACTGGACTGCCGCATTATTCGTTGACGACAAGGCATCGGTCCATGCGGTCAAAGGGTTGACTCGCATTTTTACCGGGAGGGTCGGCGGCACCACGCATTTGCTCTCAATCTTGGTAGGGCAGTTCCTCGGTGTTCGACAGGTACCGATTACCTATGAAACGAAGGGCGAGACCAGAATCATACGCATTGAGAAATACGTCGACGGAGCAATTACGCCGGTGCGCGGCAAGGAGGCCGGCCAGAACGTCGTCATCCGCAATAGCGAATATTGGATCGGGCCGGATGTTATTGTTTCGCGTGCGGAAAAATCACGCTTCCGCGGATTTGGCCGGAACTGGAATTTGGCGGGACGGTCTGCCGAAATTGTCAAACTCGACTGGGGCAACAGCTAAGTGGATGGGTTTGAGCGCGTCCGCGCTTTCACGATTCACGTCTTTACCGCAACCGGTGCGGCGCTGGGCCTGCTGGCGCTGATCCTGGCAACGGGCGGGCATTGGGCGGCGATGTTTCTTTGCCTGGGCTTGGCGCTGGTTGTCGACGGCGCCGACGGGCCGATCGCGCGCGCCTTCAACGTCAAAGATGTGCTGCCGCGCTGGTCCGGAGAGACGCTCGATCTGGTCGTCGATTTCACCACCTATGTGTTTGTTCCGGCCTATGCGATTGCCGCAAGCGGGTTGCTGCCGCAATTTCTGGCAATACCTGCCGGTGTTGTCGTGGTTATCAGCGGGGCTCTTTATTTCTCGGATCGGGAGATGAAGACGAAAGACAATTATTTTCGCGGGTTTCCTGCGGTATGGAATTTAGCGGCATTCTATCTTTATCTCATCGAGCCTCCGGAATGGGCGGCCGCGGCCGGCGTTGTGGTGTTGGCGGGCTTGAGTTTTGTTTCAATCAAGTTTCTCCACCCACTGCGCGTGCAGCATTGGCGTGCATTCAATATTGGACTTTTAGTTCTTTGGGCGGTGCTCGCTTTTGTTGCAGTGATTCAGGATCTTTCCCCAGACGTCTACGTCACCGTGCCGCTCTGCCTGATCGCGGTTTATTTTTTCGTGGTCGGATTATTGCGGACCCCCGCCTGATCGTGTTCCATCAACGTTTGAATATCAGGAGCAGCTAATGTCTCGACCGGTTCTATTGATTGCCGGCGGCAGCCGCGGCATCGGAGCTGCCACTGCAAAACTGGCGGGCGCGCGGGGTTATGATGTCGCAATAAATTACAAAACCAACGCGAATGCGGCGGCAGGCGTCGTCAAGGCCGTCGAAAAGAGCGGCGGCAAGGCCATATCCATTCAGGGCAACATGGCGATCGAAAATGATATTGAACGCGTATTTGATACCGCCAGCGATACATTCGGCTCGCTGACCCACTTTGTTCACAGCTCTGGGATTATCGGTGAAAATTCCCGTCTGGACGATGCGAGCGCGGCAACGATGCGCGAAGTGCTGGATGTCGATACCTTCGGCGCGCTTCTGTGCCTGCGTGCATGCGTGCGGCGCATGTCGACAAGACACGGGGGCAAGGGCGGCGCTGTTGTGATGCTTTCGTCGATGGCGGCTCCCCTCGGTGGAGCAAATGAATGTGTCTGGTATGCGGCTGCCAAAGCAGGCGTCGATTCGATGGTTATCGGGGTGTCCCGGGAGATCGCGAAGGAGGGGATGCGCGTCAATGCGGTAACACCAGGCGTCATTGATACCGATATTCAGCCGCCAGGGCGCGTAGAGCGCGTCACGCCCATGCTGCCGATGGGCAGAGCGGGGCAGGCGGATGAGGTGGCCGAAGCTGTCATGTTCCTGCTATCGGATGCTGCCTCTTACATCAATGGCGCGAATCTGCGCGTGTCCGGCGCACGCTGACCCGCCTTGCGCTCGGCGTTTTGCCGCCTATTATCGCGGGCGAAGTCCACCCCACACAACCAGCGTAATTTAGGAGTGAAACATGGTCGCGGCAGTGCGCGTTCACAAACCCGGCGGTCCCGAAGCCTTGACCTACGAGGACGTACAAATCGCTGCACCTGGCCAGGGCCAAATCAAGCTCAAACAACATGCCTGTGGCGTCAATTTCATCGATGCCTATTTTCGGATGGGCATGTATCCCTCGCCGGTCGGGCTGCCGTTCATCGCCGGCAATGAAAGTGCCGGCGAAGTAGTCGCAGTTGGCCCTGGCGTCACCGATATCAAAGTAGGCGATCGTGTCGCCTTTGTCGGCCCGCTTGGAGGCTATGCCGCGGAGCGCCTTGTCCCGGCCGATCGTGCGGTAAAGCTGCCTGATAACATTTCCTATGATCAGGCGGCCGGCATGATGCTCAAGGGCATGACAGTGCAGTACCTGCTCAACCGAACCTATAAAGTCGGCAAGGGCACCATCTGCCTGATTCATGCGGCGGCGGGCGGCGTAGGGTTGATCGCGTGCCAATGGGCAAATCATCTCGGCGCTACCGTCATCGGTACGGTCGGCACCAAAGAGAAGGCCGAACTGGCCAAGAAGAATGGATGTCACCACACGATTCTTTACCGCGATGAGGATTTTGTCGCGAAGGTGAAAGAGATCACCAGCGGCAAGCTTTGCGATGTGGTCTATGACGGTATTGGCAAGACGACATTCCCGGGTTCGCTCGATTGCCTTCGCCCGCTCGGTTATTTCGTGAGCTTTGGCAGCGCTTCGGGCCAGATCGACGCGTTCAATATCAATATCCTGCAGACCAAAGGCTCGTTGTTCGCTACACGGCCAACCCTCAATCACTATGTCGCCAAACGTGACGACCTGATCGCCACCGCGGCCGATCTGTTCAAGGTTGTCGGTTCCGGCGCGGTGAAGATTCCGATCAATCAGAAGTACTCGCTCAAGGATGCCCCCAAAGCGCACAAGGAAATGGAAGGCCGTGACACGACTGGCTCGTCCATTCTTGTGCCTTAGCAGCTTGCGACATGTCAGCGCGCGCGGTGGCGATTATTATGCTTTGCGCCGCCGCGCCGCTCGCGCATGCGGGTGGTACCGCGGATTTTGAGGTTTTGGCAATCGTTCAAAAGCATTGCGTGATGTGCCACGCCGTGAGGCCCACGCACGAAAGCGTTCAGGACGCACCGAAAAACATTACGCTGGAGACTGTCGCAGATATCAGAAAAAATGCGATGGCAGTCTATGCGCAGGCCGTTCAAAGCAAAGCGATGCCGCTCGGCAATCAGACCGGCATGACCGACACCGAACGCCGTACGCTCGGCCGATGGGTGAAGGAATTGCAATGACAGTCGATGCAAAGCCATGGGGCATTTTTGCGACCCTGGCGCTTGGCGCGATCGCGTTGGTGATTAGCCAGCTATCCGGTGTTGCCGCACTGATTGCGTGGTATGGGCTTGAAATCCGTAACATCGCGACGATGGCCCAGCACGGCGGGGCAATCATGTTATTCATCGCCGTGTCAGCTCCGGTTCAGGTTGCGATGCTTGCGCTTGCTGCCAGCGCTAAAGGCAATGTGGCCGAATACCTCGGGTACAAATTGCCAAGCAGGGGCGAGCTTGTATTCAGCATAGTGGTACTGGCGGCTGATGATCGCGGCCGGCGATGCTGTGAGCTGGCTGGCCGGACGAAATGTCGTCGACCGCTTTCAATCGGACATCTATCAGTCTGCAAAGAACGTGAGCCTGCTGCCGCTGTTGCTTGTCGCCATAGCGGTTCTCGTTCCAATCAGCGAAGAAACCCTGTTTCGCGGGTTTCTCATGCGCGGTTGGCTGCGCTCGCCGCGTTCGGCATGGGCGGCGATCCTGGTGACCGCGGCACTTTTTGCCATCATTCACGTCCAATACGATTGGTTTCTCATCGGTCAGGTGTTCGCCTTCGGCGTGCTATTCGGCTGGACCCGGTGGGCGACCGGCTCAACCATTTTGACGATGGTGCTTCACGCCATCGTCAATCTGGAGGGTATGGTCGAAACGTTTTTGAGCCTGAGCAGTTGACCTGACGCGTCTGGTCGTGTTCACAGCAACGCCGCAATCCGCATAATGGCAGGATGATGCTTGATGCCGGCGGGAAGGCGCGGCAGGCCGACCACCCCGGCGGGTCCGGCAAAGCGCGCGATGCTGGCAACCGTCTCGTCGAGTTCGACCGTATCGCGATCGCCCTCACTCACAACGATCGCGGCGACCGTAAGTTTGCGTTGCGCCAGAACGTCGAGTGCGGTCAAAGTATGGCTGATAGTGCCAAGATAGCCGCCGACCACAAGCACGAGCGGAATATCGAGTACCGTCATCCAGTCGAGCACGGTGCGTTTGCCATCGAGCGGAACCATAATGCCACCCACACCTTCTATAAAGAGTGGCCCCATCGCTGCATTGATCGCGGCACGGCTGAACGCGATCAGCTCGTCAAAATCAATGTTGCGGCCTTCACGCGCGGCCGCCAGATCGGGCGACACCGGCGCGCGAAAGCGCCACGGCGCAATCCGGCTCGACTTCGGCGGCTGTGACGGGGCGGCCAAGCGCCGTCAGCAAAACTGCCGGGTCGCTGGTTTCCACCACCGATGAATCATATCCGCTTACTACGGGTTTGAGCGCGGCGACTGGCTGATTGGATTCCCGCAAATAACGAATGAGGCCGGCTGTGACGAAGGTCTTGCCGATATCGGTGCCGGTCGAGGTGACGAAATAGGCAGACACAAGTTCAGCTCAATATTTTGTCGCGGACGAAATCCGCCAAATTCGCGATTTTGTCGTCGGGGTGCTGGGCCGTGAACGTCAGGCGAAGGCGGGCGGTCCCCGGCTGGGACGGTCGGGGGCCGAATTGCCACCACGAGGTAACCCTCGCTTTCGAGCAGACGTGAGGCAGCCAGGGCGCCTTCTTCGTCGCCGATCACGATTGGTACAATCGGACTTTGCGCCGGTGGAAGGCCCGCCCGCCTTGCGAACGCCTTAGCCTTTTCAACCGGCAGTGCGGCGTAGGCAGGCTCTCGTTCAATGAGATCGAGCGCCGCAATCGCAGCGGCGACAGAGGCCGGCGGCAGGCCTGTCGAATAAATCAGTGTGCGTGCGCGATTGCGCATCAATTCAACCACGGGCGCGGAGGCGCAAAGATAGCCGCCATATGACCCGATTGCCTTCGAAAGCGTGCCCATCTGCAGAGGAACGGGAATATGCGCATTGGCCGAGAAACTCGAACCGCGTCCACCGCCGACCACGCCGATGCCGTGGGCGTCGTCCGACATAAGCCAGGCGTCGTAGCGCTGAGCGAGGGTGAGTAATTCATCGAGCGGCGCCAGGTCCCCATCCATTGAAAAAACGCCGTCCGTCACGATTAAGGCATGACGATGTTGTGAGCGATGTCTTTCCAGGAGCTCGTTCGCGTGATCGATGTCATTGTGGCGGAAGATCATCATTGTTCCGCGCGACAATTGCGCGCCCGCATAAATACAAGCGTGGGAAAGTTCGTCGACCAATACGAGGCCGTCGCCGCCGACCAGAACCGGGATGACGCCGGTATTGGTTAGGTAGCCGGAGCCAAACACGCAAGCAGCTTCGGTTGATTTCGAAATGCGCAAGGCGTGCCTCAAGCTTGGCATAGAGCGGATGATTGCCGGTTACGAGCCGGGAGGCGCCCGATCCTGCGCCGAATTCCTCAATCGCGGCAACCGCTGCTCGCTTGATCGCCGGGTGCTGGGTCAAGTTAAGGTAGTCATTGCATGAGAACGAGAGAAGCTGACGCCCGTCTCGTTCGACCCAGATGCCGTCTTCCCGCAGCGTCTCGCTCAGCGAGCGGTAGAGCCGCCGCCGCTTAAGATCGTCGAGTTTGTCTTGCGCGAAACTATCAAGCGAGTGCATCAGTGACCTTGCCATGCCGCGAACCAGATGCTTAGCACGATTGGGGCAGGGAAGCGTCAATGCCGCACGAATTCAGCAAAAACAATGCCGATGCCAGCCTGGTTCGCGGCTGGCTTCGATCACGTCTGGCTGCCCTATGCGCAGATGAAGACGGTTCCTCTGCCGCTTCCAGTCGTGCGCACGGAGGGTGCCAGAATTGAGCTGGCCGATGGCCGTGAACTGATTGACGGGATTGCCAGCTGGTGGACTGCATGCCACGGATACAATCACTCGTTTATCAAACAGGCAGTCGAAGCCCAGCTTGCCGCGATGCCCCACGTCATGTTCGGCGGCCTTGTTCATGAACAGGCGTTGCGGCTTGCGCAGCGGCTTGCCCGAATGCTCCCCGGCAATCTGGAGCGCGTGTTCTATTCCGATTCCGGATCGGTAGCGGTCGAAGTGGCCCTCAAGATGGCGGCGCAGTACTGGGCGAACAGCGGCGTGCATGGAAAAAACAGGTTTGTCGCGTTCAAAAACGGGTATCACGGAGATACCGCCGGTGCGATGGCGGTCACCGATACGGAAGGCGGAATGCATGCGGCATTCCAAGGTGTCCTAGCGGCACAGCACGTCGCGGCATTGCCGGACGGACCGCGTGCAATCTCGGCGTTTGAGGATCTCCTTGATAAGCATGGCGGTACGATCGCCGGGATCATCGTTGAGCCGCTGGTGCAGGGTGCCGGCGGGATGAGATTTCATGATGCGACGCATTCTTCGGCGGCTTCGCACTCTGGCCGATCGGCATAATACGCTGTTGATTTTCGACGAGATATTTACCGGGTTTGGCCGGACTGGAATGATGTTTGCGTGCGAGGAAGCCGAGGTGTCCCCCGACATCATCATGCTGTCGAAGGCTCTGACGGGCGGCACGCTGCCACTCGCGGCGACTGTTGCCACGCGCAAGATCTTCGACGCATTTTGGTCGGACGATCCGAAAAAGGCGTTGATGCACGGGCCGACTTACATGGCAAACGCCCTCGCCTGCGCAGCAGCAAATGCTTCCCTCGATCTATTCGAACAGGAGCCGCGGGTGCATCAAGTGCGAGAAGTCGCGGCGGCGCTCGACAGAGGTCTGGCGCCCTGCCGGGAATTGCCAGCGTGTCAAGGACGTGCGCGTAAAAGGGGCAATCGGTGTCGTCGAATTGGATCGTATCGACGATCTCAATGCGCTGCGACTTCAATTTATCAACGAAGGCGTATTTGTCCGGCCGATTGAAAACGTCGTCTACCTGACACCGGCATTCACAATTACGGAGGACGAGCTCAGTTCGCTAACCGGTGCAGTCTGCCGAATCGTAGGCAAATTAGGCTGCCGATAAATATAGTGAAAAATTAGAAACCAACCGCAGTGCCGTGCAGATCGTATTGATCAGCCCGCTCGATTTTGACCGTCGCAATTTCCCCCACTCGCAGCGGGCGACGGCTTACAACATATACGGCTCCATCGATCTCGGGTGCGTCCGCCATCGAGCGCCCTTTGGCGACTGAGGGTCCTATTTCGTCGATGATGACCTTCTGTCGTGTTCCAATGTTGCGCTTGAGCCGTCGCGCCGAGATCTTTTGTTGTGTCTGCATGAAACGATGCCAGCGCTGATCCTTGATATCGTCAGGCACCGCTTCCGCCGTGCCATTAGCGGCGGCGCCGTCGACCGGCTCGTATTTGAAGCAGCCGACACGATCAAGCGAAGCTTGCTCCAGCCACTCAAGCAACATTTCAAAGTCGGCGTCGGTCTCGCCGGGAAATCCGACGATGAAGGTCGAGCGCAATGTGAGGTCTGGGCACTGCTCGCGCCAGCGCGCGATCCGTTCCAATGTTTTTTCCTGCGCAGCAGGACGGCGCATGCGCTTGAGAACGTCAGGGGAGGCGTGCTGAAACGGGATATCGAGGTAGGGCAATACTTTTCGGTCCGTCATCAGCGGAATTACGTCGTCGACGTGGGGATAAGGGTAGACGTAGTGTAACCGAATCCAGATGCCCAGTTCGCCTAACGCGCTGGCAAGGTCGACGAATTTCGCGCGCACTTCCTTGCCGCGCCATTGGCTGCCCGCATATTTGATATCGAGACCGTAGGCGGAGGTATCCTGCGAGATTACGAGCAACTCCTTGACGCCTGCGGCCACGAGTTTCTCGGCTTCGCGCAGAACGTCGGCTGCCGGGCGCGAGACAAGATCGCCGCGCAACCTCGGAATGATGCAGAAGGTACAGCGATTGTTGCAGCCTTCTGAAATCTTCAGATAGGCATAGTGCCTGGGCGTCAGCTTGATGCCTTCGGGCGGGACGAGGTCCAGGAATGGATCATGCTTCGGCGGCAGCGCCTTGTGCACGGCCTGAACCACGCTTTCGTATTGCTGGGGACCGGTGATTGCCAGGACGTCGGGGTAGGCAGAAGAAATGCTTTCAGGTTCGGCGCCCATGCATCCCGTGACGATCACCTTGCCGTTTTCCTTCAGCGCACTCCCGATCGCGGCGAGAGATTCAGCTTTGGCCGAGTCGAGGAACCCGCAGGTGTTGACAATGACAAGATCGGCGCCCTGATGCTTGCGCGAGAGCTCGTAGCCCTCTGCGCGCAAGCGCGTGACGATGCGTTCGCTGTCGACAAGCGCCTTCGGGCAGCCGAGCGAAACAAAGCTGACCTTGGGCGCGACGTCGTCGGCTTTGCGGACATCATCTTTCATTGGGGCACGGGCTAGCTGCGAATGGCGGCAAGATCAAGGGCGGCAAATCGCTGTGTTTCGAGAGAAATTTGCGCGCCAACGCCAATCACGCCGGGAATGAGGGTCTAATCAAGCATTACGCAAGGCTTCAGCCTCTGCGTAGAACTTCTTTTCCCAGGCCTTCTGGTTATCCATGCCTTCGCGAATGAAGGGGGTGAACATCGCGAGATGCAGCAAAAGCCAATTGATCAGATTGGCAGGGAACCGCAGCGGCTTGCGGAAATCGACAAACAGGACGACGCGGGTATGCGCCGTCCGATTCCAGGCTTCGTGCTCGTAGGCATCGTCGAAAACGACCGCTTTGCCCTCTTGCCATCGATAGAGCTCGTTCTCGACACGAATGCCGAGTTGCTCGCGCGGGCTGGGGATGATCAAGCCGAGATGCAGGCGGAGCACACCATTATATGGACCGCGATGCGGGGGCAGATGCTTACCGGGCTCGAGGATCGAAAACATAACCGTAATTAGCCCAGGGATATTTTGGCAAATGCGCCAGGTTTCCGGACACCGCTTGATATTATTCTCGGAGCGGAATCCATAGCCCGCGAGAAGGTAGGTCTTCCACCCTCGATCGGTGCTGATGGTGGACACATCGGCGGCAAGTTCATGGAAGCCGGGCAGCTCGTCCTTGCGTGTGAGCACCTGGTCAAGTTCGCTGCGGATCGCGCGCCATTCGCGCTCGATCGACCGGGTCCACGGAAAGACCGCATTATTGTAAATCGGCGGATTGCCGACCTTGCTTTGGGCGAGATTGAGCTTCTCGGCCAATGCGACGATACGCATAAAGAAGCGAGTCACGAAGCTCGGCCGCTCAAGTGGTTTCAATCCGGCCGTGCCGAATTTCTGGGCGGGGTTATTGTCGTGACTGGATTGTTGTTCTGCGACGGTACTCAATGCCAGGATCCTCCGCGCGCCCCTTGGAATTACATGTTTTCTCTTGTCACAATAGCAAGGGGCCTCCGGATGCGGAAGTTCTCACAACCGGGCGCGACATGGTTGGCGAAGGGTCGCGGGTAGGGCTATCGTATGATTCGGCAACGGATTGGACATGAATCGTTCCCTCATCGTGATTGGGCTGTTTTTCGCCGGCATTTTGATTTGCATCGGCCCAGCCGGCGCTGGCGACACCAGGGTCGTCCCATGGCGCTATAACAATCACAGCCGGGATCTGCCGTATGCGCGCAGTGTGCGTGCGGCGTCGGTATGGGCATCCGGACGCTGTTGGAGTGAATGCGGCGTCATACTGCGCGTGGGGGATGGCGGGCTGCCTCAGAGTCAACTCACAAGGGCGTTGTCTCAAGTTAACCGATAAATGTGACCGCTATTGCCAGCGCGAATGCCGGACGATGGGTGGACCACTCCTGCCGATCGAATTTCCCTGGGAATAAACAAACGTCTCAACAAAGTTGCGCTGCCTAGAGTGAGCGATACGCGCGAAGTAGTTCGCGGCCGTAGTCGTTTCCATTGGGCGTGCGCACGAGCGCGTGCGCATGCCGGCGATTGTAACCGGTGTTCGGAAGCGCAACACCCGGCTGGTGATAAAATTCGATGAATATGATCGGACTGTAGATGCGATAGTAGAAAGGGCTGATCGGGTCGAACTGTCCAATCCATGCAAAAATGGTGCGATCAAGATATCGGCGAGCTTCGTCCAGTCGAGCTTCCGCATGGCCGGGCGGAAGCCGGTCCGTATATAGCGCGATCAGATCGATGAACTCGATCCTGCTGCGTCGAATTCATTTCAGCGAATGATAGTCCCCGGTACGGAACGACGATGTTATCCTTAAACCCCGATGCAAAACCGTCGAAGGGCAAATCCATGCCGATCATTGCTGTGGCGCGCTGTGCGGGCGTCAACGCGTTCATGAATTCCCAGCCTCTGGCTTCTTCGTCCCGAAGAACGGTCGTGCCCTTGTAGATGCCGGACTCTGCGAGGACGGGCTCCGATCCCAGCAGCATCGGCGTGAGCACGATCTGATTACCCAGGACGAAGCAATTGATGTTGCAGTGATGGCCGTCGACTTGCCAGCCCCATGGCGTGTTCGCTGACGGTTCACCGAAAATACTGAGCCAGTAGAAATGCTCGCCGAATTCTTCGGGAAGTCCGGTGAGTTCGGCGAGATGCTCATTGAGCTTCATGGCATTGCGCGCGGTTTCATAGGCGCGCGCACCGGTACCTGCCTGCAATAGTCCATAGGCAAGTTCTCGCTGGCGGTCGGTCAATTCGGCCAGGCAAAGGCCATGGCGCATCAGATTGCGGTGGATATTGCTCCAAGACGCGCCATGCCTCGTCGGCGACGTCGTAGAGCACGGCTTCTCTCTGTGCCTGGTCGAGCGAAGCCAGAAACGCACTTGCGGCGTCGATCAGCGGTTGAGCGGTTGCGCCGGATTTGCGCATCGGAAACAGCCCGCGTTCGACTCTCTCCTGTTGCCGTAATTCCCCTGAATGGTTCCTTGAGCGCGATCCGCCACCCGGCGAACAGGTCCTGTAACGCCTGTGACACCTTCGTTTCGTCAATGCGGGGCGGCGCGCGGCGTGGGCGACGGATCGTTGAGGACGTGGTGCTGGTCATCGTGCGCTCTGGTTTGGCAATTCAAAGCATTGCCTGAAGGGTAAGCCAGCGCAATCTCATTGCAGATCCGCCAGGCGCTCTCTTCGATTGGCCGCCCCGCCCACAATATGCTGTATTGTCGAAAACAAAAGGGGAAAACTGTGAAGCTTGTTCTTTTCCAGACATCACAAACCGGGGAGTCCACTCCGGGCGCTCTGACTGACCGCGGGGCGGTCGACCTTTCCAGCGCTGTACGGAAGAACCACACACCGCAACTGGTGATGCAGGGAATCATCGATGAGTTCGACCGGTTGCGCCCGGCGCTCGAAAGGCTCGCAAAGGAAGGCCCCGCCTTTCCAATGGAGAAAATTCGCTTGCTGCCGCCGTTGCCTCGGCCCGGAAAGATACTTGCGTGCATTGCAAACTATTGGGAGCACGCGCAACGCGAAGCCCGCCCCCTTAATATGTTCATGAAGAATCCGGACGCGGTAATCGGGCCGGGCGACACGATCGTGTTACCCGAATACACCGTCCCATGGATGTTCATGCACGAGGCGGAGCTTGCCTTGGTGATCAAGGGGCCCGCCAAGATGGTAAAGGCCAGGGACTGGAAGAAGGCCGTATTCGGATATACGGCGATGATCGATGTGTCCGCCCGCGAACAGGGCCGTCGAACGTGGCCGGCGAACCCGCACACGAGCTGGCTCGGCAAGTCATTTGACACATTTGCTCCTCTTGGCCCTTGCATTGCCACCGCTGACGAAGTGAACGATCCCAATGATCTTATTGTCCGCTTCTGGAACGACGGGCAGCTCCGTCACAATTACAATACCGACGATATGGAGCATCGCGTTCCCGAACTGGTGGAATTTGCAACCACTGTAATGACGATGAATTCAGGTGATCTCATCGCCTGCGGGACCAATCATGAAGGCCTGGGTGCGCTCCAGGACGGCGAAACTGTAGATATTGAAATTCAGCGCGTCGGGAAAATGACTCTGAAGGTGTCCGATCCGCTGAAAAGAAAATGGGAGCGCGGCATTTATATGGGCGCCGATTTCACAAATCCCGACGCGGTGAAGCGCCATCGGCCTCACTGACGCGCGTTTGCGCGGCTTACCGCGTAGCGGTTGCAAGGCGATGCCTGCCCACGGCACCCGTCGCAGAGAGCTACACTGCGCCGATGGACAACCCTGCCTCCTGCAGACATAATTTGCCCAAGCACCAAGAAATGGGGGAGAGACGTCATGCAGGCCCCTGCGAGCGCACTACGTGCGCGCAAGTCGGCCATGGACCCGAACGAATGGAAAGTTCGTGTCGATCTCGCTGCCGCATTTCGGCTCGCTGCGCTACAAGAGTGGGATGAACTCTTGTTTGCCCATTTGTCGGCGCGAGTTCCAGGCCATCCAAACCAGTTTTTGATGCACCCGGCGGCAATCCTGTTTGAGGAAGTCACCGCTTCCAACCTGCATAAGCTTGACGAGCACTGCAACCACGTCGAGCCAAGTGACGAGTTGCCGCATAAATTCGCGTTTCCATTTCATAAAGGTATTTATGACGCGTTCCCGCAGGCGCAGTGTGTCATGCACCTGCACACGAAATACGCAACTGCCGCAGCCATGCAGGAGCAGGGGCTGGTCCCTGGGAACCAATACGCGATGTGGCTCGGACCGATCGGCTATCATGACTACGAGGGCCTTCTCTCCACTGACGAAGAGGGCCAGCGTCTCGCGAGAAATTTCGGCGACAAACAGATCGTCCTTCAACGTGGCCATGGATTCGTGTTGTGGGGCCATTCTGTGCACGAAGCCTATATGCTGGCCTTTCTGGTCATCCGTGCCTGTGAAACACAGATCCGGTCAATCGCAGAAGGCGTCAAAGCCTACGTGCCGCCGCAACACGTTCTGGAGGCCACCATCGGCCAAGCGAGGATCATCACGGACGGTAGCGCACCGTTCAACCAGATGACGTGGCGGGCGTTGTTGCGAAAGCTTGATCGTGACGCGCCGGATTACAAGACCTGAGGTCTAACCCCTGCTTGCAATGAAGTGCCGTCCGCGATCGTCAGCGCAGGATTTACAACGGAGATTGTAATGTCGGTCATGGAGCGCCCGCTCACCGAGAGCTCGCTGCCCATCTACCACCGATCGATTGACTGGGAAGCCTTATATCAGCGCTATCCCGTCCCGGACGTGTTCGCAAACACACGCTGGAAATGGTCGGCTGACGAAATTCGAGCGTTCCAGAACGAACAATTCCTCGAGCTGATGAAGGTCGGCTGGCAGAACGAATTCTATAAGCGGCGTTGGACAGCGGAGGGACTGGAGCCGGGCGACATCAAGGGCATCGACGATATAGTCAAGCTTCCGACTTTTGATTCCGGAGATATCAAGAAAGACCAGGAAGAGAACTCGCCCTTCGGATTGATCAACGGCGACGTCACCAAACGCATGCAAACGACGCCGATGAAACTGCAGACGAGCGGCGGCACCACGGGAAAGCCGCGACCGACGCTCTACGGTCCGCAGGAGTGGGAACTCAATGGGCTCACGCATGCGCGGGTCCTGTATATCTGCGGCGTCCGCCCCGGCGATCGTGTTCAAATTCCCCATACATGTTCGCTCGGCAATGCCGGATGGTGTTGCTACAAGGCTTGCCACGATTATCTGGGAGCGTTGCCGATCACCACCGGCACCGGGGCGGTGACGTCATCGCGGCGACAAATCGAAATTGCCCAAGAGTGGGGGACAAATGTCTGGTATGTCCGCCCGGAATACGCAACACAACTTGCCAAGGTCGCGCGCGACGAATTGAAATTCGACGTGCGCAATCTCAAGACCAAATTTCTCGGTTGCGGTTTAGGTCCCGACACAGACAATGCCTTCCGCAATCAGCTCGAGGATCTGTGGGGTTGCGATGTTTTTGACATGTATGGCACCCACGAGATGGGCATGGGCGCTTTTGAATGCCGGCACAAATCCGGCATGCATTTCCACGAAGACAGCACCTATTTCGAAGTAGTCGGCGTGGAAGACAATAAGCCGGTCGCTAACGGTGTAATCGGCAACATGGTTTGCACGATTTTGCACCGCCGCCAGCAACCAATGATCCGCTTCAATCTGCGGGATCTGACCCGGATTGTTTCTGTCGAGCGTTGCGAGTGCGGGAGCTGCTTCCGCCGCATGCAAAAGATGCTCGGCCGGAGTGACACCATGGTGCGGATCCGTGGGGTCAGCATCTGGCCTCAGGCGTGCCTGCCTGCGATCAAAAGCGACACTCGCACGACCGGCGAGTGGTTGTGCATTGCGGACCGCAATGTCAGCGACGGCGTAGTGCGCGATGAAATGACGGTCAAAGTCGAGGTCCGCGACGATGCTCCCCGATGGGATGGGCTCAAGGACCACATCGAAAAGCGGTTACATTCCGATCTGGGCCTGCGGCTCAATGTCGAATTGGTCCCGGAGGATGCCTTGATCGAGTGGTCGAACCGCGGACGTGAAGGCAAGCCAAAGCGCATCCTCGACCGTCGTTACGAGAAAAAGTGACAGGCTTCATGCGCTATTTTGATTGCCACTCGCATTTTTCCACGAAGGCCGGCCTGCATCACGCCTCGCAGGAAGATTATGAGCAGGCGCAGCGGGTATTCAAACGAAAGCGAACCTTCGAAACCGAGGAGCAGATGGCGGACGGATTTCGCACGCGTCATGTCCGTACCATCCTGGACATCTACAGAACCTGGCGGATGACGGACGAGGATGAAATTCGAGCGTCTAATGACTATGCTACCGATTTCGCGCGCAAGAACACGGACATCGTCTACGGCAACTGGCTTGCCATCAATCCCGCAATGAAGGAGTTCTGGCTGAAGGAATACGCGAGGCTCTCGGCGAAGAAATCCGGCTTTCTCGGCTTCTGCCAAAGCCAGAACAGTCTCGGCTATCCGGCCAGTGACCCGATATGGGATCCTTTCTACAAATTGTCGATCGATGCCGGCGCGCCCGTGCTCCTGATGACCGGTTTGACCGGAATTGGGCAGGGAATGCCCGGCGGTAAAGGTATCCTGCTTGAGGACGGGCACCCCCGACACGTCGATCGGGTCGCGGCGCGCTTTCCCGAGCTGAAGATTCTCGCCGGCCGACCGGCCTGGCCATGGCAGGACGACATGATTGCGGTGCTGCTGCACAAGGCCAATGTCCATTACGAAGTGCATGGCTGGTCGCCGAAATACTTCACTCCTGCGTTGAAAAAGGAGATTGGCTGGCGTCTGCAGGACCGTGTGATGTTCGGGTGGGACTGGCCGACACTGACTCTGGAGCGGCTGGTCGATGACTGGCGGACGCTCGGTTACACCGAAGAAGTTTACGAAAAGGTCTTCCATCGTAACGCCGAGCACTTCTTTCCCGGCGCCATGCCAAAGTGACGATTTCCATGCACGACATCGCGATGCTAACGGGTGAACTCCGGGCGATTGCCGGGGGCGATCGGGTCAAGCCCGAGGGCCTTTCTCGGATCGTATCGAAAGTGTTCGAACATTGCGGCGTTTCGCGGCCTGACGCGGGCATCGCGGCGGAAGTGGCCCTGTGGGCGCAATTGCATGGTTCCGACTCGCACGGCGTCGTGCACCTGCCGCTGTACGTGCGGGGATTGCTGGACCGAACCATCAAGGCGCGTCCTGACTTTTCTACACAACGAGCAATGCCTTGCTGCGCGGTGTTCGACGCCGACCACGGCCTGGGACTTGTCGCAAGTCAGCGCGCAATGGACATGGCGATCGACATCGCGAGGGAATATGGACTTGGCGCGGTCGCGGTGCGCAACAGCAGCCATTTCGGCGCAGCCGGTTACTACGCCGACCGAGCGGCCGAGCGCGGCATGATCGGCCTTGCTTTCACCAATGCCATGCCAGCGATTGCGCCGACGGGTGGGACAGAAGGGTTGCTCGGTACTAATCCGATAGGCGTCGCTTTTCCGGTTCCTGATGCCGATCCAATCATTGCCGACATGGCGACCGCGATGGTGGCACGGTCGCGGATCCGTCATGCGCTCGCGGCCGGGGAAAAAACTATTCCGGAAGGCTGGGCGCTTGATCCAACTGGCCGACCTACAACCGACCCTGCGGTCGCGGTCAAAGGTTCCTTGCTCCCGATCGGCGGGCCGAAAGGCTACGCGCTGTCACTGATGGTCGAAATTCTTTGCAGCGCGCTTTCCGACGGCGAGCCTGGATTTCAGGTGATCTACGAGAACATGGTCAAACGGCCCAGCAATATCTGTCAGTTTTTCCTCGTCCTCAATCCGGCAGGCTTCGCCGGAGGCGAACGCTACGGTGCGCGCGTTGCACATATCGCCAATGTGGTAAGGCAGGCGAAACCTATGGAAGGCGGCACATCGCCACGGCTGCCAGGCGCCCGCGGTCACGCGGTCAAGTCCAGAGTCACTGCCGAAGGCATCGCCATGTTCGGCAATCTGCGCAGCGCGCTCAACAATGTTGCGGGCATGCTCGAGACCCACACAGAGGTGTCATGAGCGCTCTATGAACGCTGTGCGACCTTGCTTGACGAGGCGGCACGCTAACCTAAGCGAGCAGGTGCATGATCCACAGCGATATGGCGGGGATATAGGTTACGAGCATCAGCGCCAGAATTGCGATTCCGACGAACGGAATGAGGCCGACATAGAGTGTCGCCGACGGCGTCTTGAACAAGGCCTGGCAGACAAAGATATTGAGGCCGAATGGCGGGTGGAACGTGCCGATGGTCAGGTTCATGACGACAATCACGCCAAAATGGATCGGGTCGATGCCGAGCGACGCTGCTACAGGTGCGAGCAGAGGCGTGAGCATGATCAGCGCTGACGCCGGATCAAGAAAACAGCCGACGAAAAGTAGAAAGGCGTTGATGACAAGCAGCACCACCCAACGCTCGGAATGAAGCGCAGTTATTACCGATACGGTGTCTTGCGCGATTCCACTGATGGTTAGTAACCACGCATAGAGACCGGCGACCGATACAATGATGAAAATGAGCCCCGTCAGATACATTGCCCGCGCGCCGGTCTCGAAGATCTCGCGCAAGGTTGTTTCGCGGTAGATAAAATAGCTCACGAAGATTGCATAGACGCTGGCAATGCCGGCGGCCTCGGTCGGAGAAAACACACCGGAATAGATGCCGCCGAAGATAATGCCGATAGCGCCGATCGCCCAGATGCCATCGCGGGTGGCGATCAGGAACTCTCGGAACGAAAACTTCCCGGTTTCCATGATCCCGGCGCGCCACGAGTGATAATAGATATAGACGCCGAACATTCCAGCGAGCAGAAGCCCAGGTCCTATTCCGGCGGCAAATAACTGGATGACGGAAGTGTCGGACGCAATTCCGTAAATGATCATTGCGATCGATGGCGGTATGAGATTGTCGAGAGCGCCCTCGGCCGTGATCAGGGCCGAGGCAAACCGTTCGCTGTACCCTGCCTCGCGCATGCGCGGGTATGTCAGAGTGCCGATTGCAGCGGTGGCAGCGGTGGTCACGCCGGAGATGGCACCAAAGAGCGCTGCAAATCCGAGCGAGGTCATGGGAATATGCGCGCGAAAGCCGCCAATCATGGAGGCAACCCACCGCAGAAGCCGGGCCGATATTCCACCGCGCGACATGAGGTCGCCGGCAAAAATAAAAAAAGGCACTGCGAGGAGGGCGTATTTATTGAGGCTGTTGAAGATATCCTGATGCACAACAGCCATCGGGAGATCGAAAAAACCGAGCAGGATCACCAGCGACGTGGCAAGCAAAAGGAGGAATATGGGAAATCCCAGCAGCAGCAGTACGAAGGGCAGGATAGCCATGACCCAATACATCGCGCTGCCCTGTCAATCGAACTTGCCGGTAATGTACGATCGGATCCGCAGGAGTGCTGCCACGGCCATGAAACTAAACCCGAACAACAAAGCCGTATGCGGAATGACGAGCGGGATATCGGTACCGGCCGTCACGCCGTGATTGCGATAGTGCAGCATGACCACCTTCCAAGACTGCATCGCCGTATAGATCGTGCAGACGATGAGGGTCAGCGCTATCGCTATGTTGACGATACGTTTCCAGAATGGACTCATGCCCGAGTAAACGAGATCCATGTTCAAATGGCCGCCGCGGTAGGTGATCGAGCCGGCAACCAGGAATACCGCCCAGATGACCAGGAAAATGAGGATCTCTTCGGCCCAGAATATCGGGTCCGAGAACACGTAGCGGGCAACCACATTGATGACGTTGATGGCGGCAGCGAGGAAAAACAAAATACCCGCTGCAACATGTGGAATCTTGATGAAGATGAATTCTTCGACTTGCTTAGCCTTTAATGGCTTGGGGTCGTCGCTCATCCGTTCTCAGGCTCCGAAATCAGCACGACGTTTTGCGGCCGGGGCCTGAACCGTATCGCCCAGGTCGGTGGCCCAAGTTGCCGGCGCGCACTTGGACACGCGCCGGCAATTCACTCTATCGCTAGTATTTTTTCGCGACGGTCTGGATCTTTTCGTAGAAGGCTTTGAGTGCAGGATCGCCCTTGGTCACTTCCGCACCGATTGGCTTGAGACGTTTCTCAAGCTCAGCTTGCTCGGCCGCCGGCAACGTCACGATCTCCCCGCCGCGTTGTTCGATCCATACTTTGCGCAGTGCTGCTACTTCGTCGATCGCGGTTTGCCGCGCCCATGGCTGCAATTTGCGGGCCTCTTCGACGATGATCTTGCTCAGGTCAGGCGGTAGCTTATCCAGCCAGGCTTTGCTCAGCCCGCCGAAAGAGATCAGCAGCGTGTCGTGGGTTTCGAGCAGCGTTTTGCCGACATTCTGCAGGTTAAAGTTGGTGTAGATCGACATGCCGCTCATCGTGCCGTCGATCACGCCATTCTGCAGCGACGTGATCATTTCCGGCAGGCCCATCGGCACTGCGGTTGCGCCCAGCGCACCCATTCGTGCGCGTTCAGCCGGCGTTGCGTTGACACGCAATTTCATGCCCTTGAAATCGTCGATGTGACGCAGGGGTTTCTTGGCACCAAAGTAAAGCGATTCTGCGGCGACCGCGAGATTGACGCCGACGATGCCTTTGGCCTCCGCCATTTTCAGGACGTACTCGTTGAATTCGGGATCTGCGAGTACTTTGTTGGCTTGCGCGGTGTCACGGAAGAGGAACGGAATGCTGAACTCTCCAAAACGCGAATCCACACCGACAAAGAAATCCGCTGGATTTTCGTAACCTTCAACCGTCCCAAGTTGGAGGCCTTCGATCATGGCGGCCGGGCTTCCGAGCTGACCGCCCGGAAATACCTTTACTTCGACACGGCCATTGGTCGCTTTTGGAAGAACCTCTGCAAGCTTATGTCCGAATTTTTCCTGCATGTCGCCGCGCGTGACGACGGCCCATTTCAGCGTGTACTCGGCGGCACGAAGAGGCAAAATAAAAGCGGCTGACGCAGCCGCGAATACAACAACGCCAGTTGCGAGACGAACACGGATTCTCATGACGTCCTCCCCAAGGACTGCGGCGGTTTTTATTCTCTGGCCGCCGCACGATTTGCTAGTAGCATCGCCACGATACAGACTATCTCAGCAAAGACAGCTGTCAAATGAGAAGCAGTCGATTTGCGTGGTGTATCGGACAGCCACGACCGTGCGTTGCAAGCGCAATACACGACCAATAGGGAGATCACCATATGAAAATCGGTCTGGTCGGACTCGGCCGCATGGGCACCGCAATGTCCCGCCGTCTTCGCGAACAAGGTTTTGACGTGGCGGGCTGGGATGCCAGTGCCGAAAGGAACAAGGTTCTGGCGGACGACGGCTTGCATGTCGCAGCCAATCCGGCCGCGGTGGCGGCGGGGGCCGACATCATTATCTCGATCATCACCGAAGATCATGGCGTCCGCCGGATATTCAGCGGGGCCGGATGGATTTCTTTCCGGCAATGTTAAGGGCAAGCTCTTTATCGAGATGAGCACGCTGCAGCCGATGACCGGACGCGCTCTGGCGCCGGAGGTCGAAGGCAGCGGCGCGCGGCTTATCGACTCCCCGGTTCTCGGCACGATCCCGCAGGTGAGGGACGGAAAATTGTTTGCCCTGGTGGGCGGACGTAGCGAGGACCTCGACCGTGCGCGTCCTGTCCTGGAGAAGCTGACGCGTCGCATTGCACATATGGGACCGAACGGAAGCGGCTATGCAATGAAGCTGGCGGTCAATCTCGGCCTGGGCGCCTATATCCAGGCCCTGTCGGAATTGCTGGCGCTCGGATCCAAGGAAGGTCTCACGCTGGATCAGATGCTCGACGTGCTGCAGGAAGCGCCCTATGCGAGTGGCTGGATGAAAAGCAAGATCGGCGTGATGAAGGGGGAGAAGCCTGAGATGACGCTCGATATCCGCACGCTTCGGAAAGACATCATGTCGGCCGTTGCGACCGGCGCACTGCGGGGCGTGCCGATGCCGCTCACGGCAGCAACACTCACGTCATTGTCCGCGGCGGTCGCCAATGGGTATGGCGCCGGCGATCTGGCCGAAATACCGAAATTCCTGCGTGAAGCGATGCTGCAGAATTTTGAGTGAGACGAGAACTGATGCCGCGTGAATGACCATGACCCAAACAAAGAGCGAAATTCGTGACGGAATGCAGATCGATTGGGATGTTCCGATCGCGATGGATGACGGCCTTGTGCTTCGCGCCGATGTATTCCGGCCTATCGATGAGGGCCGTTATCCCGTTATCCTGAGCTATGGACCTTATGCCAAGGGGCTGTCGTTCCAGGAAGGCTACAAGGGAAATTGGGCACGCCTGACGAAGGCTGCACCTGAAGTGCTTGAGGGGTCGACCAACAAATATCAGAATTGGGAGCTCGTTGATCCCGAGAAATGGGTGCCCGACGGCTACGTTTGTGTCCGCGTCGACTCGCGCGGAGCAGGTCGATCACCGGGCGTCCTCGACGTCTGGTCTTCGCGGGAAACGCAGGACCTTTTTTACTGCATCGAGTGGGCCGGCACGCAACCGTGGAGCAACGGCAGAGTCGGCATCAATGGCATTTCCTATTATGCGATGAACCAGTGGACGGTCGGCGCATTGCGACCGCCGCATCTGGCGGCGTTATGCATTTGGGAGGGATCGTCCGATTATTACCGGGAGCTTTGCCGGCACGGCGGCATTCTGAGCGATTTTTTGAACAGCTGGCATCCGCGACAGGTTGCCAGTGTCCAACATGGTGTCGGCGAGAGGGGTGCGAAAAGTGTTGTGACCGGGGAGCCGGTTGCGGGACCGGAGACCTTACCGCAGGACGAACTCACCAGGAATTGCGCGGACTCGCCGGGTGAAGCCAAGCGGCGTCGCTTTATCGACGACTACTACGCGGCGCGCACGGCAAAATTCGAGGATATCGAGGCGCCGTTGTTGTCCGCCGCCAACTGGGGCGGCATGGGTCTGCACCCGCGTGGAAATTTTGAGGGCTGGCTGCGCGCAGGCTCAAAGCAGAAGTGGCTGGAGGTGCATGGCGACACGCATTTTACGCATTTCTACAGCCGCTACGGCGAGGCGTTGCAGAAGAAATTCTTCGGCCACTTTCTCAAGGGCGAGGACACAGGCTGGATCAAGCAGCCGCGTGTATCGCTCAATATCCGTCATCCCGGCGAGAATTTTGTGTTGCGCGATGAAAAGGAATGGCCGCTCGCGCGTACGCAATGGACAAAATACTTCTTGCAGCCTGACGGAATGGGCTTGGGTGCGCAGGCACCTAATGAGATGACTGCAGTGGCTTACGATACCATGGGCGACGGATTGACGTTCAGCACTCCGGCGCTGGCAAGAAAACTTGAGATTACCGGCCCCGTCGCAGCCAAGTTATGGGTTTCGTCTGAAACGACCGACGCCGACCTGTTCCTCGCCTTGCGCGTGTTTGATGCCGCCGCCAAGGAAGTGACCTTCATAGGCTCAAATGATCCGCGTACGCCCGTCGGTCTCGGCTGGCTCCGCGCCTCCCATCGAAAGCTCGATCCGGCACTTTCCAGGGCATACCGGCCTTGGCATACGCATGACGAGGAGTGGCCACTTACGCCGGGCGTGCCGGTCGAGCTCGATATCGAAATCTGGCCGACGTCGATTGTTTTGCGCCCGGGCGACCGGCTCGCATTGACGGTGCGCGGAAAGGATTATGAGGTCGATGGTACCGATATTGCGCTGCCGAACGCGCCTTATCCGATGAAAGGGGTCGGGCCATTTCTTCATATCGACAAGGACGATCGTCCGATAGCGGTGTTTTCCTGCCGGAACACGTTACATTTCGCGCCAGGCCGGCAGCCCTACCTCTTGTTGCCGATCATTCCGGCGGCGTAGGCTTAAAGAAAAACAGTAGACCGGGAGGAGACGATAATGAGGCGCATTTTTGCCATCGCGTTCGCCGTTATCGGCACTGTTGCTGTTTCGTTACCCGCTCGTGCCGACGAATATCCGAGCCGGCCTGTCACCATCATTGTGCCTTATCCCGCCGGCGGTCCTACAGATCAGGCCGCACGCCAGGTCGCGAGCGCGTTGTCAAACCTGCTCAAGCAGAATTTCATAGTCGAGAATGTGAGCGGCGGCGGCACCATCATTGCCACGCATAAGGTCGTGCAGGCCGCGCCCGATGGCTACACGCTGCTGCTGCACAATCTCCAGATATCCGCAAACGTCACGCTCTACAAAAAATTGCCGTTCGATACCGAAAAAGACCTCAAGCCCGTGATGTTCATCAACCGCAATCCGCTCGTGTTGATCGGCCGCAAATCGCTTCCGGCCAAGACGCTTCCGGAGTTGCTCGCATTGATGAAGACGAGCACGCTCAAGGCGGCCATCCCCGGTTACGGGGCGACCGGCCATCTCGCTACGTCGCTGCTTGCGCAGGAAGCCAAGGTGAAGGTTGATTTGATCCCTTATCGCGGTGCGGCACCGGCATTGCAGGATATCCTCGGTGACCATGTTGACCTGTTCTTCGCGACTCCACAGTCGGTCGAGCAACAGGTTGCGGCCGGCCAGATGACCGCTTACGGAATTACGGCAAAGGAAAAATCGCCCAAACTTCCGAATGCCCAAAGTTTCGTTTCCCAATTTGGGCCGAAGCTCGAGATCCAGTTCTGGCAAGCCATATTTGCACCGAGCGGAACACCTGACGCGGTCATCAACAAGCTCAATGCCGCGCTCCAAAACGTCGTTGCCGATCCGGTTCTACTCAAGATCTGGGCGTCAACCGACGTTGAAGCCTATCCGAAGGCCGAACAAACAGTCGCGGCGGCGAAAACAATATTCAAAAGTGAAATTGCGCGCTGGAGCCAGGTGATCCGCGACAACAATATTCATATCGACCAATAACTGCCACCGGCTCGTCCCGGCGCGCTTCATTGTGTCGGCTGTAGCGTCTGTTCGAGCCAGTCCCACATGTAGGCCGAGCAGATGCTCTGGTTGTCGATCTGGCAGTGGTGATAACCGCCTTCTTCGCGCGTGAAGATCTTCATTGTTTTTGTTTTTGAACCGACGGCGTCGAAGCATTTCTGAGCTTCGGCGAGCGGAATCTGTTCGTCCCCTTCACCGTGCACCATGAGAAAGGGGCAGGTAATTTTTTGCACGACCCCATCAAGCTTAAACGGCTCCAGGCGCTTGAGCACATCGTCCTGTGAAGTCGCGTTGAGAACCCATGCGATATGTTGATGGGCAACCGAGAGTGAGGGCGTATCCGCTCGCGCCAGGCGTTCAAAGCGATCGCGCCAGATCTTCTGGTAATCCCACTGTGCTCCCCAGGCGAGGCAGCAGGCATAGCGCTGCTCAAATGCCGCAGCGCGCGGCGCGTAATAACCTCCGAGGCTGATGGCCATGACGCCGATGCGCTTGGGATCCACCTCAGGCCGTGCGGCGAGGTAGTTCCACACTGGCGTTGCGTAATGTTCGGTGTCGTGGCGCAAATAGAAACCGCGGAACCGGATACTTTCGCCGTTTCCGGGCCCGTCCACGATCAGGCATGCAATGCCGCGGGCGACAAGATCGGCGATTCCTTTGAAGTACTGGATTTCCTTCGTGACATCGAGGCCATCGAAGAAAACGACGGCCGGCCCATTTGGTTTACCGTTAGCGCGTTCGGCGTGAACGAAAATTGCGGGAAGGGTCTTCCCCGCGTAAGGGATCTCAACATGCTCAAGCCTCGGCCGCTTGATGTATTTGGCGGCGTCGCGAAGGCAATGAACGCCTCGCATATAGGCATCGAGGCCGGCCTTGCTCTTCGGCTGAAGAAACCTTTCGCCGACATGATAGTAGGAGCTCGCCCGCTGGAGATATTGGGCACCGCTGACGGTACGGCCATTGCCGATGCGTTCACGACCAGCATCCTCAATCGCACGGGCTTCCCGCGACCATTCTTCAAACCATGCGTCGTCATCGCCCATGCGACCCTTGAGCCTGAGCCCAATGCGATTGACCTCGCCGATTTCTGCGCCGCCCCAGGGTGCCATATTGAGGCCGATCAGAAGACCATGCGACCAGCGATAGTTTTCCGGAAAGTACGTGAAAGATAGATCGTCCTGTTTTTCGCTCATGCAATCAGCCTGCGCTCGGTTAGGCATGGGGTCGCGGCGCTGATGTCCGCCCTCCAGACCCGTACTGTTCCATCATACAACGGCGCCTATGCGGGTAAGACCGAACTTTGCAATTGGTGGATGGGACTCAAGCCCTTGCCGGACCAATCCCATTATTCCATGATCCTAACCTTAGAACGATAGAGAAAACGGCCCATGGGGAGGAGCCGCAGCGACAATGGCTGAAGGCGGCGCCAACGAAGATTTCCGGACAATGCTCGCGCGCATGGAGCGCGACGGCCATCTGCGCCGCGTAAAAAAGAGCATCCGGCCAGAACACATCACGGCGCTGTGCGGCAAGGCGCCGGCCGCGATAATGTGCGAAGCAGTCGATGGCTATGATATTCCGGTAGTCGGCGGGCTTTATTGGACTCGGGCGCGAACTGCGTCAGCGCTCGGCTGGCACGAAGGCGAGCTCGGCGCACGTTTTGCCGCAAGCGTTTCGCGGCCGATTGCGCCAGAAACGGTCAGCACCGGTGTATGCCAGGAAATCGTTATCACTGGTGACGATGTCGATCTGACTGCTCTGCCTATCCCGTTCATGCATGAAAAGGACGGCGGGCCATATATTTCCGCCGGCGTTGCCTTCGCCAACGATCCGCAATTGGGCCCGAATGCCGGGTGCTACCGGTTGATGTTCCGCACACAGCGCGAAATGGGCATCGATTTATTTACAGCGTCAGACTTGCGCCGTTACTATCAGGCAACGTTCGACAAGAACGAGCCACTGCCGGTCGCGGTTGCGATTGGCGTGCATGTGTTCGAGCACATGGCGGCTGCCTACAAGGCGCCGGCTGGGTTGAATGAAATGCACATTGCTGGAGGGTTGCGCGGCGAACCGCTCCGGATGGTGCGGGGCAAGACCGTCGACGTGATGGTGCCCGCGAACGCCGAGATTGTGCTTGAGGGCGAATTATTGCCGAACGGCTGGACAGCCGACGAAGGCCCGTTCGGCGAATTCGCCGGTATGCAGGGTGACCTCAAGTACAATCCGCTGTTCCGGGTTACCGCGATCACCCATCGCAAAAATCCGATCTTCTACGCGTTGCAGATGCCGTGGGAGAACGACTGGCTCAACGGGCCCGCGACGGAAGCCGCCTGCGCGCGCATACTTGGCCTTGCCGGCATCCAGGTCGCCGCGGTGCGCGCGACTGAAGGCGGCTGCTGCGGCTGGTCCGTGGTGGCGGCGATCAAGAAACGTGCCGGCGAAGGCAAAAACGCCATTGCAGCGCTGCTGTCGCTGCCGGTCGTCAAACAGGTGATCGTCACGGATGACGACATCAACATCTACAATTCTGACGAAGTGGAATGGGCGGTGACATTCCGTTGCCAGGCCGACAAGGATATCGTGATCCTTTCCGGCATGAAGGGAAAGCACGTTGATCCGAGCGTGCGGCCGTGGGACCTGAAGCCCGGCGAGCTGCCGACCACGTCGAAGTTTGGCATCGACGCGACTATCCCCGAAGGCATTCCCGCGTTCCGTTACGAGCGTATCGAGCCGGCGTTCCAGGCCGAAATTCGCGCGGAGGATTACCTTTAATGGCCGAAGCGGATGCACGCGCTCGTGACCAAGATCTTGGGCCTATTACGGCAGCCAGTGTTCTTTCGTGACGTACTTGCGGCCGCACGCGATCAACCCTACCGCGCGATTTTGCATGCATGGAGTGAGATCCGCACGCGTCACACGCTCGCGCGCGACGAACTCGGACGATACTGGCTAAAAAAGCAATAAAATTATGAAAAAAGAACTCTGAGGAGGATTCAATGGTGCTTCGTCACGTCGCAATCCGGATCGCTACAGTGTCGAGCCTCGTGCTTGCTTTGATCACCAGCGCGCATGCCGAAACAAAAGTCCGCTTCACGCTCGATTGGTTACCCGGCTCCTACCACGCGCCGTTCTTCATAGCGCTCTACAAGGGCTACTACAAAGCGGAGGGGCTCGACGTCACGATCGATCGCGGCAAAGGCTCTGGCCAGGTTGTACAGCAGCTTGCGACCAACGTTTATGACATCGGCTATCCTGACATCAATGTGCTGATGGAATTTAACGCCAAGAATCCGAATGTGGCGTTTCCGGAAGTTATGATCGGTTACGAGCAAAACCCATCGGGGTTGTTTTTTCTCAAGTCGAGCGGAATCAAGTCGATAAAGGACATCGAAGGCAAGACGCTCGGACCGGTCGCAAACGATTCCACGTACAAGACGCTGCCGGTTTTTGCGAAGCTGAATAATCTAGATCTCAGCAAGATAAAGATTCAATATCTCGATCCGGCTTTGCGCGAGGCCTTGCTGATCAAGGGTCAGGTCGACGCCATTACCGGCCAGTATTTCCGGTCCGTCATCGACCTGCATGGCCGTGGTGTGAAGTACGAAGATATCGGCTCTTTCATGTACAAGGACTACGGCCTCGACATGTACGGCAATGGCGTCGCCGTCTCGCGCACTTTCCTGAAGGAACATCCGGACGCGGTGAAGGGTTTCCTGCGCGCCACCATCAAAGGCGTGAAGGACATGATCCACGATCCCGAGATGGCGGTAGAAATGGTTGCGAAGGCAGAGCCGCTCTTGAAGAAGGACATCGAGCTTGAGCGCCTTAAGCTCGCGCTGGACTGCTGTATTGCGACACCGAATGTGCTCAAGAATGGCTATGGCGGCGTCGATCCGGCCCGCCTCGAACGTACGATTGCGCTTATCAGCGAGGGTTTCGGGTTGCCCCGCAAGCCAGCGGCGGCCGAACTGTTCGATGGTTCGTACCTGCCGCCGAAAAAAGATCGCATGGTGAAGTAGCCAATGCGTGTCGTTTTGACGCGGGTGGCGGGAATATTTGGGAGAGAGACATGCTCGCGCCTGCCAATAGCTGGCGCTCCAGCGATGCATCATCTAGTTTATCCCGGAAGCGTATGAGGGAGTGGTGAGCAATGCAGCCGATGGCACCTGGCGTAACCAAGGCCAATTCGGGCCTCGACGGAATTGTTTGGAATATCCTGGGGCAGACTTACGTCCCCAAGCAGCTCACCGAGGCTTCGTTCGCCTGGCATGCGACGCTGCCGCCGACCACTTTCGTTCCCCCGCATATCCATCCAACCCAGGATGAATTCATTTACATGCTGGAAGGACGCATGGATGCGCTGATTGACGGCAAGGAATTCGTTGCCACCGCCGGCGACTTGATCAAGTTGCCGATGGGAATCCCGCATGGTCTGTTCAACAAGTCCGACCAGGTTCTCAAGTGCTTGTTCTGGGTGACGCCGACACGCAAGCTGTATGACCTGTTCTGGGCGATCCACTCGATGAAGGAGCAGAATCCGCCCGACGTCGTTGCGCTGTCGGCCAAGCACGAAGTCAACTTCCTGCCGCCGCCTCCGGGCGCTTAAGCGACCTTGCCCGCAACGTTGACCTGCTCCTTGGCGAATCCGGCCTTGGCGGCATAGCCGCGCACGATCGCCTTGCGTTCCTCATACGACAGGATGTTGTCGATATTGTCGAAGCCGTCCGGAGCACGCTGCTCGACCGCATCGATTACTCCCTCCGGCCCGCCGGAACGATTCGATTGCACGATCTGCGCCGTCATCGGCAGCCGCTCGCGTTCATAGGCCCACAGCGCCTGGCCGATATGATCGGCCTCGCGCAAGCGATCGGCAAGACAGCGCGCATCGAGGATCGCCTGCGAGGCGCCATTTGAGCCGACCGGATACATCGGGTGCGCAGCGTCGCCGAGCAGCGTGACACGGCCGTGCGACCAATGCGGGAGCGGATCGCGGTCGCACATCGGATATTCCCAGAATTCAGGCGTCGATTCGATGAGTGCCTTGGCGTCAACGAATGGAATATGAAATCGCTGCACATGGGGCATCAGGTCTTCGAACCTGCCCGTGCGCGACCAGTCTTCCTTGCGTGGCGGCGCGCCGCCCTCGGCGACCTTTACCAGCACGGCCCAGTTGGTGAGCGGCCTGTCCTCGCGAGCACCTTCGCCAATCGGATAAACGACCAGCTTGCCGGCCATGCCGCCAGCGATCACCATCGAGCGTCCGGTCAGAAATTTCGGCCAGTCGATCGCGCCCCGCCAGAGCATCGAGCCGTTCCAGCGCGCCGGGCCTTCGTTGGGGTAGAGTGTCTCGCGCACGGTCGAATGGATGCCGTCGGCGCCAACCAGAATGTCACCGCGAACGGTTGTGCGGTGCGAGCCGTCGCGGCCAAAAAAGTAGCAGGTGACTCCGCCTTCATCCTGGGTGAAAGACCCGAGCCGGCACCCGGTATGGATGCGGGTTTCGCCGAGCCGCGACCGCACGGTCTGATAGATCACCGACTGCAACCGGCCGCGGTGAATTGAGAATTGCGGATATTCGAAGCCGGCATCGGTACCGCGGGGCTCGCGCCAGATCTCCTGGCCAATGCGGTTCATATAGAAGAGTTCGTGGGTCCGACGCCGACCTGGTCGAGCTTCGAGAGCAGCCCGAGCTGCGCCAGTTCCTTGATCGCGTGCGGCAGGGTGTTGATGCCTACGCCAAGTTCACGCACCGCGTCGGCTTGCTCAAAAACCTCGCAATCGATGCCGCGCGCATGCAGCATAAGGGCTGTGGTCAGCCCACCGATACCGCCGCCGACGATAATCGCCTTCATTGCCCAACCCGACGCCAACAATCGAGGGCATCATGCGACGTACTGGCCTCCGATGCAATTGGGCCGCGCGAGGTGGCGATTGACTCCGTTAGGCTTTATTGGACCAATAGGAGGATAAAGGCGGGCGTATTGGGAGGAGCTGAATCATGTGGGCGTTCGTATTCAGGTTAACGGCTGCTGCGGCGCTTGTGTTTGCAGCGAACGTTGCGGCGGCACAGGACAAGATCCGCATTGGCCTGATTTATACTCTATCAGGGCCGGCTTCCGCGCTCGGGCAGCAGTCGAAGAACGGTTTTGAACTCGCCTTGAAGGACCTGGGCGGCAAAATGGGCGGGAAGGAAGTGGAGCTCGTCATCGCCGATGATGAACTCAAACCCGATGTCGCAATCCAGAAAGTACGCGGCATGATCGAACGCGACCATGTCGACTTCGTGGTCGGTCCGATCTTCTCGAACGTATTGGTTGCAATCCATAAGCCGGTGATTGATGCGGGTAAGATCCTGATTAGTACCAATGCCGGGGCGTCGTCGTTTGCCGGCGAAGCTTGCAATCCCAATTTCTTCGTGACGTCTTATCAAAACGACCAAATTTACGAAGCGATCGGCGAAGCCGCCAACAAGCTCGGCTACAAGCGCGTCTACGCACTCGTTCCAAACTATCCGGCCGGCAAGGATGCGATTGCCGGATTCAAACGCACCTACAAAGGGCAGATCGTCGAGGAATCGCTGGTGCCGCTCAACACGACTGACTTCTCGACCGAGGTTTCGAAAATCTCGGCGTCGAAGTCCGATGCACTGTTCACATTCATGCCCGGCGGCCTCGGCATCAATCTTCTCAACACGTATATCCAGGCGGGGCTCAAGGGCAAGCTCCCGGTGATCTCTGCATTTACCGCAGACGAGGCGACGCTGCCGGTGCTCAAAGACAATGCGATCGGCGTCTATGGCGTGCTGACGTGGGCACCAAATATGGACAATCCGGCCAACAAGAAGTTTGTTTCCGAATACGAGGCATCCTACAAGGCGGTGCCGGCATCCTATGCCATGCAGGCCTATGACGCGGCGATGCTGATCAACAGCGCGGTGGCCGCGGTGAAGGGAAATCTTGCCGACCAGAATGCCGTGCGCGCGACACTCAAGAAAGCGGCTTTCACCTCGGTGCGCGGACCGTTCAAGTTCAATATCAACGGCTACCCGATCGAAGACTTCTATCTCACCAAGGTTGCCAAGCGCGCCGACGGCAAGTACGAGACGCAGATTGCCGAGAAGATCTTCTCGAACTATGCCGACGGCTACGCCAAGAACTGCAAGGTTCAGTAAAGCCGGCCTTTAGCCCATCTTGCCCGTAAAAGGGGGCTTGCATTGGTCCGGGCAGTTGTTTTAAGTATAAAAATTATAGGCCTATAATAATAAAGGCAGCTTTGCGGCAAAACGACTGGATCTGCCCATGCGCGCGGTTTGTCTCGGCGGGGGTCCCGGCGGGCTCTATTTCGCGATCTCGCTGAAGCGGCGGGATCCGGCGCACGAAGTCGTGGTCATCGAGCGCAACCGGCCGGACGACACTTTCGGTTGGGGCGTGGTGCTGTCCGACGAGACGCTCGCCAATCTTCAGGCCAATGATCCGGAAAGCGCCGCACTTATTCGCGAGTCATTCGTCTATTGGAACGATATCGCGGTGCACTATCGCGGCAAGATCGTGCGTTCAGGCGGTCACGGATTTTCGGGGATCGGGCGCAAACGGCTGCTCAACATCCTTCAGCAGCGCGCACGCGCCCTCGGCGTCAAACTCGAATTCGAGACGGAGGCGAAGGATGTGTCCGCTTACGCTGATTACGACCTGATCGTCGGCGCCGACGGTGCCAATTCGCGGGTGCGTGCAGCCCTGGCCGACGTCTTCAAGCCCGACATTGACGTCCGCGCCTGCAAGTACATTTGGCTCGGCACGCACCAGAAATTTGACGACGCTTTTACGTTCATCTTTGAGCAGACCGAATATGGCTGGGTCTGGGTCCACGCCTACCAGTTCGACGCCGACACCGCGACTTTTATTGTCGAATGCCCGGAGGAGACGTGGCGTCGTGCCGGCTTCGACCGGATGAGCACCGAGGAGACGATTGCGACTTGCGAGCGGCTCTTTGCCCGCAATCTCGGCACCAACAAGTTAATGTCGAATGCCCGCCATCTGCGCGGCTCGGCCTGGCTCAATTTCAATCGTGTTCTGTGCGAGCGCTGGAGCCACCAGAACGTCGTCCTGCTCGGAGATGCTGCTGCAAGCGCGCATTTCTCGGTTGGCTCGGGCTCGAAGCTGGCTCTGGAAAGCGCAATTGCGCTCGCCGGCTATCTGCACGAAGAACCTGTTATGGCGAATGCGTTTCGTCGCTATGAAGACGAGCTGCGGCTCGAAGTGTTGCGTCTGCAAAGCGCGGCGCGCAATTCGACCGAATGGTTCGAGCACGTTGAAAGATATCTCAATCTCGATCCGGTACAATTCAATTATTCGCTTCTCACGCGTTCACAGCGCATCAGCCATGAAAACCTGCGAGAGCGCGACAAGATATGGCTCGGCGATGCGGAACGCTGGTTCGAGAAACAGGCCACCGGCCGCGATCCGCAAGCCGCTCGGGCGCCGATGTTCGTGCCGTTCCGCGTACGCGGTGTCGAATTGAAGAACCGCGTCGTCGTGTCGCCGATGGCCCAGTATCGCGCAGTGGACGGCATGCCGACCGATTGGCATTTGGTCCATTACGCAGAGCGCGCCAAAGGGGGGGCCGGGCTGGTCTTTACCGAGATGACCTGCATATCGCCTGAGGGCCGTATTACGCCGGGTTGTGCGGGGCTCTACCGGCCAGAGCATGAAGCCGCATGGAAAAGGATCGTCGATTTTGTGCACGCCGAGACCGACGCCAAGATCGCCATTCAGCTCGGCCATTCCGGCGCGAAAGGATCAACCCAACTCGGTTGGGAAACGATGGATGCGCCGCTGCCCGCGGGGAATTGGAAACTCGTGGCGCCGTCGGCGGTGGCGTGGAGCGCGGATAACCAGACCCCGCAAGAAATGACGCGCGCCGATATGGATAAAGTTCGCGAGGATTTCGTGCGCGCGGCACAAATGGCACAGCGTGCCGGCTTCGACTGGCTCGAATTGCACTATGCGCATGGCTACCTGATGTCGGCATTCATTACGCCGCTCACCAACAAGCGGACGGACGACTATGGCGGCAGTCTCGAAAACCGCCTGCGATTTCCGATCGAGGTGTTTCGCGCGGTCCGCAAAACATGGCCCGACGACAAGCCAATTTCCGTGCGAATCTCCGCCAACGATTGGATTCCCGGCGGCATCTCACCGCAGGACGCGGTTGAAATTGCGCGCATCCTGACTGACGCCGGCGTTGACATGATCGACGTATCCGCCGGTCAGACCACAAAACAGGCAAAACCTGTCTATGGACGCATGTTTCAGACACCCTTCTCCGACCGTATTCGCAATGAAGCGGGAGTCGCGACGCTTGCGGTCGGCAATATTTACGACCCCGACCATGTTAATTCGATTTTAATGGCCGGCCGGGCCGATCTGGTGTGCCTCGCGCGGCCGCACCTTGCCGATCCGTACTGGACACTGCACGCCGCGGCGGACCTGGGCTACGAGGGCGTAACCTGGCCCAAGCCCTATTGGCCCGGCCGCGATCAACTGCATCGGCTGAAGTCGCGGCCTGACGTGATGACGGGGAAAGTATGACGGGCGCACTCGAAGGCTTGCACGCATTGGTCACCGGTGGCGGCAGCGGCATTGGCGCGGCGATCGCACGTGCCCTGGCGAAAGAAGGTGTGGCCATCTCCCTTGTCGGGCGACGTAAAGCGGCGCTCGAGGAGGTTGCCGGAAATTTGCCGAAAGCCACAACAATCATCGCCGACATAACAAATGCCGCAGATTGTACGACGATGGTGGAGACCGCACGCGCTGCACATGGGCCGATCGATATCGTCATTGCCAATGCCGGCGCCGCCGAAAGCGCGCCGGTCGCGAAAATCTCAGCCGAGCATTGGCACCGCATGATTGACGTGAACCTGACTGGAGCCTTTCTGACCGTACAGGCCGCGCTGAGTGACGTCGTGCGCAAAGGCGAGGGGACGCGGCGGATTGTGTTTACCGCATCGACGGCCGGGCTGAAGGGCTATCCCTATGTGGCGGCGTACTGCGCCGCCAAGCACGGGGTCGTCGGTCTCGCGCGCGCAATGGCGGCTGAGCTCCAGCCGGCCGGCGTGACCGTGAATGCTGTGTGCCCCGGCTACACGGATACACCACTTTTGGATGCATCGGCGGCCGCCATTGCTACAAAGACCGGCCGCACCGTAGCCGAAGCGCGCGCATCGCTTGCCAGGGACAATGAGGATGGCCGGCTGATCTCGCCGGATGATGTCGCTGCCAAGGTCCTGTGGCTGTGTTCGCCGGCGGCTGCCTTGGTCAATGGCGAAGCCTATCGTCATGGCCGGGAGTGGAGCATGACAAGCGCCACGAAGACAAAGCCGCGTCAAAGCGCGCCTGCCCTGAGGAAGCAAAGATTGCGGCTCTGGATCCGCATCTTGCGCACGGCGCGCGCGATCGAGGCTGAGGTGCGCGAGCGGTTGCGCGTCGAATTCGAGGTGACGCTGCCGCAGTTTGACGTAATGGCGGCGCTCGAGAGAAAACCCGACGGCATGACAATGACCGAACTATCACGCTTCCTGATGGTGTCCAATGGAAATGTTACGGGCATCATCGATCGGCTCGAGTCGGACAAGCTCGTCACCCGCCAGGCGCCGGCCGATGACCGGCGCGCCATCATTGTGCGGCTAACGTCTCGTGGACTCAAGGAGTTCACCGCAATGGCGAAGGCGCATCAGGGTTGGGTCGACGGGCTCTTGTCGGATTTCGACGCGGCGGACGCCGACACGTTGATCCGACACCTCGACGGACTATCCGGTCGCATTCGCAACGAAGGATCGCGCCCATGAACATGAGCAACTTCAAGCCGGAGCATTTCAACTGGCGGGCACAGAATGGTGTCGCAGTGATCTCGCTCAAGGGAGCGGAGCGGAAGAATCCGATCACCTTCGACAGTTACGCCGAACTGGGACAGACGTTCCGCGCGCTTTCGCAATCGGGCGACATCAAGGCGATAGTGTTTGGCTCGAACGGTGGCAATTTCTGCTCGGGCGGCGACGTGCACGACATCATCGGGCCGTTGCTGAAACGCGACATGAAGGGGCTTCTCGCGTTTACCCGCATGACCGGCGAACTTGTGAAGGCCATGCGTGCCTGTCCCCAGCCGTTGATCGCTGCAATTGACGGCATCTGTGTCGGCGCTGGCGCTATGATCGCGCTGTTCTGCGACATCCGCTTCGGTACGCCGCAAGCCAAGACCGCATTTTTATTCACGCGCGTCGGTCTTGCCGGCTGCGACATGGGCGCCTGCGCCCTGCTGCCGCGCGTTGTCGGCCATGGTCGCGCGTCGGAACTGTTGTACACCGGCCGCGTCATGACGGCGGATGAGGGCGAGCGGTGGGGTTTTTCAACCGCATTGTCGATGCGGGAAAGCTTGAAACGGATGCGCTGGCGTTGGCGCAGGAACTCGCAAACGGCCCGACGTTCGCGCACAAGATGACAAAGACCATGCTGCATCGTGAATTTGCTATGCCGCTCGACACAGCGATCGAAGCGGAGGCGCTTGCTCAGGCGGCCTGCATGCAGACGCAGGATTTTCGCCGGGCCTATGAGGCATTTGTGGCCAAACAGAAGCCGCAATTCGTCGGGAATTGATTGATGATCGACCGCAGTTTCCTGGATTGGCCGTTTTTTGAGGAGCGCCACCGCACTTTGGCCAAGCGGCTGGAAAGCTGGGCCGCGCAACATTGTGAGCACGTTGATCACCGAGACGTCGATGCAGCTTGCCGCGCGCTTGTGCAAAAGCTCGGCTACGATGGTTGGCTCCGCTACAGCGCGCCGGGCGACGATCCGCTGGGAGATATCGATGTCCGCACGCTGGCCTTGATCCGCGAGACCCTGGCGCGCCATTCCGGGCTCGCCGATTTTGCCTTTGCGATGCAGGGGCTCGGCGCCGGCCCGATTTCACTGTTCGGAACTCCTGCGCAAAAGGCTCAGTGGCTGCCGAAAACCCGCAGCGGTACCGCGATTGCTGCATTTGCTCTTTCCGAGCCGGCGTCCGGCTCCGATGTTGCCAACATATCAACAACGGCGCGGCGGGACCGCGACGGCTATGTCCTTGATGGCGAGAAAACGTGGATCTCGAATGGCGGCATAGCCAACCTTTACGTCGTGTTCGCCCGCACTGGAGAAGGGCAGGGGGCAAAGGGCATTTCGGCGTTCATCGTGCGCGACGACAATCCTGGCCTCTCGGTTGCGGAGCGAATTGAGACGATCGCTCCGCATCCACTTGCGCGCCTCATATTCAGGGACTGCCGGGTCAATGCCAATGACCTCATCGGGGCGGGCGGCGAGGGTTTCAGGATCGCGATGGCCACACTCGATATTTTTCGCACGACGGTCGGCGCCGCTGCGCTAGGCTTTGCGCGCCGCGCGCTCGACGAAACGCTCAAACGCGCCAGGAGCCGCGCGTTGTTCGGTGCGCCGCTGTCGGAATTGCAGATGGTGCAGGGCCACATCGCCGATATGGCGCTCGAGGTCGACGCCATGGCGCTTCTTGTCTATCGCGCCGCCTGGACTAAGGACACCGGCGCCGAACGCGTGACGCGCGAAGCGGCGATGGCGAAACTCTACGCTACCGAAGCCGCTCAGCGCGTGATCGACACGGCCGTGCAGATTCACGGCGGCGACGGCGTGCGCACCGGTCACGCGGTCGAGACGCTCTACCGCGAAATCCGTGCGCTGCGCATCTACGAGGGCGCCTCCGACATCCAGAAAATCGTCATTGCCCGATCCGTGCTTTCATCCGCCACAGGTCGCTGACATGACGGGAAAAATCAAGCTTGGCCCGTCCGCGCACGTCGATACGTTCACCCGAGACAATCTTCCGCATTTCGATCAGTGGCCGGATATCCTGATCGAGCGGCCGGAATTTCGGTACCCCGAGCACTGAATGCCGCCGTGGAATTGACGGACCGCATGGTGGAGCGCGGCTTCGGCGACCACGTCGCACTGATCGGCAATGGCCGGCGGCGGACCTACAAGGAACTGTCCGACTGGTCGAATCGGCTCGCACACGCGCTCGTCGAAAATTACGGGATCAAGCCGGGCAATCGCGTGCTCATTCGTTCCGGCAACAATCCCGCCTTGGTCGCGGCCTGGCTCGCCGCCACCAAAGCAGGGGCGGTCGTCGTCAACACCATGCCCATGCTGCGCGCCGGCGAACTCGGAAAGATTGTCGACAAGGCCGAGATTGCACTGGCACTGACCGACAGTCGCATCGCCGACGAGATTGTGGCCTGCGCCAAGGTGAGCAAATTTCTCAAACAGGTCGTCAATTTCGATGGCACCTCCAACCACGATGCCGAGCTTGACCGCATCGCACTCGACAAGCCGGTGAAGTTTGATGCGATAGAGACCGGTCGCGATGATGTCGCACTGCTGGGATTCACCTCAGGAACCACCGGCGATCCGAAGGCTACGATGCATTTCCATCGTGATCTGCTCATTATTGCCGACGGTTACGCCCGCGAAGTGCTCGAGGTCACGGCCAATGACGTGTTTGTCGGATCTCCGCCGCTCGCGTTCACGTTCGGGCTGGGCGGGCTGGCGGTCTTTCCATTGCGTTTTGGCGCCACAGCGACGCTTCTGGAAAATGCTTCCCCGGCCAACATGGTTCAGATCATCGAGACTCACAAGGCGACTATTTGTTTCACCGCGCCCACCGCCTATCGCGCGATGCTGGCGGCGATGGACAAGGGCGCGGACCTGTCGTCGCTGCGTATTGCGGTTTCGGCCGGCGAAACCTTGCCGGCACCGGTATTCGAGGAGTGGACGCGGAAGACCGGCTGTCCGATTCTCGATGGAATAGGCAGCACTGAGCTTCTGCACATCTTCGTCACCAACAGGATCGGCTGACGCTCATCCTGGCACGACCGGGCGGCCGGTAACCGGCTACGAAGCAAAAATTGTCGACGACGAGATGAAGGAAGTCGCGCGGGGCAAATTGGGCAAACTTGCTATTCGCGGGCCAACGGGCTGTCGCTACCTCGCCGACAATCGGCAGACCAGCTACGTGCGGGACGGCTGGAACCTGACCGGTGATACGTTCATGCAGGACGAAAGCGGGTCGTTTCATTTTGTAGCGCGTGCCGACGATATGATCGTATCGGCGGGCTACAATATTGCAGGTCCCGAAGTTGAGACGGCATTGCTTGCGCATGCCGACGTAGCCGAATGCGCTGTCGTCGGGGCGCCGGACCCCGAGCGCGGCCAGATTGTCGAAGCGTACGTGGTCCTCAAGCCGGGGATCATCGGTGACCAATGCGTGTCGCAAGCGGCTGCAGGATCACGTGAAAGTCCGTCATTGCACCTTACAAGTATCCGCGCGCCGTGAATTTTGTCGAGGCTTTGCCGAAGACGCAAACCGGAAAAATTCAACGATTCAAATTACGGAAGCAGCCATGAATGACAGCGATCCTCAGATATTACAGCCGGCGAATTGGCTCGCGCCAAAGGGTTATGTCAATGGCGTTGTGGCTGAAGGACGGCAGGTTTTCATTGCGGGCCAGATAGGCTGGAATGATCAGGCAAAACTGGTCAGTGACGATTTCGTCGTCCAGGTCGAACAGGCATTGTCGAATATCATGCGCATTCTGGCGGAGGCGGGCGGTTTGCCGCACCATCTTACGCGCCTCACGTGGTACCTGACCGACAAGGCGGCCTATGTCGCGCGCAGAAGAGAAGTCGGCGAGGCCTATCGTCGCGTGCTTGGCCGGCACTTCCCCGCAATGACGCTGATCGTCGTTGCTGACTTGCTGGAAGAAGGTGCCGCGGTTGAGATTGAGGCGACAGCCGTCATCCCAGCCAAATGAAACGGAATGTCGAATTTTTAAGAGGCCAATACGTAATCTGAAGTCATTCGTAATTGGCAAATTGTGACGCGCGCCATTTAAGGGCGGCTGGGAGGCCATCTGTGCGGCGGATGTTTTCAAAGGTATCCGCTTCCGGGGAGCCGGTGGCATCCAGGATGGCGCATGCTTCCGCACCGTATTGAATAGCGTTGCGCAGGCCCATGGTCTCGAACGTCTGGTTGATAGCGCGCTTGTTCCATTTCAGGCAATCGACGGCCACGCGCGACATGCGTTTTGCGATTTTGGTCGTTTCGCTCACCAACGCGCTCTTGGGAAAGACCTTGTCAACAAGGCCGAGGCGGTAGGCTTCGGCCGCGTCGATAATGTCACCGGTATAGATGAGCGCGCGGCAGCGCTGACCGATCAGCCATGGCATGATCATCGTCGCAATGCCGTTGGAAAAGCGCGCTTCCACGGCGCCGAATTTCGAATCGTCCGAGCAGTAGCGAATGTCGCAGCACATCGCGAATTCAAATGCGCCGGCGAGGCAGAATCCGTTGATGACGGCAATGACCGGTTTCGAGCAGTCCCATACCGAATAGGTGAACTTAAGGTCACGCTGCATGCGCGCGCGCCATTCAACCAGGCCGCGCTTCGGCTGTTTCGCCAACTCCTTGATGTCGTAGCCGGAAGAAAAGGCCTTTCCGCCTGCGCCCGTAATGACGATGACGCGCACTTCGGGATCACGGTCCGCCTGCTGCGATGGCTGCGGCGATTTCGTCGACCAGCGCGAGGCTCAGCGCGTTCATATATTCGGGCCGGTTGAGGGTAATTGTCGCGACGCGGTCATCGATGGCGTAGAGCAGATGCTGGTAACTCATGGAATTCTCCTATTCCTTCTTTACGACCGGCTCGATCAGAATATCCACGCCAACCGCTCCGTCCTCATGCGCGATCAGCGGATTGATTTCGATACTGGCCAGCGTCCCGACAGTCGCTGCGCCGAAGCGCGAGAGCGCCGTTATCGCGCGCGCGACGGCGTCGATGTCATAAGGTCCCTTGCCGCGAAAACCCGCAAGGAGCTTGCCGGCCGGCGTTTCGTGCAGCATGGCGAGCGCTTCCGCTTCGCTCACAGGGCCGAGCCGGATGCTTGCCTGTTTAATGAGCTCAACAAATACGCCACCCACGCCGGCAACAACGAAGCTGCCAAAACCCGGCTCGTTACGGACGCCAAGAATGAGTTCGACGCCCGGTTTCGACATGCCTTGCACATAGATTTCCGTGCGCGGCCGCAACCGGCGCATTGGCTCGCAGGGTCTTGGCTACTTTCGCGTATGCGGCCTCAACATCGGCCGCATTACCAAGCCCGACATGGACGAGGCCGAGATCGCTCTTGTGTGCAAGATGCGGCGCCGAACCCTTGAGCACGACGGGAAATCCGAATTGTTCGGCGGCGCGCGCGGCCTCGATGGCCGATGTGACTGGCACGCTACTGGCCATCGGCAATCCGGCGTCTGCGAGCAGCTCGAAACGCGCGACGTCCGTTCTGGCAGCCTCGAGTTTGCATTGTGGGACAGGTTTTATTTCGATGATCTGGGATGACGCCTTCTCGCGCAATGCATAGCCGATCGCCATCAGCGCTGTCCGCATGCCGGAAAGATAGGGAATGTGCGCGCGATCGAGAATCGCGCGCACCTCCGGGTTCGGCCCGGTGCCGCTGGTATTGTTGAAAAAGACAAAATGCTTGTCGCTGCGCGCGGCCGCCGCGACAACAGTTTCAGCCATGATGCAGGCATAAGGGACATCCGCGCCACCCGCGCCGGGCGCGTCGACCGAAAAGGCGATTGTTCCGACGTTCGGATCGGCGATGAGCGCGTCGACGATCACGCCAAAACGCTCGGCGTTGAAGCCGAGTCCCCAGGCGTCGACGGGATTGCCAATCTTGGAATAGGGCGGAAATGCGGGACGTAACCTCTCGAGCGTCGCCGGCGCGAGTTTTTGCAGCGTGACGTCGAGCGAGGAGGCAGTATCGGCGATCAGCGCCGCTTCGCCGCCTGACAGGGTAACGGCGACTAAGTTGCCCTTACGCGGTTTCGGTTGGGCGGAAAGCATGATCGCGGTTTCCAGCATCTCGTCGATATCCCGCACGCGAACGATGTCGAGCTTGCGGAACAGGGCGTCGTAAAGTCGGTCGTCACCGGCAAGACTTCCGGTGTGCGCCTGCACCATTGCGCGCCCGCCCTCGCTGGCACCGAGCTTGAGAACGATGACCGGCTTGCCGCGCTTTTGCGCCTCGCGCGCAGCATCGGCAAAGGCTTCCACGCGGCGGATGGTTTCAAGATAGACCAGGATCGCACCAACGCGGTCATCCTGCGCGCAGTGGCGCAGATATTCCGCGACTGTGACGACCGCCTCGTTGCCGGCGGTGATGAGATAGGAGAAGCCAATCTTGCGCTCGTCGTCGGCGAGCGCAATGGCGACGGAGCCGCTTTGCGAAATCACGGCAAGCGGGCCTCGCCTGACGTCCATCATGTATTTCGGCGTCCAGATCGCGGCGCCGTCGTTGACATTGATGAGGCCGAGGTTGTTGGGCCCGCAGATTGCAATGCCGTGAGCTTTGGCGATTTGCTCGACTCGACGTTGAAGTGCGACACCGTTTTCGTCGCCGTCGGCATAGCCGTTGGCATTCATAAAGATTGCGGAAATACCGTTCTTTGCCGCTTCCTCGACGAGATCAGGCCCTTGCGCTGAAGGGACGGCGAGGAATGCAGCATCCACGCGCTCGGGCAATACGGATAACGATGGGAAACAGGTGAGATCTGCGACGGTCGTGTAACGCGGATTCACAGGGTAAATGCGGCCTTGATAACCCATGCTTCGCAGATTGCGGATGACACGCGTGCCGATCGCATCGGACCGCTCCGCGGAGGCGCCGACCACCGCAATCGAACGCGGGTTCATCAGCTTTTCGAGAGACATGCGCAACTCCACAGCGCCGGGCGGCGGCCCGGCGGCAGTGAGGGGCCACGCGCCACCGGATCGGCCTTCAGCGGACAATATCTCCGAAGCTCTAGTAAAGCGGCGTCGGAATTTGATCGGTCGGCAAGGGAATTTCGACTCCGAACCAGGTCATCTGCAGCTCTTTCACCTTGCCGGATTTGGTGAGCTTGACCAGCGAAGCGTCTATCGCGTCAATCAACTGCTTCGATGCCTCGTCCTTGCGCGCCAGCCAGCCGAAATAGGCCTTCGGTCCGAACGCCGGCATCACCAACTCGAAGTCGTTGGGACGCGTCTTTACCAGATAAGCAAGGTTCGGCAGTGATCCTGCCACCGCAACGACGCGCCCGGCCTGCAAATCGGCAAAGGCGTTCGGGCTGCCGATATATTCCTTCACTTCCTTCGCGCCGCCCGGCAGCGTCTTGACGTAGTCCTGCAGGAGCTTTGTCTGTGCCGAGCCCTTGGTGCCGCCGACCACTTTGCCTGCGATGTCCGCAGGCTTCATGATCGAGGTGTCACCCTTGCGCTTCACCATCGCGACCGTTGCATCCATGATCGGCAACGTGAAGTAATAGCGCTCCAGGCGCGCCTTGGTAATCGTCGTCGTGGCCTCGACGAGGTCATATTTTTTGGCGTCGAGACCGGGCAGGACACTCGCGAACGGCAGATCCTGGATGTGCGTCTTCACGCCCAGATCGGCGGCGACGAGATTCATCAGGTCGATGCTGTAGCCGGTCGGTTTGTTATCGACGAGAAATTCGAAAGGCGCGAATTGCAGTTCGGTGCCGAGCAGCAACTCGCCGCGCGCCTTGGCTTCGTCGAGCAGACCTGCGCTGCGGGCCTGCGGCGGCGCGAATGTGAGCATGGCAAAAGCGAGCAGGGCGGCTGCAAGTCCACCCGCCGCGCACGGACCGCGTAATCTGAACGTCATGACGATCTCCCCCTTGTGGTTGAACTGTTTATTTTGCCGGCGTAGTTCGCGCCGCCTCCGCATAATTCTTCGTAAAGAGTGAATTGCGCTCCGCCCAGGTTTCCAGAAAGCGTTTCGTACGCTCGTTCTTCGGATTGAAGAACAATTCCTTCGGCGGAGCCTCTTCCAGCTTGGTCCCCTGATCAAGAAAAATAACGCGGTCGGCGACTTCTGCCGCGAAGTGCATTTCGTGCGTTACGATAACCATCGTCATGCCTTCGCGCGCGAGTTGTTTCATCACTTGCAGTACTTCGCCCACGAGCTCGGGGTCCAGCGAAGAGGTTGGCTCGTCAAATAGGATTGCTTTCGGCTCGACCGCGAGCGCACGTGCAATGCCGACGCGTTGTTGCTGCCCACCTGACAGCCGCAGCGGATATTCGTCGATCTTTGCGCTTAGGCCGACCTTCTCCAGTACCTCGCGCGCCCGCGCATGCGCTTCTGGCTTCGACTTGCCGTAAACCAGCATGAGCGGTTGTGCGACGTTGTCTAGCACGCTCATATGCGGCCACAGATTGAATTGCTGGAACACCATTGCGACGTCGCGGCGTAAACGGTCGATATTGCGCTCCCTGTCGCGTATGCGCCGGCCTGCGGAATTGGTCGTATAGCCGATCAGCTTGCCGTCAATGCGGACCTCGCCCTTCTGATATTCCTCGAGAGAGTTCATGCAGCGCAACAGCGTGCTTTTGCCTGAGCCCGAGGGGCCGATGATGCAAACGACTTCCGAGCGATGCACATCGAGCGACACGGCGTTCAACACCTGATGCGTGCCGTACCATTTCGATACGTTTGAGACGCTCAGGAGCGCGACTTCTTGCTTCTGCGACATTGGTGTCATCGCAAATAGGCGCCAAGGCGGAGTTCAGCTCGGCGGCCGAGATGGGAAACAAGCTCTGTCACCAACCAGTAGAAGATGGCAAGGACGGCAAACGGCTCGACAAACGCGAATGTCTCGATCGTCATGCCGGTGACCTGGAACGTGAGTTCCGGCACCGTTATGATCGATAGAATTGCCGTATCCTTCAGCAGGATGACGAGCAGTGTGATGCCCGGCGGTACCACGAGCACAAGCATCTGCGGAAGAATGATGTAGTAGACGCGTCCCCAGCGAGGGATACCGAAGCTGCGGGCCGCATCGATCTGTCCCCTCGGAATGCTGGCAAAACCTGCGCGGAAAATCTCGGCAAAATAGGCCGCGCCGTAAAATCCTAGTCCGAATACGCCGACAGTGACTGCATCGAGCGTGATTCCGATATTTGGGCCACCGTAATAAGCGACAAAAAGCTGAACCAGCAGCGGTGTGCCGCGGAAAAACTCCACGTAGCAGCGGATGGGCGCGCGGAGCGCCCCGTTACCGCCCGCGAGGACACAAGCGAGGGCGAAGCCGAGCACCACTGCGATCGCCGAGCCGCCCAGCCATGTCAGCAGAGTCAGCTTGAAACCTTCCAGAAGCTGCGGCGCATACTTGATCAGGAGGCCATAGTCGAAGCTCATATCGCGGTGGCTCCGTATCCGACGTTCAGCCGCTTCTCGACGGAGACGCCCAGGCGCGCGAGGATGAGATTGATGACGAGATAGATCAGCGCGGCGAACAGGTACCATTTGATTGGTTGCAGGTCGCGCGCCACGATGTTCTGTGCTTCTCGCGTCAAGTCGGCCACCCCGACCACGGAAACAAGCGAAGATGCTTTGAGAATGAGGATCATCTCGTTGATCAATGCGGGCGCCGCCGCGCGCAGCGCCTGGGGAATCAGGATGCGCCGCAGCGTCTGGCTCCGCGTGTACCCGAAGGCGCGCGCTGCCTCCGCCTGTCCGCTCGGGATGATGAGAAAACCGCCGCGCAAATTCTCCGCCTGGTAAGCCGCCGTGCACAGGCCGAGCCCGATGACCGCAGCGAAAAACGGTGGCAGGTCGAAGCCGATCATCGGCAGGAAATAGTAGATGATGAGAAACTGCACCAGCAGCGGGACGCCGCGAAAGAAGCTTACATAAGCCGCGCCGACGAGACGCATGGCCCGATTAAGCGAGAGCCGCATCACGCAAATGGCAATGGCGATGATCAACCCCAGCGCATTACCAATGATGGAGACCGCCAGCGTTGTCGCGGCTCCAATGAGCAGGATCGTTACTGTCGGCGGCAAATGATACACGTGTGCCATGAAGTTCTTTGCTGGCCGGAATTTGGCAAGGCCGGGGCACGTGTACTTCGGCTGCGCATATGCATGTCATAACGCCAATTGCGCAGGCGAGATGTCATTGCATTCCCGCCGGCGATTGATTGCAAGATGACAGTCCGAAAGCACCGCGGGCGAACTCTCCAATTTAGGCATCCTATAGTAGGGATGATAATCAAACTGTCAAAATAATAGCCAGACACAAA
>CAVPDI010000019.1:0-10740 GCA_963702605.1 uncultured Pseudomonadota bacterium
GCTCAATTGCCTTCTGCCGGACGAGAAGAAATAGCCCCGCCTGTTGCGTGAAAATGGAGTCCTCATCATGAGTTCGTCGTCATTTGAAGCTGACTTCGAGGTCGCATCGCGAATTGCGCATGTCCAACCGGTAAAGGGGCTGCGCGAAAAGGTGGACCCACGCCACACGGCGCTGGTGATCATCGACATGCAGAATGACTTCATCGCTGATGAGGGTCTGATTGCGCGCGAAGGCCGGGACGTCTCGCAGGCCAAGGAAATGGCGAAGCATCTGCCGGACCTGATCAAGACGGCCCGGGCAGCGGAAGTCTTTGTGGCGTTTGTGCGCAATGTCTACACGACCGATCACAATTTCTATCTGTCTGACGTCTGGCTGGAGCAGGCGGCCCGCAAACGCGCCGGCGGCTATACCCGCATCCCGGTCTGCGAGGCAGGGTCCTGGGGCGGCGATTTCTACGGCGACGTACGGCCGCTGCCGCATGATCCGATTGTCACCAAGCATCGCTACAGCGCTTTCTACAACACCGATCTGGAGACCATTCTGCGGGCGAACGGAATTCGGTCGGTGGTGCTGACCGGTGTTGTCACCAATGTCTGTGTCGAGACCAGTGCGCGCGAGGCTTTCGTGCGGGACTTTTACGTCGTGGTGGCGAGTGACGGCACCGCCGCCTACGTCCAGGCCGATCACGACATGACGCTCAAGAACATAGACCGTTTCTTCGGCGAGACGGCTTCGATCGAGGATCTCACGGCGGTCTGGCCCGCCCGCAATGCGGCGGGCCGCCGCTGATGAGCGGTTCAGTTTCTGAAGTTCGCGACGGAATGCAGATCGACTGGGACGCGGCAATTCCGATGGACGACGGCGTCGTGCTGCGCGGCGACGTGTTCCGGCCTGCCGGTAATGGAAAATATCCGGTCATCCTCAACTATGGCCCTTATGCGAAAGGCCATGCCTTCCAGGATAGCCGCAAATTTGCCTGGGAAAGGATGATCAAGCAGAAGCCGGAAGTAGCTGCCGGAACGAGCAACAAATACCAGAACTGGGAGGTGGTCGATCCCGAGAAATGGGTGCCGGATGGCTATGCGGTCGTGCGCGTGGATTCCCGCGGTACTGGCCGCTCTCCGGGCTATGTCGACCCCTGGTCGCCGCGCGAGACCAGGGATTTATACGATTGCATCGAGTGGGCGGCATCGCAGGCCTGGTGCAGCGGCAAGGTGGGGCTCAACGGCATTTCCTATTTCGCGATGAATGCCTGGCAGGTCGCGGCACTGGCGCCACCGCATCTTGCGGCCGTCTGCGCCTGGGAGGGCGCGGCCGATCACTATCGAGAGACCTGCTACCATGGTGGCATCTATTCGGAGTTCATCTCGAACTGGTATCCGCGCGCCATTGTGCCGGTGCAGCATGGCGTCGGAGAACGCGGGCCGCGCAGCCGTGTCACCGGCGAGCCGATTGCCGGGCCTGACACGCTGGCGCCGGAGGCGCTCGCGAAAAACCGCCGCGACATCATCGCAGACGCATTGAAGCATCCGCTGGATGATGCCTATCACCGTGAGCGCACGCCCGATCTGGAAAAGATCACGGTGCCGTTCCTGTCCGCTGCGAACTGGGGCGGGCAGGGCATTCATCCGCGCGGGAATTTTGAAGCCTTCATGCGCTCACCCTCGAAGCAGAAATGGCTCGAAGCGCATGGCGACACGCATTGGCTCGAGTTCTACACGGATTACGGTGTCAGGCTGCAAAAACGGTTCTTCGGGCATTTCCTCAAGGGCGCGGCCACCGGCTGGAGCAATCAGCCGGCGGTTCAGTTACTGGTTCGCCATCCGGGCGAGAAATTCGTTGAGCGTCACGAGCACGAGTGGCCGCTTGCGCGCACGCTGTGGACGAAATTCTATCTTGAGCCCGATGGCCTCGGCCTGACGCGAGAATCCGGCAAAGCGAGGACGACGCTTGATTACGACGCCTTGGGCGACGGCCTGACATTCCGCATGCCCCCGCTCAAGGCGCCGATGGAGATCACTGGCCCGGTCGCGGCCAAGCTTGTCGTTTCGTCGTCGACGGCCGATGCCGATCTGTTCTTGATCCTGCGCGTGTTCGCGCCTGATGGCAGCGAGGTGACCTTCCAGGGTGCGCAGGACCCGCACACGCCGATCGCACAGGGCTGGTTGCGCGCCTCGCATCGCAAGCTCGATCGGAAACGAAGCCTGCCATATCGGCCTTTCCACATGCATGACGCGGTTGAGCCGCTCACACCCGGCGAGCAGGTCGAACTGGACATCGAGATCTGGCCAACCTGCATCGTGGTGCCGGCCGGCTATACGGTTGCGCTCACGATCCGCGGCAGGGACTATGAATATGGCGGCGCACCGGTCGTTGCGCCCCACGTACCTTACCCATTACGGGGCGTGGGGCCGTTCATCCACACCGAGCCGCACAATCGGCCGCCGGAAATATTTGGCGGCAAGCAAACACTGCATTTTGCCGAAGGTCGCCAGCCTTGGATCATGTTGCCGGTTATTCCGGAGCGGTAGGCAGCTCTTGCGGCTACCACGCTCATAGTTGCCTTTGTCCTGGTAAGGGCAGCATCTTTTCACCACATAAGTCGGTTTATCGGAAACACTGTTCTTGGGTTCAAATGGAATTGGATCATTGAAATGGGCGGCATAAGCATTCTGATTGTCGCCAGTTTTTGGCGACGAAAATCCGCTTGATGGCTTTGGGCGGGGTTATCTCTTATTGCTTTGGATCGGCGACGGCAAAAACGCGTGGCCTGGTACGGCACCAACGGGCCGGCGCATGATCTATATTACAGCTTACCGGGCCTGTTTTAGCCATTGTTCTAAATGTCCCGAGCAGGGGGATCGCTGTGAAAAAATATTTGAGATTAGACGACTGCTTTAATTTTCATGATTTTCAGGAACTGGCAAGGCGAAGGGTGCCAGGCCCAATCTTTAACTATATCGCCGGAGGTGCAGATGACGAAGTGACGCTTCGCCGTAATACGGCGGCATTCGAGCGGTGCGACCTTGTACCCAGTGTCCTTCGCGGGGTAGCGACCGTCGATACTTCAGTGACAGTGATGGGCCAGAGGCTCGCAATGCCTTTTTACTGTTCTCCGACTGCACTGCAGCGTCTGTTTCACCATCAAGGCGAAAGGGCGGTTGCGGCCGCCGCCGCAAAGTTCGGGACAATGTTTGGCGTCTCGTCGCTCGGTACAGTTAGTCTAGAGGAGTTGCGCAAGAAATATGAAACGCCGCAGGTTTATCAGTTCTACTTCCATAAGGACCGCGGTCTTAACCACGCTATGCTGCAAAGAGCCAAGCAAGCTGGCGTCGATGTGATGATGCTGACGGTCGACAGCATCACCGGCGGAAACCGCGAGCGCGACCTCCGCACCGGATTTTCCATTCCGTTCAGAATGACTCTGGGTGGCATGCTCCAATTCGCCATAAAGCCCATGTGGGCGCTCAACTACGTCACACATGAACGCTTCAAGCTTCCGCAGTTGGATCAACACGTCGACATGGGCGGCGACGCCATGTCCATCGGACGTTATTTTACGGAGATGCTGGACCCTTCAATGAACTGGGACGATGTGGCGGAAATGGTCCGGACCTGGAACGGCCAATTCTGCCTGAAGGGCGTTATGTCGGTCGCGGACGCAAAACGTGCCGTTGAGATCGGATGCACCGAAATCATCCTGTCAAATCATGGCGGCCGGCAATTGGATGGTTCCCGATCGGCATTCGACCAGCTCGCTGAAATCGTCGATGCCGTGGGTGATCGGATTGACGTGATGATGGATGGAGGAATCCAGCGTGGCAGTCACGTTTTGAAGGCCCTCTCGCTCGGTGCAAAAGCCGTGGGCGTTGGGCGATTGTATCTTTTCGCTCTGGCGGCGGCTGGCCAAGCAGGTGTCGAACGGGCGCTAGGTCTGATGAAGGCAGAGATTGAACGAGACATGAGACTGATGGGCTGTGCGGCAATCAAAGATCTCACTTCCAGCAATCTTCGGTTTAGATAGTCGGTCTCGTTCAATTGTTGCCGAGAGGGCGGTGTGTCGGCCAATCGCGTCCGCAGAACGATTAGAGCGACTAGCAGCGGGTGGCAGCCGACGTTTCCTAGCGACTAGTCTCGCGATGGGGCGGCACCTTGGGCGAATATTTACTCATTGCAAAAATGGGACCGGCGCAATTTAGGTTGCACACAATCCGGAAAGGACTTTTGTCGTGTCGGGTCCTTTCAATTGCAAAACACTGGGGCTGCAACCATCCGGCGCTTCCATGGCTCAGCTGCAATGCGAAATGCTCTGACGCATCGGAGGCTTGTCGCGGCAGGGACAGGCTAAGCTTGCGGCTATCGCAGTATCAATTTTGTCTATTTTCCAAACGACCCACCAAACCAAATGGGTTGTTTTATTCGGCTCTTGCTGTGATTATGAATAAACATAAAAAGCAGGAGGGCGGAATGACCAAGGTGCGAAACGTGCTGTCGATTTTGGCGCTTTCTCTGGTGCCGCAAATCGTCCAAGCCGCCGATCCCGTCCATCTCACCGTCGGTTATCAGCCCTACGATACGATCTCGTACTCCGCCGTCGTGATTCGCGGGCTTGATCTCTGGAAGAAACATCTGCCACCCGGCAGCACGGTGGATTTCCAGGCGGCACTGCAGGGTGCGATCATCGTCAACGCAATGCTCGCTGACAAGGAGCAGATCGGCTACCTCGGCGACATGCCGGCAGTGGTGTCGACGACAAAGACCAAGCAGGCAGTCGTCAAACTTGTCGCAAGCACCGGCTTGTCAGCCGGCCAGCGTTGCAATGTGATCATGGTGCGTGCCGATGCGCCGCAATTCAAGTCGCCGAAGAAGCCGTCAAATGGCTTGATGGCAAAGTGCTGGCCACGCCGCGCGGAAGCTGCGCAGACCGGTTCCTGCGTCAGCTCGTAGAAATGAGCGGGATCAAGCCGAAGGAAGTCCTGAATCAATCCATTGAAGTCATTGCGACGAATTTTCGCGCGCACCGCATCGATGCGGCGGCGCTTTGGGAACCATCGGTATCGCGGATAGGTGATTTCGTTGGCGAAGGCATCGCGCGGGAAGTCGTCACCGGCCACAACTACGACATGCCGGATGGCGGCTTTATCGCGATGCGCGAAGACTTCATGACGAAGCAGCCGGAAATCGCGAAGGCCTGGCTCGCAGCAGAGCTTGAAGCGCAACTCTACCTGCTTGACCCGAAGAACTGGGACAAGGTCGCCGAAATGGTGAAAAGCCAGACCGAAGGCATTACCACGCGGATGGCATGGTTTTCATTGTACGGCGCGGTGCCGCCCGCTCGCGGCGGTAGCCCGTTACGCGACGAAAAACCATTTACGTTCGACGCGCGCGAACTCAAGCATCTCGAGACGATCTATTCTTTCCTCCACAAGGCGAACGTGATCGATGTCGACAAGGCCCCGGCTGGTGCGATTGACGATTTTATTGCCGTCGCGGTGGCGAAGGAAAAAGGGCAGGCCACGCCGCTCGGCGTGATCAAGCCGCTCGACGTATCGAAAGCGCCTCAGTAGCGCTATTCGCGTCTGTTTGCATCTTGATGCCGGTCGTGTTGATTGGGGGCATCGTCGTTCTAGTTGAAGAAGGTTGCGATGGTTTTCGCGGTTGAAGCCCCCGCGCGGCAAGTCGAGCGGCAAAACGGGCCTGTATTTGACAAGAGCCAGGTTGGCGGCGTTTCTTTCGCGCTTTTTCGTCTTCGCCATTCGCTAACGCAACCGGCGCCTTACATCGGTTTTCTCGGCATCATCAGTTTGCTGCTGGCTTGGTATCTGCTGACCGAGTTCTTCAATCTTCCGCGCTTTAACAAGCTCCCGGGTCCGGTGGCGGTCTGGACGGAGTTTACTTCGCGTACGCCGAAATATGGCATCTCCATTTATACCCCCGACTACTACATGCACATCTTCTGGAGCGTCTGGAGGGTGCTTCAGGCGTTTTTCTGGTCGACCGTACTCGGTGTGCCGCTTGGGCTGTTCATGGGCTGGAAGAAAACATTCCGCGACTATTCTTTCCCCATTCTCGAAATTATACGTCCGATCCCCGTTCTCGCCTGGGTGCCGATAGCAATTTTGATCTTTGCGGGGATCGCGAGCCGCGAGGCGCCAATCGTGTTCCTGACGTTCCTGGCAACGTTCTACGCCACGATCCTGAACACGATGCTCGGCGTGGATTCGATCGATGAAGTGTACTTTCGGGCTGCCCGCTGTCTTGGGTCTAAACCACGACACATCTTTTTTCGCGTTGTCCTTCCCGGTGCCTTGCCGTTTATTTTCACAGGACTTCAGATCGGCGTAGGCGTTGGATGGTTTTCGCTGGTGGCCGCCGAGATGCTATCGGGCGAATATGGTCTTGGCTTCCTCATCTGGGATTCTTACGTCCTTAGCCAGTTCGAGGTAATCGTCATCGCCATGATGACGCTGGGTGTTATCGGCTACTTGTTCAGTGCCATCATCCGCCTCGTCGGCAGCCTGTTGATGCGCTGGACCGAACGAGGCACGTCATGACGATGAGCGCAGGCGTCACGGGGGCCAGGACTGACGCCGGCGTCGGCGCTAGTGGTGCGATCAACATTCGCAATGTAAGCAAGACTTACGACCCGCTCGGCGTGAACGTCTTGGCGGTAGACAACTGCTCTGTCGACATCGCTGCGGGCGAATTCTGCGTTGTTGTCGGGCCATCAGGTTGCGGCAAGACCACTCTGCTCAATGCCATTGCCGGGTTTCACGACATAAGTCAGGGCGAAATCCTGCTCGACAACAACCCGATCTGCACTCCGTCGCATACGTCGCCTCCGGGCGCGGATCGAATGGTGGTGTTCCAGAACGGCGCACTGTTCCCGTGGAGCACCATAATAAGCAACGTGGCTTATGGACCGACCGTCCAGGGCAAACTTTCGGCGCGGGATGCACGCAAGCAGGCGCAAAATCTGTTGGCGGAACTTGGCCTTCCCGAAATCGGCGACCGCTATCCGAACGAATTGTCATCGGGGATGCGCCGGCGCGTCGAGATCGCCCGCGCTCTCATCAACGATCCCACGGTGCTTTTGCTTGACGAGCCGTTCCGCGCCATGGATGCCTTGACCAAGAGCGTGGCGCAGGAATTTCTATTGCAGGTCTACGACAAGGTTCGCAAGACCGTGTTCTTCATCACTCATGACCTCGAGGAAGCGCTGTTCCTGGCCGACCGCGTATTGGTGATGACGACCCGGCCCGGGCGTATCAAGTACGCGCTCAATATCGATTTCGAGCGTCCGCGCAATTTCCATATGCGGTCATCCAAGCGCTATCTTGAACTCAAGAGCGAAGTGTTCTCGGCGGTGCGCGAGGAAGCAGCCAAGGCGTTCGAAGCAGGCGAGCGTGAGTTGGCGTAGTCTGTACGATCGGTCTCTCAGGTTAGTTGGAATTATAATGTGGAACGCAGCAAGAATTTACAAGTTGGTGGTCAGCGTCACGGTGCTGCGCGGCGCTGTCTCGATTTTGGGCGTACTTGTGCTTTGGGAACTGGGTCGCCGCTTGCAAGTTCCGTTCTTTGCGGCGGTGCCTGCTCCCAGCGAAGTCGTTGTTGCACTCGGAAAGGTTATCGGCAGCGGGAAATTTTGGAACGATTGGGCGGCCAGCTACTCGCGAGTCCTCGTTGGATTCTTTGCGGCGCAAATTATTGGTGTTCCGCTTGGCCTTGCAATGGCCATGAATCGAACGTTTTACCATTTTGCCTTTTCGCCGCTTGAAGTACTGCGACCAATTCCGCCGCTGGCCTGGGTACCGACGGCGATTATTTTTTGGCCGACGACAGAGCTCAGCATTGCCTTCGTCATCTTCCTTGGCGCGTTCTTCACGGTGGTCATCAACGTTCTTGGCGGCGCCCGCAATATCGACGAGCGCCATATCCGCGCGGCGGCATCGTTTGGATCGCGACGTATAGACATTTTTTGGAAGATCGTGCTGCCGGCGACGCTTCCGAGCATCTTTACCGGCATGGCGGTCGGCATGGGAATTACCTGGGAAGTTGTCGTCGCAGCCGAGATGATCGCGGGCAAATCGGGGCTGGGTTACTTTACCTGGTCGTCCTATGTCGGCGGCAACTATCCGCAGATAATCGTTGGCATGATCAGCATCGGATTAGCCGGGTACATCTCCAGCGGACTCATCCGCAGTTTGGGCAAGTTGGCGACGCCCTGGCAACGACAGTTCTAGCGATGCCCAAGGAAACCCACATTCCACGCAAGGATGCCTTGCTTGAGGTGAGGGGCGTCAGCAAAAGTTTCAATATCGGCCCGCTGCGTCAATTGGCTCTTGATCAGTGTTCATTCTCGATCGAAACGGGGCGGCTGACCGTGTTGATCGGCCCCTCTGGCTGCGGCAAGAGCACGCTGGTCAATATTCTCGCCGGTTACGAAGCGGTGGATGCCGGAGAGGTCTCCTTCCTCGGCAGGCCGGTGCGGGGCCCGGCTTCGGATCGTTTGGTAGTATTTCAGGAATCCGCACTGTTTCCGTGGATGACGACGTATCAGAACGTAGTCTATGGCCCCGTGGTGATGCGCAACCGCTCCATGACAGACATTGAATCCGATGCCAATCAGCTTCTGGAGCGAGTGGGGCTGCTGGAGTTCAAAGACAAATATCCAAATCAGCTTTCAGGAGGCATGCAGCGCCGTGCCGAACTTGCCCGAGCAATGATAAACAATCCGGCGATCATGATGCTGGACGAGCCGTTTCGCGGCCTCGATGCGATGACCCGCGACTTAATGCAGGAATATTTCCTTCGCCTCTATGAGGACCGCAAGCAGACGGTGCTGTTCGTCACCTCCGAAATCGACGAGGCCATCTTGCTCGCCGATCGACTGTTGATCATGAGCAATCGGCCCGGGCGCATCAAGCATACAATGTCGATCGACCTGCTAAGGCCGAGGACCCCGGACATCCTCACGTCGGTGCAATATCTCAAGTACAAACAGGAAGCGCTGGAGGTGTTGCATAGCGAAGCGGTGAAAGCCTTCGCGAGCGGCAGCAAGGCGGCCGCCGATTTCCTTGAAGCGTACGCCTCACAAAATGAGGAAACGACCCAACTGGCTAAATGAGATCGAGGTCTCAACTCTTGCTCAAACATCGTTCCCCGTCGCTCTCCCGATGTTCTTAGGCGATTCCGGTCTGAGCGGTGTGCTCGCACGGCGCAGGAAGCAAAAACGAGCCACTTAATCAGTTTCACCAGTAGCCAAAGGCCCGCGGGTGAGTCGCGTTCGGGAGTTTTTATTGGCTGATCGGGTCGAGAGGAAGCGAAAGCAGGCCGGCCGGGATGCCGCGCGGGCGGGCTTCCCGAATGTCGGTCCAAACACTCACCGATCCCGCTTTGGCCCCTGAGAATAGTCGCGAATAGACCGGCTCACATGCTATGCTTGGTGTGGGCGGAGAATCGCGGACGATGAGACAGTTCATCGGAAAATTGCCAACCAAAGAACGTGGCGTTGTCGATGAGATTTATATTGCCGAAACGGTCCGTTGCCGCGATTGCCAAAAAACATCCCCTATGGGTATTGAGGTTGTTACGGTCAAAAAACAAGGGAAGAACAAAATAATCCTCCGGCGTGCCTTCTTCTGCCGGGTCCACGGCGCCGAATATCACTCGCGAGCGCAGGGCGACCACTAGAATTGTTGCTGGCTCGGCGGCGTCGTCCAGCCGACACGCCCTGGGAGAGTGTTAGCCAATTCTGAACTGACAGATTCCCTTATTGCCAAGGGCAATACGCCACGCAAGCAAACTCCGTCGGACCCTCGACAGTGGGAACTGGTTCCCACTGAAGCTGGCAGCCATCTTCGGTAAGGCCGTCGCAATATGGAGCCGGCGCATCAATATAGACGTATGGGTAATAATAGGCGGCCCCAAACGCCACCGCACTTAACGCACTCAGGCCGACGAAGGTCCGCCAATAGCCATCGCGATACACACGATGGCTGCCGCGCCAAACCGAATAATTTCTGCCGGCAACGTTCAAATTGCCCGCGTTACGGATGGTAACTTGACCAAATTGTTTGGGTTGGCCCAGCACACGCTGCCGCGTGACAGTTCCCGGTTGACTGCGCTGCTGAAGCCCAGGCTGCTGGGTTATTATCCGGCGCTGCTCGATTGAGCGTTGTTGCATCTTGGGCTGTTGAACCATCCCCGGATGAAAGGTCGGTTGCCGCATGATGCTTCGTTGCTGGGGCGCTCGCTGTTGCCCTTTTGGCGGGTGTTTGCCGTCTTTTTTAGGTTGCTCCTGCGCAGACATATCGATGTTGAAAGTGTTTTGCGCGGCGATTGCATTATTAAGACTGAGGCTCGCAACAAAGACCGTGGCAAAAGCCACACTTAGTTTGCATTTGTGCATCATCGTCCTCCGCGACTTCAAGGAAGGAATGTATCTACGATTCCGACGCCAAGCCACGCCATTCGCCAAACTGTCCAGCCCACCTGGGTCGGCGTTTTCAAACTCTTCCGCCGGCCGGCATCATCCATCCGCCGCCATACGACGCGGTCAGTCGCTTGCTTTAATCCGGCCTTAGATTAGCTCGCTGCCATCCGTACATGTACAGCGGCAACGCTTTTGAATATCGGGCAACACCTCATCCGCTTGGAAGCGATCGACGAGCAGCGTGCTTTGATGATTGCAGTGCCAGTCATCGTCACGCTTACCGTTGCTGTAGACCGGCGGGGCA
>CAVPDI010000020.1:0-113381 GCA_963702605.1 uncultured Pseudomonadota bacterium
GGCGCGGTCTTTCCTCACATCAGCTTTCCCCAAAGACAAATCCTTGAGCGGAAACTTGCCGGAGAAAACAAGATGACTCAGTCGCCACGACGCCTCGCCGCGGCTTCGCTTGCATTGGCTGCAACGCTCGCCGCCTCGCCGGCATTCGCGCAAACGTCCAATGCCGCCGCCAAAATCGATGCCGGCGACACGGCCTGGATGATCGGCGCGACCGGCCTCGTACTGATGATGACGATCCCGGGCCTCGCGCTTTTTTATGCCGGCATGGTGCGCAAGAAAAACGTTCTCGCCACCATGGCGCAGAGTCTCGCCGCAACATTTCTGGTCTCGATTCTCTGGGCGCTGGTCGGCTACAGCCTTGCTTTCACCGGCGATGGCGCATTCATCGGAACGCTCGAACGCGCGTTCCTCAACGGCGTGACGCTCGACGCGGTTTCGCCGCTTGCAAAAACGATTCCCGAAAGCCTCTTCATGATCTATCAGATGACCTTCGCGGTGATCACCGTCGCACTGGTTGCCGGCTCGGTTGCCGATCGCCTGCGGTTCTCGGCGTTCCTGTTGTTTTGCGTGTTCTGGCTGCTGCTGGTCTATGTGCCGATCGCGCACTGGGTCTGGGGCGGCGGATTTCTCGGGACCTATGGCGTGATCGATTTTGCCGGCGGCACTGTCGTCCACCTCAATGCCGGCGTCGCCGGGCTGGTCGCCGCCTACGTGCTCGGCCCGCGTCGCGGTTACGGCAGCGAAAATCTCGCGCCGTACGATCTCACCTTGCGGTCATCGGCACCGGCCTACTGTGGGTCGGCTGGTTCGGTTTCAATGGCGGGTCGCGCTCGGCGCCAATTCGCGCGCAGCGATGGCGATCGTCTCCACGCATCTGGCCGCAAGCGCGGGAGCTTTCACCTGGATGGCGTTGGAATGGTGGGAGCGCGGTAAACCATCGGTGCTCGGGATGATTTCGGGTGCGGTCGCCGGCCTCGGCACAATTACGCCGGCGTCCGGTTTCGTGTTGCCGATGCAAGGCATTCTCATTGGAATTATCGCCGGCGCGATTTGCTACTGGGCGTGCACCCGCCTCAAGCTCAAGATCGGCTATGACAATTCACTCGACGTGTTCGGCGTGCATGGCATCGGCGGATTTACCGGAACCTTGCTCGCCGGCGTGTTCGCGGTCGGCGCGCTTTCGGTCAGCCCGGAAACGCCCGGCGGAATCCACGGCCTGCTCGAAGGCAATCCGCATCAGCTGGTGGCTCAGATCTATGGCATCGCCATCACCTTGGTCTGGTCGGGCGGGCTGACCTTCATCATCCTCAGGGTCATCGGCGCGATTTCGCCGTTGCGCGTCAAGCACGAGGAAGAAGTGATGGGCCTCGATGTCAGCCTGCATGGCGAGGCGATCCAATAGAGAACGCACATTTTCCCGCGCCGGCCCTTGGATCCGGTGCGGAGTTTATCGATAATAAGGCTGACTATTTTTTAAGCAGGCCGCCCGGGCGATGGCGCGTCTTTAAGCGGCAGGTCCATCGGCGCAATCCGCCAGTTCGGCGTCTCCTTGATTTCACGTGTTGACTCAAAGCTATAGTGCCGTGCCGTGCAACTGGCACGGCGTTTGATTCTATCTCCCTGGCTGTGCCTGCGAAGCAAGCTTCGCAGGTGGGGGCTCAGTGAAACCGCCCGCACTGCGTGACGTAACAAACGGGCTCAAGCGGGGATCGAATCCATGAAAATCGTCATGGCCATAATCAAACCTTTCAAGCTCGACGAGGTCCGTGACGCTCTGACCTCCATCGGCGTGCAGGGGCTGACTGTTACCGAGGTGAAGGGTTACGGGCGTCAAAAGGGCCACACGGAAATCTACCGTGGAGCCGAGTATGCGGTGAGCTTCCTGCCCAAGATCAAGATCGAAGTGGCAGTGGACACAAAGCAGGTCGACAAGGTCATCGCCGCAATCACCGGAGCTGCGAAGACCGGGCAGATCGGCGACGGAAAAATCTTCGTCTTCAATCTCGAAAGCGCCGTGCGCATCCGCACCGGCGAGACCGATGCTGCGGCTCTCTAGTAACCCGCACCGCAATCAATACGGACAGGAGTTAAGACCATGACGTTGAAGAAATCCTCCCGTGCGGGGCTCTTGGCTCTCGCTTTCGGGATTTTGCTTGGCCTCTTCCTGAGCGTGGCGTCATATGACGTTTCCTACGCTCAGGCACAGGCTCCCGCCGCTGCGGCCGCGCCGCCCGCGCCCGCGGCTCCGCCGCCGGCTTGCGCCAACGATCCGGACCCCAAAAAAGCAGTCCTTGAAAAGTGCACGCCGAATTCCGGCGACACCGCATGGATGCTCACCTCGGTGGCCCTGGTGCTCATGATGACCGTACCCGGCCTCGGCCTGTTCTACGGCGGCATGGTGCGCAAGAAGAACGTGGGCGACACGGTGATGACGAGTTTCGCCGTCACGTGCCTGGTCACGATTCTCTACGCGGTCGTCACTTACAGTCTGGCCTTCACGCCCGGCTCACCGTTCATCGGCGGGATGAGTCGCGCGTTCCTGCAAGGCATATTGAGCGACATATCGACGGGGATCGGCACGCCGAATGGACTGGCCGTGACCATCCCTGAGACCGTCTATCTCTGTTTCCAGATGACATTCGCCATCATCACGCCCGGCGCTGATTGCCGGCGCTTTCGCCGAGCGGATGAAGTTCTCCGCCATGCTCTGGTTCATCGGCTTGTGGGCCATTCTCGTCTACGCGCCGATTGCGCATTGGGTCTGGGGATCCGACGGATTCATGTCGAACGGTAATTCCGACGCCTGGTTCAAGGTGCTCGACTTCGCCGGCGGTACGGTCGTGCACATCAACGCGGGTGTCGCCGGCCTGATGTGCGCGATCTGTCTTGGCAAGCGCAAGGATATGGGCCCGCCGCACAACATGGTGCTCACCTTCATCGGCGCCTCGCTGCTGTGGGTCGGCTGGTTCGGCTTCAATGCCGGTTCGGCCGTCACCGCCGGCATGCAGGCGGGCATGGCGATGACCGTCACGCAAATTGCCACGGCGGTCGCAGGCTTCACCTGGATGCTGGTCGAATGGATTTGCCGCGGCAAGCCAACCGTCATCGGCATCTGTTCGGGCGCAGTCGCCGGCCTCGTCGCGATCACTCCGGCCTCGGGCTTCGTCGGCCCTGCAGGTTCGATGGCGATCGGCGTTGCCGCCGGCGTGCTCTGCTACTGGGGCGTGACCGGCCTCAAGCGCATCCTCGGTCAGGATGACGCGCTTGACTGCTTCGGCGTGCACGGCGTCGGCGGAATCGTCGGCGCGCTGCTCACCGGCGTATTCGCGATCAGCGAATACGGCGGCACCGCGGGTCTGATCGAAGGCAACGCCGCCCAGATGATCAACCAGATCGAGGGCATATGCGTCGTGATCGTTTATGACGCGATCGTCTCGCTGGTCCTGCTCAAGGTGATCGATGCCATGATCGGTCTGCGCGTCTCCGACGAAGTGGAGCGCGAGGGCCTCGATCTCGCCCTGCACGGCGAGGTCGTTCAGTAGCGTCTAACGGCAGGGGCGGAAACCCGGCACTGTCCCTTCCGTCGAGGCCCCGGTCCAGCAATGGACCGGGGCCTCTCTTTTTGGGGCTGTTTTTCCACCATTTCGGGGGTTAAAACTGCCGCAATTTCCGATGGTTAATCGGGTCTTAACCTCGCCCTCTTTATTGTATGGAGACCCCTGTGCGGCGGGCCGTGCCCGTCTTGTAAACGCATGTCCATGATGACCGCCAAGCGCGAGCCTGACTCCCAAACTGCTCCGGCGGTCGACTCGCGGTCGCCCTTCGTGCGGCTGACCGAGCTGATTGCCGGCATCGAGCCGGGCAAGCCTGTCATCAATCTGTCGGTCGGCGAACCGCAGCATCCGATCCCGCCCTTCGTCGGGCCGACGCTCGCTGCGCATCTTGCCGACTTCGGCCGCTACCCTGCGAACAAGGGCATCGAGCCGTTCCGTCGCGCCGTCGCCGCCTGGCTTGGCCGTCGCTACAAGCTCACGCGCGCGGTCGATCCCGAAAGCGAAGTCCTCGTCCTCAATGGCACGCGCGAAGGGCTGTTTCTCGCGGCCATTGCCGCAAAGCGATGGGTATCGCGCCGCGCCGGCAAGCCGGCTGTGCTCATTCCAAATCCCTTTTATGCGGCCTACGCCGCCGGCGCCCTCGCCGCGGACTGCGAACCGGTTTATCTGCCGGCGACGCGCGCAAGCGGCTTTCTGCCGGATCTCGAAGTCCTCGACGACGCACTGCTCGCGCGCACGGTCGCCTGCTATCTCGCGTCGCCTTCAAATCCGCAAGGTGCGGTCGCCGGCCGCGCTTATCTCGACAGGCTTGTGACGCTCGCCCGTCGCTTCGGTTTCCTGATTTTCGCCGACGAATGCTATTGCGAGATCTACAGCGAGCACGCGCCGCCCGGGATGCTGGAAGCCTCGGGACCCGATTTCGCGAATGTCGTGGTTTTTCACTCGCTCTCGAAGCGCTCCAATCTGCCGGGATTGCGCGCCGGCTTCGCGGCCGGCGACCAACGCTTTCTCGGCCCCTTTCTCGAGTTGCGCAATGTCGCCGCGCCGCAGGTGCCGACGCCGGCGCAGCATGTCGCGATCGCCGCTTACGAAGATGAAGCGCATGTCGAGAAGAACCGCGAACTTTATTCGCGAAATTCGATCTCGCCGATCAGATCATCGGCGGCCGCTACGGCTACGAGCGTCCCGCCGGCGGATTTTTTCTTTGGCTTGACGTGTCGAAGCAGGGCGGCAGCGAAATCGTGACAAAACGACTCTGGTCCGAAGCGGGCGTGCGCGTGGTGCCGGGACGCTATCTCGCGCGCGAACAGAGAGACGGCAGCAATCCAGGCGCGGACTATATCCGCGTCGCCATGGTGCAGGACAAGACCGCCACGGCTGAGGCGTTGCATCGCCTTGTCGCCGTGCTGGGCTAGCGCATGATCCCGAAAAGTGGGAACCGGTCTTCGGACAAGATCATGCGCAAACAAAAGGACTCGTAACGCATGCGAGCAGCGGACCGCAGCCTCGACGTCATCGCTTTCGTCTCGGAGCATTTCCGTGAGATCATTCGCCGGCGCCTGAGCGAACTCGCCGGTCTCGCGCTGATCGTGCTGGCCGTGCTTGGCGCCCTCGCACTGGCCACATGGTCGGTGCAGGATCCATCGCTCAGTCATGCGACGCAGAAGCCGATCCACAATCTGCTTGGTTTCCCCGGCGCAATCTTTTCCGACCTGGCGATGCAGTTGCTCGGCCTTGCCGCCATCCTAATTCTCGTGCCCGAGGCCTTGCTCGGCTGGCGCCTCCTTTCGCACAAGACTATGGGCGACAAATGGCGCAGCCTGTTGTGGATTCTCGCCACATTCCTTGCGGCCGGCTTTGCATCGACGCTTCCGCATGTCGGCTCCTGGCCACTTCCGACGGGGCTGGGCGGCGTTGCCGGTGATGCGGTTCTGCGCCTGCCGTCCATGGTGCTTGGCGCACCGGTTGGATTGACGCGCTTCGTGCTGTGCCTTGTGTTCGGATTTGCCACGGCGGTCTCGCTCGCGCTCGCCATCGGGCGCGGTCCGCAGGCCAGGAAAGCTGCCGCGCGCAATCTCGATGAGGATGAAGAGATCGACGAGGAGGAAGTCGAGGAAGACCGCGGCTCTGCCTGGCTCGGCATGATCGTCCATGCCCTGCTGAGCTGGAAAGCCCGCATCGGCCGCATGATCCGCCGCGATGCGCGCCCGCGCACGCCGCTCCCGACCATGCGCGGACCCAGGCTGGAGCCTCGCTTTGACGGTTCGGATAGCGACGATGCCTACGAGGACGAGCTTCGAGGATGAGGAGGATGACGCGCCGCCGCGCCGCCGTGCGCGCCGCATCAACGCGCCCCGGCGCGCCGCTCCGGCAACGGCTATGTGTTGCCGTCATTGAACTTGCTGGCGGCGGCCCGCGCCAGCGAACGCACGACCCTGTCGCGCGACCTCATCGACGGCAATGCGGCGGCGCTTGAAAGCGTGTTGCAGGATTTTGGCGTGCGCGGCGAAATCATCAATGCGCGGCCCGGCCCGGTGGTCACGCTCTACGAGCTTGAGCCTGCGCCCGGGATCAAGTCGTCCCGCGTTATCGGGCTCGCGGACGACATTGCCCGCTCGATGAGCGCGGTATCCGCGCGCGTTGCCGTCGTGTCCGGCCGCAATGCAATCGGCATCGAATTGCCAAACCCGACGCGCGAGAAGGTGTACTTGCGTGAATTGCTCACCGGCATGGATTACAACGAGAGTGCGGCGAAGTTGCCGCTCTGTCTCGGCAAGACGATCGGCGGTGAATCGGTCATCGTCGATCTTTCCCGCATGCCGCATCTGCTGATCGCCGGTACCACAGGCTCCGGCAAGTCGGTCGCAATCAATACCATGATCCTGTCGTTGGTCTATCGGCTGCGGCCTGATCAATGCCGTCTCATCATGGTCGATCCGAAAATGCTCGAACTGTCGGTCTATGACGGCATCCCGCATCTCCTCACGCCCGTCGTGACCGATCCGAAAAAAGCGGTGGTCGCCCTCAAATGGGCGGTGCGCGAGATGGAAGGCCGCTACAAGAAAATGTCGAAACTCGGCGTGCGCAATATCGACGGCTATAACGCGCGCGTCGCCGAGGCGAAAGCCAAGGGCGAAAGACTTACGCGCACCGTCCACACCGGCTACGACAAGGAGACGGGCGCGGCCATCTACGAGAAGGAAGACCTCGAACTCGAGCCGCTGCCTTTCCTGGTCGTGATCGTCGACGAAATGGCCGACCTGATGATGGTCGCCGGCAAGGACATCGAAGGCGCCATCCAGCGCCTTGCCCAGATGGCCCGCGCCGCCGGCATCCACGTCATTCTGGCCACGCAGCGGCCGTCGGTTGACGTCATCACCGGCACTATCAAGGCAAATTTCCCCACCCGTATCTCGTTTCAGGTGACGTCAAAGATCGACAGCCGCACCATTCTCGGCGAACAGGGCGCCGAACAGCTGCTTGGCCAGGGCGACATGCTCTACATGGCGGGGGGCGGTCGCATCAGCCGCGTGCACGGGCCTTTCGTCTCGGACGAGGAAGTCGAGAAGGTAGTGCGCCATCTCAAGTCGCAAGGCACGCCCGAATATCTCGAGGAAGTCACGGCGGGTGGCGACGAGGACGAGGACGGAAACCCAGTATTCGATGCCACCGGCATGGGCATGGCCGAAGGCGGCGACCTTTTTCAACAGGCGGTCGCAATCGTGAAACGCGATCGCAAGGCCTCGACCTCGTATATCCAGCGGCGGCTGCAGATCGGCTATAATCGCGCCGCCACAATCATGGAGCGCATGGAAGAAGAGGGGATCGTTGGCCAGCCCAACCATGCGGGCAAGCGCGAAATCCTGATCCCTGAAAATCCCGCCGACGACCGCTATTGAGAATCGGCCGGTTCGCGATTAAGCCGAACGGGAATGCGGCCGTTGGGTCGCGAAATCGCCACAGCCAGCCCATATAGGGCGGATCGAGTTACCCGCGGGGGCGCAAGGCGGAGAACGTGATGGCGGCACCGTACAAGGCGCGGACCGGTCAAAAGCTGGGTATTGCACTGGGTTTTGCCGCACTTCTGGCCTGCGCCTCAACTCCTGCTTTCGCGCAGGCTGTTCCACTTCCGGTGCCGCGGCCTTCGGGGTTGCAGGGCCAGGCTCCCACAGGCTCGACCGCTCGCCCCGTGACAACGCCGGCGGTTCCGAGCCAGGCGCTGGGTGCCCGCGCGCAGGCGCCACAAGCCACTCAGGCGCCGCCGAGCGTGCAAGCGCCAAATCCGGTTTCCAACCCGTTCGCGGCCCTGCTCGGCAAGGCGGGCTCTGCCGGCACGCTCAATCCGGAGCAGCGCGCAATCGTAGAGCGCGTGAACGCATATCTCTCGGGTGTGCAGACATTGACCGGTAACTTCATCCAGGTCGGCCCCGACGGAAGCCGCACACAAGGAGAATTCTACATTTTCAAACCGGGCCGCGTCCGCTTCGAATATGACGACCCCAGTCCGATTGAGCTGATTGCGGACGGCTCCTCTGTGGTCGTGCGCGACCGACGCCTCGCGACGCAAGACGTTTATCCGCTGTCGCAGACGCCGCTTCGATTCCTGCTCGCCGAGCACGTAGACCTCACCAAGGATACCCATCTGATTTCCGTCTACGCCGACGACGTCTTCGTCACAGTGGTTGTGGAGGAAAAAAACGGCATCGTCGGGACGAGCCGTTTGATGATCATGTTCAGCGCGAAGGACATGCAGCTCAAGCAGTGGACGGTGACCGATCCGCAAGGCTACGACACGACTGTCGCGGTTTATAATCTCGACACCAGCAAGCGGCCCGATCCGTCAATGTTCAAAATCGATTATACGCGGTACCATAATTAGCGCTCCTCATATCTTCGGACTTCATCGCGGCTCGTCTTGTGACCGTTGGAAAAGCGGGGCCATGCCCTGCGTAAGCGCCAGGAGGGTGTCAGGCGGGCGCTAGGTAGCGAAATACGTTGGATACAGGCTCAGGAATGCACGCTGTCCTTTGGACAGATACCCGTGCAGACCGTGACAAAGGGCACACGAGGCTTTAGTTATTTCGCATGCCCTTCAAGATCACAACCTGGAACATCAATTCGGTCCGCTTGCGGATCGACCTCGTTGCACGATTTTTGAAACGCACGCAGCCTGATGTCCTCTGCCTGCAGGAAACCAAGTGCCCCGATGACGCCTTTCCGCTCAAACGTTTCAAGCGCCTTGGCTACGATCATGCCGCCCTGAATGGTCAGAAGGGATACCACGGCGTCGCGGTGCTCTCACGCGTGCCTTTCGACAGCGTCGACATCCAGAGTTTCTGCGGCAAGACCGATTGCCGGCATATTTCGGTGAAGCTGGCCGACAGTGCGGAGCTGAAAGACCCTATTACCCTGCATAATTTTTATGTGCCTGCCGGCGGTGACGAGCCGGACCCCGACATCAATCCGAAATTCCAGCACAAGCTTGCATTTCTCGAGGAAATGCGCGCGCATGCCGGATTGCGGCCGGATCGATCGGAACGCGCCATCCTCGTCGGCGATCTCAATGTGGCGCCTCTCGAACACGATGTCTGGAGTCACAAGCAGATGATCAAGGTCGTGTCGCACACGCCGGTGGAGTGCGAGAAATTCACGGCCGCGCGCCGCGCCGGAAACTGGATCGACGCCATGCGCGTGCTTACGCCGGAGCCCGAGAAACTCTACACTTGGTGGAGCTATCGTGCGCATGACTGGCGCGAAGCCGATCGTGGCCGCCGCCTCGATCATATCTGGACTTCGGATGCGCTCGCCGATCGCATATCGACGATCAAGATCGCCAAGAACTACCGCGGCGCCAATCGTCCCTCGGACCACGTGCCGGTGACGGCAACGATAGAACTGTAGGCTTGTTCAGCCGCATATCAGTCAGTGCTTGTCGGGCGCTTCGAGCGCGCGTTTGACGCCTGCTAGTTCTTTTGTCCAGGTTTGCAGGCGTTCGGTCATGCTTTCGCGCAATTTCTCGGCCGCTGCCGGATAGCCTTCCAGCATTTTTCTGAAAAGGTTGCGCGGGATGCGGACAACGGTGGTCGGCTCTTTTGCAATCGCCGTCGCCTGGCAGACCGTATTGGTCAGCAGCGCCAGTTCGCCGACAAGCGTGCCCGGCCCGACGGTGATTTCCTTGCCTTCGGCGAGCGTGCCCGGGCTCAAGCAACAACGAGCCTTCCTGCACCACATAGCCACCATCCGCGAGTTCGCCCGCATAAAAAAGAACGGCTCCGCTTTGCAGATGACGTGTTTCGGCGCCGATCGCAAGGATGCGCAGCGCTTGCTTGCCGAGCGCGGCCAAAGGCGGCACCCGTTCGAAAAAGGCAATGTCTTCTTCAAGACCCATCAATTCATCCCGCCATTACGCGACACGCGCGGAGCGCATGGTCCCGGGGTCCAGACATTACGACAGCTGATCGAGTTTCTGGATTCCGGGTTCGCCGATATGCCACGCCGCGGAAAAATTGTGAGAGTGCGCGTCACGGCACCAGCTTATAGCCGCCGGCTTCCGTTACAAGTATGGCCGGCGCCGCGGCATCTTTCTCGACCTTTTGGCGGAGACGATAAATATGCGTTTCCAGCGTATGCGTCGTGACGCCGGAATTGTAACCCCATACTTCCTGCAGCAATGTTTCGCGCGACACCGGTTTTTCGCCGGCGCGATACAGATAGCGCAGAATGGCGGTTTCCTTCTCCGTCAGCCGCACCTTGCTGCCTTTCGGGCTGAGCAGCAATTTCGAGCTCGGCCGGAAAGTGTAGGGACCGATGGCAAAGACCGCGTCTTCGCTCGCTTCGTGCTGGCGAAGCTGCGCCCGAATACGGGCCAGCAGAACGGCGAAGCGAAACGGTTTTGTTATGTAGTCATTGGCGCCGGATTCAAGACCAAGAATGGTATCGGAATCCGTGTCGTGGCCGGTCAGCATGATGATCGGTGCCTTGAAGCCGTTCTTGCGCAAGATGCGCACGGCCTCGCGCCCGTCCACATCCGGCAATCCGACATCCATGATGACGAGGTCGATCTGTCCGCCCTTGGCCGCCTGCACGCCCTTTGTGCCGCTGTCGGCCGATAGAGCGTCGAACTCCTCGTGCAACGCCAATTGCTCGATCAGCGCTTCGCGCAGCTCGTCATCGTCGTCGACGATCAATATCGTGCGTTTATTGGCCATCGCCCCAACGGGCCCCCTCAAATGGCGCCGGCGCGCCAATTCCGACAGTCGCGAAATAGAACATTCAGGGCTAAAAGAGCAAGCGTGAACTGGTATTCAGGGCCGAAATGGCTCGAGCAAAGATGAAGTCAACCGCACGAAAACGATCTTTGTCCCGGATTACGATACGCCGCAAGCCGGGCGATCCCCGGCGTGGCTGGCTCACAGCTGGAACACTCATATTGCCGGTGGCGCTCGGACGCGGCGGAATTAAGGCCAACAAGCGCGAAGGTGACGGCGGCACCCCGCGCGGCACGTTCCGCCTCAGGCGGCTCTGGTGGCGCGCGGACAGGCACGCACGTCCACTTACCTCCCTACCGGCACAACGCATCGGGCCCGCGGACGGCTGGTGTGAAGACCCCACCGATCGCCATTACAATCGGCCCATCAAGGTCCCCGCGCACGCGGCTTCCGATCGCCTGGCGCGCAAGGATCATCTCTACGATTTCATTGTCGAGATCGATCATAACACGCGGCCTCGTATTGCCGGCCGAGGCAGCGCCGTGTTCATCCATGCGGCACGGACCGGTTTCGAACCGACGGCCGGCTGTGTCGCGCTCGAGCTCAATACGCTCCGCCGTCTCTGCTGCGGCTCGGTCCGCATACCAAAATCGTGGTCGAGTAACTGCGGCGCGCGGATGATTTATTTTGGTCTTTCGCCAAAAATAGCGGTGCCGACCCGCACATGCGTTGCACCGAGTGCAATTGCTGTCGTGAAATCTGCGCTCATTCCCATCGACAAAAATTTCAGCCCGTTGCGCCGGGCGATCTTGGCAGTAAGGGCAAAATGGGGCCCGGCGGATTCGGTCGCGGGAGGAATGCACATCAATCCTGAAATATTCAATCCGTACTTGTCACGGCACGCCATGAGAAATTCGTCGACATCCTGCGGCAGCACGCCTGCCTTTTGCGCTTCAGCGCCGGTATTGATCTCGGCGAACAGAATCGGATGACGACCCTGCTTGCTGATTTCCTTTGCAAGCGCTTCGCAGAGACTGGCTCGATCGACCGAATGGATCGCATCAAACAGGGCGACCGCGTCCTTCGCTTTGTTGGATTGAAGCGGCCCGATCAGATGCAATTCGAGGCCGGGATGCTTTTCAAGCAAGGATGGCCATTTGGCCTTCGCTTCCTGGACACGATTTTCGCCAAAAACACGCTGGCCGCCGGCAATGACAGGTTCGATCGCTTGCACGGGAAATGTCTTCGACACCGCAATCAACGTCACGTCCGCAGGGTCGCGGCCGGCATCGCGACAAGCGGAGGCGATTTTTTCCCTGACGCTCCAAGACCGGTTGATTCAGGCGCTGCTGCCATGTGCCCGCTATATCGCACCCGCTCAGCCGCCGCCACTTCAAATGAAGGGCCGTTGGCGATGCCGGTTGATGTCGCTGCCGGCAATTGCGGCGAGCGCCGTGCGGTCGACCAATTCAAAGATGCGATCTTTCCAGCGGGCAGCCTTGCTCATGTACAGACGCTTGAGCGTCTTGTTGGTATGGACGAGCGACATTCCGAGCGTATCGGCAACATGCTGCTGCGTGAAAGGAAACTGGATGGCCCCGTTCTTGACGAGGCCTGCTTCTTCAGCGCGCAGAAAGAGATGCAGCAACAGATAAGCCGTCCGCTCGAGCGCGGTGCGGCGGCCGAGACTCACCAGGTGTTCGTCGATGAGCTGTTCTTCCCGCGCCGCCAGCCAGGTGATGTCAAATGCCAAGGACGGCAGGCGGCTATAAAGATCCCACAATTTAGCGCGAGGAAATACGCACAGCACCAGCGGCGTCAACGCTTCCACCGAATGCTCCATCTCATGCATCAGGGTGCCTTGCAGGCCAACCATATCCGCAGGCAGCGCGTAGTTGAGGATCTGGCGGCGCCCATCGTCGAGCATCTTGTAGCGAAATGCCCAGCCGCTCAGGACGGTGTACAGATGCTCGCTGCGCGCGCCTTCCTGCAGGAAACTCACGCCTGCTTCCACCCGCAATTCATCGACCTTGAATGCCTTCACAAAGGCCAGTTCATCGGTACTGAATTCGCGCAGACATGACCGACCGCGCAGCGGGCATTGCTCGCAAGGCGTGAGATGATTATTCGGTTTGGTGTTTCCAATAATCACGCCGGCCCGCCGCGAACGACTGAAATCGTCTCTCAAATGTCCCCGGAAGCGGCAGCAGGCAAAAAAACACTCGCCCTGTGTCTTTTTTAAATGCCGCCCAGGGCAATTCATATGACAAAGAAAAGTTCCATCGACAGAGGGTGAGGTTGTGCAGGTTCAATCGCCTATCGTGGGTAAGCGCTGCCTGGTCCTGGACGACGAATTTCTGATCGCCCTCGATATCCAGCAAATACTCGAACGGGCCGGCGCACTGCATGTTGCTTGCGTTGCCAGCGCGGCGGAAGCAATCAAATTGCTCGGCAACAGCCCGAAGTTCGACGTGGCAATACTCGATGTAAAGCTGAGCGGTTCAAACGAGAACAGCCTGGGCGTCGCGTCATTGCTCGCCACCCTGAACACGCCATTCGTATTCTTGACCGGGATGCGGGCAGACGACATTCACGCCAGACGATTTCCGCAAGCGCCCGTGATTGAAAAGCCGTATGACGCGGGCTGCGCTCCTGGCGGCTGTGAGCCGAGCGCTTTCCCGCGTCTGAACAAGCGGGACGACCCGACCGTCGTCCTACGCCGCCGTCTGCCATTGGGCCATGGCATCCTTGGCGGATTTTTTCAGGCGTATCTTGTCGTCGATCTTCTCCACCCAATCGAGCGGAATGACATGATGCTGGCCGCCCGATTTGGGGTCGCTTTTTGTCAGCACAATCTTGTTGGCATCCTTCGTGCAATCGACTGTGCCCACGTGAGCACCGTCCGAGCCGCAAACTTCCATGTGTTCCTTGATCTGTTGAGCCTCGACCATAACCGCACCTCCTGTTTCGTGAGGCTAACCCACACGGAAGCCGGCTGGTTCCGATCGGATGTCTGCCGGACTCGGCATGCGGTGGTTGACCCATCGGCTTGATTTCGTGTCTGTTCCGCGCGCCCCTGAAAAGACGCGCACATGACGGCCGATTCGAACAAGAACGAACGCTACAATGGCCGCGAGGCCGAGATCCGCTGGCAGAAAACCTGGGCCGAGCGCGGCATCTTCGCCACCAAAAACGACGACCCCCGGCCGAAATACTACGTCCTCGAGATGTTCCCCTACCCTTCGGGGCGCATCCATATGGGCCACGTCCGCAACTACACCATGGGCGACGTCGTCGCACGCTACAAACGCGCGATGGGCAACGCCGTGTTGCATCCGATGGGCTGGGATGCCTTTGGGATGCCGGCCGAGAACGCTGCCATCGATCGCAAGGTCCATCCGAAGGCATGGACCTACGACAACATCGCCGCAATGAAGAAGCAGCTCCAGTCGATGGGGCTTTCGCTCGACTGGGCGCGCGAAATCGCGACCTGCGACCCCGCCTACTATAAGCATCAGCAGAAGATGTTTCTCGATTTTCTCAAGGCCGGGCTGGTCGAGCGCAAGCAGTCAAAGGTGAATTGGGATCCGGTCGATCAGACTGTGCTGGCCAACGAGCAGGTTATTGACGGCCGCGGCTGGCGATCCGGCGCGGAAGTCGAGCAACGCGAATTGACGCAGTGGTTCTTCAAGATCAGCGACTACTCGGAAGATCTGCTCGAGGCGCTCGATACGCTCGACCGCTGGCCCGACAAGGTCCGCCTGATGCAGAAGAACTGGATCGGCCGCTCCGAGGGCTTGCTGATTCGTTTCATGCTTGACCCGGCGACGACACCGAACAAGGATACTGAACTGGAAATTTTCACTACGCGGCCGGACACCTTGTTTGGCGCAAAGTTTATGGCGCTATCGCCCGATCATCCGCTTGCGCAAGCCGCGGCGGCAAAAAATCCCAAGCTCGCGGCGTTCATCGCCGAATGCAAGAAGATGGGCACCGCCCAGGCGGAAATCGACACCGCCGAGAAGCTCGGCTTCGATACCGGCATCAAGGCGATGCACCCGTTCGACCCGAGCTGGAAGCTGCCCGTTTACGTTGCCAATTTCATCTTGATGGACTACGGCACTGGCGCCATCTTCGGCTGCCCGGCGCACGACCAGCGCGACCTGGAGTTCGCCAATAAATATGGCCTCGGCAACACGCCGGTGGTTTGCCCGCCGGGGCAGGATCCGAAAACACTCGTCATCACCAACGTGCCGTATCTGGAAGACGGCACGATGATCAACTCGCGCTTCCTCGACGGCATGACGATCGAACGCGCGAAAGAGGAAGTTGCCAAGCGGCTCGAGCGCGAGACGCGCGGCAACCGCCCGGTGGCGCAGCGCCAGGTCAACTATCGCTTGCGCGACTGGGGCATCTCGCGCCAGCGCTACTGGGGTTGCCCGATCCCGATCATCCACTGCGACAAGTGCGGCGTGGTACCGGTCCCGGCAATAGACTTGCCCGTCACGCTTCCCGAGGATGTGTCATTCGACAAACCCGGCAATCCACTCGACCGCCATCCAACCTGGAAGAACGTGAAGTGCCCGACTGTCGGCGGCATGGCGCGGCGCGAAACCGATACCATGGATACTTTCGTCGATTCATCTTGGTACTTCGCGCGCTTCACGGATCCGTGGAATGACAAGGCGCCGACCACTCCCAAAGCCGCGGACGAATGGTTGCCCGTCGATCAATATATCGGCGGCATCGAGCATGCGATCTTGCATCTGCTGTATTCGAGGTTTTTCACGCGCGCGATGCGCAAATGCGGAATGGTCGGGCTCGACGAGCCGTTCGCCGGACTGTTCACGCAAGGCATGGTGGTGCACGAAACATACCGCGCCAAGAGTGGCGACTGGATCGAGCCCGCCGAAGTCAAGATCGAAGGTACGGGTAATTCGCGCCGCGCAACCCTTGCTTCGACCGGCGAGCCGGTTGAAATCGGCTCAATCGAGAAAATGTCGAAGTCGAAAAGGAACACCGTTGACCCCGACGAAATAATCAGCGCTTACGGCGCCGACACCGCGCGCTGGTTTGTCCTTTCTGATTCGCCGCCTGAGCGCGATGTCATCTGGACCGAAGAAGGCGTGCAGGGCGCGTGGCGCTTCGTGCAGCGGCTTTGGCGGCTCGTCGGCGAGATTGCCGATATCAAGGCGCCTTCCGCCCGACCGGCGAATTTCAACGACGAAGCGATGAAAATTCGCAAAGCCGCGCACCGCGCGCTCGCGCGCGTTTCCGACGATGTCGACAAACTGCGTTTTAACCGCTGCGTTGCTCATATCTACGAGTTGGCCAATGCGCTCGGCGACGCTATCGGCGGCATCGAAAAGGTGCCGGGCGAAGGGCTCGCCTGGGCATTGCATGAAGCAGGCGACATTCTGGTGAGGCTGTTCCACCCGATGATGCCGCACCTTGCGGAAGAATGCTGGGCCGCGCTCGGGCATGAGACCCTGGTCGCAACCGAGGCATGGCCTCAGGTAGAGCCGGAGCTTCTGGTCGAAGGCACCATCACTTTGCCTGTCCAGATCAACGGGAAAAAGCGTGCCGAGGTGACGGTCGGACGCGAAGCCACAATTGCAGAGATTGAGGCTGCCGTTTTGGCTCTTGATGAGGTAAAAAAGGCTTTGGAGGGCAAAAGCCTGAAAAAGGTCATTGTCGTCCCGCAGAGGATCGTCAATGTCGTGGTCTGACACCAAGCGCTCGGCCCGGATTTTATGTGCCTTGGCACTCGCCGGCTTAACCGCGGGTTGTTTCCAGCCGCTTTACGCCGAACACCCGACGCCGACCGGTAGCACCGGCGTTGCAGACAAGCTAAGCGCGATAGACGTTGCCTCCATCGACGCGCCGAGCGGCAGTCGCGTGGCGCGCGTAACCGTCGGCGTACGCAATGAACTGATTTACAATCTGACGGGCGGTGCCGCAGCAGCGCCACCGGCATATCGATTGAACGTGAAACTCACCGCGACTCAGCTCCAGGTGATTGTCGACATCGCCACCGCGCGTCCGGACATCAACAATTACGGTATCGACGCGACCTATACATTGACCGAAATCGCATCGGGCAAGGCCGTCGTCAAGGGCCAGACATTCTCACGCGTGTCCTACAACATTCCGGGGCAAGAGCAGCGCTTCGCCGGCGACCGCGGCTTGCGCGATGCCGAGAATCGCGCCGCAAAAGTCATTGCCGACAATATTCGTTCGCGGCTCGCGTCTTATTTCGTGGCAGGGTCGTGATTCATGTGGCGCCATGACCGCCATCAAAGCATCTGACGTCGATCGTTTCGTCGCAAAGCCGGATCCTGCACAGCCCATCGTGCTGGTGTTTGGGCCCGATGCCGGCCTGGTGCGTGAGCGGGTGGACGCACTGGTGCGCTCTTCGGTCGATGACCCGAACGATCCTTTCATGCTGGCGCGCATCGATGGTGACGAACTCGCCGGCAATCCATCACGGCTCATCGAGGAGGCACACACCGTTCCGCTGTTCGGCGGCCGACGGGCCGTTCTGGTAAAAGCGGGCACGCGCAATATTGCCGTCGCGGTCGAAGCCGTCATTGCTGCACCGTCAATCGAATGTCGCATCGTCATCGAGGCTGCCAATCTCGGCAAAAGCGCGCCGCTGCGTGCGCTCTGTGAAAAGGCAAAAGTGGCCGCAGTGCTCCCGTGCTACGCGGATAACGAGCGCGCGTTGGTTCAGCTGATCGAGGAGGAAATGCGTGCGGCCAACTTGAACATCGCGCCGGACGCTCGCGCTGCCTTGGTCGCGCTGATCGGCGGCGACCGTCTGTCGTCGCGCAATGAAATTCAGAAGCTCGCGCTTTATGCGCGCGGAAAGAGCAGCGTCGATCTTGCCGACGTTACCGCGGTCGTGGCTGATGCTTCGGACATGGCGCTCGATGATGTTGTGGACGCAGCGTTGGCCGGCCGGACCGCCGAAACCGACGGTGAATTTGGGAAGGCGCGCGCAAGCGGTTCTTCGCCGGCGGCCATCGTCTCCGCAGCAATCCGCCATGTGGCCAATCTGCACAAGATGAGAATTGCAGTCGAGGGTGGCGACTCGATCGACATTGCGATGAAGCGGGCCGCGCCGCCCGTGCATTTCACGCGCGAGCGCCGCGTAGGCGAGGCGTTGCGTGCCTGGACGCCGGCTCGTCTGCTGCGGGCCATGGGGCAATTGGCCGAAGCGTCCCTCGAAATGCGTCGCAATGCTGCGTTGTCGGAAACGATTGCCCAGCGCACTCTTCTCTCGCTCGCAATGAGCGCGCGCAAACAGGCCTGACTTTCGCCTGTCGCTTAGATCGAATTACCAGCAAATCCCTAATCCAAATCAACGCCTTTAGGACTGGTCAATGCTTTTCCGCTAAATTTTTCAACATGAAAACGCCTGGCGATTTAAACGGCGGTGGCGGAAATTTGCGGGCCGCCGAAGCCGTGCGCGGCCGGCGTCAATCTCGCGAAGCGCGAGCCGAGTTCTGGGGTCTGGCACTCGTGTCGTCATTTTTCATTATCGTGCTGGGGACGAGTCTGTTTCTCGGCACAGTGATGGTCGTTGGCACGCTGCGCGAGGACGACAGTTCGAACGGGCTGACGGAAATCGGGCGGACTGGCCGCATTGCGCGGACTTTGCCCAATGGCACCCTTTGCCATTACGTGGTCTTTGACAATAAAACGGCACAGACAGTCGAAGACCGCATCGGCCGTTGCGACGAGAGCAAGCCGAAGCCGAAAGAACAAAAACCGGCGGCGTTCAGCTGGGGCGGCAATTGACCGCCGCAAGCTGAACGTAAAGAACCCTATAAATTGAGCTGATAGCTATGCGGTACCCAGCGGTAGCCCCCTGAGCTCTTTTCGACATAACCGATACCGGGAAAGGGCATGTGAAAGCTCGCGAACATCAGTTTGTCGGTTGCTAGCGTGTCGAGAATTCGCTTGCGGCTCGCCACCGCTTTTTCCTTTTCGTCATCCATCTCGAAGTGCCAGTCGGGTCGCTGTACAGCCATGACATATTGCGTGAACGTGTCGGCGGTAATCATGAGGCGCTTGCCCGCGCTCTCGATGTGAAATGCAAGCAGACCGGGCGAATGACCGGCGGCATCGACCGCAGTGATGCCGCTCACGACCTCGTCGCCCGGCTGGATGAAAATCGACCGATCAGCCAGGGGCACGCAAATCTTCATAAAGAGCTCGCGATTGAACTTGCGGGCCTCGCGCACATTTTCACCGCGTTTCCAGAAATCGAATTCGGCGCTGCCGAATACATAGCGCGCATTCGGGAAAAACAGGCTTTCCACCCTCGGTCAGGCCGCCGATGTGATCGGGATGCCCATGGGTGATAACAATGACGTCGATATCCTCCGGCCTGTAACCCACAGCGGCGAGCCTCGCTGCAGCCTGCCCCGGCGGAAGTCTTTTGCTGAACTGTTCATATTCGCGCGGCAATGCGCCGTTGCCCGTATCGAACAATATGAGTTGCTTGCCGGTGTTCACGAGCGTCGGAATATTCGGATGCTCGAAGCGCTGGGTATCGATGTTATTCGCCCGCGCGAGGGACTGCACTGCTTCGGCCGAGGCATTGCCGCCGTAATGTGGATGCAAGCCGTCTCGGATGGCCTTGGCATCCAGGACGGTGGCGACCTCAAAGTCACCCAGCTTGAAACGATATATTGTCGGCTGCAATTCGCCTTGGAGTGAAGCGGGCACGTTGGTCCTCTCGAAATTTGTCGCGTCTGCGCAGACGCTTAGCAGACTGGACGACTGACAATCCAGCGGCAAAATGAATGCGATACATGCAGCGAATCATATGCGAAGTCTTCCAGAGGAGGCGGATTGATCCTGGCCTTGCCGTGAAAAGTTCTGCGTGTGAGAGGAGATCGCGATGGCCCGCAAAAAGCGGAATTTACCCGGTGGCAAGCGCAAGAAAAGCAACACGAAGAAAACCTGGAAGCATGCGTCGGCATCCGTTAGGCGAAAATCGCGACTCCCGGTTACGAAAGCAAGACGCCGCAAGCCTCGCCCGAAAAGCATCGGCGACCAGATTTCGAACACCTACCGCGCCGTCGTTGATACGATCAAAGAGACCGATCGCCTGCGAAATAAGCTGGAGCCCCCGGCAACTTCGGAGACCGAATAGCAGGTGCTCACCGGAGGTTCGATTTGCTCTCTAGATTCGGACCAATTAGATTCGGCCCATCTAGATCCGGCCCAAGAGAACCAAAACCAGGAGAACGACCAGGACCAGCCCCAGTCCGCCCGAAGGGTAATAGCCCCAGCCTGCGCTGTAAGGCCAGGTCGGCAGCGCGCCGAGCACCAGCAAAATAACGACAATCAAAAGTAAAAGCCGCATCCTCGCCTCCTCGGGTATGCCCGAGTTCCAACGCGGGATTTACAAATTTAGTTCCGTCATCGAACCGGCGATATCGCAATTGGCGTGAAATTACGGGCCAAAATACCTTTGATCTAGCGCAACGCGGACGAGTTGCCACTTGTGCGAGTATAGGTGTTGTCGTTTTTCCGATGGAGGGCGCCATGCCCGAACACGACGCACAGCAGGCCGATTATCCAACGGTTGATTTCATACTCGGAGCTATCGCGGACTGGATCAACAAATACCGCTCGTTGACCGCCTTGCGGGATGAATTCCGAAATTGCAGCGCAGACGACGTGATGCAGATTGCGAGAGATCTCCGCGTTCCGGTCAACGAATTGCGTTCGATCGCCGCCAAAGGTCCCGGCGCCGCCGCGCTGCTCGAAAAAATGCTGCGTGCGCTGTGCGTCGATCCCGAGGCTCTCGCCAACTTCCAGCCGGCCACGATGCGCGACCTGCAACGGCTCTGCGTCAACTGCAGCCAGAAAAAGCGTTGTCAGCAGGAACTTGCCGACGGAACCGCGGCCGCGCATTTCCATTCGTACTGCCCGAACGCCTTCACGCTCGATGCACTCTTTACGAAGACAGAGAAAGAGCCGCCGTCGCGCCACTGACGCGGCTCCGGGAAATACCCGAATTATTGACCGGTCGCGCGCCCATCGAGGACTTGCCGGATTTTCCTTGCCAGGACACGCTCTATCAGGGGTTTCTGGATCAGCTCTGTGCCCCGATCGAGGCGTCCATGATGGACGATCGCGTTACGCGAATAGCCGGTCATGAAGATCACTTTCGTCCCGGGGCGGCGGCGTTCGACTTCGTCGGCGAGCTCCCGGCCATTCTTTCCGGGCAATACGACATCCGTCAGCATCAGGTCGAATTCCTTTTTGGCGTCGAGGAGACGAAGCGCAGCTGCCGAATCCTTCGCCTCGATGATCTGATAATTCAAATCGCGCAGGATTTCGGACGCGTATTGGCGGACGCCATCATCATCCTCGACGATCAGAATTGTTTCACCGCGCCCGCGGTCCGATCCGGCCGGGTCGTCCGCTGAAATGCCCGGCTCATCGCCATCGCGCCGCGGTAGATAAAGCTTGATCGTCGTTCCTTCACCCGGCTCGCTGTATATTTTCACGTGGCCGCCAGACTGTTTCATGAAACCATAGACCTGGCTCAAACCCAGACCGGTGCCCTTCCCTGCTTCCTTGGTCGTGAAAAACGGCTCGAACGCGCGATCGATCGTCTCGGTGGACATTCCGGCGCCATTATCGGTGATCGCCACAAGAATATATTGGCCGGGAGCGACATCTTCGTGCTGGCGGCAATATTCGTCGTCAAGATAGGCGTTGCTGGTCTCGATCGTGAGCTTACCGCCGCCCGGCATGGCATCGCGGGCGTTCAGGGCAAGATTGAGAAGTGTCGATTCGAGTTCGGATGCATCGACTTCTGCCTTCCAGAGGCCGGCGCCGCTGATCGTTTCGAGTTCGATGTTCTCGCCCAGCGTTCTGGTCAAGAGGTCGGAGATGCTGGTGATGAGTTTGTTGATATCGATCACCCGCGGATTGAGAGGCTGGCGGCGCGAAAAGGCGAGCAGCCGCTGAGTCAGTTGTGCCGCGCGCTCCGCGCCGACAAGTGCGTTGTCGAGGGCGCGTTCCGCTCGGGCTTCGACTACGCCGCGCTTCGCGATTCCGAGATTGCCAATGATGATGGTTAGAAGATTGTTGAAATCGTGTGCTACACCGCCTGTGAGTTGGCCGACCGCCTCCATTTTTTGCGACTGGCGCAGAGCTTGTTCGGCAAGTTCGCGGCGGTCGGCTTCGGCGTAAAAAGCCTGTGTACGCCGCATAGTCAGCAAAACCAGCACGAACAGGAACGCCGTGGCCGGAAGGCCGAAGATAAGATGAGTGGCCATTGTACGTAGCCACTCGGAAATAATTGCGTGCGTGGGCAGACCGGCCGACACGTACAGATCGGAATATCCCAAACGCCGGAAGCCGATGCGTCTTTCAAAGCCATCGACAGACATCGAAGTGACAATGCCGCCGTCGGGATTCGCTGCGACGCTGTGAATGAATCCACTTCCCGGGCCAAACCGACTGATGTCGCCGGGCGGTTGAGGGTGACGGGCAAGGATCACTCCATCCTTTCGTACGATCGAAAAATTCGCACCTGTATCGCGAGTAAGCTGGCTGAAAAAATCCAGAAACACACTCGGCACCACGGAGACCATGATGATTCCGGAAAACTCGCCATTGCGCAGGACTCGGCGACGGCTCACTCCGAAAAACGCATCTTTCCGAACGCGAGGCCGCAAGATAGCACCAACATAAGTGCCGGCATCACGCGCAACCTGCGCAAGGAAATAATCACGATCGGAAACTCCCACATTCGCCGGGATCGGGTAGATCGCCGACGAAACAAGGGTGTGCCCGCTCTTGTCGATAATCAGAATTCCGTCAACAGCCACGAGCGACTTCTCGAGGTTGCTCAATTGCAGGTGGAGCGTCTGCTCGGACGCCCTGATCGCGTCGTCGGAAAGATCGCCCACAAGGGTGTCAACGCTGGTGAATGTGAGATCCACCGATTGAAATATTCGCGACGCGTACTGGGCAATAATGTCGAGCCGTCCCTCGAGCTGCTCGTCCGCTCGGACAAACGCGTCGCGATAGGCCACCACACTAGCGTAGGTAAATATCGCTACCGGAATAGCGATTGACGCCACCAGCATGGTTTTGAGGAGGCGTAGAGCGGCATCGCGGCGCGCGCGCATTCGACAAAACTCTTCCAGCGGGCGTCCCTGACTGTATGCGCGACGCGTGAATCTGAAAAGAACAAAAACCCGACTTCGCGCGATGGTTGTAGGCAGGTTGTGTGGACCGGCAGGCGAGAAAACCCTCGAAATCCCAACACAATTCTAATGTCAGCGACGAGCGGTTAATCGGCGGCCGGGACGGCAAAACCGAATACCACAGGCACGACATCTGTCCTGCCCCGTGATCTCAGCCGCCGAGCTCTCGCAGCAAATCAGATCGCAACGGCTTTGCTGGTCGCGTCAGGCTTAGAGCTAACGCAACTGTCCAAGCCAAAGTCGTCAGCCGGCGGTTATTCTCGCACGCGCGAATACCGGTACGAGAGGTCCGATTTTGCAGAGACGCACCGAAAAGCGCGTAGTTCCGTGTAATGCAAAATTGCATCAAACTGTCGGAGTAATTTCACGATGCATTTTACGCGGGTTTTAGACGCCCTCGCTACAGCATTACGTCGAAAGTAATTCAACTGCCGACGGTGTTGATGGTCCGGCCAGCGTCGTCTTCCCAACTCAATGCAGCGCAATTGTTTTTCTCCGCGTCTCGCGTGAGAGCCGCGGTAACGTCTGTGCTCGCAATTGCGCTTTTGTGCGGCATGACGTCCATCGATACCGGGGAGACGCCCGAAGCACGTTCCGATGCCGTGGTGCTGTCGTTTGCGAATGCCGGTTCTTCAGCCGCCGGCGATAGCGAGCTGGTACTGCTCGTCAAAGTCGATCCCGAACCTCGCGCGATCGAGACTTGTCAGCTGGACAATGTGGTGACTTTTTCAGCACTCGAGCCGACAGTTCGCGCCGGGGACCTGAAGGCGTTTCCGATCACGATGCAGCCGGATCATAATATATTGAATCCGACCGGTGCGGGACGAGCCGGAACGGGGGAGGTCAATCTCTTCCCTTTTTTTTCCAGATCCGCGCCGTCGAGATTCTCTGCGACCTATCGGGCGGTGCTCAAATTTGCTGCCATGTTAGGGCTTTCACGCTTTCATCATGAAGGCGCTCTTGCGCATGCAATGTATGTCGGCGCGGTTTCGACCTACAATCCCTATCGCGAGGGAAGCGACGAAGGCGGTATACAGACTGCCTCCGGCGAATTTTACGATCCGGCCGCATGGACGGCCGCAATCCAATCCGGTTTGCGCGATCAATTCGGCGGCGTTCGTTTCGGCAAGCTGTATCAGCCTGCTTTTGCGCTGGTCACAAGCGGCGAGAAACAGGTGATCGTCAAAATCAACGATGTCGGGCCGCTCAAGGCCGGTCGCGTGCTCGATCTCAACGAACGCAGCATGCGTTATTTCGATCCATTTCTGACGCGCGGACTTCTTCAGGATGCCCAGGTTGCGCTTTTACCTGGCGCGGACTGGACGGCAGGCCCCGTTGGCGACGCCTACCTGATCGACTTCGCGTCGGTGGAACGCCAAAGAGCGGCGCCCGCCCCGAATTGGCAGGCAGAAACCGAAATCGAGGATCTGCGCGCGAAGCTAGATCATCTGCCCGCAACGAATTTGCGGGAAGACGTTCGAGTCGAAGCAAAGGCAGATAACGGGCTAAAGTAAGCGGAAAATGATCGGACGCTAACCGCCGAGCTTTTTTAAAATCGCGTCCAGCTGTTCCAAATTCCGATACTTGATGCGCAGCGTCCCGCTCTCGCCGCGGTGATCGACACTGACCTCAAGTCCGAGCACATCGGACAGTCGGCGTTCAAGTGCGCGCGTGTCGGCATCTTTCGCACCGGTGGGTAATCCCCTCGCCTCACGCTGCACTTCACGTGCCTGGGCCGCGCCGTCCTTGCGCATGTCGGCCTCAACCTGGCGTACGCTCAGACCCTTGTCGATGATCTCATGCGCGATCATCAAGGCATTCGGCTGTCCAACCAGCAGCCGCGCATGGCCGGCGGAAATCTTGCCGGCGCGTACGAGCTGCTTCACGGGCTCGGAGAGCTTGAGCAGGCGCATTGTGTTCGCAACATGCGGCCGGCTTTTGCCGACGATATGCGCGACCTCGTCCTGCGTCCTGTTGAAATCATCCATGAGCGCAAGATAGCCGCTCGCTTCTTCGATCGGATTGAGATCGGCACGCTGCACATTTTCGATGATCGCGAATTCGAGCGACTGCGCGTCATTGGCTTCAATAATCGCGATCGGCACGTCGTGCAGCCCGGCCCGCTGCGCAGCGCGCCATCGCCGTTCGCCCGCGATGATTTCGAACTTGTCGCCTTCCAGCGCGCGCACGACGATCGGTTGAATGATCCCGCGCTCCCGGATTGATTCAGCAAGCTCATCGAGTTCGGCATCGGTGAACAAGCGGCGCGGATTTCGCGGATTGGGACGCAGATTTTCAATGGCCGCACGCCGCGGTTTACGGCCGGAATCGGCAACGGATGTTTCATCACCCACGTCGCCGATCAGCGCGGCGAGGCCACGTCCCAATCGCGAATGATCCGCCATTGCTGCTCCTGAACCTCTTGCCACGCGATGCCTTTCCGTATCCGCTTGTCGTTGAATTGAGCGTTTACGCAAGATGGAAACGCGAAATCCCTATCCCGCTTTCAACGCCTTTTCACGCTGGATGATCTCGGTGGCGAGCCGCAGATAGGCTTCGCTGCCGACGCATTTGAGATCGTAGACCAGCACAGGCTTGCCATAGGATGGCGCTTCGGAAATGCGCACGTTGCGTGGGATCATCGTCTCATAGACCTTGTTTCCCATGAACTGCCGCACGTCGGCGACTACCTGGTTTGAGAGGTTGTTGCGCGAGTCGTACATCGTCAGCACGATGCCGTGGATGGACAGTGTCGGATTGAGCGTCGTCTTGACCTGCTCGACAGTTCTCAAAAGCTGCGACAGACCTTCGAGCGCGAAAAATTCACACTGCAGTGGAACGAGAATCAAATCCGCGGCCGCCATTGCATTGACCGTCAGCAAATTGAGCGATGGCGGGCAATCGACCAGCACGTAGGTGAAATCATATGTGCGTGGTCCGCTGTTGAGCTGACGAAGCGCATTGCGCAGGCGGAACGCGCGGTCGCGCTGCTGACCGATTTCGAGTTCAAGGCCCGAGAGATCAAGCGTCGAAGGCGCGATGTGGAGTTGCGGTACGGCGGTCGGTAGCACCGCGTCGCGCATCGGCGCCGCGCCGGTCAGCACGTCGTAGGTCGAGGTGCGGCGCGACTTGCGCTCGATGCCGAGACCCGTCGATGCGTTTCCCTGCGGATCGAGATCGACGATCAGAACGTGCTCGCCGATAGCGGCAAGCGCAGTACCAAGATTGATCGCGGTTGTCGTTTTGCCGACCCCGCCCTTCTGATTGGCGATGCCGAGGACGCGCGGCCGGGCCGCATCGGGTTTTGCGGCCGGCTTGCCGAAGGGAACAACATCGGGCGCATCTGTGGTCGGCGTCTCGGTCATGGCTATTCCATCAGTTAGAATCGCGGCACGCGCGCTTGCCTGGATACCTGCCCCAACACCCGGTAACTGGCGGGGCATCGAACGCCCTAGCGAGGCTCGAGGCCGCGAACAAGGACGACTGATCCTTCGGGGCTGATCTTGCTGGGCACTTTCGTGGCTTCGAGTCTCCAATATTTAGCGGCATCGGTCAATTCGGCATCTACATCTTGACCCTTCGGGAACAGACCAACCGCACCGCGTGCAATCAAAGGAAACGCCTGTTCACATAGGACTTTCAATGGGGCGAGTGCGCGCGCTGTAACGACGTCGACCGGTTCTGCACAGCTTTCCCCATATTTTTCGACCCGGACCTGGTGAACAGTGGCCGGCGCGCCGGTTACCCTCACCGCTTCTCGCAAAAAAGCCGCCTTTTTCCCATTGCTTTCAATGAGATGAACCTGCGCCCCGGGCGTGCTTGCAATTGCGCAGGCAATCGGGATGCCCGGAAATCCGCCCCCCGCCCCAAAATCAACCCAGACCTTGGATTGCGGTACCAGCGGCAGAAGCTGTAGCGAATCAGCGACGTGACGGGTCCACAATTCACCAAGTGTCGACGAGGCAACGAGATTGATTTTGCTTTGCCAGCGCAACAAGAGGTCAATGAAGGCGTCGAGCTTCGCTGTCTGTTTCACGTGAAACCGGACACAGCTGCAGAGCCCGTGCTTTGTCGGAAGAAAGTTCGACAGCCCCCTGCCCGTTTTTTTTCACGCGATTTTCGCGGCGGCTTTTTTCCCGCGGCGGACATGCGCGACCAGGAGTGTCAGCGCGGCTGGCGTAACGCCATCAATGCGGCTTGCATGCCCGATCGTGCGCGGCCGATGCGCCTGCAATTTTTGTTTCATTTCGTTCGACAGGCCTGGGAGCGCCGCATAATCAAAATCATCCGGCAGCGCGAAACTTTCATCGCGCCGGTAAGCCGCGATGTCGGCCGCCTGACGCGAAAGATAGACATCGTACTTCGCATCGACTTCGATCTGCTCGGCGATCTTCGGAGCAAGCTCACCAAAGCGTGGCCAGATCTTCGCGAGATCGGCGATGGTCACGGCCGGATATGACAACAGCTCGAATGCCGTGCGTCGCTGCCCGTCCTTGTTGAGCGACAAGCCATAACGCGCGGCCTCTTTCGGCGTAAGCGAAACTGATTTTGCGAATGCCAGCGCTGCGTTCAGCGATGAAGATTTTTCCCGATGCATGCGCGCGCGTTCTGATTCGACACAGCCGATCGCAATTCCGATATCGCGTCAAACGTTGATCGGCATTGTCGGCGCGCAGCTGCAGACGATATTCGGCGCGTGACGTGAACATGCGATACGGTTCGGTGATGCCGCGCGTGACGAGATCGTCGATCATCACGCCGAGATAAGCTTGCGCGCGATCAATGACGATCTCGCGGCCCTCGCCTGCCAGAGCCGCCGCGTTGAGACCTGCCAGAAGTCCCTGTGCCGCAGCCTCTTCGTAGCCTGTCGTGCCGTTGATCTGTCCCGCCAAAAACAATCCGCGCAAGCGTTTCGTTTGCAGCGTCGGCGCGAGTTCGCGCGGATCGACATAGTCGTATTCGATCGCGTAGCCGGGACGAATGAAGCGCGCGTTTTGCAGGCCAGGAATTGTTGCCACCAATGCGTGCTGCACTTCTTCCGGAAGCGACGTTGAAATTCCATTCGGGTAGACGGTGTGATCGTCGAGGCCTTCGGGCTCCAGAAAAATCTGGTGGCCGTCGCGCTCGCCAAATTTCACGATTTTGTCTTCGATCGACGGACAGTAGCGCGGTCCGCGGCTCGCGATCTGTCCGGAGTACATCGGTGATCGATGAACATTATCTCGGATGATATTATGCGTCGCTTTGGTCGTGCGCGTGATCCCGCATTGGATTTGCGGATTTTCAATTCGTGCCGTGAGAAGCGAAAACGGCTCGGGCGGATCATCGCCGGATTGCATTTCAAGCGCAGACCAGTCGATGGTTCGTCCGTCGAGCCGCGGCGGCGTTCCGGTTTTCAGACGGCCAAGTACAAAATTTAATTTCTCAAGCGTGCGCGATAGTCCAAGTGCGGGCGCTTCGCCGACACGACCGGCGGGAATTTTCTTTTCGCCGATGTGGATGAGACCGCGCAGAAATGTGCCGGTCGTAAGCACCACGGCGCCGGTTGTTATCTCGCGGCCATCGGCAAAGCGAACGCCTCGAACGCGTGCATTTTCGATTGTCAGATCATCGGCCTCCGCCTCGATCACTTCGAGATTGGAGATCCCGCGGATCGCGGCCTGCATCGCTGCCGCATATAGCTTTCGATCGGCTTGGGCCCGCGGCCCACGCACGGCCGGTCCTTTACTGCGGTTGAGGACACGAAACTGGATGCCGCCGCGGATCGGCTACGCGGCCCATAAGGCCGTCCAGCGCATCGATTTCCCGCACCAAATGGCCTTTGCCGAGCCCACCGATGGCCGGGTTGCATGACATAGCGCCAATCGTCGCGAACTCGGTGCGTGATCAGCGCTGTTTTGGCCCCCATACGGGCAGAAGCGGCCGCAGCTTCACAGCCGGCATGGCCGCCGCCAATCACCGCGACGTCGAATCGATTGGACATTAAAACCTCGAAAGGCGCGTTCTAGCTGAGGTGCGGAGAGGGGTCAAAAACATTGGATTTACGAAAATGTTTCACGTGGAACATTTGTTTTGGCCCATTGGCGTGTGTACGCTTTGACTCGGGTGCCTGCCGCCAGCTCCGGAGCTTGATTCCATCGCTAGCCGTATGCTGACGATACGGGTTGTGCGGTTCCAGCGAGCGCCAAAACGCGCGGAGTCTCCGCTGAATGGTTCGGTAAATCCTGGGACGCAAGTAAACGCGGCACCAGACGTCCGCTTATTTCCCGTTATCCACGTAAATGTTGTTTCCTGTTCGGAAGCGCGATGAAATTCGCATCAAGGCTACGTGGGTTGCGCATGCGGAATCGGAGTAAGTTGCGGCAAGCGCCGGAGTGCAAGGCCCGCATGCAAAGCCGGTTTACTTGCCGATGCAGAAGTCCCGGAAAATCACTTCCAGAATGTCCTCGACATCAACCCGGCCGGTGAGGCGGCCAAGGGCATGGGCCGCGGTACGTAACTCCTCAGCAAAAAGGTCTTCCTGCGTAGAAATTTCGGGCTTGAGTGCGCGCCGCAAGGCCGCCTCAGCGTCCTCTAAAGCGCGGCGGTGGCGCTCGCGCGTGACGAGCGCGGGCTCAGTGCCGACCAAGAATTGGTCGGCCTTCACAGTCAGTTTTTTCAAAAGATCGTCGAGACCATCGCCAGACGTAGCCGAAATATCGAACAAAGATTCATTCAAAATGAACCTATATTCATAACTTTGCGGAAGCATTTTGTTAACTATATTCGGCAAGATTTCATTAAACTGAAAGCTCGGTTCATTAATACAATAGATTGTAATAATGATTCATTTCTTGTATTAACACCTCTGAAGCAGATCGATTTTATTGCGGACCAGCCACAGCGGCGGGAGAGGCTGATCTTCCTTCCGATTCGACAGAGCCTTCTTCGTCATCCACCGTACCCACCCGAAGACCTGGCGTGCCGGACCGAAGAGCTTGGTGTGCCCGCCCGAAGACCCGGACTTTCTAATTCGCGAAACGGGGTCTGCGCGTCTTCGAACCCGACGCAACTCCGCAGAATCGCTCGCATCCACGACCCACAGAATGAGGTCCGCCGCAGCAGCGCGTTCTCGCGCGCGCCTGACGCCCTCGAGTTCGACCGGATCCTCTGTGTCTCGAATGCCGGCCGTGTCGAGCACTGTGACCGGCAGGCCATTCAGATCGAGATGCACCTCGATTACATCGCGCGTCGTGCCGGCATAGGGCGAGACGATTGCCGCCTCCCTCCGCGCAATCCGATTGAGCAGCGTTGATTTTCCGGCATTCGGCGGCCCAGCGATGGCAACAACAAGTCCTTCGCGCAGGCGTTCGCCGCGGCCCCCGTCTGCAAGCACATCCGTGATTTCATCTGCCAGCGTCTGCGCAATGCGCAATGCCGGTGCCAGCAAATCCTGCGGCACATCCGCCTCATCGGAAAAATCGATCCGCGCCTCGACAAGCGCCAGTGCCTGAATCAGCTGCGCGCGCCACGACTCGGCGCGATCACCGAGCACGCCGGTCATCTGCCGGAAGGCCTGCCGGCGCTGGCCCTTCCGTCTCGGCCATCACCAGGTCGGCGAGCCCTTCCACTTCGGTGAGGTCAAGCTTGCCGTTTTCAAATGCGCGGCGCGTGAATTCACCGGCTTCAGCCGGACGAAGACCTTCGATTTGCGAAAGCGCAGCGAACACGGCGGCGATGACCGCGCGGCCGCCGTGCAACTGAAGCTCCGCGACATCCTCGCCGGTTTCGCTGTGGGGCGCCGGAAACCACAGGCCGAGCGCCTGATCGATAAGCTCGCCGCCGCGTCCGCGAACTCGAACAAGCGCCGCCTGACGCGGGGCAGGGATTTTCCCCGTCAGGGCTTCAAGCGCCGCGCCGGCGCGCGCGCCGGATATCCGCACCACGCCGATCGCCGCCGGCAGCCGGCCGGAGGACAGCGCGTATATGGTGTCGTTGACAGATCCAGTCATTGCGGCGCACGGAAGCGCCGAGCAGGGCAGGGGTCAAGCCCCGCGGCGACCCCTGCGATATGATTGCGTGCTGTGCATCGATCGAGGAGGCGTTATGCGACCACAACTCAGCCTTGCCGTTCTGTTGTCGCTTTCACTCACCGGCTACTCCGCATCAACAGCGGAAGCGCAAAGCGACCTTGCCCGGGCCTATCGCGTGATAGCGTCAAAATCGTTCGTCGATCTCACGCACGGCTTTGGCCCTCAAACGCCGGTATGGTCGGGATTTGGCCAGGCAAAAATGACCCCCGCAGCCGATCCAAAAACGCATCGGCCATACACCATCAAAGATGACGGCTTTCGCACCACCCTCTATGAGCTCGTCGGCCAATACGGCACGCATGTCGATCCGCCGGCTCATTTCGACGAGAAAGGGATCACGATGGACGAGATCCCTCTCAAACAGATGATCCTCCCGCTCATCGTGCTCGACGATACGCCATATCTCACGCATGATCCGAACCACGCATTTTCCGTGGCTGATCTCGATTCCTGGGAGAAAAAGCACGGACGCATTCCGCGCGGCGCGTTCGTCGCGCTGCGCACCGACATGTACAAGGATTGGGACAGCAACCCCGAACGCTTCAAGCGCGCCCCGTTCCCTGCCTGGTCCCCAGAAACCATCAAGTTCCTCTACGAACATCGTGGCGTCGTCGCAACCGGACATGAAGCAATGGACACCGACACAACCGACAAGATGGAATCGGAAACCTACATCCTCCGTCACGGGCACTATCAAATTGAAGTCATGGCCAATCTCGACAAGGTTCCGCCGAAAGGTGCACTGATTGTCGTGACGTGGCCGAAAGTTCGCAAAGGGCTCGGATTCCCGGCGCGGGCATTTGCGATATTGCCGTGACAACGGTGCGGTGATCGGTTGGATGGATTTCCCGCCGGCAGAAATTCAAGCTAGGCTTCGGCGATGTCTTCCCATCAAAATCCCGCGCATGTGAACCGCCTCAGCCAGGCGACATCTCCGTATCTTCTTCAACACAAGCACAATCCGGTCGACTGGTGGACGTGGGGGCCCGATGCGCTATCGGAAGCCAGGCGCGCGAACAAGCCGATCCTGCTCTCGGTGGGATATGCCGCGTGCCATTGGTGTCATGTAATGGCGCACGAATCCTTCGAGGACGAGGCCACCGCACAGGTCATGAACGAGCTGTTCGTGAATATCAAAGTCGACCGTGAAGAGCGCCCGGATATCGACCAGATCTACATGAACGCTCTGCATCTCCTTGGCGAGCAGGGTGGCTGGCCGCTGACCATGTTCCTGACACCGAAGGCCGAGCCGGTCTGGGGCGGCACATATTTTCCAAAGGAGTCACGGTTTGGACGGCCCGCCTTTGTCGACGTCTTGCGCGAGGTTGCGCGATTGTTTCGCGACGAACCCGGCCGGATCGAGCAGAACCGCGCCGGCCTACTGTCACGCCTGGCCGAAAAGGCCCGACCCGCCGGCCGCGTGACGGTCGGGTTGAAAGAGCTCGACGCAGCCGCAATGCAGGTCGGTAACATGTTCGACAGCGATCAATGGCGGCATGCGCGGCGCGCCCAAATTTCCGCAGCCGGCCATTCTTGAAATGCTCTGGCGCGCGGGGCTGCGAACAAGCGATACGCGCTTCTTCGAAACCGCTGAGTTTTCGCTGGAGCGGATGAGCGAAGGCGGCATCTACGATCATCTCGGCGGAGGTTTCTCGCGCTACTCGGTCGATGAAAGATGGCTCGTTCCGCATTTCGAAAAGATGCTCTACGACAATGCGCAACTGCTCGAGCTGCTGGCACTTGCCTGGCAGCGGACCGGCACATTGGTGTTTGCGCAGCGGGCGCGCGAGACAGTCGCATGGCTCAAACGTGAGATGACGACAGGCGAGGGCGCTTTTGCCGCCTCGCTCGATGCCGATTCGGAAGGCGAAGAAGGCAAGTTTTACGTCTGGTCCCATGAGGATGTCGTCAAAGCGCTGGGCGCCGAGGACGGTGAGTTTTTCGCACGCCATTACGACGTGACTCCCGAAGGAAATTTCGAAGGTCACAGCATTCTCAACCGCCTCGCAAGCCATCCGCGCAGCGAGGAAGATGAAAACCGCCTGGCGCGGTTGCGGGCAAGACTGCTCGCCATACGCGATTCGCGCGTTCGTCCCGGACTAGACGACAAGGTCCTGGCCGACTGGAACGGATTGATGATTGCGGCGCTGGTCAATGCCGAAATCATCCTCGACGAACCGTCCTGGCTCGATATGGGAAAACGCGCCTTCGATTTCATCGCCCGACAGATGACCAGGGGCGATCGTCTCGGTCACTCGTGGCGGGACGGAAAATTATTGTTCCCGGGCCTTGCCTCGGATTTTGCCGCGATGATACGCGCCGCATTGGCGCTCTTTGAAGCCACAGGTGAGCACGCCTATCTGGAACGATCGCTTGCCTGGCAATCCGAATTCGACGCCCATTACGCCGATCCTGAGACCGGCATCTACTATCTTTCGGCCGACGACTTCGAGCGATCTCCTGCTGCGGCCCCATTCGACGCAAGATGACGCCACGCCGAACCCGAACGCTGTCGCCGCGCAAAATCTCGTCAGGCTCGCGGTGCTCACGGGCGACGATCAGTGGAGCCGCATGTCCGACCGCCTCATCGAAACGATACTTGCCGGCGCCGAGCGTAACCTGTTCGGACACGTGGCACTCCTGAACGCGCTCGACCTGCGGCTCCGTGCTGCCGAGATCGTGGTTACCGGCCCTCAGGCCAAACATTTTGCGGAGGCCGCGCTCAAATTGCCGTATCTCGATCGTATTGTACTACGCGCAACAAAGGCAGCCGATCTGGCGAGTTCGCATCCGGCACGCGAGAAGCTCAATGTTTCATCGGAAAGCCTAGCCTTCGTTTGTGTCGGTCAACGTTGCTCGCTTCCAATTAAATCCGCGGATGACATTTCGAGTGCGATTGCGGCGGTTCGCTTGGGGCCGCAGCCAAAACTTTAGGGATAAAGCTTTACCTGCCATTTACTTCACAAGAGTAGTCCTTTTCCCGATTTTCTCAAACTCCGAAACCAAAATCGAGCGGGCAAGACAGCAGCGCTTGCGCGGGCCCACGGCCAAAGGTTTTTCATGCCGATCAACCAGACCAGATTGATCTGGTTGCTCATCGCTGCGATGAGCACGTTGACCGTCGTCAGCTTTGCGCTGGCGGGCCTCAGCATCGATCTCCGGAGCAATCCTTTTATTTTTCCGGCTCTCGCCGTGCCGTTTGCCATTGGCTGGTATTATTCCTCGATACGGCCCGACTATCGGTTGAAGACGGTCGCCACATCGGCGGGTCAACTTTTTCTCATTCTACTGTGTGGCATTCTTTTGACCTATGCCGCGATGGCCACCGATTTCCCGTATCGCGACGCTGAACTTTACGCGATTGATCAATTCCTGGGCTTCGACCGCCAGGCCTATCTGTCTTTCTTTAACAGCCGGCCGTGGCTCCAGTCCGCGGCGGCATTTGCATATCTCTCGTTCCTGCCGCAGTTCGCACTGGTGCCACCGTTGTTGTTATTCTTCAGCGATCAGACGAAGCGTTTGCAGATCTTGATTTTCGCATTTGGCGGAGCATTGATTCTCACCAGCGCAATTTCCGCGCTCGTCCCGGCGGTCGACGCATACGTCTACGTCGACATTACTCCTTCTGTATTCGCCAGGATTTCAGCCCAGCTGAAAACCCAGGTGCCGACTCTGGAAGCCTTGCGGTCGGGCGCACTGCATCTCCTGCGGCTCAACGACCTTGAAGGTTTGATAACATTCCCGAGCTTCCATACGACAGGCGGCCTGCTTTTTGCGTGGGCGCTGCTGAAGACACCTTATTTGCGCTGGCCGGCTCTTGCCGTAAATGGCGCCCTGATCGCCTCGACACCGGTCGTAGGGGCCCATTACTTTATCGATCTCGTCGGTGGCGCCGCTGTTGCGGCGATTTCCCTTTTCGCAAGCCAACGGCTTTACCACGCATCCGCCCCACGGCAGCCGGCAATCAATCCAGAGTTCGCTGTTCTGCAGCAAGCCAAAGAGAACGCATCGCCCTAATCCGAATTCCCGTTCTCGTCACATCCTGGACGATCTTCGACTACGAAAAGGCTACCGCCCGGCTTTCGTCCTGCTTGCTTGCGCCACCGGATTTCAGTTCGCAGCCACTCGCCACCATTAGACAGCGCAGATGCAGCGCGACCGCGCGCGTAGCGCGTCGGGGATAATCCTATCCTCCATTCGACTGATGGTTTCCGAACGCGACGCATCAAGCGTCCGGTTGTAGCCCGTTCAGCGGACGCGGCGGGATTGTGGTTCCGATATACCTCATTGCACTCATGAATTGAAATTCCGCCCAGCCACAGTCTTCCGGTCAACCGGGAAACTTCGGAGATTATCGACATGAAGCCACGTTCGACAGTCGGCAAGATGACCACTGAGTTGAAGATCTTCTTATTCGCGATTGCGTTTGCATCGTTTGGTATCGACGCATCGCACATCGCGATCGCGCAAAAAGCGCCGGAAACCACGCGCGTCTCCGGATTTCGCGCCTGCAATGATCGAGCACATGCGCAAGATGCGGCGCTACAAAGATTACGACCGGGGCGAACAGGAAACGCCGCGCATCATTGACCGCTTCGGCCTCGATCGCGACGCGAGCGGGGTGATCGGATCATTCCAGCCCAATGGGGCTACAATCACTTCAAACAATGCTTTCTTCAAGACATGGGACCAATGGCAGAACCTGCTTCACCTGCCATCAGCCGCAAAGCGGCTGGACTATCGTGCCAAGTGATGTTGCAGAGCGCTTCGAGCGAAGCCGTGGCAGCGATCCGATCTTCCGGCTCGTGATGGGGCAACGTGTCCGAGCGATGATGTCTCAACGCTCCGCGCGAAACGGCGTGCCTACAAATTGCTGATCGATAAGGGTTTGATCCGCATCGGCCTGTCGATTCCAGCCACGGCGGAATTCATCGTCACCTCGGTCGATGATCCCTATGGCTGCAACACTAATCCAGCAACCGGCATTGTGAAGCAGACCTCAACCCAGACAATCGGTATTCTTTCGATGTACCGACGACCGCTGCCGTCCACGAATATCGCCTTCGATAGTGCCATCATGTGGGATGGCCGCGAATCGCCGGCCAACGTGGATCTCGATACCGGCTTCAGAAATCAGGCGGTCGACGCAACCCTCGGCCACGCGCAGGCTGACACACCCCCGACGCCCGAGCAGGTGGACCAAATCGTCAAATTCCAGAAGGGCATATTCACCGCCCAGGTCTTCGACGACAAAGCCAAATTTCTTACCGGAGACAACGCCGCCGGTGGCCCGGTCGCACTGTCGTCGCAGCAGTTCTTCATCGGCATCAACGATCCGTTGGGCGGCAATCCGACGGAGACGCCCTTTACGTCATCGATATTCAATCTCTTCCGGTCCTGGCTCAACGCCGGCAGCCGGGAGGATTACAGTCACGGCACGCCCATGGCTACCGAAGATTTGCTCAAGCGCGTCAACATCACCGATGTCTGGCGTTACAACGAACACGAACGCAACACGGTGAACGAACGCCGCCGTTCGGTCGCGCGAGGGGATGAGATCTTCAACACCAAAGGGTTCACTATTACCGGTGTGGCCGGCCTCAACGACAAGCCCGGTCTTGACCATGTCGGCGGATTCTGCGGCACCTGTCATGACGCGCCGAATGTCGGCGATCATTCGGTCAAGCTGCCCATCGATATCGGAGTACCCGATGCCGGCGACAAAAAACCTCCGGTGCTCGACATTGCGGGCTTGCCAGTCTTCACACTCACATGCACACAAGGTCCGCTCGCCGGGAAGGTCTATCAGGTTACCGATCTGGGCAAGGCCATGATCTCGGGCAAATGCGCGGATATTGGCTTGTTCAAGGGACCGATCTTGCGCGGGCTCGCATCGCGCGCGCCCTATTTCCACAATGGGTCGGCCGCTACCTTGCGTGACGTGGTCAACTTTTACGATCAGCGGTTCGCAATCGGCCTCACGCACCAGCAGAAAACCGATCTCGTAAACTTCTTGAACACGCTCTGACGTAAACGAACCACGCAACCCGTTCCGTTCACGCTTGCAAAAAAAATGGCCGGGCATCTGCCCGGCCATTTCATTTTCCGCGGGTGCGAGTCGTCAGGTGTTCATCGAACTCGAAGAATTCCGCGTTGTTCTTCGTATTTCGGAGCTTGTCCAGCAGGAAGTCGATGGCATCCATTGTGCCCATCGGGTTCAGAATTCGCCGCAAAACATACATCTTTTTGAGTATGGCCGCATCGGTGAGCAGTTCTTCCTTGCGGGTGCCGGAGCGCGTGATGTCGATTGCCGGGAAGGTGCGCTTGTCGGCGACCTTGCGATCGAGGATGAGCTCCGAGTTGCCGGTGCCCTTGAACTCTTCGAAAATCACTTCGTCCATGCGGCTGCCGGTATCGATCAGCGCGGTGGCGATGATGGTAAGCGAGCCGCCTTCCTCAATGTTGCGCGCGGCACCGAAAAAGCGTTTCGGCCGCTGCAGCGCGTTGGCGTCGACGCCGCCGGTGAGCACTTTGCCGGAGGAGGGGACGACCGTATTGTAGGCACGGCCGAGACGGGTGATTGAATCGAGCAAGATCACCACATCGCGCTGGTGTTCGACAAGCCGCTTGGCTTTTTCGATCACCATTTCGGCGACCTGCACGTGGCGCGAGGCCGGCTCATCGAATGTGGAGGAGATAACCTCGCCCTTCACGGAGCGCTGCATGTCGGTGACTTCCTCGGGCCGCTCGTCGATAAGCAGCACGATCAGGTAGGTCTCCGGATGATTGGCGGTGATTGAGTGTGCGATGTTTTGCAGCAGCACGGTTTTGCCGGTGCGCGGGGGCGAGACGATGAGCGCGCGCTGACCTTTGCCGATCGGCGCAACGATATCGATGACCCTCGCCGACAAATCCTTCTTGGTCGGGTCTTCGTATTCCATCTTGAGCCGCTCATCGGGGTAGAGCGGCGTCAGGTTGTCGAAGTTGACCTTGTGGCGCGCCTTCTCGGGGTCCTCGAAATTGATCGTGTTGACCTTGAGCAGCGCGAAATAGCGCTCGCCTTCCTTCGGGGAGCGGATATGGCCTTCGACCGTGTCGCCGGTGCGTAGCCCGAAACGGCGGATCTGGCTTGGCGAGACATAGATGTCATCGGGCCCGGAAAGGTAATTCGATTCCGGCGAGCGCAAAAAACCGAATCCATCGGAGAGCACTTCGACGACGCCTTCGCCTATGATGTCGACTTCCTGGGTCGCGAGCTGCTTGAGGATCGCGAACATCAGCTCCTGCTTTCGCATGGTGCTGGCGTTCTCGACCTGGTGTTCTTCGGCGAAAGCAACGAGTTCGGCAGGCGTCTTGGACTTGAGGTCCTGGAGTTTCATTTCCCGCATTGGGGGTTTACGTCCTTGGGAGAGTTACCGGCGAAGCTTTGAAAATCGGAAAACTTGCGCCGTTTGACTTAGGAGAGAGATCGCAGGTCTGGGGTGACGAGGAGTTGGGAAAAGTCCCGGAACCCGATGCTGCGACCGGCCCAAACAGTTAGGGAGCCGGAACGCAACTGCATCCGCCTGCGTTCGGTGGGATGCGCACTAAGATAATTTGCGCGGGCGTTTCGCGCAAGGGGCGAGGCAACATGTGCGCAACTTCGCGGATGAACTAGAACGGCTTCACGACCGCCAGGACTACGATGATGATAAGCAAAATCGTAGGTATCTCATTGATAATTCGATAGAATTTCTGAGAATGCCCATTCCGGTCGAAACGAAATTCATTTACCCAATGCGCAAAAAGACCGTGCGTCACGGTCATGGCGATCACCGCGATAAATTTGGCGTGAAACCAGCCCGCTCCCAGCCATTGTCCCAGCAACACCAACACGATGCCGGCAAGCCAGGTCACGATCATGGCCGGCATCATGATGAAATTCAGCAGCCGGTACTCCATGGTCTTGAAGGTTTCGGATTGTTCGGAGCCGGCTTTGGATGCTGCATGATAGACGAACAGTCGAGGCAGATAGAGCATGCCGGCCATCCAGGAAATGACGGCAACGACATGCACGGCCTTGAGCCATAAATATACGGTGCTCATCCACGGACTCGCTTGAGCATACGCTCGACATTCGCGATTGGTGTATCGGGCAAGATACCGTGGCCGAGATTGAAGATCAGCGGTCCATCACCCAATTCCTTCAAGACGTCGTCCACTTCCCGGTCGAGCGCGGTGCCGCCAGCCAGGAGAGCAAGAGGATCGACATTGCCCTGCACAGGCACTCTTGACTGCAACGCATCACGCGCGATCGATCGTGCAAAGGTCCAGTCGATGCCAATGGCACTCACGCCCGTCATTTCAACATAAGGCAGTGTCATTGCGCCGGCGCCACGCGGAAAGCCGATGACCTTTGCCTGCGAGACCCTCCGCCGTACACCATCGACGATCTTTTGCGTCGGCGCGATGCACCATCTCTCGAATTGCTCAGGCCCCAAGACACCAGCCCAGGTATCAAAGATTTGAACACAGTCGGCGCCAGCCTCAAGTTGCCCGACCAGATAATCAATCGATGCCTCCACCAGCCGGTCGATCAAACGTGAAAAATTCTCAGGATCCCGAAGGGCAAATAACCGTGCCGGTGCTTGGTCGGCAGTAGCCTCGCCGGCAACCATGTAGGTAGCAACCGTCCACGGTGCTCCGCAAAACCCTATCAGAGCCGTGTTGTCGTCAAGGGCGGCCTTAACCTCGCTTACTGTCTGGTAGATCGAACCGAATACTTCTCGATCAGCCGCGTCAAACAATCCGGCAAGCCCAGCGGCGTCACGCATCGGCTCAAGTTTCGGACCCTCGCCGACAAGAAACTCTACCTTCCGGCCCAAGGCCAAAGGAACCACGAGGATATCGGAAAATAAAATCGCAGCATCGAACCCGAAGCGTCGAACCGGCTGCAAGGTCACTTCCGCTGCAAGCTTTGGATTGAAACAAAGATCGAGAAAGCCCCCAGCTTTCTCGCGGATGGTTCGATACTCCGGCAAATATCGTCCAGCCTGACGCATCAGCCAAACCGGCGGTACGATTTCGTGCCTGCCACCAAGCACACGCAACAGCTTTTTCCCCATGGCACCCGTTTTTCCGGCTTCTTCTATATAAACACTATTTAAGAATCTGTTGTTTTTATTAGAGCGTTGATTGGACTCATGCCTTTCGCTCAACAGCCTGTCCACTGGATAGCTCAATTCAATCCAGAATCCCCCTTAATACATCGCCAGCCAATCCACAGCGCGAGGTAGCAAATTGCAGGCTATTTAGAAGGCTATCCCCTGCTATCCCCAAACCGATATCCACATTCCGGCAACAAAAACGAATTTGTCATCTGAAGGCGGTCCCGTTGGCAGTCGTGTGGATGGATCGTGAGTACATTAGCGATGATGGCTTGCTTGTCGGTTCGAGCCGTGGCCTCCTCCCGTCCTGTCCACATGCTATCCGGCGGATATACAGATGCCTGAGACCGGTTATTTCCACCTCCATCTGGTGTCCGACGCTACAGGCGAGACCCTGATTACGGTGGCGCGCGCGGCAGCGGCGCAGTACGCGAATGTATCGCCGGTCGAACACCTCTATCCAATGGTGCGCACAAAAAAGCAGCTCGATAGCGCGCTGGCCGAAATCACTGAATCGCCCGGATTGGTTCTTTACACCCTGCTCGAAGAGGATCTTATCGAATCTCTCGAGAAAGAATGCCGTGAGCTCGGTCTGCCTTGCATGTCGATCCTGGGCCCGGTCCTGCGTGTGTTTCAATCCTATCTCGGTACCGAGACGATTTATCGGGTCGGCGCCCAGCATGTGCTCAATGCCGAGTATTTTCAGCGAATTGATGCGCTGAACTTCACGATGCTGCACGATGACGGCCAGCATGTGGAGGGCCTGGAAGATGCCGATGTCGTATTGGTCGGCGTTTCACGCACCTCCAAGACGCCAACTTCGATTTATCTCGCCAACCGGGGCGTCAAAACGGGAAACGTGCCTCTGGTCCCAGGCGTGCCGCTCGCGCCGCCGGTCGAAAAACTTGCGCGGCCGCTTGTGGTCGGTCTTTATGCGAGCCCGGAGCGCATTGTGCAGATTCGCGAAAACCGATTGCTTGGGCTCAAAGCCCACCGCGACGACGATCAGTACATTGATAAGGCGGCGGTGGCCGAAGAAGTCTCGTTTTCGCGTCGTCTTTGTGCCAAACACAATTGGCCGACGATTGATGTAACGCGGCGATCAATCGAGGAGACCGCCGCTGCGGTGATGCGGCTCTTGAGTGAACGGCGTCGGCACCCGATGGCATAACTCATGGCGCTCTGGCTTTCTTCCCAACCTCTGGTGCTCGCGTCGAGAAGCGATATTCGCGGAAAGATTCTCGCGGCCGCAGGATTGCGGTTTGAAATAAGGCCGTCTCAGGTTGATGAACGCGCCATCGAGGCCGAAGCCAAAATCGACGATCCAGCTGCCGTCGCTCGGCATCTCGCACGCGCTAAGGCCACCGCCATTGCATCATCATTGCCCGGCCGCGCCGTAGTGGGCGCCGATCAGACATTGGCGCGCGGCCTCAAGCGCTTCAGCAAGCCGGCGGGCCGCGCCGCGGCGGCCGAACAACTTCGCGATTTGCGTGGACGAACGCATGAGCTGCATTCGGCGCTCGTCTTGGTGCGAGATGAAACGGTGCTGTTCTCCTGTGTCGATACTGCACGATTGACGATGCGGGACTTCTCCGATCGCTTTCTTGAGGACTATCTCGATATGGCCGGAAATGCAGCTTTCAACAGCGTCGGCGCCTACCAGCTCGAGGGTATCGGCATCCATCTATTTGAGCGGATTGACGGCGATTATTTCACCATTCTCGGACTTCCGCTGCTTCCATTGCTCGCGTTTCTGCGGCAAGCCAAGTTTATCGACAGTTGACCAATGTTTGTTCTCGGTCTCACCGGCTCGCTTGGCATGGGTAAGTCGACCACCGCGAAATTCTTTGCCGAAGAGGGAATACCCGTTCACGACGCCGACGCGACCGTGCATCGACTCTATGAAGGCGAGGCGGCTGCGGCGATTGAAGCGGCTTTCCCGGGGACGACCGTCGACGGCAGAGTTGACCGCAAGAAGCTCGCAAAGTGCGCGCTCGATGATCCAGCGGCAATGCAACGGCTGGAAGCCGTCGTGCATCCAATGGTTCGGGCTGCGGAAGAGCGATTTCTTGCCGAAGCGGAGCGAAATCATGCCTCCGTGGTCGTACTGGACATTCCATTGTTATTTGAGACAGATGGTGATCGGCGCTGCGATGCGGTGGTTGTTGTCTCGGCGCCGGCGGACGTGCAGCGCGCGCGTAGTCTAGAGCGCCCGGACATGACGGAAGAAAAATTAGCTGCGATTCTGGCCAGGCAGATGCCCGATGCAGAAAAACGCCGCCGCGCCGATTTCGTGGTGGATACGTCGAAGGGTTTCGATCAAGCGCGCGCCCAGGTACGTGATATTCTCGCGCGCGTTGCTACAATGCCGCCACGGCGACGCTGATTCCACCGCCCAGAAAACACCATGCGCGAAATCGTCCTCGATACCGAAACTACTGGACTTGATCCCGGCCAGGGCCACCGTCTGGTGGAGCTCGGCTGTATCGAGCTACTTAATCGAATTCCGACGGGCGCGGCCTTCCACGCATATCTCAATCCCGAGCGCGATGTCCCGGCCGAGGCCTTCGCAATTCACGGTCTTTCCGGCGACTTCCTGAAGGAGCACAAGCGGTTCATTGAGATTGCCGACGAATTTTTGGCATTCATCGGCGACGCTCCTCTGGTCATTCACAATGCCAGCTTCGATCACGCATTCCTTTGCGCGGAACTCAGACGCGCCGACCGCGCGCTGATCGCACGCGAGCGATTGGTCGATACGTTGCTGCTGGCGCGCCGGAAGCATCCCGCGGGCCCAAACCGGCTCGACGACTTGTGCGCGCGCTACGGCATCGACAATTCGCGTCGCACAAAACATGGCGCCTTGCTCGACGCGGAAATCCTCGCGGAGGTTTATGTCGAGTTGATCGGGGCGCGGCAGGCTCAACTCGGCCTCACCGAGTTCGCCGCGCGACGACCGAATAGTGGAGACGGCGCGATCATCATACGTCAGCGCCCGGAACAGCTGGCATCACGGCTGAGCGAATTGGAGCTTGCCGCGCATCGCGAATTTGTCACCGGACTCGGCGAGAACGCGTTGTGGCGCAATTACATCCCGGAAGACGGGCGCTGACTCAGCTGCTCGCTGCGGGCGCCCCCGGCTGCACCTGAGCCATCTTCTGCCGATAGAGGCCGACGAAATCCACCGGATCGAGTAAAAGCGGCGGGAATCCGCCATTGCGTACCGCGGTGGCAACGATCTCGCGGGCGAACGGAAACAGCAGCCGCGGGCATTCAATCATCACGACCGGATTCAGAACTCTCTTGCGGCACGTTCCGGATGCGAAATACGCCGGCAAATTCCAGATCGAACCGGAACAACAAGGTACTGCCGGTTTCAGCCTTGCCCTCCAGCGTGATGACGACTTCGATATCGGTTTCCGACAAAGGCGTCGCGCCGACATTTATTTGAATGCCGATTTGCGGCTGGTCCTGACGGGAATTGAGCGATTGCGGCGCATTCGGATTCTCGAACGAGAAGTCCTTGATGTATTGCGCGACCACGGTGAGCTGCGGTTGGTCCGGTGCGGCGCCTTGTGTTGCGCCACCTGCCGCCGGGCCTCCATTTGTCGTCGTCATGTCCTCTCCCTCGCACCACCCACAGCGCGTGCGCCGGTTGGCTAACATAGGGTCGCTGATGGAACAAGGATGCACGAATCACTGCTCGTGCTCATCCCTGCGCTGTTTGGGCAAAGAGGGGTTGGGGATTCTGTGCCACTGCTCAGGCGCGAGATCGACCACGCCGTCTTCTTGTCCCTTTGATGCCGTGCCTCCAAAGAGGTCGCCGATGCCTCGACGCAACGGGCCTATGAGCAGCAGCAAGGCTACGACGTCGCTAATAAACCCCGGAATCACCAGTAAAATTCCCGCGAGCAAAGTGACGCCGCCTTTACTGTCGGCCTGCAATGCCGTGAAGGTGCCCTGGCCAAGGGCGACGCGAATGCGGGCAATATGAGCGCCGCCGGCGTGGCGCAGGATGAGCAAACCGGCGACCGATCCAGCGAATATCAAGCTTAACGCCCACCCAAAGCCGATAGTCGCGGCTACGGCAATGAAAGCCGCAAGTTCCAGAATGGGCATTGCTAATACGGCCCACAGCACCCATTTTGCCATATTCATCGATGTTTCTCTGGTTGCGCGATGTTGGCCTGAGCGTTCTGATCGTCTAAGGTCCGGTCGAGATGTCTGAGTGCGTCGAGTTGATGGCGCGAGGCCCGGCCAAAGGATTGATGTGGTCACCGGCGGATGCAATAGCGGTTGAGCCGACAATCCAGTCCGGGTGCCAGACCAGATAGTGATCCGGCCGATGTGCCGCCACGGTAGCCGAAAGCATGCGAGACGTGTTCGATATCTACACCATCATTTTCCTCGCGCTCGCAGTTTTCATCTTCCTGCGGCTTCGTAGCGTGCTGGGTCAACGGACCGGAAGGGAACGTCCTCCCTATGATCCATATTCGGCGCGCGAGCCTGTACGCCCGGCGCCGGAAAAAGTTGTCGCGCTCCCCAATCGTACGGCGGAGCCGCCGCCGGCCAAACCGGTTGAGCCTGTCGAATCTCCATCGGAACGGTGGAAGGGCGTCGCCGAGGCCGGCTCGGCCTTAGCGGTGAGTCTCGATGCAATTGCCGCGGCGGACGCTAGTTTCGACGCCAAGCATTTTCTGACCGGCGCAAGAGCCGCCTATGAAATGATCGTCAACGCCTACGCCGAAGGGGACCGGCGCACGTTGAAAAATTTGCTTGGCCGCGACGTTTACGACGGCTTCGAAAACGCCATCAGCGCGCGGGAAAAACGGAACGAAACCGTGGAAAGCCGTTTCGTTTCGATCGACAACGCGGATATTACCGCTGCCGAATTGCGCGGGCGCAACGCGCAGGTGACAGTGCGCTTCCAGTCCAAGCTCGTATCGGCGACGCGAGATAAAGAGGGGAATGTGATCGACGGAAGCGCCGAACGAGTGACCGACATTACCGATGTCTGGACGTTTGCGCGTGACCTGGGTTCGCGTGATCCGAACTGGAAACTGGTCGCTACCGAAGCCGGACAATGAACGCAATGAGCTTAATGCCGGCGACAGGTCTTCGCAGCATCATCGGTTTTGGTTTTTCACTATGGTTTGCTGTGTTCGTGGCAAGCTCACCGGCGCTTGCCGGCAGGGCCATTCACCCGCACGACGCGCAGACTGAGCCTCTCAGCTTTTCGGCGCTCGACGGCTGGAAAGATGACGACATGGGCGCGGCTTTCGGCACGTTCCTGAAGAGCTGCGGCGCGATTCTCAATGGCACCAGTGCAATGCGCGCCGCGCGTCCCTTCTACGGCGCGCTGTTCAAGGTCTGCGAACGTGCCGTGTCTGCAGGCCAACTCGACCGTGACCAGGCGCGCGCTTTCTTCGAGGACAACTTCAAGCCCGTGCGTGTTATGCCGGCAGGACAAACCGAAGGCTTTTTCACCGGCTACTACGAAACCGAAGTTGATGGCTCGCGCTTTCCCAGCGACGAATATAACGTGCCGATCTATGCGGCGCCGGCCGAAACGGTGAAACGGCACCAGAGCAAGGTATTCGACGACCTCGACCGCACCAGGATCGAGGACGGTGCACTTGCCGGCAAGCAACTCGAAATCTGCTACGTCAAAAATCCGATTGACGCATTCTTCGCGCAAATTCAGGGCTCAACCCGGGTAAAGCTCGATAGCGGGAAACTGCTGCGCCTCAATTATGTCGCGAGCAACGGCATGCCCTATACGCCGGTCGGCAAATTCCTCATCGATCGCGGTATCGTTTCCAAGGAAGAAATGTCGATGGACAAGATCCGCGAATTTATGGAGGCGAACCCCGAGGAGGGCAAGGAACTGCGCCGCAAGGACCGCTCATTCGTGTTCTTCCAGGAAACGCCCCTGAATGCGAAGGACGAATGCGTAGGGGCGCAGGGCGTGCCGCTCACGCCCGGGCGCTCGCTTGCGGTCGATAAGCGCATGTACACGTATGGCACGCCGGTCTGGATCGATGCCGAGTTGCCAATCGAAAGCGAAAAGCCGGAAACGAAGTTTCGGCATCTTCTCTTTGCGCAGGATACGGGGTCGGCAATCGTGGGCCCGGCGCGCGCCGATATTTATTTTGGTCACGGCGAGGAAATCAGCCATATCGCAGGCCGAATCAAGCAACATGGGCAATTCGTCATGCTCGTACCGCAGAGCGTCGCTGCGAGCGGCACGGCGGTCGCATCCGCATCCGAGATTCCGCTGCCAAGGCCCCGTCCTCAAATGGTCGTCACTGCCGCCGCTCGCGCGGTAACGATTACAACCGGAAGCATATCCGCGCCTGCGCGGAAGCGGCGACACTGACACCATGGGCTCCGGCGACGGCAAACGGCGTCGGACATTGTCGGCCGAAGAGCGCGTGCTGTGGATTACCGTCACGAAATCGATTGCGCCGCTGCGGGATGTACCCGCGTCGGATGAGACGGTCGAGTTTGCTGCACCCGCCTCCGATCCGGTGCCGGCTGTCAAAGCGGCACCGGTGCAATCCTCTCTAATGAACGCAGGGCCGCCGCCGCTGGCGCCCCTCGGCCGCCGCATGCGGGCGCGGGTCGCACGGGGCAGGGAGACGATCGATGGCCGGCTCGATCTGCACGGCTTGACGCAAGCCGAAGCCCACGCGGCGCTGTCGCGTTTTCTGCGCGCTGCCGTTTCGCGGGGCGCGCGCCTTGTGCTGGTCATCACCGGCAAGGGTGCGCGCGGGGAGGGGGGACGCGGTGTGCTCAAGCGCCAGGTCCCGCAGTGGCTTAGCCTTCCGGAATTTCGCGCATTGGTCGTGGGCTACGAGGATGCGCACATTGCCCATGGCGGCGAGGGCGCGCTTTATGTGAGAGTCCGTCGGTCGCGCGTCAAAGAATAAACCGGCTCAAATCGGCATTCTTGGCAAGGTCGCCGATGTGCTTTTGCACATAAGCGGCATCGATCCTGACCGTCTCGCCTGAGCGGTCCGGCGCCGCGAACGAGATTTCGTCGAGCACCCGCTCCATTACCGTTTGCAGACGGCGCGCTCCGATGTTTTCCACGCTCGCGTTCACCGCCACCGCGATGTCGGCAATCGCATCGATCGCGTCCTCGGTGAAATCAAGAGTGACACCTTCGGTCTTCATCAAGGCTACATATTGTTTGATCAATGACGCTTCCGGCTCGGTCAGGATGCGACGGAAATCGTCTCGCGTGAGCGGCTTGAGCTCGACGCGTATGGGCAACCGGCCTTGCAACTCGGGCAGTAAATCGGACGGCTTGGAGATGTGAAATGCGCCGGAAGCGACGAACAAGATGTGGTCTGTCTTCACCGATCCGTGCTTGGTATTGACGGTCGTGCCCTCGATCAACGGCAGCAGATCGCGCTGTACACCCTCTCGCGAGACGTCGGCGCCGCGCAGCCCTTCGCGGCCGGCGATCTTGTCGATTTCGTCGAGGAACACAATACCATTTTGTTCGACGGCGCGTATCGCTTCCTGAACGAGCTGTTCGCTATCGAGCAGTTTGTCCGACTCTTCATTAATCAGTATGTCATGCGATTCTTCCACCGTGACGCGTCGTGTCTTGGTGCGTCCCCCACCTAGTTTGCCGAAAATATCGCCGATATTGATCGCGCCCATCTGCGCGCCCGGCATGCCAGGTATTTCGAACATCGGCATCCCGCCGCCTGCCTGCACTTCGATTTCGATTTCCTTGTCGTTCAACTCGCCGGCTCGCAATTTCTTCCGAAAACTTTCGCGCGTGGCGGGGCTTGCACCGGGACCGACGAGCGCATTGAGTACGCGCTCCTCTGCCGCCTGCTCGGCGCGGGCTTGTACATCTTTTCGCTTGCGCTCCCGGACGAGGGTAATTCCTATCTCGACAAGATCGCGCACGATCTGCTCGACGTCGCGGCCGACATACCCGACCTCGGTGAATTTGGTCGCTTCGACCTTGAGAAACGGTGCGCCGGCGAGCTTGGCGAGGCGACGGGAAATTTCCGTTTTGCCGACACCCGTCGGACCGATCATCAGGATATTTTTCGGCAAGACCTCCTCACGCAGCTTGTCATCGAGCTGCAGACGCCGCCAGCGATTGCGGAGCGCTATTGCGACAGCACGCTTTGCGTCGCCCTGCCCGACAATATAGCGGTCAAGCTCGGATACGATTTCGCGGGGTGAGAAGTCGGTCATGACGGTCTTTTACTTAACGTTTCAGTCGCTGCCCTGCCAGACCCGAATGGCGTTGACCGGATAAGCAGGAGGGACGATAGATCAGGCGCTCTTTAGCGTCTCAATCGTGATGCTGCGGTTGGTGAACACGCAAATGTCGGCCGCTATATCGAGCGACTTGCGCACGATTTGCTCGGCGTCGAGCGATCCGTCGAGCAGTGCCCGCGCCGACGCCAATGCATAGTTGCCACCGGAGCCGATTCCCATGACGCCGTTTTCCGGCTCGAGGACGTCGCCGGTGCCGGTCAGCACCAAAGACACATTCGCGTCGGCGACGATCATCATGGCTTCTAGGCGGCGGAGGTAGCGGTCGGTGCGCCAGTCCTTGGCGAGTTCGACGGCGGCGCGAGTCAGCTGGCCGGGATACTGTTCCAGCTTGGACTCAAGCCGCTCGAACAAGGTGAAGGCATCTGCCGTGGCGCCCGCAAAGCCGCCGATGACATCGCCCTTCCCAAGCCGGCGCACTTTCTTGGCATTGGATTTGACGATCGTCTGGCCAATCGACACCTGGCCGTCGCCGCCGATGACCACGCTGCCGCCTTTTCGGACCGTCAGGATGGTCGTGCCGTGCCAGGAAGGAAGTTCGTTGGGTGACATATGAATAAAGCCCCGCAATCTGCGTCATCTAGGCACGGGGCGGCGTATTTGCAAACCACCGCCGCGGCTGTGGCGAATCCGGCGAACCCCTGATAAAAGGCGCGCGAATAAAGGATATATGCATGCGCAAAGGTGCCGTGAAGCGCAAGACCAAGGAGACTGACGTCGAGGTCGAAGTCGATCTCGATGGGACAGGCCGTGCATCGGTCGCAACCGGCATTGGATTCCTCGACCATATGCTTGACTTGCTTGCGCGCCATTCGCGCATCGACGTCATGGTCAAGGCCAAGGGCGATCTCCATATCGATCATCACCATACGACCGAAGACGTTGGCATCGCGCTAGGGCAGGCAGTGAAGCAGGCGCTCGGTGACATGAAGGGCATCACGCGTTACGCCGACGTGCACGTGCCGATGGACGAGGCGCTTACGCGGGTCGCGATCGACATTTCCGGCCGCCCGTTTCTGGTCTTCAAGGCCGAGTTTGTGCGCGACAAGGTCGGAACCTTCGACACCGAGTTGGTGCAGGAATGGTTCCAGGCATTTGTGACGAATGCGGGTATTACGCTGCATGCCGAGGTATTGTATGGCACGAACGATCACCACATTGCGGAGTCGTGCTTCAAGGGTTTGGCGCGCGCGTTGCGGGCGGCAGTGACGATCGACCCGCGCGCCAAGGACGAGGTGCCGTCCACGAAGGGTTCGCTCGGCGGGTAAAGACGCGTCGTGTAGTGCCGTCCATACCGGACCTGGGCCGTCGGACCCGATATGGAACGCAACGGCATCCTGGGCGAAATTGCGGCGGCGAGTTCTGACTACGAGGAAGAGCAATGCCCACTTATACCGTTCACGCACCACCGGCGCGCACGGGTGATGCATCTGGTGCGCCCGAGCGATTCCAATTTGTGCGCGATGGATTCCATTTCTGGGCATTCGTGCTGACGCCATTGTGGCTGCTGCGCCACCGGCTTTGGCTGGCGCTGCTGATCTATGTTGTCGGTTATGGCGCGAGCGGGGTCGTAATGGCGCTGCTGCGAGTGCCGCCGAATGTGCAGCTTATTGCCGGAACGCTTGTCGCGGTGCTCATCGGCGTCGAGGCGTCAAGCATATGGCGCTGGACGTTGACACGGCGCGGCTGGACGACGGTCGGTTTCGTGGTTGGTGAAGACGCGGAAATGGCGGAGCGGCGGTTCTACGGTGAGTGGTGCACGCGGGGCACGGATGCGCGGTCAAAACCCAATTCAGCGGAACCGACATATTCGACGCCGGTACGACGTGGTTCCCCCTCATCGTCCGATGTGATCGGGCTGTTTCCCGAGCCGGGAGGTCGCGGGTGAGCGTTGCCATTGTCGATTATGGTTCGGGCAATCTCCACTCCGCCGCCAAGGCTTTTGAACGTGCCGCGCGCGAGAGCGGACACAAGCAGCCGATCCTCGTAACCGGCGATCCCGACGCCGTCGCGCGCGCCGAGCGGATCGTGCTGCCGGGTGTGGGTGCATTTGCCGATTGCCGGCGCGGCCTTGATGCCATCCCAGGCATGATTGATGCACTCGAGCAGAGCGTACGAAAAAAGGGAAAGCCGTTTTTTGGAATCTGCGTCGGTATGCAACTGATGGCCGAGCGGGGGCGCGAATATCAGACAACCCCGGGCTTCGGCTGGATTGCCGGCGAAGTCGACCGCATAACGCCGACTGATCCGGAATTGAAAATTCCGCACATGGGCTGGAACACGCTGAATTTGGTGAAGGTGCATCCGCTGCTTGAGGATATCCCGCTTGGTCCGGATGGATTGCATGCCTATTTTGTCCATTCCTACCAGCTCAAAACCGCCAGACCCGATGACCTGGTGGCGCAGGCAGACTACGGCGGTCCGCTTACCGCCGCCGTCGGACGCGAGAACATGGTCGGCACGCAATTCCATCCTGAGAAAAGTCAGCGACTGGGGCTTGCGCTCATCGCTAACTTTCTGAAGTGGTCGCCATGATCCTCATTCCCGCCATCGACCTCAAAGAAGGCCTCGCGGTGCGGCTCGAGCAAGGCGACATGACGCGCGCGACCGTGTTCCATCGCAATCCAGCCGCGCAGGCGCGTGCGTTCGAGCAGCAGGGATTCGAATATCTGCACATTGTCGATCTCGACGGTGCGTTCGCCGGCAAGCCGGTGAACGCCGATGCCGTTGACCGCATCCTTGAAACGGTCAGCATCCCTTTGCAGCTCGGCGGCGGGGTGCGCGACACGGCGACAATCGAAGCCTGGCTGGAGAAGGGAGTGGCCCGCGTCATCATCGGGACGGCCGCCGTGCGTGATCCGCCCTTCGTCAAGCAGGCGGCCCGCGACTTTCCCGGGCAAATTGCGGTGGGGCTTGATGCGCGCGACGGCAAAGTGGCGGTCGCGGGCTGGGCCCAGACTTCGGAATTGTCCGCGCTTGAAATCGCCCGGCGCTTCGAGGATGTCGGCGTTTCGGCAATTATCTACACTGACATCGCGCGCGACGGGATGCTGCGCGGCCTCAATTTCGACGCCACCATTGCGCTCGCTGATGCAATATCGATACCGGTCATCGCATCGGGCGGCTTGGCCTCAATCGAGGACATCAGGGCAATATTGGCGCCTCGCGCACGCAGACTTGCCGGCGCCATAGCGGGCCGTGCGCTCTATGACGGACGGCTTGATGCGGCCGAAGCGCTTGCGCTAATCCGCGCCGGAAGGACAACCGGTTAATGTTCAAGGTCCGCATCATCCCCTGTCTCGACGTGAAGGACGGCCGAGTCGTCAAGGGCGTCAACTTTGTCGGCCTGCGCGACGCCGGCGATCCGGTCGAGGCCGCAATCGCATATGACGCCGCCGGCGCCGATGAACTGTGTTTTCTCGACATAACGGCGAGCCATGAAAATCGCGACACGATCTATGACGTGGTTACGCGCACGGCCGAGGCCTGCTTCATGCCACTCACGGTGGGGGGCGGCGTACGCACGGTCGATGACATCCGCAGGCTCCTGACCTGTGGCGCGGACAAGGTGTCGATCAATACGGCGGCGGTAGCGCGTCGCATCTTCGTCAAGGAAGCTGCCGAAAAATTCGGTGACCAGTGCATCGTGGTGGCGATCGACGCCAAAAAAGCCGTTGGGCCGGGTGATAAAGACCGTTGGGAAATCTATACTCATGGCGGACGCAATCCGACCGGCCTCGATGCAATCGAGTATGCGAAAGAAGTCGTCGCGCTCGGCGCCGGCGAAATCCTGCTCACGTCGATGGATCGCGATGGCACGAAAGAAGGCTACGACATTCCACTTACGCGGGCCGTCGCGGACGCGATCAATGTGCCTGTTATTGCATCGGGCGGGGTCGGCACGCTGAATCACATGGTCGAGGGCATCCGCGAAGGTCATGCGACTGCGGTGCTTGCAGCCTCTATTTTTCATTTCGGCGAGCATACGGTACGCGAAGCCAAGGCCTACATGGCCAATGCCGGTCTGCCGGTTCGCATGGATGCGTGACGCCTCTCCCCGCGACGGGGCAGAGGTGCTAAAGGACCCGCGCTGAAGGACTTTCCGATGGGCAAATTTACGCTGGCCGACCTGGAAAAACGCGTGCACGAGCGCGCCGGCGCGAGCGCTGCCCAACTCATATACCCGCGCCTTGATCGAAAAGGGCGTTGCCCATTGCGCCAAGAAACTCGGCGAGGAAGCCATCGAGACGGGTTTGGCCGCCGTGCAGGAAGACAAAAGTCGGCTCGTCGCCGAAGCGGCTGACCTTCTTTATCATCTGCTCGTGCTGCTGGAGGCGCGCGGCGTCTCCCTTGCCGAGGTCGAAGCCACGCTCGAAAAGCGTACCGCGCAGACCGGGCACGAGGAAAAGGCCGGGCGCTCACGCTGACTGGATGTCCTGATGGAACAGCGCATCGAAGAAAATCTCTCGCCATACCGCTCGTTCTCCCGGGCGGAGTGGGCGGCATTGCGCGAAGACACACCAATGACGCTGACCTCGGAAGAGGTTACGCGCTTGCGCTCGCTGCACGACCGGCTGGATATCAAGGAAGTCGAAGATATTTATTTGCCGTTGTCGCGGCTGCTTTCACTTTACGTGGCGGCAACCCAGCGGCTGTTCCGCGCGCAAGAGCGATTCCTCGGTACCACCGACGTGAAGATGCCGTACATCATAGGGGTTGCCGGCTCGGTGGCGGTCGGCAAATCGACAACGGCACGCGTGCTGCAAGCCTTGCTGGCGCGCTGGACGAATGTGCCAAAGGTCGATCTCATCACGACTGACGGCTTCCTTTATCCCAACATCGTGCTCGAGCGTGAAGGCCTGATGGAGAAGAAGGGCTTTCCCGAGAGCTACGACCTGCCGTCGCTGCTGCGCTTCCTTTCAGATGTGAAGGCCGGGCGGCGGCCGGTGCGGGCGCCGATCTATTCGCATTTGATTTACGACGTCATGCCGAACCAATGGGTCGAGGTCGACCGGCCGGAAATTCTCATCGTTGAAGGCCTGAACGTGTTGCAGACCGGGCGATTGCCGAAGGATGGCAAGGCTATTCCCTTTGTCTCCGACTTTTTCGACTTTTCCGTTTATCTCGATGCCGACGAGGACGTGCTCAAATCCTGGTACGTGGACCGGTTTTTGACCTTGCGCAGCACGGCGTTCCGCGATCCGAAATCCTATTTTCACCGCTACTCGAATTTGTCGGACGCAGAGGCGACGAAAACCGCCTCTTCGATCTGGTCGCGCATCAACTTGGTCAATTTGCACGAAAACATACTGCCGACCCGGCAGCGCGCCGATTTGATCTTGAAGAAAAACGAGAGTCACCTCGTCGAGGAAGTCGCGCTGCGAAAACTGTAAGACGCGATCGTCCCGGCCCGCTTGCTCAGGCGGCCCGGCGGTTGAGGTCGAAGTGCTGGAGATAGCGCTGTTTTATGGCTGCCACCGGCAACACGATCAGGACGTCGGTTGTGCCGAATTCGTAGTCGACCACTGCGCCCTCGCCAATATATGCGCCTAGACGCAGATAGCCTTTGATCAGCGGAGGAAGCACGCGCAGTGCATCCTTCGGATCAATGGCCTCTTTCGACATCCGATTCATCTCGACAAACCGCTTGGGCAGCGCCTGCGCCCGCCAGGGCTCCGGGGCCCGCGCATAGTGATGAAGAAATGAAAGCGACAGAGCCAGTCTTTTGGGGTCGGTGCCCTCGAGGCTGGCGCAGCCGAACATTACGTCGCAGCGATTTTGCAGGATGTAGGCGTGAATGCCATGCCAGAGCAACTCGACAGTACGCTTGTTCCGGTACGGTGCCAGTACGCAGGATCGGCCAAGTTCAAGAAATTGCATGCCGGCATGGCGGGCGATGAGCAAATTGATGTCGAATTCACCGGCGGTATAGAATCCACCATATTCCTCGGCGAGTGGCTGCCGCAACAGCCGATAGGTGCCGACGACGGCTGGACGATTCAGCGCGCCACGATCGCGCGAGGCGTGGTCGACCACCAGCAGGTGGTCGCAAATTGCGTCGTAGCCGTCGATGTCGCGCCGCGCCAACAGTCGCGCCGGATTGGGTACCGCGGAGCCTTCCTGGTAGAAAATCCTGTAACGCAGTTTCTGGGCCTGCCGCACCTCGGCGGCGGTCTGGGCGAGTTGTACTTCCAGAGAACCAATCCGGCCCAAACTGCGAGAGGGCCGATGTGTGTGCGCTGCCCATGCACGCAGGCCGCCATAGGCCTGAAGCGACGAGATTAGACCGGGCACGCCCGGCCCCACGGGCGCCGGGCGAAAGCGTTCAAAAAGACTGCGTGCAGGCTGGAGACTGGCGCGGATGGCCATGGGTCGTCAGGTCCTATCGGTCCCTATCGGCGCGAAATCTTTGGGTTTGGGCGAGGATACCGGTCAGGCGAATCATTATTTCAATCGGTGGTACCCCCTACACCACGGGCCGGACACGGAATTATGACAATGTGGGGAAGCCGCGGTCAGGCCGCAAGCGGGTTGTGGAAGGTGCCCGGTGCGGCATCAAGTACCTCGCGCAGCCGGTCCCGATCGAGCGGTTTTACCACCAGCCCGTCCAGACCGGCGGCCAGCATCGCCTCGCGGTCTTCAGTTTGAGCATTGGCCGTAACTGCAATTATCCGGGTTTGCGCATCGCCAGCCTCCAGCTCGGCGGCGCGGATCCGGCGCGTCGCTTCAAGGCCATCCACGCCCGGCATTTGCAGGTCCATCAGGACGAGATCGAAGCGGCTACCGGCCGCGCGCGCGGCAAGCCAGGATTCGACTGCCGCTTCACCGTCGCTCGCAATGATTGGGCGATGCCCAAGGCGGGTGAGGAGTGCCCGCGCTAAAAGGGCGTTGATCTCGTTATCCTCAGCCACAAGAATCGACATTCCTTTGCCGGTGAGAGACACTGCAGTTTCGGTATCGGCTTCAGCTTCCGCCAGTGAATGCTCGAAAGCATCGACCGTCGTTAGCCGCGCGGCAAGCGACGCGACGCGTATCGGCTTGACCAGATAGCCTGTGAACCCGGCAGCCTTCAGCGCCGGCAGTTCGTTCCTTTCGGCTGGACGGATGAGCACGATACGCCTGGGCACGGCAAGCGTGGCAAAATCGCCGTTTGCTATCATCGCCGCCGCCAGCGGGTAATCGACGAGCAGCGCATCCCATGGCCGCTCCGGCAGCAACGCCGCTGCGACCCTTTCATCGATCACTGCGCAGGTCTTGGCGCCCCAGTGCCCAAGACGCCGCGCGAGCAGCGAGGATTCGATTTCGGCCGGCCCAACGATCATCACTGCGGCATGGCTGAGATCTGGCGCGACAAAAGTCGTCGCTTGCCCATCAAGCGCCCGCGGCAACGGGACGTCGACGCTGAAGGTGGAGCCCGCGCCGGGTTCGCTCGCGACCGTGATGCGCCCGTCCATGCGTTCGATAATACGTTTGGAAATGGCAAGTCCCAGTCCGGTTCCACCGAAACGGCGGGTCGATGATCCGTCACCCTGTTCGAAATCCATGAAGATGCGAGTCAGGTCTTCGCTCTTTACCCCGATGCCGGTATCGCGGACTTCGAAATGGATATCGCTCTCCTGCTCTCCCGGCTCGACGATCACCGACACGCCGCCCTTTTCGGTGAACTTGATGGCATTACTTGTCAGATTGAGAAGAACTTGGCGCAACCGCGCCGCATCGCCGACCACTTCCGCCGGCACGCGCTCATCCACGAATGAAGCGATTTCAATTCCTTTTGCCTGCGCGCGCGGTGCCATGAGTTCGACCGCTTCCTCGACCAAGACGGCAAGTGTGAAGGGCCGCGCTTCGAGATCAAGCCTCCCGGCCTCGATCTTCGAAAAGTCGAGAATTTCCTCGATCAGCGAGAGCAGCGTTTCACCGGAGGTCTTTGCCGCCTTGGCATAGGTCAGCTGCTCGGCGGTGAGTGATGTGTCGAGCAGCAAGTCGGCCATCCCAAGCATGCCATTGAGTGGAGTCCGAATTTCATGGCTGACCATTGCAAGAAAGCGCGACTTGGCACGGTTCGCCGTCTCCGCCTGGTCGCGTGCATGGCCGAGAGCGTGCTCGGCCTCGACGCGGTTCGTGACGTCGCGGCCGACGCCTTGGACCTCCGTACCGGCTTCGCCACGAACGGTAACCTCTCGCCAGGCGATCCAGCGCATAAAACTGCCGCTGGCGATCTTTTGGTCATAAACACGAGTGCCGTCGGGTTGAACGGCGAGGGCGCCACGTTCAAGGATGGGCAGTTCTTCGGTGGTCCCGGTCAGCGCGTCGCGCGTTCTGCCTGCGAGCGCGCAGAAAGCGTCATTCGCATAAGTAATGCGGCCCGCGCTGTCGCGGCGCACGATGAGGTCGCCTTGTGCCTCCAGCAAACTGCGCGCGCGCTCTTCGGCTTCACGCAATTCCCAAAGCCGGTCCGATAGTTGTTCGTTGTGGGCCTCAGCGGTGCGCGCGGCCGCTACGGCCGCGCGTTGACGCAGCAGTGCGAAAGCCGAAAGCGCGGTTGCAGCTGACGCCGCGGCGATCATTGCGTAGCTTGCAAATCCATGATCGGCGTTTTGCAGATAGGCGCCGGTCAGAAAGGCGATCGTTACGGCGATGATTGAAATAGCGATAGGAACGGCGCGCACAGACAGCACAAGGGCCGCGCGGCTGCGTGGCGGAATTTTCGTCGGCTGATTTGTCGACCGAGATGTGGCTTGCATGGCTCCGGCGTCGTCGGGCCCGAACCGCTGGACGCGCCGGCTGCCCGCGAGAGTGCCCCATTTGGCGCCACGAACCTTGCAAATTTATTCTCGATTAACTGAGATATTGGCCGCTCGCGCGACATGGTAAATGGGGCGTTAAACAAACTGCGGCCGCGACACCTCAGGCCGCGCGCCGGACTTCATCGGCGAGCGCTCGGTAGGAGAGCGCTTCGGCAAGATGCGTTCGGCCAACATTCTCGGTCGCGTCGAGATCGGCAAGTGTGCGCGCGACGCGCAAAACTCGATGATATCCGCGCGCCGACAAGCGCATTGAATCCGCAGCCTCGCGCAGCAGCGCGAGCCCCGCGGCATCGGTGCGTGCGACATCTTCAAGCACTGGACCGCTGACCTGCGCGTTGGTGCGTATATTGTTTAAACCGAGGGTGGCGTAACGCCCGGCCTGTATATCTCGCGCACGCGCGACGCGCGCGGCGACATCGCGGCTGCCTTCGGCCGGAGCCGGCAGGATCAGGTCGGCTGCCGTCACGGCCGGTACCTCGATATGCAGGTCGATGCGGTCAAGCAGCGGGCCAGACAGGCGGCCTTGATATTCCGCCGCGCATCGGTCGCTCGCGCCGCGCTTGCAGGTAAAGCCTGGCTCGCTCGCGCGACCGCAACGGCAGGGATTCATCGCCGCAACGAGCATGAACCGCGCCGGATAGGTGGTGCGATGGTTGGCTCTTGCGATGGAAACCTCGCCGGTTTCGAGCGGCTGGCGCAGAGAGTTCGAGCACGTGGCCGGAAAATTCCGGCAACTCGTCGAGAAACAGAACTCCGTTGTGCGCGAGAGAAATTTCGCCGGGCCGCGCTCGCAGCCCGCCGCCGACCAGCGCCGGCATCGAGGCAGAATGATGCGGCGATCGAAACGGGCGCCGGTTTGTGAGCGCGCCGCCTTCGATTTCGCCGGCGACTGACGCGATCATCGAGATTTCCAGCAATTCGGCCGGTGAAAGCGGCGGCAGGATCGTCGGCAGGCGGGACGCCAACATCGATTTGCCGGCGCCCGGCGGGCCGACCATAATCAGATTGTGCGCGCCGGCCGCAGCGACTTCGAGCGCACGCTTCGCGCTTTCCTGGCCTTTGATGTCGGAAAGATCGACCGGCGCGCCGGCCCGTTCGTGGATCTTCGGCTGCGGCCTCGCGAGAACCTGCGTGCCTTTGAAATGATTGGCGAGCTGGATCAGCGATTGAGCCGCGACAATCTCGAGCTCGGGGCTCGCCCACGCCGCCTCCGCTCCGCACACGGCTGGACAAATTAAACCTTGCCCGCGTCCATTGGCTCCGATCGCGGCCGGCAACACACCGGCGACCGGTGCAATCGAGCCATCGAGCCCAAGCTCGCCCAGCACCGTGAAACTATTCAACGCACCATGCGGCAGAGCGCCGATTGCGGCCATCAGGCCGAGCGCGATCGGCAGATCGTAATGGCTGCCTTCCTTCGGCAAATCGGCCGGCGCGAGGTTGACGGTGATGCGCCGGGCCGGAAGCGCAAGACCTGACGCGATCAAGGCCGCACGGACCCGCTCTTTTGCTTCCGAGACCGCCTTGTCGGGCAGGCCGACTATATTGAACGCCGGAAGACCAGGCGCTACCTGCACCTGAACGTCGACGGCCCGAGCCTCGATGCCCTCAAAAGCCACTGTGGCAACACGTTCGACCATACAACCGGGCCTCTTCCGATACTCGTTAAAGTAGTATCGGAAGCGAGCGGCCCGCACAAGGAAGCGATTTGAACGCGCCGGGCCCACAGCATGATTGATCTCGGACATTTGGCCGATGATCATGCGTCCGAAGAAAAAAGCGGAGGATCCATGATGAAGCTTGCCCGGCATCTCGTCTGCACTGCTGCTGTTAATGACGGCTACACCCGCGCTCACGCAGGAGCTCAAGCCGTGGAAACACGTCGTCATCGAGCCGAAAGGGGACGCCGGTTTCATGCTCATGGTCGGTCAACGCGATTTCGCGGAGAAACATGGCCTCAAGCTGGAAATCGTGCCGATGAAAAATGGGGCACTCGCGCATAAGGCGCTGCTCGCCGGCGAAGTCGACAGCATTGAATCGAGCCCGGGCGCTGCTATCCTCGCCGGATGCACGCGGTGCCGATCTCAAGATTGTCGGATGCGACTGGCCGGGCGTACCCCACGGGCTGATGGTCAGGTCCACCATCGACAAGGTCGAGGATCTCAAGGGCAAGACGATTGCGGTCGCGGCTCCCGGTTCGCTGCCCAACCTGCTGATCAACGCCATCCTCGATCAACATAAAATTCCGGCGACGGATGTGCATTTCGCAAATCTCGGCGGGGATCTTGATCGCTTCAAGGCGGTGGTGGCCGGCGTCGCTGATGCCGGAATTGTCGCGGCTGAATTCATGGCAGTGGCCCCGAAGGACGTGAAGATGCTGGTTACCGGTCATGACGCGCTGCCGAATTATGTGCGGCTGTGCCTGACGATGACCGGAAAGACGATCGCAGCACGGCGATCGGACGCAATCAACTTCGTTGCCGCCCAAATGGATGCGCTGAATTTCTCCGAGACCCACCGCGATGAGACGATAAAGCTTACCCGTGAAGCGATCCATGCCAAGCCCGACGATCCGCGGCCTGCTTACGCCTATGACGACACGCTCAAACGCCACGCAATCGATCCATCAATTGCGCTGCCGCTCGATAAGTTGAACTGGATGCAGGGTGAGCTGGTGAAGGCCGGCAATCTCAAGGCCGCCTTCGATCTTGCCACAATGACGGCTCCAGATATCCGAGCCGAGGCGGCAAAGCGCGCGTCAAAGTAGTCAGATCTTCACCGAAGCCATGATTCCCGCGGGAAAGATTTCTTCGGGCGTGGCGAGGCGATGCGCAATGCCCTGTTCGTGCGCATAGCGCAGAAACAGCTCCAGCGTCGGCCGATTTGGCTCGATGCCATAGGGAAAAAGATTGCCGCCGAACGCTTGTTGCACGCGGACCGCGTAATTGGTCAGCCACGGAACTGGGTATCGCGAAACGGCCGGATCCAGAATGCGTTCGAGGCTGCGGCGTTTCAACTCCTCGAATGCGTTGTACAAATTCCGCGCCACCCAAGGCTGCTGGTCCAGGATTGCCTTGCGCATCGCAATGACATGCATGATCGGATAAACGCCGGTATCCTGATAATATTTCTGCTCCAGCGCTTCGTAGTCGGGAAATAGACGCACGACATCAGGGTGCTTTTCCCGAAATGAATTCGGCGGCCGCGCGATGATGACGCAGTCGAGTTCGCCTGAGGCGATCATTTCACTTAGCGTTTTGTCGGGTGCGCCGGTCAGCCGGACGCTCTTTGGCAGCGACAATTCTACCTTTTCGATCCGGCCGGCTTCATTGGTTCCTGCCTGCACCCAATCGATTTCGGAAAGGGATACGCCGCCCTCATGCATCAGCCAGCCGCGCATATAGACCGCCGCGGTGTGCGCCCATTCCGGAACGCCGACGCGCTTGCCGCGAAGATCCTTGGCCGTCTTGATGCCCGCCTTGCGGTTCACATAGAACGAGGAAAAACGAAACAGGCGCGAGGCATAGATCGGCAAGCCGATGATATCGCTGTCCTTGCGCGTCACCTGCGCCGTGAATTTGGCGAAGGAGAGCTCGGACACATCCCATTCACGGTTAAAGGTAAATCGAGAGAAGATTTCGTGATGACCGAGCGTGAGCCAGTTCGCGTCAATACCTTCTGCGCGGACCAGCCCGAGGCGGAAATCGCGAAAATGATCATAGTCGGTCGTGGCGACGGTGAGAGCAACGGTCATGAATTAGCTGCCGCGTTTAATATCATTTGCGCCGCTTTGCCTCGATCTTGTCCCAGATCAGCGCAGCGATATCGGCCCCTCCGAGGCTCTTGATCGAGCGGATTCCGGTGGGGGATGTAACATTGATCTCGGTCAGATACCCATCAATCACGTCAATACCCACAAACAGCAGTCCACGGTCGCGGAGAGCCGGTCCGATGCGCTTGCAGATTTCGGCTTCGCGCCTGGTCAATTCTGTCGCAGCCGGCGCGCCGCCGCGTACCATGTTGGAACGCAGATCATCGGCGGCTGGAATACGATTGACTGCGCCGGCATATTCCCCGTCGACGAGGATAATACGCTTGTCGCCGTGCTTGATGTTGGGGAGAAATTTCTGCACCACCCATTGCTCGCGAAATGTGCTTGCGAACAGATCGTAGAGCGAGCCGAAGTTGAGGTCTTCACGCGCCAGCCTGAACACAGCCTCACCGCCTTTGCCGTAGAGAGGCTTCATGACGATATCCCCGTGCTCGGTCGCGGAACGCCTTGATCTCGCCGAGGTCGCGCGTGACCAGCGTCGGGGGCATCAGGTCGGAAAACTCGGTGACGAAAACTTTTTCCGGGGCGTTGCGCACATGAGCCGGATCATTGACTACCAGCGTCTTGGGATGGATGCGTTCGAGCAGATGGGTCGTCGTCACATAAGCAAGGTCAAACGGCGGATCCTGACGCAGCAGTACCACGTCAAAATCCGAAAGCTCCATCCGCCGAGGATTCACCCAGCGTGAAGTGGTCCCCGGCCTTGTCGCGGACGTCGAGCGGTTCGACATGGGCAAACAATCGGCCGCCAAGCAACGCGAGCCGGTCGGGGGTGTAATACGCGAGCTGATGCCCACGTTCTTGCGCCTCCAAGAGGAGGGCAAAAGTCGAGTCCCCCTTGATATTGATCCGCTGGATCGGATCCATTTGCACGGCGATTTTCAGGCTCATGGCTACCTTTAGGCGAATAAAGCGTTAACACATTACCCGCACTATAGCCGCTTCTTGAGTGCTGTTGCACGGGCGGGGGGCCGCTGGTGAATTTGCCGAAGCTATCAATCGCTGCAAGGCTCTATACGATTTTTGCGCTGATGGCCGCCACCACGGTGGCGCTGTCCGTGGTTGCGGTATCGAATGCTCGTGAACATGCCGCGCTGACCGATGAGTTCGAATCCGCCAATGCGGGCAGCTGGAACGTCGAACGCATCAACGGGCTGATCTACGCCACGATGATGGAAACGCGTGGCATCTATATGTCGGCGGACACGGCCGAAGCCGCGAAATATGCCACCGCATTGCTCAAGGCCACCGACCAGATCAGCGCGGTCATTGGCGATTGGCAGCGCAGCGTCCGCAACAGCGATGCCCTGGCGTTCAGCAACTTTGCCGTCCGGCTCAACGGATATCAGGACTACCTGTACAAACTGGCGCCGGTTGCCAAACAATCAGGTGCGCAGACCGCGCGCGAATGGGCCGAGAAAAATCAGCCTGCGGAAACCCGGGTTGCACTCACGAAGGATCTGGAAGCACTGAGCCAGCACTATACCGACCGGGCCAGCCAGATTTACACGCAGATCGACGAAGGCATCGACCATACCGCCCTGCTGCTCAGCGTGCTTGCCGGCATTGCAGTTGCGCTCGCGATTGCCGGTGTTGCGATAATATCGTGTAGCGTGACGAAGCCGATTGGCGCCATTACAAAAATCACGGAATCCGTTGCGGCAGGGAACGCGAACATCGAAATTCCGTTCAGCGATCGCAATGATGAAATAGGTGCGCTGGCGCGATCGATTGGCGTTTTCCAAAAGGCGATGTGAAGCAACGACGAACTCAATCAGACCGTCCGCAACGACGCCGATTGCGCAAGCGGCGCCAGGAAAAAATGTCGAACGAAATTACACATTTCTCGGCCGAGGTAGAGGCGACACTGGCGGAGCTGGGACGAATTTCGGACGAAATGCTGGCGGCTTCGACGCAACTCGCCGCTGCCGCCGATAATGCATCGAGTAAAACCAAGCGCGCCGAGGAGACTTCATCGGAAGCTTCTTCCAACGTGCGCGATATCGCTTCAGCTGCAGACGAATTGTCGGCATCGGTCAACGAAATCGACCGGCAGGTGGCCCAGTCCAATGCCATCGCGACCAAGGCCGTCAATGAAGTCGAATCCACAAATACCGCGGTCAAGGAGCTTGATGAAGCGGCGGCGCGCATCGGCGATGTCGTCAAGCTCATCACCGACATCGCCGAGCAGACAAACTTGCTGGCCCTGAATGCCACGATCGAGGCTGCGCGTGCCGGCGAGGCCGGCCGCGGTTTTGCCGTGGTAGCCGGCGAGGTAAAAGCGCTCGCCGGTCAGACCAGCCGCGCAACCGAGGAGATCGGCGCCCAGATTGCAGGCATGCAGCGCGCGACGCAGCGCTCGATTACAGCGATCACCGGAATTGAGCATACGATCCGTGAGATCGGCAACATCAGCAGCGCAATCGCCGCCGCGGTGACCGAGCAGGGCGCAGCGACCCAGGAAATCGCTCGCGGCGTCGAGATCGCTGCGGAGCGCACCGTCGAAACCGCCAGGGAAGTCAATCTGATGGGAGCGGCGACTTAAGACACGCGCTCGAGCGCCTCCGCGGTGAAGTCGGTGGCCGATGATCTCGGCGGCGTTGCTCAGCGGATCCGTACGCAGGTCGATCAGTTTTTCTTGCGGCTGAGCGCCTGAGCCCTAGCTCATTTCAAACGCCGCGGGGATGTGGCGCGGGAATTTGCCAGGCGCCACCAGAATCGCATCAAAGCGAATATCCTGGATCGACGCGTCCGGATTTGCCGCAAGCCAGATTTCCGCCGCTGCGGCAATTCGCCGGCGTTGCCGTTCGTTCACGGATTCCGCGGCTGCGTCGAGACTCACGCGCGCCTTGACTTCGGCAAACACCAGCAGCCGCCGCCGTCGAGCGATGATGTCGATTTCGCCCAGCGGACTTCTCCAACGACGCGCGAGGATGCGGAAACCCTTTGCTATGAGGAGCGCAGCCGCTCGGCTTTCCGCGGAAATGCCGGTCCGAAATGCAGCCTGACGATCGGGATGGGGCTCTCGCCCGGGCGAGCGCGGTGGCCGGTCATTCATCGGCGGCATCTTTGGCGAGCGCGAGGGCGCGCTGGTAGATTTCGCGCCGGGGGAGGCCGGTCGCGACGGCGACTTCACCGACCGCATCCTTGACTGAGACGCGTGCAAGCGCCTGCCGGAGAAGCCTGTCGAGGTCGTCGGTCTTCTGCTCATCCGCGGCAGGCGGAGCAACCACAACGACGAACTCGCCGCGGGTTTCGGCATCGCCTGCGTATTCGCGTGCCAACCTAACGAGATCGGAAGTTCTCACCTCTTCGTGCAGCTTTGTGAGTTCACGACAAATGGCCGCCGGCCGCGGGCCGATTGTTTCGGCAAGATCGGCGAGCGTCGCGCCAACACGGGGGCCCGTTTCGAACAGCACCAGCGTTGCCGGAATATTCGCGATTGCGGCGATGCGCTTTTGCCTCGCCGATTGCTTCGGGGGAAGGAACCCTTCGAAAAAGAAACGGTCGGTCGGCAATCCGGCGACCGATAATGCGGCAAGAACAGCCGACGCGCCCGGCAATGCAATCACGTCAAAACCCGCCTCACGTGCCGCACGCACCAGTTTATAGCCGGGATCGGAAATCAGTGGCGTGCCTGCGTCCGACACCAGCGCGACCGCCTGGCCCTCGGCGAGCCGGGCAAGCAGTTTTGGCCGCGCTTCGGCAGCATTGTGCTCGTGGTACGGCGTCAGGGACGTAGCGATGCCGTAGCGTTCGGTCAGCTTGCGGGTTACACGCGTATCCTCGCATGCGATCACGTCGGAACCGGCAAGCACCTCGAGCGCGCGCAAGGTGATGTCGCCGAGGTTCCCGATCGGCGTAGCGACGAGGTAAAGACCGGCGGGCGCTTTCGCGGCTTCGATCGCTGCGCCGAGCGGGGCATAGCGGCGCGATTTCACTTTGCTTTCAGTCGCCATGAGCGGCACTCTAGACGGCCACATGGAGCGCGTCATCGGTGACAGATTATCCCGTCTATTCATAACCTTAACTTTTGCGGGACAAATTCGGCGATACCGGTTACGACTGACACGGAATTGTCGTGCGGGGAGCGACTATGTTGGGAACGTCGCTTGAGGAAGGGGTGTTGAAGCGTGCGTGGCGATATGCTCGCGCTGCGCTGCCTTTTGTCGCGATAGGCATAGTTGTTGCCGCCTGCACCACGCAGCTGGGGAACGGCGTCACGACGCCACAGCCGGAAGAGCAGGCCGCCAATGCACCTGCCGCTGACGGCCAGGTGCGCATCGGCCTGATCTTGCCGCTGTCAGCGCAAGGCAATGCCGGTGTTGCCGCCCAGTCAATGAAAAACGCAGCCGAGATGGCGCTGGCGGAATTCAAGGCAACGAATGTTCAGCTGGTCGTGAAAGATGACGGTGGCACGCCGCAAGGCGCGCAGGCCGGCGCCCAGCAGGCGATCAATGAGGGTGCTGAAATCATCATCGGCCCGCTTTTCGCGCAGTCGGTGAGCGCGGTCGGGCAGGTTGCCCGCTCGCGCAACATTCCGGTGATCGCATTCTCGACGGATGCGAGCGTGGCGGCGCGCGGCGTCTATCTGCTCAGCTTCCTCCCGGAGAGCGATGTGCGCCGCATTGTTGATTTCGCGGTGTCGCGCGGAAAGCGGTCGTTTGCCGCGCTGTTGCCTGACAATGCCTATGGCACGGTAGTGGAAGCCGCATTCCAGCAGGAAGTGTCACGCCGCGGCGGCCGCGTTGTTGCGCTCGAGAAATATCCAATTGACACGAACAGGATGACAGAAGCGGCCCGCCGCGTGGCGCAGGCCGCCAATCAAGCCGACAGCATCTTCATTCCCGATGGCGCCGATGCCGTGCCGCAAGTCGTGCAGGCACTCGCCGCGGGCGGTGTCAATCTCAAGCGCGTGCAACTGCTCGGAACGGGACTGTGGGATGACCCGCGCATCTTTTCGACGCCCGTACTCGATGGGGGCTGGTATGCCGCGCCGGAGTCCGCAGGGTTCCGGAATTTTTCCGCGCGCTATCGTGCCCGCTACGGACAGGACCCCGTGCGTACGGCGACGCTTGCTTACGATGCGACCGCTCTCGTTGCCGCACTCGTAAAGACACAAGGCACGCAGCGCTTCAGCGAGCAGGTGCTGACCAATGCGTCGGGATTTGCGGGAATTGACGGTGTCTTCCGATTTTTGCCGCAGGGCACCAATGAACGCGGCTTGGCTGTGTTGCGCGTGACGCCGACCGGCGGGCAGGTAGTCAGTCCCGCGCCGAAGTCGTTCCAGTCAGGGACCTGAATTCAGGCCGCCAGGTCTGCGACCACCGCATCGAGCAGGGGAAAACCGCTCTGCGTCACACGCAGACGGCCGTCGGACGTCGTTTCCACCGCACCTTCTTCGCGCAATATCGAAATGCGCTTGGGATCGAGCGCGCGTCCAGCCAGCGCGGTATAGCGGGCGGTATCGATGCCTTCCGCGAGCCGCAAGCCCATCAGCAGATATTCGTCGGCCACTTCGCCGGATGTCAGTTTTTCATTCACGGTCATGCCGTCGCCGTTTGCTTCCACGCGCATCAGCCAGGCTTCCGGCCGCTTGTCGGTTTCGGTCGCAACGCGGCGGCCATCGATCGTGAGTCGGCCATGCGCGCCGGGGCCGACGCCGGCATAGTCGTGCCCTCGCCAATAAATGAGATTGTGCCGGCATTGCGCGCCCGGCCGCGCGTGATTGGAGATTTCGTAGGCGGGAAGCCCGGATTTTCCGCAGATTTCCTGGGTGAGATCGTACAGGTCGCGGGCGCTGTCTTCATCCGGAACTATCAATTTTCCGGCCTTCTGCAGTCCGAAAAAGGGTGTGCCCTGCTCGATAGTCAGCTGATAGAGCGAAAGGTGTTCGGCGGCTTCTGCAATGGCGCGCTTGAGTTCTGCGGCCCAGGCGTCAAGTGATTGGCGCGGGCGCGCATAGATCAGATCGAATGAATAGCGGTTAAAAATTGAGCGTGCGACCGCAACCGCATCGAGAGCCTCTTGCGCGGTATGCAAGCGGCCGAGCTCTTTCAACGCAGCGTCATCCAGCGCCTGCACGCCGAGCGAAACGCGATTGACGCCTGCGGCGCGAAAGCCGCGAAAGCGGGTTGCTTCCACGCTGGTGGGATTTGCCTCAAGGGTCACTTCGACGTCAGCCGCGATCGCCCAATGCTTGCCGATGCAGTCGAGGATTGTCTGCACGGAAGATGGCTGCATCAGCGATGGCGTACCGCCGCCGAAGAAAATGCTTGATACGCTGCGGCCCGGCACGCGAGCCGCCGCCGCAGCGATCTCGGCCTCATAGGCACGCACGAACCGCGCTTCGTCGATGCCGCCATGACGCACATGACTGTTGAAGTCGCAATAGGGGCACTTCGACAGGCAGAACGGCCAGTGAATGTAGACGGCGAAGGGTGTGGTTAACGACATGTTAAATCATAGCCCGAGCCGAGCGTCGCAACCAGCGCGCAAACGCTGCTGGCTGCAACAGTTGATTAAAATTGTAACGATCAGGAATCGGTTCAACGTGCTGGAAGGCACGTGGAGGCCAGCTTCATGAACGCGCGCGCGCGATGCGACAGGCCTTGCCCCTTTGGTGGCAGCCCATGCTTTTCGCCCGCGCTCATCTGGCCAAAGGTGCGGTCGAATCCGTCCGGCCGAAACAGCGGATCATAGCCGAAACCCCTGTCGCCTCGCGGCGGCCACACCGCGACACCGTCAACACGTCCCTCAAATTCCTCGATATGCCCATCGGGCCAGGCGAGACAAAGCGCGGCGATAAAATGCGCGCGTCTCTGATCCAATGATTTTGCACCCCGTTCGATCAGCAATGTTTGAATGCGATTCATGGCGGCGCGAAAATCCTTATCCGGTCCGGCCCAGCGTGCCGAATGTATTCCCGGTTCGCCGTCAAGCGCATCGACGACCAGGCCGGAGTCATCGGCGAACGCGGCCGTGCCGCTCGCACGTGCGGCGGCCAGCGCCTTGATGCGTGCGTTCGCAGCGAAAGTCTTTCCGGTCTCATCCGGCTCGGGTAAGCCGAGTTCGGCCGCCGACTTCGCGGCGATCCCAAAGGGAGCAAGCAGCTCACCCATTTCCCTGAGCTTGCCTGGATTGTGGGTAGCGATGACGACCGGACCGGTAAGTTGTCGATGCATCGATTTTGTCACGGACCGATACGGCCGCCCGGAATGTGCCGCGTCACCATAGATCACATCACCGCCATTTTTTGCAGATCTACCAGCGTTGCGATTCCCTTTCGGGCGAGCGCGAGCAGCGCGGCAAATTGATCTTCGCTGAAGGGGGTTTTTTCGGCGGTAGCCTGGATCTCCACGATGTTTCCGGAACCCGTCATCACGAAATTGGCATCGGTGTCGGCTTCGGAATCTTCTGCATAGTCGAGATCGAGTACGGCGGTACCTTTGCATACGCCGCAGGAAACAGCCGCGATGTGATCGCGCAGCACCTCAGCCTTGATCATTTCACGCGACTTCATCCAGTTGAAACAGTCGGCGAGCGCCACCCAGGCGCCGGTGATAGATGCAGTGCGCGTTCCCCCATCTGCCTGGATAACGTCGCAATCAATTGTGATCTGACGTTCGCCCAGTGCCGGCAAGTCCACGACCGAGCGGAGCGAGCGACCGATCAGTCGCTGGATTTCGACCGTGCGTCCGCCCTGCTTGCCGGCGCTTGCTTCGCGCCGCGTGCGTTCCGAGGTAGCGCGCGGCAGCATGCCATATTCGGCGGTTACCCAGCCGCGGCCCTGGCCCTTCAGCCAAGGGGGAAGCCGCTCCTCGAGGCTCGCCGTCACCAGCACGTGAGTGTCACCAAACTTCACAAAACACGAGCCTTCGGCATATTTGACGACGCCGCGTTCGAGTGAAACTGCGCGCAGCTCGTCAATTTGTCGGCGGCTTGGCCGCATTGGGCTTGCTCCTTTGAGATTTGCCGCTCACCATAACCATACGCCCGGCTTGAACAAGACCGCCTCAATGGTCAATTGTTGGCTGGCTTTCGAGGAGTTCAGTCTTGGCGTCTCATGATATTCCCATCGGCGCGACACAGGTGAGCCTGGCGGCGCTCAATGAACGCTCGCGGGAGATCTTCCGTCAGATCGTCGAAAGCTACCTCACGACCGGCGAGCCGGTGGGCTCACGCAATCTATCGAAGCTGCTGCCGATTTCGCTGTCGCCAGCGTCGGTCCGCAATGTCATGTCGGACCTGGAACAGCTGGGCCTGATTTACGCGCCGCACACATCAGCCGGCCGGCTCCCGACCGAGATCGGGCTGCGGTTTTTCGTCGACGCATTGATGCAGGTTGGCGATCTCACCGAGCAGGACCGCCGGTCGATTGAAGCTCAGGTGGCGGGCGCGAACACCAACAAATCGATGGAAAGCGTTCTTACCGAAGCCTTGCAAATGCTGTCGGGATTGACCCGATCTGCCGGCGTTGTGCTCACCGCCAAGGCGAACGTCAGGCTCAAACATGTCGAGTTTGTCAGGCTAGAGCCCGAACGCGCCCTCGCTGTTCTCGTTGCGGAGGACGGGCAGGTCGAAAACCGCGTGCTCAATGTGCCGGCCGGCTTGCCGACGTCTTCTCTCACGGAAGCGGCCAACTTCCTCAATGCCCGCATCCGCGGCAAGACCCTCGTTGATCTGCGCGTCGAAATCGAAAATGCGGTTGCGGAAGGTCAGGCCGAGCTCGACCAACTCACGCAGAAAGTTATCGCGGCCGGGCTCGCCAGTTGGTCCGGCGGCGACGACGAGGACCGCCAGCTCATCGTGCGCGGCCATGCCAACCTTCTGGAAGATTTGCGGGCACTCGAAGATCTCGAACGCGTCCGTTCCCTGTTCGACGCGCTTGAAACAAAGCGCGGGGTCATCGATCTGCTGGGCCGGGCGGAGCGCGCGGACGGCGTGCGCATCTTCATCGGCTCCGAGAACAACCTGTTCTCCCTCTCCGGATCTTCAACCATCGTGGCGCCGTATCGCGATCACAAGGGACGGATTGTCGGGGTGATCGGCGTTATCGGGCCGACCCGGCTCAACTATGCCCGCGTCATCCCCATGGTCGACTACACGGCCAGGGTCGTAAGCCGGCTGCTCGCACCCTAAACGCTTGATTTTTCATGCCGGAGCCCTGATATGCGGGGCATCCGGATATTGCGAGGATGGATTGAGCACGATGACGGACCCCACCGCCCGCCAGGCTGCGACTGCGGCCCCCGAGGCCGAAAGCCCGACCGCGCCCGACCAGGCCGATCCTGTCGCCGAATCCAGGCGGGAAGCCGCCGAATTCAAGGACAAGTTGCTGCGAACGCTCGCCGAAATGGAGAATCTGCGCAAACGCACTGAACGCGAGGTGCTGGATGCGCGACTTTACGGCATCGCAGGATTCGCGCGCGATGTTTTGGCCGTCGCGGACAATATGCATCGGGCGCTGGAAGCGATCGGTCCCGAACTGCGCGAAGGCGCGGACGCCAAGGTAAAGGCGCTGATCGAAGGCGTAGAGCTCACCGAACGCGAACTGCTCAAATCCCTCGAAAAGAACGGCGTAAAGAAATTCTCACCGCAGGGTGAGAAGTTCGATCCGAACGTGCATCAGGCAATGTACGAAGTACCGACGTCGGATCAACCGCCGGGTCAGGTCGCGCAGGTAATCCAGGCTGGCTACATGATCGGGGATCGCGTCCTGCGACCGGCACTCGTTGCGGTCAGCAAGGCCGCGCCGAAAGCCACCGAATCCGCCAACGACAATTCGCAATCGGACGAAAATCCGCGATAAGCGTCAGCGCAAATCAATGCCGTCGCGGACCGCGCGGAAGCGGGCGAACATCGCATCCCAGTCTTCGGTGGGGCTGACGGCAACGATGCGCAGATAGCCGCCTGAGCCAAAGCGCAGCCATTGTACCATCGATACTTTTTGACCGGAGGGGTTTACGCCCTGGGCTCTGATTTCGTGGCCGGGTGCCCCGCTAATTCTCATCGGTTCGGCCGATTGCATTGTCAGGTCCCGGACGGGAGCGTTTGAGAGGAGGTCCCGCGCAAATCTCGCCCGGTCAGATGGATCGGACGGGAGGTTACCTCCGATAGAAACGATCATAAGAGATTGCTTCTGGGGACGGTCATTCGATTTATCGACGAGTATGACGACACCTGTCGGCATGACCTGAACGATCTGGAAGCCGGCAAGATCACCAAAATTGAACGGCAACAGACCGAGCTGCTCCTGGATAGGCGCGGGACGGAAGGTGACACTGGCAAGTGCCTTGCGGACCACAGCGTCGGAATACACCGCGAGCGCGCTTTCCGGCACTTCGACGTTGATCAAGGTCGTGAGGTCCGGAACCGCTCCGCCCACTGACTGGGCCAGCAGCGACCAGCGGTGGAGCGTAACGCCGTCGTGCTGCATAACGCCACTGATGAGAAATCCGATGCCGCTCCCGAACGGAAAGCTTTCGCGTTTGGCCTGCTCGAGCTGAGTCTGAACCTTGGAAAAGGCTGCGCTTTCAAGTTCGGCATAGGCGCTCGCCGGCAAATCGAGGATGGCAATGGATACGTGGCGATCCACGTCCTCGAATCCCGGAAAGCGGGTACTCGCCCTCAGGTCGCCCGGAGGCTCGAGGCCAACCCGCAAGCCACGCGGGAAGACGGGGTCAGCGGATGCTGCCGATGTCAGGGCTATCAATCCCGCCAGGGCCGCGCAAAGGTAAACGAGCACTCGACGGACCATTGGCGCGAAGGCCTTCAAAAACATCATTGTCAGCCCCTCCCTAACCGTCCTTGCGCCGTGCAGCAATGGCTCGATAACCATTGGTCGCGGCCGATGGGCCCTGATCGCGATTTCGTGACCGGCTGACTTGCGGGCTACAGTGGCCCTCCTATATGACCGAGGAAGCCGCAGAAATGCGGCGAATCACGTATCCAGGGGGCTGGATCGGGGGTCTGCGGATGAACCGCCGACATTCCCACTCGGGCGCCAAGCGGCCCGGCCGGCCTGCCGCAATTTGAGAGGAACAACCATGGGCAAGGTCATCGGCATCGACCTCGGCACCACCAATTCGTGTGTTGCCGTCATGGAAGGCAAGACACCGAAAGTCATCGAGAACGCCGAAGGCATGCGCACCACGCCTTCGATTGTCGCTTTTTCCGATGACGGCGAGCGTCTCGTCGGCCAGCCGGCCAAGCGCCAGGCGGTCACCAATCCGGAAAAGACCATCTTCGCCGTCAAGCGCCTGATCGGGCGCCGCTACGACGATCCGATGGTCGAGAAGGACAAGAAGCTCGTCCCCTACAAGATCAGCAAGGCCTCGAACGGCGACGCATGGGTCGAAGTCGACGGCAAAACCTATTCGCCTTCGCAGATCTCCGCCTTCATCCTGCAAAAGATGAAGGAGACGGCCGAAGCGTATCTCGGGCAGAAAGTCGAGCAGGCGGTCATCACCGTTCCGGCTTATTTCAACGACGCGCAACGTCAGGCCACCAAGGACGCCGGCAAGATCGCCGGCCTTGAAGTGCTGCGCATCATCAACGAGCCGACTGCTGCGGCGCTCGCCTATGGGCTCGACAAGCAGAAGACCGGTACCATCGCGGTCTACGATCTTGGCGGCGGCACATTCGATATTTCGATTCTCGAAATCGGCGACGGCGTGTTTGAGGTGAAGTCCACGAACGGCGATACGTTCCTGGGCGGCGAAGACTTCGACATGCGGCTGGTGAACTATCTCGCCGATGAATTTCAGAAAGAACAGGGCATTGATCTGCGCCGCGACAAGCTCGCGTTGCAGCGGCTCAAGGAATTCGCCGAAAAGGCAAAGATCGAATTGTCTTCGACGACGCAGACCGAGATCAACCTGCCGTTCATCACGGCCGATGCGTCAGGTCCCAAGCATCTGACGATGAAACTGACGCGCGCCAAATTCGAGGCGCTGGTCGACGATCTCATCCAGAAAACGATGCAGCCCTGCAAACAGGCGCTCAAGGATGCAGGCATCTCGGCGGCGCAGATCAACGAAGTGGTGCTGGTCGGCGGCATGACCCGCATGCCGAAGGTGCAGGAAGTCGTAAAGCAGCTGTTCGGCAAGGAGCCGCACAAGGGCGTCAATCCGGATGAGGTAGTTGCGATCGGCGCCGCCATCCAGGCCGGCGTGCTGGCCGGCGACGTCAAGGACGTGCTGTTGCTCGACGTGACTCCGCTTTCGCTCGGCATCGAAACGCTGGGTGGCGTGTTCACCCGCATCATCGATCGCAACACGACGATCCCGACCAAGAAGTCGCAGGTCTTCTCTACGGCCGAGGACAATCAGAACGCGGTCACCATCCGCGTTTTCCAGGGCGAGCGTGAGATGGCCGCGGACAACAAGATACTTGGCCAGTTCGATCTGGTTGGCATCCCGCCGGCGCCGCGTGGCGTGCCGCAGATCGAAGTCACCTTCGACATCGACGCTAACGGCATCGTCAACGTCCAGGCAAAAGACAAAGCTACCGGCAAGGAGCAGCAGATCCGAATTCAGGCGTCGGGTGGGCTGTCGGAAACCGACATCGAAAAGATGGTCAAGGACGCGGAGGCGCACGCCGAGGAGGACAAGAAGCGCAAGGCGGCGGTGGAGGCCAAGAACCACGCCGAGGCGCTGGTGCATTCGACCGAGAAGGCACTGTCCGAGCACGGTTCGAAGGTCGGCGATGCAGAACGCACCGCGATCGAAAATGCGATTGCCGATCTCAAGGAAGCGCTCAAGGGCGATGACTTTTCGGTCATTCAGGCCAAGACCAACACGCTGGCGCAGGCTTCGATGAAGTTGGGCGAGGCCATGTACAAGCAGCAGCAAGAAGCTCAGGGCGCGCCTGGTGCCGGGGGCGAGGCCTCGGGCGAGAAAAAGGAAGACGTGGTCGACGCGGAGTTCACCGAGGTCGACGACGACAAGAAGAAATCCGCCTGATTGCAGGGCGCGAGCCATGCGCAGGCCGTCCATACGCGATGCCACCCCCGGGCACTCGTCCGGGGGTGCATCTTTGCAAGGACCCGCGGTGGCCGAATCAAGTACGCCTGTTTCGGCGCGGTGAATTAGGGCGCATTCCGGATGTCCAAGCGCGACTACTACGAGGTCCTGGGCGTTAGCCGCGGCTGCACCGAGGTCGAGCTTAAGGCCGCATTTCGCAAGCTTGCGATGCAGCATCACCCGGACCGCAATCCTGGAGACAGTGATTGCGAGCATCGATTCAAGGAAATCAACGAGGCCTATGACGTCCTCAAGGACGGCGACAAACGTGCCGCCTATGACCGTTTTGGCCACGCCGCATTCGAACACGGCGGCATGGGCGGAGGGCACGGATTCGGTGCCGATTTCGGCTCCACTTTCGCTGATATTTTTGAAGGCATCTTCGGCATGGGTTCCGTGCGCGGCCGCAGCTCCGGTCGCGAACGCGGGTCCGATCTGCGCTACAATATGGAAATCAGCCTCGACGAGGCATTCATCGGCAAAACTGCGCAAATTCGCATCCCGACCTCGGTGATCTGCGAAGCCTGCTCGGGTAGTGGCGCCAAAGCAGGCACCAAACCCAAGCCGTGTGCGACCTGCAGCGGTGCAGGCAAAATCAGACATGCGCAAGGCTTCTTCACGCTCGAGCGCACATGCCCGACCTGCCAGGGCCGTGGCCAGGTTATCGACGATCCCTGCAAGGTTTGCGGGGGCGGGGGACGCGTAACCCGCGAACGCACGCTTTCAGTGAATATCCCGGCGGGGGTTGAAGACGGTACCCGCATCCGTCTGGCCGGCGAAGGCGAGGCCGGATTGCGGGGCGGACCAGCCGGCGACCTCTATATTTTTCTGGAGGTAACGCCGCATGAGTTCTTCCAGCGCGACGGTGCCGATCTTCATTGCCGGGTGCCGATATCGATGGCGAGCGCGGCGCTGGGCGGCGAATTCGAAGTCCCTGCGATCGACGGCAGCAAGGTCCGGGTCAAGGTCCCCCCTGGTACGCAGACGGGCCGTCGCTTCCGCCTCACCAATAAGGGCATGCCGGTGCTGCGGTCGAAACAAACCGGCGACATGTACGTTCAGGTAGCAGTGGAAACGCCGCAAAACCTGACAAAACGCCAGCGCGAATTGCTGGCGGAATTCGAAAAACTGTCTTCGGAGACGACCCAGCCGGAATCGGCCGGTTTCTTTAGTCGAGTCAAAGAGTTTCTGGATGGTTTAGGGAGCCGGGGGAGCCAATCGGGCTTGCCATCTTGACCCCCTGCCTTGCGCCCTATACCCGTAAATGTTGCGGCGTGTCCCGCCGCCCGTACGCGTGACCTTGCAGCAGCAATGCCATCACATTCAGTCGCCCGCGTCGAAAAAAAGAGCCTGCGTCTCGACGACGAGATGCAATTCATCCGTTCGTGGATCGAAAAACCGCTCTCGACCGGCGCGGTGATGCCGTCGAGCCGCGTCCTTGCGCGCGCGATGGCGCGCTACGTCGATCCGCAATCGAGCGGTCCTGTTATCGAACTGGGGCCCGGCACCGGGCCGGTGACCGAGGCGCTGGTCCGGCGCGGCGTCGATCCGGCGCGGCTCATTCTTGTCGAGTTCAATCCTGATTTCTGCCGGCTCTTGCGGTCGCGCTATCCGGCTGCGACGGTTGTGCAGGGTGATGCTTATCGGCTGCGCCGTTTGCTTGGAGACTATATTTCGAAACCGGCCGCCGCGGTGGTTTCGGGGCTGCCGCTGGTTACCAAGCCGTTGCGCACACGGCTGCGCCTGATATCCGAGGCCATGACGTTGCTGGCGGAGGGCGCTCCTTTCGTGCAATTCACCTACGCTATGCTGCCGCCGATCCCGCGCGAACTCTCCGGCGTGCGCGCGGAATCTTCGGAGCTCATCTGGATGAACCTGCCGCCGGCGCGCGTGTGGGTCTATCGCGGCCGCTGATGGTGTGGTGTCGTTGCCCGCGAAAGCGGAGCCGCTGATGCCGATCCCCAAAATTCTCGTCTTGCCCGGGTCAACGCGCTCCGGCTCGCATAATGTCAGGTTGGCCGCTCTGGCGGCTAAAGAGCTGACATTACTCGACGTCGACGTCACGCGTATTTCACTGGCCGATTATCCCTTGCCGATCTACGAGGCCGATCTCGACGCGCGCACGGGACAGCCGGCCAATGCCGTCAAACTCAAGCAGATGATCATGTCACACCATGGTGTGTTCATCGCCAGCCCCGAATACAGCGCATCGGTGACACCGCTATTGAAGAATGCGATCGACTGGGTTTCGCGCGTTCGCGAGCGTGGTGATCCAACTTACGCAGCTTTCAAGGGGCGCGTTTTCGCGATTGCTTCGGCATCGCCGGGCCGCGCTGGCGGACTCCGCTCACTAATGGCCCTGCGGCAAATTCTCGAGCTCGGCTGCGGTGCACTCGTGATCCCCGAGCAAGTCTCGATCCAGCGTGCGGAAACAGCCTTCGACGATATGGATAATATTGCCGATGCAGGCACCGCCAATCTGAATTCCGTGCGGAACTCGAAAGACTGGTCGAGATAGCGCGGCTGATGGTGCGAGGAGGCTGATCCGTGTCGTTGGATGCCCGCGAAAGATTGATCGTGGCTCTCGATGTGCCGTCAGTGGCGGTGGCCGAGGCGATGGTCGCGCAACTCGGCGAATCGGTCTGGTTCTACAAGATAGGCTATCAGCTTGCCTTTGCAGGCGGGTTGCCCTTTGCGGCCGGACTGATCGGAGCCGGCAAGCAGGTGTTTCTCGATCTCAAGCTGCACGATATCGGCAATACGGTTATCAAGGGCGTCGAAAGCGTGGCGGAACTGGGTGCAACTTTCCTCACCGTGCACGCCTACCCGCAGACCATGAAAGCCGCGGCCGAAGGCAAGCGCGGCTCCCGGCTGCGCATACTCGCCGTGACAGTGCTCACTTCCTATGATGATGCCGATCTGGCGGCAGCGGGCTATGAACTCAATGTGCGGGAACTCGCCGCGGCGCGCGCTGCCCAGGCGCGCGATATCGGAATTGATGGGCTCGTCTGTTCAGGCAGAAGAGGCGGCCTCGCTGCGCGACATCGTAGGCGCCGGCATGGTGCTGGTGACGCCAGGTATCCGGCCGGCAGGCAGCGCTACTGGCGATCAGAAACGGATCATGACCCCGGCCAGGGCAATTGATGCCGGTGCCGACTACCTGGTGGTCGGTCGCCCGGTCGTGGAAGCGCGCGACCCGCGGGCGGCGGCCGATGCCATCGTGGCGGAAATCGAACAAGCTTCGAAAAAGTGAGAGGTGGAGATGGCAAAAGGGTATTGGATCGCGAATGTCGATGTGCGCAGCGCCGATGGCTACAAGGAATATGTTGCGTTGTTGCCGGATATTTTCCGCAAATTTGGCGGGCGGTACGTGACGCGCGGCGGCAAGATGGAGGTGGTGGAGGGAAAAAACCGCAGCCGCGTCGTCGTTATCGAATTTCCCGGCTACGAAGCGGCACTCAGGTGCTATCGCTCTCCGGAATATGCCAAGGCGATTGCGCTGCGACAGTCCAGCGCAGATGCGGACCTGATCGTGATCGAGGGCTACGATGGACCGCAGCCATAGCCGGGGGAGGTGACCTGAGGCCCGGGTCCCGCTATACCCGCCGCAGATTTCGCGGAGTTGAACAATGGCCGAAATGCGCCTGATCGTGGCGGGCGCCGGCGGGCGGATGGGCCGCACGCTGGTCAAGGCGATCACCGATAGCAGGGAATTCTCGCTTGCGGGTGCGCTTGAAGACGCTCGCTCGCCCTTGATCGGTTGGGACGCGGGCGTCCTGGCCGGCCTTCCCGAGAACGGAATCAAGCTGGTCGGCGATGCCGCGCCGCTGCTTGCAAAGGCTGACGGCATCATTGATTTCACCGCACCCGTTGCCACCGTTGCCTTGGCCGCGCTCGCGGCCAAGGCCGGCAAGACACATATTGTTGGCACCACCGGTCTGAGTGCGGCCGATGACGCGAAGATCAAGGACGCCGCGAAGAGCGCGGTAATCGTCAAATCCGGCAATATGAGCCTTGGGGTCAACCTGCTGGCGGCGCTGGTCCGGCGCGTCGCCAAGACGCTCGACAATTCGTTCGATATCGAAATTCTGGAAATGCATCACAACCAGAAAGTCGATGCGCCGTCCGGCACCGCGCTGATGCTTGGCCGCGCGGCGGCGGAAGGCCGCGGCATCGACCTCGACAAAAATTCGGTGCGTAGCCGAGACGGCAATACCGGCGCGCGGCACGCCGGCGATATCGGTTTTGCGAATTTGCGCGGTGGAACCGTGGTGGGCGAACACAGTGTGATCTTTGCGGGCCCGGCCGAGCGGATTGAGCTGACGCACAAGGCGGAAGATCGCATGATCTTCGCGCGCGGCGCGTTGCACGCCGCGGCTTGGGCGCGCAACCAGAGGCCCGGTCTCTATTCAATGGCCGATGTCCTTGGCCTTGGAAATCTCTAGGAGCCGGCTGGTGGCCAGCGCGCATCTTCTCAATAAAAAGAAAATTGGAGTGCATTGAATGACCGAGACGGATCGTGTGCTCGTACTCGTGCGCCACGGCCAAAGCGATTGGAACCTGAAGAACCTTTTCACCGGTTGGCGGGATGTCGATCTGACCGAGAAAGGTGTAGCAGAGGCACGGGAGGCCGGCCGCAAGCTCAAGGCGCAGGGAATCAAGTTCGATGTTGCGTTCACCTCTGCACTTAAGCGCGCGCAACGCACCCTCGATTTGATGCTGGGCGAACTGGGGCAGGCAGCGATTCCGGTTTTCAAGGATCAGGCCCTGAACGAACGCGACTATGGAGATCTGGTCGGCCTCAACAAAGATGATGCACGCAAGAAGTGGGGCGAAGACCAGGTGCACATCTGGCGCCGTTCGTATGATGTTGCGCCGCCGGGAGGGGAAAGCCTGCGCGACACCGCCGCGCGCGTGCTGCCCTACTACATCATAGAGATTTTGCCGCGCGTGCTGCGCGGCGAGCGTGTGCTGGTCTCGGCGCACGGCAATTCGCTACGCGCGCTGGTCATGGTGCTCGACAAACACACGCCGGAAAGCATCACCAAACTCAACCTGGATACCGGCGTGCCGATGATCTATCGGCTAAACGCGGATTCAACGGTGGCGTCGAAGCTCGACCTGGCGGCCTAATTAGGCTGCTGCCGCTATCCCTGCTTCCCAGCCCAGCATCGCGCGCTTGCGCGTGAGGCCCCAATGATAGCCGGTTATGTCGCCGTCCTTGCCGATGACACGGTGGCAAGGCACCACGAAGCAAATCGGGTTCTTGCCGACCGCTGCACCTACGGCCCTGGCGGCCTTCGGCGCGCCTGCTTTGGCGGCGAGATCGGAATAGGTGGTGAGCCCGCCCATGGGGATGGTCAGCAACTTTTCCCAAACCCGTACTTCGAAATCTGTGCCGATCAGTACCACACGCAGCGGCTGGTCCTTTCGCCACAGTGCCGGATCGAAGATGCGTCGCGCTGTGGCAGCGGTTGCCGCAAAGTCTTCGACATAGTGCGCCTTCGGCCAGCGCGACCGCATATCCTTTAGCGCCGCGCGTTCCTTGCCGGCATCGGCAAGCGCGAGACCGGCGAGCCCGCGCGGGGTCGTCATGACCAATGCCATGCCGAACGGGCAGGGATGGAATCCGTACGTCATGGTCAGGCCTTCGCCGCGGGCCTTCCATTCGCCGGGAGACATCGCCTCGTGCGTGACGAACAAATCATGCAGCCGGCCTGGCCCGGACAAGCCGACTTCATAGGCAGTGTCCAGCACGCTCGCCGAGGAGCGAAGCAGGTCACGCGCATGATTGAGCGTCAACGCCTGCAGGAATGCTTTTGGCGTCAAACCGCACCAACGGCGGAACAGATGGTGCAAATCGGTGGCAGAAACGCCTGCAGCGTCTGCGATAACGTCGATCTCAGGCTGCGCCCGCCAGTTACCACGAATGTGCGCAATCGCGCGTCGGACAATGTCATAGTCGGCGGCCGCGGTCGGGAGCGGTGCGAATTCACTGAATCGGTCAGTCAATGCCGGTTTTGCGATGCTCATGTTCATGCGTGCTATTTAAGATGGTCCATGCGGCCGAGCCACCCGATTTCTGGCTAATCGAACACGGTTCTTGTGGGCCCTCGCCGGGCTTCGTTTAACGCGGTGCCCAGTTCCTTGGCAAAACCGGCCTTCTCGTCCGGGCCCAGAAAGCTTGCAATGGCCAGACTTTTGCCGCGCGAAACGAGAAATAACCGATCGATGCCGAACTCTTCCAGCTCTACTTTGTCGAGCCTAACCCACAGCGGATTGAGAACCCATTCGCGTGCGCGGCCGAGATGGCTCACTTTGCGTACCTTGAGCGTAGAAGGCGTAACCGTCACCTCCTCATACGCCGCGGCGTGCCGGTAATTGAGCCGAAAGGCCCAATACAACAGCAGGACATCGAGCCCGAAGAAGCCGAATACCGGCCAGGCGCCCATCAAAAGAAATACTATGCCGGTCACGAAGCTGACGCCGCCGAACAGCAGCATCAGAACCAGAAAACCCACGCGGCTGAGCGAGCGGTGCGGCGTAAGTGTCGCCGAAAAGATGGTGGGTTCGAAATCGGCAGCGTTGTCGGTGCGCATTGGGCTGAGTATACCGAAATCATGGCAAAAATCCCCACTCGCAAATTATCGTCGAGGACACGCAAGGCAAAGCCGCGCAAGGAAAGGCGACGCGGAGCAAAGACGCGAAGAACCCACGCAAAAGTAAAGCCGTTACGCAAGCGCGCCGCGGCCGATCGCAAGGCCGCACTTGGTGAGTTGCCGCAATGGACAGCCGCCCAGATTGCGGAAGCGTTCCGCCGTTTCAAGGCCGCGAATCCCGAGCCCAAGGGTGAACTACAGCACATCAATCCGTTTACGCTGCTCGTTGCTGTGGTGCTCTCCGCCCAGGCGACCGACGCCGGCGTCAACAAGGCGACGCCGGCATTGTTTGCATTGGCCGATTCGCCTGAGAAAATGGCGGCCTTAGGCGAAGATAAGGTGCGCGACCTGATAAAGACCATCGGTCTTTTCCGCACCAAGGCAAAAAACGTCATCGCGCTTTCATGCAAGCTGGCGGCGGAGCATGGCGGTCAAGTGCCGCGCACGCGCGAGGCGCTGGAAGCTCTGCCGGGCGTTGGCCGCAAAACTGCAAATGTCGTGCTAAATATTGCCTTCGGTGAACCGACCATCGCCGTCGATACTCATATATTCCGTGTCGGCAACCGCACCGGAATTGCCACCGGCAAGACGCCGCTCGAAGTCGAAATGAAGTTGGATCGCGTGGTGCCTGCCGAATACAAACGTCATGCGCACCATTGGCTTATTCTGCATGGGCGCTACACTTGCGTGGCGCGCAAGCCGCTGTGCGAAAGATGTATCATCAGCGATTTGTGCCAATGGCCGGGCAAGACCGTCGTAAAGTAACGGGTATCAGGGAGTGCGCGCATGGAAGGCTCGGGCAGCGGACGACGCGTCGATCGCGCTGATCCGGGGAACAATTTAGAACGGGCCGGACTTCCGGCAAAAGCCGCCGCCGCGTGGCGGAAAGCGGAGCTAAAGATCACCGGAAATTTCAAGCGTGATACCGCTGCCGGCATAAAATTCTGGAGCGGCGGCGCTGATCTCCTTGCCAAGCTTCCGAAGAAAGCTTCAACGCACGCCCGAACAGCTGCGTGCGGCAGAGTATATTCTGTCGAAATGCCGTGCCGTGCGAGAGCGATTTCTCGAACGGCACGCCGAGGCTGTCTATCGCAAGGTTACAAAGAACCTGTCGGTTTTCGTGCGCGTGGAGGATCTGGTTTATGCTGCCGCGAAAGTGGTGCCAGGCCTGACGCCGACGCGCCGGGAGGTTTCGGCCGAAGCGGAAAATCCGCAGCGTGAAAAGGACGGCGTCGAAGTCGATCAGGGCATTTTCCTGGCGCATGCATTGGCGCTTCCGGATGCCGGAATGCATCTCTGTGAAGCCATGCTGTACCCGACGCCGGAATCCCTGGAACGCGTGGCTGAATTCAATAAAAACGGCGTGGTCGATTTTGGGCCTGCTCGCGTCGAACGTCAGGGCAGGGCCGCGGTTGTGACCGTTCACAATCCACGCTTTCTGAACGCCGAGGATGACGACACGCTCACCGACACGGAGACGGCAACCGATATCGCAATTCTCGATACGACGAGCGAGATCTGCGTGCTGCGCGGCGATACCGTCGACCATCCGAAATATAAAGGCCGCAAGATCTTTTCGAGCGGAATCAACCTGACCCATCTCTATCGCGGCAAGATCCCGTTCCTCTGGTATATCCGTCGCGACATGGGTGTCGTGAACAAGATGTTCCGTGGCGTGGCGATGGGCGAGGCAAGCCCCGACGAAATTCATGCGGGAACGCGTGAAAAGCCTTGGGTCGCAGGCGTCGACGCATGGGCGATCGGCGGTGGGTGCCAGTATCTCCTGGCTATGGATTACGTGGTTGCGGCGAGCGACGCCTATTTGACGCTGCCGGCACGAAAGGAAGGCATCATTCCGGGAGCTGCCAATTTGCGCATGCCTCGTTTTGTTGGCGATCGCATCACGCGCCAGGCGATCCTGATGGGTCGCCGGCTCGACTGCGACACGCCCGAAGGCCGCATGATTTGCGATCTGGTGCTGCCGCCGGCCGAGGTGGATGAGGCGATCCGGCGCGTTGTCGAGGACTTCACCGGTTCCGGCGTGGTCAGCGCCGCAGGAAATCGTCGCGCCATCCGGGTCGGCGAGGAGCCGCTGGATCTGTTCCGCCGCTATATGGCTGTCTATTGCCGCGAGCAGGCCTATTGCCACTTCAGCCCGGCGCTGATCGCCAATCTGGAAAAGCACTGGAACGCGGCGCAACGGAAGATTTGAGATACGGGGGAGCGCATGCCGCGATTGCTGCTCAAGGGCGCCAACCTGACGCCGCTACGCGAGAGTCTTGACCCAATCGAGATTGCATCGCGTGACGAGATCACGGCCCTTCAGCTCAAACGCCTCAAATGGACGCTCAAACACGCGTACGGCAACGTCGCGCATTACAAAAAAGCATTCGACAAGGCCGGGCTGCATCCCGACGATTTAAAATCGCTCGATGATCTGTCGAATTTTCCGTTCACGGTCAAAGACGATCTGCGCGCTCACTACCCGTTTGGCATGTTTGCAATCCCGCGCGAACAGGTACTGCGCATCCATGCGTCCTCGGGCACCACCGGCAAGCCGACCGTCGTCGGCTACAGCCCGCGTGACCTTGAAACCTGGGCCAGCCTGATGGCTCGCTGCATGCGGGCGGCCGGCTGCAAACCCGGCATGCTGGTGCAGAATTCATACGGATATGGCCTGTTTACCGGCGGCATCGGCTTTCATTACGGCGCCGAACGGTTGGGAATGACGGTAGTGCCGGTATCGGGCGGCATGACCGAACGTCAGGTGCGGTTGATCGCGGATTTCAGGCCTGACGTTATTTTCGTCACCCCGAGTTATATGCTTGCGATCCTCGATGAATTCCGCGCGCAGGGTATCGATCCGCGCCAATGCTCTCTCAAGATCGCCATGTGCGGCGCGGAGCCCTGGACGAATGCAATGCGGGCAGAAATCGAAGATGCATTCGACCTTCATGCCATCGATAATTACGGCTTATCCGAAATCATCGGGCCAGGCGTCTCGTGCGAGTGCATTGAAAGCAAGGATGGTCCGCACATATGGGAGGACCATTTTTATCCGGAGGTCATCGATCCCGCGACCGGCCAAGTGCTTCCGGAAGGAGAATTGGGCGAGCTGGTGTTCACCACATTGACCAAGGAAGCGATGCCGGTCATTCGCTATCGCACGCGCGATCTATCGCGGTTGTTGCCCGGTTCGGCGCGTTCGATGAGGCGAATGGAAAAGGTTGCGGGACGTTCCGACGACATGATGATCGTACGCGGTGTCAATGTGTTTCCCAGCCAAATCGAGGAAATCATCCTCAAAGACGAAAGGCTGGCGCCGCATTTCGTGATCGAACTTCGCCGCGTCGACCGGCTCGATGAGATTACGGTCGTGGTCGAGTCACGGGCGGATGCGGACACCGCCGCTCTTGCGGCCTGCGATCGTGATCTTGCGCATCACATCAAGGAGTTGATCGGTGTCACCGCGACCGTGCGCGCGGTTAAGCCGGGTAGCGTCGAAAGATCGCTCGGGAAGGCGAAGCGTGTTATCGACCTGCGCGCAAGGAACTGAATTCAGCGGGGCGCTGCGAGCAGCTCCGCCCGGGCGCCCGATAGCTTCTTGTGCACGTGGACCATGAAAGCCATTGCAAAAATCGGCGTCGCCAGATTGACGATCGGTATCGACACAAAAACCGCAATCACCATGCCCGCAAGAAAAACGTAAATTGCGTTTGATTTACGCATCGTCTTTGCATCGTGCGGTCGGCGGAACCGCATGGCGGCGAGCTCAAAATATTCGCGACCAAGAAGGTAAGAATTTGCGAGAAACAGAATGATGATGCCGAGCCCTGCGAACAGCACAAACGGCAACGCGCAAAGATAAACCGCTATCGCGAGCGCCGCGAATTTCAGGCCTTCAATCAACGCGCGGAAAAACGATACGGCCCGGCCGGGCGTTTCTCCGGGATAGGACTCGCGCTCGACCGCTTCGGCTATTTCATCGACGAAAAAGCTGCCCACGAACGCCGTCACCGCCGGCATCAGAAACAGCGCGCCGGTAATGATGCCGAGGCTCGCCATGATCGACAGGACCCAGGCGAGCGCCGCCCAGGCGGCGTGCGGCGCCACGCCGGTCGCCTGCTCTGCCCAATTGGCGCCGGCTTCCGCCCAGGCCGCCAATAGGCGATGCATCAAGACACCGATAATAACGATCAGAATGAGCGCCAATCCGACCGCCTTGAGCAGCACATGCCGCAAGGCAGGGGTGAACATCTGTGAGAGTGCTTTACCGGCTGCGTCGATCATGGCGAGACAGGTAAGGCCCTCAGCCGCGCAGGGCAAGCCCGCAAGTCACGCGACCGGTGAAAGCGTGTCGTCGTCCACCGGCACGAGTGCGACGATCTCGTCCGCGTCAGGGGCAAGCTTATCGGCCCACGACATCGACTTGTAATCGAAGCCATGCACGATAGTTGGCTTCACCACCTCAAAGAACGGCGAAATGTCGAAATCGCGGGGGGCATAAAGCGACGAGTGGCGGATCTCCAGGATTTCCTGGCGTGCAGCTTCGCTGTCGAGCTTTGTTATCTTTGGCAGGATCGGATAGCGCACCGTTTCGAATGCTTGCGCAATCAATGCCGAGCAGATGATGCGCGTAGGATGGCCGGATCCGAGTGCAATCATTCGACGCCGCCATCGCTGCGGCACCGGCAGCGGAAACAGGTAGCGCAGCAAGTCGATGATGTTCTTGAGATCGTAGTCAAAACCGATGCGCTCCGCCGCGTAGGCGCAAACGCGGGCGCGGTCTTCTTCGTCTAGGCGGGTAGGCCGGCAGATACGCGTGTGAAACCGCGAATATTTTGAGAGCGGCGCTGCAACGACTCCCTGTCCGATATTCGCCTCAACGAGCACCAATGGCTCACCGTCGGCGGCAACGCGGTCACCGATTGGACCGACATAAAGCGCGGCGTGCGACCACGTAGATTGCGTCAGGTACTTGATGACTCCGGAAATATGATTGTTGCCTTCGACCAGCAGTACGTCCCCGGGCCGTAAGGTTGCGCGCAGGGCATCAGGGTCCGACGGCGTAAAAGGCTCATAGCCCTGTACCGGTTTCTCCAGGTAATAGGCCAGAAAACGCCCGACCCCGTCGACCATCCAGCTCATAACCGGCCCTCGGCGCCAATTCCGGGCGCTCAAGACGTTCCTCTTCGGCTGGTGCTATTCCAGCGCGATTTTTCTTTGGCTCGAGAATTTAGCGGGGAGTCATTGCAATTTGGTTCACCAGTTTGCGCGCAACGAGCGTTTGCCCGCGTTACTGATCGTTAGGCATGTTATCTGCCGCATGTTGTACGCCGGGTACCGGTTTCGTCTGTTGGAAACAATTTGGATACCATGTCAACGGCTGCGGTATGAATGGACGCCCGAGCCGGACTATCGCCGATGCGCAGATCACCAATAACGTCAGGGGCACACAAGGCGCTCATTGCCTGGTCGAGTGGCAAGGACAGCGCCTGGGCCCTTTATGAAGTTCGCCGCTCCGGCGATTTCGAAATCGCGGGCGCCCTGATCACGGCGACAGAGCCTTTCAACCGCGTCAGCATGCACGGTGTGCGGGACGAGCTTGTGCGGGTGCAAGTCAAGGCTGCCGGCCTGCGTCCAATCGAGGTGCACATCCCCTATCCATGTTCGAACGAGGTCTACGAAAGAAAGATGGCGGCAGCGATGAGTGCCGCGCGGGCATCCGGTGTCACACACGTGATCTTCGGCGATCTGTTTCTGGAGGACGTGCGGAAATATCGCGAGCGGCAACTTGCCGGCACCGGCATCGCGCCGGTGTTCCCGCTCTGGGGCAGGCAGACTTCCCTGCTTGCGCGTGAGATGATCGATGCGGGCGTGGAAGCCAATCTTTGCGCCGTCGACCTGAGCAAGCTACCAGCTTTCTACGCTGGGCGCCGCTTTGACAAGGTGATGCTCGATGCCTTGCCAGCCGGTATCGACCCTTGCGGCGAGAACGGCGAGTTCCACACATTCGTTTCGGCCGGACCGATGCTTTCGCACAAAATTGCGGTCAAGACAGGTGAGACGGTCGAGCGGGACGGATTTGCGTTTGCGGATTTATTGCCGGTTTAGCTGCGTAAGCTGCCGCCGGTGCGCTTGTTCACGTCAGCGACGATCTTTGCGGCCAGCGCGTCGATCTCGGCATCCGTCAAGGTTTTTTCGAGCGGCTGGATCGTGACGGCAATGGCGATCGATTTCTTGCCGGCTTCAATACCCTTGCCTTCGTAAACGTCAAAAACAGCAACATCAGCGATGAGTTTTCTGTCGGCATTTTGCGCAGCACGAACAATATCTGCGGCTTTGACCGTGGTGTCGACGACAAAAGCGAAATCACGTTCGATCGGCTGAAATGGCGACAATTCCAGCAAGGGTTTCGTTCGGGTCTGCCGGACTTTTGGCTCGGGAATATTTTCGAGGATGACCTCGAAGCCGACCAAGGGACCTTCCGCCATCAACCCGGCAATTGCGCGCGGATGAAGTTCTCCAAAGTGCCCCAGGACGTTCTGTGGGCCGATCTGGATCGTGCCACTTCGACCCGGATGAAACCAGGCCGGCCCACCCGGGACAATCTGCAAGGCCTGCATCGGCGCGCCAGCCGCGGCGAGGACGGCGAATACATCGGATTTCGCATCAAAAACATCGACCGTGCCGGCCTTATTCGTCCAATGACGTCCACTGCCGGCTGATTTCGCGAGGGCGCGGCGCAATCCACCGGCGGCGGTGAGTTGATCGGCAGGCTTATCGCCCTTGAAGATTTGGCCAACTTCGAACAATGCGGTGTCGGGGAATCCACGGTCGGCGTTGCGTTGTGCTGCCGCCACCAGGCCCGGGATGAGGCTTGGCCGCATGTCGGACAATTCAGCGGCGATCGGATTGGCAAGCGCCAATTCCGGTCGACCGCCGCCAAAAAGTTCGGCTTCCTTCTTGGATACGAATGACCAGGTTACCGCTTCGACAAGGCCTTGTGCCGCGAGTGCGCGTTTCGCCTTTCGCGTGCGATTCTGGATTGCCGTAAGCACCGGCTTGCGCGGATTTTCGCGCCCGAATCGCGTTGACGGCACCCGGTCTACACCGACGATGCGCACCAGTTCTTCGACAATATCCGCGCGGCCATGGACATCGGGCCGCCACGATGGCACCGCGATTTTCACACGCTCGCTCTTGCCAGCCGCGAAGAAGCCCAACTTTTCGAGAATACGCCGGATGTCGGTGATGGACATCTTCAGGCCGGCTAGTCGCGTAAGCTCGCTCAAGGGAAAGTCTATGACCTTTTCCTTCGGCGTCGGGTCACCGGCGACAATGGTCTCCGATGATTCACCGCCGCACAGATCGAGCACCATTTGCGTTGCCAGCTCGAGCCCGGGAATCATGAAGGCGGGATCGACGCCTCGCTCGAATCGGTAGCGGGCGTCGGAATTGATGCCGAGCTTGCGGCCGGTTTGGGCAATATTGAGTTCGTCCCACAGTGCCGATTCGATCAGCACATTGGTCGTAGATTCCGAACATCCGCTTGCCTCGCCGCCCATGATGCCGGCGAGCGATTCAACGCCCTTTTCGTCGGCGATCACACAAATCGCTTCGTCCAGTTCATAGACCTTGCCGTCAAGGGCAAGCAGCGTTTCACCATTTTTTGCCCGGCGTACAGTGAGATCGCCGTGGACTTTGTCGGCATCGAATACGTGCAATGGCCGGCCGCGATCGAACGTGATGAAGTTGGTGATGTCGACGAGCGCATTGATCGGCCGCAGGCCGATCGCGCTAAGACGCTTTTGCAGCCACTCAGGCGAAGGACCATTTTTGACGCCACGCACCAACCGCAGTCCAAAAGCCGGGCACAATGAAGGCGTTTTACCGAAATCGAGCGTCACTTTGACCGGGCAAGGAAAAGATCCCTTCACAGGCTTCGGGACCTTGTCGGTATAGACTCCGATGGATGTCGCGCCGAGATCGCGCGCAATTCCGGAAACACCGGTACAGTCCGGCCGATTGGGTGTCAGATTGATTTCGATCACGGGGTCGCCGAGGACCGCCCATTCGGCGTAGGACTTGCCGACCGGGGCGTCGGCCGGCAGATCGATAATTCCCTCGTGGTCGTCGGAGATCATCAGCTCGGCGGCCGAGCAGAGCATTCCGCGGCTCTCCACGCCGCGAATGGTCCCGACGGTCAGCGTGATGTTTTTGCCGGGAATGAATGTACCGGGCGGGGAAAAAACGCCTTTCATTCCGGCGCGTGCATTCGGCGCGCCACACACGACCTGGATCGGTTTGCCGTCACCGATATCGACCATGCAGACTCTCAGACGGTCCGCATTGGGATGCTTTTCGGCAGATATGACCGAGGCAATGACAAAGGGCTTAAGCAGCGCTTGCCTTGTCGTCAACGCTTTCGACCTCAAGCCCAATCATGGTGAGCTTGTCGACGATTTCGGCGAGCGAGGCGTCGGTCTCGAGATATTGCTTCAGCCAGGGCAGGGTGAACTTCATGACGCCTTCTCCGGCGTCCAGAAGTAGAGTATCGGCAGCAGCGCAAACACCACCATCGTGAAGATGATCGCCGCGCGAATACAAAGACTGTACAGCTCTGCGCGAATGATCAGCTCGCGATGGATGACCTCCTGAATGCGGTCACCGGAACCGTCAAACTCGCGTGCGTGGAAAACCGACAGGCATCGAAGGCAGCCGAGTGCTATCAGTAGATATATCGCCATTTCCGCGATGACGATGCCGACCTCAATTCGGTTGTCGGCAACGAGTGGCGCGATCAATCCCAGGCCGGCGATCATCATGGACGTATGTGTAAGCAACCCGGTTGCCTTGGCATCGATCGAAGCAAGGGTGTGTGTGGCTTCAGCCGACATCGCCTTGTCGCGTTTGCGCAGAGCTCCTCATAGTTTGCGACCCTGCGTGCGCCCCAGCCCCGCGTCACAAGCGCAAAGAAGGCGCGATCAATCGGCGAGCGAGCTGACTTCGTGGCGGTCATGAACTCAGACCTCCCGCAAGCGTCGGAAAGTCGAGGGGCCGGAATCCATAGTGTTCAAGCCAGCGCACATCGGCTTCAAAAAACGCGCGCAGGTCAGGCATGCCGTATTTCAGCATCGCGATGCGGTCGATACCCATGCCCCAGGCAAATCCTTGATATTCGTCCGGATCCAGGCCGCAATTGCGCATTACGTTCGGGTGCACCATGCCGCAGCCGAGGATTTCCAGCCAATCCTCTCCTTCGCCGAAGCGGATCTCGCCTTTGTCGCGCTTGCACTGGATGTCGACCTCAAGCGATGGCTCGGTGAACGGAAAAAATGAAGGGCGGAAGCGCATCTTCACATTGTCCACCTCGAAGAATGCCTTGCAGAATTCTTCCAGGATCCATTTCAGGTGGCCGAGATGCGACCCTTTGTCGATCACCAGGCCTTCGACCTGGTGGAACATCGGCGTGTGGGTTTGGTCTGAATCGCTGCGATAAGTGCGGCCGGGGATGATGACGCGGATGGGCGGTTTTTGACTGAGCATCGTACGCACCTGAACGGGTGACGTGTGCGTACGCAGCAGCAGGCGCGAGCCGTCGGGCTTCGGCGCGAAATAGAAAGTATCATGCATTTCCCGCGCCGGATGACCTTCGGGAAAATTCAATTTGGTGAAATTGTAGTCGTCGGTTTCGATGTCGGGCCCTTCGGCGACGGCAAAACCCATATCGGCAAATATGGCGGTAAGCTCGTCGATGACCTGGCTGATCGGATGCACTCGCCCGATTTCGGTCGATGCTTCACGCACCGGCAAGGTGACGTCGACTGTCTCGGTGTTGAGCCGGGCATCGAGCGCCGCAGCGCCGAGCATGGTCTTTTTTTCTGCGATCGCCGCGGTTACCCGATCCTTCAAGCCATTGATTACCGGTCCATTTGACTTGCGCTCATCGGGTGTCATGGCCCCCAGAGTCTTGAGGAGCGAGGATACGGTCCCGTTCTTGCCGAGCGCCGCCACGCGCAGGGCCTCTACCGCCGCCTCGTCCTTGGCGGAGGCGATGCTCGCAAGCAGATCTTGTTCCAGTCGCGCGATATCGGTCATGGTTCGCCACCACCCTCGGTGTCATGCGCAGGTCTGAATCCGCACATCCCGCTTAGGCCGGCATTGTGTCTGCCTGATCGTGATGACCGGGACAAGCCGGCCATGACAGCGGGCAAGCCTTATGCCGGCAATGCTGCCTTGGCCTTTTCCACGATCGCCTGAAATGCCGCCGGTTCGTGAATGGCAAGGTCGGACAAAACCTTGCGGTCGACCATCAGGCCGGCTTTGGCCAACCCGGCAATGAACCGGCTGTAATTCAACCCGAACGGCCGCACCGCGGCATTCAGGCGCTGAATCCACAATGCGCGGAACGAACGTTTGCGCCGCTTGCGGTCACGGAAGGCATATTGGTTCGCCTTCTCCACTGCCTGTTTGGCGATGCGGATCGTATTTTTGCGGCGCCCGTAATAGCCCTTCGCGGCTTTCAGGACTTTTTTGTGCTTGGCGTGCGAGGTGACACCACGTTTGACGCGGGCCATGGGAATACTCCTTGCAGTAGTGCAAATATTCGATGAAGGACGGCGACACTCGGCCGGCTAGAAAAATCGGTCAGCCGTTCGGCAACCAGTATTTCTTGATGTTGTCGCCGTCCGTCTTGAACAGCACGTTGGTGCCGCGATGTTCGCGGATCGTCTTGGTGGTCCGCTTAATCATGCCGTGGCGTTTTCCGGACTGCTGGTATTTTACCTTGCCGGTCGCGGTAATCTTGAAGCGCTTTTTGGCGCCCGATTTGGTCTTCAATTTGGGCATTTGGCTCTCCTGATCGGCACGATACGGGACGAGCCCGCATGGCCGGACTAAAGCTCTCAGAGCCGTGGACTCTGGAGCGGGTGCTCGGGATTGAGCGTTAATCGCCGCCACGGCAGCCCTAACCGGCCGGGCACGAATGCGCGGCGTTATGGCAGAGGTGGCCGCGCCATGCAACTCCAGGGCGCTCAGGGGTGCTAAATGGCGTTAAAACGCTAACGCGCCACCGCAGAATCTGCGAATGGCGCGCTAATCAATGGACGGGATGTAAAATCGACGCTAACGCGGCGCCAGGACCATAATCATCTGACGACCCTCGAATTTCGGCTCCTGTTCCACCTTGGCGATCGGGCCAACATCATCCTTCACGCGTTCGAGCAATCTGGTGCCGAGTTCCTGATGCGCCATTTCACGGCCGCGGAAACGGAGGGTGATCTTCACCTTGTCGCCCTCTTCGAAAAAGCGCTTCATCGACCGCATCTTAACTTGATAGTCGTGATCATCGATCATCGGCCGGAGCTTGATCTCCTTGATCTCGACGACTTTCTGTTTTTTGCGGGCTTCCGCCGCCTTCTTCTGCGCCTGGTATTTGTATTTGCCGTAATCCAGGATCTTGCAGACTGGAGGTGCGGAGTTGGGGGCGATTTCGACGAGGTCGAGCCCCGCGGTCTGCGCCATCTCGAGCGCGGCTTGGATGGGTGTGGGGCCGTGGTTGTGACCACTGGCATCGATTAGCTGGACCTCGCGGACGCGGATCTCCTCGTTGATGCGCGGGCCGTCCTTTTGAACGGGCAGCGCGGACTTCATCGGACGACGAATGGCAATTTTCTCCTTGAGCAGTTGCAACTGTCCTTCGGCGCCATCGGACGCTTCCGGAATAGGGAAAGATTGGTAGAAACGGCCCAGAAGTCAACGCAGTTCCGCAGACATTGTTGGCTGTACAGGCAAAATTAACCGCCAAAACGCTCAAAATGCTCGAATTTCGGCGTGCTTTAACTTCGGCCGGCCTGATCCCTCACCGCGGCAATCCGGCGACATCGCGATAGAGCCGCAGGGTCTGCTCGGCAACGATCGCGGAATTGAAATGCCCCAGCACCCACTCGCGCCCGCGCCGGCCGATGGTCGCGCGGTTTGGCTCAGGCATCGCAAATAGCCGCAACAAGGCTGCCGCTAATGCCGCGTCGTCGTCGGGTGGGAATCGGAGGCCGGCAATACGGCTTTCCGGGACAGCGGGCGCCGTCAAAACCACATCGGGGCCGGCCGCGAGATCGGAAACGATGACCGGCCGCGCCATCGCTTGTGCTTCAAGTATGGCACGCTGCACGCCTTCCGGCCGTACCGCCGCGGAGACGACGACGGATGCGGCGGCATAAGCAGCCGGCATGTCGGCGACCGGAGCAGCCATTCGGATAACGTCCATGGTGCCGGTCGTGAGCACGAGATCCCATAGTTCGCCCGTGTAACGGGTGCGGCCACGATCCTCGCCGACAAACACGCACAGAAAATTCTTGATTCCCATATCCTTAAGGCGTTTCACCGCTTTGACGACCACATGATGACCTTTTCGCCGCAAAATTCGTCCTGTGATCAGGACGACTTTGGTGTCGCGTTTTACGCCCCAGGCACTGCGCAATGCTTCAATGCGCTCGTGCGTAACTTTTTCCGGGTCAAAACTTTCGAGATCGATACTGCAGGAGGCGACGCTTATCTTGTTCCAGGAGGTCCCATAGCGATCGTTGATCAGCTGCGCGATTTGCTCGCTCGACGCGATGACCCGATCACCCCGTGCCATGATGCCGTTGTACAGACGCTTGAAAATGTTCTGCTCACTAAAGCCCTTGTACCAACTGGTCAGAAATGGAATGCCGCGCATTCGCGCAGCGAAGAATGCACTCCACGCACCGGCCCGGCCAAAAGCATGGATGACATTGCATTGTCTCTCTCGCGCCAGCCGCGTCAGAATAATCGCATTGCGCAGGATCATGACTGGGTTGTTACTCGACACATCGAGCGGAACGAACTCGATTCCCGCCGCTGTGATGTCTGCGACCATGCGGCCCGCACGCGATACGACGATAGCGCGATAACCAGCGCCCGTAAGGATGCGTGCAAGCTCGATGGCACCGGCGTCTGCAGCACCGACGTCCAGGGTGGGAACGACGATGAGCGCTACGATCGGACCGCCGGTGACCGCGGCTTCTTGTCGTGCAAAAGCGCCGCGCGTAGCGTCGCGTGCTGATTGCTCGGTTCTGGCACTTGTGCACGCAAGCTTGACATGAAGTTATGATCGCGAAATTTCAACGAATTTTGAGAGTATACAGGTCGGGTCCCTATGCATTAAGGTATAGTCTTCGGGCGCGGCCTCGGCAACGTCTGCTCGTTGCGTTTGCCTCGCGGTGAGAACCACTTTTAAATAGACAACCAGCCCGACCAAAAATGAGCGACACACAACTCAGCTCCATAATCATCGGTTCGCCTGCGTCGTCCAAACGGACGGTTGCGGTACGCATGCGCGCCGGAAAGAGCCCCGGCATCTTTTGGCTCGGCGGATTTAAATCAGACATGAAAGGCACGAAGGCCCAAGCGCTTGATCGCTGGGCTGAAAGCGAAGGTCGCGGCTGCGTGCGATTCGATTATTCCGGCCATGGCGAATCCGGTGGCGACTTTACCGATGGCACGATTGGCCGGTGGCTGGAGGAAGGTCTTGCGGTCTACACTCATTTTGCAAAAGGGCCGCAGGTAGTGATTGGTTCATCCATGGGCGGATGGCTGGCGCTGCTGCTGGCGCGAACCTTGGCCGCGCAGAAAGGCGTGGCGCCGATCGCAGGCATGGTGCTCATCGCGCCGGCAGTCGACTTCACCGAGGAACTGATGTGGAAACAGTTTTCCGGCGTCATCAAACGTGAGATCGAGCAAAAGGGACAGTGGATGCGGCCGTCCGAATATGGCGAGGAGGCTTATCCAATTACGCGAGCGTTTGATCGAAGATGGACGCAAACATCTCTTGCTCGGCGGCTTGATCGAAACCGGCTGTCCTGTGCATATTCTTCAGGGCGTGCAGGATCCCGACGTGCCGTGGCGACATGCTGTCGAACTGGTGTCGCGTTTTTCGCGCGACGACGTTGTTCTCACGCTCATCAAGGATGGCGATCACCGACTGTCGCGACCGGAGGACATTGAGCGCTTGATTGCCGCAGTGAAGGAATTTTAGCCGAGCGCGCGGTCCATTCTTCCCGTACGGACGGATCGCTATCGGGGTATTGCTGCGCCAATGCCACGAGTTTCGTGACGCGACAATAGTTGCGACAGCGCCCAGACGGCCGCGCCGCGCACCAAGGGCGATGCATCCTTGAGCAGCCGTTCGGCGTCAACGGCGAGGTTGGCTTCGCCCGAATTACCGATGGCGATCAACACGTTTCGGACAAAGCGATCCCTGCCCGTTCGCTTGATCGCAGTTTTGGAAAACAATGCCCGGAACTGCGCGTCGTCGAGACGGGAAAGATCAGCCAGGCGGGGTGTACGCAATGTGTCGCGCGCCGCGAGTTTTGTTTCCCGTCCTTTACTCGCAAACTTGTTCCATGGGCAGACGGCAAGGCAATCATCGCAGCCGTAGATGCGATTGCCGATCGCAGCTCGCAGGTCTCGAGGAATCGGGCCCTTATGCTCGATGGTGAGATAGGAAATACATCGGCGCGCATCGATCCTGTAGGGAGCGGGAAAGGCCGCCGTTGGGCAAATGTCGAGGCACGCGCGACAGGTGCCGCAACTGTCGCTGTCGGCGGTGTCGGCGGGCAGTTCGAGAGTGGTGAAAATCGAGCCGAGAAAAAGCCAGGATCCGAACCGGCGAGAAACCAGATTGGTATGCTTGCCCTGCCAACCCAGGCCGGCGCCCGCCGCGAGCGGCTTCTCCATGACGGCCGCGGTATCGACAAATACCTTCACATCGCCGCCGGCCTTGGCGATGAGCCAGCGCGCCAACGCTTTGAGGCGCGCCTTGATGAGTTCGTGATAGTCGTCGCCTCTGGCATAAACCGAAATTGCTCCCCGACCGCGCGCCTTCAGCGCCGCCAGCGGATCATCGTCGGGGCCATAATTCATCCCGAGCATGATGATCGAGCGCACGTCCGGCCACATCACGAGAGGTGACGCACGGCGTTCGGCGCTGGACGCAAGCCAGTCCATATCGCCATGGGCCTTCTCGGCAAGAAAATGCTCGAGCCGCGTTTTAAGTTCGGGCGCGGCTTCCGGCTTCACGATGCCGAAAGCGTCGAAACCTTGCCGGCGCGCCTGTCCGGCAAGCGCCGACCTGATCGCTGCCGGCGTCTTCTAGAAATCGAGATTGGCGTAGTTCTTCGAGGGCGGCAGGCCGGCGATTGTGTCGGCCAGGATCGTTCGAAACGACGGACGTGATTTCACGCGCGCGTACCAGTTCTTTGTCGCTTCGTCTTCGTTCCACGGTACTTCGCCCAGGTAATCTGCGGCCGAAAGATGTGCGGCCGCGGCCAGATCGGCCAGGCTGAGACGATCACCGGCGAGCCAGTCGCGGGTCCGTACCAGCCAGCCTATATAGGCCAGATGATAGCGGATATTGTGGCGCGCGGCGCGCAGCGTGTCCGTATCGGGCGGCCCGCCGCCCTGCTCCTGCGTCATATGACGCTTGAATGCCCGCTCCGCCACCAGAGGGCCGCTGACTTCGGAATGAAATTTATCGTTGAACCAGTTTGCGAGGCGACGCACCTCGATCCGCCGCGCCGGGAGCTGCGGCAGCAGACGATCTCCGCCAAAGTCGTCGGGGTGGGTTTCTTCGATGTATTCGGCGATGATACTTGCGCCGGGGACAGGCGGCTGACCCTCGGCGACAAGCACTGGCAGTTCGCCGGCGGGGTTGAGCACGAGGAATTCCTCTCGCCGTTCCCAGAATTTTTCCTCGACCAGATGGACCGCGATACCGTATTCGCTGAGAATCAGGCGTACGTAGCGCGAACGTGGACAGATCGGGTGGTGAAACAGCGTCAGCATGGGCGCTCGGCCTGAGATGGGGCGGCGGGAATCAGCAGCCGCACTATAGAAAGGCCGGACGGCGGCGCAAATCGCCGCAAGAATTTCCGCGTTTTTTCGTTGCCACCCGCTGAGCTTTGAGCCAAAAGCGCTCGCCCGCATTCCTTCCACCGGCAAACTCTGCAACTTCTCCGGAGCAGTTCATGCATCTCGACCTGATCAAGGCGGCTGTGCTCGGCATTGTCGAGGGCTTGACGGAATACCTGCCGGTCTCGTCGACCGGCCATTTGCTGCTGATGGAGCATTTGTTCGGCTGGGGTGACGATTCCTTCGGCAAGTCTTTCGCGATTCTGATCCAGCTCGGCGCGATCCTGGCTCTTCTGACAATTTATTTCGGCCGGCTCTGGGGCCTTGCCAAGGCGATGTTTACGCAATGGGAGGCGGCACGTTTCATCATCGGTATTCTGCTGGCCTTCTTGCCCGCCGCCGTGGTCGGTGCACTCGCCTACCACATCATCAAATCATACCTGTTTGATGTGCGGGTCGTGTGCTTCTCGCTCATCATCGGTGGTTTTATATTGCTGTGGGTTGACCGGCTGAAGCTCAACGTGCGCTTCCACGATGCAACCGCATTCACCCTGCCGATGTATTTCGGCATCGGGGTTATTCAGTGTCTCTCGATGGTGCCGGGAGTGTCTCGAGCAGGCGCGACTATCGTCGGCGCAATGCTGTTCGGCGCCGACCGCCGCTCTGCCGCGGAATTCTCGTTCTGGCTGGCGATGCCGACCATGGTCGGCGCCTTCGCATATGAGCTCTACAAGAGCCGCGGAGAAATTGCCGTCGGCAGCAATATCACGGTAACCGCCGTGGGTTTCATCTTTTCGTTTATCTTCGGGTGGATCGTGGTGAAGACGTTCCTGCAATACGTGCAGCGCCACAGCTTCGCGCTTTTCGCGTGGTGGCGCATCCTGGTGGGCGCCGCCGGGCTGTTTGCGCTGTATATCCTCTGAGGAATTACGCCACGCGGCTGCGGAACTGGCCGGTCTTGCGGAATCGCCACAGATAAGAAGGTACAATTGCCTCGATCGTCTCGGGCTCGATACCGAGCCCTTGCAAGGTGCGGCCTTCTGTCTTGGCCGCTTCCGACACCACGTTGTCGAAGCGCAGCAACTCGACCTGGTCGGGCGTGAGCAAAGGCTTCGGCATGAATTGCAGTAACATGGCCTGCATTTTCGCCATGAAGAAGGGCAGCGGTACCAGCAGGCGCTTGCGCTCGGTTGTTGCGAGCACAAACTGCATCAGCTCCTTGAACGTCTTCACTTCGGCGCCGCCAAGCTCGTAAATTGCGCCCGGGCGCACACTGCCGTCGACTGCATCAGCGATGGCGGTCGCGACGTCTCCGACAAATACCGGCTGGAAGCGCGTGAGCCCTCCGCCGATCAACGGCAATGCCGGCGATACCGCGCAAGCGCGGCGAAACGATTGAAAAAATCGTCCTCGGGCCCGAACATGATTGACGGCCGCATGACCGTTGCCGCGGGCTGGGCACTCAACGCCAGCTTTTCGGCCGCGGCTTTAGATCGCGCATAAGCACTGGACGAATTCTCGTCGGCGCCAATCGCCGACACATGCACGAGCCGCGCGGCATGTGCGTTCGCTGCCAATGCGACCTGCTCGGCGCCATGGGCGTGGACGGCATCGAAGCGCTGGCGGCCGCGTTCGAAGAGGATGCCGACGAGATTGATGAGGACTGCGGCATCGCGCGCGGCGGATTCGACCGAAGCGGCATTCCGCAGATTGGCCTGCACGGCGTGGATCTGGCCGACACGGCCGAGCGGTTGCAGGTAGCCCGCGAGTTCGGGCCGTCGCACCGCCACCCGGATCCGATAGTGGCGCTTGGCAAGAGCCCGGACAACATGCCGGCCGAGAAAGCCCGAGCCGCCGTACACGGTGACCAAGGTGTCGTAAGGGCTGCGTGCGGTCATGCCGCTCTCGATTCTTTGGTGCAGAATGCCTTGAAACCCGGCAAATACAGGATCGGCAAAGGCCTGTACAGAGGCGTAAAACCCGTTCATTGACAAGGTGGAAGTGGCTCCGTATCTCGTCCCAACGAGCCCAGGTGGCGGAATTGGTAGACGCACTAGTTTCAGGTACTAGCGGTGAAAGCCGTGGAGGTTCGAGTCCTCTCCTGGGCACCAACGCTCCGAGCCTTAGAGGCTGAATGACAATCCGCTTGCACCGTGGCGACCTACCCGACCTCACCGCCTACAAGGGCGCGGTGGCGATCGATACCGAGGCCATGGGCCTTGATCCAATTCGCGATCGGCTTTGCGTCGTGCAACTTTCGCCGGGCGATGGCTCGGCTGACGTTGTGCAAATTGGCGCCGGCCAGCGCAAGGCGCCGAATATCGAACGCCTGCTGGCGGACAAATCGATAATCAAGATCTTTCACTATGCTCGCTTCGATATCGGTCTTCTCGCAAAGACTTTCGGCGTCATGACCGCGCCGGTCTATTGCACCAAGATCGCTTCGCGCCTCGCTCGGACATACACCGACAAGCACGGGTTGAAGGATCTCGCGCGCGAAGTCCTCGGGATTGATCTCTCCAAGCAACAACAATTGTCGGACTGGGGCGCTGACCAACTCAGCGACGCTCAGGTGGCCTATGCAGCGACGGACGTGCTGCATTTGCATGCGCTGAAAGAAAAACTCGATGTTATGCTTGCGCGCGAGGGACGCGCAGAGCTTGCCGCGGCGTGTTTCCGTTTTTTACCCGATCGCGCGCGCCTCGACCTGGCGGGCTGGGCGGGCGAGGATATTTTCTCGCATTCGTCGTAAGCTGTTGTATTCTGCCGGTTATTGGTTAACGAGCCGACGTTCGATTGCCGTGCGGGGGCCATATTCGCGCGACATCGTGCATCCGGGGTGCGGGATGTATTTCAAGACTCGCTTTGAGCACAGATGGATGCCGGACTGGGCATGAGCCGTGTGATGACAGCCAGGACCGATGCCGAGGCGGCGCACGCCTACTGGACGACGAGTCGCGGCGACACAGAACGCTCGTTTCGCGCGGCCCGCCGCCACAGTCGCGTGGTGCGTATCCTGCGTATCGCAGTCCCGGCCACCGTGTCCCTTGGCTTGCTCATCATGGTCCTGGTCACTTATCTCAATCCGCTACGGATGCTCGCGAAGCTGCCGATCAACATCGACAACCTCGTTGTCTCAGGTACCAAGGTCACGATGGAACAACCGCGTCTGTCCGGTTTCACGCGTGACGCTCGCGCCTATGAGTTGACGGCTGATACGGCGGCTCAAGACATGACCAAGCCCGACATGGTCGAGCTGCACAATATCCGCGCAAAGGTGGAAATGCAGGATAAGAGTAAGTTGGAGATGAGCGCGGCAACAGGCCTCTACGACGCGAAGGCAGAGACGCTTAAACTCGACCGCGACATTTTGCTCAATTCTTCGACCGGATATCAGGGACGTCTGAGTGAAGCGCTCGTCGATATCCGCAAAGGCAATGTTGTTTCCGAGCACCCTGTCGAAGTGAGATTGCTGCAGGGCACCCTTAACGCCAATCGGCTGGATATCGTCGATTCCGGCGACATCATTCGATTTCACGGCGGGGTTGTCATGGACATGACGTTGAGTCAGCCGGACACGCAATCCAAGACCGGTGCGCAATGACCGCCAAACGTTCAGCGCACATATGTGTGCTCATGGCGGTGTGGCTCGCTATGCCGTGTATCGCCGGGCAGGCGCAGCCAGCGTCGAAGGGGCCGCCGAATGCATTGCAGGGGTTCTCGCAAAACCGCGATCAGCCGGTGCACATCGAGGCTGCGACATTGGAAGTGCGCGATAAGCAAAAGGAAGCGACTTTCAGTGGCGATGTGCGGGTCAAGCAAGGCGACACAGGTCTGCGTTGCAAATCGCTGGTGGTCTTCTATGAGCAAAACGGCGAGGGCGCCGAGAAAGGCAAGACCCTCCAGGCGGCAGCGCCCGGGCCCGGAGGCGAGCAACGCATCAAGCGGCTCGAGGCCCGCGGCGGGGTCGTGGTGACCCAGAAGGATCAAACAGCGACCGGCGAACTCGGAATTTTCGATATGAAGACGAACACCGTGACGCTCACCGGAAATCCGGTCGTCATGACCCAGGGGCAAAATGTACTCCGCGGCGGAAAGCTGGTTGTCGATCTCACCAGCGGGGTATCGCGGGTCGAGGGTGGACGCGTGCAGGGGTTGATTCTTCCCGGCGGATCTGGCCCCGATCTCAAGCCGGATGGGAGCGGCGCGCAGGCGCCGCGGCCCATCCCGGTCCGGCCGTTCAATTGAACCGCATCGCAGGTGCTATCATTCCGGCGCTGCAGGAATCAGCTAGTGTTGCAACTGCGCCGATGGCAGATGGGCCCACGCGCCGCGAGGTAGCCTGGTGAACATCCTCTCGCTGTTTTGGCGCAAGCCGCCACAGAACCGGCGGGCAATGACTCCGGTCGAAGCCCGGGCACGACAAGCTGCGGCAGCAAACATGCAGCCGGACGCTGCGCAGCCGGTGCACGGGGGCTCGCCGAATCCGACTACGGTTGCGCGCCCGCGTCGTGAAGGAGATGGCCGCCAGACAACGCGTCACGCCTATCTCGCAGCACATGGTGTGGAGAAAAGCTTCGGCGGCCGCATGGTGGTGAAGGGTGTTACGCTGTACGTGAGGCGAGGCGAAGCTGTCGGTTTGTTGGGGCCGAACGGAGCCGGCAAGACCACGGTGTTCTACATGATCACCGGACTGATTAATGCCGATCGAGGCCGGATTGAACTTGATGGCTACGATGTCACCGGTTTGCCGATGTACCAGCGCGCCCGGCTTGGCATCGGATACCTGCCGCAGGAGGCCTCGATCTTCCGCGGCCTCAATGTCGAGGACAATATTCGGTCTGTCCTCGAAGTGGTCGAGCCGAATCGCCGGCGCCGGGACACCGATCTCAACGCATTGCTTGAGGAGTTCAACATAGCGCGCTTGCGCAAAACGCCCACAATTGCGCTGTCAGGCGGTGAACGGCGCCGCGTCGAAATCGCGCGCGCCCTTGCAACTCGTCCGAGCTATATGTTGCTTGACGAGCCTTTCGCCGGAATTGACCCGATAGCCGTTGGCGACATCCAGGCGCTCGTTCGCCATCTCACGAACCGCGGCATTGGCGTGCTCATCACAGACCATAATGTGCGTGAAACCCTGGGTCTTACGGACCGTGCCTATATTATCTATTCCGGCGAGGTGTTGATGGAAGGCCGCGCCGACGACATCGTGAATAATCCGGACGTGCGCCGGCTTTATCTCGGCGAAGAATTCCGGCTTTAGATCCGTCGCGGCTAAAAGTTAACGCGCACAATTAATGTGCAATACCTGCACACGAAATCACATATCGCCGGTGCAACTCAGCTGATATAAGCAAGCAAGAATCGGACCAATTCTTGCCGGGATTCCGCAGCATGGCGTTGTCGCAAAGATTGGAGTTTCGCCAGACGCAGGCGCTGGTGATGACGCCGCAGCTGATGCAGGCGATCAAGCTGCTGCAGCTCTCCAGTCTTGACTTGGCCGCGTACGTGGAAGGTGAGCTGGAGCGAAATCCGTTGCTCGAGCGCGCAGGCGAAGATGACACCGCGCCCGCGCCCGAGGCAGCAAGCGGGGCTACCGGCGACGAAGAAGCCCCCGCAACGTCAGACTGGATTGATGCCGACCTCGAGACCAGCCGCCAATCGATCGAGCAGGGCCTTGGCACCGAACTCGAAAATGTATTTCCCGACGATGCGGGAGAAAAAAGTTCGACACCGCCTGAAGTGCAGCCCGCCTATTCGGAATGGTCCGGTGTGGGGCAGGCGAGTACCCCGGACTACAACCTCGAAGCCTTTGCCTCTGCCGAAGTTACGCTTGCTGATCATCTCGCTGAACAGATGACGCTTGCGATTTCCAATCCTGCAGGCCGCATAATCGGCCAGTATCTTATCGATATGGTCGACGAAGCCGGCTATCTGACCGGCGATCTCGAAACCGTCGCAGACAAGCTTGGCGCCCGTCGCAGCGACGTCGAACTCGTGCTCGCCGTACTGCAGACATTCGATCCCCCCGGCGTATGCGCGCGCAATCTGACCGAGTGTCTTGCCATTCAGCTCAAGGACCGCGACCGGTACGATCCTGCGATGCAAATTCTGGTCGAGCATCTTGATCTTGTCGCCAAACGCGATCTCGCCGGATTGCGGCGGCTTTGCGGTGTCAGTGACGAGGATCTCGCCGACATGATCGCGGAGATCCGCACGCTCAATCCCAAGCCGGGGTTGAGCTTCGGCTCGACGATGGTGCAACCGATTGTTCCCGACGTTTTCGTGCGCGCCGCTCCGGACGGAACATGGCAGGTGGAACTCAATTCCGACACGCTGCCTAAAGTGCTTATCAATCAGCGCTATTACACCAAGGTGTCCAAAACGACACGTAACGACAAAGAAAAGGCATATATCGCCGACTGTTTCCAAACCGCGACCTGGCTCGTGCGCGCCCTCGATCAGCGCGCGAAGACAATCCTCAAGGTGTCAGGCGAGATCGTGCGGCAGCAAGACGGGTTCTTCGCGGAAGGCGTCCAGCATTTGCGCCCGCTCAATCTCAAGACGGTTGCTGACGCGATCGGAATGCATAAATCGACGGTATCGCGCGTGACCGCCAACAAGTATATGGCCACCAGTCGCGGAATCTTCGAACTGAAATATTTCTTTACCTCGGCGATCGCCGCTGCCGATGGCGGCGAGGCACATTCGGCTGAAGCCGTACGTCACCGTATTCGTCAATTGATCGACGATGAAAGCGCGGGCGACGTATTATCAGATGACACGATCGTGGATAAGCTGCGCGACGCCGGGATCGAAATCGCACGGCGTACCGTTGCCAAGTACCGCGAGGCGATGCGCATTCCGTCTTCAGTGCAACGGCGCCGTGAAAAGCATGCTACCGGCACGTGAACTCACGCGAATTGGCCTATTGACCTTCGCGGCCTTTTCGCGCTGAATTTTCAGGCTGGACGGACCAATGATCGCACCGCGCGATCCGATGGAGACGAGCAATGCCTATGCGGGTCTCGGGCCGAAACATCAGCATCGGTGCCTCACTTCAACGGAAAATCACCGACCGGGTCGAGGAGGCGACCTCGAAGTATTTTCGCGGCGGCTACTCTGGCCATGCGACGGTAGGCAGGGATGGTTTTCGTTTCCGCACGGAATGCGTTCTTCATCTTGACTCCGGCGCGCTGCTTGAAGCCGAAGGCATGGCTCCGGACGCGTATGACAGCGCGGAGCAGGCCGCGATCCGCATTGAAAAACGCCTGCGACGCTACAAGCGCCGCCGGAAAGACCATCAGGCCCGTCGTGGCGGCTGAATCCCCGGTAAATAGCGAGAAAGCTCAGGAATAACGCGCCGCGTTCGGCCATTGACGGCGGGGCGGCCCCCTCTTATGGTCCGCCGCCTTCAACACCCCCATTTGCAACTCGGCGCCGTTATCTTCGATCATTGGACATGTCCATGACGCTTACCGACCTCGTCGCGCCGAATGCCGTCATTGCGGCTCTAAAGGTTAACGGCAAGAAGCAGGCGATTCAGGAACTCGCTGCGCGTGCTGCTGAACTTACCGGGCAGAGCGAAAAGGCAATTCTGGAAATTCTTCTTCAGCGGGAGAAACTCGGTTCGACCGCCGTCGGAAACGGCGTTGCGATTCCGCACGGCAAGATGCCAAAGCTCGACCGGCTGTTTGGTTTATTCGCCAGGCTTCAGCGCCCGATCGATTTCGAGGCACTCGACAATCAGCCTGTCGATCTGATCTTTCTCTTGCTGGCGCCGGAGGCGGCGGGAGCCGATCATCTCAAGGCGCTGGCGCGCGTGGCGCGGCAACTTCGCGATCCGGAAATTGCCCGCCGCCTGCGCGAACTCGAGCGATGCTGACGCTCTCTATGCCGTACTGGCTGTGCCGCCGGCAAGCACAGCGGCGTAGCTCTCTATAATCAGGTGCAGTCTTTCGTCATGGCCGGGTTCGTCCCGGCCATCGACGTTTTTGCCTTGTCTTGTCGGTGTGCGGTTAAAAGTTGACGTGCGGTGAAAACGCAGATGCCCGGCACGAACGCCGGGCATCTACTATTCACGTTACGCGATTCACCTGCGCAGCGGCGCGGCGGCCTTGCGTCAGTGCACGCTAACCGGTTCGAGCTCTTGGCTCCAGGCATTTGCCAGCGCTGCCTCGCGCGTATCGGTCAACATGATCGGCGTCCCGTCGGCCGCATGCAGCGAGAATAGCTTGACACCGGGCGCGATCTTCGGCGCCTGCGGAAACAGGTTGGCGACGTCTTCGGAACGAATCGTCTTGACGTAAGCGAGCCGGCCGTCGCCGAGCTGCGCCAGCGCCTCCTGCGTGATAACCGGGTGAGTCGTATTCGGTTCAATCTGTTTGTCGTTGGTCATGGCCCTCAACTCCTTTCTGATTCAACGCTTAACGCGGTCGAGTCCTGCTTCACGAGTCCGTCATTCCTGCTCGTTGATCGAGATGGTTTTCACGATCCGTTCCGGCTGCGGCCGGATAAGATCGATCGACAACAGTCCGTTTTTCAAATCCGCGCCCAACACTTCCATCCCGTCACACAGCACGAAAGTTCGCTGGAACTGCCGCGCGGCAATGCCGCGGTGGAGGTATTGGCGCGTTTTGTCGTCCTGCTGCCGCCCGCGGATCACCAGCTGGCTCTCCTCGATGCAGACATCGAGTTGATCGCGGGTGAAACCTGCAACAGCGAGCGTAATGCGCAACCGCTCCGGATTTTGTCCGTCGCGCGGCAGGCGCTCGATATTGTAGGGCGGGTAGCCATCGGCCCCCTTGGCGACGCGATCGAGCACGCGCTCGATTTCATCGAAGCCCAGGAGAAACGGGCTGGATAGGGACGGAACTCGCGACATTGGTCTCAAAGCCCTCGCTTGAAGCGACTTTGACGGGGCCCCTCTCAGGCACCCCAACCTGCCGGCGACTGCCGGAAAGTCCCCCCTAATATGGGCGGGACGGGTTAAAGGTTCAAGAACAAGGGAAAATCGCCTTTAATGCCGATTTGGTCGGTGTTTCAAACGGATCTCCATGAACAGCCAGCCCCAAAACGACAGCGAGCCCCAAGTTCCGAATCTGACAGTCCGGGGGATCCGCGCGGTCCCGGTCGAAGTTCCACTCAATTTTGTTCTGGGCACCAGCGCCACCGCAGTCCGCAAGGCGCCGCTCGTTCTCGTCGACGTGGAAACAGACGAAGGGGTGACCGGCCGCAGTTACCTTTTCTGCTACCTGCCGGCGGCGGCGCATGCAGTCATCAGTCTGCTCGGTGAAGTCGAGCGCGTGGCAAAAGGTGAAACCGTCGTCCCCGGTCAACTCTGGACCAGGCTCGCGCGACGTTTCACGTTGATCGGCGTGCAGGGCATCGTGCGCATGGCCATGTCAGGCTTCGATACCGCCTGCTGGGACGCGCTCGCAGTGGCGGCCGGCGTTCCGCTCGCAACCTTCATCGGCGCAGCGCCACGGCGGATTCCGGCTTACAATAGCTGCGGTCTGGGGTTGACGGACGACCTGGCTGCGCTTGCCGATGAAGCCGAGAAACTACTTGTCGGCGGATTTTGTGCCATCAAGCTCAGATTAGGCTATCCGACATTGCAAGCCGACATTGCCGCCGTTCACGCGGTGCGCAAGCGCATCGGCGACGGCGCGGCGCTGATGGTCGATTACAATCAGGCGCTCGCGCTTGAAGATGCGCTCTTCGCGGACATGCGCTCGACACCGAAAATATCTATTGGCTGGAAGAGCCGATACGCCACGACGATTACTCGGGCGCGGCGAAACTCGCGAGCGAGCTCAAGGTCCCGATCCAGATTGGAGAGAATTTCTCGCTACCCGAGGCGATGACGGTTGCAATTGAACAACGCGCGGCTGATTACGTCATGCCGGATCTCGAACGCATCGGGGGTGTTACGGGCTGGCGACGTGCCGCTAAAATCGCTCGATCACACGAAATAAAAATGTCTTCCCATTTATTTCCCGAAGTGAGCGCGCATCTGCTTGCGGCCACGCCGACCTGCCATTTCCTCGAATATGTCGACTGGGCCAATGTGCTGCTCGAGGAGCCGCTCGCGATCGCCGATGGCCACGCAATTCCGGCTGCACGCGCGGGCAACGGCATGGTCTGGGACAAGAAGGCGGTCGAGCACTATCGCATGCGCTGAACTAGCGAAGCTGCAGCTTGAACAGCTTGATTGCGTTGCTGCGGCCGATTTTGCCGCGGTCGGCCTCGCTGATGTCGGCCTTGTCGAACCACTGCGCGCCTTCACCGACGTCCTCGAACGGCCAGTCGACCGAAAACATCACGCGGTCGGCACCCATCACGGTCATGGCGTTGACCAGCGCCGGCGTGTCGAAATTGCCGGATGTCGTGAGATGGAAATGCTTGCGGAAATAGTGTGCCACGCCTTGCTTGGCCGCGTATTTATGCGGCGCCCTCATCCAGCCGTTGCGATTGTCGATGCGCCAGAGATAGATGGGGATGCCTTCGCCGATGTGCCCGAGCACGATCTTCAAATTCGGACATTCGTCAAACAGCCCGCTGCCGATCAGACGCAAGGCGTGCACGGCGGTCTCCGCTGCAAAGGCCCAATTGGGGCCAAGCAGCCAGTTGTGGCCCTCATAGAACTTCGTCCAGCTCGGCAGCGGGTTGCGCGGGTGCAGATAGAACGGTGCGTCAAGCGCTTCGACCGCGCGCCAGAAAGCGCGATATTGAGGCAGATCGTAATAGGTGACGTCTTCCGGCGTGCCGATCTGCGAGAAGCCGTTCACCAAAGCTCCGACCATGCCGAGCTCCTTGACGCAACGGGTGAGCTCGGCGGCGGCCGCTTCGGGATCCTGCATCGGCAGCGCGGCCAAGGCGGCAAATCGGCCAGGCCTCTTGCGAACTTCGCTGGCGAGGACGTCGTTGGCCTGCTTTGCGACTGCGATCGCGGTTTTGACATCGTGGATCGCCTGGATTGCCGGCGCATTAAGAGACAGGATCATCATCTCGATCCCGTGCTTGTCCATTTCGCCGAGGCGCGTGTCCTGGATATCGACCAGGCGATGGCCCAGATCCTTCCACACATGGGGGCCGAATAGTTGCGAATCGCCGAGCGTTGCTTCGATGGCGAAATGCTCCTCGAGCGCGATCTTGCCTTGCATGGTTTGGTGTCCCTGGTTTTGACGCATCATGCAATGGCGCGCCGCGACTTGCCAGCGCAGGGACACAAATTAAAACGCGGACCTACATGATCCGCTTTTTGGCGAATGCTCGACCTGTCCCGGATTTGAGATAGCGCTCGAAATCGTTGGCCTTGTTTGAATCCGAAAAAGAGAAATAAGCCACGAGCCGCCATGGATTGAATCTTTTCGTGTAGGCTGACTGGCTGGCGTTGTGTGCGGCAAGCCGCTCACGCAGATTGTCCGTCAACATAAATTTCGTTCTGGAATTTAATGCTTTCCAGGAGATAAACATATTTCATGCCGCAAACCGGAGATGGCCGTTCTGCATAACCACCATTTCATGCTTGAACTGGCCTAACGTCCGCCTGCGCTAAAGCTTCGGCGGACACCCGCCACCGCGAAGATTTTGCCCGCCGAAGCTTTAGCGTAGGCGGGTGGTGGAGCCAGGCGGGATCGAACCGCCGACCTCGTGAATGCCATTCACGCGCTCTCCCATCTGAGCTATGGCCCCAATTCGAAATTTGATGGCCGCCAATTGGGAAGCGGCCGCGTGTTCAGCTTTCCTCTTCCTTCTCGATCGATTCACCGATGATGTCGGTGACGTCGGCGTTACCTTCTTCTTCTTCCTCGATGAAGGCCGCGTCGTCGAGGCTCTCATCCATCTCGACTTCTTCTTCCTCGCCGGCGGCCGCTGCGCCTTCAGCCGCCGCGGGCTTCTTGCCCTGCTGTTCGGCCTCGGCATCCTCGAGCGATACGAATTCGGCGTCGGCGGTCTCAGGCACGACGCTCTCGGTCGGTGCCACGGGCGCGGGCTTGACCGGCGCCGCGGCTTCGGGCCGCGCGCGCGGAGGTGCCGGCGCCGCGATCGGTACAACCTTGCCGGTGTACGGTGAAACGACCGGCGTCTTGTTGAGATCGTAGAATTTACGACCGGTTTCGGGGCAGACACGCTTGGTGCCGAGATCTGGTTTCGCCACGGTCGAGGTTCCTCGGGGATTGGTCGTTTAAAATCGGTGTTTCACTTGGCTAGTTGCGCAGTCCCTGTCAATAGCGCAAGTGCCTCGCATTAAGGCCGGGGGCGCCGGGATGACGGAGCGCGCGGCTGCGTGGTAGGACGGCGCAGATTTTAAGGATACCAGCCCGTGAACCCAGGCGAATTGACGCCGTTAACCGCCCGCCAAACCGGGCCTTTGCAGGGCCGCGTGCGTGTCCCCGGCGATAAATCGATCTCTCACCGCGCCTTGATCCTTGGGGCCTTGACGGTCGGCGAAACCAACATTGCGGGACTGCTGGAAGGCGATGATGTACTGCGCACCGCCGAGGCCATGCGGGGGCTTGGCGCCCGCGTCGAACGGGTCGGAGAGCACACCTGGCGCGTTCATGGCGTTGGCGTCAGTGGATTTGCCCAGCCGGACCGGCCGCTCGATTTCGGCAATTCCGGCACCGGGTGCCGATTGGCGATCGGCGCGGTCGCCGGCGCGCCGGTGACGGCCATATTCGACGGCGACGCCTCGCTGCGCAGCCGGCCGATGCAGCGCGTGCTTGATCCCTTGATAAAGATGGGCGCGCGCGTGATTGAAGCGAGCGAGAGCGGACGGCTGCCACTGACGCTGCAGGGTGCCGCCGATCCGATTCCGATCGTCTACGAGCCGCCGGTCGCATCTGCGCAACTCAAATCCGCAGTGCTGCTGGCCGGCCTTGCTGCTCCGGGCGAGACGACCGTGATCGAAGCCGAGGCGACGCGAGACCACACTGAACGGCTGCTAAAGCATTTCGGTGCCAGGATCAGCAGCAAGCCGCACGGCGAACACGGACGACGTATCGTGCTGCAGGGCCAGCCCGAACTTGAGCCGGCCAATGTTCTCGTTCCGGCCGATCCCTCGTCGGCGGCATTTCCTTTGATTGCCTCATTGATCGTTCCGGGCTCCGATCTCGTGCTCGAAGCGGTCATGACCAATCCGCTGCGCACAGGCTTGCTGACGACCTTGCGGGAAATGGGCGCAAACATCGAAGCGCTCGAAAAGCGTGATGATGGCGGTGAGGAAGTTGCCGATTTGCGAGTCCGCACGTCCGTATTAAAAGGTGTGGACGTTCCGGCCGAGCGTGCCCCGTCAATGATTGATGAATACCCGGTCCTCGCCGTTGCGGCGTCATTCGCGGAAGGGATTACGCGGATGCGCGGCCTCAAAGAACTGCGCGTGAAGGAATCCGACCGGCTCGCGGCGACTGCCGACTTGCTTCGCGCAAATGGTGAGCAATACGTCGGCGCGCGCGCAGGGCGGCCATTGCCGCATTGCTTACAGGGGGGCAGCGATGTTCAGTTCTTCGGGCTGGTGGCTTCGCAGCAGTTGTTGGAGGCGTGCAGCCTGTTGGTCGGAGAGGGCGCGTCCCGAACCAAGGGGCCGGCCGGTACGGTCGTGGGGCAGGGCGTCCAGTCCGCCACAGGCATAGGCGGACCACCAGTGGCTGACCGTTTCGCGGCAGACGCCAAGGAGGTCGGCGATCTCGACCTCGGTGAAGCCCAATTGGCAGCCGTGCAAGGCACGCAGGCGGAGGGCTTCCAAGACTTCATCAGAGAGTTCGCGGGCGTCGGGTAAGGAGATAGCCATGAAACCTTCCTCCGGCAGGCGAAGATGAAGTGGCATCATGGGATTAACGAGCAACATTCATGCCGGGGTAATAGACGTCCAAACCTTGCGCGTCCGCACCGACATGCGCGAATCTTTCCTCGCTTATCAAGACAAGACCCATTTCTTCTTCGTCACCGTCACCGGTAAACTCTACGCCTGTCGCAAGGGCGGCGAGAAGCGACGCACGGAACTTTTGTGGAATGATGCCAATAGCCCGATCCGCGCCATTGTCCATGACACCGTATCCCAAAAAACATTCGCCTTCACAAGGGCCGTCGGCCATACCGACAAGGATCGACGCGATGTCTGGTTCGAGCTTGGTGCTCAAAACTCGAGCCCATCGCCTACGATCCAAAGAAAATCCCGGAGTTGAAGTCTGATGCCTCGCTCGACACCATGATGGAATATGCCCGAATCTTGCTGAGGGAGAAGAGAGTCAAAGCAGAATAGGAAGGAAAAAGAAGGGGTCGAAGGGGAAGGGGTCGAAGGCGACCCTGGGAAACTGTATCCGGGGTTTGTCTTCTCCGATGCAAAGGCACCGCCAGGGAAAAATTATGCGTACATAACCGGATATGACAAACCAACAATTGATTTGCCATTGACTTACGAGCAGTTGTCGGCGAAGGAAGCTGATGACCCGATAATCGCGCCTAACTACATCACCGCAATCGAAGGTCAACTTAACTTCACGACGGATATTGTCGCTTCCGTCAATGATGCGGAGAGATTCCAAGGAACATACTGGTCCGAATCTGTTATGCACTGGTCGTTCAATGGGAACGGCACCGTGACGAAACAGTTGGTCTGGGAGAAGGGTAGGGGTGGGGATGATGGGAAAGTCGTTCCAGAGAAGCAATGGACAATGCAATCTTCGCCGACGAAGGTTGACACCAGCGGCGATATCGCCAACGCGGAGGCAAGAAAATACGAGTATTACGAGCCTAACCTGAAAAAGAAACCTTGACATACTCTTCGGGGAGACCGTCCGATGTTAATGTCTTGCGTCATGCTCGCCCTCACCGCATCCGCCTACGCACCGGCTGCCGAGGCCGCAGATCCGTTTGAACCTGAGATTCTAGTTCGGGCGAAGGCCGTCCGGGTGGACTATAAAGGTTATTGGGCGAAGGTTGCCTTCACAATTGAGTACGTTTATTGCGGGGATGCTAAACTGAAAGGAACCACATTTAAGGATTCTTTTGTGCTATATCCATCGACAGGACTGCACGCCAGTTTAAATGACGAACTGCAGCCACCCATTAAAGAAGGGGAGATCGGTATCTGGCATCTGGAGCGCTCTGATGAAGATGGAAGTTTGATACCGAACGTGCATAATCGGGGCACGCACAAGGAAGATGGGTTGGCTGCCTGGCAGCTAGCGCCCCCCGCTCCCGCGCGGAAGATTATCGGCCATCAAGGCATGGATGCCCCAGAGGTGTTTCGCTTTCATTATGCTGCCGCCTTGCGATGGGCATCGGTCGTGGAAACTGTCTACAAGACTGCACGAGCCGAGCGGCTACCGTTGCTGAAGAAATATATCTCAAGCGATAACCCGTACGTCGCCGCCTGGTCCGTTCGCATGTTGACAAAATACAAGCCGACGGACCTGATTCCGTTTCTGGAGGAGAGGATTGGTGACCCCAAGCTCGCTGTTGCCGCCCAGGTGACGATCGATAATGTCTTGTGCGACATGAATCGGAAGAAGTGGATCGGGTCGAAGCATCGACAATCGATCCTGGACCGCTGGGTCAGCGGGGAGATCATCGAAACGCTTGACGTGCTGATAATCGCCGTTCACATCAAGGATTCCTTGGAAATGCGCGGCGGACCCGAGGACGACGTGCTTTTCCAGCGAATCGATTGGGAAACCTGGCTGCCCCTGATGGAGAAATGGGTCGTCCAGCAACATCTGTCTCCCGCGCTGGAATGGCGTTTGTATTACATATTCGATAACAGAGATAAAGTTCAAACCGGATGGCCTCGAAAGCATATCGCCCCCCACGCATTTCGTTTGCTGAAGACAGCTAAGGACCAGGAAACCCAGGCGTACGCGGCGAAGTGGCTCTGTCGAATCAACGATCTAACCGCTGAAGAATTGGCAATCGTGAAAGATCTGAAGGACAAATCCACGAATGACCGAATCCGACGACTTCTGGAGTCCGCAATAGCTCATTCAACACCGAAGCGGCGCCCCTGACAGGAAAAGGTGTCAGGAACCGATATTACATATTTCAATATCCGTAATATCGGTTCCTGACACCTTTTCCTCTCTCCGGCAGCGATGCGGGCAACGGCACGTTGACTTATAGCGCCGCCAGCTTGCCACCGGGCCTGAGTATCAATAGCGGTACAGGCCTTATCAGTGGTACAATTACCGTAGGTGCGGACAGCGGCAGTCCGTATGCGGTGACGGTGACGGCCAGCGATGGCACCGCCAGCGCCAGTCAGACGTTCAACTGGACGGTGGCGCGGTGTCGCTGGCCAATCCGGGAGCGCTAGCGAGCGTGGACGGCCAGGCGGTGTCGCTGCAAGTGCAGGGCAGGAGGCTCGACGGCGAACGCTGACGTACACGGCGACCGGTTTGCCTCGGGGTTGAGCATCTCCGGCAGCGGCTTGATTTCCGGCGCCTTGGCCTCCAATGCGGACACGAATAGTCCGTATAATGTGACGGTGACGGCCAGCAATGGCACGCAGCAGCAGCCAGTCAGACGTTCCTGTGGACAGTGGCGCAGGTCGCCTTGACTGCTCCGCGGGACCAAACCAACACGGAAGGCGAT
>CAVPDI010000021.1:0-12174 GCA_963702605.1 uncultured Pseudomonadota bacterium
GTCCGCCGAAGCGCAGAGCGCGAAGGCGGAAAGCGGTGGTCCAAGGCGACCACGGCGATCTTGCAAATTGCTTCTGGATTCCCGCTTGCGCGGGAATGAGCGGAAGTAGAGAGCGCGCACGGTTCTTCCGCCGTCATGGCCTGACTTTTCACCGCGCCACCATGGGCGGACATGGTGCCACCATGGGCGGACAGGATGATTGCAGAGCCGGACACGAAAACTCCGCTCACCCCCGCGAAAGCGGGGGTCCAGAACAAAATGCACTGCCTCTTGTGTCGCCCTGGATCCCCGCGTTCGCGGGGATGAGCGGAGATTCTATCCTGCTTGCGCGGGGACGAGCGGAGATTTATCCCGCTTGCGCGGGAATGAGCGGAAGTAGAGAGCGCGCACGGTTCTTCCGCCATCATGGCCTGACTTTTCACCGCGCCACCATGGGCGGACATGGTGCCACCATGGGCGGACATGATGATTGCATAGCCGGACACGAAAACTCCGCTCACCCTCGCGAAAGCGGGGGTCCAGAACAAATTGCACTGCCTCGCGCGTCACCCTGGATCCCCGCTTACTCGGGAATGAGCGGAGATTTTATCCTGCTTGTGCGGCGATGAAGTGGATTTGGAGAAGGGGCATCCCTCTCCGAGTGCCATGGCCGGACTTGTCGGCGCAAGTCGGGTTTACCCGACTTGCGCCACATATTGACACGGAAGTCGGGCAAGTCCGACTTCGGGTACCATCTCGCTTCATGCGGCACCGCATCCCCCGCCAAGCGGGATCACCGGGACAAGCCCGGTGACGACGGTTGAGATCGCGGCACCGTCTCGCCTTTCTGATTCATTTTCAAACAGCCGGCTTTAGACAACCAATGCCGGTGGCAGAAACGTCAGCGGTATCCCCATGCCGGGTGATCCGTGACTCTCCTTAGGGACAACATCTGAATTTCGTTCCGCTTTCTGCTGCTCTAATGACGCGGTGGGCTGCTTCCAGTTGAGGAGGTCCATGTGCCAAAAGTCTATTTCTTCTGTTCCAACGCCGAACTGCTGCTTGAGCATTGCGGAGTGGTGGAGGTCGAGAGCTTGAACGAAGCACGCGAACACGCGGCCATGGTCGCCAGTTCGCTGATGGCGACAGGCGGGCCAGAGGACTGGCGCGACTGGTCGGTGCACGTCAGCGATGACCTTGGCGATGAGCTCGTGCGCGTGCCGTTTTCATCGGTGCTGGGCAAAGTCCATTGAGGCGCGTGAATTGAATGTCGAAATTCGTCACCGTCCCACTGGTTCACATCCGGATCCGCGCGCTGACCGTTGCCTGGCACGGTTTCATGGGCACCGTATTCGATCCCTACCGGCCCGAGCGCCACTACATGCGTGGCCCCGGCCCGAAATGGCGTGCAAGGCACGGCGGCGAATTCAAGCCTCCAATCATCTGATCGGTGTTTCGCGTGCCGCTATGCGCACGCGCCGCGATTTTCCATTCACGCGCAAATCAGCCGCTCGCCGCCATTCGGCAGCAGGCCGGCATCGCTGCCGCGCGCGTGGCCGCGAAAAGCTGTGAATACCGGCATTTTTGCCTCGCGGTGTGTTACAAGACTGCATGGCCCGAAATCCGCCCGATACCCGCAGCCTCGCCGAAAAAGCTTTCAAGGCCGCCACCACCAGGCCCGCCGATTTGCCGCCGGCCGCGCCCGCAATTCCCGGTGCCAAGGAAACGGTATCGCTGCGCATCGATCGCGACGTGCTCGACTACTTTCAGGACGAAGGCCCCGGCTGGCAGGACCGCATCAATGCGGCGCTGCGCAAGGCCGCGGGAAAATAAATGCAACCGGATTTCATTCAAAAAGGAAGCGCCATCCTGCGGTGAACTGCGTTTCAGACCGCACCCGGCTCCGGCTCGCCCAGATCAACAAGGTAATGAAAGACGTTCGCCAGCGCCGGCACGCCCGTCAGTGCCAGCGGCTTCTTCTCAAGCACGTGGAATTTCAGCGTGCTCAGCCCGTCCCGCTCGATGAGCGCATCAAATTCGCGCTGGCGCTTCGCGAATAACCCGTTGGTGCGGCGGCCTTCCTCGGTCCACACCTGCGGTGCGGAAAACCCCGCGTGCTTGTGCGGAAGCGGAATGAATGTCCCGTCGCGACGTTCCATTTCGAAGCCGCGCAGGCGCAGGCGGTGGCTCAGCTCCAGATCCTCGGGACCCCAGCCCCAGTAGCAGTTCGGAAATCCGTTCACCTTGGTGAAGACGGAATTGTCGAGCAGGCTGACGGCGCCGAAAAACGTTTCCCAGTTCTCCTGCATCGAAAGCCCGTGCCAGATCAGCCGCGCCGGATTTTTGGTCCACGAGTAGTCGGCCCACATCGGCAGGTAGTCGACGTCGTGGATGCACACATAGTCCGATGTCTCGCGGGTGAGCAGGAAGCCGCAATTGCCCAGGCGGCCGCGGCTGAACGGCGCCTTGCCCCACTGCTCGATGATGTTCACGGTGACGGCGATCTGCCTGTCGAGCTTGTCGCGCTGGAAATAGGTGACGATGTGCGGGACGAACCGCGCCAGGTGTTCGGCGCGGTCGCGATAGGGGACGACAATGGCCAGCCGCTTGGAATAGCGCGGATCGGCCTCGCCGGGCTTGATTGAGGAGTTCATGTGCTGTGCTGGAATCGCCCCGCTCGCCGGCGATGCTAGCTGATTCGTGCCGGGAGCTGCGGCATGATAAAGGGGCGCATGTCACGAGGACTCGTTGCAGTTGCGATCACATGCTTTGCTGCCTTGTTGCTGGCGACGCTGGCCGCGGCGGCTTCGGCTGGCGAACAGAAGACCTTCAGCTACGCCTGCCGGGGCGGCGGTTTCACCATCGGCGCGGTGGTGACCAACGCGCGCGGGGCCGAGCGCTGGAGCAAGAGCCAGCCGGTCATTCTCCGCATCGACAATGAGTCACCGCAGACCCTCATCGCGGATCCCGATGCAGCGCCCGAGGCGGACAGCTATCGCAACAAGGATTTCGAGTTTTATTCGCTCAAGACGTTCACCACCTTGACCCACAAGAGCCACGGCGTGGTCGTGAAATTCTATAACGACTGCCGGGTCAATTAGCCGCCGCCTCAATTGAGATGCCAGATCGCGCCATTGAGCACCGTGGCGAACGCCACCCAGGCTGCATAGGGCACGAACAGCAAGGCGGCGGCACGATCGCGCGGCCAGCTCGCCACGATGAATGCGAGGATCGCCGCCAGCAGGGCCGTCACAATCGCCAGCGCGGCGCCTGGACGATGCGCGCCGAAGAACGCCGGCGACCAGATGAAATTGAGGGCGAGCTGGACGAACCACACCGTCATCGTCGCGCTGCGCGGCCCACGTTGCCATGTCCGCCAGCCGGCAACCGCGACCATGATGTAGAGCAGGGTCCAGACCGGCGCAAAGATCCAGTTGGGCGGATCGAATGACGGCTTGGCCAGCCCCGCATACCATCCGCCCGGCAATGTCATCAGGCCGATGACCGTCCCGCCGCCGAGGACGAGGGCGATGAAGATGGCAAGAGCGAGGTAGCGGTGCATTGTTTTCACATGTGTTCGTTCGAGTCCCGTAGCAATGACGGGCAATCTGGCGTAGTGGTGAGGGATTGACGCCGCCAACCCATACGGCGTTCCAGGAGGTAACAACATGAAAATCGGTCGATCGTTTCGTGCCGCGCTTGTCGCGTTTGCTGCCATCGCAGGCCTTGCTTTTTCGTCCGCTGCCTACGCTGACAGCGGCACCATCAGCATCCGGATCTTCAAGGCGGGCTTCGTGATCGGCGGCTCGGCCGGCAGCGGCGTGCTGCATTTTCACGGCCACAATTATCCGCTGTCGGTCGGCGGCCTGAGCTACGGTTTCACCTTCGGCGCATCGGAAACGCGTTTCCACGGCACCGTCAGCCATATCCGCCGGCCCTCCGATGTGGCGGGCGTGTATGGCCAGGCAGGCGCCGGCGCCGCCGTCGTGCGCGGCGCGCAGGCGGTCGTGCTGACCAATCAGAACGGCGCGGTTCTCGCGCTCACAGGTGGCCAGACCGGCCTCATCGTCAGTGCCGACCTCAGCGGCCTGGCGCTGTCGATGAAATAGGCGCGGGTTTAAAACGCCGATGCCGGATTCATCCGGCATCGGCGGCGCGTTTGCGCAGGGCTGCGCTCAACTCACCAGATTTGCGTCCCGCGCCAGCAGCCATTTCCCGTCGGCGCCCTTGCGCAAGATGGTCAGCGTGTAGCCTGACCGGCGCGACGGCTCGCCGCCGGGCGGGGTGATCGTGATTTCGATTAAATTGCGCAAGTAGGCCCAGTCGCCGAGCACCTGCAGCTCGCGGATGTCGGCTTTGCCTTCCAGGCGCACGCCGTCCATGCTTCGCGAATTGGCGGCGAAGGCCTGCTTGCCGAAAGGCTCGCGGCCGGGGACCATGAAAATCACGTCGTCGGCCATCAGCCTGAGCACGGCCGCGGTGTCGCCCGCGCGGCTTGCCGTCATCCAGTTGTCGACGAGCTCGCGAATGGCGCGTTCGTCAGGGGACATCAGGGCTCTCCGGCCGCCTTCAGAATGTCGATCAGCTTGCGGTCGCGCCAGCGCTGCAGCTCCGCCATGCTGCGGCCGGCCGCTTCCTCGGCAACGCCGTCGATGATCTTTTGTTGCGTCTGCGGCGTGAGCGTGGGTTTGCCGAGATCGTCCATCCAGCCTTGGATCGCCGGGCCGATGTGGTCCATGAAATGTTTCATGCCGCCTTCGCCGCCCGCCATGTGGAAGGTGAGGTGCGGCCCCATCAGCGCCCAGCGCAGGCCGGGCCCATAGGCAATCGCCGCATCGGCATCGGCGACCGAGACGACTCCTTCCGTCACAAGATGAATCGCCTCGCGCCACAGCGCCGCCTGCAGCCGGTTGGCGACGTGGCCGCGCACTTCCTTCTTGATATGGATCGGGTGCTTGCCGATGCCGCGATAGAATTCCATCGCCTGGGCGACCGCGGCCGGCGATGTCTTCGCGCCGCCGACCACTTCGACCAGCGGAATGAGATGCGGCGGGTTGAATGGATGGCCGATCACGCAGCGCTCCGGATGTTTGCACTTTGCGCTGACGCGGCTGACGAGCAGGCCGGATGAGCTGGTGGCGATCACGGTTTCCGGCGGCAGCGCGGCATCGAGCGTGGCGAACAGCTCGATTTTGGTGTCCTCGCGCTCGGGCCCGCTTTCCTGCACGAACGTCGCGCCTCTGGCGGCGGCGGCGGGGTCCTTGAAGAACTCGAAGCGCTTGCGGTCGGCGCCGGGCTGCACGGCGCTGAAGTTTCTCCAGTGTCGGCCAGGCATTGTCGATGAAGCCGCGCGCGAAAGCTTCGCCGTTAGGCGAGGGATCGTAGGCGCCGACCTCAAATCCGCGCGCCAGAAAATACGCCGCCCAGCTTGAGCCGATGGTGCCGGCGCCGATGACCGATACGCGTTTTGGCATGGATTACTCCGCGATCCGTAGGGTGGGCTAAGCGAAGCGAGCCCACCTGAAGGCTTTCAATTTATCCCGTCGGGCTCGGCGCTGTCGCGCCTTGGCCCTTGTGCATGCCGGCTTGACCTGTGCGTGTAATACTATATAGATACAATCTGTACGTGTATAGGAATAAAAGCTTGACAGGGCCGTCCAGCGGTTGGTAGGAACAAATACCTAATGTTGAACCGCAGCTAGGGTGCAAACTTTGATTGGCTTCCAAATTGATCTGGCAAAACGGGGGTTTCGCGAAATCCGCGGCGAACTCGACGGAATTAAGCGGCTTTTCGCGATACGCCGGCGCGAAAGGGCGCAGCAGAACATCAAACGTCAGCTCGCCGCGCTGCGCTTCGAAAAGGCGCTGATCGGATACGCCGATGTTTGCCGCAAGGCCGGGTTCAATCCCGGTCAGCCGCGTATTCCTGCCGGCAGCCGGGAAGGCGGGCAATGGGCCGGCGGCGAAAGCGGCGCGTCTGGTGGCCGCGAACCCAATTCAGACGCGAGGCTTGCCGGCGGGAGCAGCGCTTTTCCCTCACCGGTCATGAGCGACGCCACCTCGGATCCGATAGTCCCGGGCGCTCATTACGCGCAAACGCCGATAAATTTCCAGACGAGCGCGTTCACAGGAATTTCCACAATCGACGACACGACCAAGCAACTCGCGAATACTCTCGCGCGCGTCAAGGACGTCGTTGAATACCTGCCGACATACACCCCGCGGAAATATGGTACTGCCGTTCACGTCAAATTCGCCGCGACGGTGAGGGCCCTTGGACTGCGCGGTATTGCTCCCTCCGACGTGGAGACGACCTTCGGTGGCGACTACTACGGGGCAAAAGGGAGCGTTCGGACGGACGTCGTCCTGCGCAACGATGTCGGCGACGTCATCGCAATCTACGACGTCAAGACGGGTGAAAAGGGCATCGAGCCTGCGCGTGCCGCCTATCTTCGGATCAAGGTCGGAGTCGGCAACGAAGTCCCGATCATCCAGATGAGTTTCAATGACGGCATATCACGCAAGGATATGCACTTCAGGAAGACACTTTTTGTTCAAGCCATAGGGGAGGCCTAGCATGGCGATGGAATTGCATGTGTTCTCGGACCGCCGTCTGAATACAATTGCCGAGTGGCAGCGCGCCATCGATGCGGAAAAATATCAGCTGCGCCTGGCCGGCGATGTCCATTTTGCCGATGCGAGCGGCATGCTGCCGGCAACGCTCGAGGGTGAGCAGGCCGGGTTTGAGTGTTATCACGACGATCCCATGGAAACGATGCGTTTCCTGGGCGTCAGCAATTTCACTCATTTCTGGAAATACGCGCTGGGTTTTCGCTGGGGCGCGAGCTTTTCAACTTTGGAGGCGGCTTGGATGGCTGCAACCGCCTATGGTGCCGCCACGGACGGGGTCATTTTTGATCATGAGGAAGGAAAAGTGTTTACGGTTCAAGAGAGCCGTGCCCTCGTAGCAAATTTCATAGACGATAGACCGAAGACGAAAGCACTGACGGACGAAATCATGCGCCGGCTTTTGGAAAAGCCCTAGCGTCTCCGCGGAAATAGAAGAAACAAGGCGAGCGACGGTGCCCGTCACTTCGGCAATAAACCTTTCGCCACGTCTCGAATGCCTCACTGAGAAGTTCAACGGGTGCGTCGGCAATATTGAGATATTCGCGGCCGCGTCGAACTTGTGCGGTCGTATTCTTCCATCTCGGGAGCGCTTCATGGGCCTTGCGGGCACAAGGACAAACAGAGCAAGGGCTATTTTGTTGGCTGTGGTTCTTATGCTTCCTGGCCTCCAGCTAAATGCGGCGGCGGAAACGACAGACTCGCGCGAGGGGTTGGTCGATAAAGAGCGCTGCCTTCTCGCCGCATCCTTGAAAGCTGTCTACGAGCGGCCGAGTGCGGTTAAGGAACGCGGTCCCTTCTTAGTCATGAGCGTGAAGGGCCAGCCGCAAGCATACGTACAATGCATGTTCGCGGATAACCGCAAGAAGCTCTATTGCGAAGCATCGTCAGGCGATTACACCGAACGTGAATCGAAGCCGTGCATGAGTTGCCTGTCACAGGAGTTTGTCGCTGCCCTCGGCCGTCTTGGCTTTGCGATCGAGACGGGAGGAAAAAACTATCCATATAAGCGCGACTTAAACGGTACGCCGGACTTCGATGCGATCGCGACGTTGATGCTGTCCGCGCTACACGACGCTTACGGCGTGCGAGAAGGCACGCCTCTCGATACCTACGCCCCTTTCGAGGGCAGCATTATCGTCGTTTGTCGCATGTGAAGACTGCCTTCGGCCTTAGATCGACCCCGCATCGAGACTTTCCTGGAAGGCAGAGGGCGAAGATTCTCGATCAAGCCTTGTTAAGCCGCACATCATTCATTGCATCTTGAGATAATCGAGGAACGCCTTCGCCGCGACCACGTTCTTTCTGTCGGCCATGCATACGCCTGACCAGATCGATCCGGCGCGGGTCAGCCTTGTTGCTACGGAAATCATAATATAATTCAGTATGTTATTTCTATACGCAAATTTCAAGATGCGTATAACTTCTTGATTTGCCGGATTAGATATGTTATACGCAATCTGCGCAATGCGTATAACCGATGAGCACCCGATGCCCCCCCCGCGACTTGTCCTACAAACTACATATGCGGAATTGCTAGACCGTTGTGCCGCTACCGTTTTTCACGACGCCTTCCCGGAAGACGGAGCGTTTATTTCGAAAACCGTGAAGGAACGCAGGTATTGGTACTTCCAGCAATCTTCAGATGCCGGACGGGCCCAGAAATACGTCGGCCCTGAAACGCCGGAGCTGCTTGAGCGGATAGCGCGACACAAGCAGGTCCGTGAGGACGAGCGGGAACGCCGTGCCCTGGTATCTACACTCGTTCGTTCGTTCGCGCTGCCGCGACCCATTCCCGAAATTGGAAAAATTGTAGCTGCTTTGGCGGAAGCAGGCGTTTTTCGTCTACGTGGAGTTCTAGTTGGAACGGTCGCGTATCAAACGTACCCGGTCATGCTTGGTGCTAGACTTCCAATGGGCGCGCTCCAAACGGGCGATGTGGACATAGCACAGTTCACGAATACATCAGTGGCGGTCGCGGAACGAACCCCACCAGTGCTCGATGTTTTAAAAAATGTCGACAATACATTTTGGCCCATTCCGCACGTACGGGGTGAAAAGAATGTTACAAGCTATCTTGCAAAGGGAGGGCTTCGAGTTGATTTTCTCACTCCCAATGAAGGAGCGGACACAGACGCACCTAAACGACTTTCTGCGTTTCATACCGATGCACAGCCACTTAGATTTCTAGACTTCCTTATTCATGATCCTGAACCAGCTGTAATTTTATACGACGCTGGTGTTTATGTGCTTGTACCCGCACCGGAACGGATGCAGTGCATAAACTGATTGTATCGCGTCGCAGGAAAGAAGGTGAGGCAAAACGAGATAAGGATGCCCAGCAAGCCGAAGCGCTACTTAATATCCTGATTGATAAAAGACCCTACGAACTGAAAGCGGTTTGGGACGAAGCCTATGCGCGTGGCGCAACCTGGCAAAAATTAATCGGTGAGGGGTTGACACAATTACCCGCGAGAACACGTGATCTCACATTAAAGACTGTCGGAGAGAGACGTCGATTGTTGCCGGGAAGTGATTTGACGTTTACTAGTCCTGCGCCGCACTACGATTTTAGTCGCGACATCATCACATTTGCAGGAGAGGCGTTTGGCGGGCTCGTAAATTGCGCAATATCTCGAGAGGCGCTCGACGACCATTTTGGTGTAACCACTAAAGAGGAACGACTACAAAAATTTTTAGACAATCGCTCGATCATCGAAAAAATGGCGAGCGAAAAATATCTAAATTGGCCGATCGAAGAACCCGAAAATGTTTTAATTAAAACAGGCGATGTGCTGAATTTGGAAAAGAGTATTCGTAAATGACGATGGCTGCAAATTTTACCGCTTTCACCCCGGCGTCACACCCTTTGCCTTGAACACGCTCACAGCCTCCGGCGTCTTGAGATAATCGAGGAATGCCTTCGCCGCAGCCGCGTTCTTGCTTTCCGTCGCGACCGCGCCGACGAACACCAGCTCCTGCTGCAGATCGCCGGGGAAGGGGCCGGCAAGCTCGACGCCGGGCGCGTTCAATACATTGGTCAGGAATACGCCGAGCTCGACGTCGCCCTTGGCGACCGCCTGCGGGATCGCGCCGGGCGCGCTCTGCACCTTGCTCTTGGCCTTGATGTCGTCGGCGATGCCGAGCCGCTCGAACGTCTTCTGCACGAACGCGCCGGCGGCGCTTCCCGGAAACACCGCAATCGATTGCGCCTTGAGCAGCGTCGCTTTCAGCGCCGCGGGCGTGCTGACATCCGGTTTCGGCGCGCCCGCCTTCACCGCAATGCCATAGCCCACGCGTGCGATATTGCCGGGCGTTCCGGCGAATTTCGCCTTGGCGGCGTCATTCTTCATGACGTCGATGGGCACCACGCCGAGGTCGAACGGGCCCGAGGTCGCCATCTTGATCAGCTCCGGCGTTGCCGCGAATGTCATGTCGAGCTTGTGGCCGGTCGTCTTCTCGAAGCGCGGGCCCAGTTCCTTCAGGCTCGCGGTCATCGAGCCGCCGGCCAGCACCTTGAGTTCGGCGGCGTAAGCAGGTGACAGCATAAGGACTCCCAGGATTGCAGCGGCGGTGAGCGAAGATTTATTCATGAATCCTCCGGATTTTTTTATATCGTCATAGCTCTTTACTCCGCTCATTCCCGCGTAAGCGGGAATCCGGCTAAACCAGAAAGAACTGGATCCCCGCTTTCGCGGGGATGAGCGGATTATTACTAAAGCCGTCTCGTTTCACTCAGTCTGGCCTTGCGCCGGACTGTTTGACAATAGGCGCCCAGCGCTTGACGTCGTCGCGCACTCGCACAAAAGCGCTAGATCCGGGCGCCGCGATTGTAGCTGTCGACCAGCTGATTGTAGTCGCGCAGCAGGCGCGGCGGCGAGCCTTCGACCATCCAGCCGCTGCCGGCATTGCCGAGCATCATCTTGTCGCCGGCGCTGTAGGGCACGTGATCGCGGATGCGGCGCATCAGGGACTTCGCCGTGACCAGAAACGATTTGGCATTGCCCATGAAAAACGAGCCGATCTTGGCCTCGCTGCCGGAGCCCGAAAATTGTTCGGCGCCTTTGACCATGCTTTCGTAATCGTTCAGCGCCTGCGTGATCTCGGCGACGTCGGGTTTCGCCGCGTCCTCCGTGCGCAAAACGCGCTTGGCCCGGATCATCAGAGCCTCGACATGGTAGCGCGCATTGCGGCCTTCGCTGCGCTCGATTTCGGCAAGCTTCTCGACCGCGCGTTTGTCGTTGATGGCATCGACGCCGCTGCGCAGCGTCTTGTCGGCGCGCTCGAATGCAGCCCACGCAGCCACGAGACGGGGATGCAGGGCGCTGCCCTTGGCCATCTTGTCGTCCTTGTAGTCCTGCTGGGTGTAATAATCGTCGGCTTCCTTGAGCAGCGGCTCAAGCTTGCCCACGGCCTCCGCATAGGCGGTGGCGGCGGCTTCGAGCGCGGCGTCGTGCGGCTCGAGGGCGTTGGCCTTCTCGATATTCTTCTTGCAGTCGGACGTGTCGTAGATGGTGTAGGTGCCGTAGATGATGCGCTCCCGGCCGGTTGGCCCGTCCTTGCCGACCCAGCTGAAATAGCGCGAGCGTAAATCGTAAGATCTTCCGAAAGCCGGTTGATGCAACCGACGTAAGCGTTGAGTTTTGCGGCGGGCGAGGGCGCCTGCGCGGTTGCGTCGCCTGCGGCGAGCGGCGCAATGAGAATGGCTGCGATGCCGGCGAATATCGACGACAGGAACGGTTTCATGTTCACACCCCCAACGCCGACGACGATGCCAGCATCAGGGAAATAATACGAGAGGCGCGGCCAGGGTGCCAAGGTCGGGGCGCGGCCGTGGAAGTTTACCCGCAGGGCGGGTTGAGCGCAGCGAAACCCACCTGCGTGGGGACGGCGATGGCAATGGGTTTCGCAAGAGCTCAACCCATCCTGCGCGCTACGGTTTCCGCGCCGTCAGCCCGATGAATGCCGACATGCCCGAATGTCCAGGACCTTCCTGTAATTCACGTTCTTCTTCGACGATTTTGACATCCGCGAGATCGCCGAAAGCGTTTTGGAGCATGTCGCGGGTGTACAGGTTTTCTATCTGCTTTGGCCCGCCTGTCGCGTAAGCCAGCTGCCTGGGGGTATAACCCTCGACAATCAGCAAGCCGCCACGCTTCAGTGTCCGCCGCATACCCGCCCATTTCCGCGCGCGTTCGGGCGGCGTGCTGAACTGGGGGAAAATCTCCACCACCATGTCGAACGCGTCCTCCGGATAGGGCCATGCGTGAACATCGGCCTCAACGAACGTGATCGTGACGTTGTGCTCAGCGGCGAGTGCACGCGCCTTGGCCTGGGCGGCAGGAGAGAAATCGATCGACAGAACGTCGAGGCCTTGCCGCGCCAGCCAGACACCATTCCGGCCTCGCCATCGGCGACGGCCAGAGCCTTTCCGGTCCGCGGCAAAAGCGGACGGCAGCGGACCAGGAATTCGTTTGGCTCCTTGCCGAACCTGTAGTCCGGCGTGGAGTACCGGTTCTGCCAGAGCTGGAGCTCTGATGTGTCGGCCACGTCGAGAGTCAGAGCGCC
>CAVPDI010000022.1:0-625737 GCA_963702605.1 uncultured Pseudomonadota bacterium
CCAAAAAGACACAACACGCCCAGCCCAGCGGCGAAGAGCGGAAGTGTGGAAGGAATTGGCGTAACGGTGGTTGGCGGGTCTATCCCGATAACCGCAATCCCAGAGCGCGAATTAGCCAACACATACCCAAAGACAGTCGGAACGCCCCGGTACGCAAAAACGGAACTCGGCAGCAAAGCCGCCGCTCCCATAGGCGACGAACCCATAGACCCCGGGAATTTTTGGAAGATCCCATTCGTCGGATGGGAGATCGGCAAAAAGCAGGCCTGCGGAGTTACCGCCATAGTCCCACAGCAGGTCGAGGCCGGTGGCGAAAGATTCTTTTCCTTGAGCTCAACGAAACTATTGGCGGGTGTCAGCGTGAATGTTGATCCAGCACCAATCGCCAGGCTCCAATCAACTATGTCTGTTTGGGCCTACATTCGAACGTTGCCGTTGGTTGTGATGGTGCCGTTGACAGGGGTGCTGCCATAAATGGCACTTCCGTCAGGACTATAAGAGTTTCTTGTATGATATAGAGCGTATTAGCTGATGCTTGCCACGCCGTCAGTAGCGTGACCGCCGTGAAGACGCCTAACAATTTCAATTTCATTTCCTGCCCCCCAATGTCCTGTCAGACAGAGGCCGGCCCAGGGTCATGCTGCGCCTTTAGGTTGCAGGCTTCAAGGCCTCCCAAGGAGCGCCACAACGACTCCCCACCGACCCCAGTGGCCAGGGCCGCGTCTTGGTGGAAGGGGCGCGGCCACTAAACATTTATTGAATCCCGGTAGTGTCGTGCGTGTATTTGCGGAATTCGTCGTTGGTCAATTTGGGTTCGCGTTTTGCTCGCGCTGCTTCCTGAAATGTTTCGATAAAGACAATTGGTTGCGATAAATCTCCGCCTCCTGGGCTGCCAGCTCTGCCGTGGGGACCACGCGTTGGCCCATGTGCTGCTCACCATTGGCCGTAAGCGCCCAGTGCCAGTGGCCGCCGTCCCTGCGTTCGATGACAATTCGCACGCCATTATTGCTCATTGCATGTCCTTTTTTACAGCCGCAGCGGCGGCGAGCGTCTTCAGCCGCTCATCAAAGTCTGTGTTCGCAGCCTCGGGCTGATCCATGTGGAGGCGTTTCCACTCGTCGAGATTTGCCGGCGCGACCGGCATTCTCACGACATACTCGCGCTTGTCGTCGATTGTGCTTTCCGTTTTCTTCGGCCTTTCGAACGGTGCTGCGCGCGTGGCGGCTTCCATGCGAATTGAAAAATCGAACTCCTCGCTCTTGTAGACATGCTGCAGAAACGCGATGCCGTCACCGCTGAATGCGTTCGGTCCAAGATCCTCATTGAGTTTCTTCAAGGCCTCTGCGCGCAGTTTCTCCTTCGCCAAGGTAAGCTTGTTCTTGCTGCCGGGCCTGCGCCCGCCTTCGCCTTTTTTAAATGCTGGCATTGCTGTTATCCGTGCGCGTGAATGCGGTCGTAGACCTCTTCGAGCGTCTGCTCGATCGTGCGACCACGCATCGGGGTTGCGCCCGTTCTGTTGCTGCGCACGTTGAGACTGGCGAGCCTACGGGCTTCGTCCGCCTTGCGTTTTCTCTCTCGCTCAACTCTTCCTGCGCTTTTGCCTTCGCTCGCGGGTCGAGATCGCGCTGCTCCGACAGCGCCCTGTCGTGTGCAGTCTGGAGGAGTTCGCGGTAATCCATTTCCGGGTTCGTGCCCTTGAGCGCCAGAATGTGGTAGAGCACCTGGTTCTCGATCTGGGGCCAGTACGGTTTGCCTTCGGCAAATTTCTCGATGTAGTTCGATGCCTGCTGTTCGTGCACCGCGGTCTGCTGCTGGTGCATGCGCTGCAGCGCCGCCTGATAGGCCTCATTGCGAACCTGTTCGAGACTACCTGCTGGGGTGCGTGCTGCTGCTGTCCGGCAAACTCTGAGAGATCGATGCCCTTCGAACGGGCAAGCCACTCAATCGCCCCCTTCGGATTAGTTTCCAGTATATGATTAGCGGTAAGCAAGTGCTGAATAACGGACTGCGGCGGCATTGCTTGGCCGTTGGGTAATTTTGGAATTCTGTCGCGGAATTGCTCGAATACGCCGCTCAGTTCTCCCAGCTGCTTTGCACTACGTCCGAGCTCGCTGATCTTCTGCTGTGCCTGAAGCTCGCGCTCCGAAATGAACCGCTGTATGTCGGGCGGTGTAGATTTCCAGTGCTCCCGAGTTTTTGCGTCAAGTGATGCCGGCGGATTGATGTCGCTGTCGACCGGTGTCTCTTCTCGTTGCTCCCCTGCCTCGTCAGCAGGTGGCGCTTCATGGTTCTTTGGAAAGTCAGCCTCGGCTCTACAATCGCGGCTGTCGGCAGTTTGGAAAACTGGCCATTGGGAGCGCGGTGCGTCGCCCGATCGTAGGCCTCCGCCTCCATCGTTTGAGTGATTTTGTCGTCGCCCGTATCACGAACGATGGCGGGCTCGCCTGGGACCGGTGCCGTATCAACCGGCATGGACTGAGCTAGCGCGCCTTGCAATTCATCAAGCATTTGTTGCCTGTTCGCTCAATGCAAGAATTAGGCTTTCGTGGCGTTCGACACGCGCTAGCGCGTGCTCAAGACAGGCGCGGCGGGTCTCATTGGTTTCACGTTCGAGGCGGCCCCGGATTGCCTTCTTGGGGGCATAACACGGCATGGTTTTTTCCAGCCGGACCCTCGCAGCGGCCAATTGCGCCTTAAGCTCCTCGACCTGCTTGACCAATCCGATGATGTCGGCCTGTTCAGAGAGGCTCATCGCGAACCCCGCGCGTGCATTCGGTCCCACGCGCTTTCCATGCTGTCGCGAATTTTGCTTTCCGTGCTTCTGGTTCTGCCTGACTTGCCGGATTTGCGCTGGCTCTTCGTGGCTTCATAGGCCGAGCGGGAGATCGCGACCATAATCGCCGGTCTTGTTCATCTTGGAGAGCGCCTCGAGCATTGCATCCTGGTTCGCATCGGGGTGAGCGCTGAGGAAGGCGTCGACATAGGTCGTGGCATCTCTCAGGGCGAAGTGCTGCTGAAGCTCGGCGGGGCTGTGGCGCGCCGCCATCTGTCGCAGCACCTCAAGTTCATCATGACCGGTCTGCTTGATGATTTCACTCAGACCGTGGGCCGGATTGCTGCGCACGAGTTCATCAAAGGCGGCATAGTTGGCGACCGTCTGATGTGTCGGCTGGTCGGGATAAAAGGTTTTTACTTTCTCCAATGCCGGCGCCAGCTCGTCGGGAACATTGCCTTCCTGTTTCTGCTCAAGCTCGAACGCCATCTTCAGCGCGTCTTGGTCGGAAAGCTCTATGCCCATCGTTTTGGCGTTGGCCTTGAGCTTTTCGACCTTGCCGTGCGCGTCGCGCATCATTTCCTGATCGTCAGCCGATTTGCTCATCCAGTTCGATGTATTCTCGAATGCCTCGTCGATATTCTTTGAAACCATCGGGACCATTTTCTGTGCCGCCTCTTCGACGCCGTGGACTTCCATGTCGTCAAAGACCTTGCTCATTTCATCAGCCATGAGCGCATCAGTAAGGGGGCGCCTGCTATCGACGTGGGCTTCAGTTTCGGCTGGGATAATTTCCTCGGTATCAGACATGGGTGGGCTCATCGAGCGCCGGCTTCATGCGCGAATGAAGCAGCTGCATATAATGGCTTTCAAGGAGCCCCCGCTTGCGCGGAGAAAACTCCACGATCGGAAATCCGGCCTTGAATAATTCCCGGCGCAAATAAACGTCGGTACAGTTCAATTTGGTGCAGGCAGCTCTGAACGGGATAATTCCCTCAGGTTCTGGTCTTTCCATTTTCTTTTTAAAAATCCTCCGATGAAAAAATTGATTTCGCCTCGGATGCCCCGATAGCGGTGTATTGCCTCTCAGAAAGTACATAGGCGGATCATCATCAAATCCCAAGTCGATCATTGAAATGGACTCAGGAATTTGGTTCTAGCGCGCGCCGACCGACGACATCGGGTGATTGCACGGCGGGAACCGGGACGCTCCGCTCTCCTGAATTAGGCCAAGAAAAATTCTGCGTGGGACCCCTATCTGGAAAATCGGAAATTAAATTCAGATGCCAGGGGGGTGTTAGTCAGTGGAAATCGAGAGAGGTCATGCGAGCTGTAATGCGACGGGGTACATGCGGTGGTGATCAGCGGAGTCCCGTTCCAGCTTGAGACTCCAAATCGGCAACCCGCCCCCCGGGGGTCGATCGACTCCCGCCGGGGCAAGGAGAGCCCAGGCATTCCCTGGCACCCTCCGGCTTACGACCAATAATATCTGTTCGGATGACTGCGGGTTGTCGAGACTATCCGATTGAACTCGCTAGATAATTGGAGGAACAGCTGCCTCAATATCAATATTGGGGATAGCTTGGGGATTAGTGGCCTGGCGAACGGAACGGGGAAACCGAAACATTCACGGTCTGGGACTACGAGGACGACACCGGCAAAACGAAACGAGTCCGGTTTTAGCCCATATTTCAGCTAAAGCCGGGCCGGAAATGAGCGAAGACGGTCTCAGTAATAGACCTGCGTACAGCCCCCGTGTTGCATGCGTACAGCATGCGTGTTGCTACGTGTTGCATGCGTGTCGCACTCCCCCCTTATACCCCCTCAAGGCGACACGGGTGTACGCCCTCGACCCTGTGGGTCATCGGTCGTCCCCCCTTAGTCGCAAAACAATCTCAGGCTGCTCTGCGGCCAATGCGCAGCCGCGTCGCCGGTCTCGATGGCCTGCCGTAGTCTTCAATATGGATTTTCTGCGCTGCAAATAATCGTCGCATGGCAGCGTCCAGTTCCTCTTTGCGAAAGCCTTTGGCTTCTTTTTCCTTGCGGAACGATGCCGGGGCAAAGTTGTTGGCTGTTTCTTTGTCGCTGACATTGCGTCCCTCGCGCTCATAACGCGTCAGTAGGTTCAGGAATATTTCGTCGCAATTTTGCTCCCTGGCCGCCTTGTCCAAATTTGAAATTCCACCCTCGGGCAGAAATAGGCCGCCCTGGTATCGCAGCACGATGGCTTCCGCTATCGGCCCGTATTGGTTCTTCTTGAATTCGAGCTGCTCGCAAATCGCTGTCGGGCTGTTCGCCGGTGCTCCGATTTAACGCTGCTCGAGGTATTGCCGGAACCGGAATGCACCATGCCAGGCCGTTGAACCGGATATACCGGAGCCGGACTTTATGCCGTGCAAGCTTGGATGACTAGAACGGTCACGGAGCCATTAGCTACCTTGGCAAGAGCCTGCATGTGCATGGCGAAGGCGTAGACCTGAACCCGATCGATCTCGTTTCCGGCGAAGGCGCGTGACAGGGTGTCGATGCTGATATTTTTCGGTTTGATGTCACCGGCCGCTTCGTAGAGTTGCCGATACAGGCGCCGTTACTCGACTTTGCCGGTCTTGCTTATTCATCGCGCAGAGCGTCGCATCGTCACCGAGCAGGCAAAGCACCTTGAGACCGCCGTCGATCAGATCCTTGAATGTCGACGTTGTAATGCGTGGCGATCGACGACAGGCGAATATGAATTTCGTTTTCGTCGTCTTCGGCGCCGATATAGAACGCTGGGCCAGGTTCGGGCAGTGAACCGAGCCAGTCCTTGCCGGCGACGTGGGCGACATTCTTCATAAGCTCGATGATGCTTTTGCCGGTCCCCCCTCCCCCGAAAATAGGCCCGCCTGCTTCAGCGGCACACGATCCTTGATTGCCCACTCGCGTTGCGGAATTGGGTCGATGTCCCATGTCTGACATATCAACCCAGCGAATTGAATTTTTGGGTTTCTCAATGCGCTGGCCGGTCTCAATACTGAGCACTTCCGCCTTCGGGGCGGGAGGATCGGTTTTCATCGCAATTCCTTTGGGATTATTTTCGCGATTGTACGCAGCAATTCGCGCACGAAATTCCTCATCGGTGGGGGCCCAGTTCATTGATTGCCCTCGAATGCCTGGGCCATGAGCCGTTGCACCTCGTCTTCGCCAAGACGGTCGATCAGCCCGGACCATTCCGCTGCGCTGTGCAGCATGTCGACAGCATCAAGAATGGGCAGTTCGCCGCCATATACGCGCTGCGCGATTACGCATGCGCGATCAAAAAACAGATCTGCAAGCGCGGGAGTAGCGGGTGCATCGGTCATGGCGCGCCCTCTGCGGCGACTTCTGGATCGGCATGAAGATTGATTGCCCCGGCGAATGAAGTGGCGATGCCGGACGTTGGGAACGACTTGGCGCCATTGGCGAGGGCTATCGCCGCCCGCCTGGCCGTCTCGAGATTTGTCGGGCCGTAAGACGTTTCACCGCAGCGCGCGTACCAAGCAATGCGCTTGAACGGCTTGCCGACCTCGATCGCCCAGGCGAGGCCCCGCTCGATATTGAAGCCTGCCCATTTGCCATGACAAGCAGGCGTGCGCTCCACCACGCCATCGCTCAGCTTCCAGGTACAGTCGTTGACCTCAATCCAGAAAAGCCGGGTGGTCTGGAGATCGCCATTTTCGCCTTCGTAACCAACTGATGCTGTTGGGGATTTTTTTAACGAAAGTCCCAACCCGCTATCTGAGGCCCCCACCCGTTCGGGGCGGGTATTTCGTCGTCCATAAGACGTGATCGTGCGGCCGTGTGAGGCGCGCACTCTGCAATCGGTTGAACAGTACCGGCGCGGCCTGCCGCAGGCGGATTGCTCGACAACGCTGTCGCAGATTGGACAGCGCACCGGCCCAATGCGGAACGTGGCGGTCATCGCAACCTCTCGCGATTGGATGCGGGCGACCGGTCCCGGAAGTCGGGCCGTCGGAAACAGGAATACGACAACTTGTGTCCCTGTCCCCTGAAGACCTCCGCCGTAACTTGTCGAGCAACCAGCGGATTCGGTACGGTCTCAGCCTCTTCCATCCTGGTTGAGATGATCGCGAATGCCTTATTCTCGATTTGGCGGACGCGCTCGGATGAAATTTGAAACCGTGCTGCCAGGGTCGAGAGCGTTTCCGGCTCGTCCGACAGTCGCCGTGCCACGAAAATGGTCCGCTCACGGGACTCCAGTAGCTCTAAAGCATCATTGAGTGCCTGATTGCTGAAATGGCGAAGTTCGTGGTCGGGATAATCGTCAAACAAAAGATCGATATCTTCCGCCCCGCCCTCTTGAACTGGCGTATTGAGCGAACAATCCGCCGGGCTCCTTTTTCGCCTTCTGGCCACGCTGGCGCGGCGTGTAAACGATCGACTGGCTTTTCTCGGCCGCAGCAGCGATCTCGGCGCGCACCCATTCCTTGGCGTACGTCCACAATCGGAGCCGGCGATGAATATCAAACTTATCAAGTGCGATCAGGAATCCGATATTGCCGAGTTGAATCCTGTCGTTGAGATCGAGGCCTCGTCCCGGATACTTACTCGCGGCGTTCGCAATGGCCGGCTGGAACGCGCACACAAGGGCGTCACGCGCTCTATAATCGTTCCGTTTCTGCCACCGCCAGACGAGACTGCGCTCGTCGACAGCAGATAGGAACTTTGGCTTTGCGGCTTGCGCCGGCTGCTTTGATTCCGGTGCTGGCGCCGGATCTGTAGCAACGTCCGCTGTATTGTGCGCCACCGCACGATTTGTGCTACGAAATAGTTCTCGGTTGCCTTGCGGCAAATTCTCGCTTAGATACATCTTGTTCCTGAAAATTATCGCCCGGTTCGAGCCCCAAGCTCGGCCGGGCATTTTCATGCCCAGCACCGGACGTTTCTAAAAATTAACGCGGTGAAATTCTTCGCATCTGCTGTGGTTTGCTTAAGCTGCTGCCACGCTTTTGCGGCTTTCGAGATACGATCGCAGATCGCCCCAGGCCGGCAATTTCTTGCGCGCCGTCAGGTGCACCAGCGGTACTTGCTTGGAAATGATCTCCCGGCAGTATTCGACATCTGCATAGCCACAGACCGCCGCGACGGTTGCCCAATCAACCAACGCATTAGCCTGCATGTCGTCGGGTAATGCATCGATCGTCGCAAGGCGCGCGGGCTTAATGTCTTTTAAGGTAGGCATCTTTCATCTTTCCTGTTCGGTTGAATGACCGTCACAGGAAGGAAATAGGCGGGTTCGATGCGAAAAATAATGTCCTCAATTATTCGATTTGAGTGCAGTATCCGCTAGGTCGTACTCGACCAAATCCACTCGTGTTTCTTCCAAATCTTCCATGTTTGGCGCTCTCCGAGGCCAATTTTTCTGCCACCTCGGCTATTGCCTTGTTCATAGAAAGCCCGCTTCGACGGTAGCCCCATATTTCGCTCGCAATGATAGAGTGACGGTCGGCCTTTGCTGGATTGCCAGCATAGCGGCGCTTAAAGACGATCTTGCGATCGTGAAAGATGGGGTCTTCGACGTCAAATAGGGATGCAAGCCACTCTCGTAGATCAGAATCTAATGGTCTGTTGCTGCGAAGAATGGCAGCTATTGCACCGCGCGCCTCTTTGTCTTCCTTGGACCCGGGCGTGAAATATCTTACCCTAGGGAGACCCTTTTCGTCGTCACGCCACGAACCGCTAAGCAGCTGGTGTGCCATAATGTATTGGGGGGACTTCGCCACGGTTAAGCCCCCGATTTCATATTTGCCGCCACTAGTCGTGCAGCGAAACTCGCGGCGGGGGCTTGGTTCGACTGATCCTCAACCGAAACCGCTCTTGCCGAAACGCCTTTCGGTTGCGTCGAGGTGATTGATTGAACGTGTGCAGCCCAGAGGTCGAGGGCGGCGCGCTTTTCCGCCGCGTATGTCGACCGGTTGTAGATGCCGGCAACTCCGGCCTTATGACCACTGACGTGGTTCAGCACTGCCTCGATCACGTGTGGCTGCACACCAAGATCAGCCATGCCGGTTGCACAGGTGCGGCGCAGGTCATGTAGGCGCCAAGGCTTAACCTTGGCCACCTCGTCGAGGTCTTTCTTTGCGCGCGACCAGCCCGAATAGCCGCCCTCCCCCTCACCAAAGACGAGATCGCGGCCACGTATTCTCGGCGCGGTCTCCAACACCCGGAGCGCCATTTGTGACAGCGGCACATCATGGGGGCGGCTGTTCTTCGTGCGCTCGGCGGCAAGTTCGATCTCGACTTTTATCGATATTGATCTCGCGCCACTGAAGGCCGCCGATTTCTTCGCGGCGCTGCCCGGTTAGCAATAGCAGTTTAACGATGCGTCCATAATCATTGTCAGGCAATGCATTCCAAATTTCGACAAGCTCGGCATCAGTCAATACACGGTCTCGCGGGTCCGCCTCTTCGACCTTTCCCGTTCCATCGACGGGGTTCAGTTTCAAATGTTTGTAACGCTCCTTGATCGCCCATGAGAACATTGCTGAGAGCGTAGAGCGCGCACGATTTCTTGACACCGGGCCGCTATCGGCCTCGATCGCCTTGAGACGGTCCGCCACCATGTCGGCGTCGATTTCATAGATGCCGAATTGATTGAACCCGCCCCGAATGATTTTCGAGGTGACGCTTTGCCTCAAGGTAGCTGCGCGGCTTCATGTGCGGCTCCCGCTTGGCGAGATATGCCGTGACCGTATCCTTGAATGACTTGGTGTCGAACGGCTTATTTCTGGTTTTCTGCCGTTCGGTCTTGGGGTTTATTCCCTTGTCGACCATCGCACGAAGAGCGCGCGCCTCGCTTCTCGCCCTGGCCAGTGTCCAACCGTTCGGATCGTTGCTGGCGTCCCCGATCGTGTATCGGTCCTGTGTCTTTCCCCAGCGATAGAAATAGATCCACTTGCGCGAACCGTTCTCCCGGACGCGTAGCGCAAGCCTGTGAGCAAAATCCTTGCCTTCGTCGAAATACAGAAATTCCTTATCGCGTCTGTTGCTGCGCGCGGGCGCCGGCAGACTGAACACATCCCCTTGTTTGGTTAGACTGAGAGCCATCCCCGGAACCTTTCCCGATTTTGGGGATCGTTTGGGGATTCCAAAACCCCGATTTAGCCCGACCCCTTCCGAATTAGACTGAGAGTGTAACTCGGAAAACAACGGGAAAACAAGAGTCAGTCCGCCTTATCCCCTCCCCAACCCGATTGCCATTTCATGTCTGGGGGACTGGGGGTCGTGGGTTCAAATCCCGCCGCCCCGACCAGAAAAATCAACGACTTATAGCGAAACAAAAGAAAAACGCTTCCCAGAAAAACCATCCTGGGAAGCGCCCGGGAAGCAACTCGCCCTTCTGTGACGTGCATCACTGACGGCTCTTCGTTGGTCGAGTAACGTTTGTTCATGAATTGATAATCCGCCAAGCCGGATGGGAGATGACCATGAGCACGACCACCAATCATACCGGCGAAGCCTCGCTCGGCACCTATCTCGTACACCTGTTCGAGGTGGATACCGACCATTTCCAGATGGCTTCACAAAAGCCTCGCTTCGATCGGGACTGTGAATACCTCAATCGCCCGTACGAGCTGAGCGACCTGATGCGCCAAGCCACTGCTGCTGGTGTATGGCCGCGCTAGCATTCGTCTCGAAGATTAAATGCCTCGCCAGCGAACAGGCCAGCAGGGCGTGAAAATTTCCTCACGCTAGATGATCGAGTGACCGCCGTTCATTGCGAGAATGTCAGAGCGGAGCGATTTCTATAAGCTCTCCATTCCGCCGCCATTGTGGTGAGTTGGGATTGGTCTTTTTTTAGTGAACTAGGCTCACAGCAGCTAGTGCGCTCAAGCGTTGGCTGGATGGTACCGCCAGCCGTACTTCAGCGCACCCAGCCGATTTAGCGTCGGGTTTCTAACACAGGAACGTGTGTCGCTATTCTTCGTTGGACTTGTGTGGTTGCCCTGTCAGTAACTCTTCTGCGGCCGGTTCCTTCGGTCCTGATGAAATCAAGGTCATGACGGCGGCCTATGAAACCGCGTTGGTCATGCTTCGTCTAAGCGATCGCGACGACCCGATAACCGAGATCGTCGCCATGTCGATCGTCTCGGTCATCGGGCTCGGGGAACACAATCCCGCAATCGCTGCCGAGCGTGCAATAAACGCTCTCGGTATTTCAAGATCCGACGCAGCATACGCACGGGACAACGTTTAAAATCTGCTTACTTAAACGTCCCGAAACTGTTTTGGTGCTTTAGCGGCGTCACAATATGCCGTGGAGTAAACACCTACTCCATGAGGCTCAAAAACGCAGACGAGTGCACGGTCGCTGATCACTTCAGTGCGCTTGCCAAAGAATTTCGGGAAAAAGCGGAGCAAGCCAAAACTGCGGGGCTCAAAATGGAATGCTTCCGCTTGGCTGATTGTTATTTGCAGCTAGCCAGGAAACACGAACCGGCGACAAGCTGAGATGGCGATTATGGAAGAAAGGCGCAGCGCATTTCGCAAACGCATGCTGAAGGGCGGGTTTATCTCGCTCAGCGAAAATTCCCCGAAGCTGGAATGTACCGTGCGTGATTTTACCGATGTCGGCGCGGCTCTGACAGTATCGACAACGGTCGGACTACCCCACAGCTTCGAACTGGTCATGAACGGCACACGCCGCCGTTGCCGGGCGCAATGGCGCACTGACAATAAGATTGCCGTGGTATTTGAATCCAGTCAGTCCCCGTAACATAAATCGGGATCGAACGCCGGCAGGATGGCGCGCCTGGAGATGCTGCCCTCAACAGGCCGTTTTGCCCTACACTACCCTGCAAGCGCTGACCATGCTCCGACAAAAGCGATCGCGACGAGACTACCGGTCCATATAATGGTGGCGGCGATGCCAATGCACACAAGGGCGAAAGGGAAAACCCGAAGACACCCCGAAGAACGCGACTCGAAAGTTCCGACATCACGCAGACGAAATAAGAGCGCCACGAAACCCATAAAGCACCAAGATAAAGGCTGGGCAAGCGCGCAGAAGCGATGGCGGAATGCAAAAGAGCCTCAATGAAGAACGGTGGAGCTTTTGACTTTCGTCCCCACCCCACCGTTCCCCGCCACAAAACTAACGCCATCAGGCGTCAGTCATGAAGCCGGTCGCCCCGGCCCCACAGCGGCAATTTATCTGTTGGAATACTAAGGTTTCATTACGCAGAAATTTGTCCAGTGTTGCGCTCCGGTCATAGGGGTGATGTCGGGGACGAGTTATAGTTGACACGAGCGGGGCTGGGTAACCTCCCGCTTTAAGCGGTCTCGATCGAGCAGACGCCACAACTGCTTCGGCCGGGGCCGCTTACATCAGCGGTCCGCTTCCGCTTCCTCCTGCACCCGATTAGTCAACAAAAACTCCCGGGCGCGACTTACCCGCGAGCCTTGGCCACCAGCGAAACTGATTAAGCGGCTCGTTTTTGTTTCTTGCGCTGCGCGAGCAGACCGATCAGCCCGGCATCGGCTAAGAACATCGGGAGAGCGGCGGGGAGCGGTGTTTGAGCAAGAGTTGAGACCTCGATCTCATTTACCCAGTTGGACCGTTCCCTCATTTTGGGAGGCATAGGCTTCAAGGAAATCGGCGGCCGCCTTGCTGCCGCTTGCAAACGCTTTCAGCGCTTCGCTATGCAACACTTCCAGCGCTTCCTGTTTGTACTGGAGATATTGCACCGACGTGAGGATGTCCGGGGTCCTTGGCCTTTGCAGGTCGATCGACATTGTATGCTTGATGCGCCCTGGCCGATTGCTCATGATCAACAGTCGATCTGCGAGCAAGATGGCCTCGTCGATTTCGGAGGTGACGAACAGCACCGTCTGCTTGCGGTCCTCGTAGAGGCGAAGGAAATATTCCTGCATTAAATCGCGGGTCATCGCATCGAGGCCGCGAAACGGCTCGTCCAGCATCATGACCGCCGGATTGTTTATCATTGCCCGGGCGAGCTCGGCACGACGCTGCATGCCTCCTGAAAGCTGATTTGGGTATTTGTCCTTGAACTCCAGCAGCCCAACTCGCTCAAGAAGCTGATTGGCATCGGTTTCAATGTCTCTCATGGAGCGGTTGCGCATCACCACCGGGCCATAAATAACGTTCTGGTACGTCGTCATCCACGGAAACAGCGCCGACTCCTGAAATACCACCAAGCGTTCCGAAGCCGGGCCGCGCACCGGCCTGCCGAGGAAAGAGACCTCTCCGGCATCCACCGCTTCGTAACCAGCAAGAATATTGACGAGCGTGCTCTTGCCGCAGCCAGAGGGGCCGATCAATACGGTCAGCCGCGCTGTCTCGATTGAGAACGAACACTGATCGAGAACCAATTGACGCAGCGGCCCAATATTGAAGCTCTTGGTGACGTCCCTCACCTCAAGCAAGGCGTCCTTGCGTGGAATATCGGTTTCCGGGCGCATCACTAGAACTGTCGCTGCCAGGGCGTTGCCAACTTGCCCAAACTGCGGATGAGTTCGCTGGAGATGTATCCGGCTAATCCGATGCTGATCATGCCAACGATTATCTGCGGATAGTTGCCGCCGACATAAGATGACCAGGTGAAGTAACCCAACCCCGATTTGCCTGCGATCATCTCGGCTGCGACGACTACCTCCCAGGTAATCCCCATGCCGACCGCCATGCCGGTAAAGATGCTCGGAAGCGTCGCCGGCAGCACGATCTTCCAAAAAATGTCTCTGCGTTGCGACCCAAACGATGCCGCCGCACGGATATGGCGCTCGTCGATATTGCGGGCTCCGCCAAGAACGTTGATGACCACTGTGAAGAACGCGCCGAGGAAAATGACGAAGGCAATGCTGAGCTCCGTCGTTGGCCAAAAAATAATTGCGGTCGGCACCCAGGCCAGGGGCGGAATGGGCCGCAGCACTTCAAGCGGAGAAAAGGCAAAATGGTAAAACGTTCGATTCATAGCCATTGCAAGGCCAAGCGGAACTCCAATGATTTGCGCCGCAAAGAACCCGACGAGGACTTCGCGAGTAGCTGGCCGCCCAATCGTTCCAAAATTTACCGCTGCCGATAACCTTTCCGAGTGCAACAACCACTTCGCTTGGCGCAGGAACCGCCGCAAAAAACGGAACCTGCAGGCGGCGACCCAGTTCCCAAAGCACAAGCGCGCCCAAAATCGAAACAGCGCCGCGCAGCACCGTGACGTTAACCACCAACTTGTAAATTTTTGCCGCGTTCCACATTATCATCCGAACGAACCCTGAGAGACCGATGGGGTAGACTACGCCAACTCACGCTCGCCTGCTTCGAACGCTTTGGCTGCTTCCTCGCGCACCGCCGAGAACACTTCGCTTTTGAGTTCAAGATAGCGCTTGGATGACCGCATATGAAAATTGCGCGGACGCTCGAAATCTATGTTGAGGGCATACTTGATACGCCCGGGCCGCGTCGTCATCACCAATACGCGGTCGGCCAGGAACAGTGCTTCCTCAAGGTCATGAGTGATGAAGAACACCGTCTTGCGAACCTTATCGTAGACCTGCAATAGAAATTCCTGCGCCACGCTCTTGGTCAAGGCATCCATAGCGCGGAACGGCTCGTCAAGCAGAAGCACCGTGGGATCGTTGATGAGGGCGCGAGCGATCTCGACCCGCCGGCGCATCCCCGATGACAACTCGTTCGGATAGCGGTCGCCGATTTCGGGAAGGCCAAGTTCCGCCAGCAGCTTTTGCGCTTGCTCGCGTGCATCCCGCGCCGACAGCTTGCCTTGGACCGTCGGCCCATAAGCCACGTTGTTTATTATGGTGCTCCACGGGAACAGTGCGCCATTCTGAAATACCACCATTCGATCCGCGCCCGGAGGCGCCGTATGTGTCGGAGTGCAGATCGGCTTATTGTCGAGCAGGATTTCGCCCTGACTTATGTCATGAAACCCGGCAATAGCATTGAGCAGAGTTGTCTTGCCGCAACCTGATGGTCCGACAACAACGCAGAATTCGCCCGCAGCAATGTCGACAGAACAGTTGTCAACCGCCAAAACGTTCACGCCGAGCGGATCGTAGGTCTTGCTCACATTGCGAATGTTGATCGCGCCGCCTGCGCCGACGCCCGCGTCAGTCCTGGCTTCCGTGACGCCTGCGGTCGTCGTCATGACGTGCCTCGTTCGGTCCAGCGCATCAACAGGCTTCCGACGAGGCGGATGATGGCACTGAATAAGTAGCCGATAACCCCCAATGTCATCATGGCGATGACAATTACCTCGAACTGGCTAAGGACGTAGGAATCCCAGATGAGGAAACCGAGACCGTATTCGCCTGACAGCATCTCGGCGGCGACCAGAGAAAACCATCCCACCCCTACGCCGATCTGAAGTCCTGTGAAAATAAACGGCAAGGCGCCGGGAAGCACAACGCGAAAGAAGATGTGTCGCGGTTTAGACCCAAGGCAGCGGGCAGCCCGAAAGTACACTTCATCGATCGATTCCACACCGAGCATCGTGTTCAGGATGGTGGCGTAGAACGTTGCCAGGAACGTCAGAAACACGATTGGCGCCTCGCGGCTGGCGATCCCGGCGAAGATCAAAATTGCTATCGGCACCCAGGCGAGAACGGGGATCGGACGTACAATCTCGAGAATGGGGAAAGAATAATCGCGGAATGTTTTCTTCCAGCCCATGAACAGGCCAAGCGGCACACCGAGTATGGTCGACCAAAAAAACGCCTGAAGCACCCTCCAGACGCTCCAGAAAATGTGCATGTAGTAGTCGGGGGTATAAATGGAGATGCCATATTTCGGCGTACGCGAAGTAAACTCTGTCCAGACCGCCACCGGACCCGGAAGCTTGTTAAAGCGCGGAAGGTTGAAGAACTCGGTCAGTAGATACCAAGCCAGCAGCAAACTGACGATGCCGAGGAAACCGACGTAAGGCGCCGGTTGCGTTAGCGAATGGCGGAGACGAAAAAGCGCGAAAGAAAACCCGCCAACCTGGCTTTTGTCAAATACAGGTTCGTTTTGCCGCTCGACTTGCCGCTCGACTTGCCGCGCGGGGGCTTCAACTGCGAAAACCATCGCAACCTTCATCAACTAGAACGATGATGCCCCAATCAACACGACCGGCATCAAGATACAAACGGACGCGAATAGCGCTACTGAGGCGCTTTCGAAACGTCGAGCGGCTTAATCACGCCGAGCGGCGTGGCCTGCCCTTTTTCCTTCGCCACCGCGACGGCAATAGAATCGTCAATCGCACCAGCCGGGGCCTTGTCGACATCGATCACGTTCGCCTTGTGGAGGAAAGTATAGATCGTCTCGAGATGCTTGAGTTCGCGCGCGTCGAACGTGAAGGGCTTTTCGTCGCGTAACGGGCTACCGCCGCGAGCCGCCGGCACCGCGCCGTACAACGAAAACCATGCCATCCGCGTGGTAATGCCCTCGGTCTGGCTTTTCACCATTTCGGCAACCTTGTCCCAGTTCTTCGGGTCAAGCAGGTAGAGTTGCGCCTCAAGCTCCGCTGCGAGCCACGCCTTCGCGATTTCCGGCTGCTTCGTCATGAAGTCTTCGCGCATCGCGATAAAGCCGCCGTCCGGCATGTCGTAGTTGTGGCCGGTGACGACTTCCCGCGCGATGCCTTCGCCAACGAAATCGCCTATCCGCGATACCGATGGTTCCCACAGCGCCGCCGCATCGATGCGGTGCGCGCGAAAATTCGTGGCAATGACTTCAATGGATTGATTCAAGACTTCCTTCGGCTTGATCCCGCTCATTTCGACGAGCTGACGGAGGAACCGGTCTGCGCAGCTTCCGCGCGGCGTGGCCAGCACTTTTCCATCAAGCCATTTGACAGCTTCTTCGGGCGACTTGAATTGTGGCGCATCGGCACGCACCATAATGACATTGCAACGCTGGCCGGCTGACAAGCCGGTGCTTGCGACAAGTTTGACGACTGCCTGCTTGGTCTTTGTCGTCGACACCACTGCCGGCATGTCGCCAAGGTAGCCGATCTGCTCCTTGTCAGCGAGCATTGCGTTGACGATGATCGCACCCTGAAGTGCGGCTTGGAAATCCACCGTGCTGCCGGGTGGCAGATGTTTCTTCCACAGATCAAGCCCGCGGATCACAACGGCGGAGTAGGAAATCGTATCGTACGGCTGATAACCGACGGTGAGATGGACGGGATCGGCGGCTTGGACGATTTGCGGCACCAGAGAAAGCGCCAAAATCGACAGCACGTTTCGCACCTTGGTCATTTCGCCCTCCTGCTTTTTTATGTTTATTCATAATCACAGCAAGAGCCGGATAAAACAACCCATTTGGTTCATTGCGTCATTTGGAAAATAGACAAAATTGATACCTCGATAGCCGCAAGCTTAGCCTGTCCCTGCCGGGACAAGCCTCCGATGCATAAAAGCATTTCGCATTGCAACTGAGCCATGGAAGCCCCGGATGGTTGCAGCGTCAATGATTTGCAATTGAATGGGTTCTACACGGCAAGTGACGTTTACAGATTGCGTGCAACCTAAATCGCGCCGGTCCCGTTTTGTTTGCAGCGCTGCATTGCTGCTTTGAAGCATGCGGTGCGCGCCGGTGTATTTGGACGGGTACCCATGCATACGGCTTTTGATCGCACCGCCGCGCGGCAGGTTGTGCCGTCAGCGCCAACCGCCTGCACAGAGGTCGAAAACAACAACGCTAAAAGTCCAACCGCGAATGTCATAATTCTCATGACTCCCTCCTGATGCGCCAACCAAGATTGGTTATATTTACGTACCGCGCAGCGATGTTGAAACCACGCCTGTAGTCGCCAAGTGCCGTAACGCAATCAGGGCAAATGGGTGAAAGCGCGCGAGAGAGACAACGATCTAAATTGCCAGGCTGATTATTGTGATGACCCCATACAGCAGAAGACACAGCCACACCACCACACCCGCCAAGCCAAGCGCCAATATCGTGGCCGCCAACATTTTGTGAGTGATCCGCTCTGCCAATGAACGTGTGAAGACTTGCCCAGGAACAGTGGAGGTTGGAGACGACATTGGTCATCCCTCCATAACTCAAGCGCCACATCAGCACAGTAGCTGGCGATTCAGCACCGACAGTGATGGAGGTCACAAAACAATCGATTTATTCTCGCAATGAGCAAATATTCGCCCAAGGTACGACCCGGCCCACTGCGATTTCGCGGCGCAAAGCGAATATCCGTGTGCCATTGGCCGACATCGCCCACTCGTTAAGAACCAAGACCGACTATCTAAACCGAAGATTGCTGGAAGTGAGATCTTTGATTTTTGAGCAGCCCATTAGTCTCATGTCTCGTTCAATCTCCGCCTTCATCAGACCTAATGCCCGTTCAACACCCGCTTGGCCAGCTGCCGCCAGAGCGAAAAGATAGAATCGTCCAACGCCCACGGCTTTGGCACCGAGCGAGAGGGCCTTCAGAACGTGACTCCCACGCTGGATCCCTCCATCCATCATCACGTCGACCCGATCACCCACGGCATCGACGATTTCAGCCAGCTGGTCGAATGCCGATCGCGAACCATCCAGTTGCCGGCCGCCATGATTTGATAAGATGATCCCCGTGCATCCAATCTCAACAGCACGTTTTGCATCCGGGACCGACATAACGCCCTTCAGGCAGAATTGGCCGTTCCAGGTCCGGACCATTTCCGCCACATCGTCCCAGTTCATTGAAGGGTCCAGCATCTCCGTAAAATAGCGTCCGATAGACATGGCGTCCCCACGCATGTCCACGTGTTTTTCCAGCTGCGGCAGCTTGAAGCGTTCATGTGTAACGTAGTTGATCGCCCACATAGGCTTTATTGCGAATTGGAGCATGCCCCCCAAGGTCATTCTGAACGGGATGGAAAATCCGGTGCGGAGGTCGCGCTCGCGGTTTCCGCCGGTGATGCTGTCGACGGTTAGCATCATCGCGTCGACGCCAGCTTGCTTGGCGCTTTGCAGCATGGCGCGATTAAGGCCGCGGTCCTTATGGAAATAGAACTGATACACCTGCGGCGTGCATATTTCTTGCGCAACTCCTCCAGACTAACTGTACCGAGCGACGAGACGCCAAACATCGTCCCGAACTTCGATGCGGCCGCGGCCGCTACCGCCCGTTCGCCTTGATGGTGAAACAGCCGCTGCAGTGCAGTCGGAGAACAGTAAAAAGGCATTGCGAGCCTCCGGCCCATCACGGTCACTGAAGTATCGACTGCCGCCACCCCGCGAAGGACACTGGGTACAAGGTCACATTGCTCGAATGCCGCCGCATTCCGGCGAAGCGTCACTTCGTCATCTGCACCTCCCGCGATATAATTAAAGATTGGCCCTGGCACCCTTCGCCTTGCCAGTTCCTGAAAATCATGAAAATTAAAACAGTCGTTCAATCTCAAATATTTTTTCATCGCGATCTCCCTACTCGGGACATTGAGAACGATGGCGAAAAACGGCTCGGTAATCTGTAATATAGATCACTGGCCGGCCTGTTGGTGCCGTACCGGGCCACGCGTTTCTGCCGTCGCCGAGCCACCGACAGACCAATGATAAGACAGCCTCGTCCAAGTTCAAGCGCATATCCGTGCGGTCAAGCGGATAACCGTCGCCAAAAACTGGCAACAATCAGAACGCTTATGCCACCCATTTCAATGATCCAATTCCATTTGAAGCCGAGGACCGTATTTCCGATAAACCGATCTATGTGATGAAACGACGCTGCCCTTATCAGGACGAAGGCGATTATGAGTGTGGTAGCCGAAAGAGCTGTCCTACCGCTCCGGGATAACCGGCAACATGATCCAAGGCTGGCGGCCTTCGGCAAAATGCAATGTTTGCCTGCCACCAAATATTTCCGTCGGCCGATTGCGCGGCTCGTTATGCATGAACGGCCCCACGCCTCGTAATGGATAAGGCACGTGCGGCGCAACGACTGGTGCCCCGCCATATTCGTAGTCCCTGCCGCGGATCGTGAGTGCAATCCGTATAGCCCGCCGGCACGACGATGCAGGTCGGCCAGATCTCGACATCGAGTTCGACCGGCTCGCCCGGCACGAGCGGCTGGATCTCGTCATGCGCGTGGAAGGGCCGGTAGGGCAGCTGCGTTTGGCATCGAGCTTGCGGTGCGAGGCGCGCAGCCAGCCTTGCCGATCGGCACATGCGGGTCTTGCGCGCCGAGGAAGGTCATCTCGTTGCCGTCAGGCGCGAAGACGCGGAGGATCGAGAACAGATCGGCATCGGTCGTCGATGACGAAACGAAGAGCTTGGCCGCGACGGGGCCGGTGATTTCCATCGCGCCTTGAGCGGCGCGATGCGGAAGGTCAGGCCGTTGCCAAGCGCATCGTATTCGAGCTTCGCGTGCTGCTTTGCCGGATTCGCGCGTCAGGCCGATTCCATCGTGCTCAAGATAGAATTTCGTCCACTGCGTGCGCGCGAGCGGCCATTCGTGTCTCATGACGCTCGACGAATTTCTCGTCCGGGTGGCGAACCAGTAACTGAACCGCCGGCTGTTTGCTCCAGCCGGTGTCCTCGCCCTTGAGGAAATGCCCGAAGAACCGCTTCTGCAGCCTGACACCGTAATCGGTGTAGAACTCGAGCCAGTGCGTGTCGCCGTGGGCTTCCAGCCATTTCTGCTTCGACGGTGAGCGCATGAAGGCTTCGAAATTGCCGCGCGGATGGATGCCCTGCCCGCCCCAGTTCGCTGCGGAGAGGAATGGCACCGTGATCTTTTCCAGATCGGGCGTGCGCTCACGGTGATAGGCGTCATCCAGCGGATGCTTTAGTGCATCTGCGATGATGTCGCGGCGGTTTTTCGCGAGCTCCTCGAGCGTCAGCGTTTCAGGCCCGGCCACCGGCTCGCCGGTAACACGGCTGCGCGGCCCGCGTTCGCCGACGCCGTGCTGCACCGGCACGATGGCGCGCGGATACCAGTTCGAGATGAACTCCGAATAGATCCCGCCATGATAGCAGGTCTCTCGATAGTGATCGGCGGCGCCCTCCCAGGCGCAGACGGCCGCAAGATGCGGTGGCGTCAGTGCCGCCACCTGCCAGGCATTCATCGCGAAATAAGAAATGCCGTTGAGTCCTACCTCACCGCTGCACCAGGATCTGCGATGCCGCCCATTCGATGCAATCGTATAAATCCCTGGTTTCGCGCGGCGACCAGGGGTCGACATAGCCCGGCGAGCGTCCGGTACCGCGCGAATCCACGCGCACGACCGCATAGCCATCCGGCACCCATTTCTCGGGGTCGACCACCTCCCAGTTCTGGTATTTGTTGCTCGTTCCGGCCGCGACTTCCGGCTTCTGGTTGATCATCCTTTCCCAGGCAAATTTGCGGCTATCCTGGAAGGCATGGCCTTTCGCATATGGGCCATAGTTGAGAACGACCGGGTATTTTCCATTGCCGGCAGGCCGGAACACGTCGGCGCGCAGGACGACGCCGTCGTCCATCGGAATTGCCGCATCCCAGTCGATCTGCATTCCGTCGCGGACTTCAGAACGTGAACCGCTCATCAGCGGCGGCCCGTCGCATTGCGGGCGGGCCAGACCGCCGTGAGATCCTCGATCGAGGCCGTCTCGCCGAAGAAACGGTCTATGTTCTTGAGCGTCATGTCGTGGTCGGCCTGAACGTAGGCCGCGGTGCCGTCACTCGCCACCACGACGTAGAAGTCCCGCACGAAAGCTTCGCGCGCGCTGGTCTCGACACAGACATTGGTGACGACGCCGGTCAGCACCACGGAGCGAATTCCGTTTGCCCGCAGAATTGTCTCCAGATCGGTGTTGTAGAAAGCACTGTAGCGATGCTTGGTGACGATCGGATCATGCGGCAGCGGCCGTACCTCGCCATAGAAATCGCCGCCCCAGGATCCTGCCTCGCAAACCGGGATGCGGGTATAGCCGCCGGCGCGTTTGCGGGCCGCCTGCTCCAGCCACACGTCGGACAGATAGAAATTGTGATCGCTGGTGTAGACATTGCGCACGAACACCACGAAGACTCCCGCTGCCCGGGCCGTCTTGATCAGGTCCGGCAGATGCTTCGCCATCTCCTTTGCCTGCGAAACGTCCCGGCCTTCGCGCGCAATCAGGCCCTCATCAGCGATGAAGTCGTTCTGCATGTCGATGATCACCAGCGCCGTGTGGCGCGGGTCCACCTTCTCGCGCAGACCCTTGACCGGCTGGACATGCGCTATCCGCGATGCGACCTCGAAGTCAGCTTCAAATGACGACGAACTCATGATGAGGACTCCATTTTCACGTAACAGGCGAGGCTACTTCTTCTCGTCCGGCAGAAGGCAATTGAGCAGGATAGCAGTCACCGTGCCGACCACGATGCCGTCGCCCGCGAGGATATGAAGCGCCGGCGGCACCGATGCGAGCAGCGAAGGCGGCGCGAAATTGATGGCCGTGCTCAGCCCGAACGAAGCCGCCAGCAGCAGGAGATCGCGATGGCTGCGCAGACTATCCGTGAGAATGCCGACGCCGACGGCCGCGATCATTCCGAACATGAAGATGAGCGTTCCACCCAGGACAAAGGGCGGAACAATAGCGATCACCGCACCTATTTTGGGCAGCAGCGCCATCAGGATCAGGATGCCACCGGCGACCGCCACCACATAACGGCTGCCGACACCGGTGAGCGAAATCGCGCCAACATTCTGGTCGTATGAGATCAGCGGAACGCCGCCGAACAAGGCAGCGATGGCCGAACCGAGTCCGTCGCCCGCGACCGCACCGCGGACGCGCGCCTCGTTGCCCTCAACGCCGAGCATCTTGCACAGCGCAAGGGTAATGCTCATCGTGTAGATTGCGGAAATGAGGCTGTAGATGATGACGGTCGTTAGTCCCGCGGTATCCGGCCACGCTAACGCGCCGTAAGGCAGGATGCTGGGCAAACGGAACCACGGTGCGTTGGCCACAAGCTGGAAGTTCGCAAAGCCTAGCGCAATAGCGATGATGTAGAGGCACACGAGTGCAATGAAAACCGACAATGCGCGCATAAAGCCGGTTGTCAGGCGATTAATGGCCAGGATCAGGATGATGCTGACGACGACTAGCGCCAAAGACCACGGATTTCCCGCGTAAGGCGAATTGGTGCCTGCGGCGATATTGGCCGCGATGCGGATCAACGTTTCTCCCGTGATCAACAGCAAGGTGCCGACAACAACCGGGGGAAACAGCGAGCGCATCTTTCCGAGCAGCGGGCTTGCCAGAAAGAGGACAATCCCGCCGATCAGCAGCGCGGTGCTGGCAGCCGCAAGGCTCGATCCCTTCGCAATGGCGACGACCGGACCGATATAGACCGCATAGGCACCGAGCAGCAGCGGAAGCCTGCTGCCAACCCAGCCGACGCCAAGTGCTGAAATAACCGTGCCGATGCCGCAACCAAGCATCACGCCGGTGACCATGGTTGTGCGCTGGTCTGGCGGCAGGTTGAGCAGTTGGCCTATCACCAGAGGTGCCGCGATCATGGCCGTGAACATGATCAGGACATGCTGGAGGCCGAACAAGATCGACGGGATCGGCGCCGGCTTGTCCTCCAGGTCATAGCGCAGATCGAGGATCGTCACGCCGGCCCTGGCGCCTGTGCCGGCGCCCTCGGCCGCCAGCGCTGTCCCGATTTTTTCGGATGCGGTCATGTGTTGCCCTCCCCCAATTCATTTGTGGGCAAACAATGATCCGTCCTTCGCGCCGTTATGTCCAGCGTCAAGCCAAACGCCGGCGGTACACGCTGTGGTTATCTATTTCAGATGCCGGTTGAAAAACTCGAGCGTGAGGGCAAGCGCACGATCGGCTTCCGGCTTGCTGTAGGTGCGGCCCCCGAAGCGCGCAAAGGCGTGGTCCGCGTTGGGATATTTGTGGATCGCAACCAGGGGATTGGGAGACAGGCGGCGCTCGAGCAGTTCATTGACCTCGGCCTGCACCCAGCGGTCCTTCATCGCCATGTGCAGGACGAAGGGACGATGCAGGTTCTTCGCCTCGCGGATATTGTGCTCGATATAAGTGCCGTAATAGGCGACCGCGCAGTCGATGTCGGTGCGACAGCACATCAGGTAACAGAGCTTGCCGCCGAGGCAATAGCCGACCGCGCCGACCTTGCCGTTGCACTCCTTGAGCCCGGCGAGATAGTGCCAGGTATCTTCCATATCGCGCACGGCGAGGTCGTAGTCGAAATCATAGTAGAGATCGAATGCCTTCTTCACATCCTCGGGGTTCTTGTCGGAGAGTTCGACGCCCGGGTCCTGCCGCCAGAACAGGTCCGGCACCAGGCAGACAAATCCGGCCTCGGCAAATTCATGCGCGTGATGGCGCATGGTGTCGTTGACGCCCCAGATCTCCATGATCGCGATGATCGCGCCCGCCGGCGTCTTGTCGGGAATAGCGACATAGGCAGCCATTTCTCCGTCGCGCAGCTTCACCTTTGTGTTGAACGTCTTCATCAGACCGCACCCGCCTTCGCCTTGGCCAACGCCGGCAATTTAAGAAGCGCGCGGGCATTGCCGGAGAAAATACGTTCACGTTCGCTCGCGCCGATATCGAGCGCCCCGACAGCATCGATCGTGCCGCGGATGAGCGAGCGGCCGCCTTCAGCGTCGAAGGGAGCATCGGTCGCAAACAGGCGAAAATTGCGTGCCGAAGAAATCGTGGCCGCAACGCGTCGGCTGCCCGAGCGCCGTTAAGCGCGGTGTCTGCGTAGAGCATCTTGAAGTAATCAAGCGGCGGGCGTTTCAGGCCGCGATCCTCGGCGAGCGGATTGCGCGCCGGAGTGCCGTCGAAAATCTGGCGAAAGCCGAGCGTGATCTTGCCGGAAAAATAGGGGATCATCCCGCCCATGTGATGGGTGATGATCTTCAGGCGGGGCAGCTCATCAAACAGGCCGGAATAGATCAGCCGCGTCATGCAGGCCGTGGTCTCATAGGGCCAGCCGAAGCTGAACCAGATTTCGTCTTCGGAGGCCTGCTCGCTTGCATAATCTGCAAATTGCGGGCCGCGCATGGGATGCACCCAGACCGGCAGATCATGCGCAACCATGCGTTTGAAGATGGGCCTGAACTCCGGCCCGCTCAGCGGCTTACCAGCGACATTGGTGAATACCTGAATGCCGCGGGCGCCAAGGCTTCCGATCGCACGGTCGATTTCGGCCAGCGCCGCGTCGATATTGTTCATCGGCAGTGCGGCAATGAAGGCCGGGAAGTGGCCGGGATATTTCGCACAGAGACCGGCCAGCGCGTCATTGGCAATGCGTGCCAGTTCCGGGGTTACGTTTGGCGGCCCGACAAGTTCGAGCGGCGGGTTGGCCAGTGACAGCACGTGCTGCATGCCTTCGAATTCGTCAATCAGCCGCAACCGCGCCTCAACGTCGACCAGCGCCTTGATCTTCGGAAAAGCGGAGAGCACCACATGGCCGGGAATGAGGGCGGCAAGCCGGTCGAAATAGTCCTTCGGCATGAAGTGATTGAAAACATCGATTTTCATCCGAAAATCCTTCCGGCTCAGCCTTGAGTTAGAATGCCGCTTCCGCTTTGTAGAGCATAGGCGATGGGACCGATCAAGAAACCGGGACTTCACGGATGGGCGCGTTGAACGAAACGGATATCAAGATCCATGCGGAGGGTTCGGGGCCGCCGCTGGTGCAGCTGCACTGCCTCGGCGTCGACTACAGGTTCTGGGACTTTGTCGCGCCTCTCGCCGGCAACTTTTCCCTGATGCGTTATGACCTGCCCGGCCATGGCGAAACGCCGGTCCCAAGTTTCCCGTACCAAATTTCAGATTTGTCGGCGCAGCTCCTTGGCGTCCTGAACAGCAGGGGCATCAAGCGCACGAGCATTGCGGGAATTTCGCTTGGCGGGCTGATCGCGCAGCATTTTGCTGCGCACTGTCCGGACATGGTCGAAAAGCTTGTACTCATCGACACAACGCCTCGTTACACCGACGAACTGCGCGCGATGTGGGTCGAACGCGCCGCGACCGCCCGAGCGGAAGGCGTTGCAAGCATGGTCCCGGGCTTGCTGAAGATCTGGTTTTCCGATGCCTGCCTGGCCCGCAACCCGCCCGGTGTACGCTATGTGCGCGAAACATTGCAAAAAACCTCCGGCGAAGGATACGCGCTCGCCTGCGAAGCGTTGGGCGCGGCCGATCTGCGCGGTGATGCCGGTAAAATCACGGCGCCCACACTCGTGTTGTGCGGTGAAAACGACATCCCGAGTTTTCTGGAGTCCGCACGTTGGCTTGCGGGCAACATCAGGAACGCAAAGCTTGCATGGCTGCCGCAGGCTCGCCACGCATCGGTAATCGAATGCCCGGAGCTCGCCGTCAAACTGATCAGTGACTTTCTCGGCTGACTGCGCGCCTGTTGAGGTGGTGCAGGCCGCAAATCCGGCGCCTCGCACGAGACGCCGGATATTTTTTGTAACTGCCGACTACGCGATGGCCGGTTTTGCCTGCGTGATCTCCTCGAGGACGCGACCTTTCGTCTCGATGCCGATCGCAATCAGCGCAAACGATGCAACCAGGAAAGCTGACCGCGAACATATAGAGCGTATATTTGCCCATCCCGTAGGCGATCATGATCCCGACCACGGTCGGCACCAGGAAGGAACCGATGCGGCCAATGCCAAAGAACCAGCCCACCGCGGTCGCACGGATATGCGTCGGATGCAGTTCGCCGACATAGACACCGGTCGATCCGTAGACACCCGGATTGACCCAGCCGACAAAGAACGCCGCGAGCGAAGGTCGCCATGCCGCTCGACATCGCAAACCAGAGGTGAAAGAAGGCGCCGACGAAGTAATAGAGGAACAGCACCGGCCGGCGGCCATAGCGGTCAATCCAGAAGCTGCAGGCCGTATAGCCGATGACACCGCCGATCGCCTGCACGAGCTGATAGGCAATTGCCCGCGAGAGCGGAATGCCCTGCTGGGTCAGGATTGTCGGCAGCATGAACAGAATGCCGTTCGACGACCAGAAAAAGCCGAATGAAACGATCCAGATCAGGATCGTCCGTCGCGCCCGGCCTTCGGTGAACAGTTCAAAGACAGTGACGCCGGCCTTGACCGCGACCTCGGGGCGAACCTTAGGCACGGACTTCAATTCATCTGCCGTCCGCTCGCGGCCAAGCGCCTGCCGCTCGATCTCCGCGACGGTCTGTTCGGCTTCTGCAATGCGCCCCTTGCTGAGCAGGTAGCGCACCGATTCCGGCATGTAACGGCGTACAAAGAACAGCAGGATCGCGGGAACGACCCCCACCGCGAACAAGCCGCGCCAGCCGAAAGTCGGAAGGATCGTGAGGCTCATCGCTGCCGCAACAATCAATCCTACCGGGAAAGCAGTAAGAAGATTTCCCGCCATGGCGCCGCGGATACGGCCCGGGCTGAACTCAGCCCCGAGCGTTGCCGTCACTGGCACTTCGCCGCCGAGACCGAAATTTGACAGGAAACGAAAGACGGCGAGCGACGTGATATTCCACGACACCGCGACAAGCCCGGTGAAAAGCGCGAAGATTCCGATCGTCGCGGAAAATGCCGTGCGGCGGCCGATATAGTCCGAGATCGTGCCCCAGAAGAGGGCACCGACAAATGCGCCGATCAGGCCGACCGTGGCCATCAATCCGGCTTGTGCGGGCCCCAGGCCGAACTCCCGCGCAATCGGCGGCAAGGCGGCGCCGAAAATCGCGAAGTCGGCCGCGTCGAACATCACTCCGATGAAATCCGAGAATAAAGAAATTCCGATGCCATTTTGAAAACGGCAGGGTCTCCAGCCTTGCGACCAATTCCGCAGATTTTGCCTCGTCGACTTGCATCGCTTCCTCCCCGAACGGACCAGCTTCCTCTTTAGGGCCGTATCCTTTTGTCATTTCGCGCCTGGCAACCGCGACCGAGACAGTTTAGCAGCCCGAACGGTCCTCACAATCGCATGGAAGGCTTTTTCCTCTGAACCATCCCCGCCGTCTTGACACCGGCTTGCAATCCCGCGACGAATTTGCCGTCGCATTGCGTGCCCTCATTCCCCGCGCCAATCTACATACCGGAAATTGAAAATGGCCATCGACGTCCATGCTCACTACATTCCGCAAAGCCTGATCGCCGCTGCACGCACCCGCGGCGGAGAAATGGGCGTGCGTGTCGTTGACGGGGCCGCGACGCCGGCGCTGGAGTTTTCCTACGGCTTCAAGGTTAGACCGTTCTTTCCGAAGCTCGTCGAGACCGCCGCGCAACGTATCGCATGGCTCAATTCGGAGCGCCTCGACCGCCAATGCGTCGCCACCTGGCCGGACATCTACGGTTATGGCCTGCCGCGCGAGCAATGCGCAGGCTGGCACACCCTGCTCAACGACACACTGGCAGGCTGGTGCAAGGACAATCCAGCGCACATGTCGTTCGTCGCATCGGTACCATTGCCGAGCGCGGAAGATGCTGCGCTTGAACTTGCACGCGTCGCCGGGCTCGGAGCCGTCGCAGTCATGGTGTCGGCGAATATCGAGGGCCGCAACATCGGCGAACTGCCGCTCGACCCCTTCTGGGCAAGTGCCGCAAAGCTTCAATTGCCGGTCATGATTCATCCGATGGCGTCGGCGCCGTTCCCGCGCGCCGCCAAGTTCGGACTGACGCAGAGTGTGCAATACACTTTCGATACGACGCTCGGCGTCGGCTCGCTGATTTTTTCAGGCGTACTCGATCGCTTTCCGGCCCTGACGCTCGTCCTTTCGCATGGCGGCGGCGCCTATCCCTATCTGGCCGGGCGCTTCGACATCATGCATGCGCGCATGGACAAGGCCGCGCAGGGTGACGTTGCGAAGCAACCGCCTTCCGCCTACGCGCCCGCCATGGTCTATGACACGATCGTGCATGCCCCCAAGCCGCTGAAGTTCCTTGCGGGGCTGGTCGGTCTAGACCGATTAGTGCTTGGCACCGACTATTCGTTTCCGCCGGCTGATATGAACCCGCTTGCCAGCGTCAAGGCTGCGGGTTTCAGCGCCGCCGAGATCGAGACCATTGTTGAGGAAAATCCGCGGAGGCTATTCCCGCGGCTCGCGGAACGCCTGAGGCACAAAAAGAGGGACCGCCGTTTGTGGCATTAGCCGGCGGCCCCTCCCCGGTTCGCCGAAATTGGGACACCCTCATGTGGGGATAAGTCGACGGACCGCGCATTCACCATCGGCCCGTAACGTCAGCCAGTCTGTGATGCACCGCACATTGCGCGGTAAATAGTGGATGGCTGGGCCGCACATGCACCGGATTCAACCTTTTTGTGACGGCCATCACAGCCCCTGAACTTCAGCCTTCTAGCCTGTCACCGGGAGTCGTGCGCCCAACAGGGACGGGCGGTTATGCGAACGTTGGCAATTTGCATTGCGCTGGCCTTGCTTTGTTTCTGCGCTGTGAGCGTTCGCGCCCAGCAGCTGCGGGACCCTGTTGTCGTTGGCCCCGAGCAGAGCAAGTGCTCGGATATTCTCGATCTGGAAAAGCTCAACTACGACCCCAAGCGTAATGTGATCCGACTGGATTATCTGCATCCACAGCGGGGTGCGACCTATATGGCCGTCATCGGCTGGCTGCAGGGGTTCTTTTCAGGGCGCAACCTATTTGATCTGTCTATCGATGGCGACCTCACCAAGGGCACGAGATCGCTGGACTGGATGAACTGGATGTTCAGCTATTGCCGCGAGCATCCCGCGAGCACGCTTTTCGAGGCGGGCATCGGCCTGTCGAATTCACTGGTCCACACCTATCGAGAATCGCGACACCGCGGCCGCCACTACCCGACGCTTAATCCCTAGCGCGCGTTCTCCTGCCTATCCGGCTTTGCCGGCGAGCGCTACGGCCTCGATCTCGATCTTGAAGCCGTAATGCAATTCCGGTACCGGCACGACAGCGCGGGCGGGACGCGATGATCCAATCCAGTTCGCGTAGATCGCGTTGAAGGCGGGCCACTGCCTGATGTCGCTGACATACACCCGCACCTGTACGAGCCTGTCGATCGCGCTGCCGGCGGCGGTCAATGCGGCGCCGACATTATACAAGACTTGCTCGGCTTGCTGCTCGAAGGGCGCATCGGCAAGTTTAGTTCCGTCGCGCGCGATCGGAAGCTGCCCCGAAACATAGACAAAACCATTGGCGGTGACGGCATGGCTGTAATGGCCGCCGGGCGCCGCGATGCCCTCGGGATTGGTGAATGCGATGTCGCCAGGCATGCGCGGCGCTCCCCATCACTGCTTGCTATAAGCAAAACGGTGCAGCCTTCTCGTGCTGCACCGCTCGCTGTCGTTTGACGGCGCCGGCTCAGGCCGGCAGCGGCTTGCCCTTGGTCTCGGGCAGGAAGGGCACCACCAGGAAGCCCAGGATGTAGATCAGCGAGAACGCCACCGCCATCTTGCTGATGCCTCCGAACTGCGCGATTAGCATGCCGGCAAACAGCGGCCCCATGAAGGCGATAAACCGCGGCGCGTTGAAGGCGAACGCCATTCCGGTGGCGCGCATCCGCGTCGGAAACAGCTCCGGCATCCACACCGGCATCCACGAATAGAGCCCGAGCGTGAAGAAGCCATTGATGCCGGCGACCAATACCAGCATGTGGACTTCGGTCGTCCAGAGGTAGAACACCGGCGTAAGCACCAGCGCCCCGGCGAAGAAGATCATCACGATAGGCTTGCGGCCGAACCAATCGGCGAGGAAGCCGAGGCCGATGTAGCCGATGATGGCTCCGAGGTTGTAGCTCATGCCGGCGTAAGCCGCCCAGGTTTGCGGCGGCAGATGTGCCTTGCCGGCGGCCGCGGCGACGAAGGGCGCAACCCAGGTCGAGATTCCCCACCAGGCAAGCGTCGTCACCAGCGACATCACAAACGCGACGAATGCGTGCTTGCGCACTGTCGCATCGGCAAAAAGATCGGAAAGCGTAAAGCGGGTCAAACTCCGGTCTTCTTCCGCCAGAGCGGCGCCTCGCTTCTTCTTCGCGCGCGCGACCTTCCGCTTCTCGTTGGTATGCTCCCATCTGTGCGACTCTTCGACACCGGTGCGCAACCAGAGCGCAAAAAGCGCCGGGATCACGCCGATCAGATACATGATGCGCCATGCGCCGGGGCCATAGGCGCTCACGAACAGCCAGACGAACGAGGCGAGAAAAAATCCGATGCCAAGACCACATTGCATCAGGCCCGCACCGCGGCCGCGCGCGTGGTCGGGCCAAACTTCCGCGGTCATCGACGCGCCGGTCGCCCATTCCGAACCGATGGCGACACCAACCACGAAGCGCAAAAGCGCAAACGAGACCCAGTCCCAGGCGAACGCGGAAAGGCCGGTCGTCAGCGAATAGGCAAGAATTGCAAGAATCATGGTGCGACGGCGGCCGATATAGTCGGCAAGGATGCCGCCGATGAAACCGCCTACGCCCCAGCCGAGCAGCGTGATGCCGATCACCGTTCCCGCATAGGCCGGGATCTGCGCGAATTGCGCCGGCTCGAGCAGTTGATGCAACGCCACGCCGACCGTCAGGATCAGCGCGTAGGTCTCGTAGCCATCGAACATCCAGCCGAGATTCGAGGCGAGCATGGTCTTCCACTGGTTCGCGTCGAGACTGCGATACCAGGGCTGCGCACCCACGGTCATGGTCGACATGATTCCCTCCCTAGGCTTGCGTTTGAAAGTCAGCCGGTTGTCCCGGCCTTGACCTTACGCGCGGCCATTTTGACCGCATTTACGATCTCTGGATAGGCCGCACAGCGGCAAAGATTGCCGGACAGATAATCCCGGATCTGGTCGTCGCTTGGGTCGGGATGCTGGCCGATCAGCGACTTTGCCATCAGCACAAAGCCCGGCGTGCAAAACCCGCATTGGAATGCACCGGCCTCGATGAAGGCCTCTTGCACGGGATCGAGCGCTCCGGGCCCGGCGAGATGCTCCACCGTGACAACGTCGGTACCGTCGAGAAATACCGCGAGGTAGAGGCAGCCCGAAACCGGCTTGCCATCCACCAGCACGGTACAGCACCCGCAAAGCCCCTGCCCGCAACTCTCGCGCGCGCCGGTGAGCGCAAATTGCGTCTGCAGCATTTCAACTACATTGTGATGCGGTTTGACGTCGGCCGTCACCGCGCGCCCATTCAGGGTGAAGTTGATCGTGCGCGCCGCCATATCAGTCATCCCCGAGCGGCCGGTTATCGCTGTGCACGCAAGCGCGCGCAACACGGATTCCGCGGTCAACGGCAATTCCGTCAGGCGTACGCCGATCGCGTCGTCGATTGCATTCGCAATCGCAGGCGACACCCCGAATGTGGCAAGTTCGCCGACGCCCTTGGCTCCGAACGGGCCATTGCTCTGATAGGCATCGACCACCTCGTTTTCCATGATCGGCGGCACGTCGTGGATGCCGGGAATCTTGTAATCGGCGAGCGAGGCATTGGTGACCTGCCCGCCGTCGATATGCATTTTCTCAAACATGGAGAAGCCGATCTGCATCAGCGAAGCGCCCGACAGCTGCGTTTCGACAATGCGCGGATTGATCGGCCGGCCGACATCGGCAACATTGATCAGACGCGTGATGCGGACCTGGCCGGTCTCGGTATCGACTTCGATTTCCACACCGCTGCCCGCGACCATCCAGAAGGGCGTTGCATTCGTGGTTAGGCCTTCGGAATCCGGCGGGATATAATCCGGCTTGTAAGTGCCGGTGCCGACGATGTTTCCCGCCTGCATGCCGTAGCGCTTGCGAAACAGATCAGCGAGCGGCGTATTGCTGCCTTCAGCCTCGCCCACTTCGCGGCGCATCGCGGCAATTCTGGCGCGCGCGTCTTCCGCCGCCAGCCGCACTGCGTGCCCCATATGGAAGAGCGAGCGCGAGCCGAGCGTGCCCATATCATAGGGCGTGACATCGGTGTCGCGCGGCACCACGCGCACCGTTTCGGCCGGCACGTTGAGCACCTCGCCGACCATCTGTGCCATCGCCGTATCGGAGCCCTGCCCCATATCGACGGTGCCGCAATACAGGGTTGTGCTGCCGTCGGCGGAAATGTTGACGATTGCGACCGATGTCGTCGGCGAAATGACCGCCTTGAGCGCAACCGCAAGGCCGCGGCCACGCCGGATCGTGCCCCTGCCGCGGTCGAACGGGGCTTTCCAGTCGAGCCGATCTGCGATGCGGTCGAGCACTTTCTCGATCGCTGCGTCTTTAAGGATCGTACCGGTCGCCTGGGGACGCCCCTCGCGCAGCAGGTTCAATTTCCGGAAGTCGAGCGCATCACGCTTGAGTGCGCGCGCGATCATATCGGTGTGGCTCTCATAGGCCCAGACCAGCTGCGGAATGCCGAAGCCGCGCAGCGCACCCGCCGGCGTCAGGTTGGTGTAGAGCGCGTAGGAATCGATCGAGACATTGTCGATGTCGTAGGGGCCGGCAGCGGTGAAGCCCGATTTCTGCGTCACGCGTGGCCCGATATCCGCATAGGCGCCGCCGTTCCACCAGATTTCGCATTTGCGCGCGATGATACGGCCGCCCTTGTCGACGCCGCTCTTGATGCGGAAACGTGCTCGGGTGCTTGGTGATCGTGTAGAACTGCTCTTCCATGGTGAGCGCGACTTTCACCGGCCGGCGCGCGAGCATCGACAGGGCGACCGCAAGCGCTTCCATCTTGATGTAGAGCTTGCCGCCATAGCCGCCGCCGAGATACGGCACTTTCACGCGCACGCGATTTTCCGGCCAGCCAAGCAGCCGTGCAATTTCAGTGCGCACAAATGACGGCCCCTGCGCGGAGGAATGAATGGTTACGCCGTCGTCGCGATAGTCGGCAATCGATGCGAATGGTTCGAGCGCGAGATGCAGCACCTTCTGGGTGCGGAAGGTATGTTCGAACACGTGTGTCGCGGAAGCGAAGGCCTTGTCCACATCGCCACGCCGCAACCTGAAATCGAGAGCAATATTGGTGCCCTTGCGGCCCTTGAGGTGCTTGAGATCGGCGAAAGTCCCGGCGGGCTTGAGTTCGTCGTGTACCACTATCTTGTTTTCCGCCGCCTCGACCTCGTCGAAAACCGCGGGCAATTCTTCGTAGTCGGCAATAATCTGCTGTACCGCCTGCTCTGCGACATGCGGATCGCTCGCAAGCACGACCGCAACCGGCTCCCCGACAAAGTGCACCTTGTCGATGGCAAGGATCGGCTGATCGTGAAACGCCGGACCGTAATACGGATCCGGGATTACCTTGCGCACGTCGTCCGCTGGTGTAGACGGCAAAGACCCCTGGCAACTGACGCGCCGCACTGACATCCACTGCCTTGATACGGCCATGTGCCACGGTGCTGCGAAAAATCCGCGCATGCAGCATGCCCGGGCACTTGCATGATGTGTGTGTATTCAGCGCGGCCGGTGACTTTTTCGCGTGCCTCGATGCGAGGCAGCGATCGGCCAACCTGAGCGCCGGCAGCGGTCGCGGCCATCACGCTACCTCCCGCATTGCAGCGCGCACGGCGCGCGCCACATAGACACGCAGGAGCTCTCGCTTGTATGACGCCGAACCGCGCAAATCGGCCATGACATCGGCCTCTTTGACGGCCGCATCAGCCAGTCCGGCGATCGTCTTATCATCGGGCTTGCCGCCGACGAGCACCAATTCCGCCGATTTGAGCCGCATCGCTTTCGTGGTTGCCGCGCTTACAACGATGCGCGCGGATTTTACGGTCCCCGCTGTCGCTATCGATCGCAGCGGCAACGCCAAGCGCCGGCCAGTCGTCGGCAGATCCGGCCGTGACCTTGTAGTAGACCGCACGCGCTGTGCCCTGTGGCGGAATATGCAACCCGGTGATCAGCTCGTTGCGGCCAAGCGCAGTTTCGTAATAGCCGGTAAGCAGGTCTTCGACGGGCATCGCCCGCTCGCCTCTTGGGCCGGCGATCTTGATGGTGGCGCCGAGTGCGATCAGAGCCGGCGGCAGGTCCATATGTGGGTCGGCATGCGCAAGGGCTCCCCCCACAGTCGCGACATTGCGCACGCGCGTATTCGACAGACGCCGCATGGTACGAACGATCACCGGCGCATGGCGGGCGACTTCAGCCGAATGCTCAAGCACGGAAAGCGGCGTGAGTGCGCCGATGGCGAGGCCGCCGTCACGCGTGGCTGTAATCTGCGCGAAGCCGGCACCGAGCTTGCGCAGGCTCACGAGACGCCGCGGCCGGAAGACGCCGGCTTTCATCATCAGCATCAGTGCCGTGCCGCCGGCAATGGGGCGTACGTCCGGATCATCCGGGTCAATGAGGGCAATGGCCTCCTTTAGCGAAGCCGGCTCCGCAAGTTCGAAAGGGGTCATATGGTTGCCCTCGCCCCGCCCGGCGCAAAAGCAGCCACGATCCGCTCGCCGAATTGCCGTTCCATTTCTCTGGCCTTCGCCTTGAGTACCGGCTGCCCCATGCTACCCAGTTTCCCGGTCAAGGTCGCATCAATCGCGTACCGGATCAGGGTGCCGCCCCTGCCCTCCGAAAGCCTGGTTGTCGCTGTTGCGGTAAACCGGCCGACCACGCCCATCGGCATGCCCTCAACTTTGGCCTCGATAGTCTCAGGCGGTGAGACCAGGCTCATCTCAACCGTAACCCTGAAGGTGAATCGCATGTAGGCAATGCGTGTTTCCAGCACGGCATCGTAATGCGTGGCATCGATTTCCGTGAGATCGCGGACACCGTCGATGCACGACGCAAAGAACGGCGCGTCGCTAAGCGCCTTGAACACCGCTTCCCGCGGTGCAGCAACCGAAATTTCACCTTCAACGTTCAAGGCAAATATCTTGTGGTGGCAGATATTGAGGCGACGGATTGTCTCACCTCAAAGGCTAGCGATTTTGTGAGCGACTGTCGACATTGAATTTTACGTTCCCGCAATCGCCCGGTCCCGGAACGAATGCTTGGCTTGTGGGTGCGCGCTCCTATAAAACGGCGTGCAACGCCAGAAATTGGAATTCCACAATGACAATCCCGCAACTGCTTGTGCACGAGAAAAAGGACACCGTTGGAGTTGTCGCCGTTGAAGGCCTCAAAGCCGGAACCGACATGCTCTGCGTGGTGACCGCCGACGACTTTTCGTTCCCGCTCAAGGCGAAAATGGATGTGCCGATCGGCCACAAGATCGCGCTCACCGACATCAAGAAGGGTGACACCGTCTGGAAATACGGCCAGGACATCGGCAAGGCTGTAGCCGATATCGCAAAGGGCGAACACGTTCACGTCCATAATCTCAAGACCAAGCGGTGGTGACATGACGAAGAGTAACGGAAAGTCGAACATGAAATTCATGGGGTGGCGGCGCGAAAACGGTCGCGTCGGCGTAAGAAACCATGTTGTGATCCTGCCGCTCGATGATCTGTCGAACGCCGCATGCGAAGCGGTCGGCAATAACATCAAGGGCACGCTGGCAATTCCGCATGCCTATGGCCGGCTGCAATTCGGCGAAGACCTCGAAACCTTTTTCCGCACCATCATCGGCACGGGCGCAAATCCCAATGTTGCGGCCTGCATCGTCATTGGCATTGAGGATGGGTGGACGAAGCGCGTCGTCGACGGGATCGCCAAGACCGGCAAGCCTGTAACCGGCTTCGGCATAGAGCTCAACGGCGACATCAACACCATCGCCAAGGCGGCACGCGCCGCAAAGGATTATCTGCAGAAGGCATCCGAACTGCAGCGCGAGGAATGCGACCTTTCCGAACTCTGGATCTCGACCAAATGCGGCGAGAGCGACACAACGACCGGACTCGCCTCCTGCCCGACCGTCGGCAACATGTATGACAAGCTCATCCCCAGGGGAATCCACGGCGTGTTCGGCGAAACGTCGGAAATTACCGGTGCCGAGCATCTTGCCAAAGCGCGCGCGATTTCGCCGGAGATCGGCGAAAAATGGATGAAGACCTGGCAGGCGTACGAAGATGACGTCATTCAGGCGCACAAGACCGACGATCTTTCGGAATCGCAGCCAACCAAGGGCAATATCGCAGGCGGCCTCACCACCATCGAGGAAAAGGCGCTCGGCAATCTCGAAAAGATCGGCCGCCAGTGCAAATATATCGACGTGCTCAAGCCGGCCGAAGCGCCGGCGCGCGGACCCGGGCTTTACTACATGGACACATCATCGGCGGCCGCTGAATGCGTGACGCTGATGGCAGCCGCAGGTTACGCCGTGCACACGTTCCCGACCGGCCAGGGCAATGTGATCGGCAATCCAATCGTGCCCGTGATCAAGATTTCCGGCAATCCGCGCACCGTACGGACCATGTCGGAACACATCGACCTCGACGTTTCCGGCATCCTGCGGCGCGAGATGACAATTTCGCAGGCGGGTGACGCCTTGATCGAAATGATCATGCGCACCGCGAACGGCCGCCTGACTGCCGCCGAGGCACTCGGTCACCGCGAATTCGTGCTCACGAAACTCTATCGCAGCGCCTAGACCTAGGACGGCCAGAAAACCCGTCAGTCGGGCGTTTCCAGCGGCGCGCCAAGGCGCGCGCGCCGGCGCAGCCAGGCCGTGGCGCGATATTTCGGATCGTGCGTGATGGCATGCATGCCGTCGAGAACGGCGAGCACGCGAAGGGGGCCGAGCTTATTGCCGAGCGCAAACGGGCCCTGCGGATAGTTGAGACCGAGTTCAACTCCGGTGTCGATATCGCCGGCGCGGCAATGCGCAGTTCTGCAATGCGGGTCCCGACATTGACGATCATCGACAGAAGACGCTGCACGACAAAACCGGGACTGTCTCTGATCACCGTGACCCGCACATCCCCAGCGGATAAGACAGCGATAGCCGCACCGAGAGTTCTCACGCCGAGTGAGCGGGGTTTTCATCACCGTGCGCCGACCGCTGAACCGGCCAAACATGTCGACTGCAACCGTCCGCGTCGGATCGAGATTGAGGCGCACAGCCGCATGTGACGCATCCTCTCCCAGAGGGGTGACAAAGCACAAAATGTCTTGCAGGGGGCTTTCCGCCAAGATGAACCTTGGCGCCAGAACGTTTGAGCCAATCGGCGAGGTCGCCACCGCCGTCTTCGTCGGCAACCCAGACCGACGACGGCGGCGGCTGTGCAGGCACTGAAACTGTCGGCGGGCTTGCGATGGGCGCCTGCTCGTAACTGTAAAAGCCCTGTTTCGACTTGCGGCCGAGCAGCCCGCCGGCGACCCGTACTGCCATCTCCGCTGATGGCTGATACATCGGCTCACCGAAATACTGTTCGAAGATGCTCACCATCACCGCATGGGTGACATCGCCGCCGACAAGATCGAGCAGTTCGAACGGGCCCATCCGAAAGCCGGCTGCCTCTTTCATCAGGAGATCGACTTCGTGGGGACTGGCGATGCCCTGCGCCACAATACGTAAGGCCTCAGGGCCGTAAGCACGGCCTGCATGGTTGACGATGAAACCTGGCGTATCGGTCGCGACCACAGGGTGCTTGCCGATCCGCCGCGCGAAACCAATGAGCGCCTCGACTACGGCCGGCGCGGTACGAAGCCCGCCGATGACCTCCACCAATCTCATCACCGGCGGCGGATTGAAAAAATGCAGGCCGGCAACGCGTTCGGGGCGCGCGCAATCCGCCGCAACCGCAGTCACGGGAAGCGAGGAAGTATTGGTGGCAAGCACGGCATGAGCGGCCAGCCGTTTTTCGAGGCCGCGGAACAGTTCGCGCTTGGCGTCGAGATTTTCCGCGATGGCCTCGATGACGATGCCGACATCCTCGACCTCATCGAGAGTCGCCGTTGGCTTCAGGTGGCCAAGCGTGACCTGTTTCACTTCGGAAGTCAGGCGTCCTTTCGACACCTGGCCGTCGAGCCCCTTTTCGATCGCGCTGATAGCCTCTTTGACCGCGCCGTCGCGCGAATCGAACAGCAGCGTCTTAAGTCCGGCCTGCGCGCATAACTGCGCGATGCCGCGACCCATGGTGCCGGCGCCGAACACCGCGGCAACGAGATCCGGCCGGGACAGATCGAATGCCACGCTTCAATGTCCCTCGAATTTGGGTTTTCTCTTTTCAATGAAGGCGCGCATGCCTTCCTTCTGGTCGCGCGTGGCAAACTGCAACTGGAAAGCCTTGCGCTCCAGCATCAACGCGGTTTCGAGCGGTGCATTAAGCCCCGCATTGATGATTTCCTTGATCTGCATGATCGAGATTGCCGGCATCGCGGCGATCTCGCGCGCGATTTCAAGGGCGCGCGCGAGAGCCTGGCCGGCCGGCGCGACCTCGCTGATGACGCCCATGGCATGTGCTTCTGCAGCACTGAACATCTTGCCGGTCATGATCAGCAACATGGCGCGATGACGGCCGACGAGGCGGGCCAGCTTTTGCGTGCCGCCGCCGCCGGGAAGAATTCCGACTTTGACCTCAGGCAGGCCGAGTTTGGCACCTTCGCCAGCGACAATGATGTCGGCGCACAAAGCGAGCTCAAGCCCGCCTCCGAGAGCAAAGCCTTCAACCGCGGCGATCAGCGGCTTCGGGCAGTCCATGATCGCGCGCCAGTATTTCTGCACATTGCGCGCCATGACCTCGACCGGGCCCGCATCCGCCATCTCGCCAATATCGGCACCGGCCGCAAAGGCGATATCCGAGCCGGTCACGATCACGCAGCGCACGGCGCTGTCGGCACCGCAACGGGCGATTTCGTCGGCAAGGCGCGTGCGCACATCCAGGTTGAGTGCGTTGCGCACCTGCGGACGGTTGATTTTCAACACGACGATATCGCTCGAAGGCCGCTCGACAAGCAGGGAATCCGGGGCGGTCATGGCAATCGATCCAGTAGAATGGCAGGCGTCCTTACCTAGCAGAAGAAAGGCCCCACCGGCTATTTGCGCGCTGAGATTGACCACAGCGAAGGCATCGATTTCGCCCGCACCGACCTCGTTGCGCTTGCCCGGAATGCGGCGGGCGCCGCGCACCAGATCCGCGCGGACCTGTGCCGGCGTGAGCTTGGGCTGTGCCGCAAGCAGCAAGGCGGCCACTCCGGTCGCATGTGCCGCGGCCACAGATGTGCCCGACGTGACCTGATATTTGCTATCCGGCGCGGCCGCGAGAATTTCCACACCAGGCGCGGCAATCGCAACCTGTGGACCGCGGTTTGCCTGCGGCATCACCTTGTCCGCGGCGTCGGTCGCGGTCACGCCGATCACGCCTGCATCGGCGGCAGGATATAGCGGCGGTGAGCGCGGACCGGCATTACCGACGGCGGCAATCAGGACGATCCCACGCGCATTCGCCTTGAGCAGCATCTCCCGCACAAGCGTGTCGGCAGGGCCGGCAAAACTCATGTTGATGATGCGGGCATTCCTGCTCGCCGCCCAATCCAGGCTCTTGAGGATGGTGAATGTTGTGCTCTGCGCACTTTCGCCAGTACCCGAAAAAGCCCGCACGGCCAGCAATCTTACTTTCGGCGCAACACCAATCAGCTTGCTGTGCGCCGCGATTGCTCCGGCCATCGCCGTGCCGTGAGAATGCGGCGTTGCCGGCGTGCCGACCGCGTCATATTCGTCGGCGATCACACCGGCAAGATCCGGATGGCTCGTATCGATCTTCGAATTGATCACGGCGACAACGACGTCGTCGCCATTGCTGACGCGGTGGGCTTCGAGAAGATGGAGCTTGCCGACGACGTATTGCGCGGCGCCCGCATCGGTGTTTTGCGGCGAGGTTTGCGTCTGGGCGCCGATATAGACCATGTTTGCCTGTCCCATGGACACGCCCGGGAAATTGCGCGAGATCAGACGCAGCGTATCCGGCACCGATCGCGTTCCATCAATGCGCCAGCGCTCAATGGTCTGGCCGGTCAAGGCGAATCTCTGTGTCTCGAGTTGCGTGAGCTGCAGGGTGCGCGCAAGATTGGCACGCGTCTGTGCGGTGACGTTGTCCGCAAATTCGAGCAGCAATTCATTCGCCACAAATCGGGTCTCGCCGGCCGGCGGGATATTGAAGTGACGGCCACGCGCGGCCCGTCTCGGTCCGCGCGCCTGATTTCCTGGCCGCGGTTGGACCGTGACGGTAGGCGGGAAAAACGCGTCGGCCAGAAGCCATCCGGCCGGCCCAAGGAAGCAGCCTAGGGTCGTATGGTAGGCTTCGCTGATCGTAAGCTCGCGACCGAGTATCATGGTGCCGATCATCGGCGAAATAGCCGCGCACCCGATCGAGCCGATTACAAAGCCGCCGAGCGGCGTGATCGTCCCTCCATGGGTGACAATGACCGGCGGCGGTGGGTTGCTGACCGATTGGCCGAGCGCAGGCGTCAGCGCGCCAACGACAGTCGCCATCGCAAGCGATGCGGCCCTAGCAGCGTTCCGCATGATGCCCCTCAGCCTCCGGAAATGCACGCAGTCATTCTACACGGCCATTGGTCGTGCACCATGTCCGTTTGGTTCATTGCGCGAGAGCGGAAAGCCGAGATTAGTGCGGCCGCGTGACCACCGCATCAATGAGCTTGCGGCACTCAACAAGCTCATGGAGGGCGGCGTGCAATTTGTGCAAATCCTCGCGCGCGAGGCCGTCCTCCGCCGTGGGGGACGATGCCTGACGCAAAGTCGGAGCCGGCTCGACCGAAGGTCCTGGGTGGCCGGAGGCGGAAACGGCGTGGAGCGCACGATCGTCGGGATCAACGCGCGGCACCGGCGCGCTAGTGAGCGGGGGATCGGTCCGGGCTGTGGCATCATCCTGCCGGTCACCAAGATCATGGCCGATCAGGGACGAAAGCCTGCCGCGCAATCCGCCCTCGTCATCCGACAGGATGGCCACCTCGATCTCTGTTTCCTCTACTAACTCTTCGTTCTCGACCACGCCATGCGGCGGCTGCGGTGCGCCCTCCTGCCATACCTCCTGAACAAATCTCGAACCCTGCTCGCGCAAGATTCGCTGCACGCCCCGGATGGTGTAGCCCTCGCCGTAAAGCAGGTGGCGAATGCCACGCAAAAGGTCGATGTCGTCCGGCCGGTAATAGCGGCGGCCACCGCCGCGCTTCATCGGTTTGATCTCGTGAAACCGGCTTTCCCAAAACCGCAGGACGTGCTGCGGCAGGTCGAGGTCTTCTGCCACCTCGCTGATGGTGCGAAATGCGTCAGGCGCCTTGCTGTCCAAAGCGGCGTCACTCCGTGATTAGGGTCTAACGCTGATACGCGACCGACTGTTTCGGCTCAGCCTGGCTCAGCGGCGCCATTGTTAATGCGCAGCTTGAGAATCGCTGACGGCTTGAACACCATAACGCGTCGCGGCGAAATTGGCACCTCTTTGCCGGTTTTCGGGTTGCGGCCGATCCGCTGGCCCTTTTTTCGGACAACAAAAGAGCCAAAAGAGGACAGCTTCACGGTTTCGCCACGCTCCAGACAGTCGGTGATCTCCTTGAGCACCAACTCGACCAAAGCTGCCGATTCCGTGCGAGAAAGGCCGACCTTTTGATAGACCGCCTCGCACAAGTCGGCCCGCGTCACAGTTTTTCCGGTCATCGCCTGCCCTGCCCCCGGCGAAGGTATCCCGCTGAATTATCGAGGATATTAGGATGAACGGTAGGGGTCAACGGGGCCGTTAAGAATTGTGATGAGATCTGGCTCTTGGCGGCGCCCCTGTAGGCGGCGACTTTTACCACCGCAGCAGCGCCGATCCCCATGTGAACCCCCCACCCATGGCCTCGAGCAGGACCAGGTTTCCCCGCTTGATCCGTCGATCGGCCAAGGCATCAAACAAGGCCAGCGGAATGGATGCCGCCGAGGTATTGCCATGGCGATCCACGGTCACCACCACCTTTTCGGGTGCAATGCCGAGCTTGTGCGCGGACCCATCGATGATGCGCTTGTTGGCCTGGTGCGGCACAAACCAGTCTATGTCGGTCGCAGAATAGCCGGTCGCCTTGAAGGCGTCCTCGATCACGTCGGTAATCATGGCGACCGCGTGCTTGAAGACCTCGCGGCCTTCCATCCGCAGGTGGCCGACGGTTTGCGTCGACGATGGCCCGCCATCAACATAGAGCTTGGCCCTGTGCCGGCCGTCGGAACGCAGGTGCGTGGTGAGCAGGCCGCGATCCTCGCGCGTCCCCGGCTGCGGCTGAGCTTCCAGGACCAGTGCGCCGGCGCCGTCACCAAACAGCACGCAGGTGGTGCGGTCGTTCCAGTCGAGGATGCGCGAAAAGGTTTCGGCGCCTATGACAAGCGCGCGCTTGTAGGCGCCTGTCCGCAGTAGGGCGTCCGTCACCTGCAGCGCATAAACAAAACCCGAGCAAACCGCCTGCAGGTCAAAGGCCGCGCCGTGAGTGATGCCCAGGCCGGATTGCACCGACACGGCCGTGGCGGGAAAAGTCTGGTCCGGCGTTGATGTCGCCAGCACGATCAGGTCGATCGAGTTCTCCTCGACATGCGCATTGGCGAGCGCCGCACGCGCCGCTTGAAGCGCAAGGTCGGATGTCAATTCGCCGGGCGCAGCGATGTGGCGCTCGCGGATGCCGGTCCGCTGCACTATCCATTCATCGGTCGTCGCCACCGTGCGCGCGAGTTCGTCGTTACTGACAATGCGCGCAGGAAGATAGCTGCCGCAGCCGAGCACAATCGAACGCAGCATCGTCACGAGCCTGCCCCGCCCGCCTGTCGCGCTGTCGTTCTTGCCAGCAGGTCGCGCGCCATCGATTGCCCTATCTTGGCGAGTAATTCATAGCGCACCATGTCATAACCCATGTCGATGGCGGAGGCCGTTCCTTCGGCGTCGGCGCCACCATGACTCTTGATGACGATTCCGTTGAGGCCAAGGAATACGCCGCCGTTCGACTTGCGTGGATCCATCTTTTCACGCAGCGTGTGAAAGGCCTGCCGCGCGAGGACGTATCCGAGACGAGCCGCCCACGTGCGATTCATCGCGGCCCGCAAATAAGATGTCAGCTGATGCGCGGTACCTTCCGCCGTTTTCAACGCAATATTTCCCGCAAAACCTTCGGTGACAACCACATCTACAACACCCTTGCCGATGTCATCGCCTTCGACAAATCCGTGATAGTCAAAGTGCGGAAATTGACCTTCGCGTAAAATGCGCCCCGCCTCGCGCACCTGCTCGAGGCCTTTGACCTCTTCCACTCCTATGTTCAGCAGACCGACCGTTGGGCGCTCGATATCGAACAGCACCCGGGCCATCGCGCTCCCCATCGCTGCAAGGTTGACCAGGTGCGCCTCATCGGCGCCGATCGACGCGCCGACATCGAGCACGACGGATTCACCTTTCAGCGTCGGCCACAGGGCCGCAATCGCCGGCCGTTCGATGCCTTCGATCATCTTGAGATTGAAGCGCGCCATCGCCATCAACGCGCCGGTATTGCCGGCGGAAACCGCGACGTCGGCTTCGCCTTTTTTTACCGCGTCGATCGCAAGCCACATGGACGATTTCCATCGGCCATAGCGCAGCGCCTGGCTCGGTTTGTCGTCCATGCGGATCGCGACGTCGGTGTGAACGAGTTTCGATTTCGCCTTTAGACGGGGCAAGCCGGCGAGTACCGGTTCGACGGCGGCGCTGTTGCCGAACAAGAGATATTCAATGTCGGGATGACGGGTGAGCGAAACGTCGGCGCCAGGCAGAATGACTGCCGCGCCATGGTCGCCGCCCATGGCATCAAGCGCAATGCGAACCTTATCCGGCATGGTTCGCTCGTGGCGGCGTTGATTGGCGCACCGGCAGCATGGTCATACTAAATCGACGCACGGCGGCGACCATAACCGGTCGGCCACGCCAAACAAGCCGATTGTCCAAATCGCCCATTCCCCAGCCCATTCGTTTCCGACTAACCGTCGCCCATACGCTTTTTTAGCGCTTCTAGGGCGGCGAAAGGACGCGCGATGTCGTCGTCAGATTTCAGGGCGCCAAATTGCGCTCCGGCCTTGCGAGGGTATGGATCGATGCCGAGGAGAAGGAATTCGGTCGCCACCGCGCCAAGATCGAGCCGGCCGTCAATCAGAGGCTCGGGTGGATCCTTGTCGGAGGTCTTGCCGTCGGCACTACCATGGTCGGCGGTCTCGCTCGCCGCCGCCGGGGCAAAAACAAGATCGACTGGCTCTTCCAAATCGCTCTCGATAGGTTCGAGCGTGACAACGCATATTTGGCCGACCCGAGCGTTGACGCGGCCTGCAATGCGCACGCCGGCGCCCTGGCGCATGAGGTCAAAAGTTCCTGAAATGCGAGGCAGGCTTCGCAGGCCGGCAAGCTTTGCCAGTTGCGGCCGAACCTCCGCAGGGGCCTCAGCGTCGATATGAAGGCCCGTTTCCGGAATATCCTCCACGACCACAGGCAAACTCCATGGATTTTTGGCTTTTTCCATAAGTTATCAGTCTTCTGACAGCCGTGCCTTATCCTCAACAAGAACCGTAACCGACGGATTTGGCAGAAGGACCTTTCCTGCGAGGAAAGCCGATGCCGATTGCCCCTCAAGGTCACGTACCGCTTCCCGAATATAGGCCGCAAGTCGCGCGGCTGCAGGCCGGCCGGGCGCTGCACGAGCATATATATTCCGCATTATCGCCTCTATCAGCGGCTCTTCGCCTGCTGCCCCCAGCGCTTTCCGATAGGCCTGAGCGCGGCCGTAATAGGCTTCACCCATCCGTTGCATCTGCTTTGGCACCGCAAGGTCGCCGACGCCCATTTCCCGCAAATTATGGTCCATATCGTTGCAGAAATGGTCGAACAGCGATTGGCCTAGGTTCCGTACCGCGGGTTCCTTCCTCCAGACGGCTGAGCACCAGGGCAAGATGCATTACCAAAAGCTCGAAACGCCCATCAACGGTGTCCGGGACTGCGTATTCGCGATAAAAACAGGGCAATCGCGCCTGCGCCACGATCGTGCCATACAGGGTCGAAATGGTGTTTTGCCGCGCGCTGCGGCGAAACAGGGGTAATTTCATTGGGTCTGGTCGGGGGCTCTTGCGGTTTGCCGCGTTACGTCAACGCCCTTGCCGTTGCAAGAACGAAATAATGCATTCGCATTCTGGGGTCGAAGACCGTGCGCCGTAGAAAGCATGCCCTCCGCCTTGCCGCGACCCTTGCGGCTGCGCTTGTTCTCGCGGCCTGTGGCAGCACGACCGAGACCCTGCAGCGCGGTTATGTGTTGCCGGAAGGCGCACTTGAACAGGTCCCGGTCGGCGCTACGCAAGAACAGGTATTGATCGTGCTTGGCACCCCCTCCACGGTCGCCACCGTCAATGGCGATGCCTTCTATTACATCTCGCAGAAAGCGCAGCGCTCGGCCGCCTTCATGCCCCATGAGGTCATCGACCAACGCGTTATCGCGGTCTATTTCGACAAGGATCGCAGGGTAACAAGACTCGCAAACTACGGTCTGAAGGACGGAAAGATTTTCGACTTCTATTCGCAGACAACACCGACCGGTGGCCAGGAATTGAGCTATCTGCGCAACATTTTCAAGAACGTCGGCGTGCATCTATAAGGCGATGCCTCGATGGAAAAGGGCCCGCACGCAGGCGGGCCCTTATCGCTTAATTGCGAAGATCAGTGTGCCAGAACCGCGAGCAGCAACAGCGCGACGATGTTGGTGATCTTGATCATCGGATTCACAGCCGGCCCGGCTGTGTCCTTGTATGGATCTCCGACAGTATCGCCCGTCACCGCGGCCTTGTGGGCGTCCGAGCCCTTGCCGCCGTAATGGCCGTCCTCGATATATTTCTTGGCGTTGTCCCACGCACCGCCGCCGGAGGTCATTGAGATCGCGACGAACAGGCCGGTGACGATGACGCCGAGCAGCATGGCACCAACTGCCGAGAACCCGGCCGATTTGCCGGCGGCTCCGCCGCCCGCGATGAAATAAATGGCGAAGTAGCAAACGATCGGTGACAGCACCGGCAACAGCGAAGGGACAATCATTTCCTTGATCGCTGCCCTGGTAAGCATGTCTACTGCGCGCCCATAATCCGGCTTGTCCTTGCCCTTCATGATGCCGGGCTTTGCGCGGAACTGACGGCGTACTTCCTCGACAATTGCGCCGGCAGCACGGCCGACCGCGGTCATGCCCATCGACGCAAACAAATAGGGCAGCAGACCACCGAACAAGAGACCGACCACAACGTACGGATTGGTCAGTGCGAAGTCGAGCTGGATGCCCTGGAAATACGGATGCGTCGCGGCATTCTTGCTGAAGAACAGCAGGTCCTGGTTATAGGCCGCGAACAACACCAGCGCGCCAAGGCCTGCGGAACCGATGGCATAACCCTTGGTGATCGCCTTGGTGGTGTTGCCGACCGCATCGAGCGCGTCGGTAAACTTGCGCACGTTTTTCGGCAGCCCCGCCATTTCGGCAATGCCGCCGGCATTGTCGGTGACCGGCCCGAATGCATCGAGCGCAACTACCATGCCGGCGAGGGCCAGCATCGCGGTGACCGCGATCGCAATGCCAAACAATCCCGCCTGCGCATAAGCAACGAGAATGCCTGCAATGATCACAATGGCCGGCAACGCAGTCGATTCGAGCGAAATCGCCAAACCCTGGATGACGTTGGTGCCGTGGCCGGTGACCGAGGCCGCAGCGATCGACTTCACCGGGCGGAAATTGGTGCCGGTGTAGTATTCGGTGATCCAGATGATCAGGCCGGTCACCACCAGGCCGACGACGGCGCAAATGTAAAGCGCTTCGCCGGTGTAGGGCACGCCCGCAATCGGGCCCATGCCGATCAGAGAATCGGTAACAAACCAGATTGCAACGAGCGAGAGCACCGCCGAAGCGATAAAGCCCTTATACAGCGCCCCCATGATCGATTTGTTGCGGCCAAGCCGCACGAAGAACGTTCCGATGATCGATGTGATGATGCAGGCGCCGCCGATAGCGAGCGGATACGTCATCATGTTGAGCAGAATTGGCGTGCTGGAGAAGAAGATAGAAGCCAGCACCATGGTGGCGACGATTGTCACCGCATAGGTCTCGAACAGATCAGCCGCCATGCCGGCGCAGTCACCAACGTTATCGCCAACGTTGTCGGCGATGGTTGCCGGATTGCGCGGATCGTCTTCCGGAATGCCCGCTTCCACTTTGCCCACCAGATCGCCGCCGACGTCGGCGCCCTTGGTGAAGATTCCGCCGCCAAGACGGGCAAAGATCGAAATCAAAGACGCGCCAAAACCAAGCGCGACAATTGCGTCGATCACCGTCCGGTCGTTGGCCGCCTTATGCATCGTGCCGGTAAGGAATCCGAAATAAAGGGTGACGCCGAGCAATGCGAGGCCTGCGACCAGCATGCCGGTAATGGCGCCTGACTTGAAGGCGAGTTCCAGCCCTCCGGCCAGTGACTTGGTGGCCGCCTGTGCTACCCGCACGTTGGCGCGCACCGAAACATTCATGCCAATAAAACCTGTCGCACCCGACAGGATAGCGCCGACTGCAAATCCGACCGCGACCAGCCAGCCGAGCGTGAACCCGATGATGACAAAGATCACCACGCCGACAATGCCGATGGTGGTGTATTGGCGCTTGAGATAGGCCTGCGCGCCCTCGCGCACGGCTTCGGAAATTTCCTGCATCCGCTTGCTGCCGGAATCGGCGCTCAGCACCGATTGGATCGCCCAGATGCCATAAACGATCGCGAGCACCCCGCAGCCGACGATCAACCACAAAGTCGTCATGGTGGCCATTTTCCCCGATTTTAAATGGTGCTGGCGGGACGAACGCTCCCGCCGGCGCCAGGAGCGTCGAGGATGGCCGCTTTAAGGGCGCTTCACCCCGACCGGTAAGCGCGCGGATATAGCCAAAATCCTGCACGGTGTGCAACGCGGAAATTGTCCCGGGCGGGCCCGTGTCCGGGTGCCGTGGTACGGGCGCTGAGCCGGATTACCCGGTCACGGGGTAGGCCCAACGGCAGCCGGCTATTCGTGCCGGGCGGTGAAACCGCGCGGTCAGACCGTCGAGAGCCGGTGCCGCAGCGCGAGCCACAGCAATAGCGCCCCGGCCACGAAAATGGTCGGAAAGATCACCTCGTTGATCGTCGCCCAGCCGAAATATTCAAGCAGCTGGCCGGACGAAAATGAACTGAGCGCCATGCTGCCGAATATCAGAAAGTCATTGAACGCCTGCACCTTGTTGCGTTCATGAGGCCGGTGGCATTGCGTCACCATTGTGGTGGCCCCGATAAAGGCAAGGTTCCAGCCGATGCCGAGCACCACCAGCGCGCTCCAGAAATGCGCAACAGTGATTCCGGAAATGCCGATGACGGCGGTAACGCCGATCAGGGCCAGCCCTATTCCGGTGATCCGCTCGACCCCAAAACGGGCGATCAGTGCGCCGGTAATGAAACTCGGCGCGTACATGGCCAGTACATGCCACTGGATGCCGAGTGTCGCGTCGGTCACCGAATGTCCGCAGCCGACCATCGCAAGCGGTGCTGACGTCATCACCATGTTCATCATGCCATAGCTCGCCATGCCGCACACAACCGCAACAATGAAGCGCGAATTGCGCAGGATTTCGCCGAGCGGCCTCACGCTGCCATGACGTGCCGGTGCAAGCGGTGGCACCTTGACGAATTGCAGGACGAAGGCTGCCGCAACGGCGCAAGCGGACTGGCCGAGATAGCTCGCCGCGAACAGGTGCGGCGACAGCAGATCCTTGGTGAAAATGACAAGCTGCGGCCCGATCACCGCGGCAAAGACGCCGCCGGCAAGTACCCAGGAGACGACCTTCGGCCGATAGGCGTCGCTGGCGGTATCGGCAGCAGCGAAACGATATGACTGGTGGGCGGCGGCGTAGAGTCCGCCACAGAATGTGCCAAACAGCAGCAGCCAGAAATTTCCGTTCATCACCGCCGCGTAGGAAATCAAGCCCGATAGAATGCCGAAGGTCGATCCGCACTGCAGCGCGAAGCGGCGGCCGAATTTCAGGGCCAGCATGCCCAGCGGCAGCGTGCCAAGCCACATGCCGAATACCATTGCCGTCACCGGCAGAGTTGCGAGGCCTTTGTCCGGCGCCAAAACCGCGCCGACAATGCTCGCCGTGCTTACGATGACCGTATTGTTCCCGCCGGCGAGGGCCTGGGCGACCGCCAGCACCATCGCATTGCGCCGCGCCAGATTATCGTCGGGCAAGGCGTGGTGGACAGGTTCGGCGACCGCCGACATCAAGGACTCCCGGACAAAAGACCGCTCCTTTTATCGGCCGATGAAGTGAATCGCTACTGTCGCGGGCGCAGATCAGGGATGATTTTAATTGAAATATCGATTTCGGCGGTTGATCGAACGATCAATCCGTCACCGTTTGCGCGGTGCGCGCGGCGCCTTCGGTTTGCTCCCAAAATCAAAAGCGCCGGAATGTCTTATGGTTGCCGTTCTCGCCTCGGCCGGCGATTTTGCGCCGATCTGGCCGAGTGAAGCGCGCAGTTCGTCGATATAGAGATCGATCAGATAATCCGGTCCCTCGTCGCCAAGCGCGCCCACCGCCCATAGGAACGACTTGCCCGCAAAAGCGGCGCTGGCACCCAGTGCGAGTGCCCGCATCACGTCCTGCCCGCTGCGCACGCCGCTATCGAGCAGAACGGTCGCCTTCTTCCCCACTGCCGCGACGACGCCGGGCAGCACATCGATCGACGGCGCCAGTGCCTCGATCTGACGACCGCCATGGTTCGAGACCCAGATACCCTCGATGCCGAGCTGCGACGGCTTTCTCGGCATCCTCAGGATGCAGAATGCCTTTCACCGCCATAGGTCCCTTCCACGCATCACGATAGCGCTTGACCTCCTCCCACGAGAAAGCCCCGCCCATGCGCGCGCGCGCGTAAGCGATGATCTCATTCGTTCCCGCGCCCGGACGGGCGTAGTCGCTGATGGTGGCAAAACGCGGATAACCATTGCGCAGCAGCGCGAGCAGCCATTTCGGCCGCACCAGCATTTCGTAAATCATGCGCGCGTTGGGACGAAACTCGTGCGCAAGGCCGGCATAGGTCTCGCGCGAACGCGTCGTGCGTACCGGCACGTCAAGCGTGAGCGTAAGCACCTTGGCGTCAACCGCCTGCGCGCGCCGCACGAGATCAAAGCCGATCTTGTGGTCGTCGTGCCAGAACCGATAGAGCTGAAGCCAGAATACGTCGGGCGCGACTTCGGCGGCCTGTTCGATCGTGGCGCCGCCGGCAACGCTCAGCGTATAGGGTACACGCGCGCGCTGCGCGGCTTTCGCCATCAGCAGATCGGCGCCCGGCCACACCAGCGACGGGCCGCCCATGGGCGCAATGCCGATCGGAGCGGCGTAGCTCCGGCCAAAGAGTTTGACATCGACGGGAGGCAGTGACGGCATGACGCCATACCGCGGCACGATCTCGACGGCATCGAGCGCGGCCCAATTGTGCTCAATGCCAACGTCGTTCCCTGCACCGGTATCGCCATATTCAAATGCGAATAACGGTACATTCCGCGGTGCGCGCCGCCGCAGCCACGCCGAGGTCGGAAAATGCTTGTGGTATTTCTGGAAGTTAGGGTGCTGGCCGACCGGGGTCACCGCCGCCTGCTTCGCCGTCACGTCATGCATAGCCAATTCCCGTTGCTTGCTTCCGCACTATAACCGTAAGACCGGCTCGCGTCATTTCGGCAAGTGCAATGATCGGCACGACCGCCAGGGTTTCGGCGCGCATTTCAAAAATGACTGAACGAGGCGCGTACAAATGTGAATGCCTTGCCTTCGGCTGTTTCAAACTTGGCGCCCGAGCCAGCAATGATTTCTCCGATATCCGTGACGCCCACCCCGACCTTCTTTGCGGCCGCGCAAAAGCTGTCGGCTTTTGCGTGGGGCACCGTGCAAACAATCTCATAGTCGTCGCCGCCTGAAAGCGCCGTTTCAAGCATAGCAGCGTCTCCCGAAATGACGGCTTTGGCCGCTTCCGATAGCGGCACTTTCCCCACGTTGATCCTGGCCGCAACTCCTGACGCGCGGCACAATTTGGCAAAGTCGCCGGCAAGGCCGTCTGAGACATCCATTGCGGCCGAAGCATGCATGCGCACCGCCTCGGCCAGTGCATTGCGCGGCTGCGGCAGAAGGTACCGCGAAACCAGATGTTTGCGTTGCGCATCGCTTAATTTCCATTTCGGCGCTTCTGCGTTGCGCAACGCCAGACCGAGCACAGCATCGCCGATCGTCCCGGTCACGAACACGCGGTCACCGGGCTTGGCGCCGGCCCGGCGCACCATGGTTCCTTCCGGCACGCTGCCGAACATCGCGATCGAAACGGTGGTGGGTCCTGGCGTGCGATCGGTATCTCCCCCAAACAGGGGGCAATCGAACAGCACGGCATCGCCCCGCAACCCTTCGGCAAAACCGGCAAGCCACGCCTCGTCGATCGCCTTCGGAATTGCGAGTGACAGAAGGAACCCGAGAGGCCGCGCACCTTTGGCTGCGAGGTCAGAAAGATTGACGCGCAACGCCTTGCTTGCAACCGCTTGCGCAGCGTCGTCGGGGAAAAAGTGAACGCCGCCAATGATTGCGTCGGTCTTGAGGACAAGATCGCTTCCCGGCGGAGGCGTGAGGAATGCTGCGTCGTCAGACAGCGCAAGCGCGCCCGGGTGGGTTGCAAGCGGCGCGAAAAAGCGCGCGATCAGGCGGTCCTCGGCCGACATGTCTTCGCGCGACACCATCGTATCATCCTGCGGTGCGACTGAATTCGGCCGGACGCAAACGTCGCGCAAGGTGATCAAGCACCGCATTGACCATGCCAGTCTCATCGCGCTCTACAAAGGCGGCGGCAACATCGGCATATTCCGCAACCACCACGCGCGCCGGCACGTCGCGGCGATGCGTGAGTTCATACGCACCGGCGCGCATCGCAGCCCGCAAAACAGCTTCGATACGCTTGAGCGGCCAATTTGTCGACAGCGCTTCGTCGATCAATGGATCGAGTTCGCGCTGTTCGCGCACAACACCAGAGACGATATCACGGAAAAACGCCGCTTCGGCCGGCAGATATTGCTCGCCCTCGACCTCGCGCCCGATCCAGTGACTTTCGAATTCCGCCAGAATTTCGTTGATGCCGGTGCCCGCGAGATCCATCTGATAAAGCGCCTGGACCGCCGCCAGCCGGGCTGCGCCACGCTTGTTCGCCTTGCGTGCATCGTCGTCGCGAATGGCGCCGGCCGCCATCAGCGCCACACGAGCGTGTGCTTGAGCGCGACCATTGTCAGTGCAGTGCGCGCGGCGGCCCCGCCCTTGTCGCCCTCTGCTGGACGCGCGCGGGCGAGCGCCTGCGTCTCGTTATCCACAGTGAGAATGCCGTTACCAATGGCAAGCCGTTCCCTCACCGCAAGATCCATCAGCGCGCGCGCCGACTCATTGGCCACAATCTCGAAATGGTGCGTCTCTCCACGGATCACGCAGCCGAGGGCCACGACCCCGTCATAGGGCGCGCGCCGGCGCCTTGCAGCATCGGCGCTTATCGCAATGGCGGCAGGGATTTCCAATGCACCGGGCACGCTGACCCGGTCGTAGCGCGCGCCGGCCTTATCAAGTACGCGTGTAGCCCCGCGCAGCAGCTCGTCCGCAATGGCATCATAGAAACGCGCCTCGACGATCAGCATATGGAGGCTGCCAGCTTCTTTAGCGGTTCGCTTTTTCTTGGCCATAATGGTCCTGACCGGGATTGGCGTCGTAGCAAGCGGCCCCTGCCTGGACAAGGTTCTACTTCATTTCCAGCAGCCGCGCTGCATATCTCGCCATCGTATCAACCTCGATGTTGACATCATCACCCTTGCGCAATGCGCCGAACGTCGTGACACGCAGCGTATGCGGAATGACAAGCACCGAAAATGTTTCGCCTTCCGCGGCATTGACCGTCAGCGAAACGCCGTCGATAGCGACCGAGCCCTTGGGTGCGATGAAGCGGGCAAGGCCAGCTTGTGGCCGCAGCAGGAACCGCGCCATTTCGGTCATGTCCTCGCGCGCGACCACGCTAGCAATCCCGTCGACGTGACCGGCGACCAAATGACCGCCCAATTCATCGCCAAGTTTCAGTGGACGCTCGAGATTGATCTTCGACCCCACCCGCCATCGCCCTACTGTCGTGACGCGCAGAGTTTCATCGGCCGCGTCGGCCGAAAACCAAACACGGCCCCCCTCCTCTCCGGAGTCTACAACCGTCAAGCACACACCTGAACAGGCGATCGACGCCCCTTGCACGATCTCGGCACGCTTGTAACCGCAGAAGAACGTGATGCGGTGCAGATTGCCGGCGCGAGCGCTGACCGAACGCACTTCGCCAAGGTCGCTGACAATGCCAGTGAACATCAGGAAGAAATCCGATGCTTGACCGCCAAACTCTGCACACTCCCGCATAAGCGGGAAACCAGTGCCGGAAAAACACATCCCCCGATCATGACACCCGCTCGAATATTTCGAGCGTGTCGGGCCCTATTGTCTCGCTGCCACGTGACATCAGCCGGCTGGTCAATGTGTCGAGGGGCAAGCCTTCGAGCGGATCTATACCGTCGGGACCGATCGCCTTCGGGCCCCGCAGCAGAACGGCCTCGTCAACCAAATCGGCCTGGACGAAACTCGCCGCAATTGTCGGACCGCCTTCCACCAAAAGTCGCGTGATGCCCTGTTCAGCAAGGACATTGAGAACCTGCTGCAAATCGAGACGACCGTCGGCGTCATTTACCCGAAAGACCCTGCAGTTTTTCTGCTGGAGTATCTCCTCCGCAATGGCAGAAGGCTTCTGCGACGTGAAGACCCAGGTCGGAGTCTCACGCACGGTCGCGACGACCGACGTTGCCAACGGAAGCCGCAGTCCTGCATCGAGAACGACGCGCACAGGTGAGCGCTCGAACATTCCTGGCAAACGGCACGTCAACTGCGGATCGTCGGAAAGCACGGTGCCGATCCCGACAAGGATAGCATCGCTTGAAGCGCGCAGCTGGAACACGCGCTCGCGTGCAGCTTCCCCCGTAATTGACGCCTGCTTGCGGCCCGCAAGGCCCGCTTTGCCGTCGGAGGAAACAGCAAGCTTCAGCGTCACATATGGCCGCCCTTTCGCAATGCGCGTCATGTGGCCGGCGTGAATGCGGCGCGCCGCATCCGCGCCAAGACCGATATCGACAACAATACCTTTGTTGCGGAGGCGTTCGTGCCCCTGCCCTGCCACGTCCGGATTTGGATCTTCCATCGATGACACAACGCGCGCAATTCCAGCGCGGATAATGGCATCCGCGCATGGTGGGCTTTTGCCGTGATGTGAACACGGCTCGAGCGTCACATACATCGTCGCACCCTCAGCCGCCTTCCTGGCGCGGCGCAACGCTTCGACTTCGGCATGCGGCCGGCCGCCGGGCTGCGTCCAGCCCCGTGCGATGATAACGCCATCCTTCACGATGACGGCGCCGACCGCCGGATTCGGCCAGGTATGACCAAGATTGCGGCGTCCCAGCATCAGGGCGAGATGCATGAAGCGTTCGTCGTTGCCCGGGCTGTCACTTGCTGGTGCGCCGTCAGGCGCGATAGTGGGCTCCATAACCCCTGTGCTCATCATCCAACTCCGGTGGCTATGGATTCCGCTTTCATTTTTCGGCGCCCGCCTCAGGCCGGCTGTCGTCTTCACCTGAAAGCTCATCGAGAGCTGCGCGAAAATCCTTCGCCTCGCGGAAGTTGCGATAGACGGATGCAAAGCGCACATAGGCCACATCGTCGAGCTCACGCAAATGCTCCATCACGATCTCCCCGATCGCCTCCGAGGAGATTTCGCTCTCTCCCTGGCTTTCCAACTCGCGGACAATCTTGGAGACCATCTGCTCGATCCGTTCGGGATCGACAGGCCGCTTGCGCACGGCAATCTGCACCGACCGCATCAGCTTGTCGCGATCGAACGGCACACGGCGGCTATTGCGCTTGATGACGGTCAGTTCGCGCAATTGCACCCGCTCAAATGTGGTGAAGCGAAAATTACAGGTGAGGCAAACGCGGCGCCGGCGGATAACCGCGGAATCCTCCGTTGGCCGTGAATCCTTCACCTGCGTATCGAGGCTTCCGCAACTCGGACAACGCATGGCTAGGCCCCTCGCATCGCGATCGCGCGATGGCCGCAACCGTCCCGGCCACCCCCATCTGGATTTTTGGCCAAGGCGTTGGTGCCCGCTACAGGGTCCAGCACGGCCGTGGCAATCTCTCGGTCAAACCTCATTGGTAGATCGGAAACCGTCCAATCAACGCCTTTACTTTGTCCCGGACTGCAGCTTCCACAAGCGAATCTTCCTCGACGTTTTTCTGCGACAGCACGTCGAGCACCTCGACAATCATTTCTCCGACCTGGCGGAATTCAGCGATACCGAAACCGCGCGTGGTGCAGGCCGGCGCACCGAGGCGAATACCGGATGTCACCATCGGCTTTTCAGGGTCGAACGGAATGCCATTCTTGTTACAAGTGATGTGTGCACGTCCGAGTGCCGTCTTCCGCAACCTTTCCGGTCAGGCGCTTCGGCCGCAAATCAACAAGCATGAGATGCGTGTCGGTGCCTCCGGAGACAATATCAAGCCCGTGCGATTTCAACGTCTCAGCCAGCGCCTTGGCGTTCTCGACAACGTTGCGCGCATAAGTGCGGAAACTGGGACGCAGTGCTTCGCCAAAGGCCACCGCTTTGGCAGCGATCACATGCATGAGAGGTCCGCCCTGCATTCCGGGGAATACGGCCGAGTTGAGCTTGCGCGCGATTTCTTCATTGTCTGAGAGAATGACGCCGCCACGCGGCCCACGCAGCGTCTTGTGCGTCGTCGTCGTGACGACATGCGCGTGCGGAAACGGTGACGGATGCACGCCCGCAGCAACGAGACCAGCGAAATGAGCCATATCGACCATCAGCAGCGCACCAACCTCGTCACAGATCGCACGAAATGCCCGGAAATCAATGATACGCGGATAAGCTGATCCGCCGGCGATGATCAATTTCGGTTTGTGCTCGCGCGCCAGACGCGCAACTTCTTCAATATCGATCCGGTGGTCGTCGCGGCGAACGCCGTAAGGAACCGGCTTGAACCATTTGCCGGACATGTTGACAGGCGATCCGTGCGTCAGATGCCCGCCGGCGGCGAGATTGAGACCCATGAATGTATCGCCGGGCTGAAGCAGCGCGAAAAATACCTCGGCATTGGCTGATGCGCCGGAGTGCGGCTGCACATTTGCGAACTTGCAGCCGAATAATTTCGTCACGCGTTCAATCGCGAGACACTCGGCGATATCCACGAATTCACAGCCGCCATAGTAACGCTTGCCAGGCAGACCTTCCGCATATTTGTTGGTCAGGACCGAGCCTTGCGCTTCCAGAACCGCGCGCGAGACGATGTTCTCCGAAGCGATAAGTTCGATCTCGTCGCGTTGACGGCCGAGCTCTCGCTTGACCACATCTGCGATCTCAGGATCGACCTCACGCAAAGGCGCCGAGAACATGGATTCGATATCGCTTGCAGGGCTGGGATTGGTCGCCGACATCACGATCTCCTGGCGCCGGATAAGATCGGCGCCCAACGAATAACAGGCGCATGATCCCGAAAGACATGTCCCCGGTCAGATCTGGGGTGGGAACCGGTTTTCGGAAAAGCTCATATGCCCAGGGAAAGTCCGGGATTGCGCCCGCAATAGCATATCGCCAACAAACCGCCAAGCATTGGGCTGTGGAGCGTGCGCGGCGCAACATGTAGGGCCCCCGCGGCCGGCCGCCGTCGGGACGCGATAAAACCCCGGCTGCGCTGGGCAGCCGGGGTCAAGTCAACCTACCCGCAGTCGATTTAGAGCCGATAAAGAATCTGGTCGGTCCAGAACCGCTCGAGCCGATGCAGCGACTTGTTGAGGGTGGAGAATTCTTCGGCGTTGATACCGCCAACCTGCTCAACAGTGCGCACGTGCTTCTGGTAGAGCGTTTCGATGATATCGCGAACCTCACGGCCCTTTTCGGTGAGCTTGATGCGCACGGAACGCCGATCAACACGTGAACGCTGGTGATCGAGGAACGCCATCTCAACGAGCTTCTTGAGATTGTAGGAAACATTCGAGCCGAGGTAATAGCCGCGCGTGCGCAACTCACCGGCCGTCAGTTCCTTGTCCCCGATATTATACAGCAGCAGTGCCTGCACCGAATTTATATCGGAGCGGCCACGCCGATCGAACTCATCCTTGATCACGTCGAGCAACCGGCGATGCAGCCGTTCGACCAAGGTCAAGGCCTCCAAGTACTGTGGCCTAATGTGATCGAGCGGCGCCTCTCGTCCGGCGGGCTCGACCGTCTTCGCGACGGCTTTCATGTTCAACGCCCCTTGCGTTTTATGTATTCGTCCCGGTTACGAGGCCCTGTCTTCCCCGCTCCGGATGACGCACCCTAAGAGTGCCAGTCTAAAATCGGCTTAAATAACACCATAAAGATTAGGTTTATTTGCAACGGTGAATCGGATGTTGAGTTCTGCAATTTTACAGAGCTGCGCAAGACTTCATTCACTCTAGGAAGCCGCATCACTCGCGGATAAAGCGAATGACGCCGGAGAAGTCGCGCGCTGCTTCGCCGCTGGCGACATATTCCGAATAAATACGGGCTGCGCCGCCGCCGAGTTCCGTTTTGGTTCCGGTCGCCTTTGCTGCATCCTGCGACAATTTCAAATCCTTGAGCATCATCGCAGCGGTAAATCCTGCTTGATAGTCGCGGTTCGCGGGCGATGCTGGTACCGGTCCCGGGACGGGACAGTAGCTCGTCAGCGACCAGCATTGGCCTGACGATTTCGACGAGATGTCAAACAATTTTTGGTGATCCAATCCGAGCTTCTCTGCGAGGATAAACGCTTCCGATACAGCGATCATCGATACACCCAGGATCATATTGTTACAGATCTTTGCGGCCTGTCCGTTTCCCGGACCGCCTGCGTGCACGATAGTTTTTCCCATCTTTTCGAGAATTGATTGCGCGCGAACAAACGCCTGCGCGCTACCCCCCACCATAAACGTAAGCGTGGCCGCAGTGGCTCCGCCGACTCCGCCCGAGACCGGCGCATCAAGCATAAGAAGGCCCCTCTTCTCCGCTTCGGCCGCAACAGCTCGCGCGGTTTCAACGTCGATGGTCGAACAGTCGATGAGCAACGTACCCGCGTTGGCATTCGCAATAATTCCGGACGAACCAAGATAGACGTCACGGACCTCTTTCCCCGACGGCAACATCGTGATGGTGACATCGGCGCGTGCAGCCGCGACCTTCGCGGTTTCCGCAGTCGCGCCGCCCGCCGCCGTGAGCTTGGCGAGTGCCGTCGGGTTGACGTCGACGCCTTCGACCTGGTGGCCGGCCTTGAGTAAATTCTGTGCCATCGGCAGTCCCATGTTGCCGAGGCCGATAAATCCGATACGCGCCATGGCGCCCTCCCGACTAAACGTTGATTCCTACGGCGTCTGCTCTTGCGCCGATTTCAGCGCGAGCCAGAGATAAAGCGCCAGCAAGCCGCCCTCCAGCATGCCGGTCAGCCAGCCGCCGCCGAACACTTGTGGAAAAAATATCTCGACCGCAAGCATGGAGGCGACCGAAGTGAGCCAGATCACCGCACCCCATGCGGCCGCGAGCCAAAGGCCGACGGCCGCCACCAGGTCTATGACGGCAAAAAACACCGTGGCAGTCTGCCATGCGATCGAGTGATTTTCGAAAATATCATCCGAGCCGATGCCGCACACCCGCGACCAATGGTAGATGCCTTTGAGCATCGATATTGCCGCCATTACGCGCAGGAACACAACCAGCCGCCGGGTCCAGCGCCCGATTGCGCGATCGTTTTCCAGTTCGTGGACAGGCTCGAGCGATTGCACATCGCGGGAAGAAACCGGCTTGCTCACGACAGCACCAGTTCAGATTCTCCGAGCGGCGCGAAATAACGCTCGACCTCTGCGTCGCTCACCCCGGCGAGCGTGGCAGGCCGCCAGCGCGGCTGGTTGTCCTTTTCGATGATCACGGCACGGACACCTTCATAAAAATCATGGCCATGGATCACACGTGACACTATGCGGAATTCGGCCCGCATGCACGTCTCGAAATCCCACGATCGTCCGCGCCGCACCTGCGCAAGCGCAAGCTTGAGGCTGAGTGGCGATTTTGTGCGGATCGTGGCAGCCGATTTTTTCGCCCAGGCAGCGCCAGCGGAGCCGCTGGTCGCTTCGCGATCAAGAGCATCAAGCACGTCCTCAACCCGGCTTCCGCCAAACACACGGTCGATCTCGGCCCGGAGTTGTGCAACGGGGCCCGGCTCAACCTGCTCCGCAAATGCCGTAAGCACGGCGTCAACCGATACCGTGCCCGACAGAGCATCGAGAACATCGCCGAATCGCGCGGATGAAATGCGATGCGTGGCAATCCCCGTCGCAACCGCGTCGGCAGGACCCAAACGCTCGCCAGTGAGCGCGCACAATGCACCGCACTCGCCCGGCATGCGCGGCAAGAACCAAGTCGCGCCCACATCGGGAAAAAAGCCGATACCGACCTCCGGCATGGCAAAAGAGAACCGATCTCCCGCAACGCGATGCGAGCCGTGCACCGACACGCCGACACCACCACCCATGGCAATGCCGTCAATCAAGGCGACATAAGGTTTGCGATAATTCTTGATCGTCGCATTGAGTGGATATTCGTCGCGCCAGAATTGCAGTGCCTCGTCGTGCTTTCCGGCCTTACCGAGATCGTATAGAGCCCGGATATCGCCTCCGGCAGAGAAGGCGCGCTCGCCTGCGGCTACGATCACGACGTGCGCAATCGCCGGATCTTCAGCCCACCGGTCAAGCTGCGCACGCAGTGCGACAACCATACCGTGGGTGACGGCATTGAGCGCCTTTGGCCGATTAAGCGTGATAATCCCGGCGGCACCCCTCCGCTCGAAAAGGATATCGGTGTGATCCATGCCCGCTCGTCAGTTTCCCAGCATGGAACGGCTTATGATCATGCGCATGATCTCATTGGTCCCTTCAAGGATTTGGTGCACGCGCACATCGCGCAAGACGCGTTCAATCGGATGATCGCGCAGATACCCATAGCCGCCGTGCAATTGAAGACAGCCGTTGACGACGTCAAAACCGGTATCGGTGGCAAGACGTTTTGCCTGCGCGGCAAGCCGAGTTGCGATCGGCTCGCTTTCCCCCACCGCTACCGCCGCGCGATGCAAGAGAAGGCGCGCCGCGTCGAGTTCAGTCGCATAGTCCGCGATACGAAATTGCAACGCCTGGAAGTCGGCGATGCGTGAACCGAATTGCCGGCGCTCTTTCATATAGGCGACGGTTCGGTCGAGGCAGAATTGTGCGCCCCCGATTGAACAGGCGCCAATATTCAAGCGGCCGCCGTCGAGACCAGCCATCGCAATCTTGAAGCCCTGCCCCTCCGATCCGATACGGTTCATCACGGGCACGCGGCAATTTTCGAATATGACCATAGCCGTCGGCTGAGTTTTCCAGCCGAGCTTCTTCTCCCGTGCGCCAAATGACAGACCGGGTGTGCCCTTCTCGACGACGATGCATGATATGCCGCGCGACCCGGATTCTCCCGTGCGCGTCATTACGACGTAAATGTCGGATACTCCGCCGCCGGAAATAAAAGCTTTGGTGCCATCAAGCACATAGTGGTCGCCGTCACGACGCGCGCGTGTTGCCAGATTTGCCGCATCAGAACCGGCGTCAGGCTCCGTCAAGCAATAGCTTGCGAAGTGCTCCATGGTGCACAGCTTTGGCAGAAATTTCCTGCGCGCCTCGGCGCTACCGAAGGCATCGATCATCCAGGCCGCCATGTTGTGGATCGAGATATAGGCCGCGGTCGATGTGCAACCCTGGGCCAGCTCCTCAAAGATCAGTGCGGCGTCGAGACGGCTCAATGCTGATCCGCCCACATCTTCATTCACGTAAATGCCGCCAAAACCGAGCGCGGCGGCCTTGCGCAGGGCATCAACCGGGAAAAATTCGTTCTCGTCCCATTCCCGCGCATGCGGCATCAATTCATCGCGGGCGAATGCGCGAGCGGTCGCCTGGAAGGCCAATTGCTCTTCGGTGAAGTCGAAGTTCATTATCAGTACCGTTAGCAAGCCCGTGCCCGCGAACGCAACAATGGCACTTTCTGCCGATACCGGTTGGATTTAGACTTCTCGCACTGGAAAAGGGGGCCGCCAATGCCAAAAGTCCGGGTCAATGATATCGAGATGTATTACGAAATCCACGGCAAAGGCCCGCCGCTTGTTCATATCGGCGGGCTTGCAGGCGATGCGCGCACTTGGCAGCGGCAGATCGAGCATCTGGCGCGCCAGTATCAGGTTCTCGCCTTTGACAATCGCGGCACCGGCCGCACCGATTGCCCCGACGTCCCTTATTCGACCAAACTGTTTGCCGACGACACCATCGGCCTGATGGATGCCGTCGGCATCAAGCGTGCCCACATTTATGGAATCTCGATGGGCGGCGGGATCGTGCAGGAGGTTGCAATCAACCATCCGACACGAGTCCTCAGCCTCGTGATCAATTGTTCGTTTGCCAAGATGGATCGTTACGGTGCGCGCGTCACCGAAAACATCATGAATGTCTACAAGAATCAGGGACCGCAGGAAGCTGCGCGTCACATGACGCTGTTTTGCTACACGCTGCCTTATTTCAACAGTCACAAGGACGAAATCGACGCCAAGGAAAAATCAATTGGGGACGCCAAACGGCCAGCCCATGCCTTCATCCAGTCGACACTGGCCTGCGTCGGGCATGATGCACGATCGCGACTGGGGCAAATCAGAATCCCCACGCTGGTCAACTGCGGCACGGAGGACACGTGGTGCTCGGCATCGTGCTCGCAAGAGCTCGCGCGACTGATCCCCGGGGCGAAGCTCAAGCTCTATCCCAACTCGAGCCATTTCTTTCTGAACGAACACTTCGATCAGAGCATGGCCGACATATTGGCGTTTCTGGGGTCGGTCCAGGTCGCGGCTTGACAATGGAACTTCCAGCCAACTTCTGCATCTAAAGAACGGAAGCCGTGGACGTGGAGGAGAGCGATGGCGGAACAAGACGATCAGAAGCCAAAAGGCCCCGACCTGAGCATCGGCATCCCGGCAGCCGATCTGGCCGAGGGCGCCATGCTGGCAGGCCACATCGGTGACGACGAGATCCTGCTGGTGCGTCAGGCCGGAAAGCTGTTCGCGCTATCGGCCCATTGTACGCACTATCATGGGCCCCTCGCCGATGGCCTGCTCGTCGGCGATACCGTCCGTTGTCCATGGCACCATGCACATTTCAGCCTGCAGACCGGTGAAGCGATTGCCGCGCCGGCATTAAGCCCTCTCGGCTGCTGGCAGGTCGACGAGCGCGGCGGCAAAATTGTCGTCGCTGGCAAGAAGACGCAGCCTGCGCCGAAGACGACCGGATCAGCGACCAACGCATTGCTCATCGTCGGCGGCGGCGCTGCTGGATTTGCGGCTGCCGAAATGCTGCGCCGTCGCGGTTTTGCCGGGAGCGTCACGATAGTGAGCGGCGATGATGCGGCACCTGTCGACAGGCCAAATCTTTCGAAAGATTATCTCGCCGGCAGCGCTCCGGAAGACTGGGTGCCGCTGCGCGGTGACGATTGGTACGGCGAGAACGCCATCGACCTGAAACTTAAAAGCGAAGTCACCGCACTCGATACAAAGGTGAAGGATCTCACGCTCGATAACGGCAGTAAAATCAAATTCGATAAGCTTCTGATTGCTACCGGTGCCGAACCGGTGAAACTGGATATTCCCGGAGCCACACAGAAACACGTCCACACGCTGCGATCATTGTCGGATTGCCGCGGTATCATCGCCCAGGCGAAGGTTGCAAAGCGCGCGGTGGTCGTCGGCGCAAGCTTCATTGGGCTTGAAACAGCCGCCGCATTACGCGCCCGCGATATCGAGGTCCATGTCGTGGCACCGGAAAAGCGGCCCCTTGAGCGCGTGTTCGGGCCGCAGCTTGGCGATTTCATTCGCGCACTGCATGAAGAACATGGAGTCAAATTCCATCTCGAGGATACCGTCACCGCAATCGACGGCAGGCGCGTGACGCTCAAGAGCGGCGGCGCACTGGATGCCGATCTTGTTGTCATTGGTGTCGGCGTTCGCCCCCGCCTCGCGCTTGCCGAAAAGGCCGGCATTGCGATCGACAAGGGCGTGAGCGTCAACGAGTTCATGGAAACGAGCGCCGCGGGAGTCTACGCAGCTGGCGATATTGCCCGCTGGCCCGATCCGATTTCAGGCCAACGGATCCGCGTCGAGCACTGGGTGGTCGCCGAACGGCAAGGTCAGGTTGCGGCACTCAACATGATGGGCATTCGCACGCCGTTTCGGTCCGTGCCGTTTTTCTGGAGCCAGCATTACGACGTACCGATCAACTATGTCGGTCATGCCGAAAGCTGGGACGCGATCGACATCGACGGCGACCTGGCGAAGCGCGACTGCGTCGTGCGTTACCGCAAGGGTGGTCGCGTGTTGGCAGTCGCCTCGATCTATCGCGACAAGGAAAGCCTGGAGGCGGGCGCCTCAATGGAGCGGCAGGCCGGATAGCCGGCCGCGCGGGGCTGATCGCCTTTTCGCACGGGTAGCGGGGCCTCCCGAGACCGGCTAAAAGAGCCGTCAGGAGAGCCCGCAGGGCGATTGAATATGGCGATTGAATATGGCGATTAAATTCGGCCGTCCGCTCGAGCGTAAGATCGGTTTTGTGCCGGTCGAGGCCGAGAGCAGCGAGATCCAGTCCAATCCGCTCGATCTTCCGGTCCGTATGCGGCGCAACCGGCGCGCCGAATGGGTGCGCCGGCTGGTGCGCGAGCATGAGCTCACCACTGCGGACCTGATCTGGCCGCTGTTCGTCATGGACGGCAATAATGCGCGCACGCCGGTGCCCTCCATGCCCGGCGTGGATCGCCTGTCGGTCGATCAGGTGGTGCGCGAAGCCGAGCGCGCGGCCCGTCTCGATATCCCGTGCATCGCGCTGTTTCCTTACACCGATCCGAAATTGCGCGACGAAACGGGGAGCGAAGCGCTCAATCCCGACAATCTCGTCTGCTCGTGCCATCCGCGCAGTAAAAAAGGAAGTGCCCGAGATTGGTATCCTTTGCGACGTGGCGCTCGATCCCTTTACCAGCCACGGCCATGACGGGCTGCTGCGCGACTAACGTCATCATCAACGACGACACCGTTGGAGTTCTGGTCAAGCAAGCACTCGTGCAAGCCGAGGCCGGGTGCGACATCATCGCGCCTTCCGACATGATGGATGGACGCGTCGGCGCAATCCGCAAGGCACTCGATGCGGCAAACTTCATCGATGTCTCGATCATGTCTTATGCTGCGAAATATGCGTCGGCGTTCTACGGACCGTTCCGCGACGCAGTCGGCTCGGCGAAGACGCTGACGGGTGACAAGCGAACCTATCAAATGGATTTCGGAAATACCGACGAAGCGCTGCGTGAGGTTGCTATCGACATCGAGGAAGGCGCCGACATGATCATGGTCAAACCCGGCCTGCCCTACCTCGACATCATAAGCCGCGTGAAAACAGAATTTGGTATGCCGACCTTCGCCTATCAGGTGTCCGGTGAATACGCGATGATCATGGCGGCGGCGCAGAACGGCTGGCTCGACGGCGAGCTCGCCATGATCGAAAGTCTCACCGCCTTCAAGCGCGCCGGCTGTGACGGCGTCCTCACCTATTTCGCCCCGCGCGTAGCGGAAAAATTACGATCCGAGAAATAGCTTCCGCAATGCTCGACCGACATACCGCTCGTTCCCGCGAAAGCGGGGATCCAGAGCAACAATCACAAATTCTGCAGGTTGCATCCAGGTCCCCGCCGTTACGGGAACAAGCGGCCTGTTAACGGCGCTCTGTAACACTGGAACGTTTCTATGGGTGAATTTGCCATCGGCCAAGGCGTGTCGCGCTTCGAGGATCCGCGGCTCATCCGTGGCGGGGGACGCTACACCGACGACATCAAGCTGCCGGGCATGGCGCACGGCGTCGTCCTGCGTTCTCCGCACGCGCACGCGAAAGTAAACAGCATCGATGTTGCCGCGGCCAAAACGGCACCCGGCGTGCTGGCCGTTCTCACGAGCGCAGACATCAAGGCTGCCGGATACACCGATCTTCCGGTACCGGGCGGACACAAGCGCCGCGATGGTTCGCCGATGTATAAGCCGCGTTACCCGATCCTCGCCGAGGATCGTGTGCGCTGGGTTGGAGATTCAGTTGCTTTCGTGGTCGCGGAAACGGCTGCGCAGGCGCTCGATGCCGCCGAAATGATCGCCGTCGACTATGAGGAGCTGCCGGCCGTCACCTCGACAGTCGAGGCGAGCAAGCCCGGCGGGCCACGTGTTTGGGATGACTGCCCGGACAATATCTGTTTCGTTGAGCTTATCGGAGACAAGGCCGCCGTCGATGCAGCGTTCGCGCGGGCCGCGCGTGTCGTCAGGCATCTTTTTGTGATCAATCGCGTGACTGCGGCAACCATGGAACCTCGCGGCGCCGTCGGCGACTACAACGGGGCCGACGGCCGTTACACAATTTATACGCCGATCCAGCGCCCGCACCCGACACGAACCGAACTCTCACGCTTGCTGAAGGTGCCCGAAAGCAAAATCCGCATCGTCACCGGAGACACCGGCGGAAGCTTCGGAATGAAGTCGCCGATCTTTAACGAAACGCCTCTTGTCCTGCTCGCTTCCAAGCTCATCGGCCGGCCCGTGAAATGGATATCGACCCGCACGGAGGCCTTTTTGAGCGACGCACAGGCGCGCGACAATGTCACCGAGGCCGAATTGGCGCTTGACGGTGACGGGCAATTTCTCGCCTTCCGCGTCAGGACCATTGTCGCCATCGGCGCTTATCTGCAGCATTCGATGCCGGCCTTCGTGCTCAACGCCGGCACGCTCGCAGGTGTCTATCGAACACCGGCGATCCACGTCGACATAACGACGGTGTTTTCCAACACCAATCCGATGCGTCCCTATCGCGGCAACGGCCGGCCAGAAGCCGCATTTGTCATTGAGCGAATGGTCGACGTTGCCGCCGCCGAACTGGGTATTGATCCGGCGGAGTTGCGACGCCGCAACTACGTCCCAACCTCAGCCATGCCTTTCAAGACAGGTTTGACGTTCACCTATGACAGCGGCGAATTTGAAAAGAACATGGATCTCGCGCTCGAGCTTGCGGACCGCAAGGGGCTTAAGGCGCGGAAGACGGAGGCTCGCAAGCGCGGAAAATTGGTGGGATTTGGTCTCTCCAACACTATTGAGCGTGCCGGCGCACCGAGTACCGAAGGCGCAGAGATCCGTTTCGATCGTTCCGGCTCGGTAATTCTGTTCTCCGGCTCGAACTCGCAGGGTCAGGGCCATGAGACGGTATTCAAACAATTGGTCTGCGACCGTCTGGGCCTCGATCCAAACGAGGCGCAATACGTTCAGGGCGACACCGATCAGGTATTCTATGGCGAAGGGACCGGTGGCTCGCGCTCGGCAACACTCGCAGGCTCCGCCTTCCATATGGCAACTGAAAAGGTAGTGGCCAAAGCGCGCGCAATTGCCGCACACATGCTCAACGTCGACGCAAGCGATTTGAAATTCGATGAAGGCGTGTTCTCAACCAGCAAAACCAATCGCACGCTTTCGATAAGGGAAATCGCCGTCACCGCGCACGATCGACCCAATCTGCCGAAAGACATGGAGCCTGGCTTGTTTGCTACGGCCGTCTATCAGGCGCCGGTCAACAATTATCCGAATGGCTGCCACATCTGCGAGCTGGAGATCGATCAGGAGACCGGAAAAGTCGACATCACGCGTTATAGCGTGGTGGATGATTTCGGGACCGTGCTCAATCCTTTGTTGCTGCACGGCCAGGTGCACGGCGGCGTAGCGCAGGGTGCCGGCCAGGCGCTTATGGAGGACATCCACTTCGATAGCGCCGGCCAGCTCGTGACGGCGTCATTCATGGACTATGCAATGCCGCATGCCCATGACCTGTGCGACATGGAGGTCGAAAGCAACCCCGTGCCGACCAAGACCAACCCGCTCGGCGTCAAAGGCGCGGGCGAAGCGGGCTGTGTCGGGGCCCTTCCCGCCGTGACCAACGCGATTGTCGACGCCCTTTCCGAGTTCGGCGTCACACACATCGAGATGCCAGCCACACCCGAGCGCATCTGGCGGGCCATGCGCCGTTAGCCGAATAGGCCTTATACTGGCTACTGATTCGGTTTTTCCCGCGCCGTATTGCGTCCCGCCCCAGGAGAATTTCATGCGCAATGTTGGACGCAAAATAGCTTTCGTGCTGGCCTCATCCAATCACGGCACGATGATCATCAACCGGTTCGACTACCGCATGAACGGACCCAGCAGTGGCGTCGGAGTCGGCTATCAACTTCTCGAAGCGGGCAATTTCGATCCTGTCGAGGTGGAACTTGCCCTGCAGCTGATTGAAACGCGTCGACGCGTTCATGGGGGCAATGTTGTCGCAATTGATTGCGGCGCCAATATCGGTGTGCACACAATCGAATGGGCCGCGGCCATGACCGGTTGGGGCTCGGTGATCGCGATCGAGGCACAGGAACGCGTTTACTATGCGCTGGCGGGCAATATCGCGATCAACAACTGCTTTAACGCCATCGCCATGCATGCCGCCGTCTCATCCGAGCCCGGAATTATGAATATTCCAGTTCCGGATTACCTCACGCCGTCGAGCTTTGGCAGCCTCGAACTCAAGCCGAGCGCCAACACGGAATTCATCGGCCAGCCGATCGACTATTCCGTCGGCAAAACCGTTGCCATTCAAAAAATATCACTCGACGCGCTCGATCTGCCGCGCGTCGACCTTATTAAGCTCGACATCGAAGGCATGGAATTGGAAGCGCTCGAAGGCGCACAGCAGATCATCGAATGCAGCCGTCCGATCTTTCTGGTCGAAGCGATCAAGGCGAACCGCGAGCGGTTGCGGGCATTCCTCGACGAACGCGGGTATAAAGTCGTTGAAGCCGGGATAAATCTTGCTGGCAATTCACAAAAGTGATCCGGTGGTCAACGAACTACAAATGCCCGATATGGTGGCACAACCCTCGGCTGCCTGACCGGCCTATTCCATTGCTGCGCCGGCCTCAATCCGCGTCGGTAAATAACCGTCTGCGGCAAGCGCGTTCATGATCTCGGCCGCGTGGGCGGAGTCACGCGTCTCGATGGTCACATCGAGCTTGGCGCCTTTGGCGGGAACATCGAGAAAGAGGCGGCGATGGTTGACTTCAAGAATATTCGCACCCAGTGCACCCAGACGTGTCGCGATGACACCTAATACGCCCGGTCGATCGGGAATGGTCAGGCGAAACGAAACGATGCGGCTTTCGCGTTCGAGTTCTCGCACCATAATGGACGCAAGCACCCGCGGATCGATATTGCCGCCGCATAGGATCAGGCCGACTTTTTTCCCCCTGAATAGATCAGGTGCCGCGAAAATTGCGGCCAGTCCGGCGGCGCCCGCGCCTTCGGCCATGGTTTTCTGAAGCGTCAGATAGGCGTTGACCGCGCGTTCAAGCTGGGCCTCGTTGACAAGAATAATTCTCGAAACCAGTTCGCGAATAAGCGGTAGCGTAATCTGCCCAACATTTTTAACCGCAATCCCCTCAGCAAGCGTTGGGCCACCGATCGAGCGGTTGTCATTATAGAGGGCGTTCCAAACCGAAGGGTAGAGCGCTGCCTCCGCCCCCACAATTTCAATCGCAGGATTTATTCGCACGCGCTGCGATCGCATTGCCGGCGATAAGCCCACCACCTCCGACTGGAAAAATGAGCAGGTCGAGGCCTGGAATCTCCTCCAGCATTTCGAGCGCGATCGTTCCCTGCCCGGCGATAACATGCGCATCATCATAGGGATGAACGAGCGTTAGTCCGCGTTGTGCCTGCAACTGCTCGCAGCGCGCTTGCGCTTCGGCCACTGTTTCGCCATGCAGCACGACGTCCGCACCATATGAACGCGTGGATGCCACCTTTACGAACGGTGTCGTGACCGGCATCACGATGGTCGCAGGTATTGCAAGGCGCGCGGCATGGTACGCGACCGCCTGGGCATGGTTTCCCGCTGACATCGCAACAATGCCACGCTCGCGTTCCGTTTTGGTCAGGGAGGTGAGCTTGACCAGCGCGCCCCGGTCCTTGAAGGAATTCGTGACCTGCAAATTCTCGTATTTGACATAGATTTCGGCGTCCGTGAGCGCGGAGAGCTTCGGCGCCGGGAGCATGGGTGTACGCAGTACCACCCCCGCAATGACGCGGCGAGCAGCCTCGATATCGGCAAGGGTCACGCGCAAAGTTGTCACTCCGGGTCTTTATGGACCTCACCATGCCGCAAGGAAGCCGGAGGTTCCAGCGAGCCCGGGCCTGTAGGCCCTTGCGGATGACTGATTTTTCGCCATCTCGACCGATGCTGTCCGACGTATAGTAGAATTGGACACTGAAGGTAGGGCTCGGCAAATGTCCATCGACATCAAACCTCATGCCTACGACCCGGCCGTCCAGCCGGAGCTATTCGATGGCGTCCTGGCGCGGAGGGTCGTCGCTTTCATCATCGACTTTATCATCCTTGCGGTGCCCGTCGTTTTGGCCGCAATGTTCATATTCGCCTTTGGAATCGTGACTTTGGGGCTTGGGTTTGCGCTCTATTGGCTATTGCCCCCCGCAACCGTCATATGGGCGTTGCTCTATTTCGGAGGCACGCTTGGCGGCCCGGCATCGGCAACTATCGGCATGCGCCTGATGGATCTTGAAATGCGCACTTGGTACGGCGCCCCGGCCTATTTCGTGCTCGGCGCAGTTCACGCCATTGCTTTCTGGTTTACGGTGTCTTTCTTCACTCCGTTCGTTTTGCTGGTCGCATTCTTCAATGTGCGTCGCCGTCTCCTGCACGACATCCTTCTGGGTACCGTCGTCATCAATAATGCAGCTCGCGCGTCCGCGCTGCGCCCGACCACACTGGTTACAGGGGCCCATAAGGGCTTTGACGACGGGCGCCGGCCGCGCGATGCTAGCGGCGAGTTTGGGTATTATTGAAATGACAACACGGCCTCTTGAGTGACCCAACATTCTCGCGACACGCCGCAATTCTACCTCACCGCCCCCTCACCTTGCCCCTATCTGGAAGGTCAGGAAGAACGGAAGGTGTTCACGCATCTCGTCGGAGAGCGTGCTGGCGAACTTAACGACCTCCTGACCCACGGCGGCTTCCGACGTAGCCAGTCAATCGCCTATCGTCCCGCCTGCGAGGGTTGCCGCGCCTGCGTCTCGGTACGGGTTATCGCTGCGGATTTTTCGCCGTCGCGCAACATGCGGCGGATCGCGGAGCGCAATGCCGATGTGATCGGGGATATGCGATCGCCAGCACCGACTTCCGAACAATATTCCGTTTTCCGAGCTTATCTCGATGCCCGGCACCGCGACGGCGGCATGGCGGACATGACCGTCCTCGACTACGCCATGATGATCGAGGACAGCCATGTCGACACGCGCTTGATCGAATATCGCATGCGTGGCCCCGATAGTGGGATCCACGGGCGCGGCACCGGACAAATGCTTGCCGTCGCTCTGACTGATGTACTCAGCGACGGGCTGTCGATGGTCTATTCGTTCTTCGAACCCGACGAAGGAGACCGTTCACTTGGCACCTTTATGATCCTCGATCACATCGAGCGCGCCAACCGGATGGGCTTGCCTTACGTATATCTGGGTTACTGGGTGCCCGGTTCCCGCAAGATGGACTACAAGGGACGTTTTCTTCCGCAGGAGCGGCTAATGCCGTCGGGCTGGAGCCGCGTCGAGCGCTGAAGTCCTAAAGCCCGGGTATGGCTGCGCCGATGCTATGCAGTATCAGCACGGCATTTAGCGCCAGGATAATCACAGTTCCTCCAATCGCCAGCGTGTTTGTCAGTGCCGTATTTGCAAAAACGCCCATGATGTCGCGCCGGCGCGTAAACAATACCAGCGCAATCATCGGCAAAGGCAGAGCTATACTCAGCACGACCTGACTAATGACAAGTGCATTCGTCGCATTAACCCCAATTGCGACGATAATGAATGCTGGAATCATGGTGATGACGCGCCGCAGCCATACGGGGATCCTGAAACCGATGAACCCCTGCATAATCATCTGCCCCGCCATCGTGCCCACAACTGAACTCGATATCCCCGAGGCAATCAGTGAGAGCAAAAATATTCCGGCAGCGCCAATGCCGAGCAGCGGCGCAAGAGTGTGATAGGCGGTTTCAATTTCGGCGACATCGCTGTGGCCGGCATGAAATGCGCTCGAGGCCATTATGACCATCGCCATATTCACCAGCCCGGCAACCGCAAGCGCAATCAGAACTTCCCAATTCGAGATACGCACCACCATGCGTTTCTCGTTATCATCGTGAGCCGGGATGCGGGCCTGTGTGAGGCCCGAATGTAGGTAGACGGCGTGCGGCATAACTGTCGCGCCTATTATGCCGACTGCAAGGAAAAGTGCCTCGCCGTCCGCGATTTCCGGAACGACGGTGTGAAATGCCGCGGCATGCCAGTCAACCGGTGCGATAAAAACTTCGACCAGGTAGCAAAGAGCAATCACGCCAACGAGGCCGCTGATGATCAGCTCGACCGGGCGAAAACCACGGCTTTCAAACATTAGAATTCCGTACGTCACGATTGCCGTAATGATCATGCCGGTAAACAAAGGCATCTTGAACAGCAAGGCAAGGCCGACGGCCCCACCGAGAAATTCTGCAAGATCGGTTGCCATGGCGGCGATTTCACTCACCACCCACATCACAAATGTCACGGGACGAGGGAATTCCTGGCGGCACATTTCTGCAAGGTTACGCCCGGTGACGATACCAAGCTTCGCCGACAATGCCTGAAACATCATTGCGATAAGATTGGCGAACAGCACGACCCAGAGAAGGCCGTAACCGTATTTTGCCCCCGCCTGGATATTGGTCGCGAAGTTGCCGGGGTCCATATAGGCGATCGAGGCGATCACCGCAGGTCCGCCAAAAGCGAGATAACCGCCAACGCTTCGCCGGCGGCCCATCAGGATGGCACGCGCGGTCGCGGCTGTGCGCTCGCTCAGCGACTGGCGCTCAGTCACCCTTTTGTCCAATGCGCAGCTTCCTGCCGATCTCGCCCTATCCGACGAACTCGAAGAGAATGATACTACCTAGTTGCGAATAATTTGCAATTGCATTTGGCAGGGAACTTTCTTCCATTGGGTCGGGTTGCCGCTAACCTGAAAGCGGGTACCTGGGTGAAATCCGAAAATGAAAAATGGCCTGCGACGGCTGATGTGGCTGGCCGTTCCTACTGTGCTGCTCGCGACTTTGGTCGGCGCCCGTACTGGCCGCCGAAAGCCCTCGCGCGCCATCCGAGTTCATCTTTTTCGCTCAGTTGATGCTGCTGATGGTCGTCGGCCGACTGCTTGGAGAAGTCATGGTCCGGTTCAGGCAACCCGGCGTAATGGGGCAACTGATCGCCGGCCTTGTTCTCGGCCCCTCTCTTCTCGGTGCACTCGCGCCTGATTGGCAGCACGCAATTTTTCCCGCGGCAAAAGAACAAAAGGCAATGCTCGATGCAATTGCCCAGTTCGGCGTGCTGCTCCTTCTCCTGCTCACGGGCATGGAGACCGACCTCAAGCTGGTGAGGCGCACCGGCGGGGCGTCGGTTATCGCGTCGCTTGCGGGCATCATCATTCCATTCGCATGCGGCGTGGCACTCGGCGAGGCCCTGCCTGATTCCATGCTGCCTGACCCTGGCAAGCGACTCATAACCTCGCTCTTCCTCGGGACCGCGCTTTCAATCGCTTCCGTGAAGATCGTGGCGACCGTGATCCGTGAAATGAACTTTTTGCGTCGCACGGTTGGCCAGATAATCCTTGCCTCGGCGATCATCGACGACACGATCGGCTGGATGATCACAGCGGTAATATTCAGCCTCGCACTGCAGGGTCACGTTGATATTTGGAGCCTGGCCCAAAGCGTTCTCGGCACGCTTGCCTTCATGGGCCTGAGCCTGACCATCGGACGCCGCATCATTTTTATTATTATTCGCTGGGTCAATGACGTTTTCGTCAGTGATTTTGCGGTCATTACCGCGATCCTCCTGATCATGTGCGCCATGGCGCTGATCACTGATCTCATTGGCGTCCATACAGTACTCGGTGCGTTTGTTGCCGGGATATTGGTGGGTGAATCACCGATCTTAACCCGCCATATCGACGAGCAACTGCGCGGATTGATCATCGCTTTTTTCATGCCGGTATTTTTCGCCACAGCAGGCTTATCCGCCGATCTCACGATACTCAAGGATCCAAATCTGCTTCTGCTTACCGCCGGGCTGATTGCTATAGCCAGCATCGGAAAATTTGGAGGCGCCTTTGCCGGCGGAAAGCTTGCCGGACTTACTTTTCGCGAGTCACTGGCACTGGGCACCGGCATGAATGCTCGCGGCTCAACCGAAGTGATCGTCGCCACGATCGGCCTCTCGATGGGAGCGTTGAGCCAGAACTTGTTCACGATGATCGTGACCATGGCGATCGTCACGACAATGGTGATGCCGCCGACATTACGTGCGGCCCTTTCGAAGTTGCCAATGCGAAAGGACGAAAAGCAGCGTCTCGAGAGGGAGGAATTGGAAGCTAAAGGCTTCGTGCCCAAAACTTGAGCGCCTCCTTCTCGCGGTCGATGAAAGCGCTAATGCCAGGTTTGCGACCCGAATCGCTGGCCTGATCGCCGGCGGCAGCGCGATGCCAACAACCGTGATGCACATCAAAACCGACAAGAAGACCGGCAAAGCCGCAAACGAGGCGGCACAGCAAAAGGCTGACGAATTGGGAAAAACCGTGCAGGAATTTGCGGAAAAGGTTGAGCGCGTGCAGAAGCCTGAGGAAAAGACCGACTCTACGCTCGACGTAACAACCATCGTCGAGAAAGCCCCAAAGTCAGAAGCCGTCGCCGAAGAGGCGGAAAAGGGATACAGCTTGATGATTGTCGGCCTCGAAAAAACTGTCGCCCGCCGCAATCAATTCCATGACGACGTGACAAAGCTGGCATCAGGTTTCGAAGGGCCACTTGCGCTGGTCGATGCGCGCGACAAATTGCTCGAACATCCGCTCGGGGCGGAACTTAATATTCTGGTGCCAATCAACGGCACCGAATATTCGCGTCGCGCCGCAGAGGTCGCGATCGCCATTGCACGCGCCAGTCATGCACCTTTAACAGCACTCTACGTTGCACCGGGCGGTCGAAAGCGCTCCCGGCGCTATGAGGAAGCAATCCTCAAAGACATCACTAAGCTTGCGGAATCATACGATCTCGATCTGCGCACGGCTGTGCGCGCGAATCTCGCCGCCGAAGATGCCATCATCAAGGAATTATCCCGCAAGCAGTACAACCTTGTGGTGGTCGGGGCCGGCCGGCGTCCAGGGGAGAAACTGTTTTTCGGCGAAACGGCCGCGGCGCTCCTCGAAAAATCCGGACGTTCGCTGCTATTTGTGGCGAGTGAAGTGATCCGCTAGTCTTCGCCGCCATTTTTGCTGCCGCTTGGAAGGCTGCGGAATTTATTGTTTTTCGGAAAACCTTTCGGCGCAATGCGGCCTGCGTCAGCGCGATTGCCGCGCCAATCTTTGAGCTCTTTCATTGGCAAGGTGAAGCTGCGCCCGGCACCATCGACCCAGGCCAATCCAGCGTCGGCCTTGAAAGTGGTTACGTCGGAAAGCCCCTTCTCCTTGTAGCGTTGCAGCCGCACGCCGCGGCCGCGGCCCATTTCAGGCACCTGATTGAGGGAAAAAATTAGCATCTTGCGGTTCAGGCCGATTGCGGCCGCGAGCTCGCCGTTAACTGTAGCCAGGGCCGCCGCCTTGTCGGGCTCCTTCAGGTTGAGCACTTGCTTGCCTTTGCGCGTGGTGCCTAGGACGTCATCTTCCGGAACTACGAAGCCATTGCCGCCATGGCTCGCGACCAGGAATTTCCGGCCCCCCTGATAGGCCAGAGCCGCGACAACGTCCGCATCTTCAAGATCGATAAACAAGCGGACCGGTTCACCGTGCCCGCGTCCGCCCGGAAGTTTTGAAGCTTCAATCGTGTAGAAGCGCCCGTTGCTGCCGAAAATGAGGATCTTTGCCGTGCTTTCGGTCGGAAACGCGAATTTCAAGTCATCGTCGGTCTTAAAGGTAACGCCTGACAGATCCGTGACGTGACCCCGCAATGCGCGGATCCAACCCTTCTCCGACACCACTACGGTAATTGGCTCTCGCACCACCATCGCCTCTTCGATCGCCGCTTCATCGTGGGCCGGTGCAATGCCGAAAGTGGTACGACGTTTGCCAATCTTCGTTTTCGGGCCAAAGGTCTCCCGGATCTCTTTGATCTGGCCTGCGATTGTTTTCCACTGTTGCGCGGTCGAACCGATCAGCGATTTCAATTTGGTCCGTTCCTCACGAAGCGCCTTATCCTCGGCGCGAATTTCCATTTCCTCAAGCTTGCGCAAATTGCGCAACCGCATATTGAGGATGGCTTCAGCCTGTACCTCGCTCAACTTGAAGGTCTTCATGAGGACAGGTTTGGGCTCGTCCTCCTTGCGGATAATCTTGATCACTTTGTCGAGGTTTAGATAGGCGACAAGATATCCGCCCAATACCTCGAGGCGATGCTCAATCTCCGCCAGCCGGTGTTTGGAGCGACGAAGTAATACCTCGCGGCGATGATCAAGCCACTCGCGCAGCACTTCCGCGAGGCCAAGCACCTGAGGTACGCGGCCCTTGACCAATACGTTCATATTGAGCGGGATACGGCTTTCAAGCTCGGTGAGCTTAAACAACGATTCCATCATCAGTTCGGCGTCAACCGACCGCGAACGTGGCTCGATCACAAGGCGAACGTCTTCGCGCGAATTCATCGCGGACATCGGCAATAAGTGGCAATTTCTTTTCGTTAATAAGATCGGCAAGTTTTTCGACCAGTCGCGACTTCTGCACCAGCCACGGAACTTCGGTAATCACAATAACGTAGGTGCCGCGGCCGGTATCTTCTTGTTTCCACCGTGCGCGTACGCGGAATGAACCGCGGCCGCTATTGTACGCCTCAGCAATCGTCTCCGGCGGATCCACAATGACTCCGCCGGTGGGAAAGTCTGGTCCCTTCACGTATTTCAGCAACGTCTTGCTGCGCGCTTTTGGATTGTCGATCAGGAAAAGCGCCGCATCGCACAATTCGGCTGCATTGTGCGGCGGAATGGAGGTCGCCATGCCGACCGCGATGCCTTGCGACCCGTTTGCAAGCAGATTTGGAAACGCGGCCGGAAGCACCACCGGTTCTTCATTGGTGCCGTCATAGGTGGCGCGGAAATCAACCGTATCCTCATCGATTCCGTCAATCAGCAGCCGCGCCACTTCCGTGAGCCGCGCTTCGGTGTAGCGCATGGCGGCAGCGTTATCGCCGTCGACGTTGCCGAAGTTCCCTTGTCCGTCGACGAGCGGATATCGCTGCGCGAAATCCTGCGCGAGACGAACAAGCGCGTCATAGATCGCCTGATCGCCATGCGGGTGAAAATTGCCCATGACATCGCCGACTACCTTCGCCGATTTCTTGAAAGCGGCGCCGGGGTCAAGCCGAAGGAGACGCATGCCATAGAGAATGCGGCGGTGGACCGGTTTCAGGCCGTCGCGCGCATCCGGCAATGCCCGGTTCATGATCGTTGAAAGTGCGTAGGCGAGGTAGCGCTCCTCGAGCGCCTCGCGCAGCGCAACTTCCTCGACCCCACCCTTATCGGGGGGAATCAGTCGCTTTCCCATAGTCGATAGCTAATCGGTTGTGCGGCGATGAACAAGCCGCCAGCCGCCCAGCCACGCTCGAAACGCTAAGGGGCTATGCAACACTCGGCAGCGCGCGGTTGAGAGCTGCGATGAAATGCGCACGTTCATCACCCAGCGTAAGGCCGCGCGGCTCGAGGGCATGCCGAATCAGGAAATAGCCAGTGAGGGCAAACCCGTCGGCAAGATCGCGCCCCGTGGGTGCCGCTTCACGCTCACGCAGGAAGGCCGGAAGACGCAACATCTTGTCGGCCCAGGGCTCTCCCGCACCCCGCGATACCGCACGTCCGGATTTTGGCGATACGTATGCGAGATCTCCGGAGGCGCCGGTCGCCGCACAACGTTCCAAATCAAGGCCGAACCCGAGCTCGGTGAGCACCTGGAGTTCAAAGCGGACAACCATCGGCGCGGCCAGCGCGGCATCATCAAGGCGATCAAGGACTTCATCGAGAGATTTATAGAGGCTCGCATGGGGGTCGCGTTCTGGCAAAAGGCGCATAAGCGCAGCGAGGTGGCTGACGCCATAGATTGCATGCGAGGCGGAAAAGAAATTGGCCGCGCGTAGCTGCAAGCCTTCGACCGTATAGCTGCCGAGATGCTCGTCAAGCCGCGCCCGCCATGTTGCGCTCACGCCATTTCCCGGCTGTAGGATTGGCTTGAGCCGGCTACCGAAATCCGCCTCGGACCAGACCAAGGTGGCGACCGTGCTCGCGCGTCAACAATTCGAGGATCGCGTTAGCTTCCCCGTGGCGTTTGACGCCGAGCACGATGCCTTCATCGGTCCATTGCATTGGCCAGACCCACGATCAGAGCAGTTTCTAGGTTACTCCTTCGGAAACTCCAGACCCATGGCGCGGTATCGCTCAGGATCCTCGCCCCAGCCCTCACGCACCTTTACGAACAGGAACAGGTGTACCTTGGTTTCCGCGATTTCGGCAATTTCCTTTCGCGCGGATTCGCCGATCGCCTTGATGGTCTGCCCTGCCTTCCCGAGCACGATCTTGCGCTGACTTTCTCGCTCCACATAGATTGTCTGTTCAACTCTGATGTCGCCTCCGCGCAATTCCTTCCAGACTTCAGTTTCGACGGTGGAGTGGTAAGGCAATTCCTGGTGCAACCGCTCAAATAGCTTCTCGCGCGTGATCTCGGACGCAAGCTGGCGTAATCGGGGCGTCCGACATCTGGTCTTCAGGATAGAGCCAGGGCCCTGATGGTACACGGTCCGCCAGCCAGCGCTTGAGGTCATCAACGCCGTTACCCGTAAGCGCCGACACCATGAAGGTCGCCTCGAAATTACTTTTCTCATTGGCCAGTTTCGTAAGCGCCAGCAGCGTCTCCTTTGACACCACGTCGATCTTGTTAAGGATCAGAAATTTTGGTGATTTTACCTCGCCGATCCGTCCCAGTATTCCCTCGGCCTCATCCTCGATGCCGGCGCGCGCATCGATCAGCATCCCGACCAGATCTGCTTCATGTGCGCCGCTCCAAGCCGTAGTGACCATTGCGCGGTCAAGGCGACGGCGGGGCGAGAAAATTCCCGGCGTGTCGACGAAGATAAGCTGCGATCGTCCCTCGATCGTTATGCCGCGGATCAGAGCCCGGGTCGTCTGAACTTTTCGGGACACAATGCTGACTTTCGAGCCAACCAACGCGTTGACGAGCGTAGACTTGCCGGCATTGGGGGCGCCGATAAGTGCCACAAAGCCGCAGCGTGTTTCGCCGACCGGCGACTGCACATCAGCCATCAAGCTTGTCCGCCGGCACACCGACGCGCGTTAACATGGCAGCGGCGGCGGCCTGCTCAGCTGCGCGCTTGGAACTGCCCAATCCCTCGGCTGGCGGGCGATCTGGGAGCACGACGGCGACCCGGAATTCAGGGTCGTGGTGCGGCCCCGTCCGTGCCAGTTCACGATAGGCAGGCGTTGGAAGGCCGCGAGCCTGAGCCCACTCCTGCAGTATGGTTTTTGGATCGCGCAGCGGACGAAGCGGCTTGAGCATCCGCTCTTGCCAAAATCGCACAATCAGTTCGTCAGCAGCACTGTATCCGCCATCAATGAAAACTGCGCCAACGAGTGCCTCGCACACATCCGCGAGAATGGTTGTGCGTCGCCGGCCACCGGCATGCGACTCGGAATTGCCGAGCTTCAGGACGGGTCCGAGGTCCATCGCGCGTGCAACGTCAGCGCATGTTTCCTTGCGCACGAGATCTGCAAGCCTGCGCGACAGTTCTCCTTCGTTCGCCTTGGGGAAAGCGCGATAGAGCATATCGGAAATGACGAGTCCAAGAACGTGATCGCCAAGAAATTCGAGCCGCTGATAACTAGCGGCTCGATTCCCCCCGGACAACGCCGAAATGTGAGTCAGCGCGCGCTCGAGCAAATCTCTGTCGGCAAATTTATAGCCGATCCGGCCTTCTAGGCCCGTCCTGTCTTTGGCCTTACGGCTCATCTGACGATCGTAAACAGCCTGCCCCAGCGCACCGATACTGGCCAGCGCCAAAACTGCCACGCGCGTTCGCCCTCGTACACGGAAAAGAAAATTATCTGGGCTTTACCGACGATATTCTCGAACGGTACCATACCGACCTGGCTGAACCGGCTATCGGTCGAATTGTCACGGTTGTCACCCATCATAAAGTAGTTACCGGCCGGAACGGTGTAGACCTGAGTGTTGTCGGCAAAGCCGTTGTCGACCAGATCGAGTGTGTAGAAGCTCACGCCGTTCGGCAGTGTGTCCTTCCAACGTTTGACGGGAGCCTCACGAGTCCCCTCTTCCGTTTCGACAAAATCCGGCACGCGCTCATGCTTGACCGCTACGCCGTTGATGCTCACTACGCCGTCGATCACCTGGATTTTGTCGCCGGGCAATCCGATAACGCGCTTGATATAATCGGTCGAAGGATCCTTCGGAAGCCGGAACACCACGACATCACCGCGCTGCGGTAGCCAGTCGCCCGGGATACGCCCGGAGTAAATTGGCGGCGACAACGGAAACGAATATTTGCTGTAGCCGTAGCTGTATTTCGACACGAAGAGATAATCGCCGACAAGAAGTGTCGCCTTCATCGAGCCTGAAGGAATATTGAACGGCTGAAAAAGAAAGGTTCGAATTACAAGTGCAATGATCAGTGCGTGAATGATAACGCGCACCGTCTCGGCAACGCCGCCCTCTTTTCGCTTTGTTCCAGATGTCACGCTCATAGACCTTTCGTCCCGCAAAACGGCTGGCGCACCCCGGCGATCTTGTAGCGGGTGCCACCCTCACAGGCAATGAACAAGCGCCGGCACATACGCCAAACGTCTGGCCCGGCTGGATTTCCTGCCCTCGGCCGAGTTATCGCGAAGATGTCGGGCAAGGCAGAAATAATGACAATGGCCTGTGCGGTCGGACCTTCATCAGTAAGCGAAACGTCGATCCTCGCTTCACATCCGGGGGGCGTAAGGGCATTCAGGCGCGCCAGCGCACCGCCGGTGAGTTTCATCGTCGGGCGGCCGCCCGCCAAATTGACGACGCCCATATCACGCCAGAATACGCCGCGACGAAGGCCCGTGCCGAGTGCTTTGGAACAGGCCTCCTTTGGCAGCGAAACGTTTGGCATAGGTTTCAATGGAGTTTGCACGATTCTCCGCTTTTTCGCGTTCGGTTGACGTGAAAATTCGGCCGAGAAAACGTTCGCCATGACGCTCTATCGCTTTCGCGATACGCCGGACATCGACAATGTCGGAGCCGAGACCGATGATCATCGCGCGCCTGCCTTGGCGCGGCCGCGATCCATCGCCGCGCGCATGAACTTTATCGTCTCTTCCAAACCTTCAAACACCAATTCGCCGATCAGGAAATGGCCGATATTCAATTCCACGACGGGCGTCAGCGCGGAGATTGTCTCAGCTGAGCTGTAATCAAGGCCGTGGCCGGCGTGCACCTCCAGACCGAGACCAGCAGCACGCTCGAGCGCCTTCAACAATGAGATTCCACTCCCGTTCGGCCTCGCGCCCACGTCCCTCAGCCAATGCGTCACACCAACCGCCCGTATGAATTTCAACCACGGGCGCACCTAGCTCAGCCGCCATATCGATCTGCGCGGGTGCCGCCCCGATAAAAAGCGACACACGTATCCCTGCATGCTTGAGTTCGTGAATAACCGGCATCAATTGATTCCGCTGGCGAACGGCGTCGAGACCTCCCTCTGTCGTGCGCTCCGTGCGCTTTTCAGGAACAAGACAGACGGCATGCGGCCTGGTTTTACGTGCAATGCCGACCATTTCTTCGACTGCCGCCATTTCAAAATTGAGTGGCTTGTCAATCTCGGCCTTGAGCCGTTCGATATCGTCGTCACGGATGTGACGCCGATCTTCCCGCAGATGCGCCGTGATTCCATCGCAACCTGCCGCGATGGCCAGCTTTGCTGCGCGTACCGGATCGGGATGCCGCCCGCCGCGAGCGTTACGGATGGTGGCGACATGATCGATATTGACGCCAAGACGGATAGGCAAACGCATCTAGCCGTTCACCCGCTCGGCTTTGGCGACTACGGATTTAGCGCGCAATTGCGCCAGGATCGCCGTGAGATGCTTGAGGTCATAAACCTCGAGGTCGATCGTAACGTCGGTGAAATCGGGTGCACGCCTGGTCATGCGGATATTGTCGATATTGCCGTCGTGCTCGGCGATCACTTGGGCGATCTGGGCAAGCGATCCGGGCTCATTCACCGACTGCACGGCGATACGAGCAGGAAATCGCCGCGGGACCCGTTCTTCTTCGTCCCAGCGCACGTCAAGCCAGCGTTCGGGTTTGTCCTCAAATTCACTCAAATCCGGTGATTGAATTGGATAGATCGTAATGCCCTCGCCCGGAGAGAGAATGCCGACAATACGGTCGCCGGGCACAGCGCCTCCATTCGGTGCAAAGCGAACCGGCAAATCGCCGTTGATGCCACGAATAGGGATTGCGGCGCCGCCGCTGTCGGGAACCTTGAACTTGACGGAAGTAATTTTTCTTAGCCCGAACCAGCCGCTCTCCGATTTTGGCTTGGCGGCCATAGCAGCTGCACGCTCTTCCTTATAGTCCGGGTACATGGCGCGCGCGACGTCAGAAGCTTTCAGTTCACTACGTCCCACCGCGGCCATGACGTCCTCGATCGAGGCACGCGCAAGGCGCGGCAAAGCGCCAGTGAGTTTTTCGTCCGAGTAGGCGATTTTGGCGCGCTGGAACAGACGCTCCACGATGCGGCGGCCAAGGCCGGCATATTGCGTGCGTACGGCAACGCGCGTTGCCCGCCGGATCGCCGCGCGGGCTTTGCCGGTGACCACAATCAATTCCCACGCCGCCGGTGGCGCGGTTTGGCCTTTCGAGGTCACAATCTCAACTTCATCGCCGTTGACCAACTCGGAGGTGAGCGGCGCAATTTGGCCATTGATTTTGCACCCAACAGCAGTGTTACCGACGTCGGTATGCACCGCGTACGCAAAATCGATCGGAGTGGCCTTGCGTGGGAGCGCAATCAACTTGCCTTTGGGAGTGAAGCAAAAGACTTGGTCGTGGAACAGCTCGAGTTTTGTATGCTCCAGAAACTCTTCGGGGTTTGAGCCTTCAGCCAGCAATTCGATCGTGCGGCGGAGCCATGCATAGGCAGTCGATTCTCGCGACAAAAGCTCGGTCGGCGAGCCAACATTGTCTTTATAGAGAGCGTGCGCGGCAATTCCGTATTCTGCAATCTCGTGCATGCCCACGGTGCGTATCTGCAATTCTACGCGCTGTTTGCTTGGCCCGATCACCGTTGTGTGGATCGAGCGGTAATCGTTACCTTTGGGGGTCGAAATATAGTCTTTGAAGCGGCCAGGCACCATCGGCCATGAGCTATGGACAATGCCGAGAGCCTGGTAACAGTCGGCAAGCGTTTTGACGACGACACGGAAGCCAAAAATATCCGAAAGCTGCTCGAAGCCGACTGATTTCCGTTCCATCTTTCGCCAGATCGAGTAGGCACGCTTGCGACGACCGACGACCCGGGCATCGATGCCGCGATCGGCGAGCTTCTTTGTTAGTTGCTTCTCAATCTCGGAAATCAAAGACTTGCTGCGTTCCGAGAGCGCATTGAGCCGCGCACTCACGACCTCATAAGCTTCAGGATATATTTCGCGGAAAGCCAGATCATCCAGCTCTTCGCGCATCTCGTGCATGCCCATACGGCCCGCGAGCGGCGCATAAATCTCCAATGTCTCTTCGGCAGCGCGGCGGCGCGTTTCCGGCGGCATGTACTCAAGCGTACGCATGTTGTGCAGCCGGTCGGCAAGCTTGATCAGCAACACACGAACGTCGTCGGCGATGGCGAGCAGAAGCTTACGCAGGTTCTCGGCCTGCTTCGCCTCTTTAGTCACCAGGTCGAGTTTTTTCAGTTTGGTCAGCCCCTCGACCAGCCGGCCGATATCATGGCCAAACAGGCTGTCGATTTCGGCGCGAGTAGCCTCGGTATCCTCGATTGTGTCGTGCAGGAGCGCGGCAGCAATCGTTGCATCGTCAAGCTTGAGATCGGTGAGGATCGCGGCAACTTCGATCGGGTGAGAGAAATACGGATCGCCCGAAGCGCGCCGTTGCTCGCCATGGGCCTTCATGGCGTATACATAGGCGCGGTTGAGCAGAGCCTCATTTGTATTGGGGTTGTATCGACGCACCCTTTCCACGAGGTCGTACTGCCGCATCATTGGCGGTTTTCGCGTTTGAGCCGGTTTTTCAGGCGGCCGTGGCGCGGCGGCGAGCACAGCCGGGCGAGGTGCCCGAGCCGGGACCTGTTTCTGCACGCGCGGTAGATCGGAACGCGTTCGCGCCTATCTGGTGCCTTGCAGCCGCTGTTACGAACCTACCTCAAGATATCACGTCGTTTCGCCGGTGCCGCAAGGCCTTGGGCAATTGGTTGATAAATAGCCGACGGCCCGGCTTTTGGGGCCGGGCCGCTTCGTCGAACGAATATGACCGATTGGACGGGTTATTCGGCGTCTTCTTCCGGTGGCTCTTCCGGCGGCGCCAGACCTTCGAGGCCCTTGAGAAGCTCCTCCTCGGTCATGCGGTCTGCGGTTACCTCGGTATCGTCGGAATCGACACTCGCACCCGCCCCGGCACCGATGAGCGGCACCTCCGGTTCGGGCTCATCAACCTCGACGTATTTCTGCAGGGTGTGGATCAGGTCTTCCTTGAGGTCGCCGGGCGACACGGTCGTTTCCGCGATTTCGCGCAATGCGACAACGGGGTTTTTGTCATTGTCGCGCTCGATAGTGATTTGCGAGCCGGAGGAAATCATCCTCGCCCGGTGGCTCGCCAGCAGCACGAGATCAAAGCGGTTCTCAACCTTATCGATGCAATCTTCTACGGTGACACGGGCCATCGGCTCGTCACTCCATCATCTGGTGGAACTTGTCCTGAATTCGACTGCTAGGTATCCCCTGCCGCATGAAATTTCAAGCATTTTTGTCTTGGTTTAGCCCCATCCGTCTGTTACTCGACAATTGTGAGATCGCAGGCAAGCCGACGGCATACGATTTGGTCGGCCCGGCGTGATTGCGCAGGTGGCAACCCAATTGTTCGGAGATGCCACAATGCACTGTTAACGATCCGAAACCGTAAGGGCGGCGCGGTGGATATTGCGCGCGGGAAGGATCTGGAGGCCACCCAGTAATGAATTGTGAGAGAAACCCATGACAGTACCCGGCGAAAAAATCGCTATGTTCATTGATGGAGCAAATCTTTACGCCACCGCCAAGACCCTCGGTTTCGATATCGACTACAAACGCCTGCTCCGCGAATTTCAGTCACGCGGGTATCTGTTGCGAGCCTTTTATTACACCGCCATCATCGAAGATCAGGAATATTCGTCTATTCGCCCGCTGATCGACTGGCTCGACTACAATGGCTATTCGGTCGTCACCAAGGCAACCAAGGAATTTGTCGACCAGACTGGCCGCCGCAAGGTCAAGGGCAATATGGATATCGAACTTGCGGTCGACGCCATGGAAATCGCCGGCACGATCGACCACATGGTGCTGTTTTCCGGCGACGGTGACTTCCGTTCCCTCGTTGAAGCGGTGCAACGGAAGGGAGTGCGCGTCACTGTCGTATCAACGGTCACTACGCAGCCGCCGATGGTAGCGGATGAATTGCGTCGCCAAGCGGACGTATTTATCGATATCGTCGAATTGCAGACCAAGATTGGCCGCGATCCCGGCGAACGTCCACCGCGCGAAGCACGACCTGCGCGAGATGATCGAGCAGCGTCTCATACACCGCAATTTCTGCAGAGGCCGACGCCGTCGCCACAGCGTGTGAGTGCCCCTGTGGGCGCCGACGATGAAGACGACGCTTTCGAATAGCCGCATCCATGCCCGGGGCTGACGGCAAGCCCGGGCGCGATTGCCTGCGCTGTCCGCGGCTGGTTGCATTTCGCAATTCCTGGCGGGCGAAAGAGCCCACTTGGTTCAACGCGCCCGTACCATCTTTCGGACCGCTTGCGGCGCGGTTACTGGTTGTTGGCCTTGCACCCGGACTGCAGGGAGCAAACCGCACCGGCCGGCCTTTCACCGGAGATTATGCCGGCGTGCTGCTTTACAGCACGCTTGGCAAGTTCGGATTTGCGCGCGGTGAATATGGTGCGCATCCCGACGATGGTCTTGAACTCGTTGATTGCAGGATCACGAATGCAGTGCGCTGCGTACCGCCGGAAAATAAGCCGACCCCGGCGGAGATCAAAACCTGCCGCGATTTTCTCGCGCCAACGATCTCCGAGATGAAAAGGCTGCGCGCAATCATTGTGCTGGGCCGTATTGCCCACGACACGACCGTGCGGGCGCTGGATGGAAAACTTTCAGACTTCGCATTCTCGCATGGCGCAAAATTCCAACTTGGCGCGACCGCACTGTTTTGCAGCTATCATTGCTCCCGCTACAACACAAACACTCGCGTACTCACGCCTGAGATGTTTCATAACGTTTTCGCCGCGGTGCGGCGCTATCTTGACGACTGAAGCCAGGCAATCACCTCGTCGGCGCTCTTGTCCGGCGGGAAAACCGGATAGAACACCTTGGTAATCCGGGCCCTCATCCATGATCACTGCCATGCGCTTTATCAGGGTCATTCCGCCAACTGAAAACGTCGGAAGGTTGAGCGCCCTCGTAAGCGCGAGCTTTTCATCCGATAAGATCGGGAACGGCAAATGGAGGCGGCTCGCCGCTTCCCGTTGGTACCCGGTGTGCTGAGTAGAGAGACCATATAGCTGGGCTACGCCCAGCCCAGTGATCTCTTTAAAGTGGTCACGGAACGAACACGACTGCGGCGTGCAGCCTCGTGCCCCAGGGATTTCGTCCCAGCCGCGCGGCGGATCGACACCGGGCACGCCGGTGCGCGGATAAATATAGATGACTGTGCGTCCACTTAAGCTCGACAAATTGACGGGCGCACCTTCGGTTGCCGGCAGCGCCAAATCGGGCACCACCATACCCAGCAAATGACGCGCGCCGCCGTCGTCTTCCGGCACCGGAATGTTCGGCGGCAGAAATTGTGGGTTGTGAGTTCCTGGAGCTTCAGTCATTTCGAGATTTACATAGCTCATAAATTCCATGAGCGAGCCGTCAGGATCCCTGAAATACACCGAAGTACCCGGCCCTTTGGCGCCAAATCGCTGCAGTGGGCCCTGCTCAATCATGATCCCATGCCCTTTGAGGTGGGCGATCGCGCCTCGATATGGACCTTGCCACTCAAAGCAGAGGTCACTGTTACCCGGCTGCACTGGCAACCGTGCCACTTCCGCAGGCTTTACGCCGGGGCCATGGACATTGAGCTGCTTGTCGCCGAACCGGTAAGCCCAGCCGGCAGGCCGTTCTACCAATTCAGCGCCCATGATTTCGCTGTAAAACCTGTTGGAGCGCTCCCAGTTCGACACATGAATCACGCAGTGATCGAGCCTGGTGGGCACCGCCATTGCTTCACCCCTTCATCCGCATGAGCCGCCCGCGTTCGCGCTCCCACGAGCGCTTCTTCAACGTCTCGCGCTTGTCGTGAAGCTTCTTTCCGCGCGCCAGCGCAACTTCAATCTTCGCCCGGCCCTTTTCGTTAAAGTAAAGCTTTAGCGGGACTATCGTCATCCCCTCGCGCTCTACCGCCCCAACCAGCCGGCTGATTTCACGTTTTTGCAGCAGCAGCTTGCGTGCCCGTTTTGGCGCATGATTGAAACGGCTCGCCTGCAAGTATTCCGGAATGTTGGAATTAATGAGCCACAGCTCGCCTCCGCGCGCGTCGGCGTAGGATTCCGCAATTGTCGCCTTTCCGGCGCGCAAGGACTTAACCTCGCTGCCGGTCAATACAATTCCGGCTTCGAACGTGTCGCCGATCTCGTAATTGAATCGTGCTTTGCGGTTGTCGGCGACCACCTTGATGCGGCGGTCTGATTTGGCGGCCATGGTCGCTATTGCCGGTTCAGCGCGATTTGAGTTGGTCGCGTATCTCGGTGAGAAGCTCTTCGGTTTTCGACAGCGCGTGGCGCTTTCTCGGCCTCTTTATGGACCAGCCGATTGAGCCCTCGAATCACGAGAAAGAGCACAAAAGCGATGATGATGAAGTTAAGCGTGATCGTAAGAAAATTCCCCCAAGCCAATACAGCGCCTTGCTTTTTAGCCTCAACCAAAGTGGTGGCCGCCACTTTTGAGGAGAGAGGCAGAAAATAATTCGAAAAGTCGATGCCGCCGGTAACAGCGCCGACCAATCGGCATAATGATGTCGCCGACCAACGAATTTACGATACCTGAAAAGGCGGCGCCAATAATCACACCAATAGCGAGGTCGACGACATTTCCCCGCAGCGCAAACTTTTTGAATTCGGCCAGCATTTTCTAATTGATCAGGCCGGCTTGCACCATTGCCTGGCGCACAGCGGTCTGAGCCTTCTCGCTTGCGGGCACCATCGGCAGGCGCACCGTATTGGCACACTTGCCGATCAGCGACATCGCGAATTTGATTGGAGCCGGACTGGTTTCCACGAAGAGATTGATATGCAGTGGCGTGAGCTTGTCCTGAAGTTTGAGCGCAGCCGCAAAATCGCCCTTCATGCAGGCTGCCTGGAATTCCGAGCAGAGCCGGGGCGCCACGTTTGACGTAACCGAGATACAGCCGTGCCCGCCGTGCGCCATGAATCCGAGCGCAGTAATGTCCTCGCCTGAAAGTTGATTGAAATCGGATCCCATCGCCGCGCGCTGCTGTGAGACGCGCGCCATGTTGGCGGTGGCATCTTTTACGCCCGCAATATTCTTGAGCTCGTAAAGCCGGGTCATAGTGTCCACGGACATGTCGACGATCGAGCGGCCGGGAATATTGTAAATGATAATCGGGATACCGACGGCGTCGTTGATTGCCTTGTAGTGCTGGTAAAGACCTTCCTGGGTCGGCTTGTTGTAGTAAGGCGTAACAATCAGTACCGCATCGGCGCCTGCATTTTCCGCATGCCGAGACAATTCAATCGCCTCAGCGGTCGAATTTGACCCCGCCCCCGCAATGACGGGCACGCGTCCATCCGCTTGATTGACACACCACTCCACGACCTGCTTGTGCTCATCATGCGACAGTGTAGGACTTTCACCCGTTGTGCCCACCGGAACCAATCCGTTGGTGCCCTCGATGATCTGCCACTCCACAATGTCGCGAAATGCCTTTTCGTCGAGCCCACCGTTTTTGAACGGCGTGACCAGCGCGGTAAAAGAGCCTCGAAAGCTCGTCTTTGCGGTCATGGCGCGACTTCTCCACAGGGACAGATGCACGCATATTGATATCTGCTCAACGGCGACGTTGAAAGCCCCGCCAGCCACCCTAAATCGGCGAACCGGTACCCAGTGCCGCGTTTTCGCCCGTGTTCCCGCGTAGGGTGCCCTACCATGATATTTTTCAGTATCATTCATCAATGAATTTGGACTAATGGGCCTAGGGTTTTCGGCCCTTCCTTAAGTCGGGACGCCGGGACCGAAAGCATGGGTTTGAATGAGCGCGACTGATCGTAACCGCCGCCTGGCTCTCTGCTTAGCGTTGACCGCGGTTTGCGGGGTTTGCGCCGAAACGGCCTCGGGCAGCGCCCAAAAAGTTCCCCTCCCGCGTCCCCGGCCGCCCATAGGCGCCAGCAAGCTCGCGACAGCGTCCGCGATACCGATCCCGCAGAAACGGCCCGCGCCCCAGAGCCCCGCGGCCTCTGCCTTTGCCCAGGCCAATGTCGGGCTGCATGGGGCACTCTTCAGAAGCAGCGCCGAATTCAAGCCGCTTGCGCGTCCGGTTTCCGGCCCCTTCGCGATTGCCCCTACGACCACGACCTCTGCCGCCGACATTGCGGCGGTAAAGCGGGTGATCGAAGCAACACGTAAAGGCAAGGAAGCGGATGCGAATGCTGCTGAGGCAAGTATCGCCGACCCAGTTGCGCGCAAACTCGCCGAATGGGTAATCCTACGCTCAGACAACACCAACCCGACCTTCAACCGCTACGCTGCCTTCATACAGTCCAATCCGAGTTGGCCCCACGCACCCCTATTCCGCCGGCGCGCCGAAAATGCGCTGTGGAACGACGGGGTTGATGCGTCAGTGGTTCGCGCCTTCTTCGCCAGGCAGCCGCCAACGACCGCCAAAGGTCGCTTCATGCTGGCCCGAGTTCTTCTCGCGCAAGGTGATCGCACTGTCGCCGCATCGCTGGTGCGATACGCCTGGCGTCACGATGAATTTAGCGCCGACGTCGAGAAGAAAGTGATCGAGATGTTTGGCGATATGCTTTCGCCTGCGGACCATAAGGTGCGCATGGAAGCACGTTTCTACGCCGATGACGTCGCCGCCGGGCTGCGCGCCGCCGAGCGGCTCGGCGGGAATGATCTGGCGATTGGCCGTGCTCGCGCGGCCGTTTTACGAAAAGCCGGTAACGCCAAGGCGCTGCTCGACGCTGTGCCGGCCTCCGCCCAGCGTGACGCGGGATATATTTTTGCGCGGGTACAATGGCTGCGCCAGAACAACATGGCTGAAGATGCCGGTCGATTAGTCCTGACAGCACCAAAGGATCCCGAAGCCCTCAGTCAATCTCGATCAGTGGTGGCAGGAGCGGCGCTTACTTGTTCGCAAACTGCTCGATGACCATGACGCGCCTGCCGCCTACAGCGTGGCACGGGACGCCGCCCCGCCGATGCGAGGCTTTTACCGTGTCGACGCACACTTCACCGCCGGATGGGTTGCGCTTCGCTATCTCCACGATCCGAAGTCAGCGGCCCAACATTTTGCGCATATCGTAGAAGGCACGGACAATCCGCACGCTCTCGCCCGGGGTGGCTATTGGCAGGGCCGAGCCGCCGAGGCTATGGGCCAGCAGGCTCAGGCCAAACAATTTTACGAGATGGCGGGGAAATATACCGCGACCTATTACGGACAGCTGGCGCGAGCACGGCTCGGCTTGAAGGACCTGGGCCTGCGGGGTCCGCCGTTATTCACGCCGCAGGAGCAAAAGGTCCTCACCAACCTCGAAGTTTTGCGGGCTGCGGAAATTCTTTATGCGCTCGACGAGCGGGACATGCTGGCGTCAATTTATGCCGAACTCGGCGAAAGCGCGACCGACATTGCGGGAATGGCAATGCTGGGTGAACTTGCGGGCAAGCACAATGACGGCCGCGCCATGTTATTGCTTGGCGAATATGCCTATGCGCGGGGCTTGCCGCTTGATTATTACGCCTACCCCACGGTAGGCCTGCCCGATTATCGGCCAATTGCTCCCCCAATCGAACCGGCTGTTGCTTATTCGATCGCGCGCCAGGAAAGCCATTTCAATCAAAAGGTCGTCTCCAGCGCCCATGCGATGGGACTGATGCAGGTGACACCAGCAGCGGGGATCGATACGGCAGCCAAGTACAAGGTCACATACAGCCGTGATCGCCTGCTGCACGACCCTGTTTACAACATGCAAATGGGTGCCGCGGAACTTTCCAATCTGCTCGGCGGGTACAATGGCTCCTATATCCTCACTTTTGCCGGCTATAACGCCGGCCGTGGACGCGTAAAACAATGGATCGCGGCATACGGCGACCCACGCGATCCCAATGTCGATCCGGTCGACTGGGTCGAGCGGATTCCACTCTCTGAAACTCGCAATTACGTCGAACGGATTATGGAGAACCTGCAGGTTTATCGCGCGCGATTCGGCGGAAGCACGAAATTGCTCATCGAAGCCGATCTCAAGCGCGGCGGCATGAATTGAGCCCTTCGCGTTTTGGCTCCATGGCCAAAACTTGCTTTAGTGGCGTGATGACGCAAGACCCTTACAGTATCTTTATCAGTGCCCCGGACGGCCTTCGGCTTCACGCCCGCTGTTACGGCGGACGCAATGCATCAGGAAATCCTGTTGTTTGTTTGCCCGGCCTTGCCCGAACTGCCGCTGATTTCGAAAAACTTGCGACAGCACTCTCCCAGCAAGCTCCTCACCCTCGCCGCGTTATCGCCCTCGACTACCGCGGACGCGGGCTGTCCGCCTACGATCCCGACCCTGCAAATTATTCCTTGCCCGTCGAACTTGCAGACCTCCTGGCGGTCCTAACCGCCCTCGAGGCAACACCGGCGATATTCATCGGCACCTCGCGCGGCGGTATACTTGCAATGCTGCTCGCTGCGGTGCGCCCGAACGCAATTGCCGGCGTCGTGCTCAACGATATTGGCCCTGTCATTGAACCGCAGGGCCTGATGCGCATTAAGAGCTACGTCGGAAAATTACCCGAGCCGCAAACTTTCGAGGAAGGCGCGGAAATCTTGCGACGCCTGTTCCATAATCAGTTTCCCAAACTCGGCCACGACGATTGGCTCGCCAATGCCCACCGAACCTTCAAACAATCAGGCGACCGGCTCGCGACGGCATACGATGTAAAACTTGCAACCACCCTGCAGAGAATTGACTTTGAGAAACCAATGCCCCCGCTGTGGAAGGAATTCGACGCGCTTGCACGTGTGCCGGTAATGGTCATTCGCGGCGTCAATTCGGACATTCTATCGACGGTAACCGTCGAAGCCATGCGCGCACGACGCGCCGCACTCAATACGCTCGAGGTGCCTGATCAGGGCCATGCGCCGCTGTTGGCTGAGCCGGCCGTAATCGAACTCGATCAATCTTTTTCTTTCGCAATGTAGCCCAATCACGTCCTGACCTGGCGCACCAGCGACTGGCTTCAGCCAGCTATTCTCGTCTAATATGACAATAGTGCGAGACGGTTGATCGGGCGATCACACGCGTGTGGGCAATAACTTCCTATTACAATCCTGTCGGATACAAACGGCGTCTGTCAAACTACAGGCTCTTTCGTTCCAATCTTGGCGTGCCCCTCGTAACCATCGAACTTTCGTTTGACGGTGCATTTGAGCTTGAGAAAGGCGATGCCGACATTCTCATCCAGATCTCCGGTGGGGCCGTCGTCTGGCAAAAAGAGCGCCTTCTCAATCTCGCGCTCAAAGCGGTTCCTTCGGAAGTCGTAAAAATCGCATGGCTCGATTGCGATCTCATTATCGAGAGGCCGGATTGGGTCGACGAAGCCGAAACACAGCTCCGCCAATTAGACATAGTTCAACTTTTTTCTGAGGCGGTTCATCTGCCGTCACAGGACTTCAAATTCGGCGTGGAGGACCGCAATCTCAACCACACGTCCGTTCCGGGCATCTTGGGACTATCGAATGGGCGCGAAATCATATCGATACGAAGCAACTCGCACTATTTTCAATCGGGATTCGCCTGGGCTGCCAACAAGTCGCTTCTCGAGAAATACGGTTTCTACGATGCCGCAATCGTGGGCGGTGGCGATTGCTTCATGGTTGGCGCCCTGTATGGGGAATTCGAGGGAATTGCGAGACGGTTCATGCTTAGCGAAACACGTCGTGAGCACTATTTGCGATGGGCAGTTCCCTTTCATGATTTTGTCGGCGGGCGCTTTGGTCACATGCCCGGGACGATTTATCATCTCAGCCACGGCACCATGGAAAATCGCCGCTATGCCGACCGGCACCAACCCTTGGCGGACCTGAATTTTGATCCTTACCTTGACCTCAGGGTCGGAGCGAGCGGTGCTTGGGAATGGGCGAGACCACGTCCTGAGCTGGAAGCCGCACTGATGAATTACTTCGTCGCGCGGGCCGAAGACGCATAACCTCTCGCGCGCCGGCGGCGGCGCCTTCGATCGGAATGCGCCGATCCGGCCCTGCCGGAATGTGCCTTCGAAGCCGCGTGGCTTACCGGCGATTACTGCCAGAATTTACCGCCTCACCCATGCCGGCCGTCTGCACCGGCGGAAACTCGAAGTGGCGACCGTCGATGAAAGCATTGCATGCTTCCAACGCAAGACTATCGCGCAACTGATGAGGCGGGCTCTTCATGTAATAGGCTGATGGCCCCTCCAACGACCCGGCTTCGCCGCGGTCCAACGCGAGCCTGACGCAGCGTATAGCATCAATGACGACACCGGCGCTGTTCGGGGAATCTTCCACCGATAACCGGAGCTCCATTTCGATCGGCATATTCCCAAAGCCACGCCCTTCGATCCGGATAAAACAAACCTTGTTGTCTTGCTGCCACGGCACGTAGTCCGAGGGGCCAATATGTATGTTCTTTTCGTCGAGGCGCTCGTCGAGCTGGGATTGAACGGACTCGGTCTTGGAGAGCTTTTTTGTTATGAGACGGCTTCGCTCCAGCATATTGAGAAAGTCCGTGTTACCGCCGGTGTTGAGCTGATACGTCCGATCAAGACTGATACCTCTGTCGGCGAACAGCCGCATCAGGGCCCGGTGGACGATGGTAGCGCCAACCTGACTCTTAATGTCGTCCCCGATGATCGGAATTCCCGCCGCACGAAATTTACTCGCCCAGCCCTGATCTGAGGCAAGAAATACCGGAACGCAATTGATCATGGCGACGCGTGCATCGAGACACGCCTGAGCATAGTGTTTTACCGCCCGTTCCGAACCGACCGGCAAATAGCAAACAAGAATCTCCGCCCGCGACGCCCGCAAAGCCGACGCGACATCGACCGGCTCGACATCCAGCACACGGAACGCTGTATCCTCAGGATAATCGTTCATGTGAGCCGCGACTCCATCCAGGACCGGGCCAGCCTGAACAACGACGTTCGAGAGCGGCAAAGCGCCTTGGAATATGCGGGCACAGTTTGGCTTTGCGAAGATCGCCTCTTCTAAAGGATAACCTACTTTACGCTTGTCGATGTCGAAAGCAGCCACAAACTCAACGTCACTACAGCCGTAACCGCCGATCCGATCACGTATAAGGCCATCCAGCGCCGCGCCTTGACGGCTTCGGTAGTATTCCACGCCCTGCACTAACGCGCTGGCGCAATTGCCAACACCGGCAATGGCAACCTTGATATTCTTCCGTCCCGGCATCTTACTGGACAATGTCGTTTTGCTGAGCAGCATCGTTCCAAATACTCGCGTATTCGAATATTCCTGCTACGCGCGCCTTTAGCAAGGCCAAAACCGGCGGATTCTTCAATTGCGCCATCAATGCTTTTGCATATACGAATTCACCGCCTGGTGCCGCTGCAGATCGGGTTTCATCAAGAGGCCGCAACCAGACTTTTAATAACTTCCACCGAACGAGCCGCCCCATTACAATCAATCGAATGCTTCGGACGAAAATCCAGTAACCGGTTCATGGCCGCCGTGATTTCAGAATCAGTGAATGACTGGTCGCCCGTAAGCAGCATGCCCTTTGAATACAAACCAGCCACCTGAAGTGCCTGGTCTCCAAGCTCGCTGTTCGGAAATGCCAAAACGGGCTTACTTAGACTGAGGGCTTCCACCAGCGTATTATAACCTCCCAAACAAACGACCGCGCGCGATGACGCGATGAGTTCATCCATCACCCCGACGTAATCGTGAACGGTTACATTCACGTCTTGTTCGGCGCGCACGCTTTCCCGATCGCGTGCGCTCATCATCGCTCCACAAACGACATTTACCGGGAAGACACCGGAGGAGCCGGCTTTGGCAGCCTTCACCCATCGTTTGAGCAGCCTGGCACCAAGCGCGCTGCCCCCACCGACCGTCAATAAGAGACCGTTTGACGGACCGATTTGGTCCAGCTTCTTGAACGGACGTCGGATAAACCCAGTCTGCCAGACAGAAATGCCCGAAAGTGCCGACGCTACATATGACCCCAGCGACGGTAGCGGAAACAAGTTCGGATCAGCGTGGTGGAACACGCCGGAGAACTTTTCGAAAAGCTGCCGATTGACCCACTTTGCGGGAATCTCGGTATCCCAAAGTTTTGCAGATGGGCAGGCCCTGATGGAAGAAATGGTAATCGGTCGCCGCGGTTCTTTCTCAAGGATATCCAAAAGTGCGTTCAACGCTTTGCCAAATCGCTGTGGCCCGAAAGGAAAATAGTCGATAACGATCACCCGCGGCTTACCCGCAAATAGCGGTCAACAAGAATTTTGCTTCTGACGCGATCAACTTCATCAAGCGTATACCCTGCGTCAACAGGGACCGGGCGCGCGTCCGCAGCTAAATCCCAGCGGGTAGCTGGTAACTGAATAAAATCAACGCCTGGAGGCGGAGAGTAATCGGCGATGGGCGGCCCGCCAGAAAACATAGTGACGCTGGAAATCGACGTCAGCGATTGCGCCAATGTAGAACAGCGCGTGACATGGCCAACGCCGTTTGAATGCTGAAATATTATAAACGTCTCAAATTTCACACTATCCATACGCGTGAACCGTTCGTAGGTTAGCGCTCGCGCCTTAATGCCGGAAGCTGTGCAGGCCACACACCAGTCAGGCAAGGACGTATGCGGCTGGATCGTTCTCGGGGACGTGACCTAAGTTTACGGCACAATTCAAATAGGTTTTGCGTCGCCTGAATATCAAAATTTGTACGACTCGCCGTTTTTCGGCCTCCACTACACAACCGAACTGGAAAACATCAGCCGCTTTGGATTTCCCGACCAATCGATTTCCGCGACAGGCCTGATCTTGATCTTGAATGCCGGATCAGTGGCCTTCGCAACCAGCTTTGCTAGCTTGTTTTCTTCGTCGACAGTGATGGTATCTCGACCGCCAAGTTCGATATCTATTGTCTCAAGTTCGGTTTGCCGTACTCGGCAATCTGTAAATCCGGGAACGGCCGCCAACATCGCCCGCGTCGAAAGATAGAACGGCACCAATCTTCCGCTCGGGTGGCGAAGAAAATGCTTTCCTCGGCCAAAGATGTCGGAAATCGTGATTCCGTCGTGACCGCAAGGGCAGCAATCGTGCAACCGGCCAAAATCACCGAGATCATACCGGATCAGGGGAGTTGCATAAGAATGCAGATGCGTAACAAGAAGCCGGCTGACGGGCGCCCCATTGAACGTTGTCGTGACCTTCTCGTCGCACTCGACGACAGCATTACTATGGGCAACGTGATAATGGCCTTGGACATTCTGGCATTCAAAAGCGATCGGTCCTATCTCACCGGCAGAATAGTTCGATAACGACGGCACACCGATTTCAGACAAGGTTTCGACAACCTCAGGATCGCGAAAATCCGAAACGTGAAACCATAGTTTGATCCCAAGTTTCTTGATCAAATCGACGCCGCCTTTCTGAAGCAGAATTTCAACAATTCTGCTGTGGCAAACGAGATACCCGATTTCATCTTTCAATAGTTCTTTGACCAACGCATCATCGTCATGCTTGTAGAATATTTGCTTGCTGGATCCGTTCCGGAATACGCGGCTAAGAGGTCCAGCCCACGAGTTGGAAACTTTCACGGTGGGCCATTCTTTTTCAAGCATCGCCAGGTTTTGTATGGGACTGACCTTAACGTGATTTTCGTCGAGGCTCAGATTGTTCATGAAGAACTGAGCCATGTAGCGCACGAGATTGTAATATCCGTTCTGAGGACTGCAGTAGACCTTGACCGGCGTTCCCGTGGACCCTGTCGACGCGTAACTCGATATTGGCGCATTGCTGCTCGATGCCACGAGAGAGCCTTCGAGGTTGACTTGCGCCATTACATCCTCACGGCTCTGGATCGGAAGATAATCCAAGATGCCGTAACCGATGACACGAGACGGCATCCTCTGACGCCAAATTTTGGATTTTGAGTGGGCGTGCCGGAGAAGATTGGTCAACTGTTTGTTTTGCCAAGCCTCTCTCGCGGCCCGATCGCCATTCTCGATGAGGTCAATTGCCGCAATATGAGAGAGGTCCTCCTGGACCGCAGGAGTCAAAAAAGTAAATGGACGTTCTCCGTAGGCTCCAGGCTGAAGCGGCCGCGTTGTGAAATCGGAAAACATCTTTTTCCTTATTTTACCGGCACCATTTTGCCTGTTCCCACCGGCAATACGCAATGGGCGCGCCGCCTTGAGGCCGATTGACCGGGACCCTCCGACAGACCGGCGCCTAAAAGCCCTAACTTTGCACGTTTCGTGCCAAAACTTGAATCAGGCAACCGAGCTGGAAAACAGCAGACGCTTCGGATTTCTAGACCAATCAATTTTGATCACGGGCTTTATCTTGACCTTGAAGGCCGGATCCGTTGCAGCAGCAATCAACTTCGTCAAATTACTTTCTTCATCTGGCGTGATGGTTTCTCGCCCGCCAACTTCCACGTCGATTGTCTCCACTTCCGTCTGCCGGACACGACATTCGGTAAAGCCGGGAATAACTCCGAGCATTGCTCTCGTCGAAAGATAGAACGGCACTAATCTTCCACCCGGATGACGAAGGAAGTGCTTTCCCCTGCCAAAAATGTTTGAAATCGTCGGCCCGTCATGACCGCATGGGCACCGCTCTTCGAGCTGAGCGAAATCACCAATGTCGTACCGTATAAGCGGAGTGGCGTAGGAATGCAGATGCGTGACTAAAAGTCGTCCAACCGAAACGCCGTTAAACGACGTCGTCAACTTGTCATCCAGTTCCACGACAACGTTGCTGTGCGCAACGTGGTAGAAGCCTGGAGCTTTTCTGCACTCAAAAGCAATCGGCCCCATTTCACCTGCAGAATAATTGGATAGGGACTGTACGCCGATTTCCGCCAATGTCTTAACCGCGTCGGGATCGCGATAGTCTGAAATATGAAACCAGAGCTTCACTCCAAGCTTGTTGATCAGGTCCGCGCCGCCTTTTCGGAGCAGTATTTCAATGATCCGACTGTGGCAGACCAGATATCCGACCCGGTCCTTCAATAATTCCGCGACCAGCGCATCGTCGTCGTACAGATGATCTATTCGTTTGTCAGGCCCATTCCGAAATACCCGGCTCAAGGGACCTGCCCAGGTTTCCGTTGTTTTTACGATTATCGAGTTCTTCTCCAACAGAGCCAGGTTTGTTGGCGGCCCAACGATCACCCGAGGCTCGTCGAAACTCAATTTATCGATAAAAAACTGAGCCATGTAGCGCACGATGTTGTAGTAGCCATTCTGGGGAGAGCAGAAAACCTTAACGGGCGTTCCGGTCGATCCCGTTGAGGCGTAACTCGAGACCGGCGCACCGCCATCCGGTTTTACGAGCGAGCCCTCAGCATTCACCTGTGCAGCGACATCTTCTCGGCTTTGCACCGGCAAATAGCCCAGAATGGCGTTACTTATCACCCGTGATGGCATCCTCTGACGCCAAAACTTCGATTGGGTGTGCGCATGCCTGAGCAAATTTGTCAGTTGCCGTTTCTGCCACGTTTCCCTCGCTACCCGATCGCCATTCTCAATGAGATCAATCGCCGCGATGTTGGACAGGTCCTCCTGCACCGCCGGCGTTAAAAACGTAAACGGACGATCGCCATACGCGCCGACGTTGATCGGTCTGCCGGAGAAATCAGATTTCATAGGTGACGTTCATACTTGCGGCTGCTCGTCCTCGGCACAAGCTACGACCTCGATCTATCTATTTGCCAAAGCCGCAAGCAGCCTCAAAAAGACAGCGATCAACTACGTATCTTCATCTCTACTCAAAAAATATTCTCGTAACCGAGTTTCCAAATCGAGCCTTGGCCTTGCCCATTGCCAGGCGCCATTTTCGCCAATCTTGAGATCGGCATCCGGATCAAAATCGAAATCGGCGAACCACACATGCCGATCAACATAACCGCGGTTCTGTATTTCGCCGTGCCTGAGGTGGCAGACTGTCCCGGAAACACTGCCAATACGTTTGGCAACCAACTCGTGGAACGGAATAGCCCACCTCAAATAATGCCGCTCGCGCGTTGCGCTAAGCAAATACCGCTTTATCACGGCGTCGTAGCGACCATAAATTGCAGCTGCCATCAAGCTGTCGCCGCTGCCCACAATCCCGGCATCGTAGAAACCATGACCTTCGAGAATTTCTCGGTTAGCTGCCCAGGCAAATCCGGTCGAATATGTAACTTTTTTCGGCATGACATTGCTGCCGACCGCCAGGCGATCGCCCGCATCGGACAGACCGACAATGCCGGGTACGTAGGTGTGACCGTTGCGATGATCCGGCAAATTCTGAATTTCCTCTGCATCCACAAAAATCGCATCCGAAAACAGTTGAATAACATTCAGGTTTTTTAGTTTTTTCTCAGCCTCATCAACCCAATCCTTGCGCTTGAGGACGACGTCACAATCAAGCCACGCGACGTTTTCAACGTCCCGTGGCACTGCCTTGAGTGCAAGATTGAGCAGCCGTTCCTTTTGCCAAAGTACGGCACCTCCGGAAATTTGTATCAGAATGTCGGCGTCATCGCGCGTGAGCTCGAAGTGGCCATCAAATGACAATTCAATTGCCACCAGCGGAACGCTGAGGTTTGAACGAAAAACCCTGTAATTCGACAAGCGTCTCTTGTACCGAACAGGATTGAAATAGGATGTAATCGCCCACATTCTGAAGTCTTACACCCCCAACAAGATTATGCGATATTTACCGCAGTCACGGCCACATCTCAACCGTCGACTCAGGATCCCGCCCGGTTGCATTCACTTAGTCTGCACTCTTGAGCATCGAACGTTCGGCGATCCAAAGGTCACCGTAGTCCACGTTCTGCCATTGTTCGAACCACGGCCCCCCGCGTGTAAAGTGTACGGCATTCGGGGTGCCGCTTGCGGGCTTTTTGTTCCAGCCTTCAAGCCAGTTCCATGCATCCGGCAGCGCGCCAATATCGCCGTCGGCCACCCATTGCATCCGGTGCAAATAAGCGCCGCTTTCGCGATTGACGACCTCGGCCGTCAGGGAGCGAACGGACGGGTGATCGCAATTAAACAGCATCAGAGAAGACCAGTTTTTCCGCGGATACACGGTTTGCGTTGCACCGTCCATTTTTGTCGCTTCGGTCGGGCGATAGTCGTGTTGTACGCAGTACAGCGCCTTGTTCCCATGAGCGTATGCAGCAAGCCCGGCGATATCCGACAAGAAGATAAAGTCACAGTCACAAAAAAGCGCCCAGCCCCGGTATCCGGCAAGGTTCGGGGTCAAAAACCGCGAATATGTAAATTCGGTGGAAGCCAGGGGGTCCTGTTCTCTCCAATACAGTCCCTGCGCGTGCAATTCCGAAAGCTTGATGGGTTTAACCGCAACAGGGATCGACGCGCGACGTTCCAGTGAAAATTTGGCAACCTCATATGCGATCGGCTCGCGTTGATCCCAGCCTACGAAAATTCGGAATGGTGCTGTCATTGCTGGTCACCGCCAGCCTGCGCCAAATAAGCGCCAATCTCCGGGGCGCTCGCCGAAATCAAACGATCCCAAGATTCGCGTTCGACTTGGTGCCTTACGTTTACACGCGGGTACCACGGACTTTGTTTCTTCTCGATGAACCAATACCAGATCTGCGCAAATCCAAATGGCACGAACACCCAGGTCGGGCGTCCCAGCGCACCAGCAAGATGTGCCGTTGTATTGCTCACTGTTATGACCGCATCACAGGCGCTTATTAACGACGCAAGTCCGTCGATATCGCGCGTGTTGTCGATCTCGTCCAATCGTTCGACTGCGGTTCCCCCCGCACGTTGCACGGCAGCTCTTTCCTCAGCGGTGTCTCCATATTGCAAGTCGACAAAACGAATTCCTGGCAGCCGCACCACCTGATCGAAATCGATAAGCCTGCTGCTTTTGTTGTGTCCGAACTTTGCGCTCACGCTGCGCCATGAAAGGCCAACTATCTTTTCTCCGCGGGGAGCGAGCCTTGCGCGCAGCGCCCCAGTGCGCGCGGCATCGGCTACCAAATAGCCTCGCTCGCGCTGCGGGAATGCGTCCCAGCCTGGCCGCAGAAACGTCCCAAGGTTTGCGATCGACGTTTGCGCCTGGATTTTCTCGCCCGACAGGTCGCTGTCGAGTGGAACTACACGGATTTCCGGAAATGAGCGCGCAAACAGCGTTACTAGCCGAGACTCAACCTCCAGTATGATCGAGGATGCAAAACCTCCTAAATCGTCAATCATGCTGGCATGAAGAATTTGGTCGCCGAGCCCTTGTTCGCCCCAGACCAAAATCTGGCCGTCGACTGGCTCGCCCTTCCATCGCGGGCCCGATCTTTCGCGAAAGTTCGCAAGATCGGCACCGCGTCGATATTCGTAGAGTGGCCACCCTTCGGCGAAATGACCGAGGTTGAGATGCATCATGCCCTTGCTCTTCTTCGCCTCCAGGGCGTGCGGGTCGTTACCGTGTTCGCGGATGATCCTGTCAAAGATTTCATCCGCTTCCTCATAACGGCGGCGAACCTGATGCGTCCAGGCAATCATGAGTTCGCTCTTGATCTGAAGTTCTGTCGGCAGCGTCAGGGCGATTGCCTGGTGATAGTGTGAGCATGCGAGATCGTATCGATTCAGTGCATATAGTGATGACGCCAGATCGAAGTGGCTGGATGCGATTTCAGGATTTCAGGGCGATCGCCTTTTGGTGCTGCTCAACGGCTTCGGTAAAGCGTCCCGCATCGTGCAGCGCGCCGCCATACAACGAGCGGGCCTCCGCCAACTCAGGCGCAATGGCAACGGCCTGTTCAGCGACCTTGACCACCTCGTCCAGGAGATTCAACGCCCGGTAGGCTCGGGCAAGTCCGAAGTGCGCCTCCAGGGACTGCGGATCATGCGACAGCGCCAACCGCAAGCACGCGGCCGCTTTTTTGGGGTCTCCGGCAGCTAACAACGTGTTCGCGAGGCTGACATAGCCCAGCGTATAATTCGGGCGGAGCGAAATCGCTTTTTCGAGATAGCCGACTGCCGCTTCCGCCCTGCCCGACGCCGTCAACGCCGCAGCCAGGCTGGCGCAAGCTTCGAAATCATCCGGGTTGGCGGCCAGCGCTTTCTCAAAGTAATGTACGGCCTCCTCATGGCGTTTCATGGCCTGCAGCACGGTGCCCAGGTTGAAGTTTGCCCCAGGCAGATCCGGACGCAATGCAAGCGCATTTTCGAGCAGCGGCACGGCCTGCGCGCCACTGCCCTTCTGAAAGTGTGCAAGACCAAGCAAATTCAACGCACCGGGATGCTGCGGCGCCTGTTCAAGAACATCCTCGTATTTGCGAATGGCACCCGCAAGATCGCCCATCTTGTGGAGCGCTATGGCCCTGTCGAGCAGGTCATGACTGGTGGAGTCAACCATCGTTCTACGAAACACCGTTGAGCCGTAAATGCGCTGGGGACGGCTGCGCATCTCGACTGCTTGGCCCATTGAGCACTCGCGGCGCACGATAATTACATAAACCCGCCGCGAGAAATACTGCCGGCGTGGCGCCGATTTTCCAAAGAAAAGCCCCCGGCGGTTACCCGCCGAGGGCTCTGACTAAATATCCAGGATCACGCGATCAGGGATAGAAGTCGCGATGGACGCGGAACCGGACTGCCCAGTTGTCGACGTCGCTCTTGGGAAGAGGCGTAGTTCCACTGCCGAGCGCGAAAGTCCCCGTCGTGTCCGTAAAGGCCGTTGCGCTCTGGATCTTGGAGTACAGGACGTCCAAGCCCATGTAGAAGTCTTTGGTGACGTTCCACTGGGTGCGCGAACCGATCCACCAGGTGCTCCAATCCATGTCGCAGCCGTTGGTGACGATGCCGCCGGCGCCGAAGCCGCACAGCAAGGTATTCGCGGTGTCGTTGTAGTTGACGGCCGCGTAGCCGCCATAGAGTGACGTTCTCCAGCGCGGATTCCAGAAGTGCTCGTATGCCGCGTTGACGCCCCAAGCGGTTGTCAGCTCGAGACCTGTCGGAGCACCAGTGCCGGTGCCAGTGGCCGACGAGCCATTGAACACCGCGTCGCTGACGACGCCCCAACCGGCGCTGTTTCCGTCGACCTTGCCCCAGTTCGTGTTGGGGGTCTGGAAGACGTAACGCACCGCACCTTCGGTGTAGTTGACCTGGGCCTGGAAGTAGTCGCCCTGGCCGATCATCGGAGCATTCAGCTTGAGGCCGGCGCCGACCACCCAACCCAACTTGTCATCCGGGTGGCCGTTGTCTCGCGTTCGAGTTGCTGCCGTAGTAGGTGGCATTGACCTGATGGCCAGCCGCCATGATCTGGGCAGAACCCCATGCCTGGTCGACGCGCAGATTGCCGACGACGTCTGGCGCCTGGAAGCCACCGTAGGCGCCAGCGACCGGGGAAACGGCGCCTGCGCCGGCACCCGAAACTGCGCTTGGATAGCCGCCTGCTGCGAGGGTGCCTTGGCCGGCCGTTGGGCCACCAGTACCTTCGAAGCCGATGATCTGCGTTATACGGCGCTCTTCAGCCGCGATCGTTGCGGAGAAGCCGTTGCCGAATTGCGCAGTGTAGCCGAACGTCACCCAACCCGGATCGCCGGTGTCGGAAGCCGGGAAGATGCCCCAGTACGAGGTCGCCGGCACGCTGTAGAAGTCATAGAACGACTGTGCCAGGCCGAACGTGAACCCCGCCCACTGGATGAATGCGCGGTTCGCACTGAACTGGTTCGCGGCCGTATTCAGGCCAACGTCGTTGGTGCTGAGACCAACCGCGATGTAGCCGCGCACCGTGCCGTATTCAGTCTGGTTACGGGCATCCGCGGTGATGTAACCGCGAGCGCGCAACACGCTGTTGTTCGTACCGCGGCTGTTCGCATTGCCGTTGTACGGACCCCAGGTGAAGCTGCCGTTCAGAGCCCCACGCATATTCGGCGCGGACCCAGCCGCCCACTTTCAAGCACATATCGGTGCCGGGGATGTAATAGAACCCCACACCGTACAGGCTACAAATCTTCACGTACTGGACCGGTTTGGCCTTTACGGGAAGATCGGCTGCCTGCGCCCCAGCTATCGCAACGAGACCCGCTGCAGAGCCAAGGAGAAGACTTTTCACCATCTTCATCTTGAACCTCCAAACATTGTTTCTTGAGAGGGTTCCGTATCCGCCCAGTGCGACAGCACCTGATGGAACTTCCCCTTGCTCCCCGCTGGCCGAGAAACCTTTCCACCACATGGAGGAAGCCGTTACCCGGGCAGCGCAACAGGGGGATGCCCCCCTCCGTCGCTTGATCACCTTAACGGATGACCCCCTCTAAGCAATGAAGAAGGACCATTCCCACAGGCCATTGTGACGCTTTTCGACAAGGTGTTGCGCAAAAAACACGCAGTCGGCCGGGCCAAAAAAAGACAGCGTGCCCAGCCTCCGGCACGGCCAAAATCACGATATATATCAATATATTATCTTGATACGCAGGATACACCTTGTGACGGGTTTTAATTTGCTAAAACATCTTACAGTTGTACGAGAACCACCCACTTGGAGGACGACGGCGATAGGCATCGCGGCTAACCACTCCCGCCGGTTAATTTCCAAGATGGGGCTAAAAATACCGATTCGGAACCGGCCGTACGCTTAAGTTGGCGGAGACGGAGGGATTCGAACCCTCGATACGCCTTTGGAGCGTATAACGGTTTAGCAAACCGCCGCCTTCAGCCACTCGGCCACGTCTCCGTATGCGAGAAGGCGTATAGAATCCACCAAGCGCGGTCAAACAGCAGATCCAACTCCCGGTGCCGGCTGATTTTCAAATATATGTATCGAAAGACAACAGCCGATGAACCGAAAGCAACGCCGCGCAACGTTCAAGCATGACTCGCAGGCGGCACGCCGCGCCGATTCGTCCGGCGACGAAATCAGCCGCTTTTTTTTAGCCGCGGCCGACTACGAACGGCGCGGCAATCTCGACGATGCCGTACGCGCCTACAAGCGCGCACTCGTTCTCAATCCCGACCACGCACAGGCCTGCAACAATCTTGGCCGCGTGTTTCAGGCACAGGGAAAGACGAAAGACGCGTCAATCTATTTCGCACGTTCGCTCGCATTGATGCCTCAATTGCTCCAACAGTACGACGCGATATGCGCGACGCTTGTTGCCCTGCTGCCCCCGCTCGGCGAAGCGCTGCGCAGGCAGCAGGCGATATGGCCCCAACTTGGAAAACCTGAGGAACTGTTCGGCAGAGATTTCGGAATTATCGCGAGCGATGCACTGTTCCTCCACCTGTTGCAATCGACACCGGTGCGCGATATCCCGTTCGAACGGTTACTGACAGCGCTCCGTAAATCACTGCTGACTTCCGTCAATTCGCACGAGGCAATGCACGGTAACAATCTGGCCTTCGCCTGTGCACTGGCAAAGCAATGCTTCATAAACGAATACGTCTTTGCAACGACTCCCGAGGAAGACGCGCTGGTGAGCGGTCTTGTCAGTTCACTTGCATCAACGGCAACCGTCGAGCCAATGCAAATCGCCGTCGCCGCGATGTATTTGCCGCTGCATGGAATTGCGAACACCACGCCACTTCTTGATCGCCGTTGGCCGCAGGCAATCGAAGGTTTGCTGGACCAGCAATTGCGCGCGCCCGCGCTTGAGTACGCGCTCCGTGAAATCAATTACACGTCTGACGCCGATTGAAAACGATGTCTCGCAGCAAGTTCGCAAGCAGTATGAAGAAAATCCCTATCCGCGATGGGTCTATCCGCCAGGCCAAGTCTCGCCAATATCGATCGATCAATATTTGCGCGAGCCAGTTCCCGTTGGCGCCTTTCGTTCCGCTTGGGAAAGACCGATGCTCTCGACGTGCTCGTTGCCGGCTGCGGAACTGGCCAGTTCGCTATCGCTTCCGCGCAGAAATATCTGGGCGCACGTGTGCTCGCCGTAGATTTGAGTTTGAGCAGCCTCTGCTATGCCAAACGAAATACACCGGCACCGCTCGCTGCGCACATCGATTATGCGCAAGCCGATATTCTCAATCTCGCATCGATTGGCCGCAGCTTTGATATCGTCGATGCCTCCGGTGTACTCCATCACATGGCCGATCCGTTTGAAGCCTGGCGCATCTTGCTCTCTCTGGTCCGGCCGGGCGGATTTATGCACCTTGGATTTTACAGTGAAACTGGCCGTGGCGACGTCGTCGCCGCACGCGAATTCATCGCGCGACAGGGCTTCGGCACGACGCCGGCCGAAATCCGGCGCTGCCGGCAAGAGCTGCTGAAAACGCCGCTGGCCAGCTTCAGTCGTTTCAACGATTTTTTCACGACGAGCGAATGTCGCGACCTCATCTTCCATGTACAGGAAGCACGCATTGACATCCCGGCAATCAAGACATTCATCGCAAATCAAGGCGTCGGATTTCTTGGCTTCGAGTTCGACCTGGCGATACTGCAGCGCTACCAGGCTCAATTCGCGGCAAAGGGCTGGTCGCTCACCGATCTCGACCGGTGGCATGCCTTCGAAACGGAAAATCCGAGCACGTTTTCAGGGATGTACCAATTCTGGATCCAGAAGCCCTGATCACGGTCTAGAGACGCGGTTCACGCGGTTTTGACGCGCGGGGGCCCCACCGGGGCGCTTTGATGAACTATGGTCCGGCACAATATGTTCGACGTGCTCAATAAATGGAGACCTGCGATGCGCTTTGGAACCTTCGCGATGGCCACGCTGGCAATATCGGCCGTTGTGCCGGCGGCGCCTGCAATCGCCTATGAGATGCCCTACGATCCATATCCTTGGTGTGCGGTCTATAGCGGCGACGCCGGAGGCGCATCCAATTGCGGATTTTCTACGCTCGCTCAATGCAGGGCAACGGTGAGCGGCATCGGCGGCTCCTGCGAACCCAATCAATTCTATAATCCGCGCGGTAATGCCGAACGCTCGCGCAGGCCGAAAGTGCGTTAGCTTGCATTGACTGCTCATTCCGGTCGTGCGCATTTGCGCGGCCGTGCAGTCAAGACCCTTCAATATTGCGCAAATTCTTCAGGACGCGCTGAGCCTTCACCAGCAAGGAAGGCTGCGCGAAGCTGAAAAGCTTTACACGCGTGCGATCAAGGCCGCGCCCCGGAATTTCGACGCGCTGCACCTTCTCGGTCTCGTCAAAGCCCAAAGCGGACAAATGGGCGAAGCGTACCGATTGATGTCGGCTGCGCTTAAAATCAATCCGAATGTACCTGACGCGCTAACCAACTTCGCAAACGTCCTGCATGCGCTTAAGCGCGATGGTGAGGCGCTTGACTGTCTTGACAAAGCACTGGTGCTTCGCCCGGGCGACCTCGATGCGCTCCTCTATCGCGGTAATGCCTTAAATGCCCTCAATCGACCCGGGGAAGCGCTTGCGTGTTTCGATGCAGTGTTGAATCGCCAGCCGGGCCGCGATGAAGCGCTGTTCAACCGCGGCATCGCACTGGCCGCCCTCGGACGCCAAGCCGACGCAGTTCGTGATTTCGACGCAATCCTCGCGCGCAAGCCGAACGATGCCGAGTCCTTGTACAACCGCGGCACAGCGCTGCTCGATTTAGGCCGCCTCGCCGATTCGCTGCTGTCTTTCGATCGAGCGCTGGCAATTGCCCCAACACATATAAAAACTTGGAGTAACCGGGGGCGCGCACTGCAGGCGCTTAACCGGCACGAGGAAGCGGTGGCATGTTTCGAGAAGGCGATAGCCATCGACAAGGAATACGCCGACGCGCATTTTAACGCCGCGCTGTCACTCCTCACACTTGGACGGCTGCAGTCTGGCTTCACGAAATACGAATGGCGGTGGAAGCGCAGCGGCATGTCTGATGCACGCCGGTCTTCCCGCGGACGCCTCTGGCTTGGCGAATTTTCGCTTGATCGCCGCACCGTGCTCCTCGCAGCCGAACAGGGCCTTGGGGATACCATTCAATTTGTCCGGTATGCACCGCTGCTCGCCGGCCTGGGCGCAACGGTTATCCTGGAGGTGCAGCCGGAGCTGAAATCGCTGCTTGCGAATGTCGCTGGCGTCACAGCCTGCCACGCGCGCGGTGAGGTGCTGCCGGACTACGATGTTTATTGCCCACTGGGAAGTTTACCGCTCGCACTCAAGACCGAACTGTCAACAATCCCTGCCGACTTCCCCTACCTGCGTGCCGACGACGCGCATATAGCGAAATGGCGACCGGCCCTCGAAGGACTGAAAGGAAAACGCGTCGCGCTCACCTGGGCCGGACACGCTCGTCACGCCAATGACCGCAATCGATCGATCGATCTTAAATGGCTGGAACCGCTGTTCGCGCTCGACGGCATTTCCTTCGCGAGCGTGCAGCGCGAATTGCGGGGCGATGATGCAGCGCAGCTGGGAACGAACGGCATAACTGATTTTGGGCCGCAGCTCGCCGATATGGCGGATACCGCTGCGATAATGGCGCTCGCCGACCTGACCATCTCGGTCGACACTTCCGTTGCCCACCTGGGCGGCGCCATGGGGCGGGACGTTTGGGTTCTGCTTCCCTTCTCCCCCGACTGGCGATGGACACTCACGAGCGATCACAGCCCATGGTATCCGCGGACGCGGCTATTTCGTCAGCAAGCGCCAGGCGATTGGACAGGCGTCGTCGAGGCGGTGCGTGACGCACTTCGCCGCGAAATCCCTGCCGGCTGATCGATGGGATCAGGCCGCGACCCGGATAGCCGGAGCTTGAGGATGGGCCTTGAGCCAATCGCGCGCGGCCCGTTGAGCGCACCCGATTTCCGAGTCGCTCATTTGCTCGGCGACCTCACGGCGTAGCTGCGCGGCGTCCTTGTGACCACGCATGGCCGCAATATTGAACCACTTGTGCGCCTGAACAAGGTCGACCGGAACGCCCGCGCCTGCGGAATAGACCATGCCGAGACCGAAGCAATCATCGGCGCTCGCCGGTTCGGCTCCTCCCGCCGCAATTTCCACGCTTGTCATTTTAGCTCCCCCTTTTCGTCCGATGCGCCCCCGCTATCGGCCGAACGCCTGCTGATCCTGTTGCCCGAACATTTCGTTCGAGCACCGTGATCTTCGGGATAAAATTTGAATGGCAGTTTAAGTGATGCGATGAATCGAAAATGAACGCGGGCACGCAGGTGCCAGCAAAAGCCTCATTGCTGTCGTAAACGGCCTATTTGGTCGGCCATTGAGAGATCGCTAACCGAACTCCTTCAGGCGTGACTAACCACCCACTGATGTCGTGATCGTCGACACTCTTCTCGCGCCCGCGCAAGCGGGCATCCAGCGTTGCCCAAACGGACTGGGTCCCCGCTTTCGCGGGGACGAGGGCGCAAAACTCGCCATGAACTCCGCCTCATGGACGTTGGTATACGCCAACGCTCAGCCCGCACGCGCACGCTGGTTGAACAGGACTGCCTGAACTTTCGGATCTTTCATGTCGATGCCCTGCCGTAACTCGAGACCCAGCGCCATTCCGCGCTTGACTGCAGGCCGGGCTTTCACGGTTTCAAGCCAGCGTTTGAGGTTCGGGAATTCGTTGATGTCCTGCCCCTGCCGTTCCCAGCCATTGACCCAGCCAACCAATGCCATGTCGGCGATGGAATATTTGCCGGCGATGAACTGGCGATCGTTGAGTCGGACATTCATTACCCCGTAGAGTCGGTTCACCTCGTTGACGTAACGGTTGATTGCGTAAGTCAGGGTCTCGACCGCGTAGTTCTTGAAGTGATGTACCTGTCCCGCCATTGGGCCAACTCCGCCCATTTGCCAAAATAGCCACTGATCGACTTCAACGCGCGCCCGCTCATCGGCGGGATAGAACTTGCCGGTCTTGCGACCGAGATATTGCAGGATGGCGCCCAATTCAAAAATCGAGATTGGACGCCCGCCTGGTCCCTGCGGGTCGATGATGGCCGGCATGCGGTTGTTAGGGGCGATCTTCAGAAAATCAGGATTAAACTGCTCGCCCTTTGAAATGTTTACAGGTTTCAGGACGTAAGGCAGTCCGCATTCCTCAAGCATGATCGATATCTTGAAGCCGTTTGGCGTCGGCCAATAATAAAGCTCGATTGCTTTGGATTGCTTGGGCGACTTACGCGTGCTCGCCCTTGCCTTTTTTGATTTGCCCCGCGTTGAAACGGTCCGCTTGCTCTTCTTGCTGCGCGCCATGTCGTACTCCACGTCCGCTCGTCGATGTGAACAACTACCCAGACCTAGGCTGCACGGTCGATGTCTGCAACCACCTCGCAGGCCCATCCTCATCCAATCGCATGATCAACCAGTTGCATGACAACGCCAATCTGGACGCATACAACCTATGAGGGTTATTATAAACACAGGTTGTGGGCAGCGGCCGATCGCCGGCCGTCGGGCGCCGCGACCAACAAGTCACAGAGGAAGTGAAGTCATGTCTAAAGTTAAATTTGCTGTTGTGCTCGCCGCAGCGTTGGTGGCGGGAGATCTACCGCAGTTAATTTCGACCGCGTCTGCGCAACAGCAGGCAAGTGCGTCGGACAGTACCGCAAAAACAAAAAAGGAACCGAGTGCCGGGCTGCTGGCAGCGCGAGAGCGCAAAAAAAATGCGGCGTCGAATGGAAGGACGCAAAGGCCACCGGCAAAACCGAAAAGGGTGTGACGTGGCCGAAATTCTGGAGCGCATGCAACAAGCGGCTCAAGGCCGCCGCCAAATAGCATTCGAGAGAAATACACCGACGCGTGCGACTGAGATAAGATAGATCGCGAAATGATTGAGGGCGTCGGCGAGACTTGAAGTCTCGCCGACGCCCTCTAATGTCACCCGGAACCGGGGCGCCGCAGAACAACCGCGTTGCGCAGATTACTCCATGACGCACACCGGCCCGTATGACTCAATCTCCGACACGTAAGGCCGAAGATCGGGAAGCCGCGTCAGACTAGAGCTTCCGCTTCCGGCGCTTCGTCTTCTTCGCTGCTTTCGCCGCTGCCTTCTTCCTACGTTTAGCCATTGCTGCCCTCCTAGCCATGAAGTCATGGCGGGTGTCGCATCAGCACGCGTCGCAAATCGACACGCACTGCACTCCGTTTACTACAGCACAACGGAAAAAAGAACGTTACCGCTTAACGAAACGTGTATGCGCGCTGCCGTCGAACGTCCGCTGCACGATAGAATGAAAAATTGGCAACGCTTCGCACGCGCAAGTGATGTTGGAAAAAATTGGTGTGCGCATAGGCGGCAATGCAAAAAAGTACGATGAAATAAGGATTTTTTCGTCGGAGGTATTTGGTCGTGAAAACAATTCGGAGACAAAATCTGCGCGTCACATGCGCCCAGTTTGCGTTACCGCTGTTCGTAGCAAGCACACCGGTGTGGTGAAAATTTTTTGCACAGACGACCGTGCGAGAGCCCCTCGGGCGATCAAAATCGATCAAAATTGAGCAAATCGGGGCCTACTGATTCGCACCGATTCGGTCCGCGCGCGAGATTGAATTCGTCCATCGAATGGACGATGGGCGATATCATCTCCCCAAACTTGTCGCGTGGCGCGCCGCCCGATCGAATTCAGATACTTTGCAGATTGGACGAAGGGATGGATGCATCAAAGTCCAAGCTTACGCTTCAAGATGTCATTGACGGCCTGCGGGCTCGCCTTACCGCCGGATGACTTCATCACCTGGCCGACAAACCATCCGATAGCTTTTGGATTTGATCTGGCGTCGGTCACCTTGTCGGGGTTCTTCGCGATGATTTCGTCGACAACTTTCTCGATTGCGCCGACATCCGTGACCTGCTTCAGGCCCCGCTGCTCGACAATTGCGCGAGGGTCGCCGCCTTCAGTCCATACAATCTCGAAAACATCCTTGGCGATTTTCCCGGAAATTGTTCCGTCTTTCAGCAGATCCAGTAGCACGCCAAGCTGTTCGGCCGAAATCGGCGAGGCGTCGATGGTCTTATCCTCCTTGTTCAAACGCCCGAACAGCTCGTTGATGACCCAGTTTGCCGCGACCTTTCCATCGCGTCCCTGGGCTAGAGCTTCGAAATACAGTGCAGTCTCTCGTTCCGCGACGAGGACCCCCGCATCGTATGGTGACAGAGAAAATTCGTCCTCAAAACGTTTCTTCTTTTTGTCGGGAAGCTCAGGAAGTTTGGCGGCGAGCGCGTCGACATAGGCCTGGTCGAATTCCAATGGCAGAAGGTCGGGGTCCGGAAAGTAGCGGTAATCGTGCGCCTCTTCTTTTGTCCGCATCGGGCGCGTTTCGCCGCGCTCGGAATCGAAAAGGCGAGTTTCCTGATCGATCGTGCCGCCCTCCTCGATCACCGAGATCTGCCGGCGCGCTTCATGCTCGATTGCCTGGCCAATAAAGCGGATTGAATTGACATTCTTGATTTCACAGCGAGTCCCAAGCGGTTCGCCGGGCCGGCGAACCGAAACATTCACGTCGGCGCGCAGGTTTCCTTTTTCCATGTCGCCGTCACACGTTCCGAGATAGCGCAGGATTGAGCGCAGCTTGGAAATAAATGCCTTCGCCTCTTCGGCCGAACGCAGATCCGGCTTCGACACAATCTCCATCAAGGCCACGCCGGATCGATTGAGATCCACATAGGAGTAAGCGGAATGGCGATCGTGCACGCTTTTGCCGGCATCCTGTTCGAGATGGATGCGCTCAATTCCGATAATGACGCTGTCACCGTTATCCAGATCGACCGCTACCTTCCCCTCGCCCACGATCGGCCACTTATATTGGCTGATCTGATAGCCTTGCGGCAGATCGGGATAGAAATAGTTCTTCCGGTCAAAAATCGATTTCAGATTGATACTTGCGTTCAGCCCGAGGCCGGTGCGGATCGCCTGCCGCACGCATTCCTCATTGATTACGGGCAACATGCCTGGCATGGCCGCATCGACAAGCGACACATGAGAATTCGGTGCGCCGCCGAATTGGGTCGCCGCACCCGAGAACAGTTTCGATGCGGATGTCACCTGCGCATGAACTTCCATGCCGATGATGACTTCCCATTCTCCGGTCGCGCCTTTCAGGCGCTTCTTGGTGTCACCGTGAGTTTCCATCTTTACCCGGCCCGTTGTTGCCGATTTCGGAGATCCGTACCTGTTCGCACCCTACTCGTGCAAGACGCACCGGTCTTGGGGCATCCGCACGCTCTTTGGCCGCAGCTTTTTGCAATACTGGTTTGTTCAACACGCAGCCTCGTTCCTCCAAATGGCCCAAATTCTGCAACGATTTTTGCCGATTTCGCGCGCATGCCGGCACCGCCGGGAACCGCTATATGCGGTAAACGTTGGGATGATGTCATGAACAACGGCAGCAACGGTAAATTGGGCATTATTGTCGGCGGCGTTGTCGCGGTAATCGCTGCGATCTTCATCCTTAGCGGCGGTGAACTGGGTGGCAAGAAAACTGTCGAAGGTGACCAGGATCTTCCGCCGATCGCGACGGTCGACAAGTAGCCGAGTAGCCGTGGCTACCACCACGGCTGAGGGCTGAATTTTCCCGCCGCCTGTTCGACCACTGCGGCGAGCGAAAACAGGCTCTCTTCGTCAAAGGGACGCCCAATCAGCTGCAGACCTAAAGGCAGTCCCAGCCCGTCTCGACCGGCGGGGACGGAGATGCCCGGTAGCCCAGCCATATTTACGGTCACCGTGAACACATCGTTGAGGTACATCTCGACCGGATCAACGTCGCCTTTCTCCCCAAGTCCGAACGCGGCCGAAGGCGTTGCGGGCGTGAGCATCGCGTGTACCCCGGCTTTGAAGCAGTCTTCAAAATCCTTCTTGATTAGCGTGCGGACTTTCTGGGCACGCAAATAGTATGCGTCATAGTAGCCGGCCGAGAGAACATAAGTGCCGATCAAGACGCGTCTGCGGACTTCGGCGCCAAAACCGGTGCTACGCGTTTTCTCGTACATGTCGATAATATCTCGACTCTCAACGCGCAGCCCATAACGCACGCCATCATAACGCGCGAGGTTCGATGAAGCCTCTGCGGGCGCAACGATGTAGTACGCGGGTAACGCATATTTCGTGTGCGGCAGCGAAACTTCGACCAATTGCGCGCCGGCGGCTTTCAACCAGTTCCGGCCTTGTTCCCAAATCGTTTCGATTTCGGCGGGCATGCCATCGAGGCGGTATTCTCTCGGGATTCCGATGCGCAGCCCCTTCACTGATTTCCCGACTGCGGTTTCGAAATCAGGGACCGGACGATCGGCGCAGGTCGTATCCTTGGCATCAGGCCCAGCCATCGACCGCAAGAGAATCGCCGCATCGCGCACGCTGCGCGCGAATGGTCCAGCCTGATCAAGGGAGGATGCGAAGGCAACAATGCCCCAGCGCGAGCAACGACCATAGGTCGGCTTTACGCCAACTGTTCCGGTAAATGCCGCTGGCTGCCGGATCGAGCCGCCAGTATCGGTTCCGGTCGCCCCGAGACAAAGCTGCGCGGCGACTGCCGCCGCCGAGCCGCCGGACGAGCCACCGGGCGTAAGGGGCGTGTTGGAGCCCCGGCGGCGCCACGGCGAGTGGACGGGACCGAAGTACGAAGTCTCGTTGGACGAGCCCATCGCGAACTCGTCACAATTCGTTTTGCCGAGCAGAACAGCACCATCGCGCCAGAGCTGCGACGTGACAGTGAACTCGTAGGTTGGCACGAAATTGTCGAGGATGCGGGAGCAGGCAGTCGACCGCACACCAGCCGTGCAAAACATATCCTTGATCGCGAGCGGAATGCCTTCGAGCGGCCCCGGCTGACCCGATGCAATGCGTGCATCAGATGCTCGCGCCATTTCGGTCGCACGTTCCGGCGTCTCGATGACAAACGCGTTGAGTGCGCGCGCCCTTTCGATTGCCGCAATATGCGCAGCGGTCAATTCGGAAGCGGAAAAGGATTTCTTCCTCAGCCCGTCACGCGCTTCCCCGAAAGTCAACGAATTCAAGTCGCTCACGGCTTGTGCTCGCCCTGCACAGGTGGTGCCGCCGGTTGGTCCGCTGGTGGCTCGCAGGCAAACCGCCGGGAATCTTCCTGCTCACGCAGGATGCGTTCGCGCACCTCGGGAGAGAGCGCATCTACCATGTTCCAAAAGCCGAACTCACAGGCAATGCACATCACTCGACCACTTTCGGCACCAGGAAAAAGTTTTCTTCGGTCTTTGGCGCGTTTTTGACGATATCTTCGACGATGCCCCCGTCGGTCACCGCGTCCGCTCGTTTCTTCATTGCCATTGGTGTTACCGAGGTCATCGGCTCGACACCCGCCACATCGACTTCCGTAAGCTGCTCCACAAAGGCAAGCATCGCATTGAGCTCACCTTTGAGATGCTCGATCTCTTCCTCAGCCACGGCAATCCGGGCGAGGCGCGCTATGCGGCGAACGGTATCGGACTCGACGGCCATGCAATTCCACGGACAGGCGGTTCTATCAATGACCGCCAGCCTATAGCAGAGCGGCTTTCACTACGACAACCGGCCCCTCGCCTGCCGCACGACCGGGCGCCCGATGCGAGCGGGCCCCGCAAAAAGACCAAGAACGCGAGCTCCGAACCGGCTACCATCCGGCAATGCCCACCCGGACCCATGATCGCTATCCGTATTCTCCAATTACGGCTCGTGCCATCTACGATTGGCCCGGCGGCAAGCAACTCGCGATCTATATTGCGCTTAACCTCGAATGGTTCTCTTTTGGGGAAGGATTAGGCGCCGAACTCGCACCCGGCGGGCCGCCACCGGACGTTCTCAATTACGCGTGGCGTGACTACGGCAACCGCGTCGGCGTCTTTCGTCTGGCAGAGCTGTTTGACGAGCTGAAGCTGCCGGTGACACTGCTTGTCAACAGCGAAATGTATCGCCACGCGCCGCAGGCGGTCGCGGCGTTTGCCGACGCTGAAATTGTCGGGCATGGGCGAAGCAATTCCGAGCGGCAAGGTGCGCTGAGTGAAGCGGAAGAGCTGGCGCTGATCTCTGAAACCACAATTGCGATTGAAAAACATTCGGGCAAGCGTCCGAACGGCTGGCTAGGGCCCTGGATATCGCAATCGCCACTCACACCAGATTTGCTGCAGGAGGCGGGCTATCGGTATCTTCTCGACTGGTGCCACGACGATCAACCTGTGTGGATGAAAACCCGAAATGGACGCATCCTGTCGCTGCCCATACCCGCAGGAACTCAACGACATTCCGCAAATCGTTGCACGCAAACGCGAAGGACGCCGAATTTGCCGACATGATTGTAGACGCTTTCGAAGTGATGAGGGCGGACTGCGAAAAACGGCCGCTGGTGATGGGCATCGCACTCCATCCCTATATCGTCGGCTGGCCTCACCGTTTCAGGCACTTGAGCCGTGCGCTCAACCATATCGTCCGGCACGCCGACGAGCGGGTTTGGTTCACATCCGCCGGAAATATTGTCGCGCACGCCGAGAAGCTCGCGCCGGGCACAGTGCCGTGAACCCGGTCATTGGCACCATGATGGAGCCCATGGTAGCGATTAACAATGTCGGTCATTTTGCCGCTCGTTGAAGCCGTTGCGTATTTTCCGGCGCGTGGAGTTCTTATTGGTTTAGACCTCGGAACCAAGACGAGTCGGGGTTGCCGCCAGCGACCCGGATCGAAAGCTTGCAACCGGAGTTGAGACGATCGCGCGGAAAGCCTTCACGGCCGATGCAAAACGCCTGCTCGCACTCGCTGCCGAACGTTCAGCGGTTGGTTTCGTTCTCGGTCTTCCCATAAACATGAACGGCAGCGAAGGTCCGCGCGCGCAAGCGACACGTGCATTCGCGCGTAATCTTGCGAAACTAACCGATCTGCCAATCGCTCTGTGGGATGAGCGGCTATCGACTGCTGCCGTGGAGCGCGAATTGATCGCCGCCGACGTCAGCCGGAAAAAGCGCGCAGCTGTCATTGACCAGCATGCCGCTGCCTTTATTTTGCAGGGCGCGCTCGACCGCACTTGCCCGTCTCTGAAAGAAAAAGGAAGCCGCCCTGAAGAGCGGCCTCCTTCCGCCAATATGCTGCGGCTTATCGCTGCGAGTCGATCGAGAAATTGTTCGTGTTGTGCTGGCGTGACCAGTCATTGCGATAACGATACACCGGCGCCGGCTCGTAGGCATACGCGTCGTAATCATCATACGCATATCCCGGTCCATAGGCGTAACCCGGGGCATAGTCGTAACCGCCGTAGTAGCCGTTGTTGTATGCAGAGCTGGCAATCGCAGCACCCGCAAGCGCGCCAACGCCAAATCCGATTGCTGCCGCATTGTGCCCGTGGCGAGCCTCACTTGGCGTGGCCGCGGCCAATCGCCAGCGCGCCTGCCAGTGTTGCCGCCGCAGCATATTTGAATATTGTCTTCATCTTGACCTCCTTCTTACGCCGGCATTTGACATATCCGGTGTTCAACCCCGGAACAGCTGAAAGCGTTCCTGCAAAAAGCAAACCGAACGGTCACGATTAGTTTGCGGTCCGGTCACAAATTTTTGGTGGAACGAATGGCGATTGCGCAGGCAAAAAGGAGCGGACCAATGGTCCGCTCCTTTAATCGTTCACGTTTGTCGCGATCCTTACCACTGCGGATTGTAGGTCGGATCGAGAGCGGGATCCCACGCCAAAGGATTGGCGCACGACGAAACGTATCCAAACCCGCGACTTGAATCGGTTGCGATCCAGCATTGGCCGGAACGATTGACCATTCCGGTTTGCTGGGGTGCGAGCGCGTAAGAAGAGGACGCTGACTGCAGCTGATAACCGTCCGTGTTGTTTGTTTTCTGAGCCTGTCGCGCGAACGCCGGAGTGGCAATCAAAACAACCGCCACGCCGGCCGCAATTGCATAAGCCAAGGAGGACTTCTTCTGCATAGTACTCTCCATTTTGCCCAGCCCGATTGCTTGCATTGAGGGGTTACGGGAAATCCCGCGAAGCATGCCGCCCGCACTCGGGGAGGCGCGCCGGCGATGCTGCGCATGGGGGGTTAAGGAATGGCGCCTACGGTTGACTGGCGCTGTCGCTAAATTTAAGTCGAACCTGTGGCAATTCGGGCGCCGCCCTTGCTTGATAAGTACGCCATTAACAATCGGATCGAGGACCTGTGAATCCGCCCGCAATGCCCTTGCCCGGCTAACCGGTTGCGCATATAGGTCTTACTTTAATGACCATTTCGCCGAAACCCTCGTTCGTCCTCAGCAGGCGGCATTTGTTGGGGATTGAAGGCCTTTCTCACGAAGATATTACCGGCCTCCTCGACCTCTCCGAAGAATTCGTAGAACTCAACCGGCAGGTCGAGAAAAAGCGCAGTTCGCTCCGCGGACGCACTCAGATCAACCTATTCTTTGAGGTGTCGACCCGCACCCAGGCCTCGTTTGAACTGGCGGGCAAGCGTCTCGGCGCCGACGTGATGAATATGTCCACCGGCTCGTCCTCAATGCGCAAGGGCGAAACGTTGATCGACACCGCCATGACGCTCAATGCAATGCATCCGGATATCATCGTCGTACGCCATCACGCATCAGGCGCCGTCGAACTGCTGGCGCGCAAAGTTGACTGCTCCGTAATCAATGCCGGCGATGGCTCGCACGAACATCCCACGCAAGCCTTGCTTGATGCGCTGACAATTCGACGCAACAAGGGCCACATTGATGGGCTCCTGGTTGCAATTTGCGGCGACATTCTCCATTCGCGCGTCGCCCGCTCCAACATAATTCTTCTCAACGCGATGGGCGCGCGTGTCCGCGTTGTCGCTCCCTCCACTCTGCTCCCTCCGGGCATCGAGCGGTTCGGAGTCGAGGTGGCCCGCGATATGCGTGAAGGGCTTGCCGATGCGGATATAGTAATGATGTTACGCCTTCAGCGCGAACGCATGAATGGCTCATATGTGCCGTCCGTGTCTGAATATTTTCATTACTACGGCCTTGACGAAAAAAAGCTCGCCTACGCAAACCGGGTGCGCTGGTCATGCATCCAGGGCCGATAAATCGCGGCGTGGAGATTGATTCCATCGTCGCCGATGGCGCCCAATCGTTGATCCGTGAGCAGGTTGAAATGGGTGTCGCAGTGCGTATGGCCGTGCTCGAGGCGCTGTCGCGGAATTTACCCAATGCATAGCGTTTGGCCGCTGCAGAATTACGGCGCCAAACGGCAAGCCCGGAATGACAGGATAGAAATATGATGCTGTCAGACCGTCGACCAATATTGCTCGCCAACGGCCGTATCATCGACCCGTCGCGGGACTTCGATATCATTGGCGACCTTCTGATTGCAGAAGGCGTCGTACGCGAGGCGAAAAAGGGAATTGGTGCGGCCGGCGTTCCCGAGGGCACCGAAGTCATCGATTGCCGCGGCAAATTGGTCGCGCCTGGCTTGATCGATATGCGGGCTTTCATCGGCGAGCCTGGCGAAGCCAGCCGCGAAACACTCGCGTCCGCCAGCCAAGCCGCCGCGGCCGGCGGCGTTACAACAATTATATGCCAACCTGACACCTCGCCTGCGATCGATGACCCCGCAACGGTTGATTTCGTGCTTCGCCGCGCCCGCGACAATGCGGTTGTGCATGTCCATCCGATGGCTGCGATCACGAAGGGTCTCGAAGGCCAGGAAATGACCGAAATCGGCCTGCTCAAGGCTGCGGGTGCCGTCGCATTTACCGATGGCGCGAAAAGCATCACAAACGCACAGGTCATGCGTCGGGCTCTCACCTACGCCGGCGATTTCGATGCCTTGATTGTGCATCACACTGAAGACCCTAACCTGATCGGCGATGGCGTGATGAACGAAGGTGAGTTCGCCGCACGCCTTGGCCTGCTCGGCATCCCGAACGCGGCGGAAACAGTCATGCTCGAGCGCGACATTCGCCTCGTGGCACTATCGGGGGGGCGCTATCACGCCGCGTCCGTAACCTGCGCTGATTCGTTGGAAGTCTTGAGGCGCGCAAAGGATGCGGGGGTGAATGTCACGGCTTCGGCCTCGATCAATCATGTCACACTCAATGAAAACGACATCGGTCCTTACCGCACATTCCTGAAGCTGACGCCACCATTGCGTGCGGAGGACGATCGGAAGGCTACGGTTGAAGCGTTGGCTTCCGGGCTTATCGACTGTGTCATGTCGGACCATAATCCGCAGGACGTTGAGACCAAGCGCCTCCCCTTCGCCGAGGCGGCGCCGGGAGCCATCGGTCTCGAGACCATGCTCAGCGCAGGGCTGCGCCTGGTCCACAACGGTGAATCGCGTTGTCAGCCTTGCTCCGCGCGATGTCTACGCGTCCTGCCGAACTATTGGGGCTCCCGGGCGGTACGTTCAAAAGCGGTGCGCCCGCCGATGTGATTGTCGTCGATACCGAAGTCCCATGGGTTCTCGACCCCAATGAGTTAAAGTCGAAGTGCAAGAATACACCGTTCGACGAGGCCCGCCTGACCGGCCGCGTGATCCGCACAATTGTCTCAGGCCGCACCGTTTACGAATACGTATGATCGCCGCCGCCTTCGTCTTTGGTTACCTACTTGGCTCGATTCCGTTCGGGCTCCTGCTCACGCGTGCCGCCGGCGGTCCCGACATCAGGGCAATTGGGTCGGGCAATATCGGCGCAACGAATGTCTTACGCACTGGTCACAAAGGGCTCGCAGCTGCGACGCTCATTTGTGACATGCTCAAGGGCACGATTGCCGTGCTTGCGGCGGCATATTTCGGGACTGACACCGCGCTTGCAGCTGCGCTCGGCGCATTCCTCGGCCATCTCTTCCCGATCTGGCTGAAATTTAAGGGCGGCAAAGGGGTTGCAACCTATATCGGTCTTTTGCTGGGTCTCTGCTGGCCGGCCGCGCTGATTTTCTGCGTCATCTGGCTCGTCATGGCGGCAGCGACCCGGTATTCGTCGGCCGCTGCCCTTACTGCCAGCGCCATCACGCCTTTTACGCTCTGGTTTTTTGGCCAGCCCATGGTTGCCCTTCTGTTTTTATTGCTCACCGTCCTTTTGTGGTTGATGCATCGCGCTAACATCGTCCGCCTGCTTGACGGCAGCGAGGGCAAAATCGGCGCAAAGGCGACCGTGAACTAAACTTCTGGTTGTATTAACTTACAAAGGGTTGTAGTGCTGCCCGCCCTGCGATTGCAAATGGTGGGAGCGTGAGCGAACCGACGCGATTGAGCGACGACGACCGGATCGACTGGCTGCGCCTTATCCGTACCGACAATATCGGGCCGCGAACCTTCCGAGACCTCATCAGCCATTTCGGCAGCGCGCGGGCTGCGCTTGCAGCTTTGCCAGGCCTCGCTCAGCGAGGGGGGTCTGCGCGCTCGCTGCGTATCTGCTCGCGTGAGCAGGCGGAAACCGAATTGACCGCGGCGCGATCGGCGGGCGTTGAATATGTGGCTCTCGATGAACCGACCTACCCGATGCGATTGCGGATGATCGACGATGCGCCGCCACTTTTGGCGGTTCGGGGCAAACCTGACGTGCTGGCGCGCCCGCTAATTGCGATCGTCGGCTCCCGCAATGCTTCCGCGGCCGGGGTGAAATTTTCCGGACAAATCGCCCGCGATCTTGCCGCCGCAGGCTTCGTGATCGTCTCGGGCTTGGCGCGCGGAATTGATGCGGCCGCTCATCGAGCAAGCGTCAGCACCGGCACCATCGCCGTACTCGCCGGCGGCCATGCACGAATTTATCCGCCGGAACATCTCGACCTGCTTGAAGAACTGCTGGTCAACGGGGTTGCCGTGTCGGAAATGCCGTTCGCCGGGAACCGCGCGCCCACGACTTCCCGCGCCGGAACCGGATAATTTCCGGGCTCTCCGTTGGTGTCGTTGTGGTCGAAGCGGCGCGCCGTTCCGGGTCGCTGATAACGGCACGACTCGCCGGTGAACAGGGCCGCGAAGTATTCGCCGTACCTGGTTCGCCCCTCGATCCGCGCAGCGACGGGACGAATGGGTTGCTCAAGCAGGGTGCTACTCCGGTGACGGAGGCCGCCGATGTCATCGCGGCGATCGAGCCAATCCTTGGGCGAGAGATCAGCGTGGCGCCCGTATGCGAATCCGCGCCAAACGCTGCCGCGATTTCAAGTTCCGAATCCGGAGAAGATGAACGCAGCGGGATTATCGCGCTGCTGGGTCCGACGCCGGTATCAATCGATGATCTGGTGCGGCTCACCGGTGCTTCGGCCGCAACTGTGCGGACCATATTGCTCGAACTCGAGATTGCCGGACGCATCGAACGTCACGGCGCGGGGTTGGTATCATTGGCGTAACGTGCGATACGCATCAACCCAACTGGATTTTTCCGTGATGAGCCAACTCTTTATAGCAGCGATAGTTTCGTTTTTTCTCTGCGGGCCTTTGCTCGCGCAACAGCAACCTTTCGAAGCATTCGTCGCCGACTTGTGGCCGGATGCCCAGGCCAAGGGGATAACCCGCGCAACTTTCGATCTCGCACTCAAAAATGTTACGCCCGACCAACGCGTAATTTCGGCAACCCGGCGACAGCCGGAATACGGCAAACCGGTTGGAGATTACGTAAATGCCATCGTATCCAATCGCCGCATCGCGGATGCACAACTTAAGGCGCGGGAATGGACCAAGATTTTTGATGACGTCGAAAAGAAATATCAGGTTGAACGCTGGGTTCTGCTTGCGCTTTGGGGCATGGAATCCGATTTTGGCACTGAAAAAGATCGTTGGGATGTCTTTCGCTCGCTCGCCACGCTTGCTTACGTAAAATATCGCCACCCATATTTTCGCAACGAACTCATCGTGGCGATGCGCATCATGCAGGACAGCCATTTTCCGCGCGAGAAAATGGTCAGTTCGTGGGCTGGAGCGATGGGGCAGACACAGTTCATGCCTTCAAACTTCGTCGATTATGCAGTCGATTTTTCCGGCGATGGACGTGCCGACATCTGGGGCAACGTCCCTGATGTTCTCGCATCCACTGCGAACTACCTGCACAAATGGAAATGGAATCCCCACCTGCCCTGGGGCTTCGAAGTCATCATTCCGAAAGACTTCGACTACATGCTCAGCCGCTCCACCTATTCTGAGTGGCAGGCACGCGGCGTACGGCGCGCGGATGGCAAGCCATTTCCATCTGCCGGGCAAGGAATCCTTTTCTTTCCAAGTGGCGCAACTGGCCCGGCTTTCATCGTCACAGAAAATTTCGACGTGCTGAAGGAATATAACAATTCCGACGCCTACGCGATTGCCGTCGGACACCTCGCTGACCGTATCCATGGCGGCGCGCTGATCAAGACACATTGGCCGAAAGATGATCGCCCGCTTTCGCGCGACGCCCGCATCGCGCTGCAAAAAAAATTGTCGGAGCTCGGATACAAGGTGAATGATTTCGAAGGTCATATTGATTTCGATCTGCGCGACAATATTCGCGCAGAGCAAAAGAAATTCGGGATGTTGCCCGACGGAAACCCAAATGGGATTTTACTGGAAAAGCTTGGCGTGACGGCCCGTTGACCATTCCCCGTGCCGCGCACACAGCCCGGCACTCTCGTGTAGGCGCGCCCTTTAACCGTTAATTTATTTTAGATACAATTAATGGTTGTAAGGTACGCTAGTCTCTTTCGTGCCCCATTTGGCTGGTCTGACACGGCTTCTTAACTCGCCTATTTGACAGTAGGGGTCGTCTTCCCCATGTTCCGGGCCAAACATGCGGCCGATTCCGCCTTGATTCTCGCCGGGCCTGGCGGATAACCCATTGGATCCTCATGAATATTGTCGTAGTCGAGTCGCCATCAAAGGCGAAGACGATCAATAAATACCTCGGCTCCGGCTACGAGGTTTTGGCCTCTTTTGGTCATATTCGCGACCTGCCCCCCAAGGATGGCTCGGTCGACCCGGACAACGATTTCCGCATGCTCTGGGAAGTCGACCCGCAATCGCAAAAACGGGTCAATGACATCGCCCGGGCGCTGAAAGACGCCGACAAACTCATCCTCGCCACCGACCCCGATCGCGAAGGCGAAGCGATCTCCTGGCACGTGCTTGAGGTCCTGAAGGAAAAGAAGGCACTCAAGGACCAAAAGATCGAGCGCGTCGTTTTCAACGCCATCACCAAGCAGGCGGTGAGCGAAGCAATGAAGCATCCGCGCGAGATCGACGGCGCGCTAGTGGATGCTTATCTCGCCCGCCGTGCGCTGGATTACCTTGTTGGATTTACGCTTTCGCCGGTGTTGTGGCGAAAATTGCCGGGCGCCCGCTCTGCCGGCCGCGTGCAGTCGGTCGCATTGCGGCTCGTCTGCGATCGCGAACTCGAAATCGAGAAATTCGTTGCAAGGGAATACTGGTCGATTGTCGCCAAACTGGCCACGCCGCGCAACGAAGTGTTCGAAGCACGCCTGGTCGGCGTCGACGGCCAGAAGATCCAGCGGCTCGACATCGGCTCGGGCGCCGAGGCGGAATCCTTCACCACCGATCTCGAGAATGCCAACTTCAAGGTGATATCAGTTGAGGCAAAGCCGGCTCGCCGAAATCCGCCGCCGCCTTTCACCACCTCGACGATGCAGCAAGAGGCAAGCCGCAAGCTCGGCTTTGCGCCTGCGATCACCATGCGGCTGGCGCAACGCCTATACGAAGGCGTCGAACTCGACGGCGAGACCACCGGCTTGATCACTTACATGCGTACCGACGGCATCGACATGGCGCCCGAGGCGATCGCCGACATCCGCGCAATGCTCGGCCACAACTACGGAAAAGAATACGTCCCGGCTTCGCCGCGCGAATACCATAACAAATCGAAGAATGCCCAGGAGGCGCACGAAGCAGTACGCCCGACCAGTGCAAGCCGCACGCCCGCGGAGGTCGCCAAATATGTCGATCGCGACCAGGCGCGGCTGTACGAGTTGATATGGAACCGTGCGATCGCAAGCCAGATGGAATCCGCAGAACTCGAGCGCACGACAGTTGACATCATCGCCAAAGCTGGTTCGCGGAATATTGAGCTGCGCGCTTCCGGCCAGGTCGTAAAATTCGATGGTTTTCTGACCCTCTATCAGGAAGGCCAAGACGAGACCACGGACGACGATGAGTCGCGCCGCCTTCCGGCAATGTCCGAAGGCGAATTGCTCAGCAAGCAGGCGATCGAATCTTCGCAGCACTTTACCGAGCCGCCGCCGCGCTTTTCGGAGGCAGCGTTGGTGAAGCGCATGGAAGAACTGGGAATTGGCCGACCATCGACCTATGCTTCCATCCTTCAGGTGCTGCAAGACCGCGGCTACGTCCGCATCGACAAAAAACGCCTCATCCCGGAAGACAAGGGCCGCGTGGTCGTCGCCTTCCTCGAAAGCTTTTTCGCGCGCTATGTCGAGTACGATTTCACTGCCGGTCTCGAAGAAAAGCTCGATGAAATATCGGCGGGCAAGATCGATTGGCGCGCCGTGCTCGCCGACTTCTGGGGTGACTTCGTCGGCGCCGTCAATGATATCAAGGAAGTCCGTAACCGTGTCGTTCTCGACGCACTCAATGACTTGCTCGAGCCGCATATTTTTCCGGAGCGAGCCGACGGCACGCCGCGCCGGCAATGCCCTCAATGCAGCATCGGGCAACTGTCGCTGAAGACCGGGCGTTTCGGGGCCTTCGTGGGCTGCTCGAATTATCCGGAGTGCAATTTCACGCGGCAGATCACTCCCAGTGCCGACGGTGTTCAGGGCAAGAAGGTGCTGGGCGAAGACCCGGCGACCGGCCTTGAGGTAACGCTGCGCGGCGGCCGATTTGGGCCCTATTTGCAGCTGGGCGAACAGATCAAACCGCCAAAGCCAAAGAAGGGCGAGAAAAAGCCGGAAGTTGAAAAGCCCAAGCGCGCCGGAATTCCAAAGGGCGTTTCGCCTGACGACATCGATCTCGAAAAGGCGCTCGGCCTGTTGGCGCTGCCGCGCGAAGTCGGATTGTCGCCTGAAGACGGCGAGCCCATCCTTGCGGGCATCGGACGCTTCGGCCCCTACGTCAAGCATGGCAAGATCTATGCAAGCCTGGAGGAAGGCGATGACGTGCTCACCATTGGGCTCAATCGCGCTGTCACCCTGATCGCGGAAAAGAAAGCCAATCCAAAGAAGGGCCGCCGTTTCGGCGCCGACCCCGGCAAGGCCCTGGGCGAACATCCCGACAAGGGCGGCCCCGTCGTCGTCAAGAATGGCCGTTATGGACCCTATGTGAGTCACAACGGCATCAACGCCACCATTACCGGCGACAAGACGCCGGAGACGATCACGCTGACCGAAGCGATCGTCCTGCTCGATGCCCGCGCCGAACAGCTCGGCTCGCAGCCGCGGCGAGCAGCCGGGCGCAAGAAGTCGGGTGCGCCGTCGGAAGCACCGAAAGGCCGTGGCAAGAAGGCTGCCGAAAAGCCGGACACGGCCGAAAAAGCTGCCAAGCCCCGCAAGAAGCCCGCAAAGAAGGCCGCTAAAATTGCCGCTGCCGAATAACTGGCGCCGGTGGCTTTCACTGACTACATTCCGTTCAATCGCGCTTGGATATCGTGCGTATGATCAGTCCCGTTTTTTTGGGGACCATGCGCCTGGCGCAGGACTGCAATTTGAAAAAGCACGCTAAGAAAACACCCATACTCCCTTCCAAGGCCGACATCCTCGCTTTTATCGGTGACAAGCCAGGCAAAGTTGGCACGCGCGAAATTGCCCGTGCCTTTAACCTGAAAAACGCCCTGCGCGCCGACCTCAAGCGGCTGCTGCGCGAATTAGCCGAGGAAGGATCGGTTGAGAAGCGGCGCAAGAAGTTACATCGGCCAGGCACCCTGCCCTCAACAGTGTTCGCCGCTATTACCTCACGCGACAGCGACGGCGATCTGATTGCCACTCCCGACGAATGGGACGAGGAAGCCCACGGCGCGGCCCCGAAGATCCGCATTCATGTGCCGCGCAAGATGCGGCCTGGAGAAGCGGCCGGCGTCGGGGACCGCATTCTTGTGCGGGTCGAAGAAACTGAGGAAGACAACGGCATCCATCATCGCGGCCGTGTCATCAAGATAATCGATCATCCCAAGCATCGGGTGCTCGGCATATTCCGCAAGAATCCACACGGCGGGGGCCGCCTCGAGCCGGTCGACAAAAAGATGCTCGGCAAAGAACTCGCAATACCGGCCGGAGCAACGGCCGATGCCGACGACGGCGATCTGATTGCCGTTGAGACATCGCGCGCACCGCGGCTGGGATTGGCGACCGGCCGCGTAGTCGAGCGCCTCGGGTCACTGAAGAACGAGCGCGCGGTGAGCCTGATCGCTATCCATGCGCACGGTATTCCGTCGATATTTCGTCGCGAGACTGAACTCGAGTCCAATGCCGCAAAGGCAGCGACGCTTGCCGGCCGCGAAGACTGGAGGCGCATCGCCTTCGTCACGATCGATCCACCTGACGCAAAAGACCACGACGACGCCGTCCATGCCGAAACGGATGATTCTCCCGAAAATCGGGGCGGCTTCGTCGTCAAAGTGGCGATCGCAGACGTCGCGCACTATGTGAAACCGGCTCGGCGCTCGATCGAGAAGCGCTCGTTCGCGGCAACTCGGTCTATTTTCCAGATCGTGTGGTGCCGATGCTGCCCGAGCGCATCTCGAATGATCTGTGTTCATTGCGTCCGCAGGAAGATCGGGCCGCGATTGCCGTAAGCATGGTGATTGGATCCGACGGCCGCAAACGTTCGCATAGTTTTCATCGAGTCATGATGCGTTCGATCGCGCGCCTCTCATACCAGCAGGCACAGTTGGCCATCGGCGGTCGCACCGACGAGACGACCGAATTATTGGTCGAGCCGGTCCTCGCTCCGCTCTACGCAGCATATGAAGCGATGTCGCGAGCACGCGCAGAGCGTCAGCCACTCGACCTCGATTTGCCTGAACGCAAGATTCTCCTCAAGGCCGATGGAACTGTCGACCGGGTCGTGACGCCCGAACGTCTTGAGGCGCACCGTCTGATCGAGGAATTCATGATCCTCGCAAATGTCGCGGCTGCCGAATCCCTTGAGCGGGCGCGCATTCCCCTGATCTATCGTGTGCACGACGAGCCCGCGATTGAGAAGGTGCAGGCATTGCGTGAATTCCTCGCTACGCTTGACATTCCGTTGGCCAAGGGCGGCGTATTGCGGCCCGAAGCTTTCAATCGAATTCTTTCCCGCGTGAAAGGTCGCGACAGCGAGCAGCTCGTCAATGAGGTGGTATTACGCACGCAGGCTCAAGCTGAATACGCCGCAGAAAATTACGGACATTTTGGATTGAACCTGCGTCGCTATGCGCACTTCACCTCGCCGATCCGCCGGTACGCGGACTTGGTGGTCCATCGCGGGCTGATCCGTGCCATGAAGCTCGGGCAGGATGGATTGCCGGATGCAGTCGACCAGAAGGCCTTGGCCGAGGTCAGTGCACAAATTTCAGCGACCGAGCGCCGCGCGATGCTGGCCGAACGCGAAACGAATGATCGCCTGATCGCCCATTTTCTTGCCGACCGGATCGGCGCAATTTTCGATGGCCGGATTTCCGGCGTGACGCGGGCCGGCCTGTTTGTAAAACTTCGCGATACCGGTGCCGATGGATTTGTCCCAGCGCGCATGATTGGCGACGAATACTTTCGGTTTGACGAGAAGGCTCTCGCGATGATCGGCTCCCGATCCGGCGAGACTTACCGCCTGGGAGATGCGGTGACGGTGAAATTGGTCGAGGCCGCGCCGGTTGCCGGTGCATTGCGCTTCGAGCTTCTATCCGAAGGGCGGCTCAGGCCGTCAGCAGCATCGCCCCGGTCACGAGCGGCGGCAGCACAACCATCCGCGGGGAAAGCAACGGAAGAGATGACAGATAATGACGAAGGACCTCGGAAAACTTCTGGCGGAGCGAATGAGCAAAGTGGAACGCGACCAGTCGTTCCCCGACAGCGCGCCGCGAGACGCCGCAACCCTGATGCTGATCGACCGCTCGGGCTCTACGCCAAAGGTGCTCCTGGGCCGGCGCCATGCCAGCCATAAATTCATGCCGGGTAAATTTGTTTTCCCCGGGGGCCGTATCGAGCCGGTTGACCGGCTGATGACTGCAGCCAGTGAACTGGATCCCGAGGCGGAAAAGAAGCTGGTGGAACGCGTGGCCGATCCAACTGCGGACTTCGCGCGCGCATTTGCACTTGCCGCGGTCCGCGAAACCGCCGAGGAAACCGGCCTTCTCCTCGGATTGAAACGCGGTTTCCCGCCTGCGGTGCCGGACGGGATCTGGCTCGAATTTGCCAACGCCAATGTTCACCCAAACCTCAGCGAAATTCACTTTGTCGCCCGCGCAATTACGCCACCGCGCCGGCCGCGGCGCTTCGACACCCGATTTTTGACCGCGGATGCTTCCGCAATCGCACACACCATCGACGGGATAGTCGGCCCCGAACTCCGAGCTCGTCGAACTGACCTGGGTCCCGATCGAAGAGGCGGCTCGCCTCGACATGCCCGCGATCACCGGCATCGTTCTGGAGGAGCTGCTGGCGCGCGTTGAGGCCGGGATGGGTCACGGTCTGCCCGTCCCTTTCTACTATATGGTCGACCGGCAATTCGTCCGGGAACTGCTTTAAATACCGCAAAACCGCGCATTTCTTGACATTTCGGCCTTCGGCGCTAGTTTCCGCGCCAAAGCCGCCATCGCAGCCCAGAGTATCAAAGGAAATCCCATGGCCAAAGCCATCAGCCTCAAAATTAAACTCGTCTCCAGTGCGGGCACTGGCCACTATTACGTGACGCGAAAGAACTCGCGAACCCAGACCGACAAGATGAAGAAAAAGAAATACGATCCGATTGCCAAGAAGCACGTCGAGTATTCTGAATCCAAAATAAAGTAAACTCAGGTGCGTTCATCATGCTTCGGTCGTTGTTTGTCGCCCTGATACTGCTGCCGGTCGCTTGCTTCCCCGCCGGTGCCGCGGAGAAGCATCGGCTCGCATTGCAGATCAGCGATAATGACCCCGCCAAAATGAACGCGGTGCTCAATGTCGCGGCGAACGTGTCGAAGTATTATTCGGACAAGGGTGAGGAAGTTGAGATCGAAATTATCGCATTCAATGCGGGGCTCAACATGTTGCGGCAAGACAAGTCCCCTGTCCTGACGAGACTCAAATCGTTCAAGCAAGGCATGCCCAATGTCGCCTTCAAGGCCTGCGAAAACACTTTGGAATCCATGACGCGCAATGAAGGCAAGGAACCGCCGCTGGTCGAGAACGCAGATCGTGTGCCTGCGGGCGTCGTCACTCTGATGGAATTGGCGGAAAAAGGCTGGACCATCGTCCGCCCGTGACGTTCGCAAGACACCAAAAACTAGGTGGCCGGCCGGAAGCGGCGGCTTGAGGAGGCCACTCGCACCGCTCCCGAACCGGCCGAACCCCACGGACCCAGGAGATGCGGCGGACCTGAGCACCCGCAGGGCATGCAATCCCGCCAACTGCGCGAACTTGCTCAATGCGCACGAGACTCAATAGCCAGGTCGAGGCTAAACCAGCCGCCTTCGCCGACCAACTGAGCCGTTAACGCGCTGGAATATTTCGATAATTTTCACGGGTAAATTGCGGTCCCACTGCCCGCGACTTGCAAACCGTGGGCCAATATTCAGGCGGCGGCCGGCACGACCCGATTGCGACCATCTCGCTTTGCACGATAGAGCGCCTGATCGGCGCGTTTGAGAATTGCGGCGGCATCGTCGGCGGTGTCACATAGCGTCGCGATACCTATCGAAATCGTGACGTCAAGTTTCCGCGTACCCTGCTGCACCACAAACGGTTCACCAGCAATCCGCCGCCGTAATCGTTCGGCCACCGTGGTCGCGACGGCCATGTCCGTTTCGGGCATCACGATCACAAATTCCTCGCCGCCGTACCGGCATGCAAGGTCGATGTTACGAATGGCTTTGCGAAGCCGGATGGCAAATTCCCGCAACGCATCGTCGCCGGCATCATGACCATGGCCGTCATTAATCGCCTTGAAATAATCAATATCGACTACGAGGACCGCAAGCGGCTTGCCCCGCACAGCCGCCTGCTCGACCAACGTCTCGAGATGTGTTTCCATGTAACGGCGATTGAATAGCCCCGTCAGTCCATCCGTGATTGCGAGTTCGATTGACATTTGTACATTGTCTCGCAACCGCTCCGCGTAGCGTTTCTTCTTGATCTGCGTCCGCACGCGCGCCAGCATCTCGTTTCGGTCAATCGGGCGCAGCAAATAATCGTTCACGCCGATTTCAAGGCCACGTGCCAGGCGCGTGGTATTATCAGCTTCTGCGACCGCAAGGATCGGCAGACCGCGACTCCGCTCAATAGAACGGATCTGGCTGCAAAGGCGAAGCCCATCGAAATTCTGCAAGCCGAGGGATACGATGACAAGCTCGTAGTCGCCTTCCGTGGCGCGGAACAGCGCTTCATTGGGATCAATCTCGAGGGTGACGGCGTGTTCTGTCGACAGCGTCGATACGATTCGCTCATAGGAGTTTCGACGATCGTCGACGATGAGGACGCGGCCATTGCGACCGGCTTCCATGACGGCTTCGCGCTCAGGGCCCTGTATGCCGATTTCCTTCGATGTCACCGCCCGCATGCGCAGTTCGTCGGTCACCATTTTCAGCCTCGCCAGTGAGCGCACGCGAGATATCAGCGTAATGTCCGTCACCGGTTTCGTGAGGAAATCGTCGGCACCGGCCTCGAGACCGCGCACCCTGTCCGACGGCTGATCAAGGGCAGTCACCATCACAACCGGAATGTGATGGGTTCGCGGATTTGATTTGAGCTTGCGACAAACCTCGAAGCCGTCAAGATCAGGCATCATAACGTCGAGCAGTACAATGTCGCATTCGGCGCGCTCGCACAGCGCAAGCGCTTCGACGCCATTGCGGGCAGTCGTAACGTCGAAATATTCCGCCGAGAGGCGCGCTTCGAGCAGCTTCACATTGGCGGGTACGTCGTCAACAACAAGGACACGTGCGGTCATCGATGCACCATCAGGCAGTACCAAGAAAATGACGGATCGTTTCGATGAATTTCCCGACCGAAATCGGCTTCGACAGATAGGCCTCACAGCCCCCTTCGCGGATTCGCTCCTCGTCGCCCTTCATGGCGAAAGCCGTGACGGCGACAACGGGAATGGATTTGAGCTCGGCATCGTCTTTGAGCCATTTGGTGACTTCGAGCCCCGACACTTCCGGCAACTGGATATCCATCAAAATCAGATCCGGCCTGTGTTTGCGGGCAAGGTCGAGAGCCTCGATGCCGTTGCGTGTACCGACTGTCTGATAGCCATGCGCTTCAAGGAGGTCGTGGAAGAGCTTCATATTGAGCTCGTTGTCTTCCACGATCAGGACGGTCTTTGGCATTCTCCTTCCCGTCCTTTTGTCCCCAAGACGCATATGCGGGGTGCCCCGCGCTCAGGCATGATCGGCACCGTAGTGCCGATTTCTTACGGAAAGGCAAATTTACCTTATGAAGCCAGGTCCTAAATTTGGGCGAGAGGAAGCGGAAGCGCTTGCGATTCAGGCTCTTACCTTCATCGCCGGCGACGCCGAGAGGCTCGGGCCGCTTTCTTGCCATTACCGGTATCGGACCCACCGAGATTCGCTCCGCAGCACGCGAGCCCGGGTTCCTGGGCGGCGTCCTGGAATATATAGCGTCGGATGACCGCCTGGTTGCCGCCTTTGCTGGAGAAATGCGTCTCGATCCGGTCGTCATAGACAAGGGGCGCGCCGCACTCGCCGGCGACCATTGGGAACGCGACGTGCCATGAGCTTTTGCCGCGACTGCCTTCGCGATGTGCCCGAGACGGCGAAGCGCTGCGCTGCGTGCAATTCACCGCGATTGGCGCGCCATCCAGAAATTGGCGAGCTTACGATCGCGCATGTCGACTGCGATGCGTTTTACGCTACGATTGAAAAGCGCGACAATCCTTCTCTCACTGACAAGCCGGTGATTGTCGGCGGAGGCAAACGGGGCGTCGTTGCTGCCGCATGTTATGTGGCACGAACTTACGGTATCCGCTCGGCAATGCCGATGTTCGAGGCAAAAAGCCGGTGCCCGGATGCTGTCGTCATAAAACCGAATATGACCAAATACGTTCAGGTTGGCCGTGAAGTCCGCAAAGCAATGCTTGCTCTCACCCCGCTTGTTGAACCGCTATCGATCGACGAGGCATTTCTCGATCTTACCGGGACCGAACGGCTGCACGGCAAGAGCGCGGCGAAAGTTTTGTCTCAGTTTGCGAACCAGATCGAACTTGATCTGGGCATTACGGTGTCGATTGGCCTATCCGCCAATAAATTCCTTGCGAAAATTGCGTCGGACCTCGACAAGCCCCGTGGCTTTGCCGTGCTCGGCCAATCCGAAGCCATCCCGTTTTTGGCATCCAGGCCAGTCGGCTTCATATTTGGTGTCGGAGCCGTGAGCGCTGCCAAACTGGCAGGCTGACGGTTTCCGCCTGATCGGCGATCTGCAGCGAGCCAATGAACACGATCTCATGCGACGTTACGGCGAAGAAGGCGCAAGGCTGTGGCGGCTTGCGCGTGGTCTCGATACCCGCGCCGTCGATCCCGAACGAGATACAAAAAGTATATCTGCCGAGACGACATTCGAGCGCGATATCGGCGAATTTCGCCCACTCGAGCAGCATTTATGGGACCTGACCGAGCGCGTCTCGGCACGCCTGAAAGCGAATTCGCTGGCGGGCTCGACTGTCAGTCTCAAGCTAAAAAGCGCTGACTTTAAGATCCGGACCAGGGCGCGTGCACTCGGCACCCCGACACAACTCGCATCGCGCATTTTCGCCACCGGCCGCGATCTGCTTGCACGCGAAATCGGCGTCACGCGTTATCGTCTCATCGGGATCGGTGTCAGCAACCTGGAAGACGCCGTCGGCGACGATTTTGCCGATCTCATCGATCGTCGCGCCGCCGAAGCCGAACATGCGATGGATCACCTTCGCTCGAAATTCGGCCGAAATGCTGTCGTCAAGGGGCTGGCACTCGACGAGGATTGATCACGAAGTCAGGGGCACGGTTTTGGAGTTTTCAGCTCGAGCGATGTCATCTCGCCGCTGATCGTAAAATCGGTGTAGTCGAGGATAAGCGCGCGCGATATCCCATTTTCGTAAAGCTCGAAGCCGATCGAATACACCGGCGTCTGCTCGCCCATCTGCTCGGTCTTTGCGTCCTTTTTGTCAAAATAGCTGATCGTCACCGGCCAGCGTGTGAGCTTGGCCAAAGCCGGAATTTTTCCGCCTGCGTCACTTGGCGTTTGCTCGCCGGGCCCAATCGGATGCCCGATCACTGTCAGCGTATTGTATAGCTTCTCACCCGTTTCCGATCCGTCATAAACCGGAAATTCCAATACGGATTTACCTTCGCGTGCGGCGGCAATAATCCGGCGCATATGTTCGGTCGGGAACACTGCGGCTTCCGGAACAGAAAACGTTTTTTCCTTTGGCTTCGTAAGGCTAACGGCAACCATTTTCGTGTTGCGTTCGGCCTGGCCGTTCACGACATCGGTGCGATGCTCATTGAACAGATTTTCCGAATTGAAGCGGAACTTCTTGGCATCGCCGTCTTCCCACGTTGTGGACCGCAAGTCGCTTATTGCAGCCTGGCCCTCCCCGGAGTCGAGTTCGGAAACCTGCCGAAATTGCAATTCATATCCTTCACAGGCGCTGCCGGAGAAGTCATACAGGATACGTCCGCGTACCCCCTCAATGCCGCGGCTGCCTCGCGACTTCGAAAGTTTGAGATCATAGATGGCCCGGTGCGGCGCCAGTAAAACGTGATCGGCGGCCGGGGCCGCGAAAACGGGTGTACACTGTCAGCGCGACGGCAATACCAAATGCTAAGACCGAAATCCCGGGAAGTCTGGCGCTCAAAACGATGCTCATGGATTCTGACCTCTTCCCGCGATCTGCGTGCCGCCTGAGAGCACAAGGCTGCATAATATGGGCAAGATAGAGGCCACGGCAGATTCCGGCAACCGCGCCCGCGAACTTGCACATGGCCGCCCAATCGGCCAAGGATCGCTCCCACAACAAGCCGCAGAGGACAACATGACTGGCTCTGTCGAAAAGAAGCTCACAACCCTGGGGGTCACGCTGCCGACACCGGCAAGCCCGATCGCCAATTATGTCCCGTTCGTCCGCAGTGGAAATACGCTCGTAGTCTCGGGCCAGCTTTGCTTTGGCACCGACGGCACTCTGGTCGCAAAAGGGCAGCTGGGCGCGGGCGTCTCGATCGAGGATGGACAAAAAGCCGCGCGCGCCTGTGCCGTCAACCTGCTGGCGCAACTCAGGAACGCGCTCGGCGACCTCGACAAAGTATCGCGCGTCATACGATTGGGTGGTTTCATCAATTCGGCACCCGGCTTTGCCGACGGCCCCAAAGTGATGAACGGCGCGTCCGACCTCATGGTCGAGGCGTTCGGGGATAAGGGCCGGCACGCGCGCAGCACAGTCGGTGTGGCAGCGTTGCCGGCGAATGCCGCTGTCGAAGTCGAGGGCACGTTCGAAATCGTCTGATAGTCCAATGGCGAGACTGGATTGGCTCACCGAACGTCCCGTCGCCCATCGCGGATTACATGACGTATCGAACGGCGTCATCGAGAATACGGCAGCCGCGTTTTCTGGCGCCATCGCCGCCGGTTACGGCATCGAGACAGACCTGCAAATCAGTGCCGACGGCGAAGCCATGGTGCATCACGACGATGCGCTCGGCCGTCTGACAGAGGGCCGCGGTCAGCTCGCAGAAATGAGCGCAGCCGAGATCAAGGCAACACGTTTCAAGACCAGCAACGATCGCATTCTTGCGCTTGGTGAACTGTGCGATCTGGTTGCCGGACGTACGACGTTGCTGTTGGAGCTCAAGAGCCGATTCGACGGAGATACCAGGGTCGCAAAACGTGCGGTCGAGGTGCTTTCGGAATACGGCGGGCCGGTCGCCGTCATGTCATTCGATCCGGTTTTGATTGAGTCTGTTCGTCGGATGGGCCCATTTTTGACGCGCGGCATCGTTGCCGAGCGGCATTATATGCACGCGGAATGGGACCGGCTGCCTGCGATCGCGAAGCAAAGCATGGCCTGGCTCCTGCACAGCCCGCGAAGCCAGCCGCAGTTTATCGCGTATTCGGTCAGAGATTTGCCAGCCTTGGTACCACTGGTCGCCCGCACTGCCCTGCGTCTGCCGCTGCTGGCTTGGACCGTTCGCAACGAAACAGATCGACTGATTGCGGCGCGCTGGGCGGATCAAATCATCTTTGAGGGATGGAGACCCTGAATGGACCGGAACCCGGCGCTTTCGTGCCCGTTCTGGACCGAAGGCCAACATTCGGAGGTGCGATGAAAATCGTCATACTTCTCGCCGCTATCAGCGCCGTGGCCGGCCTCGGCATGGCAAACAGCGTAAGGGCTGACGATAAACGCATGGGTGACCGAGCAGATCGCGGCTTCGGCGACGGCAAAAAAAACAGCGCCGGCCCAGCGGCATAGCGCCCCGCGCCAAATTGCGTGCACGATCGACGGCTGCCATCCCATTCCGCCGGGTTGTCATCCCGAAGCAGGCTACAATTGGGACGGCATACCGACCGGCTTTGATATCGTCGTCTGCCAGTTCCGGCGTGATCGGCGCGGCTAAAAGCGGGTGAATTTCGAACGAAATCAGGCATTATTGGAACCAGAAGACACTGCGCGCCCTATGAAAGACGTCCAATTTCGCATTCGCCTGGTGCAATCGCTTGCCGAGGTTTCTGACCGGGCATGGAATCTCTGTATGCCTTATTCGATAGGGCAGCACGCTAATCCGGAAAGTGAAGTTAAACTAACATCTGAGGATAACTCTTCACCGGAATTATCAACAGCGGGACAACTCGACAACCCATTCATCTCACACGAATTTCTGTCCGCGCTTGAGGTGTCCGCTTCCGTCGGTGGCCGAACCGGATGGCAGCCCAACCACCTGCTGGTCGAGGACGCGACGGGAGAGCTTTTGGGTGCCGCGCCCTGTTATGTAAAGACACACTCGCGCGGAGAGTACGTATTCGACCATGGCTGGGCAGAGGCCTTCGAACACGCGGGGGGCAATTACTACCCAAAGCTTCAGGTCGCGGTGCCATTTACGCCGGTAACCGGCCCTCGCCTTCTCGTCCGACCTGGCCCCCGCGTAGATGCTGTGAGAGATGCCCTTGCCGAGGCACTTGTCGAGATCACGACCGCAAATGAATTGTCCTCCGCGCATGTCACATTCCTTACCGAACCTGAATGGCGCCTCCTCGGCGAGCGAGGTTTCCTGCGGCGGACCGACCAGCAATTTCACTGGGAAAACACCTACATTCCGATCGTTCGAGGATTTTCTGAGCGCCCTGGCCTCACGCAAGCGCAAGGCCATTCGGCGCGAGCGCAAGGACGCGCTTTGTGCCGGAATTGAAGTCCAATGGCTGACCGGGAATGATTTAACTGAGGCGGTATGGGATTTCTTCTTCGCTTTCTACATGGAAACCGGATCCCGGAAATGGGGCCGCCCTTATCTCACGCGCGAGTTTTTTTCCATCGTCGGCGATAAATTGCGCAAGCGAATCCTACTGGTGATGGCGCGCCGCGCCGGCAGATGGATTGCCGGCGCCATCAACTTTATCGGTTCTGATACGCTCTACGGCCGGAATTGGGGGGCGATTGAGCACCACCCGTTCCTGCATTTTGAGATCTGTTACTATCAGGCGATCGACTTCGCGATCGCACACCGACTAAAGCGCGTCGAGGCAGGCGCCCAGGGCGAGCACAAGCTCGCACGCGGCTACCTGCCCCACACAACTTATTCTGCCCATTTCATCGCTAACCCCGCTTTGCGCCGAGCTGTCGCTGACTATCTCTTGCGCGAACGTGCTTATGTGCAGGCAGCGGCCAAAGAGCTTGCGGCGGCGGCTCCATTCCGCAAAGATTTGGTCGAACAGGATTAAATGGGGGTCCGATGCCGGCCTACGATCCAAACAATATCTTCGCCAAAATTCTGCGCGGGGAACTGCCGTGCTACAAGGTCTATGAAGACGACAAGGCGCTCGCGTTTCTTGACATTATGCCCCGCTCCCCCGGGCATGCCCTTGTGCTGCCTAAGGCCCCGGCTCGCAACATTCTCGACATCGGCGCAAGCGACCTCGCGCATGTGATGATGGTCGCGCAGAAGATCGCAAAGTCGGCTATCAAGGCTTTTTCGGCTGACGGCATCACGATCCAGCAATTCAATGAGGGCGCTGGAGGTCAGGTGGTCTTCCATTTGCATGTGCACGTCATACCGCGCAGAAGTGGCGCCGCCATGAAGCCTCCGGCCAGCGAAAAGGAAAAGCCGGACGTGCTGGCCGAACACGCAAAAATGCTCGCCGCCGCGATCGCATCAATTTGAGCTAACCCGCAAACAGATAGCCGCCAAGCAGCAATGTCGCCTCGCCCGCGAGGACTCCGGCAAATACCGAACGCTTGATGCAAAGAAAGGCGATAAAGCCGAATAGCGCTGCAATCACGCGCACCGACAAAGGAATGGTGGCAAGCGCGCCAGCCGAAAAGAGAATTAACTTGGCGATGACGCCCGCGAGTATTGCGGTTGCCACTGCCCGCGACCAGACCACGATCTCCGAATCCTCATCCAGTCCTCGCGCCATGACCAATCCGAGCGCACGCCATACTTCGTTGGGCAGGAAGCCAATCAGAACCAAAAGAAGATAGGGCGACAGGTCTGCCATCACGATCACGCGACGGCTTCGCGGAAGCGATGAGCGGCATAGGCAAGGGTCCCGCCAACGATGCCCGTCCACATCAGATCGAGGCCAACATGATATACGGCGAGCACCGGGCCGATAATGAGGCCAAGAATAAGCGCCAGACGATCGATCAGCACTACCGCATTGCGTGCCGTCGACATCAGGAAAGACATCGGCGTAAGAAACAACAGTGTGCCGGCAAGCAGCGGCGGCAACCTGGCCGCAAGGTAGAATCCCACAAATCCGAAAGCCGCCGCAGTGCCCATGTACCCGAACGACAAGCCATTACAAAACGCGATACGCCATTCGCGCGATACGGCTGGCAGGAGACGCAAGGATTCCACCCACATGCTCACGGAGGTGAAGTGTGTCGGCAATAATAAGGCGCGTAGACGCGTTTCCGGCTGGCGCAGCAAAGGCAGGAGTGCAACGACCATCGGAAACAAGCGAATTGCGCTCAGAGTGACGGCGATCGCCGCCTCGATCGCGGTTGAACCCGCACCAAGCGCCGAAATGAGAATTACCTGAGCGGGCGCCGCCCATATCAGCGCCGTCGAGAGCGCGAGCCACAAGGGCGAAAAACCGAAGTCATGGGCCAGCGCCCCCATGCCGACATAGGTTCCGGCGAGAACCAGGAAGAAAACCGAGGCAAGCGCCGACTTCAGGCCACCCAAAAAGGCGGCTGGCGATGATGAAAATGTTGCAGATTTAGGCATAGGCACTGCCCACCTGTCTCATAGCATTCGTGAATTCGCAACTGGTCGCGATGGCATCCGGCACCTGCAAAATGCGAAGGCCGGGTGCAGGACCCGGCCTTGTCGATCTCGTTCGATTGATACTCAGACTTTAGCCAGCGGCACTTTCGGTACCGAGCCGCGCTTGGGTTTCGGTTTCGAAGAACGGCGCTTTGTTTTTGGCCGCGCCGGCAACTTCTCAGGTTTCGGCGTGACGGGCCCTTCGAGGAATTCAAAGCCAAGCTTGTCGCGGCCCTGCTCATCCTTATCCACAATAACCCGCACGTGACCACCCGCCTTGAGGTGGCCAAACAGGACCTCATCAGCGAGCGGCTTTTTGATGTGTTCCTGGATCACGCGAGCCATAGGCCGCGCGCCCATCAACTCATCGTAGCCATTTGCGATAAGCCAGCGTGCAGCCTCTTCGCTCAATTCGATGGTCACATTACGGTCCCCGAGCTGGGCTTCCAGCTGGAGAACGAACTTCTCGACCACTTTGGCGATCACTTCCTGCGACAAATGCGCAAAAGTAATGGTTGCATCGAGCCGATTGCGGAATTCCGGCGCGAACATCTTGCTGATTGCTTCCTGATCGTCGCCTTCCCGCTTGGTACGGGTAAAGCCATAAGCCTGTTTTGCCAGATCGGACGCGCCTGCATTGGTGGTCATGATCAGGATGACGTTCCGAAAATCGACCTGCTTGCCGTTGTGGTCGGTAAGCTTGCCGTGATCCATGACCTGCAACAGGACATTGAAGAGATCGGGATGCGCCTTTTCGATTTCGTCCAGCAGCAAAACGCAGTGCGGGTGTTGATCGACACCATCCGTCAGCAAACCGCCTTGGTCGAAGCCGACATAGCCCGGCGGCGCTCCAATCAGGCGCGATACGGTGTGACGCTCCATGTATTCGGACATGTCGAATCGAATCAATTCAACGCCCAACGAGGCGGCAAGTTGCTTTGCCACCTCGGTCTTGCCGACGCCGGTCGGGCCCGAAAACAAGTAACATCCGATCGGCTTTTCCGGCTCCCGAAGCCCGGCACGCGCAAGCTTGATCGACGCCGAAAGTGACTCGATGGCCTTGTCCTGGCCGTAGACCACCGTCTTCAAGGTGTTCTCAAGGTGCTGGAGCACCTCGGCGTCGTCCTTCGAAACGGTTTTCGGCGGGATACGCGCCATCGTCGAGATTGTCGTCTCGATTTCCTTGAGCCCGATCGTTTTCTTGCGGCGGCTTTCGGGCAGCAACATCTGTGCCGCGCCCGAATTCATCGATCACATCGATTGCCTTATCCGGAAGTTTGCGATCGTGAATATAGCGCGATGAAAGCTCGACCGCCGCTTTGATGGCTTCGTTCGTGTATTTGAGCTTGTGATACTCTTCGAAATAGGGCTTCAGCCCTTTAAGAATTTCAATTGCGTCGGGCACCGACGGCTCGTTGACGTCTATCTTCTGAAAACGGCGTACCAGCGCACGGTCCTTCTCGAAGTATTGGCGATATTCCTTGTATGTCGTCGAACCGATGCAGCGAATTGTGCCGGATGCCAGTGCCGGCTTGAGCAGATTGGACGCATCCATAGCGCCGCCGGATGTGGCGCCGGCGCCGATCACCGTATGGATTTCGTCAATGAACATGATCGCGCCTGGATAGGCTTCGATTTCCTTGATGACCTGCTTGAGCCGTTCTTCGAAGTCGCCGCGATAGCGCGTTCCGGCCAAAAGCGTGCCCATGTCCAGCGCGAATACTGTGGCGCCCTTGAGCACGTCAGGCACTTCGCCATGCACAATACGACGTGCAAGGCCTTCAGCGATCGCGGTCTTGCCGACACCCGCATCGCCAACAAACAATGGGTTGTTCTTCTGGCGCCGGCAGAGCACCTGGATGGTGCGGCTGATCTCGGCGTCACGCCCGATCAGCGGGTCGATTTTTCCGTCTTTCGCTTTTTTGTTGAGATTGACGCAATACGCCTCCAGTGCGTCGCCTTTTTTCTTCGGCTCATCTCCGCCCTTCGCGTCGGTCTCTTCTTCCACGCCCCGCACCGGGCGCAATCCGAAAGGCCAGGCCGCTTCGCGATGCCGTGACTGATATAATTGACCGCGTCGTAGCGCGTCATGTCCTGCTCTTGCAGGAAATAGGCAGCGTGGCTTTCGCGCTCGGCGAAGATCGCAACGAGTACGTTCGCGCCGGTCACCTCTTCACGTCCCGACGACTGGACGTGAATGACGGCGCGCTAAATCACGCGTTGAAAGCCGGCAGTCGGCTTTGAATCCTCAGCGCCGTCGGTGATCAGGTTTTCGAGTTCGGACTCAAGATAGGCGGTCAGACTGCGCCGCAACTTGTCCATGTCAACGTTGCACGCGCGCATGACTGCCGAAGCGTCTTGATCGTCGATGAGCGCCAAAAGCAGGTGTTCGAGTGTCGCGTATTCGTGATGCCGCTCATTCGCAAGCGCAAGCGCGCGATGAAGCGATTGTTCGAGGCTGCGGGAGAAAGTCGGCATTTAGATATTCCCATTCATTTGTATTGGACGCTCCCGAATCTCATTTCTTTTCCATCACGCATTGCAAAGGATGCTGATGTTTTCGCGCAAAGTCCATGACCTGCGTCACCTTGGTCTCGGCGACTTCATAAGTATAAAAGCCGCATTCGCCGATCCCATGATGATGAACATGCAACATAATTCTTGTGGCGGCTTCGTGGTCCTTGCCGAAGAAGCGCTCGAGCACGTGTACGACGAACTCCATCGGAGTGTAGTCATCGTTCAATATCAGCACGCGGTACATGTTCGGCCGCTTGGTTTGCGGCTTTGTCTTCGTAATGACAGCCGTCCCCGGACCGCCCTGGTCACTGCGGCGTTTACGGTCGTCCTCGGCCATTCCGGCGGGCGGCTGGCCCAACAGGCTCGATTGATCCCATGTCAATGTAGGCATCATGGCGAAGCAGCTTGGTATTCCAGAGTTAAATTATGATCGCATCAGCACTTGACCACACACCATCATAAAGACCGCAGTACAGCTATTCCAAGTCGGCAATTCGCTTAAGGCTGCCCCGTTCCGGCACAGGGGCGAATCATATGCGATTTTGCGCGCAGAAAACGCAGATAACTATTGCTTAAACCAACGCAACCCGTTTTCGGGCAAATTGAGGCGACTTTCCCCCAAATTCGCGACGTAGCTCTCACTCTTTCTCAAGGGGGGTACCCCCATATGGAGGAACTTTACAGGTAGGTCGTCGTAACAACACTGGGTGAAGCCACATGTTAGCCCGTTTCCTGTCGAACACCCGGGGCAGCATTGCCCCACTCCTTGGCTTTGTTGCCCTCCCGCTCATGGCCGCCGTTGGCATGGCCGTCGATTACACTCGGGCGAACGCCGATCGTACGGCGTTTCAAGTCGCCCTTGATTCGACTGCTCTGATGCTGTCGAAAACCGCCGCGACAAATTCAACAGCCGATCTGCAGACACAGGCCACCGACACTTTCAACGCGATGTTCAATCGGCCCGGCGTAACCGACGTTACGGTTACCCCGACTTACAGCGCAGACGGCGGATCCAAACTGACGCTGTCCGGCACTGCGGTTGTTCACACGAGCTTCCTCAGCGTCATCGGGGTCAGCCAGATCGACATTAACTCGACCTCGGTTTCGACATGGGGCAATACCCGCCTGCGTGTCGCGCTCGTTCTGGACAATACCGGTTCGATGAATGACGCCGGAAAGATCGACGCACTCAGGACAGCGTCGCAGAACTTGCTGAACCAGCTTCAGGCTGCAGCCCTCCACCCTGACGACGTTTATGTTTCAATCGTTCCGTTCGTAAAGGACGTGAATGTTGGGCCGTCAAACTACAACCAGAGCTGGGTTCGCTGGGATTTGTGGGATCCGGTCAACGGGAAATGCAGCAATACAACCTATAAAAACCAGTCAAGCTGCGTTTCTCACAGCAAAATCTGGACGCCGGATGCTCACAGCACCTGGAATGGATGCGTAACTGACCGTGACCAGAATTTCGACACCACGAACGATGCTCCTGTGGCTGGCGGCACGCTTTATCCGGCCGAGCAATATTCGTCGTGTCCGGCAGCATCGGTGATCGGGCTGACCAACAATTGGACCACGCTCAGCGCGACAGTCGCCAGCATGACCGCGAACGGCAACACCAACCAGGCAATCGGATTGCAGCTTGGCTGGCAAACCTTGACGGCCGCACCGTTTACGGTGCCGGCGGTCGATCCAAACTACAAATACCAGACGGTCATCATTCTGCTGACCGACGGTCTCAATACGCAGGACCGGTGGTATTCGACCGCATCATCGATTGATGCGCGTCAACAGAAAACCTGCGACAATATCAAGGCGGCGGGCATCACCGTGTACACGGTGCAGGTCAACACCGGCAGCGACCCGACGTCGACCTTGTTGCAGAACTGCGCAAGCGACCCCGGAAAATTCTTCCTTCTGACCTCGGCCGGGGAAATGGTCACGACGTTCGGTCAAATCGGCACGTCGCTCTCCAAGCTCCGCCTGGCAATGTAATTGCACCGCTGCGGCGTAGGGCGGCCCAATCGGGCACCCCTACGCCGCTTTTCTTTGTCTTGTGCGCGTAATTCCGCGAACCCGCCAACTTCACATTAAGGACGGCTCATAAGAATTGCGCGCATTCGCTCTATTCGCAGCAGACGGTGTTTACCATTCAAGGCATTGAAAACACGCAGACAAGCCTCGGTAAGGCCTTGAGTCCTTACCGCTAACGCCAGATTCAGCTGCTGCTCATACACTACCCCTTTAGTACCGAGCCTTAATACGGCAAGCGAGTTCAAACATAATCTTGGTGGATCGTCATGATGATCGCGTGGAAGAAGTTTTGTCGCACGCTTTCCGCCTTCCGGTCGCGCTCGCGGAGGCAACGTCGCCGTCATCTTCGCGTTTTCGACCTTGCCGCTGCTCGCATTCGTCGGGACGGCGATCGATTACAGCCGCGCCAATTCGGTCAAGGCGGCGATGCAAACGGCGCTCGATTCGACCGCCCTGATGCTCTCAAAAGAGGCCGCATCTGACAGCGCCGATCAATTAAAGGCGGACGCGCTGAAATATTTCACGGCGGTCTTCACCAAATCCGAAGCCAAGGACATCACCATCAACGTCAGCTACGGCACCGACGGCGGTTCCAATATTGTGCTCAATGCCACTGCGTCATTGCCGGCCGATTTTGCAAAATTCGTCGGCATGGACAGTTTCACCGTGAAAGCCTCATCCACCGCAAAGTGGGGCATCACGCGCCTGCGCGTCGCGCTTGTACTGGATAATACCGGTTCGATGGCCGATGCCGGCAAGATTGACGCGCTCAAGAGCGCAACCAAGACCTTGCTTAGCCAGTTACAAGGCGCTGTCACCACGGCCGGCGACGTCTATGTGTCGATTATCCCCTTCGTCAAAGACGTCAATCTTGGCGCCACCAATTTCAGTGCGGATTGGATTTATTGGGGTACCGCGCCGGTAGACAATAATGTCAACAATCCCGCGGATCCGACTCAGGATTCGGCCTCCACCGACAACGTGTCATGGAATGCCACAAATGGCGTATGCACCGACTCTGGCGGGGCGGCTCACAGTACCCAGAACACCCGAAGCAAATGCTTTGCCAACGTAGGCACCTGCAGCAACACGAACTACACGACGCAAAACACTTGTACGACGAACGGAACCTGCAGCGTCGGCGGCACGACGTCGCAGAACACCTGCGCATCCGCGGGCACGTGCAGCATATCCGGGAAAAATTCGCAAAGCACTTGCATCGCCGCGGGCGCGTGCAGCCTCTCCCAATACACGACCCAGAGCACCTGCACCGGCGCCGGAACTTGCAGCATTTCGGGCAATAACACCCAGAGACAGTTGCACGAGTGCCGGCGTGTGCTCCAAGTCGCAATATACAAAACAGAGCAAGTGCACGCAGAACGGCGGCACCTGGACTGACCGGGGTTTGGACCCCACGCCTGGTACCTGGACAGTCGGAGTGTGGACGCCTGCCACATTCACTGCCTTTGTCTGGACGCGGGGCACCTGGACACCCAAGACGCACAACGCCACCAACTGGAACGGTTGCGTGATGGACCGCGGCTATCCGGTATCACCGAACTCACTCAGCGTCGGTGGTACTCCACTAAGCGGACCAGATACCACGTATAGCTTCGATACCAATGCGAGCCCGCCTGATACGGTAACACCTCGCTGGTCTTCACTCTACCCAGCCGAGACTTACAGCTCATGCCCGCAGGCGGTGAAGAGCCTGAGCTATGACTGGTCGGGCATGAACTCACTCGTCGACAACATGTCGCCGGCCGGCAATACCAACCAGGGGCTCGGCCTGCAACTTGGCTGGATGTCGCTGATTGGCAGCCCGTTCACTGTGCCGCCGGAGGACCCGACGTATAAATATACGCACGTCATCATTCTGCTGACGGACGGCTTGAATACTGAAAACCGGTGGAGCACCACCCAAACCACTATCGACGCACGTGAGCAGATGACCTGCGATAACTTCAAGGCCGCTGACCCGAGCAATGTACTGTACACCATTCAGGTCAATACCGGCGGGGATCCGACCTCGACACTGCTGCAGAACTGCGCCAGCGACCCCAGCAAGTTCTATCTGCTGACGTCGGCCTCTCAAATGACGGCGACGTTCCAGACCATTGGCACCAATCTGACCAAGCTGCGCGTCGCCCAGTAACGGTCGGCAAGAACTCTCTACGAGCAGAACGAGCGGGCCCAAATCGGGCCCGCTCGACATTTGTCGGACCGCCGCTGCGCGCCGACGACAAGACGATTGGTTTCTGGACAAACAAAAGCCCGGCCTACCGAGCCGGGCTTTACTAAACTCTACGCAGACGCGTTACGCGACTTACTTCGTTTTCGCCATCATATTTTCGAACGGCTTGTAGGTTTCCTTTGCAAGATCTGCATACAGTTCGCCAATCTTGGAAGCCTTTGCCACAAACCCCTCATAGGCGGTTTTGGCATATTCAGTCTGCACCTCGATCGCCTTGTCAAACGACTTGACGCCGAAGAGCTTCTCAAGTGCTGCGGTGCCTTCCTCGAACGCCTTCTTCGAGTAGTCCGCGACTTCGACCGCGATTGCCTGCGTGCCCTTCGACAGCGCACCCATGGCTTTCAAGGTCACATCAACGTTGTCTTTGCTGACCTGCTGGAGGTCCTCAAAATTCTTGACCATGTCATCCCTTCCCGGCCCGCATCAGCGGCGCCAATGTGCTCAATTCCGAACCCGGCCTCTCGTAACCGGGAATAAAAAACAATATACTGCACTGCACAATAAAGTCAAGAAATATTATTGCAGTGCAAAAACATCTTAAAATTCAGTGGATTGCCTTAGCAATTTGTAAACCGTGTTCTCCTACGGTCGTAAATTGTCGCGCCGCAGTGACGCTATAAATCGGCCACGATGGCTGCCTAGGGACAGCGGTAAACGGGGTTTGGGGAGAACTGATCTTGCGTGGGGGGACCTTTTTACGATCCGGTCTCTGCTGGGGCGCTCTAGGCCTGGTGGCTGTCGCTGCAGCCGCCTTCCCGACCAACAACGCCGAAGCCAGGCGGCACCACCGCGGTCAAGCCGCGTCTGGGGAGAGCTACCAGCCCTCATATTCGTCCATTGTGGTGGATGCCAATTCGGGCGCCATCATGCAGGCAACGAACGCCGACAGCCCGCGACACCCTGCCTCGCTCACCAAAATCATGACGCTTTACCTGCTGTTCGAGCGGCTCGAACAAGGCAAGATCAAGCTGAATACAGAACTGCCTGTGTCGGCCCACGCCGCCGCGCAAGCTCCCTCCAAGCTTGGCCTCAAGCCGGGCGAGACAATCAGCGTTGAGACCGCGATCAGAGCTATCGTAACGAAGTCTGCGAATGACGTCGCGGTCATTGTTGCGGAAGCGCTTGGCGGCGATGAACCGAGCTTTGCCAGATCAATGACGGCGAAAGCACGGGCGCTGGGCATGACCGAAACATTCTACCGCAACGCGTCCGGCTTGCCCGACGAGCAGCAGATTACAACCGCGCGCGATCAGGCCATTCTTGGCCGCGCGATCCAGGATCGTTTTCCAAACTACTACCGCTATTTCTCGACCCGGACTTTCGAATTTCGTGGCCACGCAATTCGCAATCACAACCATCTGCTGGGTGCCATCGATGGTCTCGATGGCATAAAAACCGGATACATACACAAATCCGGGTTCAACATTGTCACCTCGATCCGTCGCGCCAATCGTCATATCATTGCGGTCGTTTTCGGCGGTCGCAGCGCCGAGGCGCGCGATGCCCGGGTGCGCAGCCTGATTGACAACAATATTAATATCGCGGCCATGAAGCGCACCGCGCCTCCGGTCATCGAGGGATGGGAAACAGCACAAGCGCGCAAGGAGATCAAAGAGGAAGATCGTACCGGCTCCGCGCCAGTGCCAATCCCGGTGCGCGTTGCCGCCGTGTCGCAGCCTGCTTCCGATGCGCCCCTTCCGGGCTCAACGGATCCCATCAAGCCGACCGCAGTAAAAACGGTAACTGTGCATCCGGGTGCCATGCAAACAGCGGCGCTCTCACCCTTGCCGTCCGATAGCCGACAACTCACCCCTGCCGTCAGCATCAATCCTGGCAACATCACGACTGTTGCAACCGTGAAAAGCGAAGAGCCTTCGCCAATTCCGTTGCCGGTCCCTCAACCGGCGAGTAACAAGCCCGGCGTCCTGGGCACACTGCCGGCCAAAGTTGCATCTGCTGATCCCGCGGTTCCGGCAAGCACAATGGTCGAGGTAGCTGTAAAACCGCGAAGCGGATGGATTATCCAGGTCGGCGCGCTGCCTGACGAAAAAGAAGCCAGACAACGCCTGGAGACCGCGCAAAATAAAGCCAAGGATCTGCTGGGAAAAGCCGATCCCTTCACCGAGCGTATTGAGAAGGGCGATAAGGTTCTATTTCGTGCCCGTTTCGCCGGGCTGGAAAAAATTCAGGCGGAAGCCGCCTGCAAGCATCTCAAGCGCAGCGACATTCCCTGCATGATGCTGAAGAATTGAAAAACTAAAAAATTATAACGGGGTTGAGTCAGACCAGGAGCTGCTGATGATCGAGTTTGTGGAGTACATCAGCGATGGCGACGAAGAAGGATTTCCTTGGCTTCATTGATCCGGGCCGCGAGATACGTCGAGCCTCCCTGGTCCGGATGCAGTTTCTTCATCAAGGTGCGGTGCGCGCGGCCGATGTCATCGGCGCTCGCGCCGGGTTCCAGGCCAAGGATCTGATAGGCCTCCTGCTCAGGCATTTTTCCGCTTCCCGAGCCGCGCCGCCCCGCTGCCGTATCCGCTTGCGCGTGCTCACTCCAGCCGGGATCCCTGCGGTCAAGATACGCAACAAGTAACGCGCGGCTTTCTTCATCGACCTCACCGAGCATCGCAATCAGCGTGTTGGCGTCGAGGCGTTCGAGTTCGGCGCCTTGGTGGCGACCGGCCAGGACATGCCCGCGCATAGAACCCGTGTCGTGATCGAGCTCCATCTCGAAATAGGCCGAGCGCACGCGAGAGGTTTGCCCGCCGCTTTTCTGTGTGCGGGCAGCAAACCCGGCAGGCCCAAAAGGCACCCACCCGAGCAACCCCAACCCGAACGCGCCGAGCGGCACAGCGACACCAATTTCGCCGCGCAAACCGAGAAATATGGCGAAACCGAGAGACAGCAGACCGCCGCCGACTTTAGCCACCCGCGCTGCGACCCTGGGATCAGCTTTGGAAATGACGTTGAGAGCCCAAAGCGCGAGAACCAGGACAAGAACGCCAAATAGAGTGCCGGCATGACTATTTCAGCTGAGCCAAAAGCATTTGCGCGCCCGACGATTGATTTGCTGACAGTTCGCGAAGAGCCTTGATGCCGCCAGCTGCATAAGCGGCAACTGCCCGCAATAATTCTCGAAGTTGGTGTGCTGAACCTGCATCGAAACGACAATATGCCCCGTGCGATAGACGTGCGATCTCACGATAGGCGCTTTCCGCGATCGCATCGTTGCCTTCCTGGAACATAAATACCGGAACGCCCAGCAGACCCAATTCCCCCGCCGTCTGACATAAAGCGTCTAGCGGCTCTTCCATCGCGTCACCGACAAAAACAAGCGCCTGCACCTTTTCGGAAGCGTGCTCCTGGCGGGCATGACTGAGAACCTTGCTGATCTGGGTTTGCCCGCCGCGACAATCGATGCGGGACATCAACTCGGCGAGGCGCTGGCTCTGGGCGACCCAGCCGGACGCACGGCATTCGTTCAGACCACGAAAATATACAAGCTGAATATCAAGGCCGCCGATTCCTGACGCCTCACGAAACATGTCGGCCTGGAGGGTGCAAGCGCTGTCCCACGTCGGTTGCCGGCTCATCGTCGCATCAAGTGCGAAAATCAGCCGTCCACGCCCACCTTGAGCGCTCGATGGACCGAGTGCGCGAACTTGATCGAGAAACGCCTTGATCTCCGGTTTGGACGAGACCGGCGCAGGTGTGTGCTGGTTATCCTTGGTCATCGGAAAATTCTACACCAAATCCGGCCGGCATGCCTGGTGCCCGGAACAAGCCTCAAATGGCCATATTTATCGCGGAATCAAGCGCTGTAGGCTTAGCCAATAATATCGTGCACCTGCAGTGGCTGGTCCACGACCGAGTACCACTCGGCGCGCGCCGCCGCGCGCCGCCTGCCGTTTTCCGACAGCGGCAGGTTCAACGCGTTGAGCAATGCCACGACTTCCTCCCGGGCGGTGACATGCGAGAGGTTCGGCCGCGTACCAAGGGTTTCTTCGTCGAGATCATCGAGCGCCGTGAGACCGCGTGGAAAAAATTCGCGGAAGACAACGCGCTCGGCAAAACCGTCAACGCATCGAAAACCCATTCGCTTCGATAACTCATTGATGCCGTCGCCAACCAATCTCTTGTTCCGGGAAACTAGATTGGATAGGCGGTTGCGCACCACGATCCAATCGGTAAGACGGCCATCTACCAATCGACGCTGCCGGCGAGCCTCGCGCACCATTTCGGCGTAGTGGCTTTCACCGGTGACGGTGAAATTGGTAGGGTCGAGCGTTGCAAGAACATCAAAATCGAGGAAACTGTCATTGAGCGGCGTCACGAGCGTATCGGCCATCGAATGCGCAAGACGCATTAGATAAGTATCGGCGCCCGGCGTATCGATCACGACAACGTCGTGGCTGTGCTCGATGGCTCCAATTGCCGCAGAAAAGTTCGCAAACTCCTGGGCCTCGTTCGCCTCGAGCGAATTCCCTTCCGCGCGAGGAATGCAATAGTGAGTGGGCAACTCAAGCGCGACACGCGCGCGCGCGGCCCAAGCCCGACGGTTATCGACGTAACGTGTGAAACTTTGTTGGCGGGAATCGAGATCGATCGTTGCGACTCTCTGCCCAGCCTTGAGCAACGCAACCGCGATATGTAACGCGGTCGTCGATTTCCCAGAGCCGCCTTTCTCGTTTCCGAGAACGACGACATGGGCAGATTGAGCCGTCTCCTGAATTGGCTGGACCAACATGCCGCCCCCTCCGGCCGCCAGTCGATTGTCAAAATATTAGTGTACTCTAGTCAAGTTATTCTCGATCTGATCCTCAATTTGCTTTTGTAAAACCTTGCTGCGCGTTGCCCAGTTTTGCGACAATTTGCGGACAAGGCCGCGAAATATGGCAAAGAGCCCGAAAGTCGTACGAACGGTTCCCTTTCTCCGCCGAACCCTGGAACTGTTCAGGAAGGCCGGCGATCGAATCACTTTGGTGCCGACCATGGGGGCGCTCCACCGTGGTCATTTGGCACTGGTGCGCGAGGCGCGCCGGCGCTCAAAGCGCGTCGTCGTATCCATTTTCGTCAATCCGGCTCAATTCGCACCACATGAAGACTTTACGAGCTACCCACGCAGCCTTGCGAGCGATCTTAAAGCGCTCCGAGAAGCGAATATCGACCTTGTATGGGCGCCGACCATTGAAACCATGTACCCGGACGGTTTTGCTACCCGGCTGGCTCCGGAAGGAGCCGCGAAGGCAGGACTCGAAGATGAATTTCGGCCACATTTTTTCGGTGGCGTGACAACCGTTGTCGCCAAACTGTTCACGCAGACTTCGCCCGATTTTGCCGTATTTCGGTCAAAAAGACTATCAGCAGCTCCGCGTCATCACACAGATGGCCAAGGACCTTGATCTGCCATTGAAAGTCATCGGAGTTCCGACGGTGCGCGAGACCGACGGATTGGCGCTGTCTTCACGAAATGCATATCTTTCAACCGCGGAACGGAGCGTCGCGCCGATGCTCTATCGGGTCTTGAAGGATTGCGCGACCCGCATCAAGGGCGGCGAAAAAATCGAACGCGTGCTCAATGTCGGCCGCATCGAAATCGATGTTGCCGGATTTTCGCTAGATTACTTGGAGGCGCGTCACGCCATTACCCTCGCACCAATCGCATCGCCGACGGATGGCCCCGTTCGGCTGCTGGTCGCGGCCAAGTTAGGCAAAACGCGGCTCATCGACAATATTGCGGTCTAGAGCAGCCCAAGCTCCCGCAGTTCCCGCCGCATGGCTTCCGGCATTCTTGCAGCGCCGGGCGCGGCACGCGACAGATCGCGCGGGATATCTTTTGCTTCAAGATACCGCCACCCTTGGAATGCCGCGCGTGGCCGTGGTTCGACCAGCACTACCTTACCGTCCAGCACAATGCGGCATCTGCCGATGCCTTCCTTATCGGTGAAAGGGCGTACGCCCAAGATCCGTTCACGGCAGCTGATTTGACCCCGAATGACCCAGTAGAGCGAGCCGCCATCAATGAGCTCATCGGCCCGCTTCGGTACCATTCGTGTCGTATGGATGTGCTCGGGCTTTTGTCCTCGCTGCTTCTTTTCTCTCAGCTTTTGTCGGATCCAGTCTTCGAGGTCGGCCACCAAATCGCAGCCCACACACAGTTTGATCAGGTGAAGTGACATTACGCTGTTCCCAACTAGCCTTCCGATCGCGTCACGGGCATAATTCGCAGAGATAATGGCGCCTTCCGCAACCTGGGCCTCATTTGCGCTGACAATCTCGGCAACAATGCCGTCGATTGGTGCAACCAGAGTGTGCTCCATTTTCATCGCTTCAATTATTGCGACGCGTTGGCCACGGGTAACCTGGTCACCCTTCTCCACAAGCAGGCTTAGCACTTTGCCATGCATAGGCGCGCGCACAATGCCACTGAGGTCGCTATCCCCGGCTTCGTCGAGCCCGATGTCACGTAAGGCGACTTTCGTCTGCCGGGAGTTTCGCAACACGAAGATTTCGCCCTCGCCCGCAGTGGCCCATGCATCGCCTGCGGCGGCAACGCCATTGACTCTTACTGCCGGCCCATCCGACCCATACAATACCTCTGCCACCAATACCTCGCCGTCGGCTACGATCGGCATGGCCAGGTGACGCATCCCCGACAGTTGAAACAAATCCGTCATATCCCAGGGCGAAGTAACCTGGGGAACCGCGTCATCGAGGCCCGCGAGCCGCGATCGCTCTTTTTCCAGCAATTTTTCCGCGCCGTAGGCGGCGGCGGCCGCATCAAGCTCTCTCGATGCCGCACCAAGCTCGCCCAGATTGGCGTCGATAAGGCTCGTATCAATATCACCCGAACGGAATGCAGGGGCACGGCAAAGGGCCGACAGGAAGCCGAGATTGGTACGCGGTCCGATGACGACGGTCGCAGAGAGCGCCGCAGTCAGGCGATCGATCGCTTCGGCGCGCGAAGCGCCATGTGCTATCAACTTAGCCATCATCGGGTCGTAGTATGGAGAAACACTGCTTCCCGAATCGACGCCGGTGTCGACGCGCAGACCCGCGCCTTCTGGAAAACTCAGTGCGAGAATCTTGCCCGTTGACGGCAGAAAGCCGCGTTCCGGATCCTCTGCATAAATTCGTGCTTCCACGGCGTGACCGCCAAAGCTCATCCGGGATTGCATCAGGGGCAGTTTTTCATTGGCAGCGATCAAGAATTGCCATTCGACCAGGTCAATTCCGGTCACAGCCTCCGTAACCGGATGCTCTACCTGCAGGCGCGTATTCATTTCGAGGAACCAGAAGCCGCCTGGCTTTAGGCCGTTCGTGACATCGGCAATGAATTCCACGGTGCCTGCGCCGACATATCCGGCGGCCTTCGCTGCGGCGACTGCCGCCGCGCCCATGACGGCACGCAGTTCCGCCGTCATTCCTGGCGCAGGAGCCTCTTCCAGAACTTTTTGGTGACGCCGCTGCAACGAGCAATCGCGTTCGCCGAGATGAATCACGTTTGCATGCTGATCGGCAAAGACCTGCATCTCTATATGTCGCGAACGCGGCACATACTTTTCGATCAGCACCCGGTTATCGCCAAAAGACGCCTTGGCTTCGCGCTGCGCCGCCTCAAGCGCCGTATCAAAGTCAGCGTGGCGCTCGACGCGCCGCATGCCCTTGCCGCCACCACCTGCAAGCGCCTTAATGAGCACCGGATATCCGATTTCATATGCCTTCTGCTTGAGGAATTTCGGTTCTTGCCTTTCGCCGTGATAGCCGGGAACAACCGGAACGCCGGCCTTCTCCATTAGTGCCTTGGCACGGTCCTTCAGACCCATGGTGCGAATTGCTGCAGGCGGTGGCCCAACAAAGACTATGTCAGAAGCTTGGCAGGCTTCCGCGAACTCAGCGTTTTCCGACAGAAATCCGTAACCGGGGTGAAGACAATCGGCGCTTGCTTTTTTGGCAACGGCGACAAGCTTTTCGGCCGCAAGATAACTTTCTGCCGCCGGAGCCGCACCAATTGGATAGGCCTCATCGCATTGCCGGACGTGCAGGGCATCCTGATCCGCCTCCGAGTAAACCGCGACCGTCCGCAACCCCAGCCGTCTGGCGGTGCGCGCAATGCGGCATGCGATTTCGCCGCGGTTGGCGATCAGGACAGATTTAAACATAGGGCCCGTTTTTGTTGGCCCCGATACTAGCGTGCCGGCGGGGTTGCCGCTTGCGCCTGAGGACGTTTTGGCGGCACGGGAGGCGCATTGGCGGCCGGCTTATTCGTCCCTGCGGTGGTGGTGGTGCTTGGTGGAACGGCCGCTTTTGGCGGCTCAGCGTTCATGATGCTGACGGGCGGAATTGAGGCGGCTGAGGGAAAATCGTAGCGGCTATCCAGAGGATGTGCGGGAGACGGCGGCTCGGTCGCGGTTGTGGCGGGCTCGGTTGCGGTGCTCGAAACTTGCGGTTGTTTTTCACGCTGGGGCTCATTTTTGTCCCAGCTTGCAGCATAGCGAGAGACATAAGTGTCGAAAGCATGCACCTTCATGTTGGACCTCAGCGTCGCCGAATCCTGCAGCATGGAGAAGGCAGCGCAATGGTCTGCCGTGCAGCCGTCACGAGCGACCAGTACGTGTGCAGCGATGCCATAGCGATCGAGCTCGATCGCGCGGCGTGTTGTGGCGAACGCGGGCAGTAGATCGGGACCGCCTTGCTTTGCTACAGAAGCAGCATCGGCGAGCAACGAGAGCCGGGCCGCAATGTAGGCGACTGCCCTCGCCGTGCTTTGCGCATCTGCAAATACGGCCTTCTCGCATGCGTTCTCAATTTCCTCACCGGCCAGTCCGTCGAGGCATGCAACCGCCGAGCCACCGGAAGCGGCGGTCAAATCAAGGTGCAGGTTTCGTTCCTGCAATGCGCGCTGTTCCGCGGCGCGTTCGCTTACTGCAAGTCGATCCAGCAAACCAACGACTGCGATTGCAGCTATAACTGTCACAAAGAGTGAAATTACCACGCGCGATCCGCTGCCGCGGGCGGCGCGTCTGATAGCCACAACCACCATCACAAAAAACAACGCCGCCAGCGCGCCGGCCACAGGGGCCGGCAGTACCAGCGGCGTCGAGAGCAGCTCGTTTATAAACGCGCTGTTGGTGGTCGGCATGGGGCTCCGATTTGCTTCCGCATGATCTTGCCTGAAAACCGGTTCCCGCTTGTCAGGATCTTACGATTACTGGATCTTGGCTCCTGACACTTTTACCACATTGGCCCATTTTTCGATGTCCTTGCGCAAGTAGGCATCAAATTGCTCCGGGGTCATTACAAGGGGAATTGCTCCCTGCTTTAGCCAAATCTGTTTGACCTCCGGCTTATTGATGACCTTATTGATATTGGTATTGAGGAAGCTGACGACTTCCTTGGGCGTGCCTTTCGGTGCCATGACACCTAGCCATATGGTCGCCTCATAACCGGGAACGGTTTCGGCAACCGTCGGCAGGTCGGGCGTGAGTTCCGATCGCTTGAGGCCGGTTGTAGCGAGTGCGCGCACCTTTCCAGCCTTAGCCAATGGCGACATCGTCGTGATGGCGTCAAACATCATCTGCACCGTCCCGGCAAGGACGCTATTACGAGCGTCACCTGAGGCTTTGTGGGGGACATGGACGATATCGGTGTGGCTCATCGCTTTAAATAGTTCTCCAGCCATGTGGTAGGGCGTGCCGGGTCCCGAGGACGCGTAATTAAGCTTGCCTGGTTCTTTTTTCGCCAAATCGATGAATTCCTGGACCGTCTTTGCAGGAACGGATGGATGAACAACCATCAACAGATCGGAATAGTTGATCGTTGCCACCGGCATGAAGTCCCGCATCAACTGAAACGGCTTGTTGGGCAGCAGTAACTCGTTGGTCGTATGCGTATTTGACATGATGAGCAGCGTGTAGCCATCAGGCGCAGACTTTGCGACTGCGTCGGTGCCAATCACCGACCCCGCCCCGGGGCGATCCTCGACCACAAAAGATTGCTTGGTTTCTTCCGAAAGATGTTGCGCAAGCACGCGAGCGTAGACATCAGCCGGCCCACCCGCACCGAATGGAACTATCATTTTGACAACACGGTTCGGGTAACTCTGTGCCGCAGCCGGACCCACTATCAAGACTGGCAACAATATGAATGCAGCCAGACGCAAGAAAACGCGCATGAGAATCCTCCCCGTATTACTCGTTTTGTTTAGGATTGGTTATAACGCCATAAATCTTCTTTTTATTCCCTTGGGCAAAGCGTCACGTACCACCGGCCGACTTGAAGCTCGGTACAAGATCGCTCGCCGCGGCGAATGCGCTCTTTGCCTCTACCGAAGTCATCGCCACGGTTGTGCGCAGTTCAGTCACGCCACCGCCGCTCCCCACCGCCAGCACGGCGGCTGCCATATGGACGTCGTTCGGTGCTTCGGCGATGGTGAGAAAATCATATTCGCCAAATGTCAGATAGTAACCCAGGAGACGTCCCCCGATTTTCGACAACAGTCGCGCAACGATGTCAGCGCGATCCTCCGGCTTAACGATCATGCCTTTTATAGCATCGCGGGTATAACGTCCTTGGGTGATATAGATCGGCATGTCCGGGCCTCCTTCGGCGCGATAACGCGCGCTCCGGAGCATCGTAGGTGCACGTCGCGGCAAAATCGCGACGCCACCGCGGCGTTCATGCGCGATCTAGTTGGCTTTCCTTGGCTACGCGTTCGAACGCCTCGCCCGAACTCTTGATCCGGTACTGATAGTCATCACCTTCCGACGGCAACAACTTCACGACCGTATAACTGCCGGTCGCCGCGGCACGGCCGAAAGTCGGCGAGGTGTAATAGACTGTCTCACCGACATGATATTTGTGCGATCGGTAATGGTAGTTCCTGCGCCGCCACTGGTTGCACAGGCGGACTTTGGGTCCGGATCATTTTTGTCATCTTGGCCGCACTGTCGCTCGCCCGCGCCGCCCGCGTGTCCAGCCCGATCGGCAAACGAGCCGACTTCGACGCCTTTTTTGCCGTCGAGCGTACGCCTTTCGTGCTTTTCTTCGTGGTCCGCCGCGCCGCCTTGGTCGACCGGCCGGCCGTTTTTGCTGAATGTCTGCTCATAAGTTCAATATAGCAGTAAATTTTGCTTGCGGGCAAAGTTTTTGTGACCAGAATAATAGTATTTTCAATAAGTTAGAGCGCGGATGGTGACTTAACAGGGTTAAAGCGCATGACCCGAAAATGTCCGCTTTCCTGTCACAAATGGTGAGACACACCGATGGAACAACAGCTTTCTCGCTGCGTTCTCGGTGGGGAAAGAGGAGGTCCAACATGCGCGTCCTCGTCGGGATAATTTTAGGCGCAATCATCACCATCGGTGGCGCCTACTTGTATGACTCACATAATGCGTTGGCGGCGGGGCCGAGCGCATCGCCCGGCGTGCAGCGGCCGATGGTCAATTGGGACGTCGTTAGCACCAAATGGAACCATCTTACCGGGCGCGCCCGAGCAGAGTGGGCCCGCCTCGCCGGCTAGCGTCGAGCATTAGCGGGCTGGTTCACTTCCAACCTCATCACGCATGCCAACACGAAGCGCGTCGACGATCGCGCGCCTATCCATGCGCGTTCCATCGTTTCCTTCAATCAATAGCGGCGTCCGGCCGGTTTGTTCCATATGACGTGCCCACGACAGCGCGTCGTCAAGGGCCACAAACTCCTTGAAAAGCATTTGGGATTTTCCGAGCGGGGATACGTCCGCGGAGCCCTTTGGCCCACTATAGACCCGATAAGTCATTTCTGAACCTCATGCTCATGCGCCCGGCACTAAGACATGGGCCTTATTCCACGGGCCTAACTGGGATAACGCACGGTTCGGATCAAAGTTCTTCTTCGGTCGATTTCATGTCGCGGCAAGCGTACTATCGTAACCTGCGGGGGACAGGATCCATGAGAGCAGCTTATTATGAGCAAAACGGCATTGCTCGCGAAGTCCTCGTCCTTGGCGAACTGGACACGCCGCGCCCCCGACCGGGCGAGGTCCGGGTCAAACTGGCGACATCTGGCGTAAATCCATCCGACGTCAAATCCCGACAGGGTTCCACACGTAAAATCGCTTTCCCGCGGGTCATTCCCCACAGCGATGGGGCTGGGGTGATTGACGATGTCGGCGCAGGCGTATCGAGGTCTCGCATCGGCGAGCGAGTGTGGGTCTGGAATGGCCAGTGGAAACGCCCCTTTGGTACCGCGGCTGACTTCATCGCATTACCTGCAGCACAGGCCGTGCCGTTGCCGGAAAAGGTCAGCTTTGAGGCGGGAGCCTGCCTTGGCATTCCCGCGATGACTGCCGCACATGCAGTCGCCCTCGCCGGAATCGGCAGGGGCACCATTGTGTTCGTCTCGGGGGGCGCCGGCGCCGTGAGCCAATACGCCATCCAATTTGCGAAATGGAAAGGCGCCACCGTCGTGACGACTGTTTCGTCAACCGAAAAGGCCGCTGCGGCGCGCGAAGCCGGCGCCGACCACATGGTGAACTACCAGCGGGAAAATGTCGGCGAGCGAGTTGCGGAAATCACCGGGAAACAAGGCGTCGATGTAGTGATCGAGTTGGATCTCACTGCCAATGCCAAACTCATTCCGTCACATCCTGCGGCCCAAAGGCAGTATTATCGTCTACGGTACTGGCCCCGAGGCTGTACTCCCGGCTGCCTTCTGCCTGGTCAACACGATCCGAATTCAATTTTTTCTGGTCTATGAGCTCGACGCGACAGAACGCGAGCGGGCTCTAGCAACCATCGACAGTGCGCTCAAGCAGGGGAGCCTGATCAATCGAATTGGGCGGCCAACTTACCGGCTGGACGACGTGGTAGCGGCCCACGAGGCTGTCGAACATGGCAGCCTCGGAAACGTCATCGTGACAATCTGAACCGCACGGCCACGCGGTCTTACCGTTTCGGCTGGTATCTTGCTCTTCTTCAGCTGATTTTCACTTTGTGCTGGACCGTCTATGCAATCTATCTGCCAAACTCGTGGCCCAGACCGGTTTTGCACCCGGCACCGTAATCCTTCTGCTGATGCTCGATCATTGCGATCTGCGATTTTTTCGACGGGAATTGTCTCTGACGCGGCAGACGGTGTGCGCCGCTTGATTGCGCCGAACTTAAGTCCGGGACGCCGGTGGCGCCACTTCCGCGTCGGAAAATCCGGCGGCATCAAGCGCACTGCGCACGAGACCGGACGCTTTTGCCACTTCAAGCAATTCGCTCGCTATTTGTAACGCTTTGGACCTTCCCTTCGGGACAGCGACCGCGATCCCCGTTTGCTGAAAATTTCCGGAAAGCACCCGGGCACCGGGCAGCTTCGGCAACAGGCCCGCGAAAGAATCGTGGGATAGCGCGAACGCGTCGCCCTGCCCTTGCCGCGCCATCTCGGTCATCTTGTCGACACTTGGTACTTCCTCGACGCTGGCGTTCGGCGCGGTACGGCGTGCGCTGCGCGCAGTCGTCGTATTCGAGATCGCCACGATCCGGCGGCCGCGCTGGTTGACTTCCGCGATAGTGTTGATGGACGAGCCTGCCGGAACCAAGTAGGTACTCTCGATGAAGTAGTAGGCCGGGCCGAAATCTACTCGTTTTGCTCGCTCAGCGTCCTGCGGCATGAATGCAAGATCGCAGTCGCCACTGGCCACTGCGTCGGTGACCTGGCCCGAATTGTCATATACCTGCAATGCCAAAGGCAGCTTTCAGCGCCGCGGCAAATCCGCGGATCAGGTCAACCGTCACGCCTTTCACATTTCCCGCGATCATCCTTGATCGCGAAAAAGGCGGACGCCGCAGGCGCCGCGACGACACCACCGCGCAATGTGCCCGTCGGCGCGAGTTGTTTAAGGTCATCCGGATTTGTCATTGCGGTCGGTTTAGCACGGGTTCCAAACGACGGCTACCGGTCCGCCACAAATCGGATGCTCACTTCCGCGGCGCAAAATTCTGGTTGGGAAATGCCGAACCGATCGGCTGGCGGATACGAATGAAGCCAACACCCGCCGCCTGGTGACACGAATTGCATGCCTGCGTGAGGTCGCGATACCCGGCGGAAAACTTTCCGAAGTCCTTTGCGTCGAGAGATTTCTCCAATTGTGCAACTCGGTCCGGTGATAACGGAATCGAGCATTTGCGCGAGCGGAAGATTTTTGAACGTCGGCACCAGATCCTGGACATCCGACATCACTTCCTTGATTTCCCCGAGCTGGTAGGCTGCAAGCTCCCAATTCCGGGCTTGTCCCGCATACCAGAGCTTGGCGTGTTCATTCTGAATAACCCCCATGAATTGCTCGAGCCCCGGGACGTAGTTCTTTGCGGATTCGTGCTCGGCAGTTGACGGAGGCGTCTGCGCATTTGCCCCCAATGACATGAGCGCAACCGCACAAGCGATTATGAGGGATACGTAAAAACATCAGCCAGCCTTTCCATTAAATCGGGCGCCAGCCAAGTTCATAGGCACTCCCCTCCCTGCACCGCAAGCGACGGCAACAACATTATAATTTTTCTAATTCGACATTGGTGTTGGCGGAACTCAGCCTCCTATAACGAGGAGCTCGTACTGCCGCTGCCGAATGTTATGAGGCCGAATAGGATAGTGATAACTCAGGGAATCGGTGGTCACTTTTCCGATCAGGAGGCTGGACAATGAGATTTATTTTTGGCGTTTTTGTCGGAGCGGCGCTGATGCTCGGCAGCGCCTATTTGCACGATATTGGTGTCGTCCGCGCTGAACCCAAGCAGGCCTTTGTGAATGGGACACCGTGACCGGCATGCTTGCCCGCCAGTCAATCAGAATTTTTCGACCCACGGACGCAACTCTATCTCCGAACTCCAGGCGCTACGCGGTTGATTGAGGATATTCAGGTAGCTCTCGGCGATGGCGTCAGGATCGAGCAGCGAGTCCGGGTTATCGGCCGACGGGACACGGTTCGCGCTGCGGATACCTCCATCAATTACAAAGTGCGCAATGTGAATTCCCTTTGGCGACAATTCGCGCGCCAGGCTTTGCGCCAAGCCGCGCAACGCGAATTTTCCCATCGCAAACGGAGCCGATTGAGCATAGCCCTTGATACTCGCTGAAGCACCGGTGAATAAAATTGCGCCTCGGCCCAGCCGGCAGCATGCGCGATACCGCCGCCTGTGCGACGAGAAACCCGCCAAACGCGGAAATCCGAATTGATTTATCAACCTCGACGGGGTCCAACTCAATCAGCGGCCCACGCGTGCGATAGCTGGGATTGTATACGACGACGTCAGGAGCGGCCCTGGCATCCAATTTTGCAAAAAGGCTGTCAACTTCGGTTTTGTTTGTTGCATCGCAGGAAAAGGTCCGGGCTCCAATTTCTGCGGCCAGGTCAGCAAGCTTTTCAGTCGAGCGCGCGGCCAGTGTTATTTTCAGACCAGCCTTTGCGAAAGCGCGGGCAATGGAGGCCGACAAACCTGATCCGGCGCCGACAATCAGCGCAGATGTGTACATCATGAGCTCTCGCACACTCGTTCACTGACCGATCCGCTTAGGCCCGTGAAATGATAGTTTAGCCACGATTTGCTGGCTTCACGCCGGCGGCGGATTGCCCACTAGAGCAGAAACATCAATGGCGAAAAAGCGAAACCCATTGACCACCCGGCGGCGAGCGATGCCGGCGCATCTATCCGATTGGCTCAACAACCAGGTCAAATCCCTGTATCCCGGCTGTTTCGCCTTGGTCATGGCCACCGGAATTATCTCCAACGCTTTCTTTTTCGAAGGCAACCGCGCGGTGTCCGACGCCCTGTTTGTCGTCAACATTATCGTCTATCCCTGCCTTTCGGCAGCGACGCTGGTTCGTGCATTTTGCTTCACGCGCACGCTCTGGAGCGATCTCCTCAATCCGCGGATGGTGTTTTCCTTTTTCACCATCGTGGCCGGCACTGATGTCCTAGGCATAGGGTTTCACCTGCGAGGATTTGAGTCGCTGGCACTCGGTATGTGGCTGGTCGCACTCGCGATCTGGTTCTGTCTCATCTATCTGAGCTTCGGCGTGCTCACATTTCTCAATACGGCCCACGGTGCAAATGTCGTGCATGGTGGATGGCTGATTGCCATCGTGGGCACCGAATCACTCGTCATTCTTGGGACAATTATAGCGGCGCCGCTTGGCCAGTTCGGCACTGCGATTTTCGTTCTCATCCATATGCTGTGGGGCGTGGGGCTGGTCCTTTACGGAATTTTTATCACGCTTCTTGCCCATCGGATATTCTTCGTCGAATTTGAACCGGAAGACATCACGCCGCTGCTTTGGGTCGTTATGGGCGCGGCCGCTATCAGCACCAATGCCGGTTCGACACTGATCCTCAGCCCTACACCACTTGCCTTCCTGCAATCAATGCGGCCATTCATCGATGGTGTCACGCTGATTGCGTGGGCTTGGGCGACATGGTGGATTCCGTTGTTGCTTCTCTTCGGCGTTTGGAAACATGGGGTCTGCCGTGTACCCCTGACCTACACCCCGATGTTGTGGAGTTCGGTATTTCCCTTGGGCATGTACGCGTTAGCCAGCCTGCGACTCTCGCTCGCAACGGATTTCCCGCCACTGCACTCAATATCGCTCGCTATGGTCTGGATAGCGCTAGGCGCATGGCTCGCGACGGGCGCCGCGTTCGCAGTTTCTTCTTGGCGAAACTGGCGAGTATTCGAACGCACTACATTCTGAACACGCCAAACTTCGTCTCCGGGACGGGTGCATTCAGCGCTGCAGAAAATGCCAGCGCCAGCACACGGCGCGTTTCCGATGGCGCGATTATCCCGTCGTCCCACAACCGAGCGGTAGCAAAATACGGATTTCCCTCGCGCTCGAACTGATCGCGAAGCGGTTGCTTGAATTCTTCTTCATCGATCTCTGACCACTTGCCGCCGGATGCTTCGATGTTCTCGCGCTTGACGGTGGCAAGTACACTGGCTGCCTGTTCTCCTCCCATGACCGAGATACGGGCATTTGGCCAGGTAAATAGAAAGCGCGGCCCATAGGCGCGCCCGCACATGCCGTAGTTCCCGGCCCCATAAGAGCCTCCGATGATGAGTGTAATTTTTGGCACCTGCGCGCAGGCAACCGCTGTGACCATTTTCGCGCCGTCTTTCGCGATACCACCTGCTTCATAGTCACGCCCAACCATAAAGCCCACGATGTTCTGCAAAAACAGCAGCGGAATGCGGCGCTGGCAGCATAGCTCAATAAAATGCGCCGCCTTCAGTGCGCTCTCCGAGAAAAGAATTCCATTATTGCCGAGAATGCCCACGGGGATTCCGTGAATACGAGCAAAGCCAGTCACCAGCGTCGTCCCGTAAAGCGCTTTGAACTCGTCGAACTCGGAGGCGTCCACAATCCGCCCAATCACTTCGCGCACATCATATTGCTTCTTGAGGTCTACCGGGACAATTCCGTCGAGATCGCCCGCGTCGAGCGCCGGTTCGTGTGATTTCATCAGTGGAATTTCGACGTTCTTTTTTATGTTCAGATTTGCAACGATGCGGCGCGCAATGCTCAATGCATGATGATCGTCTTGCGCATAGTGATCCACGACCCCTGATTTGCGGGCATGCACATCGGCGCCGCCCAACTCTTCCGCCGTTACAATCTCGCCAGTCGCTGCTCTGACTAGCGGCGGACCTCCCAGAAAGATGGTGCCCTGATTTCGGACGATAATGGTCTCATCCGACATGGCCGGGACGTAGGCGCCGCCCGCCGTGCACGAGCCCATCACGACAGCAATCTGAGGTATGCCGAGCGAAGACAGTGTGGCCTGATTGTAGAAGATTCGCCCAAAGTGCTCCCGGTCCGGAAACACTTCGGTCTGATGGGGCAAATTGGCCCCGCCGCTGTCTACGAGGTAGATGCAAGGCAACCGGTTCTCTCGCGCAACTTCCTGCGCGCGCAGATGCTTCTTCACGGTCATGGGAAAATAGGTCCCACCCTTGATCGTGGAGTTGTTGCACACGACCACGCACTCTCGGCCCTCGACCCGGCCAATTCCCGTGATCAACCCCGCGCCGTGGATGGCATCGTCGTACATCCCGTTCGCAGCAAGCGGCGACAATTCGAGAAACGGCGAACCCGGATCGATCAAATTCATCACACGTGCGCGGGGTAGAAGCTTTCCGCGGCCAACATGCCGCTCGCGCGCTCGCTCAGAACCGCCCTGAGCCGCTTCCGCGCGACGCGACTGCAACTCAGCGACGAGATCGCGCATGCGATCTGCATTTACGCGAAAATCCACAGCATTCTTGTCAATCGACGATGAAAGAATCGCCAAGGCATCCTCCTGTCAGAACTAAAGGTGCCTTGATGGAACCGGGAACGCAATGCTGCTGCCGATTTATTGTATTTCCTTAAGTTTCGGAACCGCGGGGTCTTATCGAACGTTTTATTACGAGGTTTCGACATCGTCGAAAAATTCGGGGGCAATCCAGAGGAGGATTCCCGTGAGGAAAGCGAAATTGTTGTCGACTGTTGCGGTGGCGTTGCTGTTGAGCGCCGGCGCCGCATCGGCGCAGGGCATGAACAAGGACAAGCCGGACCGCGCACCTGCAGCGCAGCAGAATGCGCCGGCTGAAAAAGTCGCGCCATCAATGAAGCAAGGCGAACACAAATCGCCGACGACGACCGGGCAGGCAAGCTCTGAAAGCAAGCCGGGCAAGGCCCGCGAGACCACCGGCCAGTCAACAAAGTCGGAGGATCACGAAAAGGCGACGATGGACAAGGACAGCAAATCAGCTCCGGCTGGTGGCAAGTCTGAAATCCGCTCCCGCGGTGAGCAAAATGAGCACGGGCGGAACGCCAAGTCCGGCAAAGCTTCGGAGACAACCGGTCAGTCCAAATCCGAGGATCACGAGAAATCCTCGATGGATAAGGACAATAAGTCCGAATTCCGGTCACGAAGCGAACAAAACGAGCGAAATGAGCACGGCATGAAGGGCCGTTCGTCAAGCCAGACGACGACCGAAAAGAACCGTACGACGACCGGTCAAGGTGCGGCATCGGGTGCGGCGAAGCTTTCGACCGAGCAGCGGACCAAGATCACTTCGATCATCCGGGAACACAAAGTGGAGCCCGCGCACCTTAACGTCTCAGTACGGGTTGGAACCCGTATCCCCGAAAGCGTCCACCTCTATGCGTTGCCGGTGGAAGTTGTCACGGTTTATCCGGAGTGGCGTGGTTATGACTACATCCTGGTAGGCGACGAAATTGTGGTCATAAATCCGCGGACACACGAAATCGTAGCCATTCTCGAAGCATAAACTCTCGCTTGCAATGCACATCCAGGGACCAGCGGACGGACAACCGATCCGGCCGTTGGTTCACTTTGAAAAAAATCGTGCGGTTCCGGGAACCGCCCGCCGGTGCCTCTGTTGTTCCAAAGTGCCGTCAGTCGGCATCACCCAGGAGGCGCATAATGAAAAATACCGTGACCACTTTGACCGCCGTCGTCGCGCTCGTTGCGGGCGTTTCATTTGCCCAAGCGCAGGGCACGATGGGAAAGACCAGCTCTCCTTCCTACGGGAGCAGCATGCAGGGCCCGCAGACGATCGGCAATGCCGCGTTCTGCATCAATACATCCGCAAGCGGCGCCCTCAACTGCAAGTACGCAAGCATGGCCGCCTGCGAGAAGGACGCCAAGCCGCAAAATCTGAATTGTTCGCCGAATCCAAAGAAGAGCACGACTGGATCCAAGCAATAAGATCCAAACAGAAATTCGTACGCGTGGCGCTGTGAGTGAGTAAAGCCCTGCGCCGGTTCGCCGGCGTGGGGCTTCGGCGCGTCCGCATTGCTGTTTTCGCGCCTGAAAGGAAAAACGCCACCCTGAGAGCTCACCCAGGGTGGCGGGCTCCCCCACCAAAACTATGCCCGTACCTCCTGACGCTGGAAGGCTACATACCCACCGACGAAAAACAGAATCGTCGCTGCTATCAAGCCTACGATCTGCGGCCAGGCGACCATGACGCTGTCCCACAGGGGCAAAGGCGAGCCCATCACTGCGCCCTCGAGCTGACTGATATAGACCGGGCCGAGCGTACGCGTTGTCGGATGCAGAAGTGCAAGTACACTTTCGCCAAACAACGTCGCGGGCGATAGCCGAGCCAGCATCTGGCCGCCGGTCACCAACGTCGCCTGGTCGGCATTTGCGAAAATCGCCTCCGCGATTGCCGTGGCCAGTGCCGGCCAGATCACGCTGATGAAAAGCCAGAGGCCAAGCGTGACCAGCGCAGCCGTAGCCGCCGAACGAAATGTGATCGAAAACAACATGGCAAGCGCGAGCCATACCCCGGCGTAGGCGATGGTCACGATCAAAAAGATTAGGGCACGCGCCATTTCCTCTCCGCCCGGCGGCACGCCGAGCATGATCAAGCCAAGTCCGATGACCAGAAGCCAGAGCGCAATCAGGCTGATCGACAGCGTTATCAGCCCGGCGAGGAATTTCCCAAACAGCAGCGCGTCACGATAGATGGGCTGTGACAGGATACGGGAGAGCGTGCGCCGGCTGTGCTCCCCGTTGATCGCGTCGAAACCAAGTCCGATCGCCATCAGCGGCACAAGAAAGCTGAGAAAAGAGACAAACGATGGCAGCGGTTCGCGTGCTGTCGTGAACAACCGTAGAAACAGGAACGGGTCTTCGGCCGTAACGTCGCGTACCTGCTGGATGGCTCCGTATACCGCCGCCAGCGCCGTCAAGACCACCAGCCATTCCAGAACCCGCATGCGTGCGCTGGCGAAATGGTCCGACAATTCCTTGAGGACCACCACGCCCAAACCTTGAAAAGCGGAGCCCTCACGCTGCATGTGTCACCCCCTGCACGCTCTGGAAGTAGCGCGTATAGATCGTTTCAAGGCTGGGCTCGTCGAGCGAAAGCCTGCTAAGCCGCGCACCCGCCGCAATGACTTCGGCAGCGGCCTCCGCCCGCAGATCACGGTCGCACGTCAGTCGCCAACGCCCCGCTGCCGGTTGCTCGACATTGCGGACGCCAGGCAGTGACGAGAGATGCTGCGCGACATTGGCTCCCCCTAAAGCTTCAACTTCAACTGTGTATCCGCCGCCAAGCACTTGCCGCCCAAGCTCTGGCACAGAGCCAATAAGGGCGATCCGGCCCTCGTTGAACAAGGCCACGCGATCGCAAACGCTTTGAACGCGGTCGAGCAAATGAGACGACAAGAGAATAGTGACGCCGTGCGCCTTGAACGACCGGATCAATTCCAGCAATTCGACGCTTGCCTGCGGGTCGAGGCCATTGGTCGGCTCATCCAGAATCGCAACACGCGCATCCTTCATAACGATCTCGGCGAGGCCGAGACGCTGCCGCATGCCGCGCGAGAAAGTGGCTACTTTTTTGTTCGCTACCTCGGTCAGGCCGACGCGACCGAGCGCGGCGGCAATCGTGTCCGCTCGCGACGCGGCCGGCAGGCCCATCAGCCTTGCCGTATAGTGAAGATTATCTGCGGCGGTGAGATTGTCGTAGAACCCGACCGAGTCCGGCAAATAGCCAACGCGACGCTTGATCGCCAGCGGCTCATGCATTGGATCGTGCCCGAAGACTCTGGCCCGGCCCGCGCTGATGTCGCTTAGTCCTAGCAACATGAGGATGGTGGTGGTTTTCCCGGCGCCGTTGGGGCCCAGCAATCCGAAGATCTCGCCGGTGCCTACTGTAAAGGTCACGCCATCGACGGCAGTCGCCGCGCGATAGCGCTTGGTGAGGCCATAGGCCTCTATGACTGCCTCGCTCATCGCCGGCCGTAGCGCGCGACGGCGCCCACCATGATCAGCAATGCAGCCCCTATGATACCGACGCCGGCAACGCCCCACATCGTCGATGTGGTGACGCTGACTCGAAAGTTTGCGGTGCCATTCTCTCCGCGGCTGGCGGCGGTCAGTGTCGTGACGTAGTCGCCGGCGATCGCCTTTTCAGGCGGCCTGATCACTGCCTGCACTTCCTGGTGCTGGTTCGGAGCAATCCGCTCAATCTCCTTCGGTTCAAAGCTCACCTTCCAGCCGCTTGGTGCGGTCGCGGACAGCTGTATGTTGTCGGCAGGTGCCGTACCGGTATTTGTGACAGTCACCGGCACTGAGCTGTCCCGGCCCGCAGTTGCGCGCGCGCTCAGCAACCCTTCCCTGCCCGCCAGAGTGAGTTTTGGTTGGCCGGTAATGTCGAGTGCGACCTGCGCGGTCGCGCTTGCATCTTCGGCAGCAACGCGAACCTTTACAGGGTAATGCCCGGCATCAACTGTATCAGGAGCGGTGACTTTGAGTTTTACATCCTTGCTTTTGCCGGCATCCACCGGGATCGCCGTCAATTGCTGCGATCCGTAGGCCTCTGTGAATGACGTATCGAAGTTGCGGGGCGCTTCAGCTGCAAGACTGACGAGCAGTTTTTTTCCGCTGTCGTTCTTGACGGCGAGTGTGTATTCGAAATTCGAATGCGACGAGCCGCGCAGCTCCGGGAGTTGCGGAGTCAGTGTAAGCTTGGCGGGCAATTGTTTCGCGAGCGTTACCTGCACAGGCAAATTGACATGCGAGTTCGTACCCTCCGCACTGACGGTTAATGTGTGTGACCCAATTGCCGCGTCTTTTGGTACGTCGAGACGCAGATCGAGCGATACGCTGTCATCCGTTGCGGGCATGGCCGCCGCGATCGGTTGGCCGCCGCCGAGCAAAGTCGCCGTCCAGCCGGTCGGAACGCCAGATACCGACAGGACCAGACGTTCGGGCGCAAGGTCATAATTGCGTAGCTTGAGGCTGACGGTAGATGTGGTGCCAGGCTGCACCGTCACCGCCGGATAATCCGTCAGCAGAAAAAGGCCTTTGACGTCTTTGGGGGGGTCGGCGCTGGCTGGCGTGGTGAGAGCAAAAAGCAAAGAAAATAACAGGAACAGGCGGTAGCGCATGGCAAGGGACTCCGTGCGGGGGCGATGCCCTCCGCAAGAACGCCGCCCCCTTGCAGCGAAAACACGACTCAATTGTCGTCAACGATGACGGCCATCGTGCGCAAGATTTTGACAAAAATTGGGACTGCTGCTGCCGCAAACAGCCGCACCCCCAGCTCGCCTAATGTTGCAGTGCGACACCGCGAACAAGGGGCCAATCCGGCTCGTTGCCCTTCATGACCCAGGATTCCTGAAGTGCAGCCGTTCGCCATTCGATCCAGGCCGGCAGAGCCATTACCGCGTCCATGTAGGCGCGCGAAGCCTCGTTCACGGTTAATCCATATGTGTGGAGACGCGATACGACCGGGGCGTACATTGCATCCACTGCACCAAAGTCGCCAAATAGAAATGCCCGCCCCTGCCCGAAACGCCGGCGGCACTCGCCCCATAACGCTTCAATACGCCGAACATTGGCGATCACGTCGTCGGGCTGCGGACGCGGTCGTACCGGCAGCCACATGTTCATTGGGCAATGCTTTCTCAGCGCCTGAAAACCGGCATGCATTTCAGCCGCGAGGGCACGTGCATGAGCCCGCGCTCGTGCGTCGCGGGGCCACAATCCCGCATTTGGAAACTTTTCAGCCAGATATTCGAGGATTGCGAGCGATTCCCATATGCTCTGGCCGGCTTCTACAAGTACCGGAACTTTCCCCACCGGCGAATATTGCAAAACCTGTTCGCGGCTACCGGGCTCATAAAGCGGAATTACCTTTTCCTCGAAGGGAATGCCGGCGACCTTCATGGCGATCCAGGGACGCAGCGACCAGGACGAATAGTTTTTATTGCCGATGACGAGCGTGATTGTCATATCGAAATCCCGTCAGGCCTTTTTCCCATGGCCGGATGCGGGGTCCGGCGCTTCGACCGGCCCGCCAGCCTTTCTCCAGGCGCCAAATCCGCCCTCGATATGAGCGACCGGCTTGAGCCCCATGTGGTGGGCGGTCTGTGCTGCAAGAGCGGAGCGCAGCCCACCCGCACAAAAAAACACGAATGTCTTGTCCGCCGCGAAAACGGGCTTGTGGTACGGGCTCTGAGGGTCGATCCAGAATTCCAGCATGCCGCGGGGGCAGTGAAAGGCACCGGGGACCCGTCCCTCGCGCTGCAACTCTCGAATATCCCGGATGTCCACCAGCACGGTGTCGTCACGCCCGACAAGCTTGATGGCTGCCTCGACCGGCAGTGTGACGATTTCGCGCTCGGCGGCCTCGCATAGGGCCCTGTACCCGGTCGTGATGGTCTGCGGCATTGAAAGCCTCCTGAATTCTTGCATGCTGGCAGAGCACTTGCGCGCACTCAAGCCAAGCGGTTGAAGCCGTGGCTGCAAGCGGGCACCATGCCGGCGACCACGAGGCGAAAACGATGACATCCCTTACCCTGCCCGATCTGGCCGCCATTGCCTGGTTCATCGGCGCATGGATCACCTACTCCCAAATCATTGAAAAAACGCCGAAAGGCCGCAGTGGCCTTAATGCGCTGATGAACGGCTATCGCGACGAGTGGATGGAACGGATGCTTGCGCGTGACATGCGCATGGTCGACGCGCAGGTTACGGCCGCGCTGCAAAACGGGACCGCATTCTTTGCTTCAACCAGCCTCATCGCGATCGGCGGAGCGCTGACGCTGCTGCGATCGAGCGAGGAAATATTGACCGCGATTTCACAACTCCCGTTCGGCGCCACATCATCGCGCGATTTGTGGGATCTCAAAATGATGGGGCTGATCGTTATTTTCGTCTACGCATTCTTCAAATTCGCGTGGTCGTACCGGCTGTTCAATTATTTTGCGATCATGGTCGGCGCTGCGCCACCGCCTGAGGAAAAGAGCACGGCCGCTGCCCAGGCGTTCGCGCACCGGGCCGCACATCTGTGCGCAGATGCCGGACGTCACTTCAATCGCGGCCAGCGCGCTTTCTTTTTCGCGCTCGGATATCTCGGGTGGTTCCTTGGGCCGGCGCCGTTTGCACTATCGACCGCAGGGATTCTGATCGTGATGTGGCGGCGGCAGTTCGCCTCCGACGCGCGAAAGGCATTCGAAAAAGATGTGGAGAACGCCCGCCGAAGCGCCGGGCGCTTAAGCCATCCCCATCAAGACCGCAATAGCCGCGACAATCAGCATGGCGAGCAACGCCGCGAAGGCCGCAATGACCTGCTCACGGCGGCTGGGATCGAGTCCGACTTGCTGGTGTCCGGCCGGATCTACTGCTGAAATTGGACGGAATCCGAAAATCATGGGCGCCCCTTTTTCCAAAAGGCATCATCTCGATGGTGCACGAGCACGCCAACGCGAACTCGGGCGCACGAATCGCCCAGACGAGTTCGACAATACTGCAGCTACGGATCGGCCTCAATCGGCCCGGAACGTCGCATCACTTCAATTGTAGCGCGGCGTTAGCGACATCGATTACCGCGCCCGGATAATGATCCGTCAGCATGATGACGATCATGGCGACGTAGAGGATCAGCCAGACCGATGCGATCGCAACCCCTGCGTCATGTTCCACGAACCGGTTTTGACGTCCCGAATGCTTGACTGATGTTCGTCATATGGGATTCTCGACGTCCTGCACCGGCAGTGATTTCAATGGCCGATCGATCGTCATTTGCAGGATATTCAGGCCATCGCTATCGGCGGGGGGCCGAACCCCGGCATTCGCAGCAAGAAAAGTAAACACCTGCATCGCAAATGCGACGGCGAGAACGGCCGCGATCGCAGCGTGACGAGTTTGCATCTGAACCTCCCGTGCTGATGAAAGTCGAGACGGCCAGTGCCACTTGACGTTTCCTCGCGATTATTCTCCGGTCATTGTCGGGCGGAGCTTTTCGCTTGCGCGATCGCCGTTGGACTGCCGAATGATGCCGCTGCACTAATGTTGATGCCTGATGCAGCGACATAAACTTCCGACCGTGTGAAAATCAGACGCGAATGTAGTCGGATCGCAATTGAAAGGGGAGCGTTTGGTGGGAAAATGGTTATTCGCCGGGTTCGGGCCAGCAGCAATTTATTTCGATTTTTTCCGCAATATTAAATTCTAATCGAACGCATTCTCGCTGCAGCGCGCGGCAACCATCATGCAAATGCCTCAGCCCAACGCCGCATCGATGAGCCGCATCTGAACGCGCTCCTCGCCCTGCCAGCGATCAATTGCAATATGGCCCGCAGCGTGTATCGCGCGGCCGCGGTTCTCCAACAGGGCCTTGCCCAGCGGCTGACCCGCGGCACGGAATGCAATTGCGTTGACGATTTTTCCGTCGCCCGCGCGTAGTCGTAGCCGAATGTGGCTTTCACCCACCGGATCCACGTAGGCGAGTGTGTGGGCGGCGAGTGCTAGCAGCGGTTCCGGATTACCAGCGCCAAAGGGTCCGGCACGAGTCAACATATCGGCGAGCGCAAGGTTAAATCCGCCGGCCGAGACGGCACCATCGACTTTCAGGGAAACATCACGGCGCGCCAGTTCGACGGGACCGGCGAGCGCTTCTTCGAGGAAAGCGCGAAATGCGCCAAGCCTCTCCTTTTTAAGCGTGATGCCGGCCGCCATGGCATGACCTCCTCCCTTGAGAAGAAGCCCTTCCTGCACGGCGCGACGTACGGTCCGGCCAAGGTCGACACCGACGATTGAGCGGCCGGAGCCTGTGCCGACGCCGCCGGGCTCCATTGCAATCGCAAAGGCGGGGCGGCCATAACGTTCCTTCAGACGTGCAGACACCAGACCGACAATTCCGGGATGCCAGCCTTCCGCAGCGGTCACAACGACGGCACCTTTATCTTCCAGGCCCAGCGCCGCGAGAGCCTCCGCTTCGGCCTGTGCAAGAGTTGTCTGCTCAATCTGCCGCCGCTCGCGATTTAGGCGGTCGAGCTCGGCCGCAATGCGCGCTGCCTCACTGGGGTCATCCTCAAGCAGGAGGCGCACGCCCAGATCGGCGCGGCCAATGCGCCCGCCGGCATTGATACGCGGTCCCATGACAAATCCGAGATGCCACGGCTCCGGCGGGCCGGAAAGGCGCGCGACATCCATGAGCGCGGTCAGTCCCACATGTTCGCGCCGCCGGAGCGCAATTAGGCCCTTGGCAACGAAAGCGCGATTGAGACCATGCAGCGGCACAACATCGGCGACGGTGCCGAGCGCCACGACATGCAAGGTCGACAGCAGGTCGGGTTCGGGGCGCGCGTCGCTCCAAAAATTGCGCCGGCGCAATTCGCGTGTAACAGCGACCAGCGTCATGAAGACCAAGCCGACTGCGGCAAGATGCCCCAATCCGGAAAGATCATCCGCACGACTGGGGTCGACGAGGGCAACGGCTTCCGGCAGTTTCTCATCGGCCTGATGATGGTCGATGACAACCGTATCGAGACCAAGCCTCTTCGCTTCCGCGAGCGGCTCCAGGCTTGTCACGCCGCAATCGACAGTGATCAGCAGCTTCACTCCGCGTTCGGCGAACGAGCGTATTGCATCTACGTTCGGGCCGTAGCCTTCGAAGATGCGATCGGGGATATGGATGTCGGGATCAAGTCCGCAGCGCCGCAAGTAGCTGCACAGCAACGCCGAGGCCGTCGCGCCGTCGACATCATAATCGCCAAAGACGGCGATGCGGTCACCACCGATCACCGCGTCGGCAATGCGCGCGGATGCCGCCGCCATGTCCGTCATTGTAGAGGGGTCTGGCATCAACTGCTTGATCGTGGGATCGAGAAAGCCGACGACGTCGTCAACGCCCACATCACGGCCGGCCAGCACCCGCGCAAGCAACTCGTCGACGCCGTGGCGCTGCGCAATCGCGAGCGCGCGCGCCGAACCGCGCTCATCGAGCCGGTCACGCCAGGCGCGTCCCGTCAACGAATGTTCAACACCGAGAAAATGTCGGTCGTTCAAGTTCGAGTGTGCGGCAACCAGAGCCATCGACGTTTTTTTGATGCAGGAGCGGCTCCGCCGGGAATCGCCCGCAAGACGCCCCTATAGTGACGGAGCCCACCCGACCATACCAGCCCGGCTCAGGCTGCGACCTCTGAATGGATCTGGAGCAATTCGGGGATGGTCGCTGGGTCGCGGCGGCCAAATCCACACTCTGTCGCAATGGAAAAGTCACCGACGTGCCTTTCGGCCGCTGCGAGCCGTTCGCGCGTGCCTGCGGCCCCATCGGTATAGTGCACCAAGCCGAGGCAAAGCTCGGTTTCCGGTTTAAGCCGCAATCGTGCGAGCGGCACAAAATAACCATCGTCCTTGCGACCGCGAGGAACCGGCATGTGGATCAACTGGATCGTGCGGCGAATGTCGACTGACAACCGATTCGCAACGTCAACCATGTCACCCATATCGGTCGGCTCGATGACATGCTTGTGGTTGCTGTCGCCGTAGCAAAAATGAAATAGTACCTCGATGTCGACGGGTACATGGTCGGCTAGAGCGGTGAGGATGGCGCAGAACCGCGTCAACATCTCAGCGCGGTCCCTGCCGTAAGCATTCGGTTCATTCCGTTGCAGCCGTGCAAAAACCGCCGAGGCCACGTCGAATTGGATCGCAATCTGATCGTGCGGCAATTCCGCGGCGATTTTGTCAATCTCGCGTTTGAGCGCCTGATTGTAGACCGCATCCATCGCACTATGGAGGTCTTCCTGCAAGAAAAGCCAGATAACTGAATGCGCCGGTACCAGGTCGATCTGGAATTTCACATCGGCCGCAATCTTGCCGGCGCGTTTGAGCGCGGCGAAGTCGGCATAAGAGGCCTTGGCGGTATCGGCATAGAATAGATTATCGAATCGCACATCGCTGACGCGCTTGCCTGGCCGGAGCCGATAACGGATTCGCGCGGTACCGGTCGCGTGGATACGAAACAGTTCATCCGACTTTTCCAGCGCCGGGTTTTCGGCAAAGGCCGGCTCAAGCCAGGTGATCCAGTCCGAACGGTCACCGGTTTCGCCATCTGGAATGCGCCTGAGCTTATCGCCCAACGCTGCGCTCACGGTCATGAAAACCTCGGCCGCACTTCTCAATGGCACGCTTCCGACAAGATGGACACGGCGCATAGCAAACTCTCCCCGATCTCGCGCACGATTAAAGGCGTGGCGCTAAAAGGTGACAAGACACGCGCGTGGAAATTTCGTCCCGCTATGCGGGTCAGCGCGGGACGTCTGTCCCAATTCAATCGAGATGAAATTTCTCGAACTGCCGATGCTCGGCCAACACCCGCCTGACCGTGCCGGTGACGGAGCGCATGACGACCGTCTCTGTTTCAATCACATCTTTGCCAAACTTCACGCCGCTGAGCATCGCACCAGTGGTGACCCCGGTTGCGGAAAAAAGGCAGTCGCCTTTCACCATGTCCACGATCTGATATTTCTTTTTTGCGTCCTTGATGCCCATCTTGAGTGTGCGTTCACGCAGCTCTTCGGTATCGATGATCAATCGAGTCTGCATTTGTCCGCCGATACAACGCAGCGCCGCCGCCGCAAGCACGCCCTCGGGGGCACCACCGATGCCGAGATAGATATCGATGCCGGTCTTGGGTTCAGCGCAGTGGATCACTCCCGCGACATCGCCATCGCTGATGAGGCTGACCGCAGCGCCAGTTTTGCGCACCGCCGCAATTATGTCTGCGTGACGCGGCCGGTCGAGCAGAATGGCAGTGATTTCCGACGGTTTAACGCCTTTGGCTCTGGCCAGCGAAAGAATGTTCTCAGCCGCCGGCGCATCGAGGTCTATCGTTCCCTTCGGATAACCTGGACCAATCGCGATTTTGTCCATGTAGCAGTCTGGCGCGTGCAGCAGCGTCCCGGCGTCGGCCATGGCCAGGGTCGCAATCGCGCCCGGCATGTTTTTGGCGCAAAGTGTCGTGCCCTCGAGCGGGTCGACGGCGATGTCGACTTTCGGGCCTCCTTTGGTTCCTACTTTTTCACCGATGAACAGCATGGGCGCTTCGTCCATCTCGCCCTCGCCGATCACGACAGTGCCATCGATTGGCAATTTGTTGAGCTCGCGCCGCATGGCGTCGACAGCTGCCTGGTCGGACGCCTTGTCCTTGCCATGACCGCGCAGGCGCGCGGAGGACACCGCGGCGCGCTCGGTAACTCGCACGATCTCAAGGCTGAGGACGCGTTCCAGCACCAATTCCTGCTGGACGGTGATACTCGACATATGACGTTCCCCTCACAAACGCGCCGGCGGGCGTTCAGTTTTTTTCGATCCTAATGACTTGCGGACGCCCTGAGATCACCCTATCGCGCCCTACCGCCGCAAGTGCCTTGCGTACCGCATCCTCACTGGTCGCGTACGTGATGAGGATAACGGGGACGGAACCCGACTTGGTATCTCGGCCAAGATGTGCCGGATCATGCCGCTGGACAATCAGATTCCAGTGAAATGTCCTGCTCCGCGAGGCGCTTGGCAATTGTCGCCGCGGTTCCCGGCTTGTCGCGCGCGATCAGCCGGATGTAATAGCCGCCTTCGTGCCGCTGCATCGGCGCTTTTCGAACGTCGGCAAGACGTCCCGCCGGCCGGCCGAATGGGGCGGTTCGCACGCCGCGCGCAATGTCACCAATGTCGCAAAGCACTGCCGAAGCCGTCGCGGCACCACCGGCTCCGGGCCCGACCAGAGTGAGCGGACTGATGTCGGCGGCGTCGATGGTCACCGCATTTGTGACGCCCATCACCTGGGCGATTGATAAATCCTTGGGCACCATTGTCGGATGTACACGTTGCTCAATGCCTTTCGGAGTCCTCACCGCTACACCAAGGAGCTTCACACGGTAGCCGAGTTCGTCGGCGGCCCACAGGTCTGCGGGCGTGATCGAAGAAATGCCTTCCACGTAGATCGCGCTTTGATCGACCTTCGTGCCGAACGCAAGGCTCGCCAGAATGGCGAGTTTCTGCGCGGTGTCGTGGCCCTCGATATCGAAGCTCGGATCGGCTTCGGCATAACCGAGCCGCTGCGCCTCTCTCAGGCATTCGGCAAACGGCAATTTATCTTCTTCCATCCGAGTAAGAATGTAATTGCAGGTACCGTTCAGAATTCCATAAATGCGCTCGAATGAATTGCCCGCCATTCCCTCACGCAATGTTTTAACGATTGGAATCGCGCCGCCGACCGCCGCTTCAAAATTGAGGGCCACGTGACTGCGTTCGGCAAGGGCCGCAAGCTTGACCCCATGTTTCGCAAGCAGCGCCTTGTTTGCAGTCACGACGGATTTTCCCGACGCCAGCGCGGCTTCAATTGCGCCCCTGGCGGGTTCGCCAGCGCCGCCAATCAATTCGACAAAAACGTCAAGGTCCGGCTCGCGCGCAAGCTCGGTAGGGTCCTTCACCCATTTCATTTTCTTGACATCGATGCCACGGTCTTTTGTGCGCGAGCGCGCGCTCACCGCGACGATATCGATCGATCGCCCACAACGTACGGCCAGGGCTTCGCGCTGTCGCGCGATTTGGGCGACCAGAGCAGCGCCTACGGTGCCCAACCCGGCGACGCCCACTTTCAGCGGTGCTGCCATGAACCTGTGCGTCCGTGGGTTAGCGCCGCGTCGCGAGCGGAACGACGTTGTGGAGTTGCTCCGGCGCATTGTCGAGGAAACGGCGGATGTTGCGCGCGGCCTGACGGATACGCTGCTCGTTCTCGACCAGAGCGATGCGCACGAAATTTTCGCCATATTCACCAAAGCCGATACCCGGCGATACGGCGATGTCCGCTTTCTCCACCAGCAGTTTGGAAAACTCCACGCTGCCGAGGCTCTTGAACGGTTCAGGAATCGGCGCCCAAGCAAACATAGAGGCACGCGGCGCCGGCACATGCCACCCGGCGCGGCCGAAGCTTTCCACCAGAACATCCCGTCGTCGTTTGTATGTCTCGCGCATTTCCTTGATGCAGCCATCCGGACCGTTAAGCGCCGCAGTTGCCGCTACCTGTACCGGCGTAAAGGCGCCGTAGTCGAGATAGGACTTAACCCTGCCCAACGCGGCGATGATTCGCTCGTTGCCGACGGCGAAACCGATGCGCCATCCCGGCATCGAGAATGTCTTCGACATCGAGGTAAATTCGACTGCGATGTCGTTGGCACCTGGCACCTGCAACAGTGACGGTGGTGGATTGTCGTCGAAATAGACCTCGGCATAGGCGAGATCGGACAGTACCAGGATGCCGTGCTTCTTCGCGAAGGCGATGAGATCTTTGTAGAAGTCGAGCGTCGCAACATAGGCGGTCGGGTTGGCCGGGTAGCAAACCACTACCGCCGTAGGTTTCGGGATCGAATGCACAATCGCGCGCTCGAGCGTGTGGAAGAAATTCGGCGTCGGCTCCGACGGCACAGAGCGGATGGCACCGCCCGCCATGAGAAAACCGAAGGCGTGGATCGGATAACTGGGATTGGGCACCAGGACGACGTCGCCGGGCGCAGTGATGGCTTGCGCGACGTTCGCAAATCCTTCCTTTGAGCCAAGCGTGCTAACGACCTGAGTGTCCGGATTGAGCTTCACCCCGAAACGGCGCTCATAATAGGCCGCCTGCGCGCGACGCAATCCGGGAATGCCACGAGAAGCCGAGTAACGATCGGTACGCGGCTTGCCGAGTGTCTCCTTGAGTTTTTCGATGACATGCGCCGGCGCGGGCAAGTCCGGATTGCCCATGCCGAGGTCGATGATGTCCGCTCCCGCGTTGCGGGCCTTCGCCTTGGCCTTGTTGACCTCTTCGAATACGTAAGGCGGCAAACGGCGAATGCGGTAGAAGTCTTCCATCGGCTCAAACCCTGTAGATCGGCCGCCCTCGCCGGCCGACATTCATGACCCCGTTGGCTTTTATCACGGGTTCGCCTTGGCGCCATCGCTTTGCCCACTTTGGGCGTCTTTGGGTGGCTTTTTGGGCGTCGTAGCAGCCTTTTTACCGGCCGGATGGCCCTCCTGGTGGTCGCGAGCTTTGGCCAGATCTTTTTCGAGTTTCACCTGCTCCTCTTCGGTCATCGGCACAGTGGCGCGGTCTGGAGGCATGTCGTGCACCGCGGGATAGGCATAGGGCGTTTCAGGCCGGGCCGGCGCGTCCGCCGGTGGCTGCATTCCAGCCGGCAGGCGGTCGATGATCGTTCCCGCCGAACAACCTGACAGCACCGTCACGAGCCCCAACGCCGCCCACAGAGACCGCTCCAACACCGCCTGCCATGCTCCGAAAATTTGCAGACCACCCTGGAAATTCATGTAAACTCAACAAATTATACCATATTGCTGCTATCGCCCTAATATGGCTGCAGCAAGGTGACGCCATGCTAACCGCGTAACTGAAGCCTCGCGAAACCATGCGGGCGAACACGGCTTGCGATGTGAGACGTCCCGAGCCACTTCTTTTGGTGGAGGCGAGCGGGAAGCGGATGGACAAGGGGCCGACAGAACCTGCGAAGGTTGGAGACGTCAATGTCGAGGCATTCGCACACAACCTCGCTCGACTGATCGAGGAAGGGGGCAAGGCGCTCGCCGCCTACCTAAAGCCTCGCGAAGAAGGCCAAATCAGAAGTGACCTCGCCGATGACGTCACCGATGCGGTCAAGACGGTCGGGCGCGTCGTAGAATACTGGATGGCTGACCCCCAGCGGGCAATTGAGCTTCAGGCGAGCCTTGGCCGCGCGTATTTCGACCTATGGGCGGGCGCCGTCAAGCGCATGGCCGGCGAGCATGCCGCGGCCGTTGCAACTCCGGATCTGAAGGACAAGCGCTTTTCCGATCCCGAGTGGTCGCAAAATCAATTCTTCGATTTCATGAAGCAGGCATATTTGCTCACGGCACAATGGGCCGACAAACTGGTCAAGGACGCCGCCGGCGTCGACGAGCACACGCGAAAGAAGGCAGAATTCTACGTCAAGCAAATTACGAACGCGATTTCGCCATCGAACTTCGTCCTGACCAACCCCGAATTGCTACGTGAGACACTCTCGTCAAATGCCGAAAATCTCGTGCGCGGCATGCATATGCTGTCGGAGGACATCAAGGCCGGTCATGGCGTTCTCAAAATCCGCCAATCGGATTCCTCTGTGTTCGATGTCGGAGGCAATCTCGCGACTACGCCGGGCAAAGTTGTATTTCAAAACGAACTAATGCAGCTCATTCAATACGAACCGGCAACGAAGAATGTCTTGAAACTACCACTGCTGATCGTTCCGCCATGGATCAATAAATTTTATATCCTCGACCTGACGCCTGACCGGTCGTTCATCAAGTGGTGCGTGGACCAGGGCATCACGATGTTCGTGATCTCTTGGGTCAATCCGGACGCAAGGCTTGCCGAAAAAAGCTTCGAAGAATACATGCGCGAAGGCGTGATTGCGGCCATCGATGCAATCGAAGCCGCGACCGGCGAAAAGAAGGTCAATGCTATCGGCTATTGCGTCGGTGGTACGCTGTTGTCGATCGCACTCGCCTACCTCGCTGCGAAAAAGCAGAACCGGATTAAATCGGCAACTTTGTTTGCGGCCCAAGTTGACTTTAGTTACGCCGGCGATCTTATGGTTTTCGTAGATGAGGAGCGCGTCAAGCAACTCGAAACGCATATGAAAGAGCAAGGTTATCTGGAAGCCTCGCGCATGGCGACTACGTTCAACATGCTGCGTTCGAACGAACTGATTTGGCCCTACATTGTTAATAATTACATGCGCGGCAAGAAGCCGTTGCCATTCGATATTCTTTATTGGAATTCCGACGCGACCCGCATGCCTGCAGCCAACCATTCGTTTTATTTGCGTAACTGCTATCTTGAGAACAAGCTGACCAAAGGCGATATGGAAATTGCCGGCACAATTCTCGATCTGCGCAAAGTGACCGTGCCGATCTACAATCTTGCGACGCGCGAAGACCACATTGCTCCTGCAAACTCAGTTCTCTACGGCTCGCAATTTTTCGGTGGTCCCGTGAAGTATGTGCTTGCGGGCTCCGGCCATATTGCTGGCGTGGTCAACCCACCCGGAAAATCAAAATATCAATACTGGACCGGCGACAAACCGAGCGGGGCAAGTGTCGAGATATGGATGAAGAAGGCCACCGAGCATCCTGGCTCCTGGTGGCCGGACTGGCTGGATTGGATCAAGGCCCAGGGCGCTGAAACAGTCCCCGCTCGAAAAATCGGGGCCGGTAAGCTCAAGCCAATCGAAGAAGCTCCTGGCTCCTATGTAAAAGTGAAAAGCTGGCTTTAATGCAAATTTACGACGCGATCGTCACCGGGATCTTTAGATAGTGTACGCCATTCGCTTCAGCCGGCGGGAACTGGCCTGCCCGAATGTTGGCTTGAATTGATGGCAACAACAGCAATGGCGCAGGGAGTGTGGCATCACGTGCCTCGCGCATTTTGACGAAATCATCTTCGCTTACGCCCCGGTGCACGTGGATATTGCGCGCCTTCTCGTCGCCAACCGTTGTCTCCCACGCGTATCGATCGCGGCCGGGCGCTTTGTAGTCGTGGCACATAAATAGCCGCGTTTCGTCCGGCAAGGACAGGATGCGTTGGATCGAGCGATAGAGCTCGCCAGCATTTCCTCCAGGAAAATCGGCGCGCGCTGTGCCGTAATCCGGCATAAAAATGGTATCGCCGACAAAAACCGCATCACCAATCTTGTAGGAAATACAAGCAGGTGTATGGCCTGGCGTATAAATAACCTCAGCATCGATGGTTCCAAGCCTGAAGCGTTCGCCATCCTTAAAGAGATGGTCGAACTCCGATCCGTCACCCGATACGTCAGATGCGTTAAAGACCGGCCGGAATATTTTCTGCACATCTTTGATGTGCTCCCCAATTCCGACGGTCGCGCCGCACTTGAGCTTGATATAGGGCGCCGCCGACAGATGATCGGCATGCGCGTGCGTTTCCAGCACCTGTTTGATAGTGACGGCTAGCTTTTTCGCCTCAGCAAGAATCGTGTCAGCCGCCTGCAACGATGCCTTACCGCTCCGGTGGTCGAAATTCAGGACGGGATCAACGACCACTCCTTCTTTGGTCCTCGGGTCCCAGACCAGATAACTTACCGTATTCGTGGGCTCATCGAAAAAGGCGCGGATTTCGGGTGTGGCCGCAGCGGTCATGACAAGTTCCCTTTTTGGTTCTTCTTGCACTTGATTTATATATTAGTCTATACTAAATTAGCAATAGCTAATATATGGAGTTGACGCATGCCGGTACAGACCATGAGACGGCCAAAACGTGCAGACGATTTTGGGGTCGCGGCACTTGAGCGCAAGGCAGGTGAAGCCGCCGGGCTGCTCAAGCTGTTGGCCAACGAGAACCGGCTGTTGATCCTATGTCGGCTTGCAATCGCAGGTGAGATGTCGGTCGGCGATCTCGCGGACGCCGTGGATCTGAGCCAGTCGGCACTGTCCCAGCATCTCGCCAAGATGCGAGAAGACGGACTGCTCGCCACACGACGCGAAGCGCAAAGCGTATTCTATCGCATTGGTGATCCCAACGCGGCTCGTCTGCTCGCATTGCTAAAGACCATCTACTGCCCGTGACAGAACCTGAACCAAAAGAGGGAAAGTGACAGTGTCGAATATTCAGGTAGTTTCTCCTTCCCGCGCAGCTGAGCTTGTGCGCGACGGCGCGGTCCTCGTCGATATCCGCGAAGCGGACGAGTATGCGCGCGAATTTATCCCAAACGCGCGCCATCACGCGCTGAGCCGCATCGATGCGGAAAGCCCGGCTCGTGCGGGCGATAATGTTTTGGTATTTCATTGTCGCTCGGGGGCGCGGACCCGAGGCAATGCTGCGCGACTGGCATCGTCGGCCGGCAACTGCAAAATTTACATTCTCGATGGCGGTCTCGAAGCCTGGAAGAAGGCAGGCCTGCCCGTGACTCTTGATCGCAGCCAGCCGATCGACATGATGCGCCAGGTTCAAATTATTGCCGGCGGTCTCGTCCTCGGCGGTGTTGTGCTCGGTGCATTCGCTGCACCCGGATTTTATGTTCTGTCAGGGTTCGTGGGCGCAGGCCTGATTTTCGCCGGAGTGACCGGTTTCTGCGGCATGGCCAAGCTCTTGGCATTAATGCCATGGAACCGGGACACACAAGCCGCGGCGCGATGACGATAGCGCATGATCTGCTCGCGGTTGCTTCCGGCAGCATCGTCGGGTTTGTTCTTGGTCTGGTCGGTGGCGGCGGGTCGATCCTGGCTGTGCCATTGTTGGTGTATGTCGTCGGTGTCCCGTCCCCTCATGTAGCGATCGGCACGAGTGCGATCGCCGTCGCTGTAAGTGCGGCAGCCAATCTCGCCGGTCATGCCCGAGCGCAAACCGTGAAATGGCCTTGCGCGGTCACTTTTGCGATCGCGGGCATGATCGGTGCGGCCGCAGGCGCGCAGCTTGGCAAAATGGTGGACGGCGGCAGGCTGCTGACCCTGTTCGGGACTTTGATGATTGTCATAGGCGTACTCATGCTACGACCACGCCAGTCGACGGGGAATCCGCATGTCAAACTCACACGCGAAAGCATGTTGCGCATGCTGCCGTTGCTGGTCGGAATTGGCTTTGCCGTCGGCGTCCTCTCCGGCTTTTTTGGGATCGGCGGTGGCTTTTTGATAGTTCCAGGACTGATCGGTGCAACCGCGATGCCGCTGATCAATGCCATTGGCTCGTCGCTCGTGTCCGTCACCGTCTTCGGCATGACAACCGCGGCAAGTTACGCTTGGTCTGGCCTCGTCGATTGGTGGCTTGCAGGCCTTTTTATCATTGGCGGTGCCCCCGGCGGCTTAGTGGGTATCCGGATTGCACGGCAGCTCGCCCACCATAAGCACATGCTCGGACGCACTTTCTCCGCCATTGTTATCGCGGTCGGCCTGTACGTGGTCGTACGGTCGGTTACGGCTTCTTGATACCGCCGGGCGCGACAATGATCGCCACGTCGACTATGCTCGGCTCTTGCAAAGCATCAAAAACGGGGAGCGGCGATGTCCAAAGAATTGCTGTGGCTGACGCTGACGGTCATTCTGACCGGTGTCTTGTGGATCCCTTATATCGTCGATCGCCTCATAGTCCGCGGACTCATGGGCGCCATGGCCAATCCTTCCCGCGGTGACAAGCCTCAATCGCCTTGGGCGCAGCGCCTTTATTTCGCCCACACCAATGCAGTTGAAAACCTCGCAATCTTTGCACCGCTGGTGCTCATCCTCGACGCACAGGGGCATTCGAGCGACGCTACGGTTACGGCCTGCGCGGTCTATTTCTGGGCGCGGCTGGCACACGCCGTTGTCTATACGATGGGGGTCCCAGTTCTTCGCACGCTCGCTTTCGCGGTCGGATTCGTCGCACAGGTAATGCTTGTGCTGGCGGTGTTCGGAAAGCTCTAACCCGCCGGACCAGCGCGCTCGGCTATCGCGCGCATGTCGTGACCCGGCGGCAGCAGGCCGAAAGCAGCGGCACCATCTCCCTCCAGCCGAGATGCACAAAATGCGTCGGCTACGTTGGATGGTGCGTGCTTGACAAGTAATGCGCCTTGCAACGCAAGAACAAGTTCGCGCACCAGCGGACCGCGCTTGTCTCTCGTCGTTGCGATCGTGTGCGGTGATCCGCTTTTCGAACCTGTCGGCAAAGATTTTGACACGTGGATCCTTCGCCGAATCCAATTCGGCCCGCAACACCTCGGCGGCCCTCGCCGTACGCTCCACTGCGCGCAATACGTCGAGGCACATGACATTGCCAGAGCCTTCCCAGATCGAGTTGACCGGCGCCTCGCGGTAGAGGCGCGGCATGATGCTTTCTTCGATGTAGCCGGAGCCGCCGAGCACCTCCATCGCCTCATAGGTCAAGAACGGCGTTCTCTTGCAGATCCAGAATTTGGCGGCCGGGGTGACTACTCGCCGGATAATCTGAGCCGTTTCGCCTTCTTCGTCATAAGCCCGGGCGAGCCACATCGTGAGCACTGTCGCCGCCTCCAATTCCAGCGCCAGATCGGCCAGGACATTTGTCATCAATGGCTGGTCAATCAATTTTTTCTGGAAGGCGGTGCGATGACGGGCGTGGTGAACCGCCTGTGCGACAGCCTGGCGCATAAGTGACGATGATCCGATGCAGCAATCGAGCCGCGTATAATTTCCCATCTCTATAATCGTCGCGATTCCCCGGCCCTCCTCGCCGACGAGCTGCGCATAGGCTCCCAGAAACTCTACTTCGCTCGATGCATTGGAACGATTTCCGAGTTTGTCTTTTAGTCGAAGAATCTGGATCGCGTTACGGTCGCCGCCAGGCGTCCAGCGCGGCATGAAGAAACAACTCAGTCCGTTCGGCGATTGGGCAAGAACCAGAAACGCGTCGCACATCGGCGCCGACATGAACCACTTGTGGCCGTAAAGGCGGAAACTTCCATCTGCTGACGGCTGTGCGCGTGTCGAATTGGTGCGAAGGTCGGAACCGCCTTGGTTTTCGGTCATGCCCATGCCGACAAGCGCCGCAGTCTTCAGTCGTGCGGGACGGAAACGGCGGTCGTAATCGCGCGAGAAAATTCGCGGCAGCCATTCTGCCGCGATGCTCAGGAGCATGCCGCAAAGTCGGCACGGACCCGTAGGTCATCGCAATTGGGCAATAAACTCCGCTCTCGACCTGCCCCAGGAGGTACGTACCCGCCGCGCGCGCCACGTGAGCACCGCTCTTCGGATCCGACCACGGACTCGAATGCAGGCCCGCTTTCAGCGCAAGTCCCAGCAACTCATGCCACGAAGGGTGGAATTCAACTTCGTCGATGCGATGACCGAAACGATCAAGCGTGCGCAGCTGCGGGGGAAATCTGTTGGCGTCAAACCCGAGTTGGACGGTCTCTGGCTTGCCAAGTGTCGCGCCCAGGGCTGTGAGCTCGTTCCTCGGCCCAGCCGGCACCTTCGCGCCGTATCGCTTCGCGGAGCACGACATCACTCGTAAATGCATTGTACGGTTCAAGCGGCGGAGGCTGGTTCTGGACTTCGAACATTGTCCCCTCGTTAATCCCGGGACTCGAGCGCATGCGCGCAAGCCCGGAATCCAGAAACAGAACTCACGAATTGTATCTGGATTCCGGGCCCAGCCCTATCGGCCCATCACCGAATAAACCTTCAAGGGAACAGGGCGACCTGCTCAAGTCCCATCGTTTCCGGCCAGCCCATGACCAGATTCATGTTTTGGATCGCTTGGCCCGATGCGCCCTTGACCAGGTTGTCGAGCGCGGAGACCACGATGGCACGGCCTGGGACGCGATCCTTCGCGATGCCTATAAACGTCATATTCGAACCGCGGACATGCCGGGTTTGCGGTGTTTCGCCAAACGGCAGAATGTGGACAAACGCCTCTCTCATGTAGGACTTTAAAAGTATCGCATGAAGCTCTTCAGGCGTTCGGCCGCGGCGGCCTCGGACATAAATTGTTGAGAGAATGCCCCGGTTCATCGGCACAAGATGCGGCGTAAAGGTGACGACCACCTCCCGACCGGCCGCCCGCGAGAATTCCTGATCGAGTTCGGCCATATGCCGATGATGCCCGACCCCATAGGCGTGAAAGCCCTCGGAGACTTCTGAGAACAGCATAGCCTCCTTGGCCGCGCGCCCCGCTCCTGTCATGCCGGATTTGGCATCGATGACGATCTCGTCGAGTTCGATCGCCTTGTTCTTGATCAACGGTATGAGCGGCAGTTGTGCGCACGTCGTGTAGCAGCCGGGATTGGCGACGAGCCGGGCCTGCTTGATATCGCGTCGGTGAATCTCGGTTAAGCCATAGACTGCTTCGTTCTGCAGCTCGGGCGCATGATGGTCATGGCCATACCATCTTGCATAGGCCGCGGTGTCAGCCAGCCGAAAATCGGCTGAGAGATCGACGACTTTCGTCGACGGTGATTGCCCAAGCAGGTCCTTCACCACCTTTTGCGTGGTCGCATGCGGCAACGCACAGAACGCAACATCAAGTGCCGTGTTGCCCCAATCAAGGCTATCGACCGTCACAAGCGGCGGCAACGCGAAGGGGGAGAATTGCGGGAATACCTCGCGCATGGCCTTTCCCGCGCTGCGCTCAGCCGTGAGCAAAATGATCTCCACGCGCGGGTGGCGCAACAACATGCGCACCAGCTCGCCACCGGTATAGCCAGAGGCACCCAGAACGCCGATCTTCGCTTTCGTAGCCATAAATCGATCCTTATCCAGAAGTCTTAAAGAACTACCGGAAGAAGGCCAACAGCGTAAAATCTATGGGGATATGTGCCGCGACCTTAATTCCGGCGGCACGGGGACGACAAAATCACGCCCGTGCCGGGGTGGTACGGCGACGGCGAAATCCACTTGATGCAGCGGTCATCGTCATTGGCGGGCATATAGGCCGCCTATCCTTGCCCGTCAACTCTGCGGCCCTGCGGCCGATTTTTGCTTGGCAGACAATCGGGTCCAATTGCGACATCGGCCCGTTCAAGTCGACGATGGGTTTCTGCGAGATTATCCGCGGAGAGGCAACGGCTGTTCACTGAGCATGGCTTTCACCACAACTTCGCGCGCCAGCGCGGGATCAAGCCCATGGGCGGCGACCATATCCCTGCAATCGGCAACGATAGTATCCGCGTCCTGCATAATCTTCAGGCGCTTGAAATGATCCTCGTGATTCAGGCCCATGCTCTCCCCGACAATGTCGAGGATGTTGACGATCTTGAACGGCCAGTCGCGCTCATGCGCGCACAGATCTCTGTGGTCGGGATGATAGATCGCGACAAGCGCATCGACGCGAGCCGCCTCCGCCGCCTCCAGTTCGGCGAGATGCAGCCCGCGCTTGTAGTCAGGCAACGCATTGAGAAAATTGCTCATCAAGCCAACCGCCGGCTGATGAAGATCGACAATCTCGATGCCTGGAACCATTCGTAACAATTCAAGCCCGGCTTCGACGACACCTTTGATCCCCGGGTGCTTATGCAACGCGACCCTGAGGGGAACCGTCCTACGCAACATTGGCCGCAGGTCCTCGAAGCGAGTTGCCAGAAACAGCATAAAAGGTGTCATTTCGAACGGCCGCGTGCCGCGCACCTTCTCGATCGTCGGCAGTGTCGTTTCGGTAAACTGCACATGGCAGCTGGCGCACCAGGAGATGACGCCGGTTTTTCCTTCCGCGAGCTTGTCGAGCGAATTGGTGGCGACACGTCCGGATACTTCGACATCGCCGGCGCGCGCCTGGACGATGCCGCAGCAATGGCTTGGGCCTCCCATGACCTTATAGGTAACCCCAAGCGCATCCATGATATCGAGCGCCAGGAGTGCGATGTGCGGCGTCTTGAGCACATTGCAGCCCGTATAGAAGACAAAATCCGGCCGTTGCCCGGACTTGGCGGTGGAGCCGGACTCAAGCCTCTCGTTTACTCTTTGGCCGAGCCGGCCCAGTTCATCCGCTGACAGTTGCATGCGTGCAAGTACGTTGGCACCGTCAGCGACCAGACGAAAACTTTCCACGCCGCGCTTGCGGCGCTCGCGCTGCTCGGACGATTGCCGCGCCAACGCGACACGCGCCATGGCAAGCAGAAACCGCGGGTTGATGCTCTCCGGGCAAGCGGTGATGCAGTCGCCCGTGAGCGCACAGCCTTTGGCCCATGCCTTCGATGCCTCAGGTCCCTCACCTGTCCGTAGGATGTCGAGTACCCCTGCGATAACTTCTCCCGGCGCGGCATTGCCGATGCCTGCGGGTTTTGCCGTTACCGGACAAATTTCAACGCATTTCCCACAGCCCGTGCAGGCGTCAACCATTTCGACCGTGCGCGCCGAAAGCGCAGCCTCGAAAGCGGTTTCGGCCATAGTGGGACCTAGTCAATTAACCGGACTGTAGCCTAGCGAAATTTATGTGCGACTGCCACAAACGGGCAAAATAAATGTATTCCCGACCGGTGAATTTTCGGCGTGTTGAAATCCCACTGAAACGAGGTAGCCGGAAGGCAACGCAAAACCATTTTTTCAGACCTCGCGCGCCTACCCTATAGGCGGCAGCCGGACCGTCCCCTAGTATGCTCGTCGCCGTAACTCCTGCGCCAAGTCGCACGGGGCAAGGGCAAAGGTAACAGATTGGGAGGACGACTAGATGAGACGTTTGTCAGTGATCATTCTTGCCATTAGTGCGGCTGTATTGGCGGGAAGTGCGGCATATGCGCAGCAGCCGGCAGCGCCTGCGGCGGCGCCTTCGCCGCCAGATTACGGAACACCGGTGACGCAAGAGCAGGCAATGAAAGTCGCCGCGGCCGCGCAAGAGGGAGCGAAGAAACTCGGACAGCGCGTTATCATCACAATTGTCGGCCCATCCGGCGATCTGGTCTATTTTACCAAGATGGACGGCGCCCAATACGGCTCGATCGCAATCTCGCAAACGAAAGCCAGGACAGCGGCAATCTTTCGGCGGCCAACGAAGGTCTTCGAAGAGGCTCTCGCAAAAGGCGGCCCTACGCTGACCTTGTTGACGCTTCCCGGCGTCATCGCCTCGGCGGGCGGCGTACCAATCATCATCGGCGGCAAAGTTGCCGGCGCGATCGGCGTGAGTGGCAGCCCGAACGGCTCAATCGATCACGAAGCGGCAGAAGCCGGACTTGCTGCTCTGAAATAAGGCTGCCAGTTTAAGCAAAGCCGCCGAGACAAAATCCCGGCGGTTTCTTCTCGCTATCACCATACCCATTTCACCGCTCTCGAAATGACGTCACCGATAGTGAGCAGCATAGCCGCCCAAACGAAAGCCGAACTGAAATTGGCAATCTGAAAAAGCCAGAAAGGCATTTCGAAAATCCCGGCGACCAGCGGCACCACGGCGCGCAAGGGCCCAAAGAACCGTCCAATGAAAATTCCGGGAGCGCCCCACTTTTTCATGAATGCTTCACCGCGCGGAATGAGATCGGGGTGACGCGATAGCGGCCAAACGTTTGCAGCCGCATGTTCGAGCTTGAGTCCGATCCAGTATGAGAGCCAATCACCAAAGGCGGCGCCGAGCGCCGCAGCGACCCAAACTGGCCAAAACTTGATTCCGCTCGAGCCAATCAGCGCCCCGATCGCGACCAATGCACCCCATGCGGGAATCAGCAGCGAGATAAAGGCCAGCGACTCTCCGAAAGCCAGCGCAAAAACAACGGGCACCGCCCATGCTTGATTGAGGCGGACAAAATCGACGGTTTGCTGGACGACTGTATGGAAATCCATCTGGAAGATCGGACGGAAAGGACTTTTGTGTCTACCCCGGCGGCGTCCGATACGCCAGTACGCTAAGCCGGTAACCCAGGCTCATCTTCAGGAAATAGATGATCAATCACAACAAGGGCCATAATCAGCAGCGGGACAGCTAGAAATGCGCCGACCGGACCCCACAGCCACGTCCAGAATACCAGCGATAAAAATACAGTGAGCGGGTTGAGCGTCAATCGCCGTCCCATGATGCTCGGCGTAATAAAATGGCCCTCAAGCGTAGCTAATGCAAGAAACATGAGCGGCGCCAATAGCGCGTGCGCAAGCGTCGCGAAAGTCACCAGCCCAACAAGGAATAATGCGGCCTCCATCATCAGCGCGCCAATGTAAGGAATAAAATTGAGGATAAAGGCGAGAACCGCCCATGCGACCGGATCCGGCAGACCGGCTATCCATGCAACGACACCGCCGCAAACACCCACCGCGATATTGATCAATGCAACGATACTGAGATAGCCGGTCAGATTATGCTCAATATCGCTCATGATTTTCAGCGTCCGCAAACGCGCATCGCGCTCGTCGAAGAATGCCACCAGCACTCGTCGAAGCTGCGACCGGCCAAGCAACATGAAGAAAAGCGTGCCGAAGAAAATCAGAGTCTGTCCGATTGCGGGCGTAACGACGAGCAGAGCTGGCTGGACAAAAGCCATGATGTCGACGCCCAGGCTGCCCTTCTTGTCGGCCGGCAACAGGGCATCGCGTAATTCCTGAAGTGCAAAAAGCGGGCGATCAAGCACATGAAGTTTTTCCTGAATGTTGCGGCCGATATCCGGTGCCTTTCCGATCCAATCCACGACCGGCGTGGCAAGGAGAACAATCACAGCGTAGAATGCGGCGATAACGAGCAGCCATAAGACAATTGCCGTCAGGAGCGATGGCACCCGGTAACGTTCCGCCCTGGCCGATAGTGGCCCGAGCATCATGGCAACCACAAAGGCGGAGGCCACCGGCAACAGGATCGGCCGCGCCAGGCTCAATGCGACGACCAGCAGAATGACGAACATCCCGATGGTTGCGGATTGCGCCGCAGTGCGCCACAAACGTGCAACTTCGGTTACAGGCTGCGGGTCGCTCACTGAAAGTGCAAATCGCGGCGATGCACGGGTGAAAACCGGCTTCTGGGCGCGCCGCCGCTGTGCCTTGGTGTCGACTGACTCCATGGCCTTGATAACCGACCAGATTAAGTTTGGTTGCCCCTTATCTCGTCCACAGGCCGCGCCCGAAACACTGGTATCGAGCAAATTCGGCCCTTAAACCATACCTTAAGCGATGCGGAGCAGGTTGGAGTTGAGGCTGCATGCGCATGGCATAGTGGGTGGTAACCGATTCGCCGCGATACTATCTGAAGGACTCAATGGCCAAGACAGCAATCAAGAAAAAGCCCAGCAAACAGCCGGATTTGTTTGATTCGCCGCGGGCATCACCGACATCCGCGCGTAAATCACCTAAGGCATCGGCGCGCGCGAAAAGCAGCGCGCGGACGAAACAGGGCGCCCGCGGCGCAAGTGCGGAGTCCGGCTATACCGCCAAACATATTGAGGTCTTGGAGGGACTTGAACCCGTCCGCCGCCGGCCCGGGATGTATATTGGCGGGACTGACGAAAAGGCGTTGCATCATCTGTTCGCCGAGGTGATCGACAATGCGATGGACGAAGCCCTTGCCGGCCACGCCGACTGGATTGAAGTCGAGATGGAGGCGAACGGTTTTGTCAGCGTCACCGATAATGGCCGCGGAATCCCCGTTGATCCGCATCCAAAATTCAAGAGTAAATCAGCGCTTGAAGTAATCATGTGCACGCTCCACGCGGGCGGGAAATTCGACTCGAAAGTTTACGAAACCTCTGGCGGCCTGCACGGCGTCGGCGTTTCGGTTGCCAATGCGCTTTCGGAGCGCATGGAAGTCGAAGTCGCGCGGGAGCAGCAGCTTTATCGAATGGCTTTCGAACGCGGAAAGCCGAAGGGAAAACTGGAAAAAGCCGGCCGCGCACCAAACCGTCGCGGTACGAAAGTTCGCTTCAGACCCGACCCGGAAATATTTGGACCCAAAGCGACATTCAAGGCTGAACGCATCTTCAAGATGACCCGTTCGAAGGCCTATCTGTTTGGCGGCGTCGAAATCCGATGGCACTGCGAAAAGGCACTGCTGAAAGGTGTCGAGGATGTCCCCGAAAAAGCGACCTTTCACTTCGCGGAGGGGCTGAAGGATTATCTTGCATCAAATTTGACCGGTGCAACGCTCGTGCATCCCGACATCTTCACGGGAGCCGCCGGCAAAACCGGTCGCCACGGCGCCGTGGAATGGGCCGTTGCGTGGACCGTCGATACCGACGGCTTCCTGAATTCATACTGCAACACAATTCCCACGCCGGATGGCGGAACTCACGAATCCGGGCTGCGGTCGGCCCTGCTACGCGGACTGAAAGATCACGCAGCGCGGGTGGGTCAGGAGAAGAACGCCGCGCCAGTTACCAGTGACGACGTGATGACCGGTGCCGGTTGTATGTTATCGGTCTTCGTTCGCGAGCCGGAATTTCAGGGACAGACCAAGGATCGTCTTGCAACAGCCGAAGCCCAGCGCATCGTCGAGCAGGCAATCAAGGATCCATTCGATCATTGGCTTGCCGCAAACCCGATGCAGGCCAACAAGCTGCTCGAATTCGTCGTCGCACGTGCCGATGAGCGTATCCGGCGCCGGCAGGAAAAGGATATCGCTCGAAAAACGGCAGTGCGCAAACTGCGTCTGCCCGGCAAACTTGCCGACTGCACTTCATCAGCCTCTGATGGTTCAGAAATATTCATCGTCGAGGGCGACAGTGCGGGCGGCTCCGCCAAGCAGGCACGCGATCGCCGGACGCAGGCTGTGCTGCCGTTGCGCGGGAAAATCCTCAACGTCGCCTCCGCCGGCAAGGATAAATTGGCCCAGAATGCCCAGCTAGCGGATCTCATTCAGGCGCTGGGCTGCGGGACCAGCGCGCACTATCATGAGAAAGATCTGCGCTACGAGAAGGTCATTATCATGACCGATGCCGATGTGGACGGCGCGCATATCGCTTCTTTGCTGATTACGTTTTTCTACCGGCAAATGCCCAAGCTGATAGAGGGCGGAAGGCTTTATCTTGCGGTGCCGCCTCTTTACCGTCTCTCGCACGGCGGCAAAATCTTCTATGCGCGTGACGACAACCACAAAGATGCCCTGCTCAAGAAAGAATTCCACGCCAACGCAAAGGTGGAAGTGAGCCGCTTTAAGGGCCTCGGCGAGATGATGGCCGCGCAGCTAAAAGAAACCACCATGGATCCCGGCAAGCGCACGCTGCTGCGCGTAATCCTGGCGGATAAGGAGATGAAGCCGACCGCAAAAGCCGTCGAACGCCTGATGGGCACCAAGGCGGAGGCGCGGTTCGAATTTATCCAGGAAAAGGCCGAATTTGCCAGCGCGGATCTGCTAGACGTTTGATCGCGCGCTATTGGCTCACACTGCCTTCGCTGCACTTGCGCAATAGAGGCGTCTTGCTGCCGCGGGAGACAGCAATGCCATCTTTCACCCGCACAACGCCGCCATCGGTCTGGTTGTAAATCGTTCGTCGCGTATTGTCGCGGACGAGGAATACAAGCTCTTGGCGCTCCTCAACTTCAGTACCCGGTTGAAAGATCACCTGGACCGAAAGGGTCGTGGCCGACTTCGGTTCTGCTGAGATGACGCTATAGCGATTGACTGCAAACTCGGGGCCAAGATTGTGATCTTCGAGCACTAGACCCGCACTCGGTGTGGTGATGCTCACATGCGCATTCGTGGGAGATGCCGGTCCGTCGCAATCCGTTGCCCAATTTCCAAACAGACCATATTTCTGGAACACCTCTTCAACCGATGTGGCAGCCACGACAGCAGGAACGATCAACCACGTTACCAATCCGAAAATCGCCAACAACCGCATGCTACCGGCACTCCGATCTTTGTCACAATAACAGCGGCCGGCGCCGCGGCAATTGTTTTGAGCCAAAGCATGCCGCGAAACCGTTGCGACATTGATGTAGCGTTGACGACTATTTAAAGGTCAAATTGGCTGCTTTCACGACCTCGGCGAAGCCTTTGATGTCGGCGTCAATTCGCTTTTTGAAGGCATCGCCTGTCGGCCCGCCAGGCTTCACTGCCATCTTCTTAAGCCCTGTCTGGACGCCTGGATCAGCAATCGCCTTGCCGAGATCGGCCGTGAGCTTGGCGACAATTGGCGCCGGGGTCCCCGCCGGCACGAAGAATCCGCTCCATAAATGGGTATCGACCTCGGGATAGCCAGCCTCCGCCATGCTCGGAACATCGGGTAATTCCGGAGACCGCTCGGAGCCGGTAACCGCGAGAGCACGCGTTTTGCCACCCTTGACCAGCGGGATCGCGGGCGGTCCGTCAGAAATCGTGAATAAGCATTGGCCAGCCACTACGCTCAGGTTGGACTCGTTACTGCTCTTGTAAGGGATCGCGACGCCAGGCATTCCGCTCTTGAGCTTGAACAGCTCGCTCGCAATCGTGAACGCCGGAGACGACGTACCGTAGTTCGACTTATCGGGATTGGCCTTGGCCCATGCGACAAGCTCCTTCAGATTTTTGGCCGGGTGATTTTCCGGTACCACCAGAACCAACGGAAACGAGGCAATCATGTTGAGCGGAATGAAGCTTTTGCTCGCGTGATAGCCGAGATTGGGATAGATCGCGGTCGCGATCGACATTTGCCCCGTTGCGCCCACAAGCACGGTATACCCATCGGCAGGCTGGTGGGCCGCGAACTCGGCAGCAATGCGTCCGCCCGCCCCCACCTTGTTCTCAATCACCGCAGTTGCGCCGGTATTTTCCTGAAACTTCTGCACGACCAGGCGAGCGAACAAGTCGTTACCGCCGCCGGCGGCAAAGCCAACGATGAAATGAATCACGCGGTTCGGGTAGCCGGTTTGCGCGTCGGCATTTCGCTCCCGATATGACCATAACCAAGGCCGTTAAGCGCGCAGATCAGACTATTACGTGTACCCTTCATTGGATCCCCCGTTTGCGCACCTCCCCCTCGGTCACGCTTGCCAAAAGCGTACACTGTGTTCGGCCATTCGAAAATGGTTTTATCACAATATGCTATCGTTTGTTTTTCATCGGTTGGACTGAGGCGAATATGGTAGCGGCGCGCGCGGTCTCCCGACAAAGCTCGGGCACGAGAGCGGAAATTTTCGGCCACCCACGCGCCCTGTCCTATTTATTCGCGACGGAAATGTGGGAGCGGTTCTCCTACTACGGCATGCGATCTTTGCTCGTCCTTTATATGGTGAAGTATCTTTTGCTGCCGCAGCGCGCGGCCGACATTGTGGGCCTTACGTCACTGAAAGGCGCCCTGGAAACCCTGTTCGGCCCGCTGGCTGCCCAGCCGTTCGCATCGCAAATTTATGGGTTCTACACCGGCCTCGTATACCTGACGCCGATCCTCGGTGGGCTGGTGGCCGATCGCGTACTCGGTCAACGCCGTACCGTCATCATCGGCGCCGCACTGATGGCTTTAGGCCATTTCATGATGGCATTCGAACAACTGTTTCTGTTCGCGCTCGCAATTCTTATCCTGGGCAACGGTGCCTTCAAGCCAAACATCTCGACCCAGGTCGGCGCGTTATATGCACCTCAGGACCGCCGCCGTGATCGCGCTTTTTCCATATTCTATGTCGGGATCAACCTCGGTGCATTTCTGGCTCCGCTTGTTTGCGGCACCCTCGGCGAGGAATTTGGCTGGCATTACGGATTTGCTGCCGCCGGAATCGGCATGACAATTGGTCTCGTGATCTACTTGGCCGCAACGCCAAGCCTGCCCAAAGATGCCTTTGCCAGACGCAGGTCGCCGGACAAGCCGCTTGATCGCAATGAATGGCGATCGATCGTCGCGCTGTTACTGCTGTTCGCGCCGGTCAGTCTTTTTTGGGCGACCTATGAGCAGCAGGGCAACACGATCACACTTTGGGCCGATCAGTTCACCGACCGGCACTTCTTCGGAAACGAAATCCCCGTCACCTGGTTTCAGGCCTTCAATCCATTCATGATTTTTGCCTTTACGCCTTTGATTGTCGCTCTTTGGCGACGACAGGGAAAAAATGAACCATCCACCACAATCAAACTCGCAATCGGATGCCTACTTACCGCGCTTGCCTATCTGATCATGGTGGCAGCCGCATGGAGCGCGGGTTCCGCCAAAGCCAGCTGGCTATGGCTCTTCGCATATTTTGCGGTCATTACGATCGGCGAACTTTATCTGTCTCCGACAAGTCTTTCTTTGGTGACGAAAATTGCTCCACCTTCCTTGCTCTCCATGTTGATGGGACTATGGCTTGCGACCAGCTTTGCCGGAAATTTTCTTGCCGGCTATCTCGGCACATTTTGGTCAAGCATGAGCCAAGTCGAATTTTTCCTCATGCTCGCCGCTATTTCTGGCGTCGCAAGCGCAGCGATTGCACTTTTGAGCGTCCCGCTTCGATCAGTGCTGCGCGACTAATCCAGCGGTAACCCGACATATTGCTCCGCCAATGATGTGGCGGCCGCGCGCGAACTCGTCAGATAATCAAGATCGGACAATTGGCGGCGCCGATCAAAGGCAGTCTCGTGCGGGAACCTGTGCATGATTTGGGTCATCCACCACGAAAAGCGCTGCGCTTTCCAGACGCGGCGAAGACATGCCTTCGAATAGCTTTCCAGAAGCTCGTCGTTATTGTTCTTGTAAAACGCCGTGAGCGCGCGCGACAGAACCATGACGTCGGCAAATGCAAGGTTCATGCCCTTCGCACCGGTGGGTGGGACGATGTGGGCGCTGTCGCCCGCGAGGAATAACCGCCCATGTTGCATCGGCTCGACCACAAAGCTGCGCATTGGCGTGATGCCCTTTTGCAGCATCTTGCCTTCGACCAGTTTCCGTGCGCCGCCCAAGCCGTTTGTGCAACTCATCCCAGATGCGATTGTCGGGCCAATTCTCGATATCCGCATCGTGGCCGCATTGCAGGTAGAGTCGCGCGAGAGACGGCGAACGCATGGTGTAAAGCGCAAATCCCCGGTCGCTATAGGAATAGACGAGTTCATGATCCGGCGGCGGGACTCTCCGAGAGAATTCCCAGCCATCCGAAGGGATAGTCGCGTTCGAAAATGCTCAACACTCCGTCTGGAATGCTGGGCCGGCAGATGCCGTGAAAGCCATCGCAGCCGGCGATGAAATCGCAGGTCATCTCCTGCTGACGGCCCTCATGCCTGAAACGGATCTTTGGGTTCTTTGCCGTCACATCGTGGACGCTCACGTCTTCGACTTCGAAATGCAGCGGTTCCCCATCGGCAAGATGGAGCGCCACAAAGTCCTTCACCACCTCCTGCTGACCGTAAATCGTCACACGCTTGTCGACGAGTGCCTTGAAATCAATGCGATGCAGATCGCCATTGATGCCAATGTTGATGCCCCAATGCAGCATGCCCTCACGGCGCATGCGCTCGCCAACTCCGAGATCAATGAGCAGATCCGCCGCCCAATGCTCGATGAGGCCCGCGCGAATCCGGTTTTCGACGTAGTCGCGGCTGCGGTTTTCGATGACGATTGAATCAATGCCCTGCAGGTGTAGAAGCCGTGCGAGCATGAGCCCGGCCGGCCCCGCCCCGACAATTCCAACCTGCGTTCGCATAATTTGTCTCCGCGAATAGTGCGCCGCCCCTATAGGCGCGAGGATCGCGGCTGGCAAATGGACGAAGGCCGGAAACCGTTGGACATTGCCCGGACATTGGCGCCTGAGAGTTCAGCCTGGCCAGCCGTAACGTGGGACTCTATCCCGATATTGCCGATACGCTTCGCCGAATTTCGATTCAAGATAGCGCTCTTCCCGCCTAACAACGCCGAAATGCAAGACCAGCACGAAGATGATGGTCATCACCAGCATCCAGTCGGAAGCGAGCAGAATGGCAAAGCCTACAAGCAATAGTGTCCCGCCCACATACATCGGATTCCGCAGCCATTCGAAAATTCCGCTGGCGACCAGCACGACAGACGGCTTCCAGGGCTCGACGTGGGTTCCCGCTGAGCGAAACGCAAGATTGGCCGGAATTATCGAGCGCGAGCCCCGCTCCGATCAGGACAAGGCCAATGACAACACGTGCGGTAAGCGACAGCAACAAAGATAGAACATAGGCCGGCACTCAGCCAATCGAGCAGCAGGCCAAGAACAATTGTCGCCAAAGCCAGGAGTGGAGGCGGCGCAATCACGCCAGCAGTATCGCGACTGTCCTGCATGCCTTTTAACAACTCACCGATAAGCCTCGGGTTCGGTTCATAATCATGCGCCGAGCCACTCAAGGAGCGCCGCATTTACAGCATCGGGCCTTTCGAGGGTGGACAGATGCCCGCAGTTCGGCACAACAACAAGGCGCGCACCGGTAATTCCGGCGCAGATTTCTCTTGCGAGGTCGGGCGGCGTGAGCTCGTCGGCGTCGCCTACAAGCACCAGCGTCGGGCAGCGAATACTACCGAGCAGAGGCCGGGAGTCCGTCCGCGACATAATGGCCCTCTGCTGGCGTACGAATGCCTCAGGCCCTGTGTCTGCCGCCATCTTGCGAATGACATGCTTCAAAGTCTCATCGTTGCGCCGATTACGATGTATGAAGCGCGGCGCCAGCGCCTCAACAACCTCGTCGAGCTTTCCTGTCTGTGCCATTGCGATAAATTTCTCGCGCCCCGCCGTCTGTTCGGCGGTATCTGGCCTTGCCGATGTATCGAGCAATGCCAGTTTTGCAATCCGTTCGGGTGCAAGCCGCAACATTGCAAGTGCGATGTAGCCACCCATCGACAGGCCTGCGAGGGCGAAACGCGGCGGCGCGTCGGCAAGGATGCGCGTCGCGATCGCAGCCATGTCCGCATCGCGGCGATGGTCAGCAATGGTGACGGAACCCGCAGGCCAAAGGGCCTCGACCTGCGAACTGAAAAGCCTCGCACTGCATAACAGTCCGGGTACGAATACGAGCGGTAAAACAGGCGCCATCGTGCACTCCAAATGGCGAAAACATTAAGAATTAATACGACTTATGCGGCGTCGAAGCATTGACTTTAACGCTTTGCCCCCTATGTTCCCAACAACCGGTCAGACATGAAGATTCGACCGTCCCCCGCGCATTGTAATCGGTTTTCTTAGTCCGGCGCGATCTGGGCGGTCTCTGAGGATATATGGCTTTTTCCCATCTCGGCTTATCCGCCAAAGTTCTCGCCGCCATCGAAGCGGCTGGCTACAAAACTCCCACTCCCATCCAGGACCAGGCCATTCCGCACGTGCTTGCACGGCGCGATGTGCTGGGTATTGCGCAAACCGGTACCGGCAAAACGGCAGCCTTTGTGCTGCCGATGCTCACGATGCTGGAACAAGGCCGCGCACGCGCGCGGATGCCCCGTACGCTCATCCTTGAACCGACGCGAGAACTTGCGGCCCAGGTCGCTGACCATTTCGAAAAATATGGCAAGAACCACAAACTCAATGTCGCACTCATTATTGGCGGCGTTTCGTTCGACGATCAGGATGCCAAGTTGTTGCGCGGCGTCGACGTGCTGATTGCCACGCCAGGCCGCCTTCTCGATCATTTCGAACGCGGCAGGTTGCTATTGTCTGGCTGCGAGCTTTTGATCATCGACGAGGCCGATCGCATGCTCGATATGGGGTTCATCCCTGACATCGAGCGCATCGGCAAGCTCGTGCCGTTCACGCGGCAAACACTTTTCTTCACGGCGACAATGCCGCCGGAAATCCAGCGCGTTGCCGATAATTTCCTGCATAACCCTGTGCGTGTTGAAGTCACCAAACCCGCTACGACCGCAACAACCATCGCTCAGTTCCTGGTGAAGACCGGCCGCGACCCGCACGAGAAACGTGAAACGCTGCGGCAGCTGATCCGTTCAGCAGCGGGATTCAAGAACGCCATCATTTTCTGCAATCGCAAGCGGGAGGTCGCCAACCTTCATCGCTCGCTGCTGCGTCACAAGTTCAATGCCGTTGCACTCCACGGCGACATGGACCAGTCCGCACGCACCGCCGCGCTTGATCGTTTCCGCCGCGGTGAGGCCGAACTGCTCATCGCATCGGACGTCGCCGCCCGCGGGCTCGATATTCCCGAAGTAAGCCATATTTTCAATTTCGACGTGCCGCACCACCCCGATGATTATGTCCATCGCATCGGGCGTACCGGTCGCGCGGGCCGCTCCGGCACGGCCATCACCATTGTTGCACCAATCGATGGAAAGGCCGTCAGCGCCATCGAGCGGCTGATCGGGCAGAGCGTCGCATGGATGGGCGAGCCCACGGCCACCGAATCGCCGCGCGAGGCCCACCCGCCGCACCGAAGCGAGCGGTCGTCCGCCCGTAAATCTGCATCTCCCCGTCATCAGCGAAATCGCAGCGCACAGCCGCTGCAACCGGCGCCGAAAGACGAGCCGCACGGGAAGCCCCGGGTGCAACCACCCAGCGAGGACGATGGAATCGGCCATCTTCCCGCGTTCCTTCTGCGGCCGGTCCCCGCCAAAGCCTGACGGTCGTTTCGAAGCCCTGTACGGCTGCCAATTGGCCCGCTTTGGGACCGCCGGTTCCAAATTTACCGGTCGTTCACCTCCCTCGAATACCGTTTGCGAAAGAGCGACGCTATGAGTGCTGTCCTCTGCAGGCGCAGTCCTGCATTCGGGGGTCCTGCCTATGACCGGGCGTTCCGATGAGTACGAACGCATCATGGCGTTCGCGGACATCGCTATCGGCCAGATGAAGGCGCTCCGCCAGTCCGCGAGCCCGCGCAACTACGAGATCTGGTATACCTATGCGACGGGTTATCATCCCGCGCTCAATCAACAGATCAACGCGATACTCAAGGCCAACGGCACCATTTCGGAATCCGACCTTGCGCAAATTTACGAAAACTATCTCTCGCCAGCGCGCCTGACGAACCGCATCGACGAAGTCGGCAGCCAGGTTAAGAACGAAATCGATCAGGTGATGGCGATGATCGACGCCGTCGCCGGCACCGCGAGCAGCTATACCGAAAGCCTCGTCGGCGCCACCGAGCAGCTGATCGAATCCAAAGATCGCGACGGTTTGCGCGCCATTGTCGAAAATCTGGTGCAGACCACCAAGGCAATGGAGCGATCCAATCAGCAGCTGGAAGAGCGCCTGCATGCCTCGAAACAGGAAATCAATGAGCTCCAGGTCAGCCTCGAGGCGGTGCGAACCGAAAGTCTGACGGACCCATTGACACAGCTCGCCAACCGCAAATTCTTCGACACCACGCTAGAAAAGGCCATTGCCGAAGCGATTGAAAAAAACGAACCGCTATCGCTTCTGCTCACCGATATTGATCACTTCAAGGCCTTCAACGACAGCTTCGGTCATCTGACAGGCGACCAGGTTCTGCGGTTGGTCGCGATGTCCGTGAAGCACAACGTCAAAGGCAAAGACACCGCCGCGCGTTACGGTGGCGAGGAATTTGCCGTCGTGCTGCCGAGCACGAACCTGCGCGCAGCCAACACGGTAGCGGATCACATCCGCTGCGCGGTGATGGCCAAGGAACTCATGAAGCGTTCAACCGGCGAACATCTTGGGCATGTCACCATATCGATCGGAGTCGCGACGCTGCGCAACGGCGACACGATCCAATCACTGATCGAGCGCGCCGACGCATGCCTCTATGCCGCCAAGCGGAACGGGCGAAACAGGGTCATTTGCGAAACTGATTCCGCGCTCAGCGAAACCGGTGCACTCGCGCGGAAAGCCGCAAACGCTAGTCTGAGCCTTTCGCCGGCGTGAGCTGGACCGACTCGCCGCAACCACAGGCGCTGGTCTGGTTCGGATTGTTGAACACGAACTGGGCCGATAATTTCTCGGATTTGTAGTCCATCTCGGTGCCGAGCAGGAACAGCACCGCCTTCGGATCGATCAGGAGTCTTCACGCCCTTGTCCTCGACCACTTCGTCGGTTGGTTTCACCGCATCGGCATATTCCATCGTATATTCCATGCCGGCGCAGCCGCCGTTCTTGACGCCAACCCGAACGCCGGCCACCGGTTTTTCGGCCCGCGCCATCACATCCTTGATGCGCAAGGCCGCGGCGTCCGTGAGCCGCATCACCTGAGGTCTGGGTCGTGGCGTATGCCATTTCGTCCTCTTCGAATCTTATCTAGTCGCTCGTTTTCAGATTACCACATATTGAGCACAAGCCGGGCTTCGTCCGACATCCGGCTCGGGTCCCATGGCGGATCCCACACGACAGCAACCTTTGTTTCCTTCACGCCCGGAACGCTCGATACCGCATTCTCGACCATGACCGGCAGGTCCTGTGCCGCCGGGCAATTGGGCGATGTCAGCGACATCTCGATTGCGACACCGCGCTCGTCACCGATTTCAATCTTGTAGATCAGGCCGAGTTCATAAATGTCAGCCGGAATTTCAGGGTCGTAGACGGTCTTGAGCGCAGCGACGATATCGTCGGTGAGCTTGTTGAGTTCGTCCGGCGGAAGTGCAGATGAGCCGACCACGGCTGCATTTTCGGGCGGCTTTTCCGCGACGGATGTATTGGCTGGTGTTTCGTCGGTCATGCGAAGAATTCCCGGGCCTTGACGAGCGAGGCAGCAAGCACGTCCACCTCGTCCCTGGTGTTGTACATGCCGAAAGAGGCGCGGCATGTCGCGGTCAATCCATAGCGCGCCAGCAGAGGCATCACGCAATGCGTGCCTGCACGAACCGCAACACCGGAGCGGTCGATAATGGTGGCAACATCGTGCGGATGCGCACCTTTCATCTCGAACGAGACAATAGGTCCTTTGTCCGGCGCATTCCCGATGATACGCAGCGAATTGATCGCACCAAGCCGTTCGTGCGCATATTTGACGAGCGCACCCTCATGGGCGCGAATGCGCACCTTCCCTACCGAATTGATGTAATCGAGCGCCGCGCCAAGCCCGATCGCCTGCACGATCGCCGGCGTTCCCGCCTCGAATCGGTGCGGTGGCTCGCCGTATGTAACGCGGTCCTCGAACACCTCGTGGATCATCTCGCCGCCGCCATTGAACGGTGGCATTTCCGCGAGATGCTCGTATTTACCGTAAAGCGCGCCAATCCCGGTCGGTCCGTAAACCTTATGACCGGTGAACGCATAAAAATCGCAGCCGATGTCGCGGACGTCGATATCCATGTGGACCGCCGCTTGCGCGCCGTCGACGAGCACCGGAATGCCGCGGCTGTGCGCAATCCGCACTACCTCTTTTACCGGAACCACGGTGCCGAGCACGTTCGACATGTGCGTGACCGCGACCATCTTGGTGCGCGGCGTCAGCAGCTTCTCAAATTCATCCAGCAGGAAAGTTGCCGTCCTCATCGATGGGCGCCCATTTGATGACTGCGCCCTGCCGCTCGCGCAAGAAATGCCAGGGAACGATGTTTGAATGGTGCTCCATGATGGACAGCACGATCTCATCGCCGGCCTTGATGCGCTCGCGCCCGAATGTATAGGCAACGAGGTTGATCGCCTCGGTGGCATTGCGCGTGAAAATGATTTCTTCCTTGCGTTCGGCGTTCAGGAAAGCCCGCACTGTTTCGCGCGCGCCTTCGTAGGCTTCCGTTGCCTCGTTTGCGAGATAATGCAGCCCGCGATGCACATTCGCGTATTGCCCGGTATAGGCTTTCTCAAGACGATCGAGCACCGCTTTCGGCTTTTGCGCCGAAGCGGCATTGTCGAGATAGACAAGCGGCTTGCCGTAAATCTGCATGGCAAGCGCCGGGAAGTCGGCCCTGATCTTGGCGACGTCGTAGGAGCCGTTGCTGACAGCGGGGTGCATGTCAGTGCGTTCCTTCACTGCAGACGCGCCACGTATTTGTCATGGCCGGGCTTGTCCCGGCTATCACGCTGAGGCGGGCGCAGTACCTCCCTAAGCGGGATGCGCGGGTCAAGCCCGTGCATGACAGCGGAGAGGCATGCACTCTCATGGCTGCGCCCCCAGCCACTTCAGTGTCGCGATCATCAGCGCCTCGCGAATGCCTTCATGGGCGATTTCGTCGATGCGTCTCACCGATGAAGGCCTGGATCAGCAAAGCTTCGGCTTCTTTCTCGTGGATGCCGCGCGACATCAGATAGAATTTGAGGCCAGGGTCGAGCGCACCGGCAGTGGCGCCGTGGCCGCAAACCACGTCGTCGGCAAAGATTTCCAGCTCCGGCTTGTTGTCGGCTTCGGCCTCGTCGGAGAGCAACAGCGCGCGCGTCATCATCTTGGCATCGGTCTTCTGCGCGTGCTGCTTAACGACAATTTTGCCCTGAAACACGCTGTGACTCTGGTCGTCCAGCACTGCCTTGAACTGCTCGCGGCTCTCGCAATGGCCGGCGGCGTGTTCGATCAGCAGCGTGGTGTCGACATGGTCCTTGCCGCGCAGCAGATTGACGCCGCGAATCCCGGCCTTGGTGCCTTCGCCGGCAAAACGGATAAAGCACTGGTTACGCACCAGTTGCGCGTCGGCGGTGAAAGCGAAAGTATTGAATTGCGCACGCGCGCCGATCGTAGGCGAGCAGGCTCGCCACGTGCACGCGCACGTGCGCTGCGTGATCTTGATGATAGTCGACTTGCGCCTCATCGCCGACCACCAGTTCAAGCGCCGCATTGACCTGCGCATCGCCGCCCTCATGGGTCTCGATGATGGTGGCTTTCGCGCCCTTCTCCACCACGACCAGCGAGCGCACGAAAGCCGAGCTCGGCTTGTCGCTGCCGGCGGCAAAAACCAGATTGATCGGCCGCTTCGGCGCAGCGCCGGCGGAAACGCGGATCACGGCGCCGTCGCCCATCAGCGCAGTGTTGAGCGCCACGGCCGCATCGTCGGTCGCAAAGTCCGGCCGACATGGGCTGTCGACCAGCGGGTCGCCCTTGCCCAACGCCTCGGCCATCGAACCGATGGTGACGCCCCGGCTCCGGAGAGAGATCCGACAGTTCGGGCGCGAAAGCACCATCAACAAAGACAAGGCGGCGGCAATCGACGCCGGCCAGCAGCTTGCCGGCGTTTTTTGCGTGCGCGCGCGCGGCAGCGTCCGGCGCCGCGGCGCGAGCGGATAAAGCATCGCGCATCAGCGCGCGCAGATCCGTGTATTTCCATTCCTCGACGCGCCGGTGCGGCAACCCGCTGGCGTCGAATTTGCGGAAAGCGTCCTCGCGCAGGGCCGCAAGAGCGCCCTTGCCCGGCAGCGAGCCGCGCGCTGCGGCATAAGCCGCGCTCAACGCCTGCTCGGCATCAGTTTTCAGATTGCGCACATCGGCGTTCATCACTCAGGCCGCCTCACCCGCAAATTGCGCATAGCCCTTGGCTTCGAGCTCAAGCGCCAGTTCCTTGCCGCCGGATTTTACGACGCTGCCCTTGGCCAACACATGCACTACGTCCGGCACGATGAATTCGAGCAGCCGCTGATAGTGCGTGATCACGATCATCGAGCGCTCGGGCGAGCGCAGGCGGTTGACGCCCTCGGCCACGATCTTGAGCGCGTCGATGTCGAGGCCGGAATCGGTCTCGTCGAGCACCGCGAGCCGCGGCTGCAGGATTGCCATCTGCAGAATTTCGTTGCGCTTCTTCTCGCCGCCGGAAAAGCCGACATTGACCGCGCGGCGCAGCATCTCCTGGTTGATGCCAAGATGTGCCGAGGTGTCGCGCACCAGCTTCATGAAGTCAGGCGTGGAAAACTCCGGCTCTCCGCGCGTCTTGCGCTGGGCGTTGAGCGCCGTGCGCAGGAACGTCATTGTCGCAACGCCCGGCACTTCCACCGGATACTGGAACGCGAGGAACACACCCTTTGCGGCGCGCTCATCCGGCGGCATCTCGAGAATGCTCTCGCCGTTCGAGCAGCACATCGCCTTCCGTGACCTTGTAGTTGTCCTTGCCCGCCAGCACATAGGCAAGCGTCGACTTGCCCGAGCCATTCGGACCCATGATGGCCGCGACCTGCCCCTTCTCGACCGACAAGGTCAGGCCATTGAGGATCTTCTTGTCCTCGACCTCGACATGCAGATTTTTGACTTCCAGAAACGCCATTTTGACTAGCCCACACTTCCTTCAAGCGATAATCGAGATCAGCTTCTGCGCCTCGACCGCAAATTCCATCGGCAACTGCTGCAGCACGTCCTTCACGAAGCCATTGACGACCAAGCGCGGTCGCCTCTTCCGCCGACATGCCGCGCTGGCGGCAGTAGAACAGCATGTCCTCTGAGATCTTCGAGGTCGTGGCCTCGTGCTCGAACGTCGCGGACGAATTCTTCGCCTCAATGTAAGGCACGGTGTGCGCACCGCAGTCGTGGCCGATCAGCAGCGAATCGCAATTGGTGAAGTTGCGCGCGTTCGTTGCCTTGCGGTGCGCCGTGACCAGGCCGCGATAGGTGTTGTTGGATTTGCCGGCAGCGATGCCCTTGGAGATGATGCGGCTCGTCGTGTTCTTGCCGAGATGCAGCATCTTGGTGCCGCTATCCACCTGCTGACGGCCGTTCGAAATGGCGATCGAGTAGAACTCGCCGCGCGAATTGTCGCCGCGCAGGATGCAGCTGGGATATTTCCAGGTGATCGCCGAGCCGGTCTCGACTTGCGTCCAGGAGATCTTCGAGCGCGCACCGCGGCAGTCGCCGCGCTTGGTGACGAAATTGAAGATACCGCCCTTGCCGTCGGCATCGCCGGGATACCAGTTCTGCACGGTCGAATATTTGATCTCGGCGTCGTCGAGCGCCACCAGCTCGACCACGGCCGCATGCAACTGGTTCTCGTCGCGCATCGGCGCCGTGCAGCCTTCGAGATAGCTGACATAGGCGCCCTTGTCGGCGATGATCAGCGTGCGCTCGAACTGGCCGGTGTTGGCCTCGTTGATGCGGAAATAGGTCGACAGCTCCATCGGGCAGCGCACGCCCGGCGGCACGTAGACGAACGAGCCGTCGGAGAACACCGCCGAATTGAGCGTCGCGAAGAAATTGTCCGACGTCGGCACCACGGAGCCGAGATATTTCTTCACCAAGCTCGGGATGCTCGCGGATCGCCTCCGACATCGGCATGAAGATGACGCCGGCCTTCTTCAGCTCTTCCTTGAAGGTGGTGGCGACCGATACGGAATCGAACACCGCATCGACCGCGACGCGCCGCTCGCCTTCCGGACGCACGACGCCGGCGAGGATTTCCTGTTCGCGCAGCGGAATGCCGAGCTTCTCGTAGGTCCTGAGAATTTCCGGATCGACCTCGTCGAGCGAAGCCAGCGCCTTCTTCTTCGGCGCCGAATAATAATAGGCGTTCTGATAATCGATCTTGGGATAGTCGACGCGCGCCCAGGTCGGCTCGCGCATTGTGAGCCAGCGCTTGTAGGCTTCCAGCCGCCACGCCAGCATCCATTCCGGCTCGCTTTTTTTGGCCGAGATGAAACGGACGGTATCTTCCGACAGGCCCTTCGGGGCCTTCTCGGATTCGATATCGGTGACGAACCCGTATTTATATTGATCAACGTCGATACGGCGGACCTGTTCGACGGTCTCTTGTACGGCCGGCATTCTTCCCTCCGCTCACGGTTGCAAGGACCGCGGGTTGGATTTGTCGGTTATGGTCGGTTCGCTTATGCGTTGCGATCATCCTGGTTTGACGCCGCCTCAGGCGGCATTGGCATGCTTGTTAAGTAATGACGAAACCACTTATTCCAAGCAGTTAACAGCGTTTCGATATCGGCTTCGGTCGTGCTCCAGCCGAGGCTGATGCGCACCGCGCCGCGCGCAAGGCCGGGTTCCACGCCCATCGCCGCAAGCACATGTGAAGCCTGCACCTTGCCGGACGAGCAGGCGGAACCCGATGATACCGCTATCCCATTGAGGTCGAATGCAATTATCGCGGTTTCCGCCTTCAACCCGGGAACCGTGAAAAGGCTTGTGTTGGGCAGACGCGGGCGCACGGCGCGAAAAACACGGCTTGCGGCGCCACGGCTTTAATTCCGGCTTCCGCCTCGAAACGATCCCGCAAGGCTGCCATGCGGGCGCTGTCCATCTGTTTTGCCAGCTATCGCGAGCCGCGCCAAAGCCCGCAATGGCGGCAACGTTTTCGGTTCCCGCGCGCTGGCCGCGCTCCTGGCCGCCGCCCTTGATCAGGGCTCGGTGATATGGATGTCGCCGCGGCGACATGAGTGCGCCCGCGCCTTGCGGACCGCCAAGCTTGTGCGACGAGATCGACATCAGGTCGGCGCCAAGCGCCCGATGTTGCAAGTCGAATGCGGCCCGGGGCCTGCACTGCATCGACGTGCGAGAACGCCGGACGCCGCATGCACGATGTCGGCAATTGCCGGATTGGCTGGATGGCGCCCGTTTCGTTATTCGCGAGCATCACGGAGACCAGCGGCCGCCTGGACTTCGCCAGGGCGCGCCTCAAGCGCGACGAGATCGACAACCCCATCGACTGTTACAGGCAATTCTTCAACCTGATCCGGCGGCGAATCGGCCGCCACATCGGACTGACGGGTGCTCAATCGCCGAGACCAACAGCCGGTCGCGTTGCTCCTTGCGGCCACCGATTTCGATCGTGGGCGTAAGCGCCAGCATGTTGGCTTCGGTCGCTCCGCTCGTGAACGTGACGTTCCTGGCTTCGGCGCCGACCGATCCGGCAACCCGGCTGCGCGCCTCTTCGACCAGGCGGCGCGCGGCACGGCCCTCGGCATGCACGGATGACGCGTTGCCGGTCAGGCCCAGAGCGCCGCTTGCGGCCAATCTGCGCCTCGTCGCGCAGCGGGGCGGTCGCATTCCAGTCAAAATAGGCCCGTTCAGTCATGGCCTGCGTGCAATACCTAATTACCGTTTCACTTCCAGACCCCGCAAAAAGCTTGCTTTTTGCCCTGGGGATCGTGGTAGAAGCCCGAAATCTACCCGGCCCTTATAGCGTGTGTTGCGGGCGGGAACAGCGGAATTCATATAATTAGAATAATTCTAAACTAAAGGCCGGGTCTCGTTAAGTCCCGCCGGGCGCACAACAAATCCCGATGCTGCCGCCGTTGCGGCAAGTGCGGTCTGAGGTTGACAGCTATGCCTGAGATTATTTTTACCGGCCCCGCCGGACGCATTGAGGGGCGATATCACCCCGCCCGGCAAAAGAACGCGCCCATCGCGATCATCCTTCATCCGCATCCGCAATTCGGCGGGACGATGAATCATCCGATCATCTACCAGCTCTACTACGCCTTCGTGCATCGCGGCTTCTCAGCGTTGCGGTTCAATTTCCGCGGCGTCGGGCGCAGTCAGGGCAACTTCGACCATGGCACCGGCGAATTGTCAGACGCAGCATCCGCTCTCGACTGGGCGCAAACCATCAATCCGGAGGCGAAAAGCTGCTGGATCGCCGGCTTTTCGTTCGGCGCCTGGATCGGCATGCAACTCCTGATGCGCCGCCCCGAAATCGAGGGCTTCATCTCGATCTGCCCACCCGCCAATCTTTACGACTTTTCGTTCCTGGCGCCCTGCCCGTCGTCCGGCCTGATCATTCACGGCGACAAGGATGCGGTCGTCCCACATAAGGACGTCACCACTCTCGTGGACAAGCTCAAGACCCAGAAGGGCATCGTGATCGAGCAAAAAGTTGTGCAAGGCGCCAATCATTTCTTTGACGGGAAGGTGGAAGCTTTGCTCACTTCGATCAGCGCTTATCTCGACAAGCGCCTGAAGACCGAGCGCAAACCGGCGGCGTAGATCTCCGTCGCACGCACCGGCGGCGCGCTCGGCCAGCGAATGGTGACACGCGGAAGCTCTCCGCGATGACGGAACATGTTGCTCGTTAAAACGTATCTCGACAGAAGCGCGATTCACGGGCTTGGCGTCTTTGCCGGTGAATTTATTCGCAGGGGCGCCCGGTCTGGCGATTCGTCGAGAGCTTCGATCGGGTCTACTCGCCCCAGCAATTCGCCAAGCTGCCAAAGCCGGCGCGCGACTACATCAAGAATTACGGCTACCGGGTCGATGGCGAAGTGCTGCTGACCATCGACCACGATCACCACATGAACCATTCGGACGACGCCAACACCCATTGGCGTGACGGCCACATCGTTGCCCGCCGCGACATCCGCAAGGGCGAGGAGATCACCAATAATTATCGTCTGTTCGACGCCGCTTTTTGCGCGGCGTTTCTGAAGCCGAAACGCCGGTTGCCGCGTACCGCGCCCTAGGGCCGCGCAACCACGCCTGCCCGTGAGCGGCTTCGGCGCGCCGGTCGTTTTCGGAAACGTGATCGGAAGATCGTTGAGCGTGCGCACGGCGAGATAGGCAAATGCCTGGGCTTCAAGTGCGTCGGATGACCAGCCTGCCTGGTCCGCCGTTTCCACCGTCGCCGGTGCAAGACGCTGCTGAAGCATCTTCATCAGCGTCCGATTGCGTGCGCCGCCGCCGGCAACGATCCAGGCTTTCGGCACCGCCGGAAGGTGCGGAACAATGCGTCCGACCGCCTGGACCGTCAGCGCCGAAAGGGTCGCCGCGCCGTCAGCAACCGAATAATTCGGCAGTCCTATATTTCCGAACGCGAAGGCATTGCGGTCGAGCGACTTCGGGGTCTTGAGTTCAAAAAACGGATCGGCAAGGACTGCGTCGATAAATGATTGGTCGGGTTTGCCGTCCGCCGCTGCGTCGCCGTGATTGTCATAGGGCGCGCCGGTACGCGCGCGCATGAAGTCATCGATCAATGCATTGCCGGGTCCGGTGTCACACGCGATGGGATCGCCGCCATCGACAAAGGTGACATTGGCAACGCCCCCCAAATTCAACACCGCCATCGGGTGCGGGCGATCAAGCTCACGCGCCAGAGCCTGGTGGAATACCGGCACCAGCGGCGCGCCCTGCCCGCCCGCCGCCACATCGGCCGCGCGGAAATCATGGGCCACGGATAACTTGAGCCGCGCGGCCAAGCGCTTCCCCATCGCCGATCTGCACCGTCAGGCGCGCGGCCGGCCGATGCAGGACCGTCTGCCCATGAAATCCGACGATGGTCGATACCGATTTCTTGATGTGTTCGGTTTTCAGAAAGGTCTCGACAGTTTCAGCATGCACGCGCGTCACGAACGCGTCGGCCTCCTTCAGCACGCCCGGGCGCTGCCAGCGGTCGGAAAGCGCCACACCTTCCGCCAAGCGCCTGCCGCAGGAGGTCGCGTTCCGTATCGGAATAAGGCCGGTAACCGGTCGGCCCGAAGCGCGCAATGCGTTCGCCGTCGGTCTCTATCAACGCCACATCGACGCCGTCGAGCGAGGTCCCGCTCATCAGCCCGATCGCCCTGACTAACCCCAACACCCACCCCGCCACGCTTACGATGGTCCGGCCGTCAGCCGTTCGGGATATGAATCGTCAATCCGACGCCGGACCTGTTACACCACCCGCCGATGCAAGCGACAAGTCCGCCGCCGAGATATCAGCAATGAGCGCCTACAAGTCGGATTTCCTCAACGTTCTCGCCGAACGCGGATTCGTCCACCAGGTGTCGGAACCTGAGACGCTGGATGCGCGCGCCAAGGCGGGCACCATAACCGCCTATATCGGATTTGATTGCACCGCGGCGTCGCTGCATGTCGGCTCGTTACTGCCGATCATGATGCTGTATTGGCTGCAACAGACCGGCCACAAGGCGATCGCTTTGATGGGCGGCGGCACAACCCGCGTCGGCGACCCATCCGGCAAGGATGAAAGCCGTCGCATCCTCACCGAGGCGATGATCAACGAAAATCTCAAGGGCATTCGCGCGATCTTCGCAAAGTTCCTGAAATTTGAAGGCGCGGGCGGCAACGCCGTCATGGCGAACAATGCCGATTGGCTTAACTCGCTCAACTACATCGACTTCCTGCGCGACGTCGGCCGGCATTTCTCGGTGAACCGCATGCTCGCCTTCAATTCCGTGAAGCTGCGTCTTGATCGGCAGCAGGAACTGTCATTCCTCGAATTCAATTACATGATATTTCAGGCCTATGATTTCGTCGAACTGCACAAGCGCCACGACTGCATTCTTCAGATGGGCGGCTCCGATCAGTGGGGCAATATCGTCAGCGGCATCGACCTCGGCCGGCGCATGCTCAATGCGCAATTGTTTGCGCTCACCTCGCCGCTGATCACGACCTCGTCCGGCGCGAAGATGGGAAAGACCGCTGCCGGTGCGGTCTGGCTCAATGCCGATCTGCTGAGCCCTTACGACTACTGGCAATATTGGCGAAACACCGAAGACGGCGACGTCGTGCGATTCCTCAAGCTGTTCACCGTGCTGCCATTGCCGGAGATAGCGCGTCTCGCCGCCCTCAAGGGCAACGAGATCAACGAGGCAAAGAAAATCCTCGCCAAGCGAAGCGACCGCGCTCGTGCACGGTCGCGCCGCCGCAGATCAGGCTGCCGAAACAGCGCGCAAGACATTCGAGGAAGGTGCGCTCGCGGAAGATCTTCCGACTGTCGACATCGTGCGGGCGGAACTGGATAAAGGTCTTGGCGTGCTGTCGGCTTTTGCCGACAAGGCGAGGCTCGTTGCTTCCAACAGTGAAGCACGCCGCCAGGTGAAGGCCGGAGGCCTCAAAGTAAACGACGAGACGGTGAGCGACGATAAGTTGATGCTGACCACGAAGCATCTGACGCCCGAAGGCGTGATCAAACTTTCGCTCGGCAAGAAAAGGCATGTCCTGTTGAAGCCGAAGTGAGTCTCGATCGCCGGACTAAGCTGCACGCTTAACCTCACCGTCAAGATCGCCGGGCATGACGATTGCGTTGCAGGGCACTAAAACCCCGCTCACCCCCGCGCAAGCGGAGCGTCCAGCGGCGACAGACGAGCAGTCCTGCAACCCGGTTCTGGATCCGCCGCGTGTCGCGGGGATGAGCGGATGTGGAAAGACCTGCGACACCCCCTCTCCCGCCGCCATGCCCGGTCTGCCCACCATGCCCTCATGGCCGGACATAGCGGTGCGCAGCAACGGCGCTGCTTGGCTCGTCCGGGCAATCCACGTCTTTCTCCACTGCAACGTGGGCTGCCTGCAACGAGTGCGGGTCAATGACCAATTGCATCACCGGGAGCAGAACCCCCGCTCACTCCCGCGCAAGCGGGGGTCCAAGGCGACACATGAGGCCGCGCAATTTGTTATGGATCCCCGCATAGGCGTGCGAAAGCACGCGCCGTCCTTCGGCCGGCTATACGCGGGGATGAGCGGATGTGGAGAGAGCGCGTGAAGGTCGCGCCGCCATCGCACGATCGCAGCGCAAATGTGCGTCACCGCGAAGGCGGCGCAAAATTGGGGTCGAATGTTCCCGGCGACGGAATGAATTTGCGCAACAGCCCAGGCGCAATGGCACTGACAGGGTTCACCGTAATGCGCGGCGCGCCCGGCGGGCCGACCGCCTCGTAGTTGATTCCAAGCAGGCCTTCCTTGTTTCCGCCGCCAAGAAACAGCCCGACGATCGGAATCTGCCCGAACATGTTGTTGATGCCGTAGAACGGCACGAACGTACCGCGTAGATGAACGTCGTCGCGCGTGTAATCGATATTTCCCTCGATGGTGGCTCCGACCAACGGACCGCGGACGATTCCGTCACGGATCGACATCTTGCCGGGAACGCGGGTGAAATCGGCCCGCATTTCGCTGAAATCAACGCCAGTGGTGCCGGCCGCGCCCGGCGCGCCTGAGACGACCTTTTCGAGAACCGGCTCGCCGCGCACCGTGAACCGGCGGATATAGAGCGTCCCGACCTGCGGCGACTGCTCCTGCGTCGGCGGATCCATTGCCACCCACATCTGCCCGCCATACATCCGCGGATACATATCGGTAAACCTGAACAGCGCGCCGGCATCGTCCGTCTCGAAATAAATGACCTGATGGTTGTCGCGGGCGCGCACACGCAGGTCGCCGTTGAGCGGCGTGTCGCGCCCGATTTTGCTCGTCATCACGAAACTTCGGATATGACCGGAGCGGCGCGACATTTTCAGATCAAGCCCGCGCAGGGTCTCGCCATTATGGCCAGCCACGGTGCCGACCTTGACGTCCAGATCGAGGTCCTACTGCTTCTGCTTGCTCTTGTCGGGCGTCGTGCCGGCCAGTGAAGATTTGACGAAATTCCGGCCGTCATAGATATCGCCGCGCATTGACACGTGCAGAACGCCGTCAGGACTGCGATCAGCCTTGAGGGCCATTTTGTCACCGTCGGACAACGCGAACACCGGGAAATTTGCCGCCGTGAGTTCGTTCGCGCTGTCGAATTCAACCGAGCCGCGGACGGTGACGCCTGCGCCGTCAATGCTCATGTCGTCGAGACGAACCGTCTTTCCCGTCTTGACCATCGTATAGGTGGCGCGCGCGGGCCTGCCCGCCGGCTTCACCCATCCCGGCAAGAGATTGTCGACTTTCACCGGCGTCAAATCGGCCTCGACGCTCAATCCATCGTCGGTCGCCGTTGCTCCCGATCTTGCCGATGACCTTGACCGGAATAGCGCCGGTGACGGCGGTGCCGAGATCCATGCCGAGCCTGCGCCGGGCCGCTTCGTCAATGGTCGATTGCATGATGCAATTCGGCGTCGGCATCGCCTTTTTGCTTGCGCAGATCGATCGAAGCCGACGTGCCATTGATCTTGGCGTCGCCTTTGATCTGGTAGCCGTCGCGCAGTCGCGGTCGCCTTGAGAGACTGCGCCTCGACTTTCTGGCCGAGCAGCATTTTGTCGGCGGCAAAATTCGTGAGGTCGGCGCTGATCGTATACGATGACGAATCCTCGGGCATCGGCTTGGCGAGGGCCAGTTTCACAGCAACCTGCGCTGAAATTGTGCCGCGCGTTGATGGCTGGATCGAGCGTGATCCCGACCGAATCACGCAGGCCTTCGCTGGAAAGCAGAGCGGCGGCGGCGGGCACCGTCCATCCATGCGAAAGCTTGCGCGCGCCGGCGCGGGCTTGGGGTGAGTGTCCGGCACCTCGAATACGCCACTGGCGATATTGAGTTTGCGTCCGGGCGCAGCTTCAACGGTGCCGCGGCCGATATTGACGACGGCGTTGCGACCGGTAATGCGCACCGTAAGGTCGGCGTCGCGGATCGCCGGCAAGCTCGCGAGCGGACGCAATGTCGTGCCGCTGGTTTCGATATCCACGGAGAGGCCGTCATCGGGTGTCGGCGGCCCGTTGTGCTTGAAGTCTTCGAGCGGCGCATTGCCGGCAACAACAACCCGCTCGACCGTGCCTCCGGAAATATGATCCTCGACCCAGGACCTGACGTCGACGGCAGCGAATAACGGCCACAGCCGCTTGAGCGCCGATACCGGCATGCGCGTGCCTGCGACCCCAAAGGCGACATGCGGCTCGGCGCCGCCGTAGTCCAGCCTGCCAGTCACGGCAACGCCGATATTGTGCGATGGACGCGTGTCGATGCGGCCCAAATCGCCCTGCTCCAGCTCGATGCGTTTGCGGCACGGTATCGATGCGCGCGCGCACGGCCATGCGGTTGATGGCGATGCCCTCGTCATCGGCCGATGCGCCTGGCGCCAGAATGATGGGATCGATCACCGGATCGCTCCGGGCAATATTGAGCAGCCACGTGCCGTTTTGCTCGGGCGGCGCCTCCAAGGTGCGCGCGCATGGTGAACTGATTGCCGCCCGATTGAACCTGAAACGGCATGATCAAGGCATGGCGGCGTCCATCCCAGCTAAATCGGAAATCGGCGTGATCGATATCGACGCTCACTTTATCGTTGCCTCGATCGGTGATCGTTCCCTTCTCTGCGACGACCTGGCCTTGCACCGTCTGCGGCGTTCCGTTTGCGAGGATGTCGGCGCGGATACTTGCGGACAACGGCAGGTCGACATCGAAATCGTCCGCATCCATTCGCATCGCCAGAAGAATGTCGCGCGTGGATACCTTGCGCGCCTCGATGCCGACGGCGCGCATGCCATCTGCCAGCGGACGCATCGCCGCGCTGATGACCCAGGGACGCTTCGGGATTGTCAGATTCAAGCCGGAATATGACGCCGCCATGCCGCGGCCTCGTCAGACTCGCATTGATGCCGTCAAAGGTCCAACGCTTGCCGTTGCGCCTGTCGTCAACGACCAGATTGCCATTCTTGAGACCCAGTTCGCGCAAGTCATGGCCGTCAAGACCGGTCTGGCCAAGCGCATCGATCCAGGCCATGACGCCGGCAAGTTGCTCGAACTCCGCATTCAGCACGGCTTGCGGATCGACTGAAGACGCAGCTTGTTCGATGGGCGGCGTCGCTGCCACCGGCGCGGCGACGGCGATAGGCCGTTTGTCGGCGCCGGCAAACACGGTCAGGCGGCCGTCGGCTTCAATTCGCACAGCCATTTCGGCGCCGACCAGATTGAGACTTTGCGCGCGCAGCTGGCCAAACAACAGGCTCCTGTCCGGAAAGCCCGACTTCGGCCTTGGGCGCGCTGGCCACGATGGCACCATCCGGATCACGCACGACGATGTCACGCAAGCGCAGCGACGTGCGGCCCTTCTCGTCGCGTTCGAGCTGCGTACCGCCGACGAAGACAGTATGATTGCCGCCGAAGTTTTCCTCGATGGCGGCTTTCAACCACGGTGTTGCAATGTCCAGCTCGATCGGTCCGCTTGAAAGTCGCCACCACAGGCCGAGTACAACAACGGTCGCCACTACAAAAGAAACAACGACGGTGACGAACAGCCGCCGGAGCAACCGCATGCGAAACACATTGCGTACCCGATGGCGCAGTCCGTTCCAGCGCAGACGAGGCGATGCGCGCACGACGCGATGGCGATGCTGCCCATGCCCAACGGCGATGGCGTGATGGGCCCGATGGCCGTGTTCGTGTTCGCCGCCTGTCATGCGTTGGATCGCGCCCCTCGTCTGACGCAGCGTGCGTAGCGTACTGCCGACCAGGCAAACAACCCGCGCGGCCCACGGCACATATTGACGGAACCCGTTGCGCCCCTCCGACGCAAGTGGCATGTGCGACATGACCGCTTGAAAACGACGAAAGGAAGGCACATGGGCCGCGAACTTGTTGCGGGTGCGAAGGCTCCGGCCTTCACCCTTCTGACGGACGGCGGCGGCAAAGTCTCGCTGGCCGATTTCAAGGGCGGCAACCTCGTCCTTTATTTCTACCCGAAGGCCGATACGCCGGGCTGCACAAAGGAAGCCATCGAATTTTCCCGCCTGCGGGCTGATTTTGCCAAGGCCAACACCGCCATCCTTGGCGTATCGGCCGACCCGGTGACGGCGCAGGATAAATTCAAATCCAAGCACCGGCTCGGCATTGCACTGGGGTCCGACGAATCCAGGAAGATGCTGACGAAGTACGAAGCCTGGGGCGAGAAGTCGATGTATGGGCGCAAAAATATGGGAGTCATACGCAAGACCTTCCTCATCAGCCCCGACGGCCGCATCATTCGAATTTGGCCGAAGGTGCGGGTGCCAGGGCACGCCAGAGAAGTGCTTTCAGCCGCCCGCAATGCGTAATCCCCGGCAATTGCTGGAGGATCCCAGCGATACCGCATCCCAATTACCGGTTTCTTAACCATATCGGATTGATATCGGCCTCTGCTGGCCAGCGGCTCGATCACGGCCGAACCGGCGCGGAGCGTCGATGTCGTACTCGTCTTCCTCGCATACCCGGCAGCCGACCCGGCCGCCCGCCACCCACATCCGCGGGCACAATCGGCCGCGGTCGATGTCGCGCCATCTCCATCGCAGTCACGGCGGCTACACCTCACCCATGCTGGACATCAAATTCGCATTGGCCCGGTCGCATTCTGGATTGTCGTCGGCAGGCTGGTGGTCATGGCGGTGTGGTCGATCGCGACCGGCAGCTATTTCGCATTTCGCGATAACGTCCTCACGCGGCTGATCGGCCGGCAGGCCGAATTGCAGTTTGCTTACGAAGACCGGATCGCCGAACTGCGCGCGCAAGTCGATCGCATCACGAGTCGTCAGCTGCTCGACCAGGAACAATTCGAGAAAAAACTCAATGCATTGCTGCAGCGCCAGGCGACACTGGAACAGCGCACGCTCGCGCTCGGCGGCGATGTATCGGCAACAGGGACGATCAAACCCGGCCCGCGTTTCGCCTGCAGAAAAACCGCCGCGAGCCTCGCCGATCAACGACACAGTTATTTTCGTTGCGCCGCCGGACCGCGAGGCGCGGCTGCAATCGCGTGAACTGCCGGCCTTGGCTACACAAGTTGCCGAACGTACGAGTGCCGGCGGGCTCAACGGTATGCTGGCGCGCATTTCGCTGTCGCTCGACAAGATCGACCAAAAACAGGCAAACGCACTCACCGATCTCGAAGATCGCATCGACACGAAAATGCGCCGCATGCACAGCGTGCTCGCCGATCTCGGAGTGGATGCCGCGCGAGGGCGCGCCGATGGTGCGGTCGGCGGGCCATTTGTCCCGCTCAAGCCACCGCCCGCCGGCGCCAGCGCGTTCGATCGTCAGCTTTACCGCATCAACGTCGCCCGCGCGCAAGTCGATCGCTTCACGCACGCATTGGTCGCCGTGCCGGTTCGCAAGCCCGTTATCGGCGAAGTCGACATGAGTTCGCCATTCGGCATGCGCATGGATCCATTTCTGGGCCGCCCGGCGATTCATACAGGCATCGACCTGCGTGGAGAGATCGGCGAACCTGTGCGCGCGACCGCGACCGGCCGCGTATCTATTGCAGGCCGCGAAGGCGGCTACGGCAATATGGTCGAGATCAATCACGGCAATGGCCTGGCAACCCGTTACGGCCATCTGTCGGAGATCGACGTGAAGGTCGGCCAAATCGTCCGCATCGGCGAGGTCATCGGCAGAATAGGTTCGACCGGCCGTTCGACCGGCCCGCATCTGCACTATGAGACGCGCGTCAACGGCGAGGCCGTCGATCCGCAGAAATTCCTGCGCGCTGGCTTAAGACTGGGCGACGTATAAGTTCCTACTCCACATCCTCGACCTGCTCGGGCCCGCCGCCGAATGCCTTTTGCGCGAGCGCTGCCTGCATGAATTCGTCGAGATCGCCGTCGAGCACGCCGGCGGTATTCGAAGTTGAAACGCCCGTCCGCAGATCCTTCACCATCTGATAAGGCTGCAGGACGTAAGACCGAATCTGGTGGCCCCAGCCGATGTCGGTCTTGGCCGCCTGTTCCGCTGCCGCCTTTTCTTCGCGCTTCTTCATTTCGATTTCAAAAAGCTTTGCCCGCAGCATGTCCCACGCCATCGCGCGATTGCGATGCTGGGAGCGGTCCTGCTGGCACTTCACCACGATATTCGTCGGAATGTGCGTGAGACGAACCGCCAACTCGGTTTTGTTGACGTGCTGCCCGCCGGCACCACCCGACCGCATGACGTCGGTCCGCACATCATTCTCGTTGATGTCTATCTTGATGCGGTCGTCAACGACCGGGAAAACCACGACACTGGCGAATGACGTATGCCGCCGCGCATTGGAGTCAAAAGGCGAGATGCGCACCAGGCGGTGCACCCCGTTCTCGCTTTTGAGCCATCCATAGGCATTGTGACCCTTGATCATGACCGTCGCCGATTTGATGCCGGCGCCCTCGCCTTCGCTTTCCTCAATCCACTCGACTTTATATCCATGCGATTCCGCCCAGCGCACATACATGCGCATGAGCATGCTGGCCCAATCCTGGCTCTCCGTGCCACCGGCGCCGGCATGGACTTCAAGATAACAGTCGTTGGCGTCGGCTTCGCCGGACAGCAGCGCTTCCAGTTCGCGCCGCGCGACTTCCGCCTTCAGTCGCTTGAGTGCGGTTTCCGCTTCGCCGATTGTTTTTTCGTCTTTCTCCGATTCCCCGAGCTCTGTCAGTGTCAGCTGATCCTCGAGCTCCTGCTCGATGCGGCCAATGGCCTTGAGCTGATCGTCAAGCGCGTCGCGTTCTCGCATTACCCGCTGCGCTCGCGCCTGATCGTTCCACAGATTTGGGTCTTCGGAATCCTTATTTAATTCAGCAAGCCGCCAAGTCGCGGAATCGACGTCAAAGATGCCTCCTCAGCAGCCGCACCGACTGCTTGATTTCCTCGACCAGATTCTGGGTTTCCGCGCGCATCAATTCGTCCTTGGCCTGAATTGTTCCGCATGTAGCGTCCCTGATCGCACGCTGCAACCCATAATCTCCATCCGAAAGAAGCGGTCGCTACCCAGGAACAATGGTGTCGAGGATGAATTGACGAACCAGGAGTACACGAGCTCCCTCAATGACCAGCCACAAGCGAGGATACCCATGGGCCTCTTTAGCAAAGACATTAAGACCCTCGACGATCTCTTCGTGCACCAACTGCGCGACATCTATTACGCCGAAAAGCAGATCGTGCAGGCCCTGCCTGAAATGATCGAAAAGGCGACCGACGCCGGCCTCAAGCAGGGTTTCGAGAGCACATCTCGGCGAAACCAAAAACCACGTCAAACGCCTGGAACAGGTTTTCAAGATGCACGGCGTCGAAGCCAAGGGCGTCGATTGCCCTGCGATCGACGGCATCATGGAAGAAGCCGACGAACTGAGCGGCGACGTGGATGATAAAACCGTGCTCGACGCCGCGCTCATTGCGGCTGCGCAGGCCGTGGAACACTACGAGATGACCCGTTATGGCACCTTGATCGCCTGGGCGAAGCAACTCGGCCGGCCGGATTGTGCGAGCGTCTTGCAGCAAAACCTCGAGGAGGAAAAGGCCGCCGACTCGAAACTGACCTCCCTCGCCGAGCGCAACGTAAACGTGAAAGCTGCGTAGAGTCTGCTTTACCGAACGCGCGCGAACTCGCTTGCCTCACAGCGGCGAGTTCGCGGGGGTGAGAGGTGCGTGACTAGTATAAGCCGCCCGTGCCGGAGCGAACCGCGCGGTCGGCGTCAGGGCTCACGCCGACGCCCCATGCCCGGCCGCCGCCACCATCGCTGCCATCGCCGCTGCCCACGACCGAGTAGCTGTCAGGCGGCGCGGTACCCGGCTTGAAAGCTTCGAGGATTGCCCGCTCGGTGCCGGGGCCCGCACGCATGCCGGTCTTGAGATCGACACGCACGAGTTTGATGCCGGGCGGCACGCGGAACGGCACCGCCGGCCTGTCGGCGAGTGCGACTTTCATGAAGTCCTTCACGATCGGCGCGGCGAGGTGCCCGCCGGTCGCCCCGCGCCCCAGATGACGCGGCTTGTCGTAGCCCATGTAGACGCCCACGACGACGTCCGGCGTGAAGCCGATGAACCAGGCGTCCTTCTCGTCATTCGTCGTGCCGGTCTTGCCGGCAACAGGTTTGCCGACTTCCTTCTGGAAGCCTGCGCCCGCGGCGGTGCCGCGCTGGACCACGCCTTCCATCATCGATGTGATCTGATAGGCCGTCATCGGGTCGAGCACCTGCTGACGCCGGTCGACCAGGGAAGGCTCGGGCTGATTTTCCCATTTCTTGGCGTCACAGCCGATACACTCTCGCTCGTCGTGCTTGTAGACCGTATGGCCGTAACGGTCCTGAATGCGATCGATCAGTGTCGGTTTGACCCGGCGTCCGCCATTGTCGATCATCGCGTAGGCGGTGACCATCCGCAGCAGCGTCGTCTCACCTGCACCGAGCGCAAATGAAAGATAAGGCGGTAACTCGTCGTAGACGCCGAAGCGCTTGGCATATTCGGCGATGAGCGGCATGCCGATGTCTTGCGCGAGGCGCACGGTCATCACGTTGCGCGAATGTTCGATGCCGAAACGCAGCGTCGAAGGTCCGTAGAAATTGCCTTCGTAGTTTTCGGGGCGCCAGACGCCGAGACCGGGACCTTGATCGATTTCCAGGGGCGCATCGAGGACAATCGTCGACGGCGTGTATCCATTGTCGAGCGCGGCAGCGTAGACGAACGGCTTGAATGACGAACCCGGCTGACGCAACGCCTGCGTCGCGCGATTGAACTGGCTCTGGTCATAGGAGAAGCCGCCGACCATCGCGAGCACGCGGCCCGTCAACGGATCTTCGACGACCATCGCTCCCGATACTTCCGGCACCTGCCGCAAGCTGTACTGGCCTTCGGCCTTGGTCGGCTCGACATAAACCACATCGCCGGGGCTCACGACCTGGCTGGCTTTTGCGACAGCTTTGCCTCCGGTCTTGGCCCATTTCATGCCGTCGAGCGGCATGATGCCGACGGTGCGCTCCTTGCTGACAAAGCCGCCCGGCTCGCGTCCCGGCTGCAGCCCGATGCGCGCCGACTGATCGCCCACTTCGAGCACGACGGCAATCCGCCACGGCGCGACGTCGGACAAAGCCTTCACATCGGCAAGCTTGACGCCCCAATCGCCACTGATGTCGATCTTAGCCACCGGACCGCGCCAGCCTTGCTGCTGATCAAACCGCACGAGCCCTTCACTGAGCACCTTGCGCGCAAGCACCTGCCACTTGGTATCAAGCGACGTACGAACGGACAGGCCGCCTTCGTAAAGTTTCTTTTCGCCATAGCGTTCGTAGAGCTCGCGCCTGACTTCCTCGGTGAAATATTCGGCGGAAAAGGTGTGGCCGCTCGCCGCCTTGGTCGTGACGCCGAGCGGCGAGCGTTTTGCGTTTTCGGCATCGGCGTTTTTGACGAATCCTGCTTCGGCCATCCGATCGATGACCCAATTACGTCGTTCGATCGCGCGCTCGCGTTGGCGGAACGGGTGATAGTTGTTCGGCGCTTTCGGCAACGATGCGAGGTAGGCCGCTTCGGGAACCGTGAGTTCGTTGACGGCCTTGTCGAAATAGACAAGCGAAGCCGCCGCGACGCCATAGGCGCCAAGACCGAGATAGATTTCGTTCAGGTAAAGCTCGAGGATCTTGTCCTTGCTGTAGGTGCGCTCGATCTTGAGCGCCAGCAGCGCCTCTTTTACTTTCCGCGAGAGCGAAAGTTCGTTCGTCAGCAGAAAGTTCTTGGCGACCTGTTGCGTGATGGTCGAAGCGCCCTGCGGGCGCCGGCTCGATCCGTAGTTCTGAAGGTAATTGAACGCGGCGCGCGCGATGCCCGTGAAATCAAGTCCGCCATGCTCGTAGAAATTCTTGTCCTCGGCGGCGAGAAACGCATTGATGACGAGTTTCGGCACCGCCTGAATCGGGATGTAGAGGCGCCGCTCGCGGGCATATTCGGCGACAAGCGATCCGTCGGCCGCGTGCACGCGGGTCATGACCGGCGGTTCGTAGTCCTGCAGTTGCGAATAGTCCGGCAGATCCTTGGAAAAATGCCAAAGCAAGCCGGCGGCCGCCGCCACGCCCACCACAAAGAGAATGGTGCCGGCCGCAAAGAGAAAGCCGAGGAAGCGTAACATGAGCTTCATGGTCGAATGATCCCGCCTTGCGCCAAGTTGCGGACTTCATCCTTGGTGGCGGATAGCCGCAAGACCCATAGGCTTTTTACTACGGCCAAGCCACCGCCGTCTGCGCCAAAGGCTGCGGTTCGAGTCTGTGTTTGCCGGGTTTTATGTTGAAACTGAGGCCGGTCGCTCAGGCAGCAATCCCGATTATGGCCCATTCAGTGGCGCCCCCCGCCGGTACCGGCGATCTTCGGCGTAAAGAATGCATCGATCGCCTTAACCAAGGCTTGCGCCGAGCGGGCGCGCCAGCTCGCGGAATTGAGCTGCTTGAGGTCGTCCTTCGTCGACATGTAGCCGAGTTCAATGAGAACCGAAGGCACGTCAGGTGCCAACAGAACCTTGAACCCGGCCGATTTCAACGGGTGCTTGTGCAGGCGCGCGGCGGTCTTGAGCTCGTCGACGACCGTGCGCGCAAATTGCATGGAAAATGTCTTGGTCTCGCGCTGCGCCAAGTCGACGAGGATGTTGGCGACGTCATCGGGTTCGGTGGTGAGGTCGACCCCGGCGATTACGTCAGCCTTGTTTTCAGCTTCGGCTAGTCTCGCCGCTTCCGCGTCGGACGCCGTCTCGGACAAAGTGTACACGGTCGCGCCCTCGGCCTGGCCTTCGTTGCGTGGCAGCGCATCAGCGTGGATCGATATGAATAGCCCCGCATTGCGCCCGCGGGCAAAACGCACCCGATCGCCGAGCGGGATGAAAGTGTCGTCCGACCGTGTCATTGCGACGCGGTATTTGCCGCTGCTCTCGAGCTGTCCACGCACCGTTTGCGCGAATGCAAGCACGATATCTTTTTCGAGTTCGCCGCCCGAGCCGCGCGTGCCGGTATCGATGCCGCCATGGCCGGGATCGAGCACGACCAGCGGACGAGAATCTCCATCCGCCTTGGGCGGTATATCGACCGGCTTGACCGCCGCGCTGCGCACCGGACGATTCTCCAGCGCGATCGCGCGCATGAAGCTCGTGCGATCCGTAGCGGCAAGATCAAGGACCAGCCGGGCCGGCTGGCTATCCGTTGCATCGAGAACGAATGCCTTCTCGATGCGGACCGGACCCTTGGTGTCGATCACGATGCGGGATCCGCCCTGCATGATCAGCCCGTAGCGGAAGGCCTTGACCAGGCCGCGCCCCTGTTCAGCAGCCTTGGCCGGAAACTTGAAGGTGATCTGCGGCAGGTCGACTACCACACGATAGGGGTCAGCGAGCGCGAAAGCAGCGACGTCGATCTTGCGATTCAAATCCACGACAAAACGCGTGCGCTTGTCGTCCCCGCCGATGCGAAGATCGGCGGCAACGACCGGCTGCTCCGTCACGGCGGCCAATGCACGCTCCGTCACACCGTTTTCGGCGGCCATGCCGGCCGAGTCGAAAAGCAGCGCACAGGCCAGAGCACTGGCGATGGTGATAGCGCGGGCTGTCACGAATCCTGACCCTTTTGGAGTGCTTTTTAACCCATTAAGGCCCCCTTCGGTTAACGGAACTTGATTAAGGGCATCATTCGGCGTGCCGGTGTGGCCTATCTGCAAAGCTTCCCTTGCCAGTCAAGGTTCAGGGCCGTATGAAGAGTTTGCTGATGGTTAGAGTTCCGGTTGTGCCGCGTTCGGGCCCCGGCCGCTTAGGTCCTGTACCGCCCCCCTCGAGGAGGTCGGCGGACGGCCAAGCGAAACGAGCCGAAACCCTTGTGAAGGACACCCGGATCAGCGCGCGGCTCGTATGGCCGTTCGCGACCTAGCCGTGAGCAACGAGAAACCTCGGTTCGCGCCCGATGCGGTGCGACCGCAGCGCTACGGGTCGCAAGTTTCATGCTGCCACTGACGCAGCAAAGGTATTTTGAAGTCCATAACCCACGCGCCGCCGCTGAGGCGGCGCGCGGTGGTATGGATTTCGGCCTCGCGGCCCTTTCCATCCACACCAATCAGGCCAGTTCCCCGGACAATCGTCTTGCGCCGTCTACTTCGCGCGAGCCAGCGGGAGCGCGTGGCCCAGTGAGAATTTCCAATGGCCGACAAAATGTTGATCGATGCGACCCACCCGGAGGAGACCCGGGTCGTCGTACTACGCGGCAATCGCGTCGAGGAGTTCGACTTCGAGAGCGCCAACCGCAAACAGCTTCGCGGTAATATCTACCTTGCCAAAGTCACCCGTGTAGAGCCGTCATTGCAGGCGGCCTTCGTCGACTACGGCGGCAATCGTCACGGATTTCTGGCGTTCTCGGAAATCCATCCGGACTACTACCAGATCCCCGTCGCCGACCGGCAGGCGCTTCTCGCGCAGGAGGAGCATGACCAACGCGCTGCCGAAGCAGAGGCTGACAGCCGCGCGGGACGGCGTGGACGCCGCCACCACCACCGCGGTGCCCAACGCCAACGCGATCGCGACAACGTGCAAAGCGAACCGGCTGGCAACGAAGAAATCGCCCCGCGAGGAATCGTCGGGGCAGCCCGACGCAACGGCTTTCCCAGACTCGGGGGCGGATCAGATTGCTGACTTCGCGGGCCAACCGCAGGATCACGAACCGGTTTCGCACGAATTCAGCCACGAAGAGCGGCGAAGAAGCGGCCCACGGGAGTCGGAGCCACGCTGCAGATTACACCTATCCATCCGACGAGGCCCCTCATGAGGCGGTGGCCGAGGGAGAACAGCCATCCGCGGCCGCGGAAGGCGCACTGACCGCCGATACCGCATCATTCGAACAGTTCGATCACGCCGCCGATGCATCGCCGCAGGATGCCAACGGCTCCGCTGGCGACAACGGCAACAGCGAAGAGCACGCCGAGGACGAAGCCGTTGAATCGGTCGGCGGCGCCGACGCACTTGAAGAAGTGCAGGAACGGGTGCCCCGTTTCCGCCGCCAGTACAAAATCCAGGAAGTGATCAAGCGCCGGCAGGTCATGCTTGTGCAGGTCGTCAAGGAAGAGCGCGGCACCAAGGGCGCGGCGTTGACAACGTACCTTTCTCTCGCCGGGCGCTATTCCGTTCTCATGCCTAACACGGCGCGCGGGGGCGGCATTTCCCGCAAGATCACGTCGGCCGATGACCGCATGCGGCTCAAGGAGATTGCCCAGGAACTGGAAGTGCCGGAAGGCATGGGAGTGATCCTCCGCACGGCGGGCGCAAGCCGCACAAAAACCGAAGTCAAACGTGATTTCGAATATTTGCTGCGGCTCTGGGAAACGGTGCGCGACCTTACGCTGAAATCGACCGCGCCCATGCTCGTCTACGAGGAAGGCTCGCTTACCAAGCGTTCAATTCGCGATCTTTACGGCAAGGACATCGAGGAAATCGTCGTCTCCGGCGACGAAGGCTACAAGGAAGCGCGCGAGTTCATGCGCATGCTGATGCCGAGCCACGCGAAGTACGTCAAGCATTACAAGGACACGCAGCCGCTATTCACCCGGTACGGCATCGAGAGCCAGCTCGACGCCATGTTTACGCCGGTCGTGCAGCTGCGCTCCGGCGGCTACATCGTCATCAACCAGGCTGAAGCCCTGGTCGCGATCGACGTGAACTCCGGCCGCGCCACGCGCGAGCATCACATCGAAGACACCGCGCTGAAGACTAATTGCGAAGCAGCGGAGGAAATCGCACGGCAGTTGCGATTGCGCGATCTTGCGGGGCTCATCGTCATTGACTTCATCGATATGGATGAGGGTCGCAACAATCGCACCGTCGAGCGGCGCCTCAAAGAAGCGCTCAAGCATGACCGCGCCCGCATCCAGGTTGGCCGAATTTCGCATTTCGGACTTCTGGAAATGTCTCGCCAGCGCATTCGCACGTCAGTGCTGGAAAGCTCGACCGAGAAATGCCCCATCTGCGGCGGCTCCGGCCACGTGAGATCCGTGTCGTCAGTCGCGCTGCAATTGCTGCGCGCTGTCGAAGAAATGCTGATCAAGGGAGCGACCCACAATCTGCTGGTGCGGACGCGCGCCGAAGTCGCGCTCTATGTGCTCAATCACAAACGTGCGCATTTGAGAGCACTGGAGGAGAGATTCCGCATCGTCATAACGGTCTCTGCCGACCCCTCCGTGACCGGCCAGCAGTCTTACGTCATCGACCGGGGCGAACAGGTGCACACTCCGGAAGCGGCGCGCATTCTTGCCGCCCAGCAGCCGCAAGTGACAGAGACTGTCGAAGAAGCCGACGAAGAAATTGAGGACGCAGTTATCGCCGCTGACGATGGCGAAGAGCAGGAACCGGTGGCGCCGGAAGCGGAAAGCGAAGCACGCGTTGAAGGGGAGCGCGATGGCGCCCGTCGCCGGCGGCGGCGACGCGGCCGCGGCGGACGCGGTCGCAGCGGCGAGCCGCGCGAAGGCGGGCAGCCGTTGTTGCACGAGACCGTCGCGGAGCACGCCGTCGCGCCTGAGGATAGTGACGGTGTTGGCGCGGACGGCCAGGATGAATTTACTCAATCGCAGCCGCGGCAGGAAAGCGGCCCGATTGCCGAAGGCGAGCCGCGCCGCCGCCGCAGGCGTGGCCGGCGCGGTGGCCGACGAAACCGGCAACGCAATGGCGAACGGCCATTCAATGCGTCAGAGGGCATGCCCGAATCCGAGCTTACGAACGGGGCTGAGGAAACGGACCGGCCGTCAAACTATGACAGTGCACCGGAATATGCGCCCCCGATCGAGGAACGCCGGGCACCGACAGGCGGATTCGAACGCTGTACCCGCTGCCCCGCAAGAGACGCCTCGGCGTCGCTCGACCATTCGTGAGCCCGCAGCTTTTAATTCCGATAGCGCATCGTCGGCGCCGCCGAACAGTCCGCCGTCAACACCGGTCATTTCCAGCACCGGAGCCGACGAAGCGGCAACTCCCAAGCGCGGATGGTGGGCCAAGCGTCTTCTGGGAGACAAGAGCTGAAATTTTTCCGTGTCGTCCGCGTGCAGTCGCCTGTTACCGGCATCATGGCCGCGGGCTGGGTTAGTCTCACCATCGTTTGCCGCGAGGACTGACTTCGCCGAGAAACATGTTATCGTCCACGCACGTCGATACTCACAAGGAGCCGACCTGATGCTGCGAATCCTGGCAATCGCTTCGATCCCCCTGCTGCTGGCGGTAACGTCGGCTGGGGCAGTCACCTCGCAGGAAAAGATGGAGACGTGCAAAGTCGGCGCAGACAGCCAGCAGCTTGAGGGCGCCAAGCGCAACGCCTTTATCAAGAAATGCATGGCCAGCGGTAACTACGAGCCGCCCGCGCGGAAAAACGCGAAAAAGATGTCGGCGCCGCCGCCCAAGCCGCAATAGCGCCGAATGATCAGCGGCTGGTGGCCTGCACGGCAGGCCGTTCCAGCGGTTTCACCGCGAATGTACGCAGCTGTCCGCGCCGGAGTGCGTCGATCTTCACGCCGCGGTTGATGCGCTCGCCATTGAGCAGGCGGACCAGATCATCGACGCCGGTGATCGGCATCCCGTCCACCCGCACGATCGTATCGAGGCTCATCAGGCCGGCTGTGGCGGCCGGGCCCTGCGGCTCAAGCGTGGTGATCATCGCTCCGGTTGCATTCTCGATCTCGGCGATGCGTGCATGCCGCCGCGGCACTGCCGTCGTCTGCGCCGACACGCCGATATAGGCCCGACGCACGCGCCCATGCTGGATTAGTTCACTGAGAACGAACTGCGCCGTGTTGCTCGCGACCGCAAAGCAGATGCCCTGGGCTCCCATGATCACCGCAGTGTTGATCCCGATGACCTCGCCGCGCGAGGACACAAGCGGACCGCCCGAATTGCCGGGATTGAGGGCGGCATCGGTCTGGATCACATCTTCGATCAGGCGCCCGTTGCGCGAGCGCAGGGAACGGCCAAGCGCCGATATGACGCCGGCAGTCACCGTCAATTCAAAGCCGAGCGGATTGCCGATGGCGACTACCAGTTGTCCACGCCTGAGCTTTTTCGAGTCGCCGAGTCTGGCGCTCGGCAGATCGCGCGCCGACCCCGCGCGAAGCAGCGCGAGATCCGTATCGGGATCCTCACCCAGGCGCCGCGCTTCCATGACGCGGCCCTCGGCGTCCTGCAGTTGCACTTCCCTGGCGGCTTCCACCACGTGGGAATTGGTCAGCACAAGGCCGTCGGGCGCGATGATTACGCCCGACCCGACGCCCGCGGGGCGTCCATTCTTGTTATGGACCTCGACGCGCACCACCGCCGGGCCGATGGCATCGGCCACCGACGTGACGGCATTCGAATAGGCGTCGAGAATTTCGGTATCGGACTGGGACGGCGACCGCGTTTCGCCGACGTCCCCGACATCGGACGGCGTTGCAAAATCGAGCATCTGCGCTTTGGGGTTGGTTGGTGTGCCCTAGATGTAGGTATCGATCGCATTAAATAAAGATGCCCCACCGCGGGGGCGACGCGCTGCAGTCACGATTTGCCCCAAACCAGGCTCGTTTCAAGGCGATTCAAATTGACCGGTTTCGTTTAACTTTCATCAAGCCGGCGGGGATAAGGTCTTACGGAGACGCGTCATTTTGGTTCGTGGGACCCAATGGACAGCAAGCAGGCAAGACCGAAACCGGGTAGCGCCAAACGCGCGCTTTCGGCGGGAGAAGGCCGACGCGCCGCCATCGTGTCGGCCACGCTCGTCGTCATGTTGCTGCTGGCCGCCTTCGTGACGGCCCGCTCATATTTTTCGCCGGAACGCGAAGCCAGAGATGCGGTGTTAAAGGTCACCCCGCTGTCGCCATCCAGCGGAGGTGAAGCGGCAAACCGGGTCGCGTCGATTGTGGTCGAGACCGACAAGAAAGGCCGTTGTGAAGAACGCCGCTTCGACAATCGGACCGGAAAGATGGTCTCCGCCAACTATGTCGATTGCGACGCCAGGCTTGAACCCGAGCGTGACACGACGCCGTCAGATAGAATCAACAGCGAGCGCATTCGCGCAATCCTTGGCGCGTTCAAGAAATAACGCAGCGCGAGCAAAAATACGGGGACCGCAGGGCTACCGCCTGAGCCACTGTCCGATCCGTTCCACCGCCTCGCGCATCTCGGCAGCCGAACCGGCGTAGCAGAAGCGAAGGAAATGCCTGCCGTCGATCGGATCGAAATCGATGCCGGGTGTTGCCGCGACGCTCGCCTCGTTGAGCATGCGCTTGGCGAAGTCGAGACTGTCGTCCGAAAACCGGGAAATGTCGGCGTAAAGATAAAAGGCGCCGTCGACCGGAAGGAATTTATCGAGCCCGGCTTTCGACAAACCTTCCGTGAGAATGCGCCGGTTCTCCTCGTAGCCGTGCTTGACCGCTTCCATTTCGTCGCGCCCGTCGAACGCTGCTTCGGCCGCGACCTGTGCGAGCGTCGGCACCGATATCGCGAGATTGCCCTGCAGCCGCTCGATCGTGCGCACCAGCGTTTCGGGCACGACCATCCAGCCGACGCGCCATCCCGTCATGCAAAAATATTTCGAGAACGAATTGATAACGACTGCACGGTCCGACACATTGGCCGCAGTCTCGGCCGCGAGCGCGTAATCGAGGCCGTGATAAATTTCGTCGGAGATCACACGGATCCCCTCGGCCTCAGCGATGGTGATCAGCCGCGCAAGGGCGTCGGCGTCCATCATCGTGCCCGTCGGATTCGCGGGACTTGCGATCACGACACCCTTAAGCGGCGTGTGCTGGTGGGCTGCGATCAGCGCTTTGGCGGACATCGCCCAGCGCGTCTCTTCCGATGTCTCGATCAACACCGGCTCGCATCCTAGCGCGGAAAGAATGTGGCGGTAAGGCGGGTAGCCGGGATTGGCCAAGGCCACGCGGTCGCCGGGCTCGAACAATGAGAGAAACGCAAGGATGAAACCGCCGGACGAGCCTGTGGTCACCACCACGCGCGCCGGATCGAGCGCAAGGTCGTAACTCTCACGGTAGTGGCGAGCGATCCGCGCCCGCAGCGACGGTATTCCGAGCGTTTCGGTATAGCCGATACGGCCGCGCGTGAGCGCTGCTTGCGCAGCCTTGATCGCGGCAGCGGGCGCCGGGGCGGCCGGCTGCCCAACCTCCATATGAATGACAAGGGCACCCTGTGCCTCACGCTGCGCGGCCGCAGCCATCACATCCATGACGATGAATGGTGGCACATCGCTGCGTTTCGACGGCACCAGCAGCTTTTTTGCGGCGTCTAGCATCGTTTTTGGCCGATCTTGCCTCCTGCCCCGCTGCTGCCGTATTCCGCGGATTGCTTGCGGTTGGCGAGCGCCCTGACCCAGTCGTGATCGCGAGCCGCGTTGACCGCCCCGTGGGGCGTCACTAGTTTCACGCCCATTCGGTGCATCGGTATGTCCTTGGACGGCACACCTAACAGGACGCGGCGCAGGGCGCCAGCAGCCCGCGCGGTCGCGCTCGTTACGGCGATTGCGCTCGGCGCGGCCGGCGGCGGCCCTGCCGTGGCCCCCGTCCATGCGCAGGAACAGGCGTTGCGCGGCCTGCCGATCATTCGCGATGCGGAGATCGAGCAGCTTCTGCGCGATTATGCGTCGCCCATTCTGCGTGTCGCCGGCCTCGCGAAACAGAATGTGAGAGTCGTCGTTCTCAACGACCGCTCGTTTAACGCCTTCGTCATGGATGGTCGGCACATCTTCATCAATGCGGGGGCATTATTCGACGCGAAGACGCCAAACGAGATCATCGGCGTGTTTGCGCACGAGACCGGACACCTTGCCGGCGGTCATCTCCAGCGCCTGCGCGAACAGCTCGCCTCCGCGCAAACCGCGTCGATCATCGCATTGCTGGCAGGCATCGGCGCGGCCGTCGCGGGTTCACGCGCGGGCAATGGCGCGGGCAACGTCGGCGTTGCCGCCATCATGGCGCCGCAGTCGGCAATCATGCGCTCGCTGCTCTCCTATGTGCGTACCCAGGAAGATCAGGCCGATCACGCAGGTTTGAAGTTTCTCAACGCGACTGGGCAGTCTCCACGCGGCATGGTCGACTTGTTCAAACGTCTGAGCAACGAAGTTTTGTTCAATTCGCGCTATATTGATCCGTATATGCAGACTCACCCGATGCCCGCCGACCGTCTGGCCGCGCTTGAGACCAGCGCAAAGGCGAGCCCATACTGGGATCGCAAGGATTCGCCCCAGCTGCAGCTGCGGCACGATCTCATGCGCGCAAAATTGTCCGGATTCCTGGAACGCCCCGATACCGTCGCGCGGCGCTATCCGGCAAGCGACCAGAGCCTCCCCGCGCGCTATGCCCGCGCGATTTCGACTTACCGACATTCCGACCTTCGCCAGGCGCTCGCGCAAATCGATGGCCTGATCCAGGTCGAGCCCGGCAATCCATACTTCTATGAGCTCAAGGGCCAGGCCCTGCTGGAGGGTGGCCACCCGAGCGAGGCCGTTGCACCGCTTCGCCAGGCCGTCACGCTTTCGCACAGCACGCCACTGATCGAAATTTTGCTGGCGCAGGCGCTCAACGCGACCAACAACCCGAAGCTCGCCGAGGAGGCAGTCGCGCTGCTGCGCACGGCAATCTCGCGCGAACCGGAATCCCCCGAAGCCTATTCTCAGCTTGCGATGGCTTACGGCCGCAAGGGTGATCTCGCGAATGCCGACCTCGCTTCGGCACAGGCCGCATTCAGCCGTGGCGATATCAAGACGGCGCGCCAGCTGGCCACGCGCGCCAAGACTCGCCTTGCGATCGGCTCTCCCGCGTGGGTGCGGGCCGACGATATCGTCAACGTCAAACCGCCGAACACCAGTGCCGGCATCCAGTAAGTCACAAGGACCAGGAATCATGACATCGAAATTACGCATCTTCGCCGCCGCCAGTGCGGTCTTGTTCGCCCTCGCGGCGCCCGGTGCATCGAGCGCCGACGAATTCTCCGCCGGGCAGCGCGGCGAGGTCGAGCGGATCGTGCGCGAATATCTGGTTGCCCATCCCGAAGTCATCCAGGAGGCGATGGCGGAACTGGAGAAGCGTCAGACGGCGGCAGAAGCCGAAAAGCACAAAGCCGCGGTCAAGCAATATTCGCAGGCCCTGTTCAGCTCGCCGCGCCAGGTGGTGCTCGGCAACGCGACCGGCAATGTCACCTTCGTCGAATTCTTTGATTACAACTGCGGTTACTGCAAGCGCGCCATGGATGACATGCTCACGCTGCTCAAGGACGATCCCAAGCTCAAGATCGTCCTCAAGGAGTTCCCGGTGCTTGGCCCCGGGTCGGTGGAGGCCGCGCAGGTGGCGGTTGCCGTGCGCATGCAGGACAAGTCCGGCAAGAAATACCTCGAATTTCATCAGAAACTTTTGGGCGGCCGCGGCGAGGCCAACAAGGCGCGCGCGCTCGCCGTCGCCAAGGACATCGGACTCGACATGACCCGGCTCGACAAGGACATGGCAAGCCCGGAGGTAAAGGCCACCTTGCAGGAAAACTTCAAGCTCGCAGAGGCACTCGGCCTCAACGGGACACCGAGCTATGTCATCGGTGACAATGTGGTTGTTGGCGCGGTTGGCCTCGATGCGCTGAAAGAAAAGGTCAATACCTCTCGCTGCGGAAAGCCTAACTGCTGACGGCCCTTTAGCACCGGCCGCGGTTTCCCTGATAAATTTCGGCCGCCGATGGCTTCGCCACGGCGGCCGTTTTCACGTCAATATCGTGACGGAACAAAGTTCCGCCGGGGCGGTTGTTGCGCGCATGTACACATTCGGCATGGAAGAGGAATATTTTCTGTTCGACGCAACGACGCGCCATGCGGTGCGGCGCGCGAACAAGTCATTCCTCGCGCGCGCGCAGAAAGAGCTCGGCGATCAGGTCATGACGGAAATGCTGCAGTCACAAATCGAGGTTGCGACACCGCCCTGCACGACGATGGCGGAGGCGCGCGCCCAGCTCATGCACTTTCGCCGGACATTGGGAAAGGCCGCCGCCGAGCATAAGCTCGGGTTGGCCGCCATGGGCACGTTCCCGTTGGCCTACTGGCCGGACCAGGTCGTGACGCGCAAAGCGCGTTACGGCCCCATCATGGATGACCTGCAGATGATCGGGTACCGCAACATGCTGTGCGGGATGCACGTGCACGTCGCCGTGCCCGATATCGACACCCGCATCAACCTGATCATGCGGCTGACACCCTACCTTCCTCTACTGCTGGCGCTCTCGACCTCCTCGCCATTCTGGCAAGGCCATCTCACCGGTCTCGTCGGCTATCGCCTCGCCGCCTATGATGAATTGCCGCGCACAGGTCTGCCCGAACTGTTCCGCACCAACGAAGACTATCAGGAATTCATCGGTGCACTCACTTGGGCAAAGATCATTCCGGATGCGAGCTATATCTGGTGGGCGATCCGATCCTCGCTCAACAATCCGACCATCGAATTGCGGGTCGCCGACAGCTGCACGCGGCTTGATGATGCGGTCGGCGTCGCCGCGCTGTTCCGCTGCCTCGTCCGCGCGCTCGACCGCGACCGTGCGCTTAATGCCGGGTTCGACCGCGTCGGCCGCGCCATCACTCAAGAGAACAAGTGGCACGCTCAGCGCTATGGGATCGCGGCGACATTCGTCGAGCCGTTTTCCCGTTCCCCACTCACGCTCGCGCAGTGGCTCGACCAAGTGATCGACTTCATCGCGGAAGACGTCGACGCTCTCGGTTGTGCCGGCGAAATCAGGCACCTTCATGCGATCGCCACGGCGGGCACGAGCGCGGACCGCCAGATCGAGATTTTCGGCAAAGCCAAAGCCGCCGGGCGCCGAAGGTTAACGGCGCTCAAGGAAGTGGTCGATTGGGCGGCGGCGGAAACCCAGGCACTCAACGGAGCAAAAGCGCAGGTCTGACGGCTGTCCGGGCTTCCCCTTATCCTCGCGGCCACCTATAAAGTCCCACGGTTTTCCGCGCGTCCCGCGCGCGGATGGACGGGGATTTCATGGCCAAGACGATTTACGTCCTCAATGGACCGAATATGAATTTGCTCGGCACGCGCGAGCCCGAAAAATACGGGCGCGCGACTCTTGCCGACGTTGAAAAGCTTTGCGCCGAAACCGCCAAGCGTTTCGAAATGGACGTCGTCTGCCGCCAGTCGAATAAGGAAGGCGAACTCATCGACTGGATTCAGGAGGCGCATGCCAAGAAGGCCGCCGGGATCGTGATCAATCCGGCCGGCTACACGAGCACATCGATTGCCATTCTGGATGCTTTGCTTGCGGTGCAGGCGACGGTGCCGGCCGTCGAAATTCACCTGACCAATATCCATCAGCGCGAGACCTTCAGGCACAACTCATACGTCTCCAAGGCCGCGAAAGCGGTCATCGCCGGCTTCGGCATCGACGGCTATGTGCTGGCGATAACAGGTCTCGCCTCGCTGATCGGAGCCAGGCAAAAGGGGTGAGCGCCCGCGTGCGGTCGCGCAATGCGGGAACCGGTCTTTGGATAGAGTCGTGCGCGGCCAAAATGGATCTGTGATGGCAAAGTCGTCCAAGTCGTCCAATTCGTCAACGTCGTCAGCATCGTTCGTCGACCACGAATTGATCCACGAGCTGACCACGCTCCTGGATGAGACCGGCCTCACCGAAATTGAAATTGAACAGGACGGCAAACGCGTGCGCGTGGCGCGCGGTGCCCCGGTATCAGCTGCACCCGCAGCCGTACGCGTCGAGGTCGCGCCGTCGCAACCCGCGGCCGAGACCGGCCCACTCGACCCGGCGAAACACCCGGGCGTCGTCATTTCGCCGATGGTAGGCACTGCCTACGCCGCGCCCGAACCCGGAGCCAAGCCCTTCATCGATATCGGCAGCAAGGTCAAAATCGGCGACACGCTGCTGATCGTCGAAGCGATGAAGACAATGAACCAAATTCCGGCCCCGCGCGGCGGTACGGTCGTACAAATTCTGTTCGAGGACGGCCAGCCGGTCGAGTTCGGCGAACCATTGGTGATTATTGAGTGAGAATGCATGACCTCTCATTCGTCATGACGACCGGGACAAGCCCGCCCATGACGGCATCGACATGAGCCGCCAGCATGTTCGATAAGATCCTGATCGCCAATCGCGGCGAAATCGCCTTGCGCGTGCTGCGCGCCTGCAAGGAGCTCGGCATACCGACCGTCGCCGTTCACTCGACCGCCGATGCCGACGCCATGCATGTGCGTTTCGCAGACGAAAGCGTCTGCATCGGCCCTCCGGCGGCAAAGGACAGCTACCTCAATGTCCCCGCCATTCTCTCAGCGTGCGAGATCACCGGCGCAGATGCCGTGCATCCCGGCTACGGATTTCTGTCGGAGAATGCGCGCTTTGCCGAAATCCTGACGGAACACGGCGTGCAGTTCATCGGCCCCAAGGCGGAGCATATCCGCACCATGGGCGACAAGATCGAAGCCAAACGCACGGCGAAAAAGCTCGGCATTCCGGTGGTTCCGGGGTCGGATGGCGGCGTGAGGACTGATCAGGAAGCAACCAAAGTCGCAAACGACATCGGCTTTCCGGTGCTGATCAAGGCGGCTGCCGGCGGCGGCGGGCGCGGCATGAAGGTCGCGCGCTCGGCGGCCGAGCTTTCGATGGCGCTGTCGACGGCACGCGCTGAAGCCAAAGCCGCCTTTGGCGACGATGCCGTTTACATCGAGAAATATCTCGAGCGCCCGCGCCACATCGAAATTCAGGTGCTCGGAGACGGCAAGGGCAAGGCCATCCATCTCGGCGAGCGCGACTGCTCATTGCAGCGCCGTCACCAGAAGGTCTGGGAGGAAGGCCCCTCGCCCGCGCTCAACGCCGGCGCGCGCGATGCTATCGGGGAAACGGTGGCCAAGGCGATGCGCGCGATTGAATATCTCGGCGTCGGCACCGTCGAATTCCTGTACGAAGACGGCAAGTTCTATTTCATCGAGATGAATACCCGCATCCAGGTTGAACATCCGGTGACCGAGATGATCACCGACATCGACCTGATTTTCGAACAAATCCGCGTCGCGGCCGGCAGCGAACTTGCGCTCAAGCAGGGCGATGTCGAATTTCGCGGGCACGCGATCGAGTGCCGGATCAACGCGGAGAACCCGGTCTCCTTCCGGCCCTCGCCAGGAAAAATCCTGCACTATCATGCGCCCGGCGGCCTCGGCGTGCGCATCGATTCCGCTGTCTACCAAGGCTACACCATTCCGCCCTATTACAATTCGCTCGTCGGCAAGCTCATCGTGCATGGCAAGACCCGCACCGAGTGCCTGATGCGGCTCAAGCGCGCGCTCGACGAAGTGGTGGTGGATGGAATCGAAACGACATTGCCGTTGTTCCGCGCACTCGTGCGCGAAAATGACATTATCGACGGGAATTATCACATCCACTGGCTGGAGCAGTTTCTTGCCCGCGGCGGAATGGATACATAGGAAGATTCTTACGCCGGCGCGCCACTCGCGCCGGTAAGCCGGGTCAACAGCGCGCAAACGTCTTCCGGGTCATACGGTTTCGCCATGAATAGCGAGCGCGGTACCAGCGGAGAAATGTCGGACAGCTTGAAACGGCCCGAGGCGTAGACGATAGGCATCTCCGGCCGCAGTTCGCGTGCATACTCGGCAAGTTCCGCGCCGTTCATGCGACCAGGCAGGTTGATGTCGGTGAACAGGACGTCGATGTCGGCACCGGACTTGATGTAGCGCAGCGCCTCATCGGCGGTCGTGACCTCGTGCACGATAAAGCCGGCCGCCGTCAGGCAATCCGCGACGAGATTGCTGATCATGACTTCATCTTCGACCAGCAAGACCGAAATCGGCTGCGTCGTTTGGCTCATCCATGCGCTCCAGTGCCCTTGCAAGCCAACGCGATGAGCGGGCAACTCGCACAAATTCGGTGCAATTATAGTACCTAAAAAGTAAAAAAATCGACCGGAAAACCCGCGTGTCGCCAAATTGATGGCGCTGACTTACTATCGATCGCTGCATTCGGCGAACGGAACCATGGCAAACCGCGAAAACACGTTCATCGAGATCACGCCGGAGGTCCTCCTGAAGGCCTACGCATGCGGCATTTTTCCGATGGCGGAAGGCGCCGACGATCCCGCCCTGTACTGGATCGAGCCGGACATGCGCGGGATCATTCCGCTTGAAGGTTTTCACCTGCCGGCGCGGCTTGCGCGCACCGTCCGCTCAACGCACTGCACGGTCTAAATCAATCGCGACTTCGATGCGGTGATCGACGGTTGCGCCGAGCCGAAACAGGATCGCGCCCGCACCTGGATCAATGGACGCATCCGCCGCATCTACCGCACGCTGTTCGATCGCGGCCATTGCCATACTGTCGAAGTCTATGAAGGCGACCGTCTCGTCGGCGGGCTCTACGGCGTGTCGCTTGGGCGCGCGTTCTTCGGCGAAAGCATGTTCCACCGCACACGCGATGCATCCAAGATTGCACTGGTTCATCTGATCGCGCGGCTCAAGGCCGGCGGATACCGGCTGCTCGACACGCAATATGTCACGGACCATCTGCGGACCTTCGGCGCGGTCGAGGTTCCCAAACGCCGCTATCACCGGCTGCTCGAGGAAGCTCTGATCGGTGAGGCGGACTTTGCAGCGCTGCCGCTCAGACGGCCTGTCAGCGGGGCCGAAACGGTGGCGATTGTGAACCGCGGGCCGATTCGCCACTGAATATTTCGGTCAGGCCGGATGCCCGCAAAAGCTTATCGTCGAAATGATGCGGGCTCTCGCCGGCGAATGATGGTTACCGCTGCGGAATGAAATTCGGCGGCGGGGGACGTTGCGCCGGTACGCGCCGCTGCTGCGGCTGCTGAGGACGCGCCGGCTGCTTGGTCGGCGCATCGGCGGGCACTTCCGCGACGCTCGGGTTCTGCCCACCTTTGCAATTGGTCAGCCACACGTCGTAGATCGGATGCTCGACGGCGTGCAGCCCGGGGCTTGCAGCGAACATCCATCCCGTGAAGATGCGCTTGATCTCGCCCTGCAGCGTCACTTCATCGACCTCGACAAAGCCATCGGTATTCGGCGTTTCGGTCGGCGGACGTGAATAGCACACGCGCGGCGTCACCTGGAGTGCGCCGAACTGTACCGTCTCGTTGATCGCGACATCGAACGAGATGATGCGGCCGGTGATTTTGTCCAGGCCCGAAAATACCGCGGTCGGATTGGCGATGCGCTGCGGCGGCGGCTCGACCACGATTTCATCATTGGGCTGCGGTGCAGGATTTGTCTGCGGCGCATTGCGTGGCGAACCCGGGCCGGGCGGCAAGGCCGCCGGCGGTGGCGCAGGCGTGTTGGCCGCTCCCTGCGGCGGACGCTGCGCCGCTGGCGGCGCGGCTGACCCACCGGGGGGCGGAGGCAACGGCTGTGATTGGATCGTGCCGCCGCCCGGCCGGTTTGACGGCGGCAAACTCATCGGCGCGGGCAATGGCTGCGGCGGCGGGTTGTCGCGCGCGCCCGGATAATAAGGCGGCGGAGGCGGCGGCTGCGATGGTCGCGCACCCGGCACGTCGGCCGGCGGCCGCGGGGGCGGCTCGCTGAAGATCGAGCCAAATTGCGCAAGCGCAGGCATCGTCACGAGCGTCGCCGCGACCGCATACAACGCCATTAAACAGGTGCGACGCGACATCAAAATCCGGCTAGTTGCCTGGCCGGCGTGGATTCGCCTGACGCCGATAGCCGTGTCCGGTTAACACGGGGAATGCGGCGGTGGAAGGGCGCGCGAGGGAACAGAAGGCAGGCCGTTACTGATTGCCGGACCCTGGATTCCAGGCTTTGTAGTCGCCGGTTGCCTTCGGCCGGCGGCCAGCCGCGAGTGTTGAACCGGGCGGACGCAATGCGCCGGGAGTGCCCGTCATGTTCGGGCGGTGCGGTTTCTGCCACGGATACGGCTTGTAGGTTTGCTCTGTCGGAGGCGTGTCGACGGTGTGGTGAAGCCAGCCGTGCCATGATGGGGGAACCGAGGAGGCTTCCGTATAGCCGTTATAGATCACCCAGCGGCGCTCAAAGCCGAGCGTCTTGTCGATCTTGCCTCCGCTCGTCCGGTAATACCGGTTGCCGAACTCGTCCTCTCCCTACGGGTTCGCCATACATCCAGGTCCAGAACTGGGTCCCGAAGGTCTGCGAATTCCACCAAGTGAATAATTTGAGCAGGAAAATTTTCATCGAGCGCGCCCAGCGCATTTACCGTTGAGACCAGAGGCTTCTGCCACCTCACCGCCCCCGTGTCCAGTTGGACAGGCTAAAGCACATAGGGCCAAAACGGCGCGGTTCACGCTTCGCAAAATGCCGCGCGGGCACCGCTAACTCCGGCGCCTGCGCGTAAGGAAAATTTGGTGTTTAGGAAATCAGCAGCCGAAAATACCGCAGTTGCCCAGGTCAACATGATTCGAGGACCGTGGTGGCGTGTGATGGATGACACCTTGCTCCTTCCATGTGCCGTCAGCTTGACGTAGCGCCTGTACTCTATCGACGGAGCCATCCCTATTTACGCGAGTGTAAATTTTGTTGTTTGCAGAAACATGCGTGCCGACAGTTGTTCCATCATTTCGAACACCGTAGACCGTATGCCCGTTATTCCAGTTGGTAAGTTGTCCGTTTTGAGTGACGGTCGGAGTTACTTTGATGATGTTCGGGTTCTGGACTGGCTGTGCGGTCCATGTTGGGCGTTCATGTATGTTTGGATCACAGACTGTGCGATGATCACGCGGATCACACGCCGCAATGGCGTCTTGCGAACCCGTAGTGATGACGATGCTGGCCGCAAGCGAAGCGGCAAGCGTCAGGGATTTGATGATCTTGGTCTTGTGCATTTTAAGTTTTCTGTCCTTCCTTCTTTTCAGAAGCTGCGTTCCGCTTTCCGTTCGCAAATGTTTCAACTTATGTTTCGACTTGCCGATGGCGCGTATTTACGTGTGCCGAGATGAACCGGGCTTGAATGACACGTTTTGAAATTAGCGGCGTGGAATGCGACGTCATCCCCCATTCGGAGGATGCAAGAATTACAATCGGCCGTTTTCCAGGTGCGTCACGGCGGCGCGATGTGTCATCGCTCGAACAGAAATTCATGCCTGCGTCGCGGCGGTCGTGATGACGAATTCCGTCATGGTCGAGATGCTGCACACAACCACTGCTCGCGTCCTCGCGCGCTGGCCCGACGCATATCCAAGTCCACAACCGGTTCCCGAAGGTTCGCGATTTCCACCAGCTGAACAGTTTCGGCAGGAAACTTTTCAGCGCCGCCGGGCATTGAAATCCCTTGGAACGCGGGCGTTTTGCCAGTTCGCCCGCCCCTGCCCGGCGAACGAACGAGTAGCCCAGAAAACAGGCCATATTCGCCGCTCTTTCATGGATGATATGAAAGGCACATGGATTCGCTCAGAGCCGCGCTGACCTGGATCAAGGATCTTCTCAACTGGCTGCCTGACCCGGTGGTGGCATTGCTCATCCTGGTCATCGCGGTGCTCGTTGCGTTCGCGCTGCACCGCTGGGCGCGCAAGCTTGTCCGCCGCGCATTCGCGGAGCGCTATCCTTACCTGTTTTCCGTCTTCACCCAGACGCGTGGGCTCACCAAGGCTGCACTGCTGATCCTTGCGATGATCGTGGCCATTCCGGTTGCGCCATTGGAGCCGGATACGGCAGCCTGGCTCGCGCGCATCATGGCGGTTGCCGTGATCGGGCTGATCGGCTGGGGCGCGATCATCGCGTTGCATATCGCCGCCGATCTCTACCTGCGCCGTTACCGTCTCGACGTCGACGACAATCTGCTGGCACGCAAGCACAACACGCAAGTGCGCGTGCTCTCGCGCACGATCGACGTATTGCTGGTGATGCTCACGCTCGGCGTCGCGCTGATGACGTTTCCGGCAGTACGCCAGTATGGCGTGAGCCTGTTCGCCTCCGCCGGTGTCGCCGGTATCGTCGCCGGCCTTGCGGCGCGGCCGGTCCTGAGCAACTTGATGGCCGGCGTGCAGCTCGCGATGACGCAGCCGATCCGTCTCTACGATGCGGTGATTGTTGAAAACGAATACGGCACGATCGAGGAGATCACCTCGACCTATGTCGTCGTCAAACTATGGGATTTGCGGCGCATGATCGTGCCGCTCACCTATTTCATCGAAAAGCCCTTCCAGAATTGGACGCGCGAGGGCTCGGCCCTGATCGGCAATGTCATGATGTATGTGGATTATCGCGCGCCGGTCGATGCCATCCGCGAGAAATTCAACGCGATCCTCAAGGAATCGAACCGATGGGATGGGCAGGTCGCAGCCCTGCAGGTCACCGACTTCAAGGAGGGCACCATGGAATTGCGTTGCCTGATGAGCGCCCGCTCATCCGGGCAGACCTTCGACCTGCGATGCGAAGTGCGTGAAAAACTGGTGGACTTTCTGCAAAGAGAGCATCCGGAGGCGCTGCCGCATTCGCGCCAGATCAGCTTCAGCGGCAACCGCGCCGGCCCAGAAGACGAGCGCGCCGGCTAGGCATCATCACCGTCGCGCATCGTCACCTCAAAGCGCCCAACACGCTCGGGATCGGCAAAGGCCTCGATGGCCGCGATCCGGTCGCCGGCAAATGTCACAGCGAGCACGACGCGCAATCTGCTGCCGAGAATGACGGCAACGCCGGGCGCACCATCGATGAGCGCGGGCCGCGCCGCCTGCGCGCGTCCCTTGAAGACATTGGCGACCGCTGCAGCACCGCGCAGCTCGGCCGGCGAGCCCATCTGTACGGCGATACGGTCGGAGCGCAGCACGACTTCGGGGTCGAGCACCTCGAGCAGCGCCTCGAAATCGCCGCCGCGCGCTGCGACCAGGAAGGCTTCGACGACCTTGTTGCGGCGGGCGACATCGGCCTCGGCGGTGGAATTGGCGCCCCGTACCCGGCGGCGCGCGCGGCTTGCGAGCTGGCGGGTCGCCACTGCCGAGCGTTCGACAATGGGAGCAATCTCCTCGAAGGAGAGATCGAACATGTCGTGCAGCACGAATGCGATACGCTCGGCAGGCGCCAGAGTGTCGAGCACGACGAGCAGCGCGAGACCGATGGAATCGGCGAGCATCAGATTTCGCTCGCTCTCGTCCGGCGCAGCAACCTCCTCGGCGATGTCGGGGCCGAGCTCTTCCTCGTGACGGATTTTGCGCGAACGCAGCATGTCCAGGCAGATGCGCGAAACGACAGTGGTCAGCCAGCCGCCGAGATTGTCGACATCGGCAACGTCGTTGCGCGCGAGCCGCAGCCAGGCCTCCTGCACCACATCATCGGCCTCGGCGGTGGAACCGAGCATCCGGTAGGCGACCGCCCGCAGGCGCGCGCGGTTGGCCTCGAATTGCGCGGTCAGTAAATTTTGTTCTGCCATCCGTCACAAATCCAATCGCGCTGTCCGTCATGTCTATGACGAGTGACACCCGGCCGGTGTGACACCGGCAGAAGGGGCAACGTCGACAAAGCAAGAAGTTCCCGCAACAGAAATGATGGAGATGACAATGTCAGCACGCATGAAAAACCCGGCCGCCCTTCTCCCGGAGGCGCTCAAGCCGTTGCAGGCGTTATACGGGGTGGTATCCAAGGGCGGCATAGCGCCGAAAACACTGCACCTGGCCCATCTGCGCGCCAGCCAGATCAATGGCTGCAGCTTTTGCATCGACTACGGCGTCAAACATGCAAAAGAGGCAGGTGAAACCGACGAGCGCTTGTTCGCGGTGTCGGCCTGGCGCGAGACGCCCTTTTTCAGCGATGCCGAGCGGGCCGCGCTTGGGCTATCAGAATCGATGACGCGAATTGCCGACAGCGCGGAGGCCGTGCCGGATTCGATCTGGGACGAAGCGGCCAGGCATTTTGACGAGAAAGCACTTGCCACGCTGGTGCTCTGGGTCTCGGTGACCAATCTCTACAATCGGATCAATGTCGCCACCCGGCAGCCGCCGGGCGCGAACTGGAATTGACCGATGGACCGCAAAGCCGGCCTGCCACAAAACAGAGCGGGCGCTGTTGCAGCGCCCGCTCCCTCGAAAGCACATGCCTGAAAAAATCAGCGATCGATGCCCGAAAAATCGCATTCGCGATCCGTCAGTGTTTCTCTCGCGCGATATTGCATTTCGATAGACAGCTCGGGATGCATACGTTTTTGCCGTAGCTCGACATTTCGCAGCGTTGTGTACAGATATCCTGACACGATTTTTTCTGACCATAGGGCTTCGCAAATGCTGGGACCGAGACTGATAACGTGACAAGTCCCAACGCCAGTAGTGCTTGGAGCGACTTGAACATCCGTTTTCTCCCCCAAAAAGGCGCCGCCGAAGCGTATCCAACCACCTCCGCCGGTTCCACGGCCTTGTCACCGTGGCCGCTGTAATTTGTTGGCGCCGCGCGGTGGCCCCGTCGCAAAGTTGAATTCACAGGCGTGGGTATCGTCTCCCGCCTCAACTACGCGTTCCGCCTGCGCCGTAAGCCACTGACCTGATTTCGAGAATCAGGAACTCCGACCGGGCGGCCGGACGATTTTTCCCGTGCTTGTCCCCGTTTCCGGTTGCGCCCGGTTTTGCCGAGGCCGCGCGCGGAAGTCCCATTTTTCCGTCATTTTTCTGTCACGGCCGGAGGCATAAAAACCTACCCGTCACCCCTCAGAAAAAAACTTTTCGTGGGTCCTCTAAGGGCCAATACTGGCTGTGTTCTTGCGGTCCGTTTGTCCCCGAAGTTCACCGTTGGACACAAGATTTAGTGTTTGATTCAGATTTACCGACTATCTCTTGTTGACGAGCACGGCAAGTCCACATAGCTTTTGGTGTGTTCGGTGGCGTTGAGTTTCAGGTTCCCTCCGGACCCTCATACGGCTTTTCAGTCGACGAGCTCAACCCGCGCCCGAACCATGGCGTCTGGGAAAGGGGTCTGCGTGCGCGGCGGGGCAAAAACCCCGGATTGAACCGGTGCCAGAGCAGAGTGTCGGGCACATATGTGTGGCGGGTGGCGTTGAAAGAGTTGAGCAAAGGCAGCGGTGGGCATGGACAAGCCCGCCAGAGACAAAAGGGCGGTGGTCAACCGTCCGGCATTTTGGGGCTAGAGACACATGCGAATTGAACGGCGCTACACCAAGGATGGACAGTCGGGTTACGACGGCATCGGGTTCCGGCTCACCACCAGCGAGATCCGCAATCCGGACGGCTCGGTGGTGTTCAAGCTTGACAATGTTGAGGTGCCGGAATTCTGGTCGCAGGTCGCCTCCGACGTGCTGGCGCAGAAATATTTCCGCAAGGCCGGTGTCCCTGCCCGGCTGAAGAAGGTCGAAGAGAATTCCGTTCCCTCGTTCCTGTGGCGCTCGGTCGCGGACGCGGACGCACTCGCTACCTTACCGGAGAATGAGCGCTATATCGGCGAACACTCATCCAAGCAGGTGTTCGATCGCCTGGCCGGCACCTGGACCTATTGGGGCTGGAAGGGCGGCTATTTCGATTCGGAAGACGACGCGCAGGCCTTTTTCGACGAGCTGCGCTACATGCTGGCGGCGCAGATGTGCGCGCCCAATTCGCCGCAGTGGTTCAATACCGGACTGCACTGGGCCTATGGAATCGACGGTCCCGGCCAGGGCCACTACTACGTCGATCCCTTCACGGGCAAACTGACCAAATCAAAATCCGCATATGAGCATCCGCAGCCTCACGCCTGCTTCATCCAGTCCGTCTCCGACGACCTGGTGAATGAAGGCGGCATCATGGACCTTTGGGTGCGTGAAGCGCGCCTGTTCAAATATGGTTCCGGCACCGGCTCGAATTTCTCCAAGCTGCGTGGCGAAGGCGAAAAACTTTCCGGCGGCGGCAAATCATCCGGCCTGATGTCGTTCCTCAAAATCGGTGACCGCGCCGCCGGCGCGATCAAATCGGGCGGCACCACCCGCCGCGCCGCCAAGATGGTGATTGTCGATGTCGATCACCCGGATATCGAAACCTATATCAACTGGAAGGTCCTTGAAGAGCAGAAGGTGGCCGCGCTCGTCACCGGCTCCAAGATCAACCAGAAGCACCTGAAGGCCGTTCTCAAGGCCTGCGTGAATTGCGAAGGTTCGGGCGACGATTGCTTCTCGCCGGAGAAAAACCCCGCGCTCAAGCGCGAGATCAAGCTCGCGCGCCGCGCGATGGTGCCGGATAATTTCATCAAGCGCGTGATCCAGTTCGCCAAGCAGGGCTACAAGGACATCGATTTTCCGACCTATGACACCGACTGGGATAGCGAAGCCTATCTCACGGTCGCCGGGCAGAACTCGAACAATTCGGTGCGCGTGACCGATGGTTTCCTCAAGGCTGTCGAATCCGATGCCAAATGGGATCTGACCTATCGCAAGAACGGCAAAATCGCGAAAACGCTCGATGCGCGCGAACTGTGGGAAAAGATAGGCTATGCGGCATGGGCTTCGGCCGATCCGGGCCTGCAATACCACACCACCGTCAACGACTGGCACACCTGCCCGGCATCCGGGGAAATCCGCGCCAGCAATCCGTGCTCGGAATACATGTTCCTCGACGACACGGCCTGCAATCTTGCCTCACTGAACCTGCTGACGTTCCGCGACGAGAAGACCGGACAATTCCAGGTCGAAAGTTACGAGCACGCCGTGCGCCTTTGGACCGTCGTGCTCGAAATGTCGGTGATGATGGCGCAGTTCCCCTCGCGCGAAATCGCGGAACTTTCCTACGAATTCCGCACGCTGGGGCTTGGCTATGCCAATATCGGCGGCCTGCTGATGACCTCCGGCATTCCGTATGATTCCGATGCCGGCCGCGCCATCTGCGGCGCGCTCACGGCCATCATGACCGGCATCAGCTACGCAACCTCGGCCGAGATGGCCGGGAAGCTCGGGCCATTCCCCGGCTACAAGAAAAACCGCGAGCACATGCTGCGCGTCGTGCGCAATCACCGCCGCGCCGCCTATAACGAGCGCACCGGCTACGAGAAGGTCGCGACACCGCCGGTGCCGCTCGACCACGCCGCCTGCCCCGACAAGGCGCTCATCGCGCATGCCAAGTCGGCCTGGGACCGCGCGCTCGCGCTCGGTGAAAAGAACGGATACCGCAACGCTCAGGCGACCGTCATCGCCCCGACCGGCACCATCGGCCTGGTGATGGATTGCGACACCACCGGCATCGAGCCCGATTTCGCGCTGGTGAAGTTCAAGAAGCTCGCCGGCGGCGGCTACTTCAAGATCATCAACCGCGCAGTGCCGGAAGCGCTGCGCACCCTCGGCTATTCGGAAGCCGATATTGCCGAGATCGAGGCTTATGCGGTCGGCCACGGCACGCTGAGCCAGGCGCCGGCGATCAACCACACCACGCTCAAGGCCAAGGGCTTTACCGACGAAGCCATCGCCAAAGTCGAAAAGGCGCTGCCGACCGCCTTCGACATCAAGTTCGCCTTCAACAAGTGGACGCTTGGCGAAGAGTTCTGCCGCGACACGCTCGGCATTCCCGCCGAAGACCTCGCTTTGCCCGCCTTCGACCTTCTCGCCGCGCTCGGCTTCGGCAAGCGCGAGATCGAAGCGGCCAACATCCATGTCTGCGGCGCCATGACGGTTGAAGGCGCGCCGCATCTGAAGGCCGAGCACTATCCGGTGTTCGACTGCGCCAATCCGTGCGGCCGCACCGGCAAGCGCTATCTCTCGGTCGAGAGCCACATCCGCATGATGGCGGCGGCGCAGCCGTTTATTTCCGGCGCCATCTCCAAGACCATCAACATGCCGAACGATGCGACGGTCGAGGACTGCAAGGCGGCCTACCTGCTCTCCTGGAAACTGGCGCTCAAGGCCAACGCGCTCTACCGCGACGGCTCCAAGCTCAGTCAACCGCTCAATTCGCAGCTCATCGCGGATGAAGAGGACGAGGAAGACTCCGTCGAGGCTTTCATCGAACGTCCCGCCGCGGCGCGCGCCACGGGGCTTGCCGAAAAGGTCGTGGAGAAGATCGTCGAGCGCATCACCGTGCTGCGCGAGCGCGAGCGCATGCCCGATCGCCGCAAGGGCTACACCCAGAAGGCGGTGGTCGGCGGCCACAAGGTCTATCTCCGCACCGGCGAATATGACGACGGCCGGCTCGGCGAGATCTTCATCGACATGCACAAGGAAGGCGCGGCGCTCCGCTCCATCATCAACAATTTCGCCATCGCGATTTCGCTCGGCCTGCAATACGGCGTGCCGCTCGATGAATATGTCGACGCCTTCACCTTCACCCGCTTCGAGCCGCAGGGCCCGGTGCAGGGCAACGACTCGATCAAATACGCCACCTCGATCCTCGACTACGTGTTCCGCGAGCTCGCCGTCTCCTACCTGGAGCGTTTCGATCTCGCCCATGTCGATCCAAGCGAGGCCGGCGGCTTCGACGCGCTCGGCAAGGGCGTGGAGGAAGGCAAGCCCTCGCACAATTACGTCTCCAAGGGACTGACGCGTTCAAGGACCGACCGCCTGTCGGTGGTGAGCAGCGACACGCAGGCCGTGGCCGCGGGCGGCTCCAACGTGACCGCCTTCTCGGGCGCCGCGACCGCGCTGAAAGTCGAGCCGGAAGCCAAGCTCTCCCCGGCGCAGCAGCTCGAGCAGATCAACACGAGGGATGCGCGCGTGCATGCCAAGCAGGCGGCATCCGAGAAGCGCGCTGAAGCCCGCGCCAAGGGCTATGAAGGCGAAGCCTGCGGCGAGTGCGGGAATTTCACACTGGTCAGAAACGGTACCTGCATGAAGTGCGACACATGCGGGTCAACGACGGGATGCTCGTGAGTACACCGAAGAACCACGAAGGACATGGAACGCGCACAAGCCGCGTTCCATAAGAAGGAAGCCCAGGCCCGCGAAGGCGCGACCGCCATGGCGGAATACAAAGCCGCGGGCAACGCCGAGCGCATCAAAACCGAACGCCTGCGCGCGCTCCGGCTCGCCAAGGAAGCAGCCGAGCGCGAGGCCGCGCTGCAACGCGCCGCCGCCTCCGCCAAAGCCGGCGAAGGGCGCGAAGGCTCCGAAGGTGAAGATCGTGTCGAAAGCAAAGGCGCCGGCGAAGAAGAAAAAGTGAGGGTGCGCAAGGTCGCACCTGCGTCGAGAGAGCAATATTCATTCCAATTTCACCCTGCCCGTCAGCAGCCTCTACGCTCGGCGCAAAGTGAAATCCAAATATGTCACCCCCACACGCGCTGCGCGCGTGCAGTCACCACGCCGAGCCTCGGCACTTGTGATGCGACGACTGATTGGCCCGCTACTTTTTGGTCTTTTCTGATTTCGCGGTCTTCTCGTCCATATGCATGCCGAAGTAGAACGGAAGCGACCACGACGGCAGCACCAGCGGGAGACCGTCCCTCACGGCGCGCAATGTGTTGTCGTGCTGCTTCGCGATGTCCTCAGCCTCCGCGGCCTGTTTGGATTTTTTCTGCTTGGTGGCAGCCATGGCCGGTGAAACAGCAAACGCCGCAACAATAAACAGCAAAAAGACCTTCTTCATATACGCCCCCCTTTTTGAGCAATTCAGTCGTAGCAATTTCCCGCCTACCATTCTACCCGCCCCGGGCGGAGGGGCGCAGCGCAATCCTCAAAAGTAGCAAGGGCGCGATACGCCCCGCCGGGCCGGCGATGGTGGCATTCACCACCACATCGTGCCAGCATCGACTCAATTGAACATCGAACGCCGCCGGAACCCACGCGAGCCGCAACATGAGACAGTCAGGCATTATCCTGCTTCCCCTCATCCTCGCGGGATGCGCCTCGACGAGCAGCTGGTTTTATAAAGAGGAACCGAGGCCCGAACCTCTGACAAACCAGACCCAGGTTGCTCCTGACCAGGCCGCACCGCAGGGAGCTCCGAACCGGGGCAATCTGTCGCCGGCAGCGGCAGCAGCCGCGCCTCCGCAAGGGAACGAAAGCAGCGGGGAACTCATGGACTGCGTGACGGAATCCTGCAAGATCAATTGCTCCCCGAAAGTCGCGGTACGGTTCAGGCCAAAATGGTGCACGCGCTTCAAGGAGCCCGTGGTCGAATAACGCACCTCAGATCCTGTCTTCCGCAGCGCCCTTGCCGTTCTTCAGGCGAAGCAAGACATAGCCGTATTTAAAACTGTGGTTCTCGTCACCTGCGGCTTCGATTGTGAATTTTCCGATCGTCTGGAACGCCCGCAGGGCCGGGCTGCGTATTGTGGTTGTCTGTTCTCCATCCGGCGACTTCCAATGGATCCGGGCCTCCGTATTGGACTCGATGATCGTGAACAAAACCGTATGCCGCTCGCCATCGTCGACAATCGTCTTCGGCGGCGCCCCGCCCCGTTGCGTCCCCGAGCCAGCGATTCAAATGAATCGACCTGCCCGAAATCGAATTGCTGGGCTCTTGCGCCTGCCTGAAAAGCGGCGCCCGCGCAGAGCAATGCCAGAACGACCGGGAGCCCAAGCGAACGGCTGAGTTTTCATGGCCTGTCCCTCAATGAAACGGATCCCTCGGATAATCCTGATCCTGAAAGCTTCGTTCCAGCAAGAGCCCAAAAGCCAATGCAGCGCGACCGCCAGGCGGATTGCCCCTGGGACCTTCTATCGCGCATTACGATTCAACATGCATACAGCCGGTTCGAGCGATATTAACCGTGCCCGCCGGCATTTTTAAATTTGAAATGAAAGTGGAACGCACTGTATTGCGCTTCACACAGCCCGATCGGCCTCACGACACATAGTCCAGCGACAGGTGATGACAGCGTTCGTCATCAGGAACAACAGTGGAGTGTCGCCATGAAGAGGTTCATTGGACTGCTCATTGTCACGACGAGCCTGACTTTCCCGGCCTTCGCGCAATCATTCGACCCTGACAACGGAACCGGAAATCTTGTTGCCGGCGGCATCACCGTCGCGGTGCCTGCGCGCACGATTTCGGCGGCCAGATCCGGGAAATCTCGGCGAAGAGGCTTACGCAATGTCGTCGCGCAGGAAAGTCAATTCGGATATCGAACTTCCGAATATCGGACAATTCCGGCGGCGGCAGCCCCGGCTACAACGAGATGCTGCGCAACTGGTGAAGCCAGCCAGTTAACCGGCGGGTGGCGAGGGAGGCGGAGGCCATCCCCCTCCTTCCACCCCGCCAGCGAGTGCCGGCAGAACCGGGCCGCTCCCACATCGACTCGGCGTCGCATTTGCGCGAAATTACGCGATGTCGCCAATCGATTTGCCGCGACCGCGCCACAGCAAAACGGCTTTGCCGCGTTGCGCCACGCCGGTCGCGCAATCAGCGGCAAGCCTCAAACCGCGATGATGCCGTCAATGCGCCCGGTCGCACGCGTAACGATCGTTGCGGGCCTGCTCGTTTCCGGATGCGCCGGCCATTCAATCGACTGCATCACCGGGAACAGCACCAGCGGTTGCGCGCCGGGTACAATCGGCCATCAGCAGATGGTGCAGGACCAGCAGGGCGAGGAAACAGCGACGGTCATCGATGATGCCCGTTGCCGCTCAATCGCTGCGCCAAGTTCGGCGGACTACCTCGCGTGCCGGCGTCACGCCGCAGACGTACGGAAGTCAACGCAGGCGCGCTAGCGCCGTCCCTGCTGCAGGGAACGAAAGCCGGACCTGCACGTTGTACAATCGGCGGCTCGCGTAACCCCCCATCCCCTTCACGGGCCGTCTATCCCCAAACATTCTCAGGGCCGCGTTGCGGCCCTTTTTTTCGGCGCCGCGCAAGCCGGATGACAAATGTTTCACCAAGGGACTTGCCAAATTTCCGGAACTGAACCGTGGCGCGGCGATTGTCAGACACGTGCATTCTAGAGGAGGAAAATGATGCTGAAGAAACTTGCTATCGCAACGGCGACGATCGGCCTTTTGATGTCGACCGCCAGCGCCGACTATTACATCGTTCAGGAGAAGGCGACGAAGAAATGCAAGGTCGTTGAGACGCGCCCAAGCGAAACAACATGGGTCCAGGTTGGTCCAGCGGCATTCAAGACCCAGAGCGACGCCGAAAAGCAGGTCAAGACGGTCTGCGTCGAGAAGCACTAAATCGCAATTGTCGGACATGAAGGGGCCGCCCGTGCGGACGGCCCTTTTTTTCGTGCAGGCGAACTTGCCATGAGCGCGCGGCCTAGCCGTCTTTTTTGACCTCGGGATAATATTGAGGTGCCTCCCGCCGGTCGAACATGCCGTAGTCGCGGATCACGCGTACACGGCGCAACCGTGCGCCCTCGCGCAGCAACATCCGGCCTTCGAACGTCTCTGCGGCGGTGCGGTCATGCCACGACAGCAGCAGAATGACGTTGCCGGGCGTCAGCACAGCGTCGAAGACATCCCACGTCACGAGCCCCTGTGCTTCGACTTGCAAGCCCATCCATTCCGCGGCCCGTTCCGCGCTCGTTGTTTCGACCCAGTCGGCCGGGCGCAGTGCGTCAATCACCGTGATCGTCGTTGCTTTACCTGTCTGCGTTTCGTCCAGGCGCTGGTTGTGCAATGCTTGCCCCTTGGGCCATCCTGAATCCTTCGTCACTTCGCCAATTCGGAGGTGATAGTCTCGAAGAACGGCGGAGCGGCCCATCTCCTGCGCCGCGTGGTGTGCGGCATGGGTGCGCCACCGAATGAGTGCCTTCTCGTCACGCCAACCGGAAAGCGACAAGAGCCAACCCTCGCGCGTGAGGCTGCGGTAGCGGATGTTGTCGACAAAGCCCTCAACCTTTTCCAGTTCAGGCCGCAACGCCTTGGCGCGGCCCAGATAGGCATCCCACTGGTCGGGCCTGGGCTGGACTTCGAAGATGACGGAAAACACGGGAACGCTCCTCGTCCGCCGCACGGCGGCAACGTCCAGATTGGACTTCTGATTGAAGAAAATCACCAGTACACGCGAATATCGCCCCGACTTTCCAGCGTCACCCGCACTGGCGCGGTGCGTGGAACTTTCAGATAGGATAGAAGTTTTAGGTCCACTTGGGAGAACGCCATGCGCAAAGCCTTTCTGACCGGCATCGTCCTCGCTACCGTATCGCTCTGCGGTATTTTTGCGATTTCGCCTGCCACTGCATTGACCTCTGCATCGGCCGGGCTTGCGGCAGCGCTCGACGATGCAAATTCGGTGCATCCGGTCGATTATGTCTGCCGCCGTGTCCACCGCTGCGGCCCCTATGGCTGCGGCTGGCGGCGGGTCTGTTTCGAGACGGGGCCGGGTTACTACAGGGGATATCGTACCTATAACGGCTGTCCCCGCGGGTTCACCGTCCAGGACGGCGTCTGCAAACCATATCGCGGTTACTAAGACGGCTTACCCTGAACTTTTAAAGTGAAATATCAGCTGCGCGACGGTGTCGCGCAGCTGCCCGTTGCGCAAGCCAGCGCTTCGCGCGGGTTCACGATCACATAACCGCTGATCGACACCACATGTTCGCGGGTCAACCCGCCGCCGGAATTGCCGTCGTGGACCATCCAGTTGCTGCCTTCCACATGGCTCATCAGCACCATGACGTGATGGTTACGCACCGCTGCCATTCCGGGTGCCGGCGATGTGCGAGGAAATTTTCGCATCCAGTTGGAAGCGAGGTTGAGCTCGGCCCGAATGCGCCCGAACAAATACAATGAGGCTTCACAACCGCAAAACGCGTGCGGGCACCCCTCCGGTCGCCGGCTGATGACCGAGCCGCCATTGGCATCCGTGACCACGCCGGCCTGCGCATAAGCTTGGGTCTGGCTCTTCGCGGGATTGTCCGAGCAACCGCGCATATCGCAGACGATTGTGTGGTATTGCTGCCGGTGATGCTTCGGCTTCGCATCGGCGGCCGACATAAGGATCAGCGAAAGCAGCGCCCCGGTAAGGACTGTTGTGTACTTCAACACTGGTGCTCCATCCATCGATCAAAGCGGTCCAACCGAGCAAACGGTTCTTCCACTTTTCATTCATGTGATGGATGAAGCTCTAGTCGCCCCCCATTGTCGTGGCGAATAAATCCGCCGGTTAAGCTCACCAGGTAAGGTTAAACGCGTTTACGGTTCCGCGGTGGTCAGCTTTTTCGTGCCGACGCGCGCCGTAACGATCCGGACTCCGGCGATCAGCGCCATTAACTCCGAAATGTTAATGAATTTGGCGCCCTTGCTCGGGACTTAGCGGCGGCGAGACGTTCGAAGCGGCGCGCGCCCTTTCACGCCTTCTGCCGGTCGTTATCGATCGGGATCACCTGGCCCGAAATCGATTTGGCGGCATCGGAGGCCAGAAACAAAGCGAGCTGCGCGATGTCCTTCGGGTCGATCATCGCCTTGATCGAGGAAGCCGCAAGGGCCTCCGCTTTCACTTCGTCCATGGAACGGCCACTGATCTGGGCCCGGCCCTGAAACACGCGGATGATGCGGTCGCCCTCGACAGCCCCCGGGGCAATTGCGTTGGCGCGGATGCCCCATTCGCCAAGCTCCATGGCCAGCGTCTTGGTCAGGCCAATCACGCCCCACTTGGTCGCAGCATAAGGGCTGCGATTGGCAAAACCGTAACGTCCCGCGATCGACGACATGTTGATGATGCAGCCCGACTTCGATTTTTTGAGATGCGGGATCGCGAGCCGTGAAACGTCGAACATGGCCGTAAGATTGACGGCTATGACCTTATCCCAGTCGTCCGCAGGATAGTCGGCGACCGGCAGTGTCAGGCCGGCAATGCCGGCATTGTTGATAAGCACATCAAGGCCGCCGAGGGCCGCCACTGCTTCCGGCACCATGCGCTCGATTTCGGACCTTCGCGCCATGTCGCAGCGCCGGGCGGTGAGGCCCGGAATTTCCCTGGCGATCGCTGCGAGTTCGTTCTCGTCGATATCGCAGACAAAGACTTTGGCGCCCTTCGCGGAAAAGGCGCGCGCGAATTCGCGGCCGATGCCGGCAGCGCCGGCCGTTATCAATACGCGTTGCGACATGGATTTCCCTTTGGTTTCCCTTTTTCCGGTTTTTCGATCAGACCGGGCGCGTCTCAGTTTTACCATGAAACGGGCAGCTTATTGGGTCGCCCGGGCTGTGAAAGGTTTTCAATGCCGCGGAAAGTTTCAAGCGTCATCGCCATTGCCGCTCTCCTGCTGATCGGGCCAGCGGTCGCGGCCGCACCGGCCACGCCCGTCCAGAAAAAACGCCACGTTAGCCGTCATTGGCACGGCTACGGTTTTCTGCCGGGATATCGCCCCCCGGAAGTGATCGAACGCGAGCGCGCGGAGCATTTTTACCGGCTGCACGGGCCTTATTATTACGGCCCGGCATGGCCGGGCTTCTATCGAGGACGCTGGAATGGCGGCGGCTTCGGTCCCTGCTGGACGCAGACGCCGATCGGGCCGATCTGGAACTGCGGCCGCTAGGCTGTCGATTTACCCATCCGGTATCCGAATCGGATAACCTCCCTTCAGTGATTCGGTTTTCGATATTGCGCGCCGGGACGGCTAGGTTCCGGGGCTGGTTTGTTTTGAAATCAGTGCTCCGAAATTCGTGAGTTGAGGTGCAGTGCCGTGAGTTGGCCACACCATCGAAGGAGCTCCACGCTATGGCGAAGAAGCGAAAGGCAGCGGCCAGGAAACGGGTAACACCAAAGCGATCCGCACGGCGGCGGCGCGCCAGCCCGGATCAGACCATCAATGCACTGGTCATCCTGGTGGTGATCGTGATCGTACTCGGCGGCCTGTATCTCTACGCACAGAACAGAAAACAGGCAGCCTTACTCCAGGGCCTGCAACCAGCTATAGCGGCCATCATGGCGCCATTCACGGCAGCGCTCGCCCCCTCGCCGCAGCCAGCAGCAGCCACGCAATCGCCGGTCATCGCGCCGGCGCTTCAGCCAGCGGCCGTCACGCCGCCGGCCGCGACCGCCCGCGCCCGCAGCCGATTTGGGCCCGCCCCACCCGGTGGCCTCCATCGAGTCGAAGTGAAGCGAACCCGATCGGACGTGTGGAAGCTGGTTAAGATGCCAGCTTTCCTTCCAATAATTTCGTAATGGTCTGTCTCCTAGCCTTACGAAATGGGTACAGTTCACCAGTTGCGCCGGGACCATGCGCGTCGTCCCTGTGTACCGAGGCGCCGCACCGACATTACGGCGCGCAAACGCCTTTGGCCGGGTCTCTTTTTGATTGCCGGCATTCTTCCAATCGCGTTCGCCGTGGGTAACAAAGCAATTGCAGTCTGGCCGCCTGAAGACCGATGTGCAAGGCGCGCAAGCGGCGGTCGCGACCGGCGTATTCGTGCAGGCCGTCGATGGCGACACACTACGGACCTATGGCCAAAAAATCCGCCTCATCGGGATCGACGCCCCGGAACAATCGCAAACGTGTCGCGATGCATATTCGCATGAATGGCGTTGCGGCGAGGCAGCCAAAATTCGACTCGCTGAACTTGTCGCGCCATGGTGGCGTGAACTGCACACCGTACGGCGAGGATAAATACGGTCGCGCGCTGGCAACCTGCTCGGCCGGGACTATCCGCGATCTCGGCGAAGTTCTTGTACGCGAGGGTTACGCGGTCGGCTATACGGCCGGTAATCGCGGCTATACCGACGCCGAGCGCGAGGCACGGTCTGCCCGCCGCGGGATTTGGCAGGGTGACTTCGAACTGCCGCGAAGCTGGCGGCAACGTCATCCCTACGAAGACCGGAAATCATAAGAACGACGTGAAACGTTACGCGCCGGTGCCTTCACTGAGCTGTGCGATGCGTCTGCGCAAGGAGAGTTTCTCGGCCTCACATTCGCGCAATCGTTGGGCCCACGCAAGCGGAACCGCGACATCCTGCTCATATTCACTCATGAACACGACTCCGGCCTCATTCGGATTGCGCCAAACCATGCGTGCCCTGAAGGAGCGATCCTTGCGTCCGATCGTGAGATCAAACTGGTCGGGAACAACAGCCGTGTTAGTGAAAGTCACCTTGGCGCCTGCGGCAGAAATATTCCGAACCTGACAGTCCATGGTGGAGGCGCGGCTGTTGAACGCAATGACGCCGCCGAGAAGACTGCGTGTGCGAGCGGCTTTTCGCCTTTCGGTCATGACCAAGCTCCAGTCAAATTCGCGGTAAAGAATACCAACGGATTGACTGCCAACAATCCACCGCCGCCACAAAACGCGGGTTAGTGTTAAATTGGTTGGTTACCGCGTGCGTTAACATCGCGACTGGCGACAAAATCGGGCCACAAAATTGAAAAAGCCCGCCGGTAACCCGGCGGGTTTTGCCTGATCGACGATGCTTGCCCAAAGTGTCTGAACTACTCCGCAGGCTTCAGCACCGCACTGTCGGCGGCGCCGCGACAGCCATGCGTCCAGGCTCAAGGGTCCACCACCGGCAAACACGAAATAGAGGAACACAAAACAGTAAAGGATCGCCGAGTCGCCGCGGTTGAGGATCGGAAAAAAGCTATGCGGCGCATGGCTGATAAAATACGCGAAAGCCATTTCGCCTGACATGACGAATGCCGCGGCCCGCGTCGCCAGCCCCAGCAAAAGCAGTGCCCCGCCGGCAAATTCGATCGCTCCCGCAAACCAGTAAAGCGAGAACAGCGACCGGAGTTGGCAGCGGTTGCGGGAAGCCAAACAGGCGCGAGAGACCATGTTCGAAAAACATGAGCGCGACGACAATGCGCACGAGGCTAAGGACATAAGGGGACCAATGCGACCACATTGTCTCTTGCTGCGCGGCAAATTTTATTCTGGATTGGGTCATGTGATAGTGAGGCCGTTGTTGTTGATTGGGTGGCGTTAGATTGACTGCAGTTCCCGTCAACCATGGCCAACACCTCAATAGCCTCGTAAGTTCTCAATTTGGGATCACAACAGCGTGTGCACGAGCGTCGCGCTCAGGCATATCACACGGCGCATAAAGCAATTTTAGATTTCGCTATGCACGCGCGCGGGTCCTGCCCTGCAGTTCCGGCGGACCGATGTAGACAGCGCGAAATCGATGGAGTTCGGTATCATTTTATTCCGCTACTCTTCTTTCTCCGTCGTGAAGTAGAGCGGATATCCCTTCGCGCGTCCCATCTCGGTCGCTTCCTTCGCCTTCGTTTCCGCCACATCCCTCGTATACACGGCGATGACGCAGGCACCTCTCTGGTGCGCAGTCATCATCACCTTGTATGCGTGGCTTTCGTTCATGCGAAAGACTGCCTTGAGCACCATCACGACGAACTCACGTGGCGTATAGTCGTCGTTGAGCAGGATGACCTTCCACAGAGGCGGGCGCTGCGTTTTCGGCTTCGCTTTTGTCCGCGGTTTTTCGAGCGTCTTCTGGCTCACCCCGGGGGCCTCCCGCCGCGCCGCGTCTTGCCCGGCTGTTTATCGTAGCGGGCCGCGGTTCGCATTCCGTCCAACTTTGCTTCTTTCCCGGCCGACAGCTTAACGCTTTTACTTGTTCCCTGCATGGCCACGGAGCCTAATCTCGGGCCATGATTTGGAACTTATAGCAAAGCGGAGTGTCCGATGCTCTATCTCTCCATCAAGGCTGCGCTATCCGGAGCGATCATCGCCGTCGTGTCGGAGGTCGCACGGCGCTCGCCGACTCTGGGTGCACTCATCGTCTCGCTGCCGCTTGTCTCGATCCTGGGAATAATCTGGCTGTGGCATGATACCAGCGATGCCGAGCGTATCGCAGCGCATGCGCAGTCGACCTTCTGGTATGTCCTGCCGACGCTGCCGATGTTTCTGGTGATGCCGGCAATGCTTCGCCATGGGGCAGGCTTCTGGCCGACACTTGCCGCCTCATGTGTACTCACTTGCTTCCTTTATCTCTGCACAATATGGGTACTCGGGAAATTTGGCGTCACGCTATGATGCAGTGCGATACGTATCGTGCTTTGAATCCGCGGCAAACCATTTTTATTCGACCTTGATTTGTTTGCCGCAAAAAATTCACGCAACGAACGTATAGTATGTCAGGTCTCCTGCTTCATTCGCCCGCGAACAACGCCCTAAGATGAGGCGGCGGAAAAAACGAGGGTACGGGGCCGCGTCACTCAGTCGGGAGAAGGCCCATGGAATTGTCCAGCAATATTTCAAGATTTGCCCGCTCACGCCCGGTCATTGAGTGCGCGCAATGCGGAGAGCGCCTTTATATTCCTGAATGGTCAGAATGTGTCGATGGATGCCGCGTACGGCACCTATGGCAGTGCGATGCCTGCGGCACCTCATTCGAGACAACGGTCCGTTTCACGGCGGCATAGTCAAGCCCTTAAGGGCTTGAAAAAACAATTCCTCTGCCCGCACGGCAAGACCCGCCGCAGACGTAATTCGCCTCGACTGACGAAATAGCCCTCTCGCCGCCATCATCGTTGCCCTAAGCGCAAGTTCGCCTGCTATTTTTCACGGAATATTGCGCAGCCGGTGACCCGGCGCCGGGGTATAGTCTCGACCATGGTCAACCGCCGAAGCCTTATTTTGTGGGGAGCCCTGTCTATGACGGGCCTGAAGGCCGCCGCTGCGCATGCGACAGGCATGAGCCGTATCACTGCCTATGCCTTCACCTTCACGGGCCTGGACGGCGGGGAGATCCTGCTCTCGTCCTACGCCGGCCACCCTCTGCTGATCGTCAACACCGCGTCGCTGTGCGGCTACACGCCGCAATATGCCGGACTGCAGCAGTTATGGACGCGCTATCGTGACCGAGGGCTGATTGTACTGGGGGTTCCTTCCAACGATTTCGGCGGCCAGGAACCGGGAGGTGCCAGTGACATCCACGCCACTGCCCAAGGCGAGTATCACGTCACTTTCCCGATCACCGCGAAAGTCGCCGTGAAGGGCAAGGACGCCCATCCCTTCTACAAGTGGGCAGCGGCGGAGCGCCCGCTCGAGGCGCCGCGGTGGAATTTCCACAAATATCTGGTCGGCCGGGACGGTTACCTGAAGGCAGGCTTTACATCGGCGGTCGAACCGACCGAGCCCCGCATAATCACCGCCATCGAACAGGAATTGGCAGCCGAGTAGCCGCCGCCAATTCGGCGGTGGGCGCATCGGCCAATTCAAATCAAGCGGCGCAAGGTCACAATTCTGAAAAATTGGATTGACGAATCAGCCCCGTCATGACGGATTGCCATCATGAGTAACGGTCACGTGGGCCGGCCGACAGAAAGCCGACCCGTTACGAGGTTCCTCCCGCGTGGCGTTTTAACTGGGCGGCCGTAAGGCCGCCCCTTTTTCATTGACCGCCCGTTCAATAGCAATAACGCCGGGACGCGCGGTGGTAGCTCCCGTCGCGATACCGAATCCAGCAGCGGTCGTCGTACCAGTAGTATCCATTCGGCCTCGCCTCGAGTTGCGAGCCGAGCATCGCGCCGGCAGCCGCGCCAATAATGCCGCCGGCAACTGCGCCGCCGGCCTTGCCGGTTGCGGCACCGCCGATAATTGCGCCCGCCGCGCCGCCGAGGAGCGCACCGCCCATGGTATTGTCCTGCGCCTCCGCCTGCCGGACGGGCAGTCCGAACAATGTTAACGCAAGCGCAGCTGTCATAAGTCGAATCATGGCTTCCTCCGTCGTCCCGACCGCAGCTTCTAGGCCAGACACGCTCGCATATCAAATACGCTAGAGAGGCAGGCGCAAAAAAACTCGGGTCATGCCGTAACGGCCACGCGCTCGCCAAATGCAGGCGAGCCCGGCTCGGTGCCCGCGGGCTGCAGCGGATCGATTGCTTCGACCAATTGGAGAAAGGAACTTCCCGGCAACGGCGGGGCGAAGACGTAACCTTGGGCCGAACGCACGCCAAGCGCGCGCAAATGCATAACCTGCTCAAAATTCTCGACGCCTTCGGCAACCACGTCCATGCGCATATTGCGGGCAAGATCCACCAAGGTTTCAACGATGGTGGTCGAATTGCGATCGGTGCCAATCGCATCTACAAACATTTTGTCGATCTTGATGATATCGACGCCGAGCTTGAGCATATAGGAAAGGCCGCTATGACCGGTGCCGACGTCATCAATTGCGATGCGAACGCCGAGCCCCTGCAGGGCCGCGATGATCTGACGGGTTTTGGTGAAGTTTTCGATCGGATCGCGCTCAGTGACTTCAAGCACGACCTGTGAGAATTTGAGCGGCGAGCCGGCGAAGATGTTTTTTACGTCGTTGACGATCGTCGGTTCGCTGAACAGCTTGCCCGCAAAATTGAAGGATATCTTGAGATCCGGGCGGCGACCTATGGCGGGGCCGACTTCAGTGCAGACCTTTCGCATCAGATTGCGGGTGAGGTCGTCAATGAGGTCGCTTGATTCCATGAGGGGAATGAATGCGCCGGGCAACACCAATGAACCGTCAGGCTTGCGCCAGCGCACCAGCACCTCGGCGCCGCGCAGTTGGCCGGAGCGTATGTCAACAATCGGCTGATAGTACGGAATGAATTCCCCGGCCTCGAGCGCCAGCTCGATCTCGGCAACGGGGTTGCGCGGCGGGCGCCGCGGGATCAGCACGACGGCGCCTGTAATGAACAACATGATGAGGCCGGCGCCGAACCAGCCAAACCATTTGAGGTCGGCATGCTCGGCTTCTATGCGCGCTCGCGGACTCAAAATCTCCACATCGAAACCGAATTTTTCCGATTTGATGTCAGCCGCAAAATTGGAGGTTGTATCGTCCGCAACGCGCGAGCCGACCTCGCCTATCGCTGCTCCGTGCGAAGTCACAATGCGTGCGTAGCCGTTGAAGCGGTTGCCCTGCGTCGACACCTGCGGCAGGAAAAGCAGCACCGGCACAAGGGCGCTAATGCTGTTGGCGCTGCCGCCGACTTTGCGTCGCAATCGGACCATGCGTTCGCCGCCGGCGAGAGCGATGATATCGAATTGGTAGCCGTCATTTCCCACGAGTGGTTCAGAGGAAATCAGCGTCCGGTTGCCGGGAGGAAGACCGAGATGGTTGCACAGCGTCTCTCCATCAGGGCCGACAACGGCGATCTCCTTGACGGGTACGGTATTGAAGGCGGCATAGCGCATCGCCTCCATGTGGTCGGCTCCACAGGAATTGACGCCCTGCGCGGCGAGATGATCCAGCGTTGCAACGGCTTCCGAGAGGCGTGCTTCTGCAAGCGCGATTGCGCGCCTGGCGGCGGTGGTAACTTCGGTTTCACCTTGCCGCTCGATGAGATTGTCGAGCCAGAAATTAAAGGCGATAAGCGGGCCGCCGGCGAGCACTGCGCCGACGACGATCGCAAATATATTCCGGCGCGAAACTGCGCGCACAAAGAACCCCATTCCCACTCCGGCCAGGGGACCCCGGTCCTGGTGTACAATCAGTCAGCCACGCTGTCATAAAGACCACCTTAAGCTTAAGGCCGCGTAACCCCAACCAAGACGCGAGAAGGAGCACGGCTCGCCATGATGGTTAGCAATAAGTTAAAATTCAACGCCGGCGCGTTTCAAGCACCGGGAAGTCACGCGGAACGAACCGAAAAATCAGCAGGTGAGAGAGGTCAACCATGAAGCTTTACATGCACCCCGTTTCCATGACCTGCCGGCCGGTGCGGCTGTTTGCCGCCGACAATAAGATCGCGATGGATGAGGAATTCGTGGACCTGATGACCGGCGCGCATATGCAGCCGGCTTATGCCGCGGTGAATCCGAACTGCCTCGTGCCGATGCTCGAAGACGGCGATCTCAAGCTCACCGAGAGCTCGGCGATTTTGAAATATCTCGCGGACAAGATCGGCTCACCGGCCTATCCCAAAGATCTCAAGGCGCGCGCGAAGGTCAATGAAATGATGGATTGGATCAACACCAATTTCTATCGCGATTGGGGTTACAATCTCTGCTACCCGCAGCTTTTTCCCAATCTCAAGCGACGCAGCGACGAGGCACAGGCAGCAACGCTCGAATTCGGCAAGGAAAACGCCAGGCGCTGGCTTAAAATCCTCAACGACCATTGGATCGGGCCGAAGAAGGCCTATCTATGCGGTGATCAGATCACAATCGCCGACTATTTCGGTGCCGGCATTGTAACGTTGGGTGAAATCATCGGCGTCGATTACACGCCCTACCCGAATGTGAAGCGCTGGCTCGACACAATGAAAGCGCTGCCGAACTGGAACAAGATCAACGAGGCTTTCGACAGCCTCCGCGACGCAGTGAAGGGACAGGCTTTTGTCACCCTCGCCTGAGCCGCCAATGAGCAATTCACGGAGCAACAGATGAGTTTCTTTCCAGGCAAGGATCCCGCCGCCGGAGACAGTTACCAGTGTGACGCCATTGCGCAGGTCATCGTGCCGCGAACTGTCGATCTTGGCGACTTCGCCGTTCGCCGGGCACTGCCGTCCGCGCGCACACGCATGGTCGGGCCCTTCATTTTTTTCGACCATTTCGGGCCCGCCGAATTCCGCGCCGGCAATGGCCTTGATGTGCGGCCGCATCCGCACATCGGACTGGCCACCGTGACCTATTTGTTCGACGGCGAGATCATGCACCGCGACAGCCTCGGAACGGCGGTTGCGATCCGGCCCGGCGAGGTAAACTGGATGACGGCCGGAAAAGGCATCGTGCATTCGGAACGAACCCGTCCCGAACGGCGGGTCGATGGCGAGCCGATCCATGGTTTGCAGATGTGGGTCGCGTTGCCGGCAGCCAAAGAAGAAATGGACGCGGGCTTTGCCCATCACGCGACTGCTGAGTTTCCTGTCATCAAGGAAAATGACAAGAGCGTGCGCGTCGTTGTCGGCTCTCTTTACGGCGCGGTTTCGCCGGTGCCGACCGTGCACGAAACGATATTTGGCGATGTGCATCTTAAGGCGGGCACGGCACTGCCTCTCGATGCCGGCCATGAAGAACGGGCAATTTACGTGATTGACGGCACCCTCGCTATTTCAGGTGACACGTTCGAAGCCGGACGGCTGCTCGTCTTCAAGCCCGGCGACACAGTGACCATCACCGCCGCAACCGACACCCATTTCGTCATTGTCGGCGGGGCGCCGATGGATGGCCCGCGTCACATTTGGTGGAATTTTGTTTCATCGCGCAAGGAGCGGATCGAGCAGGCGAAGGCCGAATGGAAGGCCGGCCATTTCGGCAAGGTACCCGGCGACGAGATCGAGTTCATCCCGCTGCCGGAGCAATGACCGCAACTTCATTCCGCTCGTCCCCGCGTAAGCGGGGACCCAGCGCAAAACGACCCGTGGAACGCGCCGCCCCTGGATTCCCGCTTACGCGGGAGTGAGCGGGTTGGTCAGCGGACCCCCAATTATTTCTTCTGCAAGTCCATCCGGATGTGCAGCTCCTTGAGCTGTTTGGGCGTTGCCTCGGACGGTGCGCCCATCATCAAGTCTTCGGCGCGCTGATTCATCGGGAACAGCACGACTTCGCGCAAATTCTCCTCCCCCGCCAGCAGCATCACAATTCGGTCGATACCCGGAGCGATACCGCCATGCGGCGGTGCCCCGAGGGACAATGCATGCAGCATCCCGCCAAATTTCTTCTCCAGCACGTCCTCACTGTATCCGGCGATGGCGAAGGCCTTTTTCATGACTTCCGGCCGATGATTCCTGATCGCGCCCGACGATAGTTCAATGCCGTTGCAGACGATGTCGTACTGGATCGCCTTGATCGAAAGAATCTTGTCGTTGTCCGTCGGATCGAGGGCGAGAAATTCCTCGACCGGAATATTCGGCATCGAGAATGGATTATGGGAGAAGTCGATCTTCTTCTCCTCCTCGTTCATCTCATACATTGGGAAGTCGACGATCCAGCAGAACTCGAAGCGGTCCTTTGCGATCAAGCCAAGCTCTTCGCCGACCTTGGTGCGCGCGGGCCCTGCGAATTTCACGAAGTCCCTGGGCTTGCCGGCGACGAAGAACGCCGCATCGCCCACGCCGAGCTTGAGTTGGTCGGCGATCTGCTTGGTGCGCTCGGGGCCGATGTTCTTGGCAAGAGGGCCGGCGCCGCTTTCTTCGCCTTCGCGCCAGAAGATGTATCCGAGGCCGGGCTGTCCTTCGCCCTGCGCCCAGGAATTCATGCGGTCGCAGAAAGCACGATTGCCGCCCTTCGGCGCCGGGATCGCCCACACGGCATTGCCCGGTGTCTCGATGATTTTGGCGAATATCTTGAACCCGGAGCCGCGGAAGACTTCACTGACATCCTGCATCACGATCGGATTTCGCAGATCGGGCTTGTCGGTGCCGTATTTGCGCAGCGCGTCGGCATAAGGGATGAGCGGGAATTTCGGTGTCACCGCCTTGCCGCCGGCAAATTCCTCGAACACGCCGCGGATGACAGGCTCGACCGCGTCGAACACATCCTGCTGGGTGACAAAGCTCATCTCAAGGTCGAGCTGATAGAACTCGCCGGGCGAGCGGTCGGCGCGGGCGTCCTCGTCGCGAAAACACGGTGCGATCTGGAAATAGCGGTCGAAGCCGGCGACCATGATCAGCTGCTTGAATTGCTGGGGCGCCTGCGGCAACGCGTAGAATTTTCCCGGGTGCAGACGCGACGGCACCAGATAATCGCGTGCACCCTCCGGTGAGGATGCCGTGAGTATCGGCGTCTGAAATTCGAAGAAGCCGGATTCCTTCATCCTGCGCCGGATCGAGTCGATGACCTTTCCGCGCAGCATGATATTCGCGTGCAGGTGCTCCCGCCGGAGGTCGAGAAAGCGATATTTGAGTCTGATCTCTTCGGGATAGTCCTGCTCACCGAAAACCGGCATGGGCAGTTCCGCGGCCGGGCCCAGGACTTCGATTTCGTCGATATACACCTCGATCTGCCCCGTCGGTAATTCGGGATTTTCGGTGCCGGCCGGGCGCCGCCGGACCTTGCCGTCGATGCGCACGACCCACTCCGAACGCAGCGTCTCGGCGAGTTTGAAGGCCTTGCTGTCAGGATCGGCCACCACCTGCGTGAGCCCATAATGATCGCGCAGATCGATGAACAGGACGCCGCCGTGGTCACGGATGCGGTGGCACCAGCCCGAAAGCCGCACGGCCGTGTCGATATCGCCCTCGCGAAGCGCGCCGCAGTTATGTGAGCGATAACGATGCATTGGGATTTCCGGCCGACGATGCGGAATCTTGGTGTGAAGCGCGCGAAAAGCGCATGAGGGGTCGGCTTTGTCAAGGCAACAGAGCCATCAATACCTCGACCATATCCGGTCCCTCGACACATCCACCTGCCGACTGCAAACTGTAAATTCGATAGGCGGACATTTCGCATGGCCAGATCCCGAGCCAAAAAGAAGATAAAAACGGCAAGCCCGGCCACCGCCGAGATGTCGGCCGCCGAAGCCACTGTCGCCACTCTCATCACCCATGGCCTGGATACGGTTTACGCGTTGCCGGGAGTGCATAACGATCACCTTTTCGACGCATTCCAGCGTGCTTCCGACGGGCTTCGTGTCGTGCACAGCCGTCATGAACAAGGCGCCGCCTATATGGCTCTGGGAGCGGCCCTCGCCACCGGCAAGCCGCAAGCCTATTCGGTCGTTCCCGGGCCGGGGCTTTTAAACTCCGGCGCGGCATTGCTCACCGCCTATGGCATGAACGCGCCGGTGCTGGCGTTGATCGGGCAAATACCGGTGGCTGCCATCGGCCGCGGTTTCGGCCATCTGCACGAGATTCGCGACCAGGCCGGCATCATTGCAAGGCTCGTCGATCATCGCGCGACCATCGAGGGGCCCGGTGATGCATCGGCCAAAGTCGCCAAAGCAATCCAGTCCATGAGCCGCCGCCGACCGGGGCCCGCAGCACTCGAGTGCCCGATCGATGTCTGGGGCAAGCGCGGGCTGGCCCCGCCAATCGCAGTTCCCTCGCCGCCTCGGGCGCCGAAGATCGACGCCGGCAAGATACGCGCGGCGGCCAAGATCCTCGGCAAGGCCAAGCGCGTCCTCATCGTTGCCGGCGGCGGCGCACAAGACGCCTCGCCGGAGGTGACCGTACTTTCAAGCATGCTTCAGGCGCCCGTCCTCGGCTATCGGCGCGGCAGGGGTGTGCTCGATTCGCGCGATCCGCTGAGTGTGACGCTACCGCTCGGCCGGGAATTATGGGGGGAAGCTGACGCCGTGCTTGCCGTCGGCACGCGCCTTCTCAACCCGATGAACCAGTGGGGCGTCGACAAAGGCTTGCAGATTGTGCGGATCGATGCCGATCGCGACGAGCCGGCGCGGCTGCGCAAGCCGCAAGTCGCACTTATCGGTGATGCTGCACCGCTCCTGCGCGCCTTGATAGACGAACTCGTCAGATTTAATAGCCGGCGCACGTCACGGCGCGAGGAACTGCAGGAACGCCAGGCAAAGCTGCGGACGAGGCTCGTAAAACTCGCGCCGCAACTTGCCTTCCTCGATGCGATCCGTGCCGCGCTGCCTGATGATGGGATATATGTCGATGAAGTCACGCAGATCGGTTTCGCGGCCCGCCTCGCATTTCCGGTCTATAGGCCGCGCACGTTCCTGTCGCCGGGTTACCAGGACAATCTCGGTTGGGGCTATGCCACCGCGCTCGGTGCGCAGAACGCGCGACCGGACGTTCCCGTGCTTTCGATCAACGGTGATGGCGGGTTCTTATATACCGGCAATGAGCTCGCAACCGCCATGCGCCACGGCATCCCACTTGTGGCGATCGTTTTCGTCGACGGGGCATTTGGCAATGTCCGTCGTATTCAGGAGGAGCAATTCGGCAATCGTCTGATTGCGTGTGACCTCGCCAATCCGGATTTCGTCAAGTATGCGGAGAGTTTCGGAGCGGCCGGCCGCCGCGCGCGAAATCCGGATGAACTGCTCGCGGTGTTGCGCGACGCATTCGCGCGGCGTGAGCCAACTCTGGTCGAGGTTCCGGTCGGGGCCATGCCGAGCCCATGGGAATTCATCCACATGCCGCGGGTTCGCGGAACTTAAGGCTGTTGCCATGACAGACCCCGATCGGGTTAGGTTCCACCCGGCAATGGACCTCATTACGAACACTCACGAACTTTCGGCCGTTTGCGCGCGCATGGCGAAGCATCCCTTCGTCACGGTCGATACCGAATTCCTGCGGGAAACCACTTATTATCCGCTTCTCTGCGTGGCACAGATGGCTTCGCCCGATGAGGCCGTGGTCATCGACGCTCTGGCCGACGGCATCGATCTCGCTCCCTTTTTTGCGCTGATGGCGAATACGAGCGTGATCAAGGTTTTTCATGCAGCGCGCCAGGACATCGAAATCGTGTGGAATCTGGCGCAGACAATTCCGCATCCGATCGTCGATACCCAGGTCGCGGCGATGGTCCTCGGATATGGCGACTCGATTTCGTACGACCAGCTTGTCCAGCGAATCACCGGCGACACATTGGACAAGTCCCATCGCTTCACGGACTGGACTCGCCGCCCTCTCAGCGATGCACAGATCGCCTATGCCCTGTCAGACGTAACCCATCTGCGCGACGTCTATCTCCATCTCGCCGCTGATCTCGACAAGCGCGGGCGCAGCAGTTGGGTCCAGGCTGAGATGGATGTCCTTACTTCGCCCGAGACCTATCGCGCCGATCCGGAACGCGCATGGGAACGGCTCAAGAGCCGCGTCCGCAAGCCGAAGGAGCTTGCGGTCCTCATCGAGGTTGCGGCATGGCGCGAGCGCGAAGCACAGGCCCGCGATGTGCCGCGTGGGCGGGTACTCAAGGATGACGTTATCGGTGACATCGCAGTTCAGGCGCCGACCTCCGTCGAGCGGTTGAGCCACCTTCGGTCATTGCCGAAGGGATTCGAGCGCTCGCGCTGGGGTGATCAGATCATTGAAGCGGTCAAGCGAGGACTTGAGCGCGACCACAAGACGCTGCCGCGGCTCGAGCGGTTTCGGCCGGCGGCTAACGCCGCAGCAACCGTAGAACTCCTCAAGGTGCTCTTGCGCATGACCGCCGAGCGCCATGGCGTCGCCGCCAAGGTCATTGCAACAGTCGATGAACTCGATCGCATCGCCGCCGCCGACGATGCGGATGTCCCCGCGATGAAAGGGTGGCGGCGCGAGCTTTTCGGCGAAAAAGCGCTGGCCCTCAAGCACGGTCAGCTTGCGCTCGCCGTCGATAAAGGAAAGGTCATAACGGTCGAAAAAAGCTAGAACCGTTTGCCGGTACCGGGCATGACAGCGGAATACCTGCGCGTCATGTCTCGATTGCGGGTTCACGCCCCACGAGTCGCGCCAGCTGCCGCAAACGGCCCGCCAGCCGGTCGCTTGCAAGCCCGCTGTATTTGCCGGGCAGCCTGAGAATCAACCTGCCGCGCTTGACCTGCATCGGCGTCTTCGGAAGAACGCCGCCCTGCCCGGCAGTGAGGATATAGGCAACCCGCATGGCGGCACCCAATACGCGTGCACGATCGAGCATGCGCGTGGTCGCGAGTTCACGCAGGCGCGGCGATAATTCTTCCTCGCTCAAGCCGGCATGGCGGAAATAGACCGACAAAGCGAGATAAGCGCGGCCCGGATGATCAATGGCAACAAATGCACCATGGGCGATGATATTCATCGACTGTTCGCCGCGGTAGTCAGGGTGCGCACGCCAGCCGATATCGCCGAGCAGACATGCCGCGTGACGCAAGCGCCGCTCGTCGGCCGTTTCTTCCAGACCCGACGAAGCCATGAACCGGTCAGTCCAGGCGATGAGTTCCTGACCGTGACGCGGCGATCGTGAGCGCAGAAGGTTGAGGTCGGCGGCGGCCGAAATCAGCGGATCACGCACGCGATCGCGTTGATTGAGCAGCGAATAGAGCAATCCTTCGCGGACGCCGAGCACGGAGATGATCACCTGCTTCGGCTTGATGGTGCGCACGAGATTTTCCATCACGAGCGCAGCATAGGCGAGCAAAGGACGGCGCGCCGCATTTACGACTTCGATTTTGGACAGTGTCTCCGGATCGACGTGGTGGACCAGGCGCGAGAACTCCTGGGCTTCGCGTGCCGAGATTCGGTAATTGTGCATGACGTGAAACGGATAACCGGTCTGCCACATGTGCAGGCGCGCCAATGCGCGCCAGGTCCCGCCGACCGCGTAAAATGTCCGGTCTTCCCCGTCATGCAGCATATCGAGGTCTTCGAACGCTTCTTCGACGTATTTTTCCGCCTTCTTCAGCGACTTTCCGGCGATGTCCTGGAGCGCCAGACCGCCGAGCGGAAGCGTCACCCCGCCGCGCACGCGGGTGCCATGCACGTCGACGAGCTCGAGCGAGCCGCCGCCGAGATCGCCGACAATTCCGTCCGGCTTGTGAATTCCCGACACGATGCCGAGCGCAGTCAAATGGGCTTCGCGTTTGCCGGAAAGGATCGTAATCCGGGTCCGGCAAATTCGCTCCGCGTCGGCAATGAAGGCGCGGCCGTTGCGGGCATCGCGGCATGCTGCCGTGGCGATCGCCCAGATTCGCCTCACATGAAGGATGTCGCAGAGGGCGCGGAAGCGTCCGAGCGCGTCAAGCGCCGTTTCGATGGCATCCTCGGGCAGCACCCCGGTCGACTGAACCTGCCGTCCCAGGCCGGCCAATACCTTTTCGTTGAAGATCGGCGTCGGTGCGCGGGTCAATCCTTCGTAGATGACGAGACGGATCGAATTCGAGCCGATATCGATGACCGCGACCGGCGGTCCATGATCGAGGCGGCCTTTTGCGGACGATGAAATCGCCGGCGAGCGTTTACGCGCCTTCGATGAGGCGGCGTATAAGGCTGCGCGGCGAGGATTCCTTGAGTGATTTTCCACGGCCCGACAGGCTCGGATTCGTCATGAAATATTTGTGGGCGTTGAAAGCTTCTTCGCCCGGGGCCGCCTTTATGCGCGTGGAACTGCCATCCGGCAAGAGCTTCCAGCTCTGCTCGTTGTCCTTGAAATTGGCGACCATAATCTGGCCGAGAACCTGCTCATGCACTGTCGCATTGAGAATTGGGCACAGCACCTCGACTCTTCGATCGAGATTGCGCGGCATCATATCGGCGGAAGAAATGTAAATCGACGCCTTTGGATGCGGCAAAAGATGGCCTGCGCCGAAACAATAGATGCGCCCATGTTCAAGGAACCGGCCGACGATCGACTTCACGCGGATGTTTTCCGACAGACCGGGAACCCCGGGCCGCAGACAGCAGATGCCGCGGACCACGAGGTCGACGGCAACTCCCGCGGCCGATGCATCGTAGAGAGCGTCGATAATTCCCGGATCGACGAGGGCATTCATCTTCATCCAGATCGATGCAGGACGTCCCGCCTTTGCATTCGTGATCTCTTGCGCGATGTGATCCAGAATTTTCGCTCGCAAGTTGATCGGCGAAATCGCCATGCGCTCGAGCTCCGCCGGCTCCGCATATCCGGTAATATAGTTGAAGATGCGCGCCACATCGCGACCAATGACGGGCTCAGCCGTGAAGAATGACAGATCGGTATATACGCGCGCGGTAACAGGATGATAGTTGCCGGTACCAACATGGACATAGGTTGCAAGCTCACCCGCTTCACGGCGTACAACAAGCGACAACTTGGCGTGCGTCTTCAATTCAATGAAGCCGTACACGACCTGCACGCCGGCGCGTTCCAGATCGCGCGCCCAGCGAATATTAGCTTCTTCGTCAAAACGTGCCTTAAGTTCGACCAGCGCCGTCACTGATTTACCCGCCTCGGCCGCTTCGACCAATTGCTTCACGATCGGAGACTCTGCCGAGGTTCGATAAAGGGTCTGCTTGATGGCGACGACATTGGGATCGCGCGCGGCCTGCTGCAAAAACTGTACGACCACGTCAAAAGACTCGTACGGGTGATGGACGATAAGATCCTTCTGACGAATGGCCGCGAAGCAGTCGCCACCATGATCGCGGATGCGCTCGGGATAGCGCGGGTTGTAAGGCACGAATTCCAGATCGGGCCGATCAGTCTGGTCAGTTGCGCCAGATCATTGAGCGCGAGAACGCCATCAACCAGGAAAACCTCGTCGTCGGCAACGGCAAGCGCGCGCTGCACGAAGGCACGTAGTTCCGTGGGCATGGTTGCGTTCAGTTCAAGCCGGATCACCGATCCACGCCGCCGCTGCTTGAGCGCGGTCTCGAACAGACGGACCAGATCTTCCGCCTCTTCCTCGATTTCCACTTCGGAATCGCGGATGGCACGAAACGCGCCATGCCCTTTGACGGTATAGCCTGGAAACAGCCGGCTGATGAAAAGTGCAGTCGCCCCTTCCAGGGTGACCAACCTGATGCCCTGATCGCTGCTGCTCGGAAGCCTGATGAATCGATCGATCTTCTGCGGCATGCGTATAAGCGCATTCATCGCCTTGCCGTCTTTCACGCGCGCGAGCTGCAGCGCGATCGAGAACCCAAGATTTGGAATGAACGGGAATGGATGCGCGGGATCGATTGCGAGCGGGGTCAACAGCGGAAAAACGTGGGTGAGGAAATGTTCCTCCAGCCAGCTTCGCTCCGATTTCTTGATGTCCCCGCTATCGACCAGCACCACGCCGGCCCCCGCAAGCTCCGGCCGCAAATCGATCCAACGTTGCTGTTGGTCGCGGGCAAGCTGAGACACGGCCTCGCCGATACGCGAAAGCTGTTCCGAAGGAGTAAGCCCATCCGGGCTTTGCGTCAGAATGCCCTGCCGCACCTGGCCTTTGAGACCGGCGACACGCACCATGAAAAACTCATCGAGATTGTTCGCGGAAATCGAGAGGAAGCGCACGCGCTCGAGCAGCGGATGCTGCGTGTTCGCCGCCTCTTCCAGCACGCGGCGATTGAAATGAAGCCACGACAGTTCGCGATTGATGAAACGCGCCGGACGCGACCTTAACGATTGGTCCACCACGTCCTGCTGGTCGGTCTTCGTTTGATCGCCGGCCGTCGCGATTTCATCAATGGAGGCAATAGCTTGCGCGCGATCTGCCATGTGGATAAGTGCCTGAAACGAAAAACAACTAGCCGAAAATAGTGGCCGCTGCATGACAGTTCGCATGCGGCTGGCCGGCCAAGTCAAGTGTCCCACATCTGCGTTAAGGAACGCGAAACAGCTCAGCGGCGAGAGCGCGCGTCACCGGCCTGTGCTGACGCATCGCCTCTTCGTCCAATTGCTGGACCGCCCTATGGGCAGCGAGGAACGACCGCTCAATGCGGTTGACGAGATAGCTGACCAGGGCCTCATCCACCGCAATTTGCCGATCGCTGGCAAGCTTGACGATGAGCGCACGCAGCAATGTGTCGTCGGGTGCGGCGAGCGCGACATTCGGCAGCGCGCGCATGCGCGACGCCAGATCACGAATCTCCACCGGAAATGTTGCCAGCGGCGAACGCGACGTAATGAGAAGATGTGCGCGCTGCTCACGCGCGAGATTGAGGAGGTGAAACAACGCACGCTCATCGAGGTCCTCGAACTCCAGGTCCTCGAGAACCAATGCCCCGGTTACGAAGGCCGCGGGCAAATCGGTGTGCGGCAGTAATTTTGCCGACAGGACGCGCGCGCCGGCCGCCTCTGCCCATATGCTCGCCAAATGACTTTTGCCCGAACCCGGCGGACCAATGAGTGCCACGATGCGATCAGGCCAATCCGGCCACCGCTCGATCAACATGAGCGCCTTGCTGTTCGAAGGACCCGGCAGAAAGTCCTCGCGAGCAAAACTCACCGAATGATCGAGTGCGAGCACGAGCTGGCGCGGCGCCGACGAACTATTCATGCCTCTCGGTCCGTCTCTTCGCCGGTGTAAAATGAACTGTGCAGGTACCTGCGAAGCGCAAAGCGGCAGAGGACACCGATCGTGGCGGCGAGCGGTACAGCCACCAGAAGCCCGACGAATCCAAACAGATAGCCGAAGGCAAGCAATGCGAAGATCAGCCAGACCGGATGCAGGCCGACGCTTTCACCTACCAATTTGGGCGACAAGACGTTGCCTTCGAGGAACTGCCCGACCAGGAAAATTCCGAGTACCATCAATATCGATCCGTAGTCCGGCCAGAATTGCGCCACGGCCACGCCGGTCGACAGCACCAACCCGGTCATAGAGCCGACATAAGGTATGAAGGTGATCAGCCCCGAAATCAGGCCGATCAGCAGACCAAAATTCAGACCGCTGAGCGTCAGCGCTACCGCGTAAAACGAGCCGAGGATCAGGCACACCGCCGTCTGCCCGCGTACGAAGCCTGAAATCGCCGCGTCTATTTCACGCGCCAGTTGCCGCACGGTCTCGCGTTGTTGCCGTGGCACCCAGCCATCAACGGTGCGGATCATGCGGTGCCAGTCGTAGATCAGATAAAAGGCGACAACCGGGGTTACGACGACGAGCGAGAAAACGGATACCAGCGCCCGCCCGCCTGACCACAACGAGCGCAGAAATGTCGTCAGCCATCCGACCCCCTGCGTCACCAGATCGCCGATCGATTTATCGGCATTGAAACCCGCACCGAGCAACTTCTGAACCCACGGCCGGCTTGGATCGCTCAGGAGGGTCTGCAATTTCGTGACGTTTCCGGGCACGCTGTCGATGAATGACGACAATTGCCCGCCGACGATCGGCGCGACGAGTAGAATCAAATAGACCAGTGCCAATACGACAAAAGTTATGATCAGCAGCGCTGCCGCCAATCTGTTGACGCCCAACCGCTCAAGTCGGTCCGTCACAGGTGTAAGCAAATATGCGATCGCTAGTCCGGCCACAAACGGCAGCAATATTTCGCTCAGCAGCCATAGAGCCAACACAACGACGGTGACACCGGCCGCCCAGAAGATGACCTGCCGCTTGAACACGCTGCCGTCCGTTACCGGCTTATCGCGGTTTCGCGATGTGGTGCGCGAATTCACGGTTTTGCCGCCGTCGAATTCATATGACGCACCCATTCCTTTACATAGGCGGCGACGGAAAGAAGCGTCAGCACCGCCACCAGAACCATGAGCACAAGTGTGAGAATCGGAAGCTTGTGGTCGAAGCCAAGGGTCCCGAGCACGACACAAGCAAACACGATCTGCGCCGCGGTATTGAGCTTGGAGACCAGCAGCGGTTTGACTTTGAGCGGCGTGCCAACCAGCCAGGACAGCATTACCGCGCCGACGATCATGATGTCGCGCGACACCACCAGGATCACCAGCCAACCGGGAATCAGGTTGTTGATGCCGAGCGTGAGGTAGATCGAAACAATCAACGCCTTGTCGGCGAGCGGGTCGAGATAAGCTCCCAGTTCGGTGGTCATACGAAATCGCTTGGCCAGAAAGCCGTCGACGGCATCGCTCACTCCGGCTGCCACAAACAGCAAAAAGGCAATCCACATTGCGCCGGATGCTATCGCCCAGACGACGACCGGCACCAGCAAGATGCGCCCCAACGTAATGAGGTTTGGAATACTCAAGGCAAACCCGGCTCGTATGCGCGCACCGGCCTCAGGCACCTGATGCACGTCAATTCCATCGACTGAGTATAACGGCGCCTGGACCATTGCGCGACTTGCAATTCCAACGTACGACCCGGCGTCACATTTTGCCTGCACGTGGTCTTTATCCGAAAGCCGGTGCCCACCATTCGGGATCACGTGCTGTGAGGGCTCATAATGGCAGAAAAAGAGCGCGGTCTCACTTACGCGCAGGCCGGTGTTGATATCGATGCCGGCAATCGGATGGTGGAGCTTATAAAGCCCCTGGTCCGGGCCACCGCCCGCCCAGGCACCAACTCCGAAATCGGCGGTTTTGGCGGCCTATTTGACCTCAAACGGATCGGCTATCGCGACCCAATTCTTGTGGCCGCCACCGATGGCGTCGGCACCAAACTCAAGGTCGCCATAGAAACCGGCCGGCACGACACGATCGGCATCGATCTCGTTGCAATGAGCGTCAACGACCTCGTGGTGCAGGGTGCCGAGCCCTTGTTTTTCCTCGATTACTACGCATGCGGCAAACTCGAGCCCGAAATTGGCGCCGCGGTGGTTGCAGGAATCAGCCTCGGCTGCCGCGAAGCCGGTTGCGCGCTCATCGGCGGCGAAACCGCGGAAATGCCGGGGGTCTATCAGGGTGATGACTATGATCTTGCAGGCTTTGCGGTTGGCGCTGTCGAACGCGACGGCGTGCTGCCGCGCCGGGATATCGCCGAAGGAGATGCTATCATTGGGCTTGCCTCGTCAGGCGTGCATTCAAACGGCTATTCACTCGTCCGGAAAGTTGTCGAAAAATCCGGTTTACGCTGGCAATCGCCTGCCCCGTTCATGCCCAATCATACCTTGGGAGAAGCGATCCTCACACCAACCCGCATTTACGTGAAATCGTGCCTCACGGCAATTCGCGAGACCAAAGCCGTGAAGGGTCTTGCCCATATCACCGGCGGCGGATTTCCGGACAACATTCCACGCGTGCTTCCCAAGGGACTCGGTGCACGTATCGACTTGACCAAGGTGCCGACATCGCCGGTTTTCCAATGGCTCGCCAGCGCAGGCGGGATCGTGCAAAACGAAATGCTCAGGACCTTCAATTGCGGTATCGGTATGGTGATCGTCACAGCGCCGCGTGATGCAGACACCGTCATCAAATCCTTTTCGCGTGCCGGCGAGAAAGCAATCGCGCTCGGTAGCGTCATCAGGAGCTCGGACGACGAACGCGTTGTCTACGAAGGCAATCTCAATCTCGGGTAAATCATGGACCGCAAGCGCGTCGCCGTTCTGATTTCCGGCCGCGGCTCCAATATGGCAGCGCTCATCGAAGCGGCAAAGGATAAGAACTATCCAGCCGAAATCGCTCTGGTGCTTTCGAACCGCCCAGATGCCGGCGGGCTTCTGGTTGCCCGGGCGGCAAACGTTTCGACCGAAGTCGTAGACCACACTGCTTTCCGGAATGATCGCGATGCTTTCGAACGTGCGATGCAAGCTCGTCCTTGAAAGGTATCGCGTCGACATCGTCTGTCTCGCCGGCTTCATGCGGCTTCTCACAGGAAGCTTTGTCGAAAGATGGCAAGGACGAATGCTCAATATCCATCCGGCGCTGTTGCCTGCCTTCAAGGGGCTCGACACCCACAAGCGTGCACTCGAAGCTGGCGTATCCGTTCACGGCGCGACGGTGCATTTTGTTGCGCCGCAAATGGACTCCGGCCCAATCATCGCGCAAGACGCGGTGACCATCCTGCCGGGCGACACCGAGGAAATACTTGCCGCGCGGGTGCTCGAGGTCGAACACCGGATCTATCCGCTCGCCCTTAAACTCCTGGCCGAGGGGCGCGTGCAGGTCGTCGGTGGGCGTTGCCTGATTGATGGCGCCCCGGTCCCAGCGGCCGCCAGCTGAATTTTCCTCTCAATTCAACGTGAACGCCAGGCCAACGCCTGGTGTTTATGGTTGGTACGCCAGCCAGAGAGTGGCTGTCGTAAAACAATGTGGGAGCTACGTAATGAGCGCACGAACGGGCAGCGAGCCTGAGCTGTTTTTCCCTGGACTTGGCAGTTTCTATGCGAGCGTCGCTGACCTGTGGTACCCGATGATCCGTTTCGTCGCCGGCGCTTTCTTATTTTATCACGGCTGGGGCAAGCTTATGGCCGGGGTCGCGCCCGTGGCCGCTGGCCTGGCGAAATACCACATCGAGCCGTCTATTCCGGCCGCCTATATCGTCATGTTTCTGGAGACGGTGGGTGCTGCGGGCGTGGCCCTTGGCCTGTTTACCCGCTTCTTCGCCGCGGGAATCGCCATTGAAATGGCGGTTATTGCCTTTGTAGCAAAGGCCCCGTTGGGGTTTGGGCAGATGGAGCTTTTTCTGATGTGGGGCATACTGATGTTTGCCATCGCATTGCGCGGCGGAGGCCCCTACTCGCTCGATCGTGCGATCGGTAAAGAGCTTTAGGCATAACGGCGGCTTCTGCACTGCACACATCGACAAGCAATTTTCGTATATCGGCAAAAGGGGAATTCGTAACATGTCGGACGGCACACATCTCATCGCGCGCATACTCGTCTCTTTGGTCTTCATCATATTTGGGTTCTTCCAGTTCACGAATATCGCCGGCTACACCACCAATCCTGCGATCGTGAAATTTGTCGCCGCAACAGGTGGCATTGTTGCTCCGGTGGTTGTGGCGTATCTCGTGGCCGCCATCGATCTTTTTTGTGGGCTGCTTATTCTCGTCGGCTTTCAGACCCGCCCTGCCACGATAGTACTGATCATATTTGTCGCCCTGACTTTGATCTTTGCCCACGCATTCTGGACCATGGAGGGGCCCGCACGCGCTGCCAATCAGGCGCACTTCTATAAAAATCTCGCCCTCATCGGCGCCCTGCTTTTCCTCTCGATATTGGGGTCTGGCCGCTACTCTCTGGATGCACGCTTCGCAAGGAGTTGACCACTCATCAACTGCCAAGCGACAATCACGCTTTGAACAATGCAAACTTGGGGGGATATCATGGCAAAGGGATCATCACATCCGATGCTTTCGCACACCGACAGCATCGCGACAGGAATGACTGACGCGCTGCTACTCATTGGCCGCCTATTGGTCGCAGCTATGTTTCTGTTCACCGTGTGGTTCGGCTCTCCAACGGCCGGTTACCTCACGTCCATAAATTATGTAAATCCGGAAATGATGAGTCTTTTGGCCCGCACCGCCGAATGGATCATCGTAATTTCGTTGGTACTCGGTGTTGGCACCCGATATGGCGCACTGCTCGGGCTTCTATTTGTGGTCATTGCAACGGTGACTGCGCATCGCTGGTGGGGCTATCCGCAGGCCGTGCAACTGATGCAGTACACGTTCTTGGTGAAGAATCTTGCTGCGGCCGGAGGGTTGATTCTTTTGTTTGTCACCGGCCCCGGCAAAATCAGCCTCGACGAAAAGCTCAAAGGCTAGGCTTACCGTTCCGACGGCGCGAGCCGCCTGATCCACACCTTCGTGTCGTGGACGGCGGCTCCGCCATAGGGCGCGATCAAATCTGCGCCGACAAGCGTGTTGATGCCGCGCCCGTCGGGATAGGCCGAATTCGGCCAGACCGACTCGGCGATAAGCACTCCTGGCCGCACGCCGTCGAATACGCGTGCGTGCAGTCGCACTTCGCCGCGTAAATTGCCGAGAACAACATCGTCGTCCGTTGAAATGCCATAGACCTTGGCATCGTCAGGATGGATCATCACGGTCGGACGCCGCTCCTGCGACAGCGATGTCGGTGTCTGATTGAAGGTCGAATTCAGAAATCCGCGGGCCGGCGAAGTTGCCAGGCGGAAGGGATGCTTCTCATCCGCTTCCTCGATCGACGTCCAGTGATCCGGCAGCGGCGGCATGTCGGGTATCGGACCGCTCATGCAGGGGCTGCGAAACGGCACATTCCGCCAATCCGCCTTGAAACGAAACTTGCCATCCGCCCAAGGGAAGCCATCCAGATAATGCGATTGCCGAAATGGCGGTTGGCAGTCGAGCCAGCGCCTCTCCTCGAGTTCGGCAAATGTGCCGCGCTTTGAAACGCGCAGCATTTGATCGATCAATTCGCGCGGGGTCATCGTGAAGCCGGGGTGCTCGGCGCCGACACGCCGGGCGAGCGCGCAAATGAGTTCATGGTTGCTGCGGCATTCGCCCGGCGGCTCAACGAGTTTAGGGCCGAGAATGAGATACTGATGTCCGCCTCCCCGATAGATATCATCATGCTCGAGAAAAGTGGTCGCAGGCAGAACCACGTCCGCCATCTGTGCGGTCTCCGTCATGAACTGTTCGTGCACACAGACAAAAAGATCTTCGCGGGCAAATCCGCGTTTGACCACCGTCTGATCCGGGCAGACCGAGACCGGATTGGTATTCTGGATAAGCAACGCGCTGACTGGTCCACCTCCCTGCAGCGCATCGCGATCACCGGTAAGGATGGCGCCAATCCGCGACTGATCGAGCATTCTTACCGAATGTTCGCGCGCGTCGAGCCCCTCGATGACGCTTTTATCCAGACCGTATATGTCGGCGTTGCTGTGGAATGCTCCGCCGCCCTCGTATTGCCATGCGCCAGTCACCGCCGGAATGCAACTCGCAGCATGCATATTCGCAGCGCCATTGCGCGACCGTGAAAACCCATAACCCAATCGGAAATAGGCGCGTTTGCGCTCGCCGATGAGCCGCGCAAATTCCTCGATCGTCTCGACCGGCGCACCGGTGATCGCCGACGCCCAGGCGGGGTCCCGCCGCGCAAATGCGCTTCCAGTTCGCGCGGCGCATCGGTGTATTTTTCGAGATAGCTCCAGTCGGCCTTTCCGTCGCGAAACAGGCAATGCATCACCGCACAAGCCAGGGCGCCATCCGTCCCGGGCTTTACCAGCACTGCCAGATCAGCCTGCTCCATCGTCCCGTTCATGTAGACATCAACGGCCGCAATCATGGCGTTGCGCTCTTTTCGCGCCCGCACTGCGTGGGTCATCACGTTGACTTGCGTGTTGACCGCGTTGGTGCCCCAGATGACCACAAGATCCGACTTCGCCATCTCGCGCGGGTCGACGCCTGCAATGCGTCCGACTCCCGCAGCGAACCCCGCATAGGCGGGATTGACGCAAATCGTCGAATGGAAGCCCGAATATTTCTTGACGTGACGCAGACGATTGATGCCGTCGCGCATAACCAGGCCCATGGTACCGGCGTAATAATAGGGCCAGATGCTTTCGGCACCATGGTCACGCTCGGCGCGAAGAAATTTTTCGGCTACGAGGTCGAGCGCAGCGTCCCACGAAATTTGCTCGAATTCCGCGGAGCCCTTAGGTCCCTTGCGGCGGAGCGGATATAGCAAACGCTGCGCATGGTGCTCGCGCTCGGCATAGCGCGCAACCTTCGCGCAGATCACGCCAGCGGTGTAGTCGTTATCCTTCGCGCCGCGCACGCGACCGATTGTGCGGTCGTCGAGCAACTCGACTTCGAGTGCGCAGGTCGATGGGCAATCATGCGGGCAGGCCGATGCACCGATACGAACCGCCGAACCGACGCTCCGTACGGCCTTGTTCATCGGAAATTCGCCTTCCTGGCTGAAGGAGCCTGCTAGGCTTCCTCTTCGCGAAGCCGGCTTGATCTTACCATATACAGGCCGACCAGGACGACAAAGATGGCCCCGGCAATTCCACAAACGATGTCGAGTGAAGCCGCGGTCGCCTCCGAAAGATACCCGGCGATGATCGGGTCTTCCGGCAGCAAGCCTCCCGCGATCCAGCCAAGGAGCGCACCCCCACCCCACACGACGATCGGAAACCGCTCGATAATGGCGAGGAACAACGCACTGCCTGCAATGACAACCGGGATGCTCACCGCGAGGCCTAGTCCAAGCAAAAGGTAGTCACCTTTTGCTGCAGCGGCCACCGCAATCACGTTGTCGAGACTCATCACGATGTTGGCGACGACAACCACGCGCACCGCGCGCCATAAATCTTCGATCGCTTCGGGGGTATCTTCGGCATCGTGCGCCTGCGGCGAAACCAGTTTGATGGCAACCCAGAACAGCGCAAGGCCGCCGGCGAGTTTGAGGTAGGGCAACTTCATGAGCGTCGCTACGACGCCTGTGAACACGATAAGCAATACGGCGGCAGCGCCGGCGCCAAGTACCATGCCCCAGAAACGTTCCTTCGGCGGCAACGCGCGGACAGCCAGCGCAATGACAACGGCATTGTCGCCGGACAAGAGAATATTGATTCCCATGATCTGTAATGCGGCCAGCCAGAATGTCGGGCGCATCAATTCAGACAACAAGGCATCCACTGTTCGTTCCCCTGAGTTCGGTCGCTCGATTTCGCCGGCATCTGACGTGGCGACTTATTTTTATACGTATGTTCGCAGCCCACAATGCCGCAACGGGGGGTACCAGCAGCGAACAACCGGCGCAATGCCGCAAGAACTAGCCGATAATCTCGTTTTCAGAAAAGAATTGCCCGATTTCCCGCGCTGCGGTGTCCGGTGCATCCGAGCCATGGACGGAGTTTTCGCCGATCGATCGTGCATGGATTTTGCGGATAGTGCCGTCCGCCGCCTTGGCCGGGTCTGTTGCGCCCATCACCTCACGGTACCGGGCAATGGCATTTTCGCCTTGCAGCACCTGGACCACCACGGGACCCGAAATCATGAAATCGACCAGTTCACCGAAAAACGGACGCTCGCGATGCACCGAGTAGAATTTCTCAGCCTGCTCACGGGAAATACGGACGCGTTTCTGGGCAATGATGCTCAATCCGGCTTTTTCAATGATGGCGTTGATAGCGCCGGTCAAATTGCGCTCGGTTGCGTCGGGTTTAAGAATTGAAAAAGTACGCTCAATGGCCATTGGAACTTCCTTCACTGGGACCGATCGATCATTTAACCAAGTTTTATTGGAGGCGTGGCGCCGCGCGGCTTATACAGAGCGGCCATTCAAGCGGCAAGGTCGGCCGCCTGACGCTTTGAGGTTGGGACATGCTTGCACATTACCGGATATTCGCTGGCTATAATGCCTGGTGCAACGAGCGTCTTTACCAGGTGGCCGCACAGGTGGGTGATGCGGAATATCGCGCCAACCGCGGTGTCTTCTTCAAATCACTGCATGGCACGCTTAACCATCTTTTGGTCGGCGACCGCATCTGGATGCAGCGCTTCACCGGCCAGGGTGAAAAACCATCGAGCCTCGATACGATCTTGTATCAACGAATTCGCCCAGTTACGCGCCGCCCGCCGCGCCGAAGATGAACGCATCAGTCGATTTATCGGTACTTTAAACGACGGCGATCTTAAAAAGCGGATCCGCTTCCGCACCGTCGTCAAACCGCAGGACATCGAGCAAGAGCTCCCCTCAGCCCTTGACCATTTTTTCAATCACCAGACCCACCATCGCGGTCAGGCTCACGCGCTACTGACCGGCATTGTCGGTAATGAGCGGACGCCGAGTTTCGACTTGATTATCTACCAGCGCGAGAATGGCGACAGCACATTGCACAAGTTGAGTTGACGCAATTATTGGACGTAGTCTGCGCTCGATTTCGTGGCTTGCGGTTTTCGGCGCTCCGGCCTTTTTCTTCGGTGTCTTCTTCGGCGCGGATTTTGCCGGCTTCGGCTGCTCAGGAGCGCGATCAATGACTTTCAGCCGACCGTCGGCAAACGTGTAGATGCCCGGCCACGGCCCGCTCAAATACGTGAGCACGACTTTGCGCTCACCTTTGTCCCCCGCCCCGATGGCAACATTGTTCGCAAGACCCGCGCGCTCAACGGCCTGACACTCAGTCATGCCAAGCGCGATCCCGCCCGTGACTTGCGGCGTCGCCGCAGGTTCGAGTCTATCCAAGCCTGGATTGGGTGGGGCCGCAGCCGGCGCGGCAGCCGGCATCGGTGCGCCCGCAAGATCGCCCGCGACCGAACCGACAGCGCGGTCGGCGGGTGCCGGCGGCTGAACAGGCGCCGCAGCCGGCTCGGATGCTTGAGCCGTGGCCGCAGGGGGTGGGCACAGCGGCCATCGGCGCTCACCAGTTGTTCGGCGCTAACCGGCCCCTTCGGAGCGAGACTGACGCTCGCGTTGCTGGGTCGCGCCCAGTCGGGCTTGCCGAAGAGATCCAACGGCTGGGCAAACCAGCCCCCGTCGTTCTGGTCCTCAAAGACCTGGGCCGAATTTTTGCAGCCCCCGACGGCTAGTGTGGCTGCGCACACGACCGCAAATTTTATGATGACGCTACGACGCGACACGGCAGATGTCCCCGAACGTTCTATGTACTTGTCCCTTAACACGTATTTTGCGTCATCACGATGGCGGACAGCAAGCCCGCAGGCCCAAAAAGTTGCAGATATCAGCCATTGGCCCAGGGCCATTGGCCGACTAGGCCAAGCGGCTTTGTCTCCTTAAGCTTTTTTTGTCCAACGCCCCTGCTCGTCGGTTTGCCAATAGGTCGCTTCAAAGCCCCTTGTTTTTGCTTCGGACCATTGCGCGCGGGCCGCCGCAACCGCTTCTTCGTCCTCGCCGTCGAACAGCAGGACAACCCGCTGGTAGTTTTGGGGATCGGCGGGCATCGGGGCGCGGTCAATCAGAAATCGTACGGTTGCGCCGTTGGGGTTTCCCTCGTTGGGCGTCAAAAGGACCGGCTGCTGGCTTGCTTCGGGTTCGCGCCATGTACCGTGTGGCAGGAAGCCATCATCCCTGTATGTCCATAAATATGCATCGAGCGCGTCAATGCGCTCCTCTGACGTTGCCTGGACGGCAACTTTCCATCCACGATCGAGTGATTTCTCCAGCAACGACGGCAGCACGCCTTCGAGCTTCTGACCTTGCAAATGGTAGAAGAGAATTTCGGTCATGGCGCTCATCGCCCCAATGCTACTTCTCGTAAAAGTCAGCGACCAAACGGTCCAATAGCCGCACGCCCCAGCCTGAACCCCAGCTTTTGTTGATGTCCGTTTGACGCGAGTCAAAACCGGTTCCTGCGATATCGAGATGGGCCCAAGGTATTTTGTCGTCGACGAACCGTTTGATGAACTGCGCCGCAGTAATGGCACCGCCCCAGCGGCTGCCGCCGGTGTTCTTCATGTCGGCAAATTTCGAATCAATCATCTTGTCGTATTCAGGCGCGAGCGGCATCCGCCAGACCAATTCGCCGGTCTCATTTCCGGCCTTGGTCAACCGGTCCGCGAGTTGATCGTTGTTTGAAAACATCCCGGCATATTCCTGCCCGAGCGCGACAATAATGGCGCCGGTCAACGTCGCCAGATCCACAATGAACTTGGGCTTGAATCGCTGGGCCGCATACCAGATGACGTCGGCGAGCACGAGCCGCCCTTCGGCATCGGTGTTGATGATCTCAATCGTTTGTCCCGACATCGATTTGACGATGTCGCCCGGGCGTTGTGCGTTCCCATCCGGCATGTTTTCGACCAATCCGATAGCGCCGATCGCATTGACCCGCGCTTTTCGTGCGGCAAGCGCGTGCATCAATCCCACGACGCAGGCGGCGCCGGCCATGTCGCCCTTCATATCCTCCATGCTTGCCGCAGGTTTGATTGAAATACCTCCGGTATCGAAACACACGCCCTTGCCTATGAACGCGACAGGGGCTTCGCCGGTCTTGCCGCCATTCCATCGCATGACGACAACGCGGCTTTCGCGCGTCGAGCCTTGCCCGACACCGAGCAGCGCGTTCATCCAAGCTTCCGCATGGCCTTGATGTCGAGGACTTCGACCGCAACGCGGAGTTTTTTTAACGCACTTGCGCGGCGCGCGAACTCCTCTGGATAGAGGACGTTTGCAGGCTCGTTGACCAGGTCACGCGCCAATAGCACGCCGGAAGAAATTGCAGCGCGAGGTTCGTCGGCCTTGCGAGCACCAGCAACGTCGGCAACCGCGATCATGACATTGCGCGTTGCAGGCGGTTTCTCGTCGCCTTTTCGTTTGGTCTTGTATCGCTCGAAAGTGTAGGCGCGCAGGCGCGCGCCCTGGGCAAGATCAGCGGCCTGTTCAGCCTTCATCGGGCCGCCTGGAAAATCAGCAAACAGGGTGGCCTCGCTCGCCGAATTCGGCAGCTTGCCGATCGCGAACCCGCCAAGCTTCTGGACATCCTGGGCCTTGACCTCGGCGGTCTTGCCGAGCCCGACCACAACGAGCCGGGAAACTTTGAGACCGGCTGGAACGACCAGATCCAGCGCCGTGTTTTTCTTCCCGCCAAAGCTCTCGGCCTTGGCCGCCCGCATCACAAGTTCGACGGCGCTCCCTAGGGCTTTGCTGGTGGCAGAGCCGAATTTCAGCGATTCATCGCAGAAAACGATCAGGACCCCTTTGGTAGGGACCGCAAATGGTCCAAAACTGACCTTGAGGGCGTCCGTCATCGATTCTCGATTCCTTTTTTGAGGGCTGAGGCTTGTTTGGCCCCATAATGGCGCCCTCCCGGGCTGGCTGCAAAGGTCAGTCGCCAGGGAATTCGCCATTTTCCCAAGGATAGCGGGCAGATTGGGCGGATTGGTGGGGTATTATGACACCGAACGAGGGGTCCCGCTGGCCTGAACTCGGCACCCGCCCCGGTGCCCGCATTTACATTTTGTTGTGCATGTTCAACGGCTTTGCCATTGCCCGGCCATTTTGTCGGGCGATCAAGGTAAAGCTGACGGGGTTGAGATTTAAGCTTGAAATACTTCGCGTCCGGTGGGGAAGCCGCACGCGGGGTCCGGTTGTTGCCGGATCGGGGGACGATGCTGCGGATGGGATCCATCAGCCGATATATTTTGCGCACAACTTTGGGTGCGTTCCTCGTCGTATTGGTCAGCCTCACCGCCGTAATCTGGGTGACGCAGGCTCTGCGTGACATCGACATCATGACGAGCCAGGGTCAGACAATTCTGGTTTTCGTGGGCATCACCGGCCTGATCATACCGTTACTCGTCTTGGTGATCGCGCCGATCGCGTTGCTGATCGCTGTCGCGCACGTCCTCAACAAAATGTCGAATGATTCCGAGATCATCGTGATGAATGCTGCCGGCATGTCGCCGTGGATATTGTTTCGGTCCTTCATGGCAGCGGCGCTCGTGGTGGCTTTATTCGTCACAGCGATCAGCGCTTATTTCGCGCCGAAAGGTCTGCGTATGCTCCGCGATTGGTTGACCGAGGTGCGCGCCAATGTGGTGAGCAGCATTGTCCAACCGGGGCGCTTCACGACTATCGAAAACGGCGTGACCATTCATATTCGCGAGCGGCGGCCAAACGGACAACTGGCCGGAATATTTCTCGACGATCGGCGCAATCCCAACGAGCGCATTACCGTGCTTTCTGAGGTTGGCGAATTGCTGGACAACGATAGCGGCACCTACCTCGTCCTTCAAAAGGGTGTCGTGCAGCGGCATGAAATCCGGCCAGCGCGACCCCGCGATGGTCGTATTCGACCGGTACGCGTTCGATCTCTCGCAATTCGCCGGCGGCGCACAAGCCGTGAAATATTCCATCCGCGAACGCTACTTGTGGCAATTGTTGTTTCCGGATCCCAAGGACCAGTTTTACATCGAGCAGCCTGGCCAATTTCGGGCCGAACTTCATGACCGGCTGATGGCGCCACTCTACCCGCTTGCCTTCGTCGTGATCGCTTATGCCTATCTCGGCGCGCCCCGCACCACTCGGCAAAGCCGCACTTTGTCGATGCTTGGCGCAATCGGTGGCGTTGCGCTACTGCGCCTCACCGGATTTGCATCGACGGTCTTCGGGGCAACGCTGCCATGGATGCTGTCGCTTCAGTACGTCGCGATGGCCATTGCATTCGGCTCGGGTCTGTATGTGATCCGCCGCGGCCTCATTCTGGAACCACCTGCATTCATATCCGACTGGATCACTGCGCTCACACAGCGCATGGGCCAGCGCTTTGCCGCACCATGAAGTGACACCATGCCGATCATTGCGGGGACATTGTCACGCTATTTTGGGCTGCGCTTTTTGAGCGCGGTGCTGGTGGTCTTCGCTGGAATCTTCGCACTCGTCGCATTGATCGATTACATCGAGCTGATGCGTCGCGCCGGCGATATTCCAAACGTTTCGGCGTTGCTGGTCGCCAAGACGTCGTTTTACCGCGTTCCGCAGGTCGTCGAACGTATCCTCCCGTTCTGCGTGCTGATCGGCGCGATGTCCTGCTACCTCAATCTTTCTCGGCGCCTCGAACTGGTGGTTGCCCGCTCCGCGGGTATTTCCGCCTGGCAATTCATCGCCCCCGCCATGGTGGTGGCCTTCGTTCTCGGGATCGTGGCCACAGCCGTCTACAATCCTGTTTCCGCGATCCTGCAGGAACGTTCGAAGCGATTTGAGGCCGAACTGTTTGGTCAGACGGCAAACGCGCTCAGCCGAAGCGGTGGCACATTCTGGGTGAGCCAGCGGACTGACGAAGGCCAGGCGATCATCAACGCGGTCGCAAGCCGGGATCAGGGGATCAACCTCAATGGCGTGTCGATTTTCATTTTCGACACCGATGGCCGCTTCAAGCAGCGCATCGAGGCCCGCGCCGCAGTCCTGATCCCAGGCGCGTGGGTGCTGCGTGATGCCCGCGTCTATGGGCTTGGCTTAGTTCCGCTCGACCAGGCCGAGTACCGTCTCAAGACCAGTCTCACCCCAGAGCAGGTTCGCGAAAGTTTTGCTACACCGGAAACCGTGCCGTTCTGGGAACTTCCAGGGTATATCCAGATCGCCGAACACGCTGGTCTGGTCGCGGCAGGCTATAGGTTACAGTTTCAAAAGCTTTTGGCGCGCCCATTTTTGCTGGCCGCGATGGTTCTTCTTGCGGCTGCTGTCAGTCTACGGTTTTTCCGCTTCGGCGGGGTTCAAAAGATGGTTTTAAGTGGCGTGGCTGCGGGGTTTCTGCTTTATGTTTTATCGAAAGTGACTGAAGATTTGAGCAAAGCCGAGCTGATGCACCCTGTGGCAGCGGCTTGGCTGCCCGTGCTCGTCGGCGGCGTCACGGGAGTTTATTGCGTTGTTGTACCAGGAGGACGGGTGATGGCGGGGCTTGTTAGCGCTCGTCCATCAGCACCGCGGCCGTGTTGCCGCGGCGTCGCGAGTAGTTGCCGCCGTCCTGAGCCTGCTGGCTTGCGGCGGGTTGATCGCGCCTGCGCCCGCGGCTGCACAGCAGGAGTTGCAATTTCCGCAGCGTCCGCCCCCACCGAAGAAATCCAAGATCGCCCTCGATCGCGAAAAGTCGGGGCAAAAGCAGATGCTCGTTCAGGCGAGCGAGATCGACTACGACTACGCCAACAATCGCGTCGCCGCCGTCGGCAACGTGCAGATCTACTATGGCGGCTCGACCCTCGAGGCCGAACGGTCGATATACGATCAGAAGACCAAACGCCTGCACGCCGAAGGGAATGTCCGGCTGACAGAGGAGGATGGCAAAGTCACCTATGGCGAGATCATGGACCTGTCGGACGATTACCGCGACGGATTCGTCGAACTCGCTGCGCCTCGACGCGCCTGATCAGACGCGCATGGCGGCCGCCCGCGCCGAGAGATCGAGTGGCAACTTCACTGTTTTCCATAATGGCGTCTATACCGCCTGCGCGCCATGCAAGGACGATCCGAAAAAACCGCCGCTGTGGCAGGTCAAGGCCGCGCGAATAATCCACGACCAAAACGAAAAGATGATCTATTTCGAGGACGCGCGCATCGAATTTTTCGGTCAGCCGCTGGCTTGGCATTCCGTATTTCTCCGCGCCCGATCCGACAGTCAAACGCAAGACCGGATTCCTGATGCCGGCAGTCGCACCAGCTCGATCTACGGCGGCGCGCTTGAAGTGCCGTATTACTGGGCGCTGGCGCCCGACTATGATGCGACCTTCGCGCCGATGATCACGACCAAGCAGGGGCCGATGCTGCAAGGCGAATTCCGTCAGCGATTGATCAACGGCTCATATTCAATTCGCGCGGCCGGCATCGACCAGTTCGACAAGGATTATTTCCGGCGCAGCGACGGCACCACCGCACCCGGCTTCCGCGACTTCCGCGGCAGCATCGAAAGTACGGGCCTGTTTGCGCTCAACAACAACTGGGTGTGGGGCTGGGATGGCGCACTGCTTTCGGATCGACATTTCTGCAGGACTACAATCCGCATCTGTCGAGCTATCGCACCACCGATCCGTTCCAAAACCCCGACGAGCGAAGGCGGTCTCGCAGCTCTATCTCGCCGGCAAAGGCAACCGCAGCTATTTCGACGCACGGACGATCTACTACCTGGGTTTCTCGGATGCCGACGCGCAGGGGCAAATTCCGATCATCCATCCGGTGATCGACTACAACTACACCTTCGATCATCCGGTTCTGGGCGGCGAGCTCGGCTACCAGCATCAACTTCACAAGCCTCACCCGCCAGGAGGCAAATTTCGATCCGATTACCCAGAGCGCGCTCCTCAACGGCAGCTGCACGCAGACCGCCGATCCAGCGGTCAAGATTCGACGAATTGTCTGCTGCGCGGCATCCCGGGCACCTACAGCCGTTTCTCGGCGGAGACGCAATGGCGGCGAAGCATCACCGACCAGTTCGGCCAGGTGTTTACGCCTTTCGCCTCGGTCCGCGTCGATGCGCGGCTCCATGCAAATCAAGGACGAAGCCCGGCGTGTTCCAACTACATCGACACCGGCGACAGCAATCTCGTGCGCGCCATGCCGACCGTCGGCTTGGAGTACCGCTATCCATTCATCAACGTGCAGTCCTGGGGCACGCAGACGATCGAACCGATCGCCCAGGTGATCGTGCGGCCGAATGAGACCCAGGTCGGGCGCTGGCCGAACGAGGATGCGCAAAGCCTCATTTTCGACGACAGCAACCTGTTCCGCGTCGACAAGTTCTCCGGCTGGGATCGCGTCGAAGGCGGCGGCCGCGCCAATTACGGCGTGCAATATACCGCGCAGTTCAATCAGGGCGGCTTCGTCAACGCACTGTTCGGCCAGTCCTACAGCCTGTTCGGCCAGAATTCATTTGCGCTGGGCGGCATGACCAATACCGGTCTCGACAGCGGCCTCGACACCACACAGTCGGACTATGTCGCGCGGCTCTCCTATCAGCCGAACAGCACTTACAAGTTCACGTCCCGTTTCCGCTTCGACAACGATACTTTCACTGTGAAGCGGACCGAACTCGAGGCACGCGCGACTTTCGACCGCTGGACCGGGGCTTGCTGTATGGCGACTATGCGGCTCAGCCTGAACTTGGGTTCCTCGATCGCCGCCAGGGCATCCTGGGAGCGGGACTGGTCAAGCTCGATGCCAACTGGGTGCTTACGGGCGCGGCCCGTTACGACATCAATGCCGGAAAATTTGATCAGACCCGCTCGGCATCGGCTATGTCGACGATTGCCTCATTCTGGGCCTGAATTACATTACCAATTACACCTATAGCGGGAACGTCGCCGCTCGACCATACAATCATGCTCCAGTTGAGCCTGCGCACACTGGGCGGTTCATCGGTCAGCCAGGGGGTTGGCCGGTCGGCGCCAAACTAGAGATGGCGACGGCAAAGATCGTGAGACAGTGGATATTGTGATGGCGAGGATAATCGTGGATAGCCGGCGATGGATGGCACGCATCGTTGCCGTGCTGATGCTTGCTCTGCCCGGCGCGGCGTTTGCGCAAGTGGTGGTCGTGGCCAACGGATCGCCAATCACGGAATACGATATTCAGCAGCGCACGAAACTGGAGACTAGCGCGACCCACAAACCCCCGACACGTCAGCAGGTCATCAATGACTTGATCGACGATCGACTCAAAATTTCACGCGCGAAGGTATATGGCCTCGAGGTCAGTGAGGCCGAAATCGACAGCGCTTTTGAGAACATGGCGACGCGCCAGCACGTGACCGTGGCGCAATTCAGCCAGGTTCTGGAGCGTGCTGGAATTTCTCCCAACACCGTCAAGACGCGCATTCGCGCCGAACTGACCTGGCAGCAGCTGATCCGCGGCAAGTTCGGCGCCTCACTTCAGGTCGGCGACAGTGATATCGCCAATGCGCTGAAGGGCCGCAATGACCCCGATGTCCCGGCAGTGGGCTATATCTACACGCTCTATCCGGTGATGATCGTCGTTCCCAGCGGTTCAAGCGAAGTTTACCATTTCCGCAAAGCGCACAGAGGCCGAAAACCTGCGCAGCCGATTTGTGTCGTGCAACGAGGGCCTGACACTCGCGCGCGCATTGCGCGACGTTGCCGTTCGCGAGCCGATTACCCGGAACTCCGCAGACCTGACGCCGCAGTTGCGCGATCTGCTCGGCAACATGCAGATCGGGCATCTGACCGCGCCTGAAGTGACCGCTCAAGGTATGCAAATGTTTGCGGTCTGCGCCAAAAAGGAGACAACTTCGGAATCGCCCCTCAAGCATGAAGTGCGAGAGCAGATTTTCACCAAGCGCTTCGAATCCGAGTCGAAAAAATATATGGATGAAATCCGCAAGTCGGCGATGATCGAATACAAGAACAGCAAATGACGGAGCGCCGCGTCCTCCCTCTGGCCCTGACGCTGGGCGAGCCGGCAGGCATTGGCCCCGATTTGACCATCCAGATTTGGCGGCAACGAGCCGAGCTCGGCCTGCCTGCCTTCTATCTCGTCGGCGATCCGGATTTCATCAGGCGACGCGCTCAGCTCCTCGGCATAGCTCTTGACGTTCAGGTGGTCGAACCCTCGCAAGCAGGCGAAGCGTTTACGCGCGCTCTGCCGATCGTGCCCCTCGAAGCACCTGTTAGCGCCTTGCCCGGAAAGCCCGATGCTTCAAGTGCGCCAGCCGCCATCGCCTCGATCCGGCGCGCGGTCGCTGATGTGCTGGCCGGCAACGCAGCCGCCGTTGTCACCAATCCGGTCGCAAAAAACGTTCTTTACCGCTCTGGCTTCGCTGAGCCGGGCCACACAGAATTTCTCGCAAAGTTGGCGCAGGATGCGACTGGGATGCAGTTGCGTCCGGTCATGATGCTTTGGGCTCCCGAGCTTGCCGTTGTGCCCGTCACCATCCATCTGCCGCTTCGTGACGTCGTTTCACGCCTAACGTCCGATCTGATTGTTGAGTCCGGAAAGATCGTGGCACACGACCTCCGCGAACGCTTTCGCATCGCCCGGCCGCGTTTGGCTGTCGCCGGACTCAATCCACATGCCGGCGAGGCTGGTTCACTTGGCGAGGAGGACCATATGATCGTCGAGCCGGCAGTCAAACGGCTGCAATCCGATGGAATTGACGTTATCGGGCCCCTCCCGGCCGACTCGCTATTCCACGCGCGGGCCCGGGCTAAATACGACGTCGCGCTCTGCATGTATCACGATCAGGCCCTTATCCCGATCAAAACGCTCGCCTTCGACCACGCGGTGAACGTCACTCTTGGACTGCCGTTTGTACGGACGTCACCTGATCACGGGACGGCTTTTGATATCGCCGGCACGGGTGGGGCAAAGCCGTTAAGCCTGGTCGCGGCGATTTTTATTGCTGCGCGACTGTCGGCAAATACGCCGGCACTTGTGCCGGCAACATAGGCCTTGCTTGCGTACCCACTATCAAGGTCACGCGCTAATGGCGCAAATTGATGATCTGCCGCCGCTGCGCGAGGTCATCCGCCGCTACGGCCTCACCCCCAAGAAATCCCTTGGCCAGAATTTCCTTTTCGACCTCAATCTCACGGCACGCATCGCCCGTGCAGCAGAGCCGCTCGAGAACATCACCGTCGTCGAGATAGGACCTGGCCCCGGTGGATTGACGCGGGCACTCCTCGCGCTCGGGGCGCGGCGGGTCATTGCCATTGAACGCGATCATCGCGCAATCGGCGCACTCGACGAGATTGCGGCGCGCTATCCGGGACGGCTCGAGATTGTGGCTGGCGATGCCATCACTGTCGACCCGCGCGAACATCTCGGCCCGGAACGCGCGCGCATCGTCGCCAATCTTCCCTATAACATCGCAACGGCGCTTCTCGTTGACTGGCTCACTGTCGAGCCATGGCCGCCCTGGTACAACTTGTTGCTCCTGATGTTTCAGCGCGAAGTGGCCGAACGCATCGTCGCATTGCCGGGCAGCAAGTCATTCGGCCGGCTCTCGGTCCTTGCGGGCTGGCGCACGGAAGCGAAGATCCTCTTTGATGTCGCACCCTCCGCTTTCGTCCCTCCACCGAAGGTGACCTCATCGGTGGTGCGCCTGACGCCAAAACCGGTTCCACTGGATTGCGATTCCGGCGCGCTGCAACGCGTGACGGAGGCGGCCTTTGGTCAGCGCCGTAAAATGCTGCGGCAGAGTCTGAAGACGCTGGGAGTGGATGCGGGAGCGCTTCTTGCCAAGGCCGGCATTGACCCGACCGCGCGAGCAGAAGAAATCCCGATTGAGGGTTTCGTCACGCTCGCGAGAATTTTCGCACCCGGCTACCGGGCGCGCGGCGACGCATAAACGGGTCTACAATTCCCCAATGGCACAAATCCATCGTCAGTCCCTCAAAGCCTACGGCGAACCACTTTGCGAAACAGTCGCGGCGGCGCCGCGGCCGCAGGGTACCGAGGTGCTCGTGCGCATTGCCCGCTGTGGCGTCTGTCATTCCGATTTGCACATGCAGGATGGATATTTCCTGCTGGGTGATGGCAAGAAGCTCGATGTTCGCGCTGGACGCTCCCTGCCCTTTACGCTCGGCCACGAAATCGCAGGGACCGTCGAAGCCGTGGGATCCGGCGCTGACGCAAAGCCAGGCTCCGCAGTCGCCGTGTATCCCTGGATCGGATGCGGGCAGTGCGCTGCGTGCCGCTCCGGCGACGAGAACATTTGTGCAGCGCCGCGCCATCTCGGCGTTACGGTGGATGGCGGTTTTGCTACCCATGTGTTGGTGCCGCACCCCCGTTATCTAATCGACTATGCGCCATTACCGCCGGCCTATGCCGGCGCGTTGATGTGCTCAGGACTGACGGCCTACGCCGCGCTGAAACGGCTTGCTGACCGAGCCGGACGCGCGCCGCTGCTGCTGGTCGGACTCGGTGGCGTCGGCCTGATGGGCCTTGCACTCGCACGCGCGATGTATGACACGACGCCGTTCGTCGCGGATATCGATGCCCGAAAACGCACAGCAGCAATCGCGGCCGGCGCGTCCGAAGCTTTCGACCCGGCAGATCCCACCGCGCGCAAGGCAGTTCTCAAGGCCAGCGGCGGCATCTATGCCGTATGCGATTTCGCAGGCTCCGATACATCATTAAATTTCGCCACCAGCGTGCTTGCGAAAGGCGGCAAGGTCGTTGTGACCGGCCTGATCGGCGGCGCGTATGCGACTGCGGTCGCAATGTTTCCACTCAAGGCGATGACGATTGAAGGCACGACTACGGGCACCCTGGCCGAAGCGCACGAGCTTATCGACCTGGTTCGCGGCAAACACATCTTGCCGCCACCGATCGTCGAGCGGCCATTAAGCGAGGCATCGGCGACACTCGACGACCTTCGCGCCGGGAAAATTGTTGGGCGGGTCGTCCTGGCAATTTAGGCGCCGTCCGCGTATTCCGACGGCCGATATTATCGATACTATAATTTCGCCTGCAGCCCGCGCACAAAATCAGAAAGGCCGACTTGCCGCTCTCGTTTGAGCCGTTCTGCAGCGAGGATTGAAGCCACCTCGACGAATGCCTGATCAATATCGTGATTGATCACGACGTAATCGTACTCCGCCCAATGACTCATTTCGTCCGCCGCCTTCGCCATACGACGATGGATGGTCTCGTAGTCGTCCTGCGCACGAGTTTTCAGACGCCGCTCAAGTTCGGGTATCGACGGCGGAAGCACGAATATGCTCACGAGGTCATTCGGTGCCTTGTCGCGCAGTTGCTGCGTGCCCTGCCAGTCGACGTCGAACAAGACGTCGCGCCCGGATGCCAATGCATCCATGACGGGCTTTTTCGGTGTTCCGTAGTAGTTATCGAACACCTCCGCCCATTCCAGCAGGTCATTCTTTTCAATCAGTGCGTCGAATTGACGTCGTTCGATGAAATGGTAGTCGCGGCCGTCTTGTTCGCCGGGACGCATCTTGCGCGTCGTCACCGATATCGAAAGCGCGACACCTCTGTCCATGTCGAGCAGCTTTCGCGACAAGGTCGTCTTGCCAGCGCCGGAAGGAGACGAGAGTACAAGCATCAGGCCGCGCCGGGCGACGTTCCGGTCTTGCCGCTTCTGCGCCATCAATTTACTCCAGGTTCTGTACCTGCTCACGGAACTGTTCGACCACGCTCTTGAGCTCAAGACCGATTCTGGTCAGCTCTGCGTCATTTGATTTGGCGGTGAGCGTATTCGATTCGCGATGCAGTTCCTGCGCCAAAAAATCCAGTTTGCGGCCGATGGCGCCGCCGCCGGCAAGAAGCTTCTTCGCTTGGGCTGAGTGAGAGGCAAGGCGGTCAAGCTCTTCGCGAATATCGGCCTTGGCCGCAAGAAGCACCGCCTCCTGGTACAGCCGGTCGGAATCGAATCGTTCAGAGGCCGCGAGCAAAGTCGATACCTGCTCGGCTAGTCGCGCCCTGATCGCTTCCGGCTTTCTTCCGGGCGCTTTTTCCGCGCGCGCGGTGAGATCCGCAATTTCCTGCAGCCGCTCCGACAGCAGTCTCCCGAGGGTCGAACCTTCGGCCCGGCGCATGCCGATCAGGGCGGTGAGCGCTTCATCGAATCCTGCGACGATTGCAGTCCCGGCAGCGCGATGGTCTTCCTCGCGTTCGTCCTCCTCGGTAACCTCAATCACTCCCTTGAGCGAAAGGATGCCATCAAGGCTTGGCGGAGCGGCTTCCACTTTTCCCGAGATGCTTTTGAGCGTGGCCAAAACTGCGGCCAATACGGGCTCGTTGACTTTCACCTTGGGCTGAACGCCTTTGCGCTCAACGGTAAGATTGGCATAGACGGTGCCACGGGAAAGTTTTTCGGTCCCACACGCCCGTGCGGGTACCTCTACCGCATCCCAGCCCGCCGGCAGGCGAAACCGCAGATCGAGCCCCTTGGCATTGACCGATTTGATTTCCCAACCCCACGCATAGGTGCCAGCAACGCCGTGGCTGCGAGCAAATCCGGTCATGCTCGACAGAGTCATATTGCTAAAATCTCTTGTTCGCGCCTGTCCGAAAGCGCGGCGACCTTAGCCGCGAGGCGTTAGGGTCACAAGAGCGTACAATTCAGGGCTTGTCGCCATTTTGGCCGCCCGCCGCAGCCGGGGGCGTAACGATATGCTCGATACTGCGAAGTCGCGTGACGTTTTTCTGGTGCTCCGCATAGTTATCCGAAAACAAATGGCCGCCACTCCCGTCAGCAACAAAATAAAGTTCCTTGGTGCGTGCCGGGTTTGCAGCAGCTTCAAGCGACGCGCGGCCCGGATTTGCGATCGGCCCCGGAGGCAGACCATCGATAACATAGGTATTGTAAGGGGTCGGCTGCTCAATCTCGCTTTTCATGATCGGCCGGCCAAGGGTGCCCTTGCCGCCCGTCAGGCCGTATATGATCGTCGGATCTGATTGCAGGCGCATTTTGGCCTTGAGGCGGTTGACGAAAACAGCGGCCACTCGTGTTCGTTCGTCGGGTCGACCGGTTTCCTTTTCCACAATCGATGCAAGCGTTACGAGTTGCTCTGGTGTATTAATCGGAAGATCGGGCATCCGGTGCTCCCACACTTCCTGCAGAACGCGCCGATGGGCTTGCTGCATGCGCTGGATGATTTGCTCGCGCGTCATTCCACGAGTGAAACGGTAAGTTTCGGGCAACAGCGTTCCCTCGCGCGGTATCTCCTTAATCTGTCCCGTCAACGCATCGTTCTCGAGAAGACGCGCAACGATCTGCTCGGAGGTGAGGCCTTCAGGCACGGTGAAGGCATGTTGCACAACCTTGCCCTCGATAATCGTCTCAACCACTTCCGCGACGCTTGCGTGCTTGGCGAACTGATATTCACCGTATTTGAGATCGCCGCGCGCCTTGAGTACGAGGACCCCTCCCGTGAAGATGTACGGCTGATCAATCACTCCCTCGCGCTGAAGCAAATCTGCGATATCCCGAATGCCCAACCCGCGAGGGATATTGACTACCTTGTCCTCAAGGAGCGGGCCCTGCGCTTCAAATCGCTGTTTCCCAAAAAACAGCGCGGCGCCAATTGCAACAGATACGACAATCAACAGGGTGAAGATCGCATTGCCGACCACCACAACGGGATGGCGCGCGCGTTTGGAACGGCGACTCGGCGGCGGTACTCGCTCCGGCTCGAGTGCGGCACGCGGGCTGCGGGGCAGCGGCGGCTTGGCGGCCGGCAGCCCATCGGCGCCTCCGCCCGGCGGTAGATTGGAATTCACTTAGACCGCTCCACCTGTCACCACCGCTACCCTACCTTGTCGCAAGACTCGCTGAAATGCGAGGGAAACAACAAATGAATGCGCACGTTAGGAAAGATTGTGGCGAAAGCTTGTGGACCGACCGCGCGGCCTCCTAGTTCACGTATCGGCGAAATACCAGTGATGCGTTGGTCCCGCCAAAGCCGAACGAATTCGAAAGCACTATATCGACATCGCGCTTGCGTGACTGGTGGGGAACCAAGTCTATCGGCGTGTCGACCGAGGGATTATCGAGATTGATCGTGGGCGGAGCAATTCGGTCGCGAATTGCAAGAACCGAGAAAATTGCCTCCACCGCGCCAGCCGCGCCAAGCAAATGCCCAATGCAGGATTTGGTCGACGACATGGACATCCGACCAGCAGCATTACCGACGAGTCTTTGTACCGCGCCGAGTTCGATCTCGTCGCCGAGCGGCGTGGACGTGCCGTGCGCATTGATATAGTCGATGTCTCCAGCCGAGATGCCCGCCCGGCGGATCGCAGCATTCATGCAGCGCAGCGCGCCGTCTCCATCTGGCGCCGGCGCAGTGATGTGATAGGCATCGCCCGAAAGTCCATACCCGATCAGTTCCGCATATATTTTCGCGCCACGCGCCTGTGCGTGCTCGAGCGCCTCTACGACGACGACACCAGCGCCCTCGCCCATGACGAAGCCGTCCCGATCCTTGTCATATGGACGCGATGCGCGGGTCGGGTCGTCATTGAAATTGGTTGACAGCGCACGCAACGCAGCAAAACCCGCCATTGAAATGCGATTGACCGGGGATTCCGCTCCGCCCGCAACCATGACTTCGGCATCACCCAGCGCAACAAGGCGCGCGGCATCGCCGATGGCATGCGCGCCGGTCGAACAGGCTGTGACCACCGCGTGGTTGGGTCCCTTCAGGCCAAATGCAATCGAGACGAAACCGGAAGCTAGATTGATAATGCGCCCGGGAATAAAAAACGGCGATACGCGGCGCGGGCCTTTTTCCAGGAGAGCGATGGCTGTGTCGGCGATTCCCTCAATCCCGCCGATACCCGAACCGATCAGGACGCCGGTCGAGTCTGTTCGTCGTAGGTTTTGGATGCCAGCCCGCATCGTCAAGAGCCTGACGGGCGGCGCACATCGCAAAAACAATGAATTGATCGACCTTGCGCTGTTCCTTCGGCTCCATCCACCGGTCGGGGTCATAAGTTGCATTTGTTCCATCGCCACGCGGGATGAACAAGCGATCTTGCAGGCAATATCTGAGACATCGAATGTATCGATCTTTTTGGCGCCGCTCTTGCCTTCGAGAAGGCGCGTCCAAGTCTCTTCGACGCCGCAGCCCAGCGGCGTCAGCATTCCTAGTCCGGTGATGACGACACGTCTCATGGCCGGGTCCGAACAATATTATTCGTGCCGCTTCGCCACGCACAGCCGCATAAGCCATTGGCGAGCGAAGCGATTGAGCGGCTGCGTGGCGCGCCTACTCAGCTCTTTGCGTTCTTCTCGAGAAACTTAACTGCGTCGCCAACGGTCAGAATGGTTTCGGCGGCATCGTCCGGAATTTCACAGCCGAATTCTTCTTCGAAGGCCATCACGAGTTCGACGGTGTCGAGGCTGTCGGCGCCAAGATCGTCAATAAAGCTGGCTTGATCGGTAACCTTGTCGGGCTCTACGCCCAGATGTTCCACGACGATCTTTTTCACCCGCTCGCCAATGTCACTCATCGTTCCAACCTCGTGCTTTTTAAATTGGGTTGCAATTCAAGTCCAAATCGCAACCATCGCCGAACGGCCTCGTCGTGGTTGACGGTGATGAGACGATCCCCAATTGCGGATCATTGCTCGTGGTCCGCCATTAGCCGCCCCAGCCGGGCCGAAATTCGGTTACCATACTTCAAATCCATTGACTAGCGCTGACCGCCCAACCCGCACCCCCCGGAAACCAAGCATTTCTGGCCTTGAATGCATGCGCTGGGAGCATGAACTAAATCATGGCCATACCGCCGTTGACGTGGATTGTTTGCCCGTTGACATAGGCGGCCTCATTCGATGCCAAAAAGACCGCGGCGGCCGCCACGTCATCCGGGCTGCCAAGCTTGGCGGCCGGGATACGGGCCAGAATTGTTTCGCGCTGCTTTTCGTTGAGTTTTTCAGTCATCGCCGACGCGATGAGTCCGGGCGCAATGCAGTTGGCCGTAATATTGCGTTTGGCGTATTCGGCAGCCACCGACTTGATCATGCCCACCATCCCCGCCTTGGATGCAGTGTAGTTTCCCTGCCCCGGATTTCCGGTAAATCCGACTACGGACGAAATGCCGATCACGCGACCCCATCGGCGACGCATCATCCGCGATACCGCCGCACGTGCCAGCCTAAATGTGGCCGTCAAATTGACGGCAATCACTTTGTCCCAATCCTCATCGCGTAATTGGACGAACAGGTTGTCCCGATTGACGCCAGCATTCGCGACCAAGATGTCGAGCTTTTCCATCTTTTCTTCCGCGCTCGGCACCAGCGCTTCGACGGCCTCCTTGTCCGAAAGATCACAGGGCAGCACGTGCACTCGGCTGCCGAGTGTATTCGCAAGCGCGTCGAGTGCATCCTTGCGCGTTCCCGAGATTGCTACCGTAGCACCCTGCGCGTGCAGTGCGCGCGCAATTGCCCCACCGATCGCACCACTGGCACCGGTCACAAGCGCGGTCTTGCCGTTCAAATCGAACATCATGGCTTCCTCCCCGCCTTGAACGCGGCGACATCCTCGGGACTGCCGATCGCGCCCACGTTTGCACCGCCGGCAAGTCGCTTGATCAGTCCACTGAGCACTTTGCCAGCACCTGCTTCATAAAAATTTGTGACACCTGCACCGGCCATAAACACCACCGATTCCCGCCAGCGAACGGTACCCGTTACCTGAGCGACCAGCGCACGAACAATCTCCGCAGGATCGCTGATTGGCTTGGCGAGCACGTTTGCGACCACGGGAACGCTGGGGCGCTTGACCGATATTTTTGCCAGAGCGTCCGCCATGACGTCGGCCGCCGGTTGCATTAGAGCGCAGTGGAAGGGCGCGGAGACCGGCAGCAACATTGCACGTTTGGCGCCGTTTGATTTGGCGATTTCCACCGCGCGTTCGACAGCGCTCTTGTTGCCGGAAACGACGACTTGGCCCGCGCCGTTATCGTTCGCCGCTTGGCAGACTTCACCCTGTGCCGCCTGAGCCGCGACCGCACTTGCGGCATCGAATTCCAGACCAATGAGCGCCGCCATCGCGCCGGCGCCGACGGGAACCGCCTTTTGCATGGCTTGTCCACGCGTGCGCAGAAGACGCGCCGCATCGGCAACCGCAACCGCCCCTGCTGCTGCCAAGGCGGAGTATTCGCCGAGTGAATGGCCGGCGACAAAGGTCGCATCGCGCGCAAGATCCAGTCCTGCCTCCGCTTCCAGCACACGCACAACCGCAAGCGATACGGCCATGAGCGCGGGTTGCGCGTTTTCGGTGAGCGTAAGCGCTTCGGCAGGCCCTTCGAAAATCGTTGCACTTAGCTTACTGCCAAGTGCGGTATCCACTTCCTCGAATACGAGCCGCGCCGTCGTGAAATTCGCGGCGAGCGCCTTGCCCATTCCAACTGTCTGGCTGCCCTGCCCCGGAAAAACGAACGCAACCGCCATATTGTGCCTGTTAATTACGCGTCCCTGCGCGGAAATCGGGCCGAAGAACACCGCGATGCAGGTTCTGTCAAGCCAAACGGCAGCAACGGGCTGCCCAACCGACCTTTCGTGCGCAATCGCTTGCTTGCGCAAAGTCTCGATCGACTGCCCAAGGCCCGGAAAAGCGATCCGAGCCCGTGAGCAGACACTGGCGCGGCACGACGGACCCGTTGCAAGCGTCGTCTTGCAGGGCAACTTTCCAACCGGCTGCAGACCGGTGGCCGTGCGCGGTGCTCGGCGACCGGATGCACCTGTTTTGCTTGCCTTTTCGCGAAAACCACCTATAACGCCCGCTCCGACGATCCCGGTTGGGAGCTGAACGGACGGCCGGCCAACTGCACTTAAGTAGGCCGGCGGGGCCTTTTGAGCCCGGCGTCCCGTGCTTCCGCCTTCTGAGCATTCGAGCCTTTCCCGAAGGGCTCGAGGGGCTAGGCGCCAGGGTCGAGGCCATGGGTTAACAAGGGAAAGGCATTCATGCCGCTGTACGAACACGTCTACCTTGCGCGCCAGGATCTAAGCGCGCAGCAGGTTGAAGAATTGACCACACAACTTTCCGGCGTCGTCGGACAGATGGGTGGCAAAGTCACCAAGAATGAATATTGGGGCATGAAGTCCCTCACCTATCGTATTCGCAAGAATCGTAAGGCGCACATGACGCTGCTTAACATCGATGCGCCGCCTGCAGCGCTCAATGAGATCGAGCGCCAGGAACGTCTCAGCGAAGATGTATTGCGCTATCTCACCATTCGCGTCGAAGCGCACGAGGATGGACCATCGGCAATGATGCGTAAATCTGACCGTGACCGCGACGAACGTGGCGAGCGCGGCGGACGTGGCGATCGTCGTCCGCGGCGCGAAGACGGCGGCGACGAGATCGAAAGCACCGACACTGCGGTGGAGGAGTAGCATGGCATTCGGAGCACAGGGCGGAGCACGCCGCCCCTTCTTTCGACGTCGCAAGACCTGTCCATTTTCGGGCGCCAACGCGCCAAAGATCGACTTCAAAGACGTCAAGTTGTTGCAGCGCTACGTTTCGGAGCGCGGCAAAATCGTACCAAGCCGCATCACAGCGGTGTCGGCGAAGAAACAGCGAGAGCTGGCGCAGGCAATCAAGCGCGCGCGCTTTCTCGGGCTGCTCCCGTACGTGATACAGTAAGATGGCAACGAGGCCGCCGAATTAGGTTCGGTGGCCGATGGTTGGGGCGGGGAAATTCCGTCTCTAACCGCTCAGAGAGGAGCGGGACAGCTTGTGACGATACAGTTCGCTTTGGCCGGTATTGGTGCTGGCGCTGCCGCAGCCATGTTGTTTGCGTCGGTGACTTCAGGCGTATGGCTGTCGATTCCGCTATTTTATCTCGCGCCTCTGCCGATCATGATCGCGGGACTCGGCTGGGGTCATTGGGCGGCATTGGCCGCAGCAATTTTCGGTGCGCTCGGGCTCTGGTTCGCCTTCGGCAGCGTGTTCCTCTTGGCCTTTTCTGCAGGGGCCGGCTTTCCCGCGTGGTGGCTTAGTTATCTGGCCGTGCTGGCACGGCCCGCCGGGAATCAAAACGAAACAGCGATCGAGTGGTATCCACCCGGCCGCCTGGTTGTGTGGGCGGCCGTGCTCGCAGCACTGGTCGTACTTGTCGCAATTCCAAATTTTGGAACGGATGCCGAAAGCTTTCGCACCGGATTACGCGGCGCGCTCAACGTCGTATTGCGAGCGGACAACGTCGCGCCGGCAAACGCGCCGCTTGATACATCGTCCGGTCCACTGCCCGATCGTCTGACTGATTTCCTGGTCAGCGTCGTCCCGCTCGCGGCCGCAGTCCTGGCCACGATCACCAACCTGCTTAATCTGTGGCTCGCTGGCCGCGTCGTGAAATTTTCCGGACGCCTGGCACGGCCATGGCCGCAGCTATCGGCTCTTTATTTTCCGCCATTGCTGACGCCGGCGCTTGCGATTGCAATCGCCTTGAGCTTCGTCGATGGCATGCTTGGAATTGTCGCCGGCGTCATATCGGCAAGTCTGCTGCTCGCGTACGGCGTCCTTGGATTCGCCGTGCTGCACGCGATCACACAGGGCATGAATGCGCGCGCGCTGATCCTCAGCCTTGCCTACGCCGCCGTGATAACGCTCGGCTGGCCGATGCTGGCGCTTTGTCTGCTTGGCTTGATCGATGCGGTCATTGGGTTGCGCGGCCGTATCTTGAGCAAGCACGGACCACCAGCCCATTCATAGTTCGAGAAGCCACCAACCAAAATTTAGATTGAGGAGTAAAGAAAATGGAAGTCATTCTCCTGGAGCGCATCGGCAAACTTGGCCAGATGGGCGACGTCGTGCGTGTGAAGGACGGATTTGCGCGAAATTTCCTGTTGCCGCGCGGCAAGGCACTGCGTGCGACCGGCGACAACAAGAAGCGGTTCGAAGAAATGAAAGCGGAATTGCAGACGCGCAATCTCGAAATGAAAGGCGAAGCGGGCAAACTCGCGGGAACGCTCGACGGCAAAACCTACGTCGTGCTCCGGCAAGCAAGCGAATCCGGACAACTGTTCGGCTCGGTTTCGACCCGTGACATTGCGGGCCTGCATCAAAGCCGATGGCGCCGATATCGGCCGGTCACAAATCGTGCTAAATGCGCCGATCAAGACAATCGGCCAATACAAGGTCCCGCTGGCGCTCCATCCGGAGGTCGAGATCGCAGTCACGATAACCGTCGCCCGCAGCGCCGATGAAGCGCAACGCATTGCGCGCGGCGAAGACGTTAGCGTCCGACGAACTGAAGCCGAGGAGGAAGCAGCCGCAGCGGCAGCCGCAGCAGAGGCCATGTTCGACCCTGAAGCGACGAAAGCGCGCGCGGTTCCGAACAAGCCGACGGCGAAAGCGATGCGCCAGAGGCGACCCCAAGTGAGGCTCCGGCCAAGCCCGCCAAAGCCGCGAAAGGGAAAAAGAAGAGCGAAGGCGGCGCCTAGGCGGCACGTCCTCTAATTCGGTTTGTCGGCGGTCTCTGGTTTACCGTTTTCGGCTGGCTTCGGGGCACCGGCCGCAGGCGCCTGGGACTTGGAGTTCGACCGCCTTCGGCTCGGGGGCCAGGATGTCGGAAGGCTTCGAGTTGACCGGTTTGGAATTGGTAGACTTTGGCCCCCCAGTTCCCATATCCGAAGGATTCTTGCCGGCATCCTTCTCGCCCGGCTTTGCCTCCAATTTTTTCTTCGGGCCAGCCTTGGCTTTTTCGTCCCCTTTGGCGCCACGTTTGCCCACACGCGCGGGCGACGCGGGACCACTGTCCATCGATTTCAAATAATTGGCGATCGATTTGGCCGATTTACGGCTCGCGGTGTAGTGCTCGCGGAGGAAGTTCTCGAGCCCCAAGATACCACCGGATCTGGCGAGGCCCTGCGGTGATTTATGGCAGAGGGCACAGTCCGACGCGAATAGCTGGGCGGCGCTCTTGCCCAGATCCAGATTCTCCTGCGCGCCCGCCGCGCCGGCCAGGACCAGTGCCGCCAGGATGACCACGAGCCTTGCACCGCAACGTAACGATTTCATCAACGTCTACCCTCTCGATCCGACTTGATCGCCCACCTGCGCCCAACCATTGCAAATCTTGATAGCGCATTATTTCGCAATTGTGACCTACGGTCGCGGTGGGGCCGCGCTGCATTTTCGAGGATTGATGGCTGGACGAAACTTTGATTATATACCTAGGTCCGAACGTTTTTGCGTCTGCGGCGTTGGTAATGCGGGGATTTCGCCAATCGTATTGCGAGAATTAGGAGTGATGGGGGCGGCCGATGGACCGGTTGCTTCGGTTTTTGCTAGGCCGATTTATCCAGCGGGGGACCTTTACGGTTACTACCTCGCGCGGCGCTACATACACATTCGGAGACGGCACGGGAACGCCAGTGGCGGTGCGCTTTGCCACGCGGGCGGCAGAGCTTGGAATCTTGCTCGACCCTGAGCTCAAGTTCGGCGAGGCATACATGGATGGTACCCTCGATTGTCGAACAGGGCACCATTGCCGACGTCCTCTCAATCGCGCTTGGTCAGAAAGCCGAAGTCCCAAATTGGGCGAGACCGCAATGGCTCGTGCGATACATCGGACGTCGCTTGGCCCAATTCAATCCGCGCCCACGCGCGCGGCGTAACGTTGCGCATCACTATGATCTCGACGGCCGCCTCTACTCACTTTTCCTTGACGCCGACCGACAATACAGCTGCGCGTATTTCGAAAACCCCGACACCTCGCTTGATGACGCCCAGCTCGCGAAGAAACGCCATTTGGCTGCAAAATTGAGACTAACGGGTGAGCAGCGCGTTCTCGACATCGGCTGCGGCTGGGGTGGGCTTGGCCTCTACCTCGCCGAGTTCGGCGGAGCCAACGTCACCGGTGTGACGCTCTCACAAGAGCAGCACGCGATCGCCAACGAGCGCGCCGCCGAGAAGGGCTTGGGCGAGCAGGCACGTTTCCTATTGCAGGATTATCGTGACGTACGCCCGCCGTTCGATCGCATCGTTTCGGTGGGAATGTTTGAGCATGTTGGGGTCAATCACTACGAAACCTTTTTCGAAAAATGTGCGCAGCTTCTTGCCGATGACGGCGTGATGGTCCTGCATTCCATCGGACGTTCGGAGGGACCGGGCATCACCAATCCCTGGATTGCAAAATATATCTTCCCCGGCGGCTATATCCCCGCTCTTTCGGAGGTGCTGCCGGTGATCGAGCGTGCGGGGTTGCTCGTCACCGACATCGAGATCCTCCGCCTGCACTACGCGGAAACGCTAAAGGCTTGGCGCGAGCAGTTCCTCGCCCATCGTGAGGACGTCAAACGGATTTACGAGCCGCGTTTCGTGCGCATGTGGGAATTTTATCTTGCCGCGTCGGAGATGTCGTTTCGCGAGCAGAATATGATGGTGATGCAAATTCAGCTTACCAAGCGGCAGGGCGTGGTCCCGATCACCCGAGACTATATTTCCCAGGAAGAACGACGTTTTGCCGACGCCGAAAACAGCCGGCGCCCACAATTGCGGCTCGCTGGCGAATAGCAACTTGGTCGCTCCCGCACGCGCCGTGGCTTTGGTCAAGAAAAAACAGGCCTTTCCCACCGATCAATGTGGCTTGTGAATTGCGGGACAACCGCAGACGAAGCGCAGTGCCGCCCCAAAACGCGTGCTATGCCACAATTTCCGGGTAAGCACTGACGTCCATGGCCCTCGCTGATTCGATCGCTCGCAAACAGATTGAAGAGCCTGCTCAGCTCTTTCGCTCCGCTCCGCATAATATCGAAGCGGAACAGGCGTTGCTGGGTGCTATCCTCGTCAACAATGAAGCTTTTTATCGGGTCTCTGACTTCCTGGAGCCCGCGCATTTCTTCGAGCCGATTCACCAAAAAGTCTATCAACTCGCTCGCGATCTGATTAGAGCAGGAAAACTGGCGACGCCGGTCACGCTCAAAACATTCCTGGACGCCGGCATTGATATCGGCGGCCTAACCGTCAGTCAGTATCTTGCCCGCCTCGCCGCCGAAGCGACGACCATCATCAACGCCGAGGATTACGGCCATACCGTCTATGATCTCTCGATCCGGCGCGCCCTCATCCAGGTCGGCGAAGACATGGTCAATGTCGCGTATGATGCGCCGGTCGATTTTTCGCCGCGCAATCAGATTGAGGACGCCGAGCGCCGACTTTACGAATTGGCCGAGACCGGCCGCTACGACGGCGGCTTCCAGCGCTTTGCTCAAGCGCTCACAACCGCCATCGATATGGCCGCCCATGCTTTCCAGCGCGATGGGAAGCTTTCCGGCATTGCCACCGGGCTCGACGATCTCGACCGCATGATGGGAGGGCTACAGCAATCGGACTTGATCATTCTCGCCGGCCGCCCCGGCATGGGCAAAACGGCGCTCGCCACGAACATTGGCTATAACATCGCGAAGGCTTGGAGGGGCGAGGTGAAGCCTGACGGCCATACCGTTACCGTCAATGGCGGCGTCGTCGGGTTCTTCTCGCTCGAGATGTCGGCCGAGCAACTTGCCACGCGCATCATCGCAGAGCAGACGGGCATCCCGTCCAATCAGATCAGGCGCGGAGGCATCAGTGAAAGCGACTTCGAGAAGATCAAGGACTATTCGATCGAATTGCAGCACATCCCGCTTTATGTAGACGAAACGGGTGGCTTGGCGGTGGCCCAGCTTGCCGCCCGTGCGCGTAGACTCAAACGTCAGCGCGGGCTCGACGTGCTGGTGATCGACTATCTGCAGCTCTTGCAGGGCTCGACGCGCCGTTCGCAAGAGAACCGGGTGCAAGAAATCACGGAAATCACGACCAAGCTCAAGGCCTTGGCAAAAGAACTTAATGTGCCAATTTTAGCGCTCTCGCAGTTGTCGCGGCAGGTGGAAAGCCGCGACGACAAGCGGCCGCAGCTTTCGGATCTGCGTAAATCCGGCTCAATCGAGCAGGACGCTGACGTCGTCTTGTTCGTGTATCGTGAAGAGTACTACCACCAGATGCGTAAGCCATTGGAATCAAACCGCGAAAAGTTCGCGGAATGGCTGGCCGAGGCCGACAAGGTGCACGGCAAAGCGGAAGTGATTATCGGCAAACAGCGCCATGGGCCGACAGGAACGGTTGAAATGCAATTCGATGCGGCCGTTACTCGCTTTTCTTCGCTTGCCCGCGATAACCATCTGCCTGATCGAACTTAAGATCGCACTCAACACCGGCATGGACTGGCCATCTCGGGGCGGCTAAACCCAACCGCTATGTCCGACACATTACTGCAGCCCGACCTGCCTCGTGAGAGCGTGCCCGCAATGGAGCGCGCGAGCCCGGCCCATCGGAAGCCGAAGCTGGCGGCGTCCTGACGATCAATTTATCTGCCATCAGGGCAAACTGGGTCGCACTTGGGCGCCAGGCGATGCCCGCAGAATGCGCCGCAGTCGTCAAAGCCGATGGCTATGGCTGCGGGATTGAAGCCGTCGCCCGCTCACTCAATCGCGCCGGATGCAAGACGTTCTTTGTTGCGGACATCGCGGAGGCGCAACGCGTGCGTGCCGTTGCACCAAACTCCGCTATTTATGCACTCAGCGGCCTGCTACCCGGAACTGCAGCAGCATATGCCGGTATCCGCGCGCAACCAGTCATCGGCAGCCTCGTCGAACTTGCAGAGTGGGATGCATTCTGTTCCGCCAATCAATGGCGTGGCGGTGCAGCACTGCACGTCGATACGGGAATGAATCGGCTCGGAATTTCAGCCGAGGAAGCTGCCGCATTGGCGCCGCGAATTCGCACGGATAACCACGGCATAAGCTTGCTCATGACTCACATGGCCTGTGCTGAGCAGCCGGAGCATCCGCTTAACGATCGCCAAATTCAGCTCTTCCGCGAGGTGCGCATGCTTTACCGGGGCATTCCTGGCTCTCTTGCCAATTCATCAGGAATCTTCCTTGGCGCTGGCGCTCACTGCGACATGGTTCGTCCCGGTGCGGCCCTTTTCGGAGTCAATCCGACCCCCGGTCGCCGCAGCCCCGTGCAGCCGGTCATCGAGTTGCGCGCGCATGTCGTCCAGGTGCGCAATGTTCCCAAAGGCGAAACCGTCGGCTATAGCGCCACCTGGACGGCTAAACATGCCACGCGCATTGCTGTCGTTGCTGTTGGCTATGCCGATGGCTATCCGCGCGCGGCAAGCGCCACCGATACGACGCCGGGCGCCGATGCGATCGTCGCAGGAAAGCGCTGCCCGCTGGCGGGACGCGTGTCGATGGATCTTCTGGCGATCGATATCACCGACTTGCAAGACAATGCTGTCCGACGCGGCGACTTCGTCACGCTGATCGGAGACCAGATCGGCATAGACGATCTTGCCGCGGCCGCCGGCACGATCGCTTACGAAGTCCTGACAAGCTTGGGCAAGCGTTACCGCCGCATTTACAGAGATTAGGGCGACGGTTGCCGTAGGGCCGTGCGTGCCGACTGTTTCAACAAATCCGGCCGCGATTGGGATTTTCAGGCCCGGCCCGCTCTATCAGCGCTTTATTAAAGAATGTTCTTGTATTGTTCTTATGGACGTTTTAGCGTTTTTTGAAGGACCACCGGCGATTCCACTATGTCCAAGCGCAATCTGACCTTCATTTGCCAGAACTGCGGCGCCGCCTTCAGTCGCTGGCAGGGCAAGTGCGAAGCCTGCGGCGAGTGGAATACGCTGAGTGAAGAAGGCGCCGAGCGGTCGGCCGGTCCGGGCCGTAAGCCCGGCCGGGGCCGGCAGTTCGCTCTGGAGGCGCTTGCCGGCGAAGCCCACGATGCACCTCGCTTGCCCTCCGGCATTGCCGAATTCGATCGCGTTACCGGTGGCGGCTTTGTCCGCGGTTCGGTGCTTCTTGTCGGCGGCGACCCTGGCATCGGTAAGTCGACTCTGCTGATCCAAGCAACCGCGGCGCTAGCGCGTGCAGGACATCGAGCAATCTATATCTCCGGCGAGGAGGCGGTCGCGCAGGTGCGTTTGCGAGCCGCCCGGCTTGGCTTGCGCGATGCGGCGGTTGAGCTTGCCGCTGAAACCGCAGTCGAAGACATCATCGCCACGCTGTCGCAGGGCAACACACCGCGCCTGATTGTCATCGACTCAATACAGACCATGTGGACCGACATGGTCGATTCTGCGCCCGGCACGGTAACCCAAGTGCGCGGCAGCGCTCAGGCTTTGATCCGTTTTGCCAAGAAATCAGGGGCAGCAATCATCCTGGTCGGTCACGTCACCAAGGACGGCCAGATTGCGGGTCCGCGTGTGGTCGAGCATATGGTCGACGCGGTGCTCTCATTTGAAGGTGAAGGCTCGCATCAATTCAGGATATTGCGCGCCGTCAAGAACCGGTTCGGCCCCACCGACGAAATCGGTGTGTTTGAGATGACCGGATCCGGCTTGCGCGAGGTTGCCAATCCGTCAGAGCTCTTTTTGTCGGAGCGCGACCTTGGTCAACCGGGCACGGCAGTATTCGCCGGCCTCGAGGGGACGCGGCCGCTGCTGGTCGAAATCCAGGCATTGGTCGCGCCCACGTCCCTTGGCACGCCAAGGCGTGCAGTTGTCGGATGGGATCCGAGCCGCCTGTCGATGATTCTCGCGGTCCTCGAGGCACATTGCGGGGTGCGCCTCGGTGGCCATGACGTCTATCTCAACGTCGCAGGTGGCATGCGCATCCAGGAGCCGGCCGGAGATCTCGCCGCGGCGGCCGCGCTGGTCTCGTCCCTCGCCAATGCGCCACTGCCTGCCGATGCCGTATATTTCGGCGAGGTGTCGCTTTCCGGAGCGGTTCGTCCGGTGGCGCAAAGCGCCGCCCGTCTCAAGGAAGCCGCAAAGCTTGGCTTTAGCAGCGCCGTGATGCCGGAAACCGCACGCGCAGAAACAGCGGAGCCTGGCCTTAAGGTTACAGATGTCGCAAGTCTCGCCAATCTCGTCGCCGATATTGCCGCCCGCGGCAAAGCGGCGAAACACTCCAAAACCGGTGGACAAGACCGGTGACGGCGCGCCGGCGTCCCGCTATATACCGGCGCATCAAATTCGCCCCAGCGGTCTGGTGAGCACCAGGGCCGCAAGCGCAAAACGAGCCTAAAATTAAGCATTTACGGTCCACATTGCAGCCCAGGTCCGGAGCCGCTATGGCTGGCCCGGACTTTACGCGCAGGCTGGCAACCGTGCGCTACACCTGTATTCAACGCCTGCGGAGCGTCTGAGCCCCCGATGCCGATCACGTTGCTCGACATCATCCTTTTAGCGGTCATGTTGATATCCGGACTACTCGCCATGATCCGCGGTTTCATGCGCGAAATTCTTTCGATCGGCGCATGGGGTGTCGCAGCACTGGTGACGCTTTATTCGTATGGCCGTCTTCTTCCCATGGCCAAGCAGTACTTCAGCAGCGACATGGTAGCGGCCGCGGTCTCTGCCGGTGGCGTATTCCTGGGCACCTTGCTGGTCGTATCGATCATTACGGCACGTATTTCCGACATGGTTCTCGACAGCCGGGTGGGCGCGCTCGACCGGACGCTGGGCTTCCTTTTTGGTCTCGGCCGGGGGCTGATCATCGTCGTGGTTGCGTTTCTATTTTTCGCGTGGCTGGTGCCCGAACGGAGCCAGCCGGATTGGGTGCGCGGCGCCAAGTCGAAGGTCGTGCTGCAAAATACGGGACAGTGGCTGATGTCGATGTTGCCGGACGATCCTGAAAGCACCATCTTAAAGAGGCTGAAAAAACCCAAGCCTGAAGACCCGGATGCGCCTGACACCAATGCTGACCAACGGTCCGATTTGCCTCAACCCAGGACAACAGGAACGCGATAGAAATGGACAACCGCTCGCAACACCTCGAGTCCTTGGCCGACGTCGAATTTGACCCCGACGCCGATCGTTTGCGCGAGGAGTGCGGCGTATTTGGTATTTTCGGCCATCCTGACGCTGCTGCGATTACGGCGCTCGGATTGCACGCGCTCCAGCATCGCGGTCAGGAAGCCGCCGGCATCGTCTCGTTTGACGGAAAACGTTTTCACTCCGAACGGCGCCTCGGTCTCGTAGGCGATGCCTTTGCCCGCCGTGAGGTGATCGATCGCCTCCCCGGCACGTCCGCAATAGGGCATGTGCGATATTCGACAACTGGCGAGACAATCATTCGTAACGTCCAGCCACTTTTCGCGGAGCTTAATGCCGGAGGATTCGCAATCGGTCATAACGGCAATCTGACCAACGGCATCAAGTTACGGCGCGATCTCGTGCACGATGGCGCCATGATGCAGTCAACCACCGATACTGAAGTCATCCTGCACCTTGTCGCCCGAGCGAAACGCAATCGATTCGTGGACCGGTTTATCGAGGGACTGCGTCAACTTGAAGGGGCCTATGCATTCGTGGGCCTGACCAACAAAAAACTGGTCGGCGCGCGCGACCCGCTCGGCATCCGGCCTCTTGTCATCGGAAGGCTTGACGGTTGCCCCATACTGGCTTCTGAGACCTGCGCCCTCGACATCATCGGCGCGCAATACGTGCGCGACGTTGAAAACGGTGAGGTCGTCATCTTCGATGAGGACGGCGCGCAATCGCACAGGCCGTTTCCTCCGATGCCGGAACGGCCATGCATCTTCGAATACGTCTATTTTTCCAGGCCGGACTCAATTGTCGGAGGCCGCCACGTCTACAACGTACGCAAGACGATGGGTGCCCAGCTCGCCCTTGAAGCGCCGGCCGCTGCCGATGTGATCGTCCCCGTCCCGGACTCGGGCGTTCCAGCCGCAATTGGTTTTGCGCAAGCGGCAAAAATCCCCTACGAACTCGGCATCATCCGCAATCACTATGTCGGCCGCACCTTCATTCAGCCGACGCAAGCAATCCGCGATCAAGGCGTTCGCCTCAAGCACTCCGCCAATCGCGCTGTCGTCGCCGGAAAACGTATTGTCCTCGTGGACAATTCGATCGTGCGCGGAACGACATCGCGCAAGATCGTCCAAATGATGCGAGATGCAGGCGCCAAGGAAGTGCATTTCCGCATTGCGTCGCCCCCAATTACACATCCGGACTATTACGGCATCGACACGCCCGAACGGGACAAGCTGCTTGCCGCCACGCATGATCTTGAGGGCATGCGCAAGTTCATCGGCGCGGATTCGCTGGCGTTCCTTTCCGTTGACGGAATTTACCGCGCGATGGGCTTCGAAGGCCGCGACCCGGTGCGGCCACAGTTCACGGACCATTGCTTCACAGGCGACTACCCGACGCCATTGACCGACCAGGCCGCACAAGAAGCCAGTCCGCGGCAACTCTCACTTTTGGCGGAAGCGATCTAAGCAATCACGATTCCCGTTATGCCCGGCTTGTGCCGGGCATCCGCGTCTTTTAAACCCTGCCCGAGACGAAGACCAAGAACATGGGTGGCCGGGTCAAGCCCTGCCATGGCAAGAAATGGCCGCAGACCTCAACCCCTCGCCGACCGTATTGCGCTCGTTACCGGCGCATCGCGCGGTATTGGCGCGGCTCTTGCCATTGCGCTCGCGCGGACCGGGGCACATGTCGTGGCGGTTGCCCGCACTGTGGGCGGGCTCGAAGAACTTGACGACAAGATCAAGGCGGCCGGCGGATCAGCGACGCTGGTGCCCCTCGACGTCAAGGATAGCGACGGGATTGGGCAACTCGCTCTTGCGCTCAATGAGCGCTACCGGCGACTTGATGTCCTGGTTGGCAATGCTGGAATTCTCGGACCGCTTTCACCGCTTGCTCACGTGGAGCCGAAGGATTGGGACAATCTGATCGCCGTTAACGTCACTGCAAACTGGCAATTTATTCGTTACATGGATCCATTACTTCGCCAGTCGCAATCAGGGCGCGCCGTTTTTCTGACGTCTGGCGTCGCGCACGCCGGTCGCGCCTATTGGGGGCCGTACGCCGCCTCAAAGGCGGCGCTGGAGGCTCTCGTACGGACATATGCTGCGGAATGCGCAACCACGCCGGTGCGCGCCAATTTGTTTGCGCCGGGCCCGACGCGAACCAGGATGTATGCCGGCGCCTTTCCGGGCATTGATCCTCTAACTCTGCCGACTGCCGAAGAGGTCGCCGAAGCTATCGTTCCGCTTTGTGTTCCGGATTGCGCCGAAACCGGAAAGATCTACAGTTTTCGGGAAGGAAGATTTTTGGAATTCCACAACCCTTCATGAGGTGCGTGGAACAGATTTGCATTTCGCGCGTTGATTTTGCCGGCCGGCAGGCTCGCTTGCCGCACGTCGGGGAGCGATATGCACACGGTCAAATACAGGCTGTTCGAACCACGACTTCAACCACGGCGTACCAAGCTCGAAATGCCAGGCTGGGCGGGCGTGGCCCAGCCACGCAAGAATGGCTCGCACGAGCAAGTCTGGCATTGCATGCCATTTACCGAGAGCGCGCAATACGGGATCGAACTGTTCTACCCCTTCGACAACGAATTGCATGTGACCAAACTGAACGGCCAGATTGCGCTCGACGGCGATTTCGGGCCCGATCCCGGCACGGGTCGTGCAATGGCCGCCATTTCGATCGTTCGGTGAAAACTTCTATACCTACCAGCTACTGCTCGACCTTCAGGTCGCCGGAGACATGGCCGTACGGACCGAGCCGCATCCTCGATACTACACCGACCCGAACGATGAGGTGCCGTTGGCGGTACCGGCACTATTGCGCACAAACTGGTGGCCGATGATCTCCTTCGTGGTGTTCAAAGCTCCGCCCGAAGGCCGTAAACATATTTTCCGTGCGGGTGAGCCATTCATGCAGATGCTTTTTGTGCCGGCCGAACCGCAATTTGAACTGGTGCCGATGAACGAGGAAGAAGCCGCGGAGCGAGAATTACGCGGCCGTCGCATTCACGCAAGCCGCGACACACTGTCGAAGGACACGGAGTGGACCTCCTCCACCAATACGGTTTTTGACGGCACCTATCGACATATCCTGCGAGCGGCGAAAGCTAAAGTGCGGGAGCGCGAGAATTGACGGCTAGCCAACCGGCCGGCTCATTGAATGGAAACGAACCCGCGTCTTGAAACGCGGGTCCGTCTCCAAAACCGCACATTATATTTTGCTACGCGTCGCGGCGGGGAACGGCCATGATATTGGCTGTGATGGTGATGATGGTGATGAGATGGTGATAGCGCCGGTAATGATGATGATGGTGATGATGGTGCCGGCGAATTATGAAAAGACGGCGGTGATGGTGATGATGGTGGTGATGATGATATTGCGCCACCTTGACGCCATCAGCGCCTTCCGCCATACGCTGCGCGCGGGCGGCGTCATCGGCATTGAGAAGCGCTACAGCATCCGGAATAGGCGTCAAAAGATCGGCATATGAAGCCGCCCGCATAGGTTTCGGCTGGGTTAGGTGCGGGCTGCGTTGCCGCCTGCGCGGCATCGACAGAGGTCAGTGCGGCGACCGCACCGAGCAGTCCGGCAATCTTTTTATCCATGAAATCCTCCAATACGGGCGGCCCGAGCGCGCCGCCTTGGCACGCACCTGACGCTTTTCTTAAACGCCGCAACGTGTCGCTGGTTCCTGATTCGATCGCAAATGCACTGAGAATTCTAGTGCTTGCGTTTCGCGCGGCGCCTTGTAGGGATTATTTTTCTCGCGCAGGGCTAGGCGGATCGGGGTTCCAGGGAGATCGAAGACGTCCCGCAGCGAATTCAACAGATACCGCTTGTAGGCATCGGGCACCGCATCGGCGCGCGTACAGAACACCACAAAACTCGGTGGCCGACTTTTCGCCTGCGTAATGTAGTTAAGCCGCAGCGAGCGCCCCGATACTGCCGGCGGCGGGTTTGCGCTCACCGCATGTTCGAACCATCGGTTCAGCGCGCTTGTGGGAATGCGCTTGTTCCACACCTCATAAGCGTCGACAATCGCCTGCATCAAGCGATCGAGACCTTCACCTGTCAGGCCTGACACCGCCACCAGCGGGACACCCTTGAGCTGGGTGAGTTTTTCCTCAGACTGCTCACGAAGTTTTCCGATTGCGCCCGCGGTCTTCTCTTTCAAATCCCATTTGTTGACGGCAATGACGATGGCGCGGCCCTCTTGTTCGACCAGATCCGCGATGCGTTGATCCTGTTCTTCAAATGCATTTCCAACGTCGAGCAACACCACTACGACTTCCGCAAAACGCACCGCATTAAGCGCATCGGCGACCGACAGTTTTTCCAGCTTTTCCTCAACGCGGGATCGGCGTCGCAATCCGGCAGTATCGTAAAATCTGAACTTGCGGCCGTTCCAGTCGTGTCCGACCGCGATAGCGTCGCGCGTAATCCCGGCCTCAGGACCGGTCAATAGCCGCTCTTCGCCGATCAGACGATTGATCAATGTGGATTTTCCGGCATTGGGCCGCCCGACAACCGCGACACGGATTGGATGCGCTTCATCAGCTTCATCTTCAGCATCTTGAATATCGGTCTTCTCCGGCAGTACGGCGCGCAACGCATCGTAAAGGTCGGCCATGCCTTCATTATGCTCGGCCGAAATCGGAACCGGCTCCCCGAGCCCAAGTGCATAGGCCTCGATCCGCCCGCTCTCGCCGGCTGTGCCTTCGCTTTTGTTCGCGACCAAGACGATCGGCTTGCCGGCTTTGTGCGCCAGGCTGGCAAATGCATGATCGACGGGTGTTGGCCCGACACGCGCATCAATCATGAAAAAGATCGCATCGGCCTGGGCAATTGCGGCTTCGGTCTGCGCCATCATGCGGCCCGACAGGCTATCGGGCGCAGATTTCTCCAGTCCGGCCGTGTCGATCACCGTAAAGGCAATATCACCGAGGCGGCCCTCGCCTTCGCGGCGGTCCCGGGTGACGCCCGGCCGGTCATCGACCAAAGCGGTGCGGCGTCCAACCAGCCGATTGAACAAGGTCGATTTGCCCACGTTGGGGCGTCCGATGATGGCAACCGTTAAGTTCATGAATGGCGATCCGGCCCGCACAACGCGGTCCGGGCTCTCTTAGCCTGCCGCGCCTGTCAGCGCGAGAAGGTGCCGGGGGCCGGGGACGATGGCCAAGGCGGCGCAGTGGTGGCCTGTCCCTGCGGGGCCGGCCAAGGCGCCTGGCTCTGCTGTGGGGCGGCCTGCTGCTCCTGCTGCGGCCAGGGAGCCGGTTGCTGCTGGCTGGTCGTTTGCGCCGCCGGTTGCTGCGAGGCCGTACGCGGCTTTGGTTTGCGCTTTGCTTTTGGCTTCGGCTTCGGCTCCGGTTCAGGCTCAACTGCGGCGGTCTTTTTGCTGGGGGGCTCGGCCGCGGCCGCGGGGTTGGGCTGATCTGGCAGGCAGCGTCTGCGCCGTCTCGGGCGGCGGTTGGTTGCCCTTCATATATTCAGGCGGAATGCCCTGGCTCACACCCGGCACACCTTCTGGAAACAGTTCCTTGCGCTCGCCGGGAAGCTTTTTCTTTTCATTCAGATGGAACACATCAAGCTTGTCGGGGTCGAAATCGGCACACGCCGTCAACGCAAGGCCGAATGCCCCAAGCAGAAACAACATCGCGGCACGCTGAAAAGTGCGCATGATCTCCGCCTCAGCTCTTTCCCTCGGCCGCAATCACTGCGGATAAGACATCGGCACGTGCGCGGATTCCGATCGGACTTTCTGCGTCCGTTGCGATCATATCGAGATAGCGGCGCGCATTGGTGAAGTCGTGGTTACGCCAGGCCGACAGCGCCAACAGCTCGCGGGCGCTGTGGCGGAAACTGCGCGTCGGTTCTGCAACCGGGTCAAGGCGCTTTTGCATTTCCGACAGGGAGGCCGTGTCAACCAACAACATCGCGGCGCGCACGGCAGCAAGATCACGCCAAACGGGCGCCAGCGATCCATCGGCCGAAAGCTCGTCATAGGCCTTTACCGCGTCACTGGGTTTGGATTCGCCAAGGACCGCCGCCGCACGAAACCGTGCGAGCACGCGATAGCCATCGGGCGCTTCAGCGGCTACTTTCGCGAAAGCCGCCTCAGCCTCTGATCCGTTTGCCCTGATCACTCAAGGCCAACGCCGCTTCGAAATCGGCGCCGGCTGCGGCCGCTCTTTGGGCAATCCAATATTCGTATGCGCGCCATCCCGCGATCGCTGCGACGAGCAGCACCGCTGCAGCGATCAAATAGATGCTGTAGCGATCCCACAGCTTTTTGAGCTGCTCGCGCCGAACTTCCTCGTCTACTTCATGAAAGATATCGGCCACGATGGCTCCCGACCCGCCCTATGGCCCTCCCCCGGGCCGAATTGCGCCGTAACCTAACGATGTGGCGCGGCTAAGGCAAAGCCAAAGCCGACAATCGTTAATACTTCAGAGCCTTAGCCCTTCTTGCTTCTCATTGGATAAGTGTGCTCGGGGCGCGGAAACGCGCGGGCGCGCACGTCGGCGGCATAGTCCGCGATCGCCTTTTCGATGCCCGGCCCGAGGGCGCCATAGCGTTTGACGAATTTCGGGACCCGCGGGGACAGCCCGAGCATGTCCTCAAGCACCAGGATTTGCCCATCGCATGCAACACTTGCGCCAATGCCGATGGTCGGAATCGGGACCGCAGCGGTGAGCTTTCGCGCGAGCGGTTCCGCGACGGCCTCGATCACGACCGAAAAGGCGCCTGCCTGTGAGACGGCGACTGCATCTTCCTCGATGCGCACCCAGTCCGATTCATCGCGCCCCTGCGCGCGGAACGAGCCGATCGTATTGATCGCCTGCGGAGTGAGGCCGACGTGAGCCATGACCGGCACGCCCCGTTCAGCGAGAAACCGTATTGTTTCCGCCATGCGCTTGCCACCTTCGACCTTGATCGCTCCGCAGCCGGTCTCCTTCAAAACTCGACCTGCATTCATGAAAGCCTGTTCCTTCGATGCCTCGTAGGAACCGAATGGCATATCGACGACGACCAGCGCGTGTTTGGAGCCGCGCATGACCGCATGGCCCTGGAGAATCATCATCTCGAGGGTGACCGGAACGGTGGTCTCCATTCCATGCATCACCATACCGAGCGAGTCACCAACCAGGATGACGTCGCAATACTTGTCGACGATGCGCGCGGTATGCGCGTGATAGGACGTGAGGCACACGATGGGCTCTCCGCCCTTGCGCGCGAAGATATCCGGGGCGGTGAGCCGCCTGATCTCGTCTTGAACCGACAAGCGCTATCTCCCGAACACCGGTAAACCAATTACATAAGGATGAAACCAATAGCCAAGCGCCAGGAAAATAGCGACACCAAGTACGACTACGATGATGTCGTTGGTCCACCCGGATGGAACGGGTTTACCCGCGGCACCGATGTCGCCGCGCCGTTTTGCGGCAGCCCGCGAATATCCGCCCCAGAGAAGAAAGGAAGCGAACAGAATAATGCCGCCGAGATCGCCATTCGCCAGCAAATGAGCAAGGGCCCAAGTCTTCACGCTCGTCAGCATCGGGTGTTTGAGCCATTTCCGGATATGGCTGGGTATGAAGGCGGAGACAAGAATAATGACCGCAAGCAACACCAGCGGCATCATGATGTCGCGCATGATGGCCGGGGGCGACCAAATCTGTACCCACTCATGGGCCCGATATTCTTTGAAGCCCCAAATTATCAGGACAAGTCCCGCAAGTGATACCAGCGCGAAAACTGCGCGATATGCATTACCGAGACGCGCCATCAGCGCAGCGCGCTGCTCGCGCATGGTTACAAAAACGTGGGCACCAAGCAAAACAACCAGCCCGATAATCAGGATCAGCAGGCCCATGAGTTACTCCTGGCAAATACTCTTTCAGTAGAAGCGATTGCAGGCCCACGACGCAAGGCCGGCGCTATGCCGCAACAGCAGCCTTGCCTTTCACATCCTTGATATCGGTGAACGCAATGCCGGGTGCCCGCTCGCCCGTGTAGTCGAGAATGAACTGATTTCGCGCCATGAATACCTTGTCACCGTCGAGATCTTCCGCACAGCTCGAATAGTTGCTTTGCACAAACTGCTCGAGTTTCTTTCCGTCTTGCGACGCTATCCAGCGAGCGAGCTGAAATTCCGACTGCTCGAAACCAACATCCAGTCCGTATTCCTCCGACAGGCGAACCTTGAGTACGTCAAGCTGCAACGGGCCAACGACCCCAACAAGTGCCGGCGCGCCGTCGAGCGGACGGAACACCTGCACGACCCCCTCCTCCGCCATCTGCTGAAGGGCTTCTTTCAACTTCTTGGCCTTCATCGGGTCACCCAGCTTGACACGCCTTAATATCTCCGGTGCAAAGTTGGGCACGCCGAGAAAAGCGATATCCTCGCCCTCAGTCAGCGTGTCGCCGATCCGGAGCGTACCGTGATTGGGAATTCCGACGACATCCCCGGCATAGGCTTCCTCAGCGAGCGCGCGGTCCTGGGCGAAAAAGAACTGCGGCGCGGAAAGCGTCAGCGGCTTGGCGGTGCGCGTAAGCTTGACCTTCATTCCCCGCCTGAGCTTGCCGGAGCACATGCGAGCGAACGCGATCCGGTCGCGATGATTGGGGTCCATGTTCGCCTGTATTTTAAAAACAAAGGCAGTCATGGCGGTCTCGTGCGCATCGACCGTGCGCGCATTTGATACTTGCGCCCGTGGCGCCGGCGCGAACACAGCCAGAGAATCAAGCAGATCCTTTACGCCGAAATTTTTCAGCGCTGAGCCGAAAAAGACGGGCGTAAGATGGCCCTCACGAAACGACTTGAAATCAAACTTTCGGCAAGCTTCCTTCACCAGCGCAAGTTCGTCGGCGACTGCCTTGGCGTCGAGCATCTGGTTTTTTGCGGTTAGCGCCGCGAGGTCGAGCGGCTGTCGTTCAACCGTTCGCCCATCATCACTGACGAGCCGCATCTCGCCAGTCGCCAGATCATACGTCCCCGCAAAATCACGGCCGCGCCCGATCGGCCAGGTCAAAGGCGCCGTGTCGAGCGCGAGTGTTTTCTCAATTTCATCCAACAGTTCGAAAGGATCACGACTCTCACGATCCATCTTGTTGATGAACGTGATAATCGGAATATCGCGCAAGCGGCAGACTTCGAACAGCTTTCGGGTGCGCGCTTCAATCCCCTTTGCAGCGTCAATCACCATGACGGCCGAATCCACCGCCGTAAGAGTGCGATAAGTGTCTTCGGAGAAGTCCTCATGGCCGGGAGTATCGAGCAGATTAAAGACCCGGCCGTCATAGTCGAACGTCATCACCGAGGTGACCACCGATATACCGCGCTCCCGCTCGATTGCCATCCAGTCAGACCGCGTGGCCCGTCGATCGCGCTTTGCCTTGACTTGACCGGCAAGATTGATTGCACCTCCGAACAGCAGCAGCTTTTCGGTCAATGTCGTTTTCCCGGCATCCGGATGGGAAATGATCGCAAACGTGCGCCTCCGGTCCACTTCGGCCGCAAGAGGCGTCGCCAAGATCGAATTGGAGGTATCCAGCGGCTTATTCATGATCTGGATGTGGCCGCAAACGCGTGCAAAATCAAGCGGCTGAGGCGCAGTTTCATCGCCAACAGAAGAAAGCGCACGTCATCACATCCGTAGCATTACTTAGGGAAAATACGGAGCCGATACCATCGATTATCCCGGGCGTCGGAAGCAAAAATAAATCATTGGATTTTAGTTGTATCGACGTGCCCGCATGTTGCGTGCGCTGACACGTCAGGCGTTGCCATGTTCCGCTTTGTTATCAGTATCGCGACTGCCGCGCTTCTGCTGGTCCCGATTTGCGCGACCGCTGAACCAATCAAGTTGAAGCTTTCATTTTTCACGTCGGACCGATCGAACATCTATCAATATTCGATCAAACCATTTGTCGAGGCCGTCAACGCCGATGCGGAAGGCCTTATCGAAATCGAAGTCTATTTCAGCGGTGCAATCAGCGGCGTGCAGTCACAACAACCGCAGCTCGTTAGCGACGGTACAGCCGATTTGGCCATCATCGTCCCAGGACAGCTGCCCGAACGATTCCATGATAACGCCGTTATGGAGCTTCCGGGCCTGTACCGGGATAGCCGCGAAGCAAGCCATATTTTCAATCGTTTGATCGATGCCAACGCGTTAGAGGGCTACGACGACTATGTCGTCATCGGGGCATTTGTGTCCGGGCCTGAAAATATCCATAGCCGTAAACCCATCAATTCCGTCGACGACTTGAAGGGTCTTGTCGTCCGTGCAAACAACAAAATCGAATCCGAAGTGCTCGAAAAACTGGGCGCAATTCCCGTCCTATTGGCGATCAACAATACAACCGAGGCAATCAGCCGAGGTAATATCGATGCCGCGACTTTTCCTCCTTCGATGCTATTCGAGTTTGGTATCGGTCGCGTCACCAGTAATCATTTCATGCTCGCGCTCGGCGGAGCGCCTACCGCCCTCGTGATGAATCGCAAGAAATTCGAAAGCTTGCCGGACCGCGCGCAGCAAATAATTCGCAGGTACAGCGGCGATTGGTTGAGTGACCGGTCAACCGAGGGGCTTGGGGCGCTCGACATCACCGTAGTCCGTGACCTGATCGCGGATCAGCGGCGAATTGTCGTGACCCCATCAGGCAGGGATCTTGAAACGTCGCAAGCCGCATTCGACGCGGTCATCAAAGAGTGGATTGCGTCGAATCCCAGAAATAGAAATTTATTGATGAAGGTCAGAGCCGAACTCTTGCGACTACGCAGCAAGGACTAAGGGCAATCATGCTAAACATCATCGCGCGTCTTGCTGCCGTCGCGTCGCTGCTCGCACCGTGTTTGACATCGGCGGAGCCAATTACGCTCAAGCTCTCTTTCTTTACGTCCGACCGCACGACGGCCTATCAAGCGGTAGTCAAGCCCTTCGTCGACGCCGTCAATCGCGAAGGGGGAGACCGGTTGAAAATACTGGTCTATCCGAGTGGTACGCTTGGCAAGGTCCAAAGGGACCTTCCCCAACTCGTGCTCCAGGGGGGTGCCGACATCGCGTTTGTCGTTCCCGGCCAAAATCCCGAGTTGTTCACCGACAATTCCGTTATCGAATTGCCCGGCCTTTACCGCAACGCGCGCGAAGCAAGCCTCGTCTACACCCGGCTCGTCCACGCCAATCTGTTGGCCGGCTACGAAGGTTTCTTACCGATTGTGACGGTAGCAACGGATCCCGAGCCCATTCACAGCCGCAAGAACATCGCATCGCTTGCGGATATCCACGGCCAGAAAATCCGTGCCAATAATCCGACCGGCGCGGTCGCGCTTGCCAAACTGGGGGCGTTGCCGATCGTGCTTGCATTCAATGAGACGGCGCCGGCCATCAGCGCGGGCGCGATCGACGGGGCGACAATTCCGACCGCGCAATTGTTCGACGTTGGCGTGGGCCGCCTCGTCAGCAACCACTACCTGCTGGGAACAAGTTCGGCGCCGCTCGCTTTGCTGATGAATCGCCACACATTCGACGGACTTCCAGAAGACGCCAAAAATATCATTCGTAAATACAGCGGCGAATGGGCCGTCTCGCGCTATGCCGAAGTCATGGCGCAGGCCGATGCTAAAGTCATCGACGAGATAAAATCTGATGGACGCCGCCACGTCGTCGTACCTTCCCCGTCGGATCAAGATACCGCGCAAAAACTGTTTAAAACGATCGCCGATGATTGGAGCGTCGTCAGCGTCCACAATCGCACTTTGTTCAAGTCAGCGCGAGACGAAATCGCAAAAATACGTGCCGAGCATTGAGGCTGCCAATGGCCTTCTTCGCCGAACTTTCACTTCGTCGCGGTCTTGCAATTTTGCTCGCGGCACTCGCAATCCTGGCAACCGGCACATGGATCACCGTTAGCTCGACGACGAATTATTTCATCGACACCGACGCGAAATCCAACGCGCAGGATTGGGCAAATTTCATCGCCGGCAATGTCAAAGACCTCGAACAGATAGCAAAGGGCGAGCAACCTTCAAACGCGAGCCTGAATTTCTTCGAGGCCACACGCAAGGCCGGGCAGGTATTCCGGTATTTTATTTTCAACCGCGAGGGATATTCGCAGCTTGTCTTCGACCATGACCGCATCGCACTCGTTGACCTGTCGGAGTTTAACGCCGACGCGGCGCTCGCCGGCGCGGCGGGTACGACAGTCATCAATATCCGCAGGGGCCGGACGCCCGATCAACCGGACCACTATGCCGAAGCATTCGTCCCGGTTTTAGTCGGAGACCGTCCCGTCGCAGTCGTCGCGGCTTTCGTTGACGAAACACGACAGCGGCAGGAACTCATTTTCGATGGCTTTATCGCATCAATATTCCTGTGCGGCCTGACGGCCCTCGCATTTGCTCTCCCGGCGATTGCCTGGTACCGCCGCACCAAGGAAAAGCAGCAAGTTGATCGCCGGATCCGGTATCTCGCACATCACGATGCGCTTACGGGGCTCGCCAACCGCGCACGGCTGATCGATCGTCTCGATGCTGCTCTTGCTGTATTGCCGTCTCTCGGCGGCAATGTCGCGGTTCACTTCATCGATCTCGACCATTTCAAGCAAATCAACGATTTACTCGGCCATGATGGGGGAGATTTTCTGCTTGGCACGGTCGGTGAGCGGCTCAAGGCGATGACACGGATGGAAGATCTTGTGGCACGCCTGGGCGGCGATGAATTTGTCGTCGTGCAAACCGGCGTGGCCAACAAAGATCAGGCCGAAGCCTTCGCCCAACGTATTGCCGCAAACCTCCGAGAACCGATGTTCTTCAAGGAACAGGAAATCAAGAACAACGTGACGGTCGGAATTGCGCTTGCACCCGCCGACGGCAAGACCTCAGAGCGGCTCATCAAGAGTGCCGATCTGGCGCTCTATTCGGGGAAAATGGCCGGCCGGAATTGCGTCCGGTTCTTCAGCCCAGAAATGGACGATGCATTGCGGGCGCGCATACAGATAGAAAAGAGGATCCGCAGCGCAATCGCGAATAATGGATTTGTCCTGCACTATCAACCCGTGTTCGAAATGATAAACAAACAGTTGGTCGGCTTTGAAGCGCTCGTTCGCTTGCCCGATAGCGACGGATTGCTGGTGCCGCCCGCAACATTTATCCCGATCGCGGAAGAAATGCATGTCACGGACCAGATTGGCACCTTGGTATTGCGCGAAGCGTGCCGGACGGCCAGCACATGGCCGGACAATTTAACCGTGGCAATAAACTTATCACCAGCGCAATTCGAATCCGGCAACATCGTGAGCATTGTTGCCGACGCGATCAAGGAATCCCACCTCAACCCGAATAGGATAGAGCTGGAAATAACCGAAACGCTGCTTCTGACCAATAACGAGAAGACGCTCACTCAATTGCGCGCATTAAAAGACATTGGCGTTTCGATCGTCATGGACGACTTTGGCACCGGGTATTCGAGCCTGAGCTACCTCTGGAAATTCCCATTCGACAAGATCAAAATTGATCGCAGTTTCATGGAAGGATTCTCGCATTCCCGGCGCGACGTCGAAACTGTCGTCAAGACAATCATAGCGCTGGGCCGCGAACTCCATATGCGGGTCACGGTCGAAGGCGTGGAAACCGCAAAACAGGTGGATTTTCTGTACGACGCGGACGCCGACCAGGTACAGGGATTCTATTTCGGGAAACCGATCCCGGCCACCGAGGTCAGTGCCGGTATTCTTGCTGGATATTGCAAAACGATTCCGGCGCCCAAGGCGCCGGGCCGAAAGCAGCCCCCGATCAAGATTTCAGCTTAGCTTAACATCCGGCGGCATCATTATTTCGAGCTGCGCAAAAACACCTCATATCGGTCGGTATCAAAGCCCACAATTATCTTGCTTCCACCTAGCTCCAGCACAGGGCGCTTGATCATCGAAGGCTGCTTCAGCATCAGTGCGATTGCCTTTGACTCGGTCATGGCGGACTTATCCTTGTCAGGCAATTTCCTGAACGTCGTCCCCGCCCGGTTAAGCAGCGTTTCCCAGCCGACCGATTTCATCCATCGTTTCAACGATTGCGCATCAATACCGCTCGTATTGTAGTCGTGAAAGACATACGCGATGTGCCGCTTATCCAGCCACGCACGCGCTTTCTTCATCGTATCGCAGTTCTTGATACCGTAGATCGTAACCGCCATGCCTACTCCCACTCGATTGTGCCCGGCGGCTTTGAGGTTACGTCATATACTACGCGGTTGACGCCTTTGACCTCATTGATGATGCGCGTTGCGACCATTCCCAAAAACTTCATGTCAAAAGGATAGAAATCCGCGGTCATTCCGTCGGTCGATGTCACCGCGCGTAAGCCAATGACGTAGTCGTAGGTCCGGCCATCGCCCATAACGCCCACGGTCTTGACTGGCAAAAGTACGGCGAAGGCCTGCCAGATATCGTCGTACTGGCCGGTCCTGCGAATTTCTTCAATGTAGATTTCGTCCGCAAGCCGCAGAATCTCCAGCTTCTCGCGCGTTATCGGTCCCGGGCAGCGGATCGCAAGTCCCGGCCCTGGAAAAGGGTGACGGCCAACAAAAGCCTCAGGCAAACCGAGCTCCCGGCCGAGCGCTCTCACCTCGTCTTTGAACAATTCCCGAAGCGGCTCGACGAGCTCCATGTTCATGCGCTCTGGCAGGCCGCCGACGTTATGATGCGACTTGATTGTGACTGAGGGGCCCCCCGTGAACGAAACGCTTTCGATGACGTCGGGGTAGAGCGTTCCCTGAGCGAGAAACCGGGCGCCCCCAAGTTTTTTCGCTTCCTGTTCAAAAACATCTATGAACAGTTTACCGATCGTCTTGCGCTTCTGCTCCGGGTCTTCGACGCCAACGAGAGCCTTAAGAAAAGCGTCGGACGCGTCTACGTGCACGAGCGGGATGTTGTAGCTGTCGCGGAACAGCGACATCACTTTCTGCGCCTCACCAAGACGCATTAATCCGTGGTCGACAAGAACACACGTCAACTGATCGCCGATCGCCTCGTGGATCAGCACCGCAGCGACCGCTGAGTCGACCCCACCTGACAACCCGCAGATGACACGCCCCTTGCCTACCTGCTTGCGGATTTTCTCGATCGTCTCGTCCTTGAAGGCGCGCATGGTCCAGTCGCCTTTAAGGCCTGCGATCTTGCGCACGAAGTTACGCAACAGCGCCGCTCCATGCGGGGTATGCATTACCTCAAGATGGAATTGCGTCGCGTAGAATTTGCGCTTCTCGTCGCCGATGATTGCAATCGGCGAATTGGGAGATGTGCCGAGCGCCCGGAATCCTTCGGGTAATTTCGTGACGCGGTCTCCGTGGCTCATCCACACGGGATATTTTTCGCCCTTGCGCCATATACCCTCAAACAGAGGGGCATCTTCGGTGACAGTCACCTCCGCCCGCCCGAACTCACGATGGTGGCCACCCTCAACCTTGCCACCGAGCTGCTGGGCCATTGCTTGTTCGCCATAGCAAATTCCAAGGACCGGCAGTCCGGCATCATAGATTGCCTTCGGCGCCATCGGAGCGTCTTTATCAAGCACGGAAGCGGGCCCGCCAGAAAGGATCACCGCTTTCGGATTCATTTCACGAAAGGCAGCTTCCGCTTTCTGGAATGGCACGATCTCGCAATAGACCTTTTCCTCACGTACCCGGCGAGCGATGAGCTGGGTGACCTGGGAACCAAAGTCGACGATCAAAACCTTGTCGTGCATGGGCGGCATCTGGCGCCCGAACGACGGTGAAATAACGTCGCAAAGTCGTTCGGGGCCGCTTTTTGAGGGCTTTGTAAGCTCAGGTCAAGTGACTCTGCGGTTGGGGTAACTCAATGTTAGCTCCGGACGTGCTTAGAAAGTGGTCTCAATCAAGCTTGTTCACAGGCAGAAGCGCCGGACCGTCATGGTATTCGAGACACAGCACATGCGAATGCCGGGCGCGGCAAGCGGGCGCGCGGGGCAACGCGAGATGCTGTTTCGCGAGAACATGGCCGCGGTGGTTCAACGTTACGCCCTTGGTCTCGCCTGGGCGTTAAGCCCTAAACGTGTCCGCGGAGTGCCAAACATCCTGCGGCTATCCTTCGACGAATTCCTCGCGCCGGATTATTCACTGCCGGATCCCACGCGCGCTTTTGACAATCCTCCGGGACTGGCCGGGATCGTCCATGACCTGTCGGTGCAAACGCTCGTGGCAGCCTACCGTCGCGGACTTTATCCCTTCGCGCATATCCCGCCGTTGAAATGGTGGTCGCCCCCCAACCGCTCCGTTCTCTTCTTCAACGAGGCGCACCTTGCGAAGCGACTGCGCCGGCAGATGAGGCAGAAACACTATACGGTGACTTTTGATCGCAACTTTGAAGGAGTCGTTGCCGCCTGCGCCGGTCAGCGTGAAGGCCGCTGGCATTTGACCTGGATCACGCCGAGAATCATGCGTGCCTATTCCGACCTCCATGATGCCGGCTACGCTCACTCCTTCGAAGTCTGGAATGAACGCGGCGAGTTGACCGGTGGAGGCTACGGGGTCGGAGTCGGCGGAGCCTTTGCTACCGAGTCGCAGTTCTCCCGTGAACCCAATACATCGAAGATCGGTTTTGCTGTGCTCAATTGGCATCTTGCCCATTGGGGCTTCGCATTCAACGACGGAAAGGTGATGACGCCGACCTGCCACGATATGGGCTTCCGTGACATATCGCGCAAAGAATTTCTTAGTTTGCTTGCCGTAGCTCTGCGTCAGAAGGACAAATTGGCCCGCTGGCAAACCGAAGCGGATCTTGCCGCGGTCGCCGACTGGCAACCGCACTAGATCTTATTGGCGCCCGTTTTCCACGATCGAACCTAGCAGCGGGATTCCGGATATCCATTTCCCGATTCGTGAACGGTGATGTTCGTCAACATTGGCCAATTCGGTATTTGTGCTTGAAGGTGCATCCGGAATAGACCCCGGCGGCACCGGATGATTGGCATCGGCTTGTTGCGGCGGTGGCGCGACGGAGATTGGCGGCGGCAGGGCTGGCACGGCCGGCGGCGCGGTGGCGACGGACGTTTGAGTAACAACCGGAGGCGCCGCGTCAGGCGCGTTTGAGGGCGCAACCGCGGCCGATGCCGGGGCCACCTTTGCCTTGGCGCTGTCAGTGGATTGAATTTGAGCCTTGTGCGTAACCAGAGCCGCCCGTACGGCATCAAGCCACTGCGCATCCGACACCGCCGGATCGCGACGAGCGGTTTCAATTTCGGGAGCCGGATTTGACGGTGCCTGCCGCGCAACCGATTGCTGATGGGGCTCGACCTTATGGATAAGTTCCTTCGGTGCCACTTCGCGCGGAGTCTTGCGTATCCCGGGCTCGGCTGCAGCCGCCACAGGCACGGGTGCTTTATCGGCGGCGAGCAGCGTTTTGAACGCCGCCGTCGCTTCGGGATCTACGGACCCGCATGTTTTTTCAAATGCTTCGACGTCGCGCCGGACTAAAATGCGCCGGGTCGCCGTATCGACACTCTTGTCGAGCATCGCGACGATGCCGCTGCGCAGGTTTTGGCACGTCGTCTCAGGAGAAAAATTCGCACGATAGAAAGAATAAGCGCTGGCTATGCCAACCGGGACCGCCACCAATGAGCCTATCATCTGGATGGCTGTTACAAACCGCACAATCCGCGGTGCTTTGACTTGGGAATACGTACCGTAATGCGCGGGCGCATCGTCATGCGCATCCACGTGAAATGGCGGATCGCGCCTGGCCACAAGCATGGAAATACCCCAAAACGGAATCTGGCAGTTCCACAATCACGCGATCTTCGCGGAAAAATTTGGCCGGGATTAGGGCGCAATCGGGGTATTCCGTTTCCATTTTGTTACCAAACGTGACACCCGATCACCCGCCACGCCGCAGGATTGCGACAAAAAACCCGTCGGTATCCGTCATACGGGGGCTCATCAAGAGGCCCTCGTCCGACAGGCGCGCCGCCTGCGAGAACATGAAGCTGCGCTCGCCAAGGACCTGCACGGTCTGCGAGCCCGGTTGAACCGTAAACTCCGGATGGCGCGCGAGAAAGGCACGCACCTGCGCGCCATTTTCCTCTTCCAGTATAGAGCAGGTAACATAGGCGATCCGGCCGGCCGGCTTGATGAGCCCTACCGCCCGGTCAAGGACCTCGACTTGTTCTTTTTGGCGTTGCTCCAGTGCTCCAGGCCGAATTCTCCACTTTGCATCCGGATTACGCCGCCAGGCGCCCGTGCCTGTACACGGCGCGTCGACCAGCGCGAGATCCATGTGCCCCTTCAGATCGTCGATTTCGGTGCCCACTGACTTGGGGGGACGGATCTGGACATTGCGCGCACCCGAGCGCTTGAGCCGCGCATGAATGGGCGCCAGCCGCCGCTTATCGTCGTCCGTCGCGAACACCTGACCTTTATTCTGCATGATGGCTGCCAGCGCCAGTGTCTTGCCGCCGGCTCCCGCGCACAGGTCGATGACCTGCTCGCCGGGTTTGGGATTTGAAAATATTACGGCCAGCTGGGACGCTTCGTCCTGCAGTTCCACCAGGCCTTTGAGAAACGCCGGCTCGGCGTGGATTGCCGGGTTCTTGGCGTCAGCCGCAAGACGGATTCGCAGACCCATAGGCGACCAGCGCGCCGGTATGGGGTTCAAATCCGACAAGGCAGCAGCTGCAGTTTCGAGGTCGCCCTTTAGGGTGTTTACGCGCAGATCGAGCGGAGCGCGCGAGGCAAGTGCCGCCCCCTCTTCTACTCGTCCCGGTCCAAACGCAGTTTCGAAATGCGGATCCAGCCATTCCGGATAGTCACCGGCCACGTAGGGTGGTGCACCGGTCAAATCGGCAGACCCCAGACGTTCACGCTCGTGGTCGCTGAGCGGTTCGGGCCCGTATTTTGAGCCATCGGCGTAACTCGCGATGCTTTGAGGATCGAGTTTGCGCTCTAGCTTGAGCATGCCGAGCAGAATTGCGCGCGGCGTATCCGCGCCCATAATGAAGGCGCTCGACGCACGGCGACGCAACGCGTCATAAACGAGGCCCGCGATCGCCGCACGATCGCCGGATCCTGCAAAACGATGAGCCAATCCCCAAGACTTGAGGGCATCGGCAGCTGGACGGCGTTCGCTCTCGAGCGCCGCAAACACTTCGATAGCGGCGGCAAGCCGCGCGGACGGAGTCATGGCAGTGCGAGGAGAATGCGCACGATGTAAATGAGCCACATGATGACTAAAACTACAGCGCCAATTCCATACCAGGCGCCGCGGAGGCGCACATTGTTGCTGGTTACATGGATCATTGCCTGCATGACCCGCATCACAACAAATATCCAGGCAAGAACGACATACAAAACATCAGCATGATGGGTGAGGATTTCAAGGATCGTCAGTACATAGAACAGAAGCGGCAGCTCGAATTGATTTGCGAATGAATTGGCAAACTGCGTTGCGCGAACTGGCCAATTTGGCTCGCGCAAGGCAATTTCATCGAAACGTGTCTCGCCCCGATGCAGCGTTGAGGTCCGGCAGTACATCATGCCGAACATGACGCCAAAGGTAAGGAGCACCTCGACAAAGAGCGGGAGCAAGACGAATTGAACGGACATAGATGTAACTTCGCCTCGCCTCGAAACAGGGTAATTACATGCGGCTCGGATAGTTCGGACTTTCCCGCGTGATCGTCACATCGTGGACGTGGCTTTCGCGCAGTCCAGCTCCGGTAATGCGGATGAATTCGGCCTTAGCGTGAAGTTCGCCGACATTCCTGGCTCCGACATAGCCCATGGCCGCGCGCAAGCCGCCGGCGAGTTGATGCAGGACGGTGGCCGCCGCGCCTTTGTAAGGCACCTGCCCCTCCACGCCCTCCGGCACGAGCTTGAGGGTATCCTTTATATCCTGCTGAAAGTACCGGTCCGCCGAACCGCGAGACATCGCGCCGACCGACCCCATGCCGCGGTACGTCTTGTACGAGCGCCCTTGATAAAGAAAGACTTCGCCCGGCGTTTCATCCGTTCCGGCAAGCAAAGAACCTACCATGGCACAATCAGCGCCTGCCGAGATCGCTTTCGCAAGGTCGCCGGAATATTTGACGCCGCCATCGGCGATCACAGGCGTTCCGGTGGCCTTCGCAGCGTTTACGCAATCCATGATCGCGGTCAGTTGGGGCACGCCAACACCCGCGACAATGCGCGTCGTGCAGATCGAGCCGGGGCCGATCCCGACTTTTATGGCATCCGCGCCGCTATCAATCAGCGCCTTTGCCCCCTCGCTTGTTGCAACATTGCCGGCGATGACCTGCACCTTGTTCGATTGACGCTTGATGCGGCTGACCGCATCGAGAACGTATTTCGAATGTCCGTGGGCCGTGTCGACGACGACGAGATCGACACCGGCTGCGACGAGAGCTTCGGTACGGGCGAACCCCTTGTCGCCGACGGTTGTCGCGGCGGCAACTCGAAGCCGGCCCTGCTCATCCTTGCAGGCGTTCGGATTGGCCACGGCCTTCTCGATATCCTTCACGGTGATCAAACCTACACAGCGATACTGCGCGTCGACGACGAGCAGTTTCTCGATACGGTGCTGGTGAAGCAGGCGTTTTGCTTCAGCTTGGCCGACACCCTCGCCTACGGTGATCAGCTTCTTTGTCATCAGCTCCGCAACTTTTTGGCGCGGGTCAGTGGCAAATCGCACATCCCTGTTTGTCAGAATTCCAACCAGCTTGCCTGGCTGCGCGTTGCCGGCCCGCTCGACCACGGGAATTCCCGATATGTGGTTGTCCTTCATGAGGTCGAGCGCCTGCTGAAGGGTCGCGTCAGGCTCGATGGTGAGGGGATTCACGACCATGCCGGATTCGAATTTCTTCACCAGACGGACCTGGGCGGCCTGTTCATCCGGTTCCATGTTGCGATGGAGCACCCCGATGCCCCCCGCCTGTGCCATGGCGATCGCCATTTGCGCTTCGGTCACCGTATCCATGGCCGATGCGATGATCGGAATGTTCACGGGAATCGAGCGGGTGACGCGCGAGCGAATATCGACATCAGCGGGCAAGACCTCGGACAAACCGGGCTAAATCAGCACGTCGTCGAAAGTGAGCCCCTCGCGCGGGCTTGCATTGTTTTTTCCGGCCATCGCCAACTCCGTCTCGCCCGAAAGGCCCGAACCCGACGGCGAACGGATGGAAATCTCCGTTGCGAGGGGGTCCCTCGCCCTGCGTCGTGGCCCGCTTTTGGGGTTGGCGTGGGTCGATAGCACGGTACCGTCCCAATTCCTAGGGCAATCGCAGATGGCTGTTATGAACGCTTAAACGCAACGGAGCCTTTCTTTTGCCGCTGCTTTGCGCTTCAAGGCCCTGTTTCAATGACGCGCAGCCTTCATCAGATCCTTCATGCCCCGTGATCGAATCGTACCGCTGATCATTGCGGTCGCTCTGTTCATGGAGAACATGGACTCGACCGTCATCGCAACATCGTTGCCTGCGATCGCGGCCGATATCGGTACCAATCCGCTGGCTTTGAAACTTGCGGTGACCTCGTATCTGTTGTCCTTGGCCATCTTCATCCCGGCCAGCGGCTGGACCGCCGACCGCTTCGGAGCGCGCACGGTATTCCGCGCCGCCATCGGCGTGTTCGTACTCGGCTCGATCGGATGCGCGCTGTCGAGTTCACTTACCGACTTCGTCGTCGCTCGGATTGTCCAAGGCATGGGCGGTGCGATGATGACCCCCGTGGGCCGCATGGTCCTTGTCCGCACGATCAGCAAGCGCGAACTCGTCGCGGCGATGGCTTGGGTGACGACGCCGGCGCTGATTGGCCCGGTTCTTGGACCTCCGGTTGGCGGTTTCATAACAACTTACGCAACCTGGCACTGGATCTTCATCATCAACGTGCCGATCGGTTTGCTGGGTATCGCGCTTGCGACAAGGTTCATCCCGGACGTGCGCGCAGAAGAACGGGTGCGCTTTGACATCGTCGGTATGGTTCTCGCCGGGCTCGGTATCGGCGGAATGGCTTTTGGGCTTTCGGTGTTGGGGCTCAATTTCCTGCCGTGGTTCGTCGTGGTCGGCCTGATTTCCGGAGGTGCTTGTTTTCTCGCTGCCTATCTCGTGCATGCGCGGCATACTGAAAATCCGGCGCTCGATCTTTCGCTGTTCCGACTGCCGACGTTTTTTGTCGCCGTGTGCGGGGGGTTCATTTTCCGCCTGGGGTTGGGTGCACTTCCGTTTCTATTGCCGTTGATGCTGCAAATCGGCTTTGGCATGACGCCGTTTCAATCCGGCATGATTACCTTTGCGACAGCATTCGGTGCCATGGGGATGAAGTGGGCGACGACGTTCATCCTTCGGAGATTTGGCTTCCGCAACATTCTGGTCGTCAACTCGATTATCAGTTCGGCATTTCTTGCCGTTTGTGCGGGCTTTACCACGACCACGCCGGTCGCAATGATGATGTTCCTGCTTCTTGTCGGCGGATTCTTTCGTTCACTGCAATTCACGAGCATCAACACCATTGCCTATGCCGACGTTGAACCAAACCGGGTCAGCCGCGCGACGGCGCTGGTCAGCGTGGCGCAGCAATTGGCGGTGTCGTCTGGCGTGGCGCTGGGGGCAATGTCAGTGGAGCTGACCGTGCATTTCAGGGGCGGCGGCCCGTTGCAAGCCGCCGATTTCCCTCCGGCATTTCTGGTGGTTTCGGCCATCTCGGCGCTTTCGGTATTGATTTTTCTGCTGCTGCAGAAAGAGGCCGGAGCAGAAATGGCCGACCGGCTCCCGACCCCCACCGAGACTTCCGATCAGCGCGTCGGCTAGCCCGGGGTCCCGGTCGCAGCACGAAACCCTGTGGCCAGCAAATAGAGCTCAGCGGAATCGGCACGGCTGGCTGCCGGTTTTATATGTTTGACGGTCGTGTAGTCGCGCTTAAGTGAAGCGAGCAGTGCAGCCTCTGTGCCGCCCTGGAGGACTTTTGCGACGAAACTGCCGCCAGGCCCAAGCACGCCGCGCGCAAAATCTGCGGCCCCTTCGACCAAAGCCATGATCTTCAAGTGGTCCGTGCGCGCATGGCCCGTCGCATTGGCCGCCATGTCGGACAAGACAACGTCCGCTGTCCCGCCGATCATGGACTTGAGTTTATTTGGCGCGTCCGGGTCGAGAAAGTTGAGACTGATGAAGTCGACGCCAGGCACCGGATCCATCGGCAGGATATCGATTGCAATCACACGTCCTTGAGCGGGGGCCCCCACACGTTTGGCCGCAATCTGGCTCCAACCGCCTGGAGCGGCCCCGAGATCAATAACGCGCGCGCCTTTTTTCAGGAAATGCGCTTTGTCGTCGATTTCCATCAACTTATACGCGGCACGAGAACGCATGCCCTCACGTTTTGCCCGCGCAACATAGGGGTCGTTGAGTTGGCGTTCGAGCCAAAGTTTTGAAGACTGCGATCGCTTGCCGCCGCGCACCCGGACTTTCATTTTCCGCGGACTTCCCGTCTTTCCGTGCGCTGTCATGACGGCGCCGCCTCGTTGCCACCACCCCAGGCGCCGTCGTCGCGCATCATTTGAACCAACATGCCTTCGCGCAAACCGCGATCGGCAACGCGCAAACGCGGGCATGGAAACGCGCGACGTATCGCCTCAAGAATGGCACAACCGGCAAGCACGAGATCGGCGCGTTCCGCTCCGATGCAGGGACTGGCCACCCGCTCCTCGTAGCTCATCGCCAAAAGACGCTCCACGACGGTCGTAATTTCCGACGCGCTCATCCAGCAACCGTCGACACGGTTGCGGTCGTAACGCTTAAGATTGAGATGCACACCCGCGATGGTCGTCACCGTTCCGGAAGTGCCGAGCATGTGGATGCCGGCGATTACCTCCGCGCCATGGTCGCGCACGAAAGGTGCAATCAGCGCGGCCACTTCGGCCACCATCGCGGCGTAGATTTCTTTAGTCACGGAAACGCCGCCATAACGCTCGGCGAGCGTCACCACGCCGTGGGGGATGGAGGTCCAGCCACGAATCTGCGGCAGCGGCGGCCCTCCCCGGCTGCGCTGCGAGCGGGCAAGCCGCACGAGTTCCGATGAGCCGCCGCCAATATCAAAAAGGACGGCGCCTTCAGCTTGCGGATCAAGGAGTGGCGTGCAGCCGGTCGCGGCCAGCCGGGCTTCGGTCTCACGATCGATGAGCTCAAGCTCGAGCCCCAATTCATCCGCGACGCGGCGAAGAAATTCCGTGCCGTTCTCGGCAGCCCGGCACGCTTCGGTCGCGATCAAATGGGCTCGCGTCACGCCCTTGTTTTTCATTTTGCCGCGGCAAATCGCCAATGCCGCCATGGCACGACCAATAGCGGTCTCGCTCAGTCTGCCGGATAAAGAGACGCCCTCGCCGAGCCGCACAATTCGCGAGAATGCGTCGACGACGCGAAACCCCTGCCCAGACGGTCGGGCCACCAGGAGCCGGCAATTATTGGTGCCAAGATCAAGCGCAGCATAGGTCGCGCCGCCCCGGTCATTGCCGCAGCCAGCATCAGGCCGTCTAGGCGACCGCCGACCCCACCGGGACCGCGCCAGCGGAACCCGATCGATAGCAGGGTCGAGGCCTGGAACGTCCCCGGCCTCGCCGCTCATATCTCAAAACCTTCTTGTCAGCACCACGGGGCCGCCTATCCGGGGCCAGCCGCGGTTGCAATGATATTCTCTCGATCAAGAAAAGTGTAACAGTGCCTGTGCCTCGCGCAACCCTCCGTCCCAAAAGCTATTCTTGTCGAAGATTGCGGGCTGCTTTAATTGACAGCGCGCCGACCATTGGACCCCTTCCTCGATGGATAACAGAACCAGCGAAACCGCACTTTCACTCACCAAATTCGGCGTAGGCCAGCCGGTGCGGCGCAGCGAGGACCCTGCACTTGTCCGCGGACAGGGGCGGTACGCGGACGATATTAGTCAGCCTAACCAAGCCTATGCGGTCATGGTCCGCAGCCGTGACGCTCACGGCATCATCCGTGCGATTGATACCGCCCCGGCCAAAGCGATGCCTGGCGTCCTAGCGATTTTCACCGCGGAGGATCTGGCGGGATACGGGCCGCTCAAATGCAATCTGCCGCTAAAGAACCGCGACGGATCGCCCATACGCTATACTCCCCGACCAGCGCTTACGGCCGACAAGGTGCGATTCGTTGGTGATCCGGTTGCCTGCGTCATCGCCGAGACCATTGCGCAGGCCAAAGATGCGGCCGAAGCGGTTGTGCTCGACATCGAGCCATTGCCCCCGGTACTCAAGCCGTCAGAAGCTGTGAAGCCCGGAGCTCCGCTCGTATTTGACGCGGTGCCAGGCAATATTGCGCTCGACTACCATTACGGCGATGCAGCTAAAGTTGCCGAAGCCTTTGCCAGAGCAAAGCACGTTACGAGACTCGAAACCTCAAATCAGCGAATGGTGGTGAACGCGATGGAGCCGCGCGCGGCCATCGGCGAATATGATGCGGCCGTCGGCAAATGGACGCTTTACTCCACCAGTCAGGGCGTTCACGGCATGAAGACATCGCTGATGGATGTTCTGAACGCGCCCGCCGACAAGGTCCGCGTGATCACCGGTCAGGTCGGCGGCTCCTTTGGCATGAAAGCGTCCGTGTATCCGGAATATATCTGCCTTTTGCACGGCGCACGCGTGCTCGGCCGCCCTGTCAAATGGACTGACGAGCGGTCCGGCAGCTTCATGTCCGACCATCATGGTCGCGCGCAAGACATGACCGTCGAAATTGCCTTCGATGAAAACGCACACATCCTCGGTATTCGCCTGACCGGATATGGCGATATGGGCGGCTATCTCGCGCAATTCGGGCCACTGCTGCCGACCGGAAATCAGGTGAAGAATATTGCCAGTATCTACCGCACGCCGCTGATCGAGGTCGCGACCAAATGCGTTTTCACCAACACGACCTTCGTGTCGGCCTATCGCGGAGCCGGACGCCCCGAGGGAAATTACTATATCGAGCGCACGCTCGATCTTGCCGCTTGCGAACTTGGCATTGATCGCATCGATCTGCGCCGCCGCAACATGATCCGTAAAAGCGATCTGCCTTTCAAAGCCGCATCGGATATGACCTACGACTGCGGCGATTTTCTCGGCGTGCTGAAGCAGTCCCTGGAGACTGCCGACTATGCGGGATTCAAAAAACGCAAACGCGAGAGCAAGAAACGCGGCCGACTGCGCGGATTGGGAATTGGTTGCTATCTCGAGGTGACGGCCGCCCCCGGCAAGGAGCTAGGTTCGATCCATTTCGAATCCGATGGTACCGTTACTATCATCGCCGGCACGCTCGATTTTGGCATGGGCCACGCCACGACCTATGCGCAAATATTGACCGATCTGCTTGGCGTTCCTTTCGACCGCATTCGAATGGTCGAAGGCGATAGCGACCGCATGACCTTCGGGGGCGGCAGCGGCGGGTCGCGCTCTGTGATGTTTGTTGGTGCCGCATTGACGGAATCCGCGGCGATTGTCATCGACCAAGGCAAACAGATTGCCTCGCATTTGCTCGAAGCCTCCCCGAAGACATCGAATTCAAAGCCGGCCGTTTCACGATCGCAGGCACCGACCGCTCCATCGGCATTCTCGATCTTGCGGCACGTTTGCGGTCAGAAATTAAATTGCCGGCCGGACTTCCCACATCGCTCGACGTCGACCACGTCTTGAAGGATCCGGTTCCCTCGGCCTTCCCGAACGGCTGCCACATTGCCGAAGTCGAAATAGACCCGGAGACCGGTGCGACATTTGTCGTCCGTTACACGGCAGTCAATGATTTGGGCACGGTCGTAAACCCGCTTCTGGTAGAGGGCCAGATTCAGGGCGGTGTCGTGCAGGGTCTCGGCCAAGTCTTGCTTGAGCAGGCAGTTTACGACGCCGACGGCCAACTGGTGACCGGTTCGTTCATGGATTATGCGATGCCGCACGCACATGACGTACCAATGATTAACGTTGTCAGTCATCCGGTACCGACCAAAAGTAATCCGCTCGGTGCCAAAGGCTGCGGCGAAGCAGGGACTTCGGGCGGATTGCCGTCGGTGGCCAATGCGGTGATCGACGCATTGTCCGACTACGGCATCAGGCACCTCGAAATGCCGATGACGCCCGCGCGAATCTGGCAAGCGATCCAGAAAGCCGTAGCTCAGCAATGAGCCAGGCAACCGGTGTCCTCGGATCGGCACGCGCGCCCTATATCCGCGTCGTCGGGGCCGTGAGCGCGGCACATTTCGTTTCTCACTACTACCAGCTGATACTTGCACCTCTGTTGCCATTCGTGCGCGACGAATACCATGTCACCTACACTCAAATCGGGCTGGTATTGGCCACCTTTAATGTGGTCACCGCGGCACTTCAGACTCCGGCGGGTTTCCTGGTTGACAGGCTCGGAGCGCGCGCATTGCTCGTCGCCGGTCTCGCAATCGGCGCAAGTGCGTTCGTCGTCGCCGGATTGGTCCATTCATTCCTGGTCATGGTCTTGATGTTCGCAATCGCCGGCATCGGCAACACGGTGTACCATCCCGCCGATTACGCGATGTTGTCGCAACACGTATCATCAAAGCAGATCGGGCAAGCATTTTCGGTGCACACATTTGCCGGGATGATGGGGTCCGCGGTCGCACCCGCGAGCCTGCTGGTGATGGAAAGCGTTTGGGGATGGCGCGGCGCCTTCATCGGCGCGGGCATCCTTGGTTTTGTCGTTGCGGCCGTATTGCTGTCGGTCCGCGACCATCCTGGCGCAACGCCGAGCGTTACCGCGACCCAGGCGAGAGGCCCCGAGTCTCCTGCCGGGTGGCGGCTTTTGTTTTCCGGCCCGATCCTGCTCAATCTTTTGTTTTTCGTGCTGCTCGCCCTGATTAGCGGCGGGCTTTACAATTATTCCGTCGCAGCATTGGTCGCGCTTTACGGAACGCCGTTGACGATCGCCAATGCGGCTTTATCAGCAAATCTCCTGTTGTCGGCTATCGGGGTGCTGTTCGGCGGATTCCTGGTTGGGCGGACGCATACGTCACGGCGCAATTGCCACCATCGGGCTGACGGTGATGGCGATCGCGATTGCGCTCGTCGCGTGGATCGATCTGGCTTCGATTTGCCTTGATTGCGGCGATGGCAATTGGTGGCTTCTTCTCGGGCATCATTATGCCCTCTCGCGATATGATCGTGCGCCAGATCACCCCGCCAGGGTCTTTCGGCAAGGTGTTCGGATTTGTCACGACCGGCTTCAATATTGGCGGGATTGCATCCGCGCTGATTTTCGGCGCAATCATGGACCATGGCAGCCCGCGATTGGTCTTTTTGGCAATCGCAGCCTTCAGCCTCATCAGCATTGCAACCGTTGTGACGCGGCCGGCACGCGGGTCCTGACCACGACGCGCCCCTTATGGACTTGTCAAAACAGCGAAATTGCCGCATGTCAGGGCCCTCCGGTCGCATCGATAGCCGCTGTTTCGACGGTGTCTCGCGCGCTGTCTTGCTGGGGAATAGTTCAACGGTAGAACATCGGACTCTGACTCCGAGAATTTAGGTTCGAAATCCTAGTTCCCCAGCCAAATACCGGTTTTTCACCCGCCGAAACTGAAAATTCCGGATTTTACGGCAGTTGGTGACGCCGCGCGTGAATGGACTAGTCAACAATCAATTTGTGGCTCATCCTAATGTCGGCTTGCTGGGTAACCCAATTAAAAACGGGAAGAGGGAGGCAGACGCTGTGGCTCAAACAATAGAGGGGTTCGTCGGTAGCTCGTTAGACGACGCGAAAATTTCGCCGCTCCACGTCAAGGTGGTCGCACTGATTGCGGCGGGGTACTTCTTTGACGTCATCGACTTGATTGTGCTCGGGTCGCTGATCCCGGACATGATTCAATCCAAATTTGCCACCGGACCTGAAGCCGGGCTTGTCGGCAGCGCGACGGTATTCGGCATGTTCATTGGCGCCGCCGGTCAAGGCGAATTCAGCGACCGGTGGGGACGCAAGACCGTCTACCAGTTCAATCTGCTCCTGTTCGGAGTTTTCACAATCCTCGGCGCGCTCGCGCCAACCGTATTCTGGCTGATGGTGTGCCGGTTTATCGGTGGGCTGGGTCTCGGCGGCGAACAGCCGCTCGCTTTCGCCTATGCCGGCGAATATTCGCCGAAAGCGATCCGCGGCCGGATACTCGCCTTCGTTCACTTCATCGGCGGCGCCTGCGTGTGGCCGATTGCGTCCCTTTTCACGCTTTACTTCCGTGAATTCGATCGGCTGGCGTGGGGTATGGATCGTCATCGGAATTGGCGCACTCATTGTGTGGCTCTTCCGATTCTGGCTGCCGGAATCGCCGCGCTACCTCGCGACACACGGCCGCGGCAAGGAAGCACTCGACGTCCTTGCCCGCATGGGCATCGCCGGTCCGAAAGAACAACTTACGACCAGCGCAGCGAGCGACACGAAGAGCGATCCGTTCGCGTTGGTTTTCAAGATGTTCCCCAAACGGGTCATCGCCGGCATGATCTGCTTCTCGGCATTTTTCGGCGTCGCGATCGGTTTGGGTACATGGCTGCCCAACATCATGACGGCAAAAGGCTTCACTATCACTAAATCGCTCACTTACACTTTCGGCATGACGCTGGCGGTGCCGTGCGCAAGCCTGTTCATGATGTATGCACTCGACAAATATGGTCGCAAGATAACGTCGGTCTGCTCATTCATTGCAGCCGGTTTGATGGCGATCGTATTCGCCAATGCAGCGACCGATACGCAACTGCTGGTCGCCGGATTCATCATGATCTTCTTCATTCAGGTATCCGGCAATTCGATGCAGATCTTTGCATCCGAGGTGTTCCCCACCAATGCACGTGCATCCGGCTTTGGCTGGGCGGCAGGGGTGGGACGTCTCGCCACCGCGTTCATTGTGCCGACCATTCTGTGGATTCAGAACAAATACGGCCTCACAACCGTCTTCGCCTGTCTGGCAGCGGTCTTGCTGATTGCCGCATTCTCGGTCACGCAAATGGGCCCCGAGGCCCGCCAGAAAGGACTGGACGAAGTCGCTCCGCCGACCGGCTGACGGTCTTTGTCTTGCTCGATTTGGGGCCCGGGCGGCGTTCTGCCGGCCGGGCCCCCTCAGTTCAGTATCTAATGCAAATGTATCGCCACGGTTGAGCAGCAGAGTGCTTCTGTGACGCCGACGTCCAAAAATGTTCGATTTGTCTCGCGCTGCGATCAGGGTGGCCGGCCCGATGGCGTCCAGGTCATTGTGCACAAGGGGCACGCTTTCATCGGGCATATGTTCAGCGACGGCTTTTCTGTCGTCGATGTGCGCGATCCCGGAAAGCCGAAAACCGCCGCGTTCGTGGCGGCGCCGAAAAACACGCGATCACACCATTTGCAGATTCACGGCGACATTCTTCTTGCGGTGAATGGGCCGAATATCTGGGCCATGCAGCAATACACGAGCCAGGCTGATTACTACGCAAGGTCACTGGCGGATTCCGTGCAGACGGAGCAGGCCTTCGGTGCCGGCGTGCGCGTCTTCGATATCTCGCAGCCCGCCAGGCCACGCGAGATCGGCTTTTTGCATACGGCCGGTTTCGGCGCACATCGCATTTGGTGGGTCGGAGGATGTTATGCCTATGTTTCGGTGCATTTTGATGGCTTCATCGACCATACTCTCGCGATCATTGACGTTTCAGAACCGGCAAAACCCACGCTCGCGGGTCATTGGTGGCTGCCGGGCATGCATCGTGCCGGCGGCGAGGAAAAACCCGCGGCGTTCGGTAAACGCACGGCTCTCCATCACATGATCACTGCCGGAAATATCGGATACGCGGCCTGGCGCGACGGCGGCTTTACGATCCATGACCTGACCGATCCGGTAAAGCCGAAGCTGCTCAGCCACCGGAATTATTCGCCGCCATTCGGCGGCGGCGCGCACACGCCGCTGCCGCTGCCCAACCGGAGACTGCTCGTGCTCGCTGACGAAGCGACTTCCGCGAATTGCGCTAATGGCATTGCCTATACGTGGGTGGTCGACGTGCGCGAGCCCACCAATCCCGTTTCAATCGCCACCCTGCCCACGCCTGCAGAGGAAGATTTCTGCGCCAAGGGCGCAAAATTCGGCCCGCACAATCTGCATGAAAACCGGCCGGGTTCGATGCAAAGGGAAGACATCGTATTCGCCACGTATCACAACGCGGGACTTCGCATCTACGACATCCATGACCAGTTCCAGCCAAGAGAGATCGGCTATTTCGTGCCTCCTCCCCCGGAGAGAATTGTCGACCAGCGGCCGAACCCCGCTAAGGTCATTCAGTCCTGCGATGTGTTCGTCGATGTCAACGGGCTGATGTACCTCACGGATACGAATGCAGGATTGTACATCCTGCAATACGAAGGCAAATAATTCGAGAACGGAGCATTCCAGGCATGCCGGAAAAATTCGGGCGTCTTGCCCTGCACATGTGGACGGTCGACACCACGCCGCTCGCCACCGCACTCGATGCCGCAAAGCAAGCCGGCTACGACGCCGTTGAATTGCGGAGAACCGATTTCAAACGTTGCTTCGATGCCGGATTGACGAACGCGCAGGTGCTCGATCTCATCAGAAAAGGCGGTATCCCCTGCGGCGTGCTTGGCGTTGAATATGGCTGGTTGTTCGCAACAGGCGAAGAGAGCAAACGGCTGTTCAAGGTCTTCCGGGAATCCTGTGAAAATGCAGTGGCCCTTGGCTGCGGCATGTTGATGAGCGCGCCAGGTCAGGTGAATGGTCCGATCAAAGACGCGATTAAATATCTTAAGGACGCCGGGGACATCGCTGCCGAGTACAAATTGAAGCTCGCGATCGAATTCAATTCGCAACACGACGTACTCAACAGTTTGGGTGTCCTGACAGAATTGATCGAAGGTGCCAACAAACCGAATTGCGGGTATCTCATCGACGCCTATCATTTCACGCGCAGCGGCGCCGGTGGTCGCGGCTTTGAAAATGTGCCGGCCGAAAAACTCTATTGTTTCCAATACAGCGACCTTTCGCCAACTCCCGTGACCGGCGTCCGCCGCCCAACGGATCGGCTTCCCCCGGGCAAAGGCGTAGTGAAGTGGCGCGAAATGTTGGGGCTGTTGGCGGAGAAAGGCTATACGGGCTACCTCAGCTACGAGGCGCCAAATCCCGACCAATGGGCCCGTTCACCGTTTGATGTCGCGCGCGAGGGCATCGAACTTACGCGTAAATTATTACGGGACGCCGTCCCGACTTATGTCAGTTGAGGTCAACCATGGCAGCAGAACAGGAACTACCGATTTTTCTCGGACTGAACGACAGGTCAATCACCGAAATTCCGAAGACCGTGGAAAAGCAGCGCTATATGACGAGCGTTGCGCCCAAGGCCTCAAATCCCGGGAAGTGGATCGAACAGCCGCGCATGCCGATCCCGACCGGCGAACATGCCGTGATCGAGTGCCAGGGCAAAATCCACTCGATCGCCGGTTACGCCAAGCATCGCGTCGACCAAAATTTCCATCAGGTATTCGACCCAAAGTCGGGGACCTGGTCATTGAAGGCCCCCTTCCCGCATCCATGCAACCACGTGGCGGGCGTCTCGATCGGATCGAAAATCTTCACTTTCGGCGGTTTCGTCGAACAGAACCGTTGCCCGCATTCTAAATGTTTTGTCTATGACAGTGCATCCGATCAGTGGGCGCCTATTGCACCCATTTCGCGTCCACGCGGAGCAGTATCGGCCATCGTCCTCGACGGCAAGATTCATCTGCTTGGCGGCCGCGACGTGCGTTCGGTCGAATGGCACGAAATCTATGACCCGACATCCGACAAATACACGATCCTGGGCGGCATGCGTGGCTCAACAGGCACGCAGCCATTCGTCGGCCAACGCGATCATATGGGCGTTGCCGTCGTCGACGGCAGAATTCACGCCATCGCCGGCCGCATGGATTCCTACGATTTCAACACGGGCCTCAACGCCGTCTACGACCCAAGTCCGATACGTGGACATTCCGAGCGCCGCTTCCGACGCCGCGCAGCGGCCCATCCTGCGTTTTTATCAATGGCAAGATCATCGTGTTCGGGGGTGAAGCCACAGGAAAGGTATTCGGCACAAACGAAGCTTACGATCCGAAAACGGACACGTGGGAGCAGCTCACGCCGATGGCGATCCCGCGCCACGGCCTGCACGGCGCGACTTGTGCCGTGATCGGAAACAAGGTTCATGTGCCGGGCGGAGGCCCCGTGCCCGGCGGCCAGGTTCAGGGTGCCTACCACGACGCATTCACGTTCGATTGAAGTTGCGAAGAACGGCCGCCCGCGGGCGGCCGTTGAGTGCTAATGTGAAATCGGTAGTCGTTACCGCGCGGGATGCAGGTCGAGCCCCGCCACGCCGGCCGCGACATTTAGCCCTGCCTGACCTTGCACCGATAGCGGCTGCAACGTGATCGTCCGATTTGACCCGCCGACCAAAACATTTGCGCCCACGCCGGCGCCGACGGTAGCCTCTGCACTCGCACCACCATAGTGGCCGGCAAGCGCCCCATATTTTCGGTTCGTCGGCGCATATACCGCCCAGATCATTTCGCCGCCGGAAGTCGCTCCAAGATCGAGACCAAACTTGCTGATCGAGCCGATGTAAACTTCCCGCGAACCGCGTTGCGAGGGCGTGAACATGCAAGTCACATCCTTTTTCGATGTGACGATGAGCCCGATGCCGCCTGATATATCGCAGCTCAGCGTGCCGACCTTTGTCCCTCGAGCTGCTTGGGCCGCGGTCGGAATCGGAAGAGAAAATGCCGTCGCGACTGCAAGTACAGCGAGCACGCTCAATGGCCTGTGCATGGGCCTGTGCATGTGCAACTCCTTTTCGAATTGATGCCGAAGCGTAACGCCGCGCGGAACAACAAGTTCCATTGCGGACGGATAAATGGCAAGGCGGCCGCCGTCGGCCTATGAAATGCACCGGCCTGGGAAGTTCAACTGGTTACCTTTTGACAGCGGACTGAAGACGGGCTCGCATCCGATCAGAACCGAAGTATTTTGCGGAAGGGTCTGCCGTCCGCTCAGGGTCCGGATCGGCAAACGGTCTGATTTGTGGGTTCGATCGACAACTTGATGGATTGCCGCGCCATCGACGGCCGGCCACGCAAACACGGCAAGGTTCAACCCGATCGGCGCCCCAAACACATCCATTACGAGCAAAGCAATTGACCCGGCCAGAATATAAGAAATGAAATTGCGCATTGTCCGCCTCCCGCTTCCACAGAGCTGCGGAAAATTCCGCGCATGGGGGAGCGTGGATAAAAACGGTCAGCGGCGTGTTATGTTCCGGCGCATCTAGCGAGCTGCCAATATCTGATTTGATGGAATTACAATGTGACAATGTAATCCGCCGGGATCGAATTCCAGTTTCACTTCGGCATCGAGTGCACGCGCAAGATTGCGCTCGATGACCATGCTGCCGAAACCTTTCTTTCGCCTGACTTTTACCCTGGGGCCGAGACTCTCCCGCCAATCGAGGTCGATCGACTTATTGGTCGAGTTCTCCCGCTGGACCCACGTGATCGAAACGCGCCCGGTTGGGACCGACAAAGCCCCGAACTTGGCGGCATTGGTCGCGAGTTCATGAATTGCGAGCCCCAAATTCTGGGCGGCTTCGGGTTTTAGCGCAATCGCCGGGCCTTCGATGGACACCTGCACCACGGATCCATCAAGATAGGTCGAAAGCTGCGACCGAATGAGCTCTCCGAGCGAGGCGCCATACCAGCTCTCCCGAACGAGCAGATCGTGCGAAGCTGCCAAGGCCTGCAAACGAGAGCCGAACTGGGTGAGAAAGCCGTCGACCGAACCCGCGTGACGAGCCGTCTGCCGCGCCATTGCCTGGATAACCGCCAACAGGTTTTTCGACCGGTGCGTCAGCTCTCGCAGCAGCAGACGTAAGTGCGCTTCTCCCTCCTTGCGTTCAGTTACATCGACCGATGCGCAAGTCAGGCCAACAATCGCACCCGCATCGTCACGAAGCGGCTCGATATGAAGATCGTGCCAGCGAATGGCAGGACCGTCTTCGAGTGGAATTTCCGCACGCTTCGCTTCGCCGCTAATGAGTACCTCACGCTTAATCTCAATCATTGCCGCCGCGCCCTCCTCGCGGGAACATTTCAGCGTCGGTGCGACCGAGAATATCATCAGCCGAATGGCCACCCATCAAATTGCTGATCGAGGTATATCGAAGGTCATGATCCTGCGTGTAGACCGTCACTTGAGAGCCGCGCAGTGCAGTTTCGTAGCGAGCAAATCTCGCCTGCAACAGGGCAAGCTCCCGTGCCTGAGGCAAGCCCGATCCTTCAGTTGCCGGTTTTCCGCCTCGAGTCTCGCGAGTTCGGGATTTTCCGCTCCAGGCATTTCGCGCACCTTCGCACTTGTTCCGTCGCTCCCGCGCACATTTTCGCCCGGTCGGTTCGTTTGCATCGACGGCAATTGCAGCAGTTTCCCTAATGAATACTTTCAATCACTGAGCTGTCAACAAATGCGCACGCGATACGACTTTTCATTCGTTAGTTTTAATGTGTTTCCAGTAGCTTAAATGTGTTTCCAGAACGAGCCCGTCGTAAAACACTTTAACGCGTTGACCCGTGACCTGTTGCATATGCCAGTCGTGACGTATGGGCATACCCGCTTCCTAAATATTGTCGAATGGGAACATTTTCTTCTGAGTTTTGTTCTTCAGCCTTTCGATCGTGAAAGGTCAACGATTTCAGGTGCGGGTAATGACAGCGCGTGCGGGGAAATCCATGGCCGCCGAAGAGGCTGCGGCAATCGAGGAGCTGGTCGGCGACCTCGAAAGACGTTTACGCCGTATTTCCGGCAAGGCCCGGCGGGAGACCTCGGGCGCCTCCGACGACATTGGCGCGTTCGTCCGTGACACCCTGGAGCGTATTATGGCCCGCGTCAGGGAAAATGCGGCGGACGTCGACCCAATCCGCAGCTGATGAAGCCAGGAGATTTAGCGGCGATGCGTTTCATAAACTTGCGGACGAAGTCGAAAACAGGCCTATATTGATGTTGGGTGTCGCCGCAGGCATTGGTTTTCTTGCCGGGCTGGCAAACCGCCGTTAAGGCCATGCGGCTCGAGCACATCGCCGGAATTTTGCTCAACAGGTTGATACGCCGATTTCTGTGGCGGGTCGCGATTGTGCTCCTCATCGCCGCTAGCGCCATTGTTGCCATTTATCAGTTCACGATCGCTGGGTCGTTGGCGCTGGAAGCGCACTACGATGTCATTCACGTTCGGCTAGCTGTTGGGGCAATCTACGCCGGATTTGTCTTGCTGGGTCTCGCGGTGCTTTGGACCCTACGCCAACGCCAGGCCGAACTCGAGCCCGAACGCGGGGCTGGTCAATCAACGAGAAGTACGGTTGGTTATGCTCCTGGAAGCATTGATGCTTGGCTATACACTGGCTCGCAAGCCTGACCCTAAGCGAAGTTCCTAGCTTGCGCGACGCTCGCGCCGCTTTGCATTGCGTTCGAAAAACAATGCCTGGCTCAAGACCGCGGATACCGTCGAAGGCTGGAAAGGTTTAGCGATCAAAAAGGCCGGCTCCGGCCGTTCGCCGGTAAGGAACCGCTCCGGATACGCCGTGATGAAAATTACCGGCACTTCGAAAGAGCGCAGCATTTCGTTTACTGCATCGAGCCCCGAACTGCCGTCAGCGAGCTGAATGTCGGCAAGGATGATCCCTGGCCGCTTAGCTTTGGCAAGCGCCACGGCTTCGCTATGCGTTCGTGCGACTCCCAGCACGCGATGTCCGAGACTTTCGACCAGCCCCTCGAGATCGAGGGCGATGAAAGTCTCATCCTCAATGATCAGGACATCGGTTGCGATTTCTGCCGCAAGTTCCCGACCGGATTCCTCGACGAGATCGCGCAGCGTTGGTGCATCGACATCAATGACCTTTGCGGCATCGTCCTCGGAAAGCCCTTCGAGCGCGACCAGCAGGAACGCCTGGCGAGGCCGCGGCGGAATTTGCGCGAGGTGACGCTCCACCGGCTGACTGGGCGCGCCGCCGGCCGGTTTTCCGTTAAGCGCTACGGAATTCCAGATTTTCGTAAACAGCCGATAGAGCGCGATCCGGGTAGAAACACCCGTATCCAGCACCTTGGGGTCTTGGACCAATGCCTCGAGCGTTGCTGCCACGTAGGCATCACCGGAGGCCTGACTGCCAGACAGCGCACGCGCATAACGGCGTAGATAGGGCAGATGTTGCGCAACCGATTGAGATGTCGACAAGAATCCCCTCCCGAACCAATTCTGCTGGCGGCCGATCGAAGGCGTGCCCCCAGGTTAGCCATTCGACGCGCTTGTCATCCAACGCGATTGTCGCAAAAAAGTTCCGATCCCGGGGAACCATCTGCGGGGTCAAGGGTTTTGACACAAACCAAGGGGGCAACCGGTGCCCACCCCGGGCCTCGGAAGTTGGGGTGAATTATGAACGAACGAAAGCCCGTGGGACAGCAAAATCCAATGGAAGCCGCGGCTACCCGCAATAAAAAGCCCAATTCGAAGCCGGCGAAGCTCGGCCGCGACGTACAGGCTCGCCTCGGGCAGCAGCTGCGGGCGATGTACGACGAGGTCGTCCACCAAGGCGTTCCTGACCGGTTTACCGACCTGATCAATCGTCTCAATGACAATGGAAAAAAGGACGAGCCCTGATGCCGATGGACGACTCGGTCCGCAAAGCCGTTCTCGGTGCGGTGCCAAGTCTCCGCGCATTCGCCATATCCTTGTGCGGGAATGTGGATCGCGCCGACGACCTTGTGCAGGAAACCCTGCTGCGCGCGCTCGCCAACATCGATTCATTCCAGCCGGGCACAAACATGTCGGCCTGGCTCTTCACCATTTTGCGAAATCATTTCCGTTCGGAATATCGAAAACGCCGACGCGAGGTGGAAGACAGCGACGGGCATCACGCTGAATCACTGAAATCGCAGCCAGACCAGTATGGCCACGTGGAGTTTCGCGAATTCCGCGAAGCGCTTGCCCAGCTGCCGTCAGATCAGCGCGAAGCGCTGGTTCTGGTCGGCGCATCCGGATTTTCGTATGAGGAAGCTGCCGGCATCTGCGGCTGTGCGGTTGGAACCATCAAATCGAGGGTAAACCGTGCGCGCACTCGGCTCGCCGAATTGTTGCATGTCAACAGTGCGGAGGATTTCGGCCCGGACGAGACGACACGCGCCGTGCTCGCGAGCGGCGGGGAATGAATCGACGTTCTCACCGCGCTCAAAATACCACCGAAGAAAAAGTAGGCCCCGCTCGGTAACAAATCGCGCGGGGCGCATTTTTTCGTGCCCGGCAGAATCGGTCAGGCATTTCAGGGGCAGTCAACGCGGCAGGGCTTTAAAGGACTGTCTAGCGGCAATTTGCGATTTATCAAAGCTCCTGGAGGGCGGAACTCGTCCAATAACAAGCAAGTTCACCATGTAGTGTTGTAACGAGGAGTTGGCGTCCATGGCACCGCGTCCGAACTGGAAAGGATTTCTGAAATTGTCATTGGTGTCGTGCGCCGTCGCGCTTTATCCCGCTACCAGCACCAGTCAGCGTATCCGCTTCAACATCATCAACCGGAAAACCGGCAATCGCATTCGCAACGAAGTGGTCGATGCAGAAACGGGCGAGCCGGTCGACGCGGAAGATCGCGTCAAAGGCTATCAGCTCGAAAAGGGTCAATACGTGCTGGTTGAAGAAGATGAACTCGATAACGTCGCCCTGGAGAGCACGCACACCATCGATATCCAGGAATTCGTACCGATGGACGACATCGATCGGATCTTTCTCGATGAATCGTACTACCTGGTGCCGCAGGACGAAGTCGCGCAAGAAGCATTTGCGGTCATCCGGGAAGCAATGCGCAAGGAGAATCTCGGGGGTCTTGCTCGCGTGGTAATCTATCGCCGGGAGCATCTCTTGTTGCTGCAACCGCGCGGCAAGGGGCTATTGGCGACCGCGCTGAGATATAAGGACGAGGTACGGAGCGAAAAGGACTATTTCGACGAGATCGAAAATATCAAGGTGCCTGCCGATATGCTCAAGCTCGCCGTCCACATTCTGGAAACCAAGAAAGGCCATTTCAGCCCTGATAAATTTGAGGACCGCTATGAGAACGCGCTGCAGGATCTCATAAAGGCCAAGCGCGCCGGCAAGGCGCCGCCAGTATTGGCCGAGCCGCGGCCGAGCAATGTTATCAACCTCATAGACGCGCTGCGGCGCAGTGCACGTGGCGAGGACCGGCACCGCACCACGGCAGCCCGGAGGAGCAACACGCGCGCCAAGCGATCAAGCGCACGTCGGAAGGTCAAGAAGGCGAGCTAGCGCACGATCTCAAAGGAAGCGCGGATCATGCGCCGTCCGAAAAAGTCGGGACTGAAAAGCTACCGGGCCAAGCGGCGCTTTGGCATCACCGCCGAACCAAAGGGCGCAGTCGCTCGCACGCGCGGCAACGCCTATGTCATTCAAAAACATGCTGCGCGACGCCTGCATTACGATCTTCGGCTGGAACTTGATGGCGTCATGAAGAGCTGGGCGGTGACGCGTGGTCCAAGCCTGGTACCAGGCGAAAAGCAACTCGCCGTTCAGGTCGAAGATCATCCGATCGCGTACAACAAATTTGAGGGCATTATTCCTCAAGGTGAATATGGCGGCGGCACGGTGATGATCTGGGACCTCGGACGCTGGAGGCCGGAAAACGATCCGCATGAGGGCTTAGCGAAAGGCCATCTTTCATTCACGCTGGAAGGCGCGAAACTGAAGGGAGGCTGGCATCTTGTGCGAATGCACAGGCGTCGAGGCGAGAAGCGCGATAACTGGTTGCTGATCAAGCAAAAAGACGGCGCCGCGCGATCCGCCCGCGAACGCGACATCCTGGAGGATCGGCCGCTCTCCGCCGCGACCGGCCGTACATTGGAAGAGATTGCCGGCGATCCGAAGAAGGTCTGGCGCAGCAACAAATCGAGAGCGGTAGATAAGCCTAAGCCTCGGCCGCGCAAGCGTGCCCGTGCCGCGGAAATCCGGCCGATGCGCAAGTCGGATAGATCCAAATTCGACGCTCTCCCAGGGGCGAGGCGCGCCACCCTCCCCGCCTTCGTCGCCCCCAGCCTTGCTACGCTGGCCGACAAGCCGCCGGCCGGCGGCAATTGGGTGCACGAGATCAAGTTCGACGGCTATCGTATGCAGGCCAGGATTGACCACGGGAAAGTAAAGCTCCTGACTCGCAAGGGTCTTGATTGGGCTGCCAGGTTTCCGAGCATCGCTTCGGCAATCGCCGAGCTTCCCGTCGAAAGCGCTATCGTCGACGGTGAGATTGTATCGGAAGGCAGCGACGGAATTTCGAGCTTCTCGCTGCTCCAGCAGGATCTTAAATCCGGCCGACCCGATCGCATGGCGTTCTACGTTTTCGACCTGCTCCATCTCGATAGCGCGGACCTCAGGCCCCTGCCGCTGACGGCACGAAAGAACACGCTGACGCACCTGCTCGAGCGGCTCCCGGACCGCAGCCCGATCCGCTTGAGCAAGTCCCTCACGGAGCCGGGACCGACGTTGCTCCACCACGCCTGCAAGATGGGGCTGGAGGGCATTATTTCGAAAATGGCCGATGCCCCCTATCGATCCGGCCGCGGGCGGAATTGGATCAAAAGCAAATGCTCGGATCGGCAGGAACTGGTCGTTGCAGGCGTCGCCCCGTCGACTGTCGACCACCGCGCAGTTGGTGCGCTGGTACTCGGCTTCTACGACAAGGGAAAACTTCGTTACGCCGGGCGTACCGGAACCGGATTTACGCACGAAACAGCCCGCACGCTTTTCCGCAAGCTCATGACGCTTCGGACAGACCGAGCGCCGTTCAAGGCCATTCCCGCGGAGGAACGCGGCGCGCGCAAGCCCATTTGGGTTACGCCGGAAATGGTCGTTGAAGTCAATTTCCATGGCTGGACCCACGGCGACCGTATCCGGCAGGCATCATTCCAGGGCGTGCGCGAGGACAAGACGGCAAAAGACGTCGTCCGCGAGCACACGAAAAGCCTTGCCGCCCTCAACAAAGACGCAACCGCAAAGCGGCGCAGCGGTCCGGTGATCGCCCGAAACTCAAAATTCGCGGTAGGCGATATTGTTCTCACGCATCCGGACCGCGTGTATTGGCCTGACAGTAACATCACCAAGCGCGAACTCGCGGAATTCTACACCAAAATTTGGAAGTGGATGCGGCCGCACCTTGTCGGACGACCGATCGCGCTGCTGCGGTGTCCTGAAGGCGCTTCGGGCGAATGCTTCTTTCAGAAGCATGCCACGATGGGTGTCTCGACCGAACATCTCCATCTTGTGCCGGAAAAGGGCGACAAGATCATCTCCATCGACGATCTCAACGGGCTGATCGCGCTGGTCCAGGCGGGCGTCCTCGAAATTCACACGCGCGGCACGACCATTGAGCGACCGGGAACGCGCGGATCGGCTCGTATTCGATCTCGACCCTGGCCCGGGAACCCACTGGAAGGACGTCGTCGCCGCCGCGCATGAAGTCCGTGACCGTCTCTCGGCACTAAAGCTCAAATGTTTTCTCAAGACCTCGGGCGGCAAAGGTTTGCATGTGGTTCTGCCCATAAAGCCGACGCCCTGGGCTGCAGCCAAGGATTTCAGCCACGCCATTGCCGCCGCAATGGCCGCCGACTCCCCCAACCGCTATCTCGCCACCGCGACCAAGAACCGCCGCAAGAATCGCATATTCGTCGACTACCTGCGCAATAGCCGGGAAGCAACGGCCGTCGCGCCTTATTCGACACGCGCGCGCCCGGCGCTCCGGTGTCCGCACCAATAGAGTGGGATGAACTCCGCAGCCTCAAATCTGCCGATCAATATACCGTGCGAAATCTTCCGCTGCGCCTCTCTCGCTTGCGCAAAGACCCATGGGCCTCGATCGGGCGAATTAAACAGACCCTGCCCGCCATGAATAACGGTTCTTTTGGCAAGTTGCGGCATGGAACACGGAACCAAGCCGGCGCGTTGGCGCCGTAGCGCGTTCTAGCGCGCATCTGGAGGTTGGCAAAGAACTCATGGAGAGGGACAAGAACAAAGGGAAAGGGAATCGCCGTGGGCCGGGAACGCGTACGCCGGCTCTTGTACAGCAATTCGCTCAGTTCGCGCACGCAACGTCATTGTGGACTGGCCATCCCTACGCATTTCTCATAGCGGTCGGCGTGGTGCTTGCTTGGGCGTTGCTTGGTCCGATCTTCAATTACAGCGATACTTGGCAATTGGTGATCAATACAGGTACCACCATTGTTACATTCCTTATGGTATTTCTGATCCAGAACACCCAGAATCGAGATACCCTCGCCATCCAGATCAAGCTATCGGAATTGGTGCTCGCGATGAAAGGCGCCGAAAATAAGTTCGCCGCGATAGAGGATCTCACTGATGAAGAACTGGAGAGGCTGCACGATGATTGCCGTGCCCGCGTCGAGATGACGTCGCAACACCTGCAGAGCCGCCGCAATTCACATACCGGCTAACAACCGCAAGTCTACAACGGCATCGCGCGGAAGATCGCCTGCACGCCAGACTTCATAGAATGGCTGAATTATGGTAGTGGGAACTTTGTTCCCGAGGTATCGACAGAGAGACGAGTGAGCAACCATTTTTTGGACAGAACTTTGCCACAGCTCGCTGGTTAAAGACCAAGGAGGACCAACGGGGCTCATGCACGCGAATCCTACGTCACAATAGCGGCCATTGCGTTGCTGTGCATTTCAACCGCGAGCAATGCGTTCGCGCAGGGGCCGAAGCAATTCTCCGGCGTTGCTGCGTTCTACAGCACGAACTACAGCGGCCGCACGGCCTGCGGTGATCGTTATGATCCGAACAAGTTCACTGCGGCGCACCGGAGCTTGCCGTTTGGTACCCACCTTCGCGTGACCGATAAAAAATCCCACCGCAGCGTGGTCGTAGTCGTCAACGACCGGGGGCCCTTCACGAAAGGCAGGGTTCTCGACCTGTCATTGGCGGCGGCGAAAGCGCTGCGCATGACGGGCCGGGGATTAATGAGAGTGACGGCCGAAATCCAGTCAGCGACCGCAAATTCGACCCTACAGTAGCCGCCGGAAATCCAGTCCACTTACCGAAGGAAAGCAGCGCTGCCACACTTCCGCATTCTCCGGGGCGGTCTCGCCGCGGCGGGCATGCACCGTATTTTCGTTCAATAGCGTCATCAATATTGTGTCGCCGGCGCCGGGCTCTGGAGCAGGCACGACGTAGGAAAACCAGTGCCGGCTGTATTTCCCTTCCATCGTCTTTCCGCTGGGTGTGACGATGGCCTGTCCTCGGATGCTCAGTCGCCGGCCATCATTGTGACACCAGTTTCCATCGATTGCGTCGGCCGAGGCCACAGTGGGAGGTACGGCCAGGCAAACAATAGCTGCGAGCATTTTTAGGAATTTTGAGAGGGTTTGGACATTGCGCGTCCTCCATTTCCCACCTCGCCCGCCATAGCATCGCGACAGGCAATTTCAGCTATATTAGCGTCTGATATCGCCATTTCCACTGCCGCTCGCTTTTCTCTCCTGCCTGCCTAATTCAAAAGGGCCCTAAATGTCCCCCAAGCGCCTCGCGCCACGTCTTGCTGTGATCGACGAAGCCAATATGAATGATGCGCAACGCACGCTGCTCGACAGCCTGCGGGCCGGCCCGCGCGGCGCCTCGATCACGCCCCGTGGCCCATTTGCTGTCTGGATGCACGCCCCCGAGTTCGGCGAACTCGCCCAGAGGCTCGGTGCTCATTGCCGATACAAAACAGCGTTGCCGCCACGATTGTCCGAATTTGCGATTTTATGCACGGCACGGCTGTGGCGTGCGCAATACGAATGGTTCGCTCACGCACCTATGGCAGAAAAAGCGGGCGTCAAACCAAAGACGATCGAAAATTTGCGGCTCGGTCGGGCGCCGACGACGGCGCCCAATGACGAGCGTGTGATCTACGCGTTCGTTCAGGAACTCTACAAGTCTAGGCGTGTGACTGATCGAATGTACAGGCGGCTCCAATCGCTGCTGGGAGACGCGGCGACCGTCGAACTTGTCGGAATACTGGGCTATTACGCGCTTATATCGATGACCCTCAATGTTTTTCAAATGCTGCCGCCGGAAGGGGAAAAATTGGCTTTCCGGGAGACAAAATAGCACGGGATCAAAACGCTTCCGTCCAGGCGCATCCTTGCGCCCGGACCGGCGTTCAAGATTGATAAATCAGACTTAATTCGCCTAGCAGCTGTGCCTGGTCTTTACGACCACATCGCCGTTCGGCATGCGCGTGCGCACCCGTACCGTACGGCATTCCGCGTGGCTTCTGTACCAACCGTGATGCCTGTGCCACCCGTTATCATGATCGCGGTCCCGGATAACTACATCATCACGATCACGAACGACCACTTGGGCGGACACCGGAATGGCGGTTACGAGCACCGCCCCTACGGCCGCACAAAGCACGACCATTTTCATTTTAGCCTCCTCTGTCTCCCCCGGGGTCGGGAAACGCAGGAGCAGCAAAAATGTTTCCTGCTGCAATGATTACTAGGGGACGCATTCCGAATTCGCTTTGTTCGGCGCGCCTGGCGGGCGCGGTCCGGCGGCATGCTGCCTTAAAGCATCAAGAAACTCGTCACTTCGGCAGTGGCGGAGCCAACAACAATCCTTGCCCAAGATCACAGCCCATCACCATCAGGGATTGCAGATCCGCGGCAGCTCTCAATTCCGACCGCCACCGCCTCACTTCCGAAGCGGTGTGCGAGATCGATCGCCGTTTGGCACATAGCGGCATTTGTCAGGTCGACAGCGCAATTCTTGACAAACGATTTATGCAATTTGAGTTCAGTGAACGACAGACCGCGGAGATTGGAAAACGAAGAATAGCCCGCACCGAACTCGTCGATTGCGAGATCGATTTCACCCGGCTTTAGCTCGTTAGCAATTTGGTGCGTCACTTGCACGTCTCGCACGATCTGATCTTCAGTCATTTCCAGAATCAGGCCTGGCCAATTTTTCGACCGTGGACGATTGGTGCTGATTAGCGCATTAATCGACAACTTCGATATTGTTGTTGCCGGCACATTGACCGAGAGACGCATTTTGAAGCCGGCGTCGAAAAAATCTATCCAATGCTGCAGATGCTGTCACCAACGCATGCTCTGTGAGTTTCGTCTATGCCGCCTTCGTCCAGCGCACTGCTGACATCTTCCGGCCGCAAAAGTCCGGCCTGTGGGTGGTGCATATACGTGAAGGCTTCGGCGCCAGCCAAACACTTACGCCGGAGATCAATCTTTGGCTGATACCAAATATCAAGCCAACCGTTCGATAGCGCATCACCAATAGAAATAGGAGAATGCTGCGGCCCCATCGGGACCGGGCAACCGGTCTCTGCTCTCGCTCTGGTCGTGGGCAGTCATTCCCCTACCTCAAGCGCAGGGCTATCCAAAGGGTATAGCCGTAACTGCCTTAACTAATGGTATGGAACAAGAACAGCCTGATTTTACGAAAGTATCGAAGCGCCGCTAATCAGAATTGTGCTGCATCCCGTGCGACATCGACGTGCCGCCTGTTTGCGCGCCGATGCTTTCAACGATGAAATCCACGGCAATTTTTCCGGCCTTTTCAAATTGCAATGTTGCCTCGACATGTTTACCGCGCACGAACGGTTCCTTTAAGCCGACAAACATCAGATGATAGCCGGCGGGATCAAACTTCACCGTCTGCCCGGGCTTGATCTCGACGCCGCCGGCGACGGGACGCATCTTCATCACGCCGTCGTCCATACTCATTTCATGTATCTCAAAACGACTGGATGCTGACGATGTGCCGCCCACCAAGCGGTCGGGCACGGTCCCGTTATTGGTGATGGTCATGTAGCCGCCGCCAACCGGCGCCCCTTTGGGCGTAGCGCGCACCCAGGCCGCCGATATTTTTATATTTCCGACGGCAACGTCCTCAGCGTGGCCCGACGTGGCCGTGAACAGAAGGCCAATTGCGGCGATCAAAAGTCCAACACGAATCATGCTCATGCCCTGAATAAGAAAGTGGGGGATTTTTCAGCCTTCGATGCAAAGCGCCAAAAACAAAGTGGCGCAACAGAATGTCAGAAATACGGGAAATTGCGAAGTTCCCCTCGGGTAGCGACGCGAACGCTGCGCACCGGTGACAATCGACTTTTAACGATAACTTGCCGCGGCTCGAACGACAGTGGCCCGCATGCTAGGGTGTCCCATGCCCGAAGGGGAACTGCCCTCGTCCGAAAGCGGACCGCGCGTCGATAAATTTCCGGCGCAGACAAGGCTGGCTTGCCAGCACGCGAAGGGCTGCACCCCGCCGTTGAGGATCTGGCGAAATACGAACGGGTTGAGGCACCGGATGATTACCGGCACCGGATGATTGTAAACATTTTGGCATTTGTTTTTGTGGCCGCGCTTATCGGAGCTGGCATTTGGCTGGCCGATACAATGGCTGCGATGCGTAAAAACCAGGATTGCGTGCTCTCGGGCCGTCGTGGCTGTACGCCGGTTGAGGTGACTAAAGACCGCTGGTAGGGCCGCGACAGCGGCATTATCCCGATTTCAGGGCCGAAAATGCGCCGTGGTCTGTTTGGGGAGCTAAGTGGCCGTCGCCATTGAACTCTCCCCCCTGCTTCGCTATACGGGCAGCCAATCGCTTTGTCGTAGAAGTGCGGATCGGGGGCTGTGGCGCGGGCTTGGGCGCGTTGGCTGCCCGCTTGCCAGAACTCCAGATCAACCAGAGAGTTACCGATGTCTTCGACGTTCGACACCATCGCCAATATCATCGCCGAGACCTGCGATATTCCGCGCAACTCCATCAAGCCGGAAAGCCATGCCATCAATGATCTCGGCATAGACAGCCTCGATTTCCTCGATATCGCGTTTGCCATCGATAAGGCTTTCGGTATCAAGCTTCCGCTCGAGCAATGGACACAAGAAGTAAATGACGGGAAAGCAACCACGGATCAGTACTTCGTGCTTAAGAACTTGAGCGCCCGCATCGACGAACTTGTCGCTGCTAAGGGAGCTTAAAGCGCGGATCACATGCGTCTTGAGTACTTCCAGCTGATTGACCGGATTGCCGACCTCAATCTCGCGGACCGCACAATCAGCACCGAGGCGACAGTTCCAGCCACTAGCACGATCTTTGAGGGCCATTTCCCGGGCTTCCCGCTTATGCCCGGGGTGCTCTTGATTGAGGCCATGGCTCAGACTTCCGGCTGGCTGGTCGTTGCGGTAAATCGTTTCGAGCGGATGGCGTTTCTCGCGGCCGTCAAGGATGCCAAGTTCCGCATGTTCGTCACGCCAGGCCGAAAGCTTTCAGTTGGCGCGACACTTATTCACGAGGGTTCAGGCTACGCAATCACCAAAGCCGTCATAAAGTTGGACGGTAAGGCGATCTGCGATGCAACCTTAACTCTTCGCGTTCTCGATTTTCCGAATTATGAAATGAAACTCCGGATGCGTGAAACTGCGGCCCTCGTCGGTTTCCCGGCCGAGGTGCCGGCCGATGGCTAATAGTTCGCGAGAAGTCTGGATTACGGGCATCGGAATTGTGTCTTGTCTCGGTGAGGGCGGTGACGCTCATTGGCAGCGGCTTATGCAGGCGCAGCCGACCGCAGATGAAAAAACCTTAGCACCGTTCGTGGTGCACCCTCTCGCGTCTATCAATTTTGACACACAAATTCCGAAGAAGGGTGATCAGCGCCAAATGGAGAATTGGCAGCGGATCGGTACCTACGCGGCGGGACTTGCACTCAACTCGGCAGGGGCCAAAGGCAATGCCGATGTCCTTTCGCGGATGGACATGATTGTCGCCGCCGGAGGTGGCGAGCGTGACCTGACGGTGGACTCTAACATTCTGAGCGGAATCGGACGGGCTACAAATCCTGCAGCATTCCTCAATGAACGGCTTATGAGCGATTTGAGGCCTACTTTGTTCCTTGCACAGCTTTCAAACTTGCTGGCGGGGAATATCTCGATCGTCCATGGCGTGACCGGATCCTCACGTACCTTCATGGGAGAGGAATCTGCCGGCATTGACGCCGTGCGAATCGCCCACGCACGTATAGGCGCCGGTCAAAGCGATATTGCTTTAGTCGGCGGCTCCTACAATGGGGAACGCCCTGACCTGTTGATGCTCTATGAATTTGCAGGTCTTGCGCTGAAGGACAAGTTTGTCCCGGTCTGGGAACGCCGGAACGGCAAAGGCGGTTTTGCGATGGCCTCGCTGGGTGCTTTCCTGGTGTTAGAAGCGCGGGAGCACGCCGAAAAACGCGGCGTGAGACCATTGGCGCGCCTTACGTCCGTTGTTGCCGATCGAGCCAATCGAAAGGCGGGTACAATCACGCAGACGCTGTCGCGCCTGTGGGACCGGATCAAGGGCAGCGTCGACACCAAACATGCAGCAATTCTGTCCGGGGCAACCGGCGCAAATCCTGCAACGGCAGAGGAACGCGCCTTTCTCGAAGCACATTCAGACCTTGCCGTCCGCGCCACTGGCTCTTATCTCGGACATGGGCTGGAACCGCAATTTGCCATCAATATCGCACTGGCCACCGTTGTGCTCGGCCATGGTAGTCTCTTTCCGCCTTGCAACTCGACAGGCTTGGAACGGCATGTTGACGGGGAGTTGAGGCAAGTCGTGGTGACCGGGGTCGGACATTGGCGCGGCGAAGGGCTGGCGCTGGTTGAAGTCGTCCGCTGAGGGAGTACGAAAGATGGCGGCCAGAACGGACAAGCTAGGGCGCCCGATTGTGGTCGTGACTGGCCTCGGCGTGGTCACCTCACTCGGAGCGGGCAAAGCCGACAATTGGGCAAAGCTCACAGCCGGGAAATCCGGCATCAAGGCGATTACGCGATTTCCAACCGACGGGCTGAAGACACGCATCGCCGGGACTATCGACTACCTGCCGCCACAGCCCTGCGCCGCAGCTTTAACGGAATCTTTTGCCGAGCTTGCCGCCGAAGAAGCAATTACACAATCGGCACTCGGAGCGTCAGGTCAATTCCCCGGTCCGCTCTTTCTGGCAGTGCCGCCTATTGAGATGGAATGGCCACAGCGTTTCGAGATCGGCACAAAATCCGGCGCCAACGACCGGTTACCTACGCGGATATGCTCCGCGTAAGCGCAGAATTCCCTGATTTTCATCGACGCTTTCTGCTCGGCTCAGTCGCCGACAATCTTGCAGAAAAATTCGGTACGCAGGGCTCGCCCATATCGCTGTCCACGGCATGCGCTTCCGGCGCAACAGCAATTCAACTTGGCGTCGAAGCTATCCGCCGCAGGGAAACTGATGCCGCCCTCTGCGTTGGCACTGACGGCTCTATCAATCCTGAGGCCGTTATCCGATTTTCACTGCTTTCTGCGCTTTCCACCAGCAACGACCTGCCGGAGACCGCTGCCAAACCATTTTCCAAGAACCGCGACGGATTCGTTATGGCTGAAGGTGCGGGCGCGCTAGTGCTCGAAAGCTACGATGCCGCCGAAGCTCGCGGCGCTAAAATCCTTGGCGTCCTGGAAGGCTGTGGCGAGATGACCGATGCATTTCACCGCACACGATCGAGCCCGGACGGCAAACCGATCATCGGCTGTATCGCTAACGCCATCGCCGATGCCGGCCTAACGCCGAATGATATCGACTATGTCAACGCGCACGGGACGAGTACGCCGGAAAATGACAAGATGGAATATCTCGGCTGTTCCACCGTGTTTGGTGACCGCGTGAAAAGCCTTCCGATTTCCTCCAATAAATCCATGATCGGCCACACGCTGTCGGCGGCCGGTGCGGTGGAGGCCGTGTTCACGCTTCTAACGCTGCAGAACCAGCGCATTCCACCGACGATCAATTACACCATCCCCGATCCGGCAATCCCGCTGGATGTCGTGCCCAACAAGGCGCGGGACGCGAGCTTACGGCACGCCATTTCAAACTCTTTCGGCTTTGGCGGGCAGAACGTTTCGCTTGTGATGGGGCTTGAGCCGGCCTAAGTCACGGCGAGTCAACCCAGCATGCGTGCGTTAAGACTGATCGCCGATCGCAAGCTCGAGCTTGCGGATGTGCCGCCTCCTTCACCGCCGGGCGAAGGCGAAGTGCAAATCCGCATTAAAGCGGTGGCACTTAACCACCTGGATCTGTGGGGATTCCGCGGCATGGCTTTCGCCAGGCGGCAGCTGCCATTGGTGGTCGGCGCCGAAGCCTCCGGCGAGATTGTCAGCGTCGGCAACGGCGCCGCGAAATTCGTGCCGGGTGACAAGGTGGTCATGTACGGCGCGATGACTTGCGGGCGATGCACGGCTTGCCGCGAGGGCCGCGACAATCTCTGTGAGAATGTCGGCGGCATCATGGGCTTTCATATCGACGGTTTCGCGCGCGACCTGATTAACTTGCCCTCGCGGCTCGTAATCCCGGTGCCGGAGGGCGTATTGCTGCGTGACGCAGCGTGCGCACCGATCGCTTTTGGCACCGTCGAACACATGTTGTTCGACAACGCTAAACTCAAACCGGGCGAAACGATTCTAGTGCACGCCGGCGGCTCAGGCATAGGCTCAGTCGCTATCAAGATGGCCAAGGCTCTTGGCTGCACGGTAATCACCACTGTCGGCGACGACGCCAAGGCTGACAAAGCCAGGGCGCTGGGCGCAGATCACGTGATAAATTACAAGACCGAGCGATTTGAGGGGGTCACCCGCAAGCTCACGGGAAAAAAAGGTGTCGACGTGGTATTCGAGCATGTCGGCGGCGACGGATTCAACGGATCGCTGCTTTGTCTCAAGCGTGGCGGGCAACTCGTGACCTGCGGGTCAACAGCGGGGCCGACCGTGACGATAAATCTGATGCAGCTGTTTCAGCAGCAATACAAGATTTTGGGATCTTTTGGTGCCTCGATGCGCAATATCCGTGACAGTCTGTCAAAAATTGCGGCAGGCATGGCCCCTATCATCGACACCGAAGTTGAGCTCGCAGAATTCGAACGCGGTCTGGAACGGTTGGAAAGCCGGAAGGTGTTCGGCAAAGTCGTCGTGACGTTCTGAGGCGCCAACAATGGAGAAAATCGTTCGGCGCTTGGGCCGTGGTACCAAACGCGTCGGCAATGCGTTTGTCGGTACAACGGCGGTTGCATTGCTCAGACTGCTGCGTCTCACCAATCCTGACACCATGGCGAATGTCGCCGGATGGTTCATGCGTCAAGTCGGTCCACTGCTGCCTGAAAACCGTATTGGACGCGCCAATCTGAAAGAGGCTTTTCCGGAAAAATCGCATGCCGAGATCGAAAAACTCCTGCTTGGCGTGTGGGACAATGTCGGCCGCATGGCTGCCGAATTCGCTCATCTCGATCGGCTGTCCGATTTCGACCCCTGGCATCCCGAACGACCGGCACGCATCGAAGCGCGCCAGGCCGATATAGAGCGCTTCTTCGCGTTGTTGCGCGGCGGAAGGCCCGGCCTCATTTTCGCGGCACATTTTGCCAATTGGGAGCTACCCGCGGTTTGCGCAGCCGCGTGCAAAATCGACAGCGCGGTGCTCTATAGGCGCCCGAATATACCGGCTATCGACAAGTGGCTGCACAATACGCGTGCCGCATCGATGGGTACGCTGATTCCGACCGGGCTTGATGCGCCTATGAAACTTGCCGACGCGCTTGGCCGCGGCGCCCATGTCGGAATGCTTGTGGATCAGTATTATGGACGCGGTGTTGACGTCACTTTTTTTGGACGTCGCACAAAGGCCAATCCGCTGCTGGCGCGCCTTGCGCGTCATTTCGACTGTCCGATTCATGGCACCCGCATAGTTCGCCTGCCAAATCATCGCTTTCGTGCGGAATTGACCGAAGAGATCAAGCCGGTTCGGGACGCCGAAGGAAAAATAGACGTCGCCAAGACGACCCAAGTCGTTATGTCGATTATCGAGGGGTGGATTCGCGAACACCCAGAGCAATGGCTGTGGTTACACCGCCGATGGCGTCCGGAGGATTACCTGCCGGTCAATGGCCGGTCTTGATTTTCGTCCAAAGGCGATTGACGAGACGCTGCGACCTCTGGTCGCGTGCGCTGACCGTATAAAGCCGGCTCATGGTTTCGACATCGGGATAGATGCTCTTGTCATCGAGTATGCTTCTTTCGATGAGATTTCTGGCTGGCCAGATTGCCGTTGGCGTACGCGACAAGGTCGCTGTTCTTGGCTGCCACGTCGGGTCGCAACAGATAATCGATGAAGGCGTGCGCTTCTGAAACGTGCGGGGCGTCATTGGGAATCGCGAGATTGTCGAAAAACATCTGCGCCCCTTCTTTCGGAATTGAATAGCCAATCATAACGCCGTTTTTCGCCTCCAGTGCGCGCTTCTGAGCTTGCTTGATATCGCCCGACCAGCCCACAACCAGGCAAACTTCTCCGCTTGCCAGGGCATTCAGATATTCCGACGAATGGAACTTCCGCACCAACGGCCGGATTTTTTCCAAGAGTGCGGCAGCTTTATCGAGCTCAACAGGGCTGGTCGAGTTTGGGTTTAATCCGAGGAAATGAAGAGCGGCAGGCATGATGTCATCGGCAAAATCGAGCATCTGAACGCCGCAGTCGCGAAATTTCGCAAGATTCTCAGGCCGGAATACGATGTCCCAACTTTCAATCTTAGCGTCCGGCCCCATCCTCTTCCGTACAGCATTTACGTTATAGCCGATGCCGGTCGTACCCCACATGTAATTGACGGCGTATTGATTGCCCGGGTCGTAGACAGCCAGGCGCTTTGCAATTTCGGGCCAGATGTTGCCGAGATTTTTCAGACGGCCTTTGTCGAGTTTCTGGAAGACACCGGCCTTGATCTGACGCTCCAAAAAATACGCTGTCGGGACTACGACATCATATCCCGATTTGCCGGCAAGAAGTTTTGTCTCAAGCGTCTCGTTGGCGTCAAAAGTATCATATTGAACTTTGATACCGGTTTCCGTGGTAAAATTCTCCAGCACCTGCGGGTCGATATAGTCCGACCAGTTGTAGACATTGACCACGCGGGAATATTGCGCTGACGCCGGGCCTGAGATGCCAAGGCTCAAGGCGATGGCCGCAACTACGAATATCCGCAGCATCGCAGCCATAGATTTCGTTCGTTCAGGTCTTTGTGGGAAGGCCCGCAGCCTTCCACGCAATGATGCCGCCGGCGAGATGAGCAGAATACGGGTAGCCGGCATCCTGTGCGGCTATCGAGGCTGTGATGGAGCGCCGGCCGGACCGGCAGGCAAAAACAACTTGCTTGCCTTGCGGGTCCGGGATCGCCGCAGGATCAAACGCTGAGAGCGGAACGATTACTGCGTCGGGGTAACTTTCGATTGCGGTCTCATTGGGCTCTCGGACATCAACCAACAGGATCCGCCCGTCCCGCAACCCGGCAGCAACCTGCTCAGGGGTGAGGTTCGTAACCTCGCTCGCGCGTGGCATCTCATCGGCCATTGCCGAACTCCATCGCAAATCCATCATTTTGGCAGTTTTAGCCGGAATTCCAGCATGCGGACCAGTACTTATTTGAGCCCGTCTAGACAGTCACCTGAGTGCCTACTTCAACGACCCGCCCCGTCGGTATCTGGAAATAGTCCGTTGCATCGTTGGCAACACGCGTAAGGCCAATAAACAATCTATCCTGCCAGCGTGGCATCCCTGAATGCGACGATGGCTTCAGAGACCGCCGCGACAAGAAGAATGACGTCGACATGATATCGAATTGCCAACCGAGCTTGCGTGCGATGGCGAGAGCTCTCGGAACGTTTGGAGTTTCCATAAATCCAAACCGCAGGACCACGCGCGAAAATGTTTTGCCAACCGGCTCGATGCGTACGCGCTCGGCAGGATCAACCCGAGGTGCGTCGGCGGTCTCGATCGTCAAAATTACGTTCTTCTCGTGGAGGACCTTGTAGTGCTTGAGGCTGTGCAGCAATGCAGTCGGGGCGCTAACCGGGTCGCTCGTGAGAAAGACCGCGGTGCCGGGAACGCGTGCAGGAGGCTTTTTCTCAAGGCTTTTCACCAAAGACTCCAGGGACGTCTCCAGACGGCGCGTTTTTTCGAACAGCAGCCGGCTGCCACGACGCCAAGTATACATGACAGCCATGATCAACGCGCCGAGTGCCAGCGGCATCCATCCTCCCTCGACAACCTTGAGAAGATTGGCGGACAAAAAGGTAAAGTCGATAAACAGGAACGGCAGCATTAGCGCCAAGGCGCCAAAAAACGGCCAGCCCCAAACGCGCCAGATCACCACGATAGCCATCATGGCGGTAACCACCATCGTCCCCGTAACAGCAATACCGTAGGCCGAAGCCAAGGCACCTGACGAACGGAACAATGCCACCAGGAGCAACACGCCAAACAGCAGCAGCGTATTAACACGTGGCATATAGATTTGTCCGAACAACGCCTCCGAGGTGTGGCGGATTTCCAGCCGTGGCAGCAAGCCGAGCTGTATCGCCTGCCGCGTAAGTGAATAGGCGCCAGTAATAACCGCCTGACTGGCAATTACCGTTGCAGCAGTGGCAAGCAGTACCACCGGGAGAAGAATCCAATCTGGAAAGAGCAGAAAAAATGGATTCTCAATCGACTTCGGATTGCCCAAAACGAGCGCCCCCTGCCCCAAATAGTTGATGATGAGCGCCGGGAGGACAACAACAAGCCATGCAGCACGGATTGGGCCGCGGCCGAAATGACCAAGGTCGGCGTAGAGGGCTTCCGCTCCAGTTACGACGAGGAACACGGCGCCCAGGGTGTAAAAACCGACAATTCCGTGCTTGAAGAGGAAACTTATGCCGAACCAAGGATTGAACGCCAACAGGACCGTCAAATTTTGGCTGACATGCCAGACGCCCGCAACGGCGATGGCGGCAAACCAAAACAGCATGATAGGCCCGAAAAACGCCGCAACTTTTGCGGTACCGCGCGACTGCACGGAGAAGAGCACGACGAGTATTATAACCGTAAGCGGTACCACATACGCGTCAAATGCCGGGGTGACGACTTTTATTCCTTCGATCGCCGAGAGAACCGACAGTGCCGGCGTAATGATGGCATCACCGTAGAATAGTGCGCCGCTGATGATGCCAAGGAAGATGATGGCCCCGCCTCTGCGCATCAAGGAACGGGACGCCAGCGCCATCAGCGCAAGCGTGCCGCCTTCACCTTTGTTGTCGGCGCGCAGAAGGATCAGAACATATTTCGCCGTGACCACAAGAAACAGCGCCCAAACAATAAGCGACAGAATACCGAGCACTACAGATTGGTCTGCCTGACTGCCAGCTCCGGTCGCAGCCAGCACGGCTTCGCGAAAGGCGTACAAGGGGCTTGTGCCAATATCCCCGTAGACGACTCCGATACTGCCGAGCGCGAGGGACCAGAAACCGATTTTTGACGGCGTCTCCCCACCATTGGCAGTCGCAATCGAGCCGCCGTTGAGCGCGGCGATTCTACGGGACATGAGTTGCCTTGGATTTTTGCAATGCAATAATTCTATCGGGAGGCGGCTTATAACTCTGCGATCCTTCGCTCAGCACCACCAATTGCGCAATCCAAATCAACGAGCCATGCAAAAAAGCAGCAAATGCCGTCGAGCGTTTCTCTATGAAAGATCAAATAGTTATTGAATTGAGGCGGGCAAAACAACTATACCGTCACCTGGGTTCCCACTTCCACCACACGTCCAGTCGGTATTTGGAAAAAGTCGGTTGCATCGCTGGCCGAGCGTGCAAGTGCAATAAAAAGATGGTCCTGCCAGGACGGCATGCCCTGACTTCGCCGCAGGCTTGAGCGCGCGCCGCGACAGAAAAAACGAGGTCGACATAATGTCGAACTGCCAACCATGCTTGCGGGCAATCGCCAGTGCTTTTGGAACGTTGGGCTGTTCCATGTAGCCGAATTTCAGCGACACACGCGAGAAATGCTTTGACATCGGCGCGATCCGCACTCGCTCGTCTTCGGACACGCGTGGCATGTCTGCTGTGACAATCGTGAGAATGACATTGTGCTCGTGCAGCACCTTGTTGTGTTTGAGATTATGCAAGAGTGCCGTCGGCGCAAATTCCGGGTCGCTCGTAAGAAATACAGCTGTCCCCGCTACGATGTGCGGCGGCTTCTTTTCCAAATTGCGAAATAGAGTGTCGAGCGGGACTTCTGTGCGCCTTGTTTTACTGACCAGGATTCCGGTGCCGCGCCGCCATGTCAGAATCAACAGCACCATCGTTGCGCCAAACAACAGCGGCGCCCACGCGCCTTCGAACAATTTGAGAAAATTAGCGGAGAAAAAGACCACATCGACAATCACAAAAGGAGCAATCAATAGCAGCGTCTGCCAAAGCGGCCATTGCCATCTTTTCCAGATGACGACAAAGGCAAGCAGGCCATCGACGACCATCGTCGTCGCAACCGCAATCCCATATGCCGATGCGAGCGCACTTGATGTCCGGAATAGGCCAACTAACAAAAGTACCCCGATCATCAATGACACCGTCACGCGCGGTATATAAATCTGACCGACATGCGAAGCCGACGTGTGCAATATCGCCAACCGTGGCAGTAGGCCAAGTTGGATAGCCTGATGTACCAATGAATATGCGCCGGTAATCACCGCCTGGCTCGCGATGACCGTCGCAGCCGTCGCCAACACGATCATTGGCAAGAGAAAAGTGTCCGGTACGAGCCGATAGAACGGATTCTCGATTGCCGCAGGATCGGCAAGCACCTTTGCGCCCTGCCCAAAGTAGTTGATCAGCAATGCAGGCAGCACGAGACTAAGCCACGCAAGCTGGATCGGCTTTCGTCCAAAATGGCCAAGATCGGCATAGAGGGCTTCGCCACCCGTAACCACAAGGAACACCGCGCCGAGAGTAACGAGGCCTATCTCCCCGTGATGAAGAAGAAATTCAATTCCGTAAAGCGGATTGATCGCGGTCAAGACCGTCGGGTCGTCGCGAATATGCAGTGCGCCGGCCACGGCGATCGATGCAAACCATACGACCATGATGGGGCCAAACATCGCCGCGACCTTTGCTGTGCCGCGACTCTGCGCCGCAAATAACGCAATCAGGATAACGACCGTAAGAGGCACCACAAATTCACTGAACGCAGGACTTGCGAGCTTGAGCCCTTCTACCGCCGAGAGCACGGAGATTGCCGGCGTAATAACCGAATCGCCGAGAAACATCGAGGCACCGATGACACCGACGATGAAAACAAAAGCGGTCCGCCGGCCAAGAGCCCGGGTCGCAAGGGCGGTCAGCGACAGCGTACCGCCCTCGCCGTTGTTATCGGCGCGCAGCAGGATCAACACGTACTTCAGCGTAACCGTAATGATTAATGCCCAGACGATGAGCGAAAGCACACCGAGCACAATTCCGCGTGTAACGCCCTGATTATTGCTCGCCGCGATTGCAGCCTCGCGGAATGCATAAAGCGGGCTTGTGCCGATATCCCCATAGACGACGCCAACGCTGCCCAGGGCTAGCGCTAAAAGCCCCGGAGGCGCGTCATGATCCGTGCGCACCGACGCCGCCGTTTCCTTTGCGCCACTATTCATTGTTACTGGATGTATCCGCCACCGGCCTTCAAAGCCGCGCGTTATATCATTGCATCGGCTTGGAGAATACGGCCTTTTCCTTTGGAGACCTGCCCCCTTTCAACGCCAATCAGGGGGTTAAGTTCTCCGGCAACGGCGGCTCCTCGCGCATCAGCGTAATAGTGACCCGCCGGTTTGGCGACATATATGGATCATCAGGAAACAGAGGCTCGGTGTCGGCCTTTCCTCCGACCATGAATATGTTGCCGAACGGCACACCCTCAGCCTCAAGAATTTGACGGATGGCATTTGCGCGGTCGGCGGATAATTCCCAAGGTCCATAGCCTGGCTTCGGCGGCACCTTGCTGGAAGCCGTGTGACCAACGATCGAAAGCCGATATGGCATCGCCTTTAGCTGCGGTGCAATCTTTTGCGAAAATTTTGCGAGTACGCTCATATGGCTCCTTGGCCCCATCCGGGAACATCGAGCGCCCGTCCTGGTCGACAATTTCAATGTTAAGACCCTGCTTGGTCTCCTCAAGCATGATGTGCTTAGAGGCCTCTGTAATCTCCGGCATTTCCTGCAGTGCCTGGCGCAACGAAGCGGAGGCGAGCGCAAACTTGCGATCCTCCTTGAAGCGCGCGCCATACGTACGCTGACGATCGTGTTCCTCGGGTGAAGGGGTCGCCGAAGCCTCCGAGGGGTCGATATGAGCCGCATTCTTGAGCCTGGGCCGCGTCGGCAATCCCAGAACTTCGATAATGCCGGAGTAACGCACGCGGTCCTGTACGCCGAAGGCATCGCGCATTGATCCTGCAACAACTTGCAGCTTGGCTGAATCCTGAGTGGAGAAGGCAACCAGCATCACGAAAAAACTTACCAGTAGCCCCATTAGGTCAGCGAAGGTGACAAACCACCCGTGACCGCCACCGTGTGCTTCTCTACGCTTGCCCATCAATACGCTTTCGAACGCAGATCTATGCCGGAACCGCTTCCGTTTTTTCTTCTTCCTCTTCTTCCTCGGTATGCCGATGCTTTTCAGGCAAGTACGCAAGGAGCATCTCGCGAACTAAGGTCGGGCTCTTGGCTTCGCGTATCATCAAAATACCGTCGATGATCAACGTCCGGTTGATCTCTTCGTCTACCAGCTTGAGGTGCAATTTGTCGGCGATGGGCAAGCACAAAAGGTTTGCAACAGCCGCACCATAAAAAGTCGCCAGCAACGCCACCGCCATGAACGGACCGAGCTTTGACGGGTCGGTCATGTTGGCGAACATTTGAACCATGCCGATCAACGTACCGATCATGCCGAAAGCCGGCGCGCAGTCGCCGACCGCTCGGTAAATTTTTTGGCCTTCATCCAGATGCGTTAGAAAGTTATCGCGGTCGCGTTCGAGATTGTCGCGAATAAAATTTCCATCGTATCCGTCGGCGACAAAACGAATGCCCTTCGCGAGGAAGGGGTCTTCGACTTCGACTTTTTCCAGGCCAATAGGCCCCTGCTTCCTGGCGATTTCAGCGAGACCGGCCAATTCGTCGACCAAATCGCGCTGGCTCATGCGCCGCAGCGTGAAGGCGAATTTGGCGCCGAGCGGCAATCCGTGAAAAATTGATGCCAGGGGAAAGCGGATAAGCGTCGCCGCGAACGACCCACCAAAGATGACGATGGCGGCATGCATGTCTGCGAACATGCGCATGTCGCCGCCGAGAAGAATGAGGGTTGCCAGGACGCCGGCGCCTGCCAGGAGCCCAAGACCCGTGGAAATATCCATTATTTACCCACCAGACGCGCACGCGACTAAGGACGAACAATCAAAGCCGTTCCCAGAACGACCCTAGACTGGCGCTGTTAAAGGGGGGTAAAGGCTAACCGTTGGTGAAAAAATAACGCCCTGAAGTGGGCGGCCAGGCCGTGACCCATCGGCAAAATGCTGCAAAAATCGCCGTAAACCAGCACTAAACGTCAATCGACCCGTCCCTGGAACGATTAAGAAAATTAAGGAGTGCGACCCATGCGTGAGATCGGCCATTTTATCGGAGGAAAAACGGTCCCAGGTACGTCTGGCCGCTTCGGCGATATATTTAATCCCAATACCGGGGAGATACAGGCGAAAGTCGCGCTCGCGAAACACTCCGAGGTCGAACACGCGATCGCCAATGCGAACGCGGCCCAGCCCGGCTGGGCGACGACCAACCCGCAGCGCCGCGCGCGCGTCATGTTCAAGTTTCTTGAACTGATTCAGAAGGAATTCGAACCGCTCGCCAAACTCCTATCATCCGAACACGGCAAAACCATTCCGGACGCTCGCGGGGACATCCAACGCGGCGTCGAGGTCGTAGAATTCGCGTGCGGCATTCCGCATTTAATGAAGGGCGAATATACCGAAGGCGCCGGGCCGAGCATCGACCTTTATTCCGTTCGTCAGCCGCTTGGCGTTGTTGCCGGAATCACGCCATTTAATTTTCCAGCAATGATTCCGATGTGGAAGTTTGCACCTGCGATTGCATGCGGCAATTCATTCATCCTCAAGCCGTCGGAGCGCGATCCTTCCGTTCCGATGCGCCTGGCGGAACTGATGCTCGAGGCTGGCCTGCCGGCGGGCATACTCAATGTCGTCAATGGCGACAAAGAGGCAGTTGATACATTGCTCACTGACCCGCGTGTCATGGCGATCGGATTCGTAGGCTCCTCGGCAATTGCCGAATACATCTATTCAACCGGTTGCGCGAACGGCAAACGCGTCCAATGTTTCGGCGGCGCCAAGAACCATATGATTGTGATGCCCGATGCCGACATGGATCAGGCAGTCGATGCGCTCATCGGCGCAGGCTACGGCTCGGCGGGCGAACGATGCATGGCGGTTTCAGTCGCGGTCCCCGTCGGCAAAAAGACTGCTGATATTCTCGTGGAAAAATTGATCCCGCGGGTCGAGAGCCTGAAAATCGGACCCTCGAGCGATCCGCAGGCCGACTACGGACCACTCGTAACCAGGACGCATCTCAACAAGGTGAAGGACTATGTCGCCCTCGGCATCAAGGAAGGCGCAAAGCTCGTTGTCGATGGCCGAGGATTCAAACTCCAGGGTTACGAGAACGGCAATTTCATGGGCGGGTGTCTGTTCGACGATGTGAAGCCTGACATGCGCATCTACAAGGAGGAGATTTTCGGGCCCGTATTGTCAGTCGTGCGCGCGAAAGACTATGAAGAAGCCGTGCGTCTTCCGTCCGAACACGAATACGGGAACGGCGTCGCCATATTCACCCGTGACGGCGATACCGCGCGCGATTTCGTCAACCGCGTCCAGGTTGGAATGGTCGGTGTGAATTTCGCCATCCCTGTTCCTCTCGCTTATCATACCTTCGGCGGCTGGAAGCGATCCGGTTTCGGCGACCTCAATCAACATGGTCCCGATTCGATCCGCTTCTACACCAAGACCAAAACCATTACCTCGCGCTGGCCGACCGGTACCAAGGAAGGTGCCGAGTTCGTAATCCCGACCATGAAGTGAGGCGCATCGCGGAATGGCTTGCATCAGGGCGGCAAATGGAATGCTTGTTGCCCTGATATTGACAGGCTGTGCTGGAGATCAGATCCCTTTGGAAACAGCGGCGTCGAAAGACGCCTCTGTGCCCGGTCGCTGGATTCTTGCCACTCCGAACGCGCCTTCTTGCGGGCTTGAATTCAGCGGCGCACCGGGCGCGCGCGCTGGGGCAATCTCTCCCGATGGCGGGTGTCCGGGCAATCTTTATCTGAGCAGGCGCTGGTCGCTGGACGGGAACAATCTTTCGATCAACGACGACGAAAATAGGTCACTTGCCCAGCTCAATTTTGCGGGTACGCGGTTTGAGGGGCACGCTTCGACAGGCATTGAGATCACGCTGTCACGCCAGTAATTCGTCTGAACCGAGGTACTCATGGCTGACTTTCAACTCTACTGCTTTGCGCAATCCGGAAATGCCTATCGCGCCGCGCTCATGCTCAACCTGATCGGTGCCGATTGGGAGCCGATCTGGGTTGATTTTTTTGGCGCAATGGTTCAGCGCACGCCCGAATTTCGTGGAAACATCAACGAAATGGGCGAGGCGCCGGTGCTTGTGCACGGAAACAAGAAATTCACGCAATCGGGCGTGATCCTGACCTACCTCGCGCGGCGCAGCGGAAAATTCAAACCGAAGGATGAAGATGAAGAACTCGAGGCACTTCGCTGGATCATATTCGACAACCAGAAGGTCAACGGCTTCCTGGGGCCCTACCGCTTTCTGAGGATATTTGCCAAACCTCCCGGCGATCCGGCAGTGTTGAGCTTTTTAAAGGGACGCATCGACAACAATCTCGCCATCGTGGAGAAGCGACTGACGGGACGCCAATTTCTGGTGAGCGACAGGCCAACGATCGCCGACATTTCGATGGTCGCTTATTTCTATTATCCGCCGGATGAGTTTGGTTTCGATATCTGTAAGGATCGACCGGCGATCGCGGCGTGGATTGAGCGCCTGAAGGCGCTTCCCGGCTGGAAGCATCCTTATAATCTTATGCCTGGTTACCCTTCAGGGAAGAACTAGGATTCAGTTGAGCCTCGCTGGCCGGTCATCACCGGACTCGCGTCCGATTGAATCGGGTTCCAATGTTGGATTCGAAGCAGCAGCCGCGGCAGCACCCGTCGCGGCGTCCTTTCGCTGATAGTCCCTGTAAGAGAACCACCCCAGCGGCAAACAGCCCAGGTAAGCCAATGTCCCGATGGTCAGGACCTGCCAAGGGTAGCTGAACAAAAGCGCAAAGAAGAAAACAACAAACACGAAGACGGGCAATACCATTTCGGGTGGAACACGCTTGCCCACGCGTTTGCCGGAAAACACCGGCAGACGAGAAACCATGAGCAACGCGATCGCCAGGGTGTAAATGAAAGTAAGCCAGGCAGTGACCAGGCCGGCCGGCGCTCCAAGAAAGTTCAAATAGATCGGCAAAAGAACGGTAATGGCTCCCGCCGGCGCAGGAATTCCTGTGAAAAAATTTCCAGCCCAGGCCGGCTTGTTTGGGTCATCGATCATCACATTGAATCGCGCGAGGCGAAGTCCCGCGCAGATCGCAAAAACCAGCGCGGCAATCCAGCCCGCAGACTTGAGTTCGTGCAGCGCCCAGAAATACAGGATGAGCGCGGGCGCCACGCCGAAATTGACAAAATCGGCAAGGCTGTCGAGTTCGGCGCCAAACCGCGACGTGCCCTTGAGCATACGCGCGATCCGTCCATCAATCCCGTCGAGCAACGCTGCAAATACGATCGCAGCCAGGGCAAGATCGAGCTTGCCTTCAACCGCAACACGGATTGCCGTCAGGCCTGCGCAAAGCGCGAGCAAGGTGATCAGGTTCGGCAGCAGGGTCCTCACCGGAATCGCTTTGAAGCGGCGGCGAAACGGCGGCGGGGCGGGATCGAACGGTTGAAAGACCATGCCGACAATATAAGCGGGTATCGTCAGCGGCGCCACGGTACGGACGTATTTTCGGTCTGGCTCGTTAACAATTTACCCGGCACGAAATACGCGCCCAGCATCACCGACCCGTAAATCGGCGAGAACCGTTTCGCCTGCGACCGAAGTTTGGCCCACCGCCACGAGGGCCGGCGTACCCCTCAGGCAGATAAACGTCAAGTCGCGACCCAAAACGGATCATCCCGAAGCGTTCCCCTGCCCCGATTGCCTGGCCGGGCCGGACAAAACAGACGATGCGCCTGGCCACGAGCCCGGCAATCTGCACAACGGCGATCCGCGCCGCGGGAATCGTAATCACCAATGCATTTCGCTCGTTATGGATACTCGCCTTGTCGAGATCGGCGTTGAAGAACTTGCCGGGCTGGTAGACGATTTTCTCGATCTTGCCAGCGATCGGACTCCGGTTCACGTGGCAATCGAAAACACTCATGAAGATCGAAATTCGCGGAAGCAGCTTATCGCCGAGGCCAAGTTCCGGCGGGGGGCGGCACTGGTGACCTGGCTTATGCGGCCATCCGCCGGAGCAACGACCAACCCGTCGCGCACCGGCGTGACCCGCGGGGGATCGCGGAAGAAATAGGCGCACCAGAGAGTCGCCACGGTCCCAAGCCAGCCAAGCGGGCTCCAAAGCCAGAAAAGGATCAGACTTACCAGCGCAAAAGCGCCAATGAACGGGTAACCCTCGGGCGTGACCGGCACGATTTGCGAACGAATCGAATCGTAGATCGACATGCGAGCATCTTACTCCGCGGCGTCTGCCGACGCTTCAAGCGGCGCGGCAGCGGAGACGGGGTCCTCCACAGGAGGCGGATTGCGATTGGGAGCCGTTATAGCCTCATCGGCAAGCGCAAGTTTCTCGCGCGCTTCCTCAGCCTCGCGCTGACGATTCCACATGCTCGCATACAATCCATTTTTCGCAAGCAACGCATAGTGCGTGCCGCGCTCGACGATTTCGCCACGATCCAACACGATGATCTCGTCCGCGCCCACAATGGTCGAAAGCCTGTGCGCAATTACCAACGTTGTGCGATTGCGCGACACGCGCTCGAGCGCGTCCTGAATTTCCTTTTCCGTATGGCTGTCCAGTGCCGACGTTGCCTCATCGAGCACCAGGATCGGCGGCCCCTTGAGGATCGTGCGTGCGATGGCAACGCGCTGCTTCTCACCGCCCGACAATTTCAGACCCCGCTCGCCGACTTCCGTCTCGTACCCTTTAGGTGCGATGCGAATTAAGGGGTCGATTTGTGCCAGTCGCGCCGCCTCCTCAACTTCAGCGTCAGTCGCTTCCCAGCGGCCATATCGGATATTGTAGCGGATCGTATCGTTAAACAGCACCGTGTCCTGCGGCACCATACCGATCGCCTGGCGCAGGGATTTCTGCGTCACCATTGCAATGTCTTGGTCGTCAATCAGAATACGACCGCCTGAAAGATCATAAAATCGAAACAGCAGGCGCGATATTGTGGACTTCCCAGCTCCGGACGGCCCGACAACTGCCACGGTTTTCCCCGCGGCAACATCGAAGCTTATGCCTTTGAGGATACGCCGGGCGGGCTCGTAGGCAAAACTGACGTCCTCGAAGCGAATGGTGCCGGTTTTTACCTTCAACGCAGGCGCATTATTTACGTCCTTGATATCCGGCTCGCGCGCGAGAATCGAAAACATCGTCTCGATATCGGTTATCGCCTGCTTGATCTCACGATAGACCATCCCCATGAAATTCAGCGGCTGGTAAAGCTGAATCATCATAGCATTGATGAGCACGAAATCGCCGACCGTCTTGCTGCCAGACCGGATTTCAAAGGCGCACATCGCCATGACGGCCGCGAGCCCGACCGTGAATATCACTGCCTGGCCTGCGTTGAGGACCGCAAGTGACGTATAGGCTCGCACGCTGGCATCTTCGTAACGTGCCATCGCACGATCGTAACGCGCGGCCTCGCGTTCTTCGGCGGAAAAATATTTCACCGTTTCGTAATTGAGCAGCGAATCAATTGCTTTGATATTGGCGTCCGTATCGCTGTCGTTCATCTTGCGGCGAATGCCGATACGCCATTCGGTCGCATGGTATGTGTAGGTCATATATAGCGCGACAGTGACGATTATCACCGCAACATAGCGCCAGTCGAACTGCCACAGCAGGACGATCGACAATAAAAGCGAGTTCAATAATCGTCGGCGACAGCTGCAAGATGACCATACGAACGATTGTCTCGATTCCGTTACGCCCGCGCTCGAGCACCCGCGTCAGGCCGCCGGTCTTGCGCTCAAGGTGAAAGCGAAGTGACAGTTCGTGCATATGGATGAAGGTGCGATAGGCGAGGCGCCGCACCGCGTGCATTGCTACCTTCGCAAACAATCCATCGCGCAGCTGCGTAAGGGCCGCCATGAGGATACGCATACCGCCATATGCGATCGTCATGACGATCGGCGCGCCAATCGCCCACAGCAACCAATCGGAAGCAGCAACCGGCGCGGTGCCGTGGCCGGCAAGTGCGTCCGTGGCCCATTTGAAAGTAAATGGGACCGAGATGGTCGCGAGCTTTGCGGCAAGCAGCAAAAATAGCGAACCGATTACACGCAGTTTCAGGTCGCCGCGGTCCGATGGCCAGATATAGGGCCACAAATGGATAATCGTAGTGAGAAGCGTTCCGCGACTGGCGGAAACGCCGGCCTCGCTACCGGGCGTCGGCTGATGTTGATGGTCGCTCATTCAGGGCCTTCATATAGGAGGATTCTCGGCTGTAATCACCCTTCCTGACGCCGCCGAACGGAAGTTTTGACAGCATGCCTTGACGATGCCGCAACCGCGATGCAAATGCATTGATATGAACAGCAGTAAAAAACCCAGCAAAATCCGGAAAATCTGTGTCTATTGCGGCTCCGGGCCCGGCACAGACCCGGCATTCGTTGGGGCCGCCCGCGGCTTCGGTGCCATTCTCGCGAAAAACCGCATCGGCCTCGTATTCGGCGGTGGCTCCGTTGGCATGATGGGCGCCATTGCGAAATCCGTCAGTGAGCACGGCGGCCAGGTAACCGGGATCATTCCAGAATTTCTGGTGGCGCGCGAACGCGCTTTGCGCAATTCCTACGACCTCATCGTCACGCGCGATATGCACGAGCGCAAACGCAAGATGTTTGAAATCGCGGATGCATTCGTGGCCATGCCGGGCGGTATCGGGACTCTCGAAGAAATAGTCGAACAGATCACCTGGGTCCAACTGGGCCGCCACCGCAAGCCCATTCTGCTGGCAAATATCGAGGGCTTCTGGCAACCGCTCTGTGCGCTCATTGATCACATGAAGTCGCTTGAGTTCATTCGTGGCGATTTGAATTTCGATCTGCTCGTTGCGGAAAAAGTTGATGATATTCTGCCGATGCTGCAAAAGGCGGCAGCCGCAGTGCCGGAAGAAGAAGCTGAAATGCCCGCGGCGATCGCCGATCGGCTTTAGCGGTCAGAGAAATGTTACCGCTTCAATTCGGTTGCCGTCTGCATCACAGACGAAGGCTGCATAGTAGCGGTTATTGTATTCGGGACGCAGGCCGGGCGCGCCGTCTGAGGTTCCACCACCGGCAAGCGCGGCAACATGAAACGCATCGACAGCCTCTGCCGACGGGGCACGAAGGCAAATATGCATGCCATTGTTTGCTGCCACAGGTGCCATGCCGGGGCGGCAATTGATCCAGAATTCCGGGTAGGTCTTGCCGTATCCAATGGCGGCGCCCGGCCATTCGCGTAATTTGTTCAGGCCAAGTGGCGCCAAAATCGTACTGTAGAAAATTTCCGCCGCCTTAAGGTCACGAACTGCGATGGATATGTGGTCGATCATGGAGGTGGCGCCCCATTTACCGGTCATGCCCGGCCGTGTGCCGAGCATCGGGGTCCTACGACGCAAGCGCGAAATAGGACGTGGATTGTCGAGGCACGCCCGGCCGTAACAAATAATATCACGCCGGCGCGCCCGATTTCACCAGCTTAAAAATGATTGAATCCATCAAGGCCTGGAATGACGCATCGATGATATTGGGTGACACCCCGATCGTAGTCCAGCGCTCCCCGCCCTCATCTTCGCTTTCGATCAGCACACGCGTTACCGCCTCGGTGCCGGCATTGAGGATACGCACGCGGTAATCGCTAAGTTTAAGTCCGGCTATATATTTCTGATATTTGCCGAGATCCTTGCGCAGAGCGAGATCGAGCGCGTTCACGGGGCCGTTCCCTTCAGCCGCCGAGATCATGTTGTCGTTGCCGACCTTCACTTTGACCACCGCCATGGTTACGGTAATACGCTCACCCATTGCGTTGTTGCGCTGCTCCACGTTGACGTCGAACTGCGTGACGTCGAAATAGTCCGGTACCTTGCCCAGCGTGCGCCGCGCCAGCAATTCAAACGAAGCATCCGCCGCCTCATAGGCATAGCCGATCGCCTCACGCTCCTTCACGATTTCCAGCAAACGGCCGATACGTGGGTCGTCCTTGTCTGCCTTGATGCCGATGCGTTCGAGCTCAGCCAGCACATTGGATTTGCCGGCCTGCTCCGACACCATCACCTTGCGGCGATTACCGATGGTTTCCGGTGCGACATGCTCGTAGGTCGCCGGATCCTTCATGATCGCGGAGGCATGGATGCCGGCCTTGGTCGCAAAGGCGCTTTCGCCGACGTAAGGCGCGTGCCGGTTGGATGCACGGTTGAGACGCTCGTCAAGCGCGTGTGATACATGCGCGAGATTCTTGAGCGCCGCATCATTGATGCCAATCTCGAATTGTCTGGCAAATTCCGGCTTGAGTTTGAGCGTCGGTATGATCGACACAAGGTTGGCATTGCCGCAGCGCTCGCCCAGCCCGTTGAGCGTGCCCTGAATCTGGCGTGCGCCGGCACGTACTGCGGCAAAGGAGTTTGCCACAGCCTGTTCAGTATCGTTATGAGCATGGATACCGACATGATCGCCGGGAATGATCTTCACCACTTCGCCGACGATTTTCTCGACCTCATCAGGCAACGTGCCGCCGTTCGTGTCGCACAGCACGACCCAGCGCGCACCTTCGTCGTAAGCTGCTTTGGCACAGGCGAGTGCATATTTCGGATTGGCCTTGTAGCCGTCGAAGAAATGCTCGCAATCGAGCAGCACCTCCTTGCCCTTGGCTTTTGCCGCTTTTACGCTGTCGCGAATCGAGGCGAGGTTTTCTTCATTGGTCGTCTCCAGGGCGACCTTGACGTGATAGTCCCAGGCTTTGGCGACGAAGCAGATAGCATCGGCCTTCGCGTCAAGCAGCGCCGCGAGCCCGGGATCGTTGGACGTCGAGCGTCCCGGCCGCCGCGTCATGCCGAAGGCCGTAAAGGTCGTGTCGAATTTGCGATCTGTCCCGAACAGTTCGGTATCAGCCGGATTGGCTCCTGGATACCCGCCTTCCACGTAGTCGATGCCGAGTTCGTCCAGCATTCCGGCAATCGCGAGCTTGTCGGTGAGTGTGAAATCAACGCCGTTCGTCTGCGCCCCGTCGCGCAGCGTGGTGTCAAAGAGATAGAGGCGCTCCTTCGGCATGGCGGTTCTCACCAAAGGTAATAGTTCGAGAGCAATGCGATAGCGATCACAATTGCAATGGCGCCCATCACGACATGGTGGCGTTTCATGGGTGGCCTTAGGCCAGACGGTAGACGACGTAGAGCGCGATCAGCACGGCAACTACGAGTACGCCGTATTTGAGCACGATGTAGTAGAGCCAATGGCGAGGGAACGGCGTGTCGGGCTTGGTCATGAAGCCTCCCGTTTGGCGGCAAGTTGCTTTTGCATTGTGGTATTGGCGAGCCATTCGTCGCCGACCGAAACCGTATTGCGCTGCTGGGCGACATAACCGCGCTTTTCAAAGAAGCCGCGGGCACTGTCGCTGGCATCGACGCGGAGCCGCGCCGTGCCGCGCGCGCCGGCGAGCTTTTCCAGTGCGTCCACCAACATGGCTCCGACGCCCTGCCCTACCGCCGCCGGGTGTACATACAGCATGTCGATTTTCTCCTTGCCTTCGAGCGAGGCAAAACCGACCGGGGAACCTTCCAGCGTGGCAACGAGCGTCAACTGACCAGCTAACTTCTTGCCAAATTCGGCTGCATCGTCAGCCACCGACGCCCAGGCCTCCTGCTGCGCCGCGGTGTAATCATCGGCCGTGAGGTCCTCGATGCTGTCGCGGAAAATTTCGCGCAGTACTAACGCATCCGCCGGCAGGAACGGCCGCAAGCCGAGCTTCGGGTGCGCAACGGCCATCATCGCGCAACCTTCCAATTGGTCTTGCCGTCCTTCGTGTCCTCAAGCTCGACACCCATCGACCTTAGCTCATCACGGATGCGGTCCGCCTCTTTGAAATTCTTGGCGGCACGCGCAGCGTTGCGTGCCGCGATCGAATTAATGACCTTCAGCTTCATCAACAGCCGATGATGCCGGATGGAATTTGTTCCATTGAGATGACGATTGCTGCAGTAATCCAATTAGCTGCGCGCTTGCCTTCAGGCAGGCGGCGGCCGGCTTTGCACCTTTTGCCGCCTCACCGCGCAGTTCATGCAGTGCCGCAAAAGCCTTGGGCGTATTAAGATCATCCATCAGGGAATCGAGCACATCGGCACAGAGATATCCCGATGCCGCTTCCGCCGTCAGTGCGTACCAGTGATCGAGATTCTTTTGCGATTCCCGTAGCCCGGCAAGTGTCCAGTTGATCGGCTGCCGATAGTGGGTTTGCAGCATCGTAAATCGAATGACCTCGCCTGGCCAGTCCTTGAGCAGATCGTGAATAGTGATGAAGTTGCCGAGGCTCTTCGACATCTTCTCGCCTTCAACCTGCAAGAATCCGTTGTGCATCCAGTAATTCGCCATCACCGGCGTATGGAAGGCGCATCGTGATTGCGCGATCTCGTTCTCATGGTGCGGAAATACGAGATCAATTCCGCCGCCATGGATGTCGAAGGTCTCGCCGAGATGCTTCCACGACATTGCCGAGCACTCGATATGCCAGCCCGGCCGCCCAGGCGTTTTGATGCCTGCCGGCGACGGCCACGCCGGCTCACCCGGCTTCGACGGCTTCCACAAGATGAAGTCCTGCGGAGTCCTTCTTGTAGGGCGCGACTTCGACGCGCGCGCCGGCGATCATCTCATCGAGCGGACGATTAGATAGTTTTCCGTAGTCCTTCATCGATGGTACGTCGAACAGCACATTGTCTTCGGCCACGTAGGCATAGCCGGATTTCACCAGCCGTTCGATCAGCGTCTTCATCTCATCGATGTGTTCGGTCGCCCTCGGCTCGATGGTCGGCGGCAGGCAGCCCAGTGCCGCCACGTCCGCATTGAAATTTTTGTAGGTTTCCTCAGTCAGATCGCGGATGGAAATGCCGCGCTCGGCAGCGCGCGCGTTGATCTTGTCGTCGACATCCGTGACATTGCGGACGTAAGTGACGTGTTTCTCGCCGTAGATATGCCGCAGCAGCCGGAACAGCACGTCGAAAACAATGACCGGGCGCGCATTGCCGATATGGGCAAAGTCGTAGACCGTCGGTCCGCAAACATACATTCGCACGCGCGCCGGATCGAGCGGCGTGAATACCCGCTTCTCGCGCGTCAGCGTATCGTAGAGCTTGAGTTCCATAGCAAATGACACCCGTAGGCCCGCTGGCCGGGCGTCCTGCTATCTCAACGGTGAGAAAAGACGGCCGCAGCCAGCGTGATGCGCTAGCGAATAATCTCCGGGCAAATGCCGCAGATATGGTTAAGGCCGCTCATGGCGGCACAATGGTTTGTCGCGTCCCAGTCGTCAAGGTCTCGCCGCAACCCGCGTAAAACACAGGAAAAATTTGATGACCGCCTGCGGCCCCACGGTTAAGCGCCGCTTAACGATTTCAATCGCATTGTCGGAATTGCAACGGGTGGCCCCCGCGCGCAATCCCGAGCCCGTCTATGCGGACGCCATTCATCAGTCTCACAGCGATATTTTGCGCAGCGTTTGCCACATATGCGCGCGCCGAACAGCATATGTTCATCGTTGCCAATGACTCGGACGGATACGGCATTGATCGCTGCCTCGCTACCGGCGACAGGTGCGGCGCGGCTGCCGCAAATGCCTATTGCAAGACACAGGCATTCGCGGCGGCCGCAAATTACCGCAAGGTCGATCGCATCGAGATCACCGGCGCAACCGCTGACGGAAGTGCTGAGAGCTGCGTTGACGGCAATTGCAACATGGTGGCGATCGTCTGCATCCGCTGACTGCTGCCAGTAAACATCGAGCTAGCGTAACTCCTGTCAGAACTCGCGGCCAAGTTTGCGATCAAGCGACAATGGGCCGGCGCCCTGGACAACAAAAAATGCCGAGATCAGGAAAAAAACGATCGAGAGTTCGCTGCCGCCCTTGAACCACACGAACGGGTGCGCGCCCGTGTTGATCGTATAGTGCATGCCAAAAACCATGAATATCGCGAACACGGCAGCGGCCGGGCGCGTGAGATACCCAATAAGAAGAAGCACGCCGCAAGACAGCTCAGTAATCGCGAGGAAATAGCCAAGTTGGACCGGCATCGGATATTCGAATTTCTGCAGTAGCCCAATCAGGCCCGTCATCCCCGAGCCACCAAACCACCCCAGAAACTTCTGCAGCGCGTGGGCGACTAGAATGATTCCCAGGCCCCCACGCAGCAGAAGCTCTGCATACGGCGCCAACGATTGTAGGTTGAACCTAGGGCAGGAACGTACAAACGCGATCTTGTTGCCATTGCTTCCCTCTTGGATATTCGGCGCTGTTTTTTCGCGCGCGGCGCTCGATCATATCGCCAAATCGACCTCATGCATGCACCGATGCGAAATGGGATCGCGCCCAATATCCGCCTGATGCGCTGCTACCGGGTCTATTGCGCCTACTAGGGATGGTGGTCGACTGGCTAACCGAGCCGCAACATTAGTTACAGATGAGACGAGAGGCCGCGGCGCCGGTCATGGCCGTGGAACAGCTGGGCGGCGGCCGGCGTTATTGCCGCGGGCGAAGTCCGGGCTGAGGGGATGCCGGTCGTGAAATTCCTGATCATCATTTTTTCCGGTGGCGGTGTCCTCGTCGTCGGTTTTGCTGACGCAGAGGGCCCGGGCACTCTGTCGCAACGCCTCGCGGCCTTGCGCTTATGGCCCTCGTTCGACCGCTGGAAATCGGGCCACTAGAATATCGCATTGCACGTAATCGCAAGTTCGGTCACGCTCGCGCCGCGGCTAAGTTGCGGCCGAGCAAGCCGGGGTCCAATCCGTGAAACTCTATTCTTATTTTCGTTCTTCCGCCGCCTATCGGGTTCGCATCGCGCTCAATCTCAAGGGTATCCCCTACGAAATGGCAGCAATTCACCTCACGAAAGATGGCGGGCGTCAACACACATCGGAATTTCGTGCCATCAATCCGCAGGCGAGAGTGCCCGCATTGGAATTAGCAAAGGGCGAAGTGCTGACGCAATCTCTGGCGATTATAGAATATCTTGATGAGATTCACCCCGAGCCGCCATTGCTGCCGCCAGACGCACTTGGTCGCGCCAAAGCGCGGGCAATCGCGCAATTGATCGCCTGTGACATTCATCCGCTGAATAACCTGATCGCGCTGCAATATCTCAAGCGTCAGCTCAAGCACGAGCAAACGGAAATCGACACCTGGTATCACCATTGGATCAATGAGGGGTTTTCTGCTTTGGAGCCCTTGCTCGATCCCGCCCCCTACGCCTGCGGCACACGCGTGACAATCGGCGACATCTGTTTGGTGCCACAGCTCGCAAACGCACGGCGCCTGAAGGTGCCCCTTGAAAAATTCCCCAAGATTGTCGCCGTGGATGCTGCCTGCCAGAAGCTTCCGGCTTTCGAGAAGGCAAGGCCCGAGAACCAGCCGGATGCAGAATGACGGCGGCGTGGTTACCTGCTAGACCGCCGGCACAAAGTGCCCTTCCCCTTACCTTCAGCAGCCTGAACGTGATTAACAGCAAGATCGTACGCGTCGTCCTTTGGATGGTCGGTGCACTGCTCTCCTTTTCAGTCATGGCCGTATCTATCCGCGAGCTGGCGCGTGGCGGGTTGAGCATCTTCGAGATTCTTGCAATCAGGAGCGGCGTTGCCCTGGTTGTTTTGGCCGCTTTGCTTTCCGCGCGACCGGAACTGCGCATGCACACGATCCCGCGCCGCATGGGCCTGAATTTTTTCCGCAACAGTACTCACTATGCCTCGCAATTCGCATGGGCCCTCAGCTTGACCATGTTGCCGCTTGCCACCGTGTTCGCACTGGAATTCACGATGCCCGCCTGGACGGCCCTGCTTGCAGTCTGGTTCCTGCACGAACGCATGACCCCAAGCCGTCTGGGCGTCGTAATTCTCGGCCTCATCGGCGTGCTTGTGATCTTGCGCCCTGGAATCGCAAGCTTCAATCCCGCGACAGTTTTAGTACTCACGGCCGCTTTCGGTTACGCAATCACCATGATCACGACGAAGCAATTGACCGCAACGGAGAGCGACCTTTGGAATCATATTCTGGATGGCCGTGATCCAGTTTCCGTTGTTGCTGCTCGGCAGTAATCCTTCGGTATTTTTTCATCTAGAGTCGCGCCATATTTTGCCTGCAGTGGGTGTCGGCATCGGCGGCCTTACGTCACACTACTGCTTGAGCAATGCTTTCCGTTCCGGCGACGCCACATTGGTCGTGCCTTTGGATTTTATGCGTATCCCACTGATCGCGGTGGTCGGCTGGGCTATTTACGAAGAACCATTGGATATATTTGTTCTGCTCGGTGCCATTATTATCGTGTCCGGAGTGCTCTGGAACCTGCGTTCGGAAGTCGCACGCGCTCACTAACCGGGAGGCTCGCACAGCAATGATTTTGAGCCTACACTGCCGCATATGAGGGGATCATTGTCTAGGCTCTCCGCTGCAGCCGTCGCGGTGCTGGCTGGCCTTGCGGCGGCATCAGCACAGCCGGCCAATCCGACGTGCCAACGTCTCGAGGCGCAGCTCGCGACGCTCGATCGCGGCAATGCTGATCCGGCGCGTGCCGAACAAATTCATCGCGCCGAGGATTTGGTCAACCGCCAGCAATTCGAAGTTGATCGGATGGTGGCACAGTCACGCCGCATGGGATGTGAAAGCTCCGGATTTTTTTCCATCTTCAGTAACCCGCCTCCTCAATGCGGACCATTGAACCGGCAGATCGACCAGCAACGGTTCACTCTCGAACGCATGCGCAACCAGCTTGAGCAACTCAATGGCGGCACTACGGAGCGTGCTGCACAACGTCAATCGTTGTTGATCGCGCTCGGCGATAATGGTTGCGGCCCACAATATCGATCCGCCGCGCTTGCGGGGCAACAGGGCGGGTTCTTCGACCGCCTGTTTGGTAACAACGACGGCATACAGTCGACACCCTCAGGCCCGATGGGCGGAACTTTCCGTACCGTTTGCGTGCGCACGTGTGACGGCTTCTATTTTCCGATTTCGTATTCAACCTCGCCTGACCGTTTTCGCGAGGACGAACTGACCTGCCAACGCATGTGCCCGGCGGCGGAAGCTTCGCTCTACACCTATCACAATCCGGGCGAGGAAATGGCTCAGGCAGTGTCTCTCAATGGCCGGCTCTACACGGAGCTTCCGGCCGCCTTTCAATATCGAAAGGCACTGAATCCCGCTTGCAGCTGTCGGAGGCCGGGCGAGAGCTGGGCTCAGGCGCTCAAGGCCATGGGCCCAGATGATACGATTGCTCCTGGCGACGTTGTTGTCACCGAGCAAAATGCCAAGCAGCTGTCGCAACCGCGCGTCGGGGCCGATGGCAAACCAATCCGGCCCGAACTACGCGGTCCGGTCTCCGCGCCGGCCGTCACATCGCCATCATCGATTGCGGATGCTCCCGGCGAAATTGATCCGGCCAAACGCAAGGTGCGTACGGTCGGGCCAACGTTCTTACCTGCTCGATAAATACCGTCACTAGAGATCAAAAGCCTCTGATTTTGCGGGTTTACTGGTGATCAGCGAGACGTCCGGCGCCGGCATGGGAGTGCCTGGATCGCGAAAACGGTTGGTGATCGGATAGCGGCGGTCACGGCCGAAATTCTTCAATGTCACTTTGACGCCAGGCGCCGCTTGACGTCGCTTGTACTCGGCAATGTTGATCATGCGATCAACCCGCGTCACCGTTTCTTGGTCGAATCCCGCGGCAACGACGACCGAGATCGGCTCCTCGCGCTCGATCAGGCGTTCCAGGACGGGGTCGAGAACGCTGTAAGGTGGAAGGGAATCTTCGTCCTTTTGATTCTCGCGCAACTCCGCGGTAGGCGGTCGCGTGATGATATTCTCAGGAATAATCCGGCCGACTGGCCCTTTGCCGCCCTCCGGCTTCCATTCATTGCGCAAATGCGCGAGACGAATGACTTCTGTCTTGTACAAATCCTTTATCGGGTTGAAACCCCCGTTCATGTCGCCGTAAAGCGTGGCGTAGCCGACCGACATTTCCGATTTGTTGCCAGTCGTAACGACCATCAGATTGAATTTATTGGAAATTGCCATGAGAATGGTTCCGCGTGTGCGCGCCTGCAAATTCTCCTCGGTAACGTCGCGCGGCAACCCCGGAAAGACCGGTATGAGCGCGGATTCAAAGCCTTCCACTGCTGCCGCAATCGGCAACATTTCGTATTGAACGCCAAGTGTTTTCGCGCACTCTGCCGCATCGGCAAGCGATTGCTGCGAGGTGAATTTGTAAGGAAGCATGATGCAGCGAACGCGTTCCGAACCCAGAGCATCGACTGCCATCGCAGCACATAGAGCAGAATCAATGCCTCCGGACAGGCCTAGCACGACTCCCGGAAACCGATTTTTGTTAACGTAATCTCGCAGCCCCAGCACGCAGGCACTATAGTCAGCGCGATCGGCTTCCACGCTTTGGACCATCGGGCCGTCTTCGCAGCGCCAGGTCCCGCCACGACGTGTCCAGTGAGTTGTAACGACCGTTTCCTGGAATGCCGCGAGCTGGAATGCAAGCGAACAGTCCGAATGCAAGGCGAAGGAAACGCCATCAAAAACCAACTCGTCCTGCCCGCCAACCTGATTTACATAAATCGTCGGGAGGCCCTGTTCTGTGACGCGCGCCACCGCAATATTGATGCGGACATCGCCTTTCTGCCGCCAATACGGCGAGCCATTAGGCACCACCAGCATTTCGGCTCCGGTTTCGGCCAGGCACTCAACGACTTCGGCGCCCCAGATGTCTTCGCAGATTGGAAGGCCGAGGCGCACACCGCGAAAGTTGACCGGTCCCGGCATCGGCCCAGGCGCAAACACGCGTTTCTCGTCAAATACTCCATAATTTGGGAGATCGACTTTGTAGCGCAGCGCCGTAATCCTGCCTTCGTCGAGCAGCGCTAAGGCGTTGTAGAGTTTGCCGCCATCAAGCCACGGCGTTCCCACCAGAAGTGCCGGGCCGCCGGAGGCGGTTGCGCGCGTGAGCTCTTCCACTGCGGAACGGCAACCGGCCTGAAACGCAGGCTTGAGAACCAGGTCTTCGGGCGGATAGCCCGCAATGAACAGTTCAGGAAAGACAACTAGATCGGCGGCCTGAGCGGCAGCAGTCATGCGCGCGCGCAGCACTTTTTCGACGTTGCCGGCGATGTCACCGACCGTCGAATTGAGCTGCGCAACGGCAATCGCCAGCTTGTCGGCGGATCGAACGTTCATGGGAATCCTCTACCGCCTTGATATCCCGCCCGGCAATGGGGGTGCCCGCATGGCGGATCCGCGCGGTAAGGCAGCGCGTCAGAATGGCCCGAAATGGTAACTGCCCTGCACGAAGACGCCATAAATATCGGTCTTGAAGTCGAGCGGCTGCGGGCTTCCACCGAACATTTCAAAATGTGCGTCTCCCCGGCTTTGCATATGCCAGTAGCGGCCACCGATACCGACGCTAATCGAGTCGTCGAACTGGTAGGATAGCAACGCTTCCAGCTGATATCCCCAGCTGTGGCCATCCTGGAAGATGGGCAGAGGCAGATCGGGCCGCAGCAAATGGTTATCGGTGCCGGAGAACCAGACATAGGGAAGCCAGGCGGCTTCAAGATTGATCCTAAAGCGATCAACCAATGGAAGATCGGCGTTGAGGCCAAGCCGCAACCCCTGCCAAGTGTCGTCCTCAACGATCACGGCAACGCTATTGGGAATACCGCCGGTGCAGATATCGGGATTGCTCGCGGTTTGCTGGCAACCGAACGCTTTCAGCCGCTGGTGCAAGTAGTGATAGCCGACAAAGCCATCAATGCGAAAATCAGGGCCGCGCAATAGCGCGCCTCCAAAGTCTGTACTGATGTAGCCGAGAGACTGATTTTGAAGAGTGCTGTTTGTGCTTGAATAAGGTGTAATCGCCGGCGGGAAGTCTTCGTCCTGAAGATTGCCGCGTGTCAGCAAACCTCCTCCCGCGTATCCTTTCCAAAACAAGCCGCTGCTCGAATGGTCGACGCGCGTATAGATTTCCAGAGAATGAGATTGGACGTCCGTGTAGCTTAATCGTGAGACCAGATCGTCACGTGTGAAACCGTACAGGTCTTTGCGGGTGCTGCCGAGACCATACCAGTACCGAAGCGCGAAGGACGACGTGAACTCAGATGGATCTTGCTCCACGATGAACGGATTTGCCGCGACGGGTGAACCAGCAAAGGCGCAAAGCGAGACTGCGCCAAAGAATGCCGCTAAAACTTTCTCCTTGAGCATGGCTGCCCCCGCCTGTCATCGACGAGGAAGTTTTCGGCGCAATAGTTTTCGCGCTGGTTACAATTTTACCGGTTATCTTAAAACCCGGAAGCATTATTAAGGATGGAATAAGTCGCGGCCGTTTACCTTTATTTTTTCTGAATCGATGCTCAGGATAGTTGCGGAAATCCGAGCGGCTGACGCTACGTGTGCGGAGCCTTGAGCAAATTATAACGCTGTTCAAATTCCCGCAGCGGCGGGAATTGGCTTTGCCACCGTCGAACGTTCTTTTTTGAGCAATTCGGCAAGGAGGAACGCGAGATCAATCGCTTGTTCTGCGTTGAGACGCGGGTCGCAGACCGTATGGTACCGGTCATTAAGATCGGCATCGGTGATCGCGCGCGCGCCACCTGTGCATTCGGTGACATTCTGTCCGGTCATTTCAAGATGGACGCCACCGCCGTAAGTGCCCTCGGCCTGATGTACTTCGAAGAACGCGCGCACTTCCTTGAGGATCAGATCAAACGGACGGGTCTTGTAGCCCGTCGCGGACGTAATGGTGTTTCCATGCATCGGGTCGCATGACCAGAGCACAATCTTGCCCTCCCGCTGTACCGCGCGCACCAGCGTTGGGAGTTGCTCGCCAACTTTTTCGGCGCCGAAGCGGCCAATCAGCGTCAGGCGGCCGGCTTCATTATCTGGATTGAGAATGTCAATCAGCCGCAGCAGATCGTCCGCCTTGAGCGATGGGCCACACTTTAGGCCTAGCGGGTTCTTGACGCCGCGCGCGTACTCGACATGCGCGTGATCATGTTGCCGCGTTCGATCTCCAATCCACAGCATGTGACCAGACGTTGCGTACCAATCGCCGGTTGTCGAGTCGATACGTGTAAGGGCTTCCTCGAAGCCGAGGAGCAATGCCTCGTGACTGGTGTAAAACTCGGTGGTCCGCAACTCGGGATGGCTTTCAAGATCCAGGCCGCAAGCCTGCATGAAGCCGAGTGCCTCTGAAATGCGATCAGAAAGTTCGACGTAGCGCCGCGATTGCGGGCTATCCTTCACGAATCCAAGCATCCACTGCCTTACGCTCGCAAGATTGGCGTAACCGCCCTGTGCAAAGGCCCGTAGCAAATTCAGTGTTGCCGCGGACTGCCTGTATGCCTCGATTTGCCGGCGGGGGTCAGGCCGACGCGCCTGCTCCGTGAAGGCGTAATCGTTAATGATATCGCCGCGGTAGCTTGGCAGTTCTTTGCCGTCACGTTTCTCGATCGGCGACGAACGTGGCTTTGCGAATTGTCCCGCGACGCGCCCGACCTTCACGACGGGCGACGCCGCTGCGTAGGTCAACACGACGGCCATCTGAAGGAACATGCGGAAGAAATCGCGAATGTTGTTTGCGCCATGCTCGGCAAAGCTCTCGGCGCAGTCGCCCCCTTGCAGCAGGAACGCTTGGCCATTGGCAACGCGCGCCAGCTGTTTCTTTAAATTTCGCGCTTCGCCGGCGAACACCAGCGGTGGGAAAGTCGACAGCTGCTTTTCGACGTCAGCCAAAGCTTGCCGGTCCGGATAATCCGGCACCTGCTGAATTGGCTTTTTACGCCAGCTATCCGGCGTCCAACGGTCGGCCATTACGCATAACTCCAGCGTTTGGCGGGCGTTATACACGACGGGACCGCGAGGGGGCCAGTTATTCTGACGAATTCGGTTAGTTAAGCGCTATTCCGCCGCGGTCCGCCCATGGCTCATGGCCTTTTCGCGCATAGTGACCAGTTCCTCAGCCGCGGTCGGGTGCACCGCGATAGTGGCGTCAAAATCCGCTTTGCTCGCGCCCATCTTCACCGCGATCCCGACGACCTGGATCAATTCACCCGCATCGGGCCCAACTATATGACAACCGACCACGCGATCCGTATCACCATCCACCAGGATCTTCATGAAAGTGCGCGTGTTGCGTCCGGAGAGCGTCGCCTTCATTGGCCGGAAGGTTGTCTTGTAGACATCGACCCTGGCCAAGCGCTCGCGAGCGTGCATTTCGGTAAGCCCAACAACGCCTATTTCCGGCTCGGAAAAGACCGCTGTCGGCACATTTGTGTGATCGACCGGGGTCGGCTTTCCGCCGTAGACGGTGTCAGCAAAAGCGTGACCCTCCCGGATCGCTACCGGAGTGAGATTGACGCGGTTTGTGACATCCCCGACAGCGTAAATATTGGGGGCTGAGGTACGGGAAAATTCGTCGACTTCAATTCCACCGTGCTCGTGAATTTTGATGTTCAATTCTTCGATGCCCAGCCCCATGACATTCGGACGCCGTCCGATCGCAAACATTACCTTGTCAGCGGCAATTTCGCTGTCATCGGACAAGCGCGTGATATATTCATCGCCCGACTTCTCAATCGCAGTGACGGTACGCGCGCATGTGACTGCAATACCACGGTCACGCATCTCGCTACGCAGATGTTCGCGCACATCATCGTCAAAACCACGCAGGATGTTGTCACCGCGATATACAAGCGTCACTTCGCTGCCTAGGCCCGCAAAGATGCAGGCAAATTCAACCGCGATATAACCGCCGCCTTGAACGACAATTCGCTTCGGCAATTCCGGGAGGTGAAATGCTTCGTTCGAGGAAATTGCATGCTCCAGCCCTGGAATTTTCGGCCCGAAGTGCGGCCAGGCTCCGGTCGAAACCAGAATCGTTTCAGCACTTACCCGCGCGCCTGTCGCCAATCTGACTGTATGCGCGTCCTCGATCGCAGCCCAACTCTTGATAAGTGTGACGTTAAAACGCTCCAGCGTGCCAATGTAAGCGGCTTCCAATCGCGCAATCTCGCGATCCTTGTTGGCGATAAGTGCGGGCCAATGAAATGTCGGCTCGGGTACAGTCCAGCCATAGCCGGCAGCATCTTCAAATTCATGGGAAAAACGTGACGCGTACACGAGAAGCTTCTTGGGCACACATCCGCGGATGACGCATGTGCCGCCAACCCGATATTCTTCGGCGATCATCACGCGAGCGCCATAGCTTGCCGCAACCCTTGCGGCACGCACGCCGCCCGATCCGGCCCCGATAACAAAAAGATCGACGTCGTGATCAGCCATCAGACGCTGCCGCTACAAATTTCCCGTAACAAATTCCGAATGACAATATTTCCGGCAAACGCCGATCAAAGTGCATGGCCCCGCTTTTTCAATTCTTCGCGCATTTTGGCGATGACCTGGTCGGAAAGCCTATTGGCCCATTCCTGTGCAAACTTCATGCTTGAATCGATGATCTTTGGTTGTTGAACAAGCAGCTTTTTTCCCGCAGGAGTCTTATAGAACGCAACGACCTCCTTGAGCTCTTGCTCAGAAAAGTTGGTTGCATAGAGGCGCGCAACTTCATCCGTCAACTCGTTAAACCGCGGCTGCAGATCGGTACGAATTTGCGTAGCAACCTCATTGAGGTCTTTGGACAAGCCAGGATTTTGCTGCAAAAAAAGCAGCTTTGCCTGCTCGACCACTCCCGCGATCAGTGGGCTAAAGAGCGTGGTGGCGCCAGTTGCCGTGATCAGTTCTTTGGCGGTCGCCATTGCCGCCGCTGACGGTTGTTGCGCGTTGGCCGATGGACCGGCCAAGATCAATGCCGCTCCGAGCGCAGTCAATCGGACAGCGCTTCTAATTTTCGTCGCAACGCACATCATGAAAACTCCATTCGCTCGAGACATCAGGGTCTTTCGATAACCTTCACGCCGTCGGGGCCGCCAATGATGGCCATTTGGGCGAGATCTATAAATAGGCCATGCTCAACAACCCCGGGAACACCAGAGAGCGCATGCGCCAAAGAAATGGGGTCGTCAATCCGCCCAAGGGCAGCATCCAGGATCAAGTGACCGCCGTCCGTGACAAAACGATGGCCGTCTTTAGCCTGCCGCAATACGAGCGGACCAGGCCGCTGAATTGGCATTATTGCTTGGCAGACTGCCCGCTCTATCGCGGCCAGCCCGAACGAGACGACTTCGATCGGCAGCGGAAATCGACCCAGTGCTTCAACGCATTTGCTATGATCAGCAATAATGATCATTTGAGCTGAAGCTGCCGCAACTATCTTTTCGCGTAACAACGCGCCGCCGCCTCCCTTTATCAGTGCGAGGTCTGGGCCGATTTCGTCTGCCCCATCGACAGTTAAGTCGAGCTCTGGAGTTTCGTCGAGCGTGGTCAGAGGAATGCCGCATCGTTTCGCGTCGGCAAAGGTCGCTTCCGAAGTGGGTACCGCAATGATGTCGAGGCCGGCCCGGACTCGCTCGCCAATCAGCTCGACAAAATATTTTGCGGTCGATCCCGTACCGAGCCCAAGCCGCATTCCCGGCCGCACAAATTCAGCGGCGCGAGCGGCGGCTGCGCGTTTATAGGCATCGGAGCTCATTGCTGCCAGGCGAGCAAAAGACCACTGATTGACGGTTGTGACCGCATACCTATCTAGCCCTGATCTCGTTGCCTGAATAGCCGAAAATTACGTATGGCTGCGGACCCAAATTGGCCTTGCAACAATATTCAACGACGGCTAGCGATCATCGCATGCCTGCGCCAACAATTGTATTCGATCTCGATGGAACGCTGGTCGACACAGCACCCGACCTCGTGGAAACGCTGAATGTAATCTTTGCCCGCGAAGGGTTTGCACCATTGCCCTACGAGATGGCGCGCAATTTTGTTGGCGGCGGAGCGAAGGCAATGATTTCGCAGCGGGCTGGCCACCGTTCACCACACTCTTTTACCGGAGAGGCTAGAAAAATTATTTGTGGATTTCATCGCATATTATTCCGAACATATTGCTGACCGTTCCCAGCCGTTTCCAGGACTTTTGGATGCGCTCGACAATCTCGCAGCACGCGGCTGCCGCTTTGCCGTTTGCACAAACAAACTCGAGGGCCTGTCGCTTCGCCTGCTTAACGAGCTCAAGCTCTCCGGGCGTTTTCTCGCAATCTGCGGACAAGATACGTTCGGAGTTCACAAACCCGATCCGGAAATCCTGCGTCGCACGGTCACGGCTGCTGGGGGAACGCTCGACTAATCCATCATGATCGGCAATTCAATTACGGATATTCGGACAGCCCGTGCCGCGGGCGTGCCGGTCATTGCGGTCAACTTTGGCTATAGCGAACGCCCCATAGCGGAATTTAATCCGGACCGGGTCATAAGCCATTTTTCGGAACTGCCAGGCGCCATTACCGCCGTTACATCGGTAACCTGAGATCTAGGTACGACATTATGGTTAATGTGGTAAGGTTAACGGGGCGCAAAGTGTTGCACCCACATATGTGCGACCCTATCCTTGCGGCCGGCGGGCCTAAAATTGCTCGAGTGGGATGGTTAATATGATGTACCGAGTACTAGCGATCGTTGGAGGCGCGCTTGCGCTCGCCGGATGTTCGTCGGCACCCGACTGGATGAACCTTAACGCATTAAAGCCAGGGCCGACGCTGGATACGGTGAGTCTTGAATCCGAGCCTCCGGGGGCCGAGGCAAAAGCCTCCAATGGCCAGACCTGCCGCACGCCCTGTGCACTCGCGCTCCCCGTTGATGCGGCAACGAGTGTTACCTTCACGCTCAATGGCTATCTTCCTAACTCGGAAAAACTCGACGCCGTTCAGGAGACAGGCGAACCTCCTCGGCTAAAACCAAATCCGGTTGTCGCCGAGCTCAGCCCCGCACCTCCACCGTCGAAGCCCACCAGGAAGCCCGCCAAGAAGCCCACGGCGAAAAAACCGGCCGCGCACCCGAAGCCAACCGCTGCGGCAACCCCAGCTCCGGCGACTGCGGCTGCGCCTGCTCAGGCGGCCTCGCCTTGGCCAACAACACCGCCGCCGGTCAGGCAATAGCGCCTCGAAACGTGCCTAATTCGGATCGTTTTGCCGACGCCCGCTCAGGGAGCGAGGGTGCGGTTCCTGGACGCTATGGTCATTATCGGTCAGAATTCCTATATGGACGTGAGTAAGTGACGGAAGCGAGTGCCAATCCGAGAGCGAAGTAAATGTCGTTGGCCGAAAGCATTGCCTCAGCAGATCATGACCGCGGCAAGGCTCCGAGTGCGCTGATCGATCCGTTCCAGCGAGCGATCACCTATTTGAGGGTGTCGGTGACGGATCGCTGCGATTTCCGGTGCGTCTATTGCATGTCAGAGCACATGACGTTTCTGCCGAAGGCCGACCTTCTGAGTCTCGAAGAACTTGACCGCCTTTGCAGCGCATTTGTCGCAAAAGGCGTCAACAAGCTTCGCTTGACTGGCGGTGAACCGCTCGTGCGCCGGGGCATCATGACGCTGATTTCTTCACTGTCGCGCCACATCGCCAGCGGTAGTCTCAAGGAATTGACGCTCACGACTAACGGCTCGCAGTTGCAGAACTATGCGCCCGAACTCAAGGCGCACGGCATCAACCGCATCAACGTTTCGCTTGACACACTCGATGCCGAAAAATTCCGCGCGATTACGCGCTGGGGTGATCTGGAAAAAGTCACGGCCGGAATCGATGCCGCACAGGCCGCGGGCTTGCAGGTGAAAATTAATGCGGTTGCGCTGAAAGGCGTAAACGAAGACGAGATCGTCGACCTGATGGCGTGGGCCCACGGACGTGGCATGGACCTGACAGTCATCGAAGTCATGCCGCTCGGCGACGTCGATGAATCGCGTCTTGATCAATACCTTCCACTGTCGATCGTCAGGGCGCGGATTGCCGAGCGGTATACGCTAGAAGATATCGACTATCGAACAGGCGGTCCCGCGCGTTATGTGCGGGTGAAAGAAACCGGCGGCCGGCTGGGTTTCATTACGCCCCTCACCCATAATTTTTGTAAATCGTGCAATCGCGTGCGCATTACGTGCACCGGAACTCTCTACATGTGTCTTGGGCACGATGATGCGGCCGACCTGCGCAGCCCTCTTCGCTCATCGGAAAGTAACGACCTCCTGTACACAACGATTGATGAGGCGATCAGCCGTAAGCCAAAAGGGCACGATTTTCTGATTGATCGTCGTCATCAAGGGCCGGCGCTATCCCGTCATATGAGCATGACCGGCGGCTAGATCGCGCGCCCATCAGGGTGCCACCAACGGATCATTTAGCGCCCCCGAAATCGGGGCCTGATATTTGGTTGCCCTGCATTTATAGCGCCCCTGAAGGATATATTCCGGTATCGGTGGCACAGGCCGCCTGTACAATGGCGATACGACCAACTTCGCCATTGACGGCGGGAATGAGGCATTGGATTAAAGTAGGTGGCCTGCACTGGGGGCGGGCCAGGGGACATAAAACGACAATAAAAATGCCGGCTACGAGATCGAAGCCGGTAGAGGGGAGTGGTCAAGTGGGCGCCTTGGACGCACTGCTAAAAGCATTGCTGCCGCTGACGCGCGTCGTCGACGGCTTCAATTCATGGACCGGAAAGCGGCTGGCCTGGCTGATCCTGGCGGCGGTTATCGTCTCGGCCTTAAATGCCACCGTCCGAAAGGTGTTTGATACGTCGTCGAACTCTTGGCTCGAGCTGCAGTGGGTTCTGTTCAGCATTGTATTCCTGCTGTGCTCGCCATGGACCCTGCTCGACAACGAGCACATCCGGATCGACATCGTAAATAACCTTCTGCCCACGTGGCTGCGCAACACAATTGATGTCGTAGGACACGCATTTTTCCTGTTGCCGCTCGCTTTCATAATGGTCCTCACGGGCGTTCCATTTTTTCTTCGATCATTTGAGATCAACGAGCAGTCGGGCAATGCCGGTGGTCTGCCGCAATGGCCTTCAAAGGCGCTGATCATGATCGCATTCGCCCTTCTTCTGCTTCAGGGGATATCGGAGCTGATTAAGCGCATCGCGATCATGCGCAACCTTATCCCTGACCCGCACGCAACACAGGTTCACGCCCTCGAAGCCGAGGTCGAGCACATCGTCGAAGCAATCGAGAAACATTAAGCGCCGGCAGCGGGCCTGGAGTTTCGTATGGAAGCCTTCATCATTCAAAACATGGCGCCAATCATGTTCGCGGCGCTGGTGCTGTTTTTGCTGCTCGGTTATCCGGCGGCGTTTTCACTCGGAGCCGTCGGATTGATTTTCGGACTGATCGGCATTGAGCTCGGGCTATTCGCGCCGGATTTCCTGCAGGCGTTGCCTGAACAAATCTACGGCGTGATGAGCAACGACACACTGCTTGCCATTCCGTTTTTCACATTTATGGGTCTGGTTCTGGAACGTTCCGGCATGGCCGAGGACCTGCTCGACACAATCGGACATCTTTTTGGCACCGTCCGCGGCGGACTCGCTTACGCAGTCATTTTCGTTGGAGCACTCCTGGCTGCAACCACGGGTGTCGTGGCGGCATCAGTTATCTCGATGGGGCTGATTTCACTCCCGATCATGTTGCGTTACGGCTATGATCGGCGCGTGGCCAGCGGCGTTATCGCTGCATCGGGCACGCTCGCGCAGATCATCCCCCCCTCCCTCGTCTTGATCGTAATGGCCGACCAATTGGGCCGTTCGGTCGGCGATATGTACGAGGGTGCGTTCATTCCGGGCATCGTTCTGGCCGGCCTCTACGCTTTTTACGTGTTCATCGTAACGCTCATTTCCCCGAAGGCGACCCCAGGCCTTCCGGCGGAAGCCGTCGGCTTTCGCGAGCCGACCGGAAATCGCGGCTTAACGTCGCTCGCAGTGCTGGCGGTCGGGAGCGGCGTGTTTGGCTGGTTCATGATGCGCAATTCCGACACGCATGGCGCAGACTTCGTCGTGCTGAGCATGTTTTTCGGCATCATATTCGCGTTCGCGATCGCGGTCATCAACTGGCTCGCCAATCGATTCCTTGGATTCCGCTTCCTCTCGCACATCGCACAGCAAACCACCTTCGTGATGGTGCCGCCGCTGTTTCTGATCTTCCTGGTGCTTGGCACCATCTTTATCGGCGTCGCAACACCGACCGAAGGCGGTGCCATGGGTGCGAGTGGCGCGCTGATCCTGGGCGCGCTCAAGCGGCGGCTGAGCTGGGATCTCGTTCGGCAAGCGACTAAATCGACGGCCAAGCTTTCGGCCTTCGTGGTGTTTATCCTGATCGGCGCCCGCGTGTTTTCGCTCACGTTCTACGGTGTAAGCGGGCATATCTGGGTCGAAAACCTTCTCGTCTCCCTCCCCGGCGGCCAGGTCGGATTCCTGATATTCGTCAACGCCTTTGTATTCGTGCTCGCTTTCTTTCTCGATTTCTTCGAGCTCGCCTTCATCGTCATTCCGCTGCTTGGACCGGCGGCAGAACATCTTGGCATTGATCTGATCTGGTTTGGCGTCATTCTCGGCGTCAACATGCAAACTTCATTCATGCACCCGCCGTTCGGGTTCGCACTTTTCTATTTGCGTTCGGTCGCCCCGCGCGAAAGCTTCCTCGACCGGGTTACCGGTAAACGCACTGACGGCGTCACCACCGGACAGATCTACTGGGGAGCTGTCCCCTTCGTCGTAATCCAGGTGATCATGGTGCTTATGGTGATTCTATTCCCGGCCATGGTGATGCACTACAAGGGTGCAGGGTCAAAAATCGATCCGAACAAGGTCAAGATCGAAATTCCACAGATCGACCTGCCGCCACTCGATTTCGGAAATCCACCGAAATAGCAGCCCAAATAGAAAACGGCTCCGGAAAAACTCTTCCGGAGCCGTTTAGTCTTCGACGAACGATTACCGCGAGTGGCGAACCATGAAGCTGTCGTAGCTTAGCTCCGCGACCTGGAACCATTGATAGCCATTGGTCGTCCAATCCGTCATCGACTCATATACCTTCTTGAATGAAGGATTCGTGCCAGATATTTCGCCGTGCAGCTCCTTCGCTGCCTTATAACTCGCCTCCATGATCGGCTGCGAAAAAACATGCAGCTTTGTGCCGCCTGCGAGAAGGCGCTTGAGCGCCGGCGGATTGAGCTGGTCGTATTTCGCAAGCATCCACGTGTTGGCGTAATGCCCGGCCTGTTCGAGCACATGTCTGATAGGATTTCGGCAGCGCGTTCCATTTGTCGAGGTTGACGAAGGCGAACAGCATCGAACCGCCTTCCCACCAGCCCGGCGCGTAATAATGTGGCGCTACCTTGTAGAAGCCCAGCTTCTCATCATCGTAGGGGCCGACCCATTCGCAAGCATCGAGCGTGCCCTTCTCCAGCGCCGGATAAATGTCACCCCCCGCAATTTGTTGTGGAACGCCGCCGAGTTTTTGTAGAACACGCCCCGGAAATCCGCCGATGCGCATTTTCAGTCCCTTGAGATCGTCAACCGAGTTGATCTCTTTGCGGTACCAGCCACCCATCTGGCAGCCGGTGTTGCCCGCAAGCAATGCCGTGCAGTTATATTTCTTGTAGAATTCGTTGAGAACTTCTTTGCCGCCACCCAACGTAAACCAGCCCTGGTTAAGCCGCGCGTTTGGACCGAACGCAACCGACGTGCCGAAAGCAAATGTGGGATCTTTGCCGAAATAATAGTACGAGGCCGTGTGGCCGATTTCGACAGTGCCGTTTTGAACGGCGTCCACGATGGCCAGACCAGGGACAATTTCGCCGGCCGCAAACGTTTGAATCTGAAACTTGTTGTCGGTCGCCTCGGCCACCGCCTTCGCCATTACTTCGCAGCCGCCCCACAACGTATCGAGCGATTTTGGCCAACTGGCGGGCATGCGCCATTTGATCTCGGGCATCGATTGCGCGATCGCCGGTGCAGCAACCGCGCTGGCCGCCACACCGAGACCTGCGGCCTTCAAGAATTGACGTCGTTTCATTTCCCTACCTCCCGTTGTTTTTTCATAGCGGGCTGCCCCGCTCCCCGCACGCCCGTCGGGGCATTCATGAACCATGACTGAGCGCGCGCGCTAAATCCAGTCTGCACCGGCTCGACGAAAGTTGTAAGTGGGGTGCCAAAGCCAGGCACCAAAAAGAGCGGGGCCGGCACTGAGGCCGGCCCCGCAATTAACAATTATGCCCGCTCAGCCTTTCGAGCGCGAGCGGATCATGAAGCTGTCATAGCTGTATTCCGCGACCTGCCACCAAAGATATTCGTCGCTTCGGAAATACTCGATCGACTCCAGGACCTTCTTATAGGATGCATTGGAAGCCGAAGTTTCCTTGTTCACTTCATTCGAGGCTTTCAAGCAAGCTTCCATGGTGGCTTGCGAGAACGGCCGGAGTTGCGTGCCGTTCGCGACCAGCCGCTTGAGGGCCTGCGGATTGCGCGCATCGTAGCGCGCCGTCGCTTCCGTGTTTGCGTAAGCCGCGGCGGCCTCAAGAACTGCCCGGTAGTTCTTTGGCAAGGCATTGAGCTTGGCGGTATTGGTCAAGAAGTGAAGCGCCGTGCCGCCTTCCCACCAGCCGGGGTAGTAGTAATACTTCGCAACCTTGTAGAAGCCGAGTTTTTCGTCGTCATAGGGGCCAACCCACTCGGTTGCGTCGATCGTACCCTTTTCCAGTGCGGGATAGATGTCGCCCCCCGCAATCTGTTGCGGCACGACGCCAAGCTTTTGCAATGTCTTGCCGGCCCAGCCGCCGATACGCATCTTGAGGCCCTTCAAATCATCGACCGATTTGATTTCCTTTCGGAACCAGCCACCCATCTGACAGCCGGTGTTTCCGCCCACCATGGCCGCGAGATTGAATTTGGCACCAAATTCATTCATCAGCTTGAGGCCTTCGCCGTCGTAGTACCAGGCGTTCTGCTGGCGGCCATTGAGGCCAAACGGAAAGGCGCAGAACAAAGCCCACGTCGGGTCCTTGCCGAAATAGTAATATGTCGCCGTATGGCACATTTCGATGGTGCCGTTCGACGCTGCATCGAGAACTTGAAGCCCCGGCACGATTTCGCCCGCAGCGAAAACCTGGATCTGGAATTTATTGTCGGTTGCCTCGCCGACATATTTCGCAAACGTTTCGCAGGCGCCGTAAATCGTATCGAGTGACTTCGGCCAACTTGCCGCGAGGCGCCATTTGACTTCGGGCGCCGACTGGGCAATCGCCGGCGCTGCAACCGCAGCCGCGGCGGCGCCGAGCCCGGCGGTTTTCAGGAATTGACGGCGTTTCATCGGTATCCTCCCTGGAAGATGATTTAGTTTCTAGGCTTGTTCCCCCAAACAAGCTGCAAAAGCGGTCTCCTACCAGCGCTACAATGCTTCCGACATGCCACGAGCGCAAGTCGGTAATTCTATAGCGTGGGCAGCGCCTTATTATTCAATATCGGAGCCGAGCCATGCCGGATATGCCCAAGGCAACAATGAGACAGGTGCTATGCCTCAATGACGATCTTCGGGGCCGTGCGCGTCGTTCCCTTTATCTGATCGAGTACCTTGGCAGCAATGTCCCGGTAAATCTTGGCGTGTGGTCCATCCGGCTCGGTCGCGACCACCGGCAGACCCGCGTCGGATTTTTCCCTGATGGTCATATGGAGAGGCACTTCCCCAAGGAACGGTACGCCAAGACGCTCGGCTTCCTTGTGTGCGCCGCCGTATCCGAAAATATCCGAGCGTGTGCCGCAACTGGGGCAAAGAAAATAACTCATGTTCTCGACCATGCCCAACACCGGCACATTCACCCGCTTGAACATGGCAACGCCGCGCCGAGCGTCGATCAGCGCGAGATCCTGGGGTGTCGAGACGATCACTGCGCCTTTTAGCGGCACCTGCTGCGCCATGGTCAGTTGTGCATCGCCCGTTCCAGGCGGCATGTCGACGACCATGATGTCGAGTTTACCCCACTCAACTTCGCGCAGCATCTGCGTAATGGCGGACATTACCATCGGTCCGCGCCAGATCATCGGCGTCTCCTCATCGATGAGGAAGCCGATCGACATGACCGTTAGGCCATAGCGTTCTATCGGCTTAAGCCGATTGCCGCCAATGGTCTGCGGCTTTTCTTTGATGGCAAGGAGCTTCGGTAGCGACGGGCCGTAGATGTCGGCATCAAGCATGCCGACTTTCAATCCGAGGTCGCGCAGCCCGAGTGCAAGATTGACAGCGGTCGTGGATTTGCCGACGCCGCCTTTGCCCGAGGCAACCGCAATGACGGCGTCGACCCCGGGAATTCCCGGCTGCACCCTGTCCGCAGGATGTGCGGCACGTTGCGGTTGGGTTGCGGTATGAGCGGGCTGCGGCCCGCGCGCGGGAGCCCCGGCGACACGCTCGGCGGTCAACGCCACCAAAGCGGAATGAACGCCAGGGATGCCGCGAACGACATCCTCCGCGGCCTTGCGGACTGCCTCCCAAGCTTTTACGGCGGCTGCGTCAACCGTCAGCGAGAAGAAAACCTTCCCATCCGAAACAACGATATCAGATAGCACTCGCGCGTCCGGCAATGACGTGCCGTCGGGTGAAACAACCTTCGCAAGAGCCGCGAGTACTTGTTCCTTGTTGACTGCCATAGTCGTTCGATCCCCTTCTCAACGCCACCATAGGCAAGGCTGAGAACCCGTCAATTGCCGGTCGTGCGGAGACCCGTTGACGTCAATGCCCTGCAATGACCTATTGGGAGATAGGAAGCGGCTTCTCGGCCGCCAAGAGACACGGATAAAGGTCAGGATGGAGATAAACGATGGCGAAGGTTGCGTTTCTTGGTCTGGGTGTCATGGGTTATCCGATGGCTGGGCACCTGAAGAACAAGGGTGACACGAGGTAACGGTCTATAACCGCACTGCCGCCAAGGCCGACCAGTGGGTCAAGCAACATGGCGGCAAATCCGCCCCTACCCCAAAGGCGGCAGCCGAAGGTCAGGACTTCGTCATGGCCTGCGTCGGCAATGACAACGACCTGCGCGAAGTTACTTTGGGACCCAATGGCGCCTTCGCCGGCATGGGCAAGGGCAAAGTATTTGTCGACCACACCACCGCATCCGCGGAAATTGCACGTGAGCTTTTCGCCGCGGCAAAGAAGAACGGCTTCGAATTCGTAGATGCGCCGGTATCCGGCGGTCAGGCGGGAGCCGAGAACGGAGTGCTCACTGTCATGTGCGGTGGCGACATGGAGCCTTTCGCACGTGCCGAAAAGGTGATCGCGGCTTACGCGCGCGCCTGCAATTTGCTCGGACCGGCGGGATCCGGACAACTCTCGAAGATGGTCAACCAGATCTGTATTGCGGGGCTCGTCCAGGGCCTTGCCGAGGGTTTGCACTTTGCGAAGAAATCAGGCCTCGACATCGAAAAGCTCATCGCGACGATCTCAAAAGGAGCGGCGCAGTCCTGGCAAATGGAGAACCGCTACAAGACCATGGTTGCAAATAAATTTGATTTTGGATTTGCCGTCGACTGGATGCGGAAGGATTTGGGAATTTGTTTGGGAGAAGCACGCAAGAATGGTGCGCATCTTCCCGTTACGGCGCTGGTCGATCAGTTCTATTCGGAAATTCAGGCGATGGGCGGCAAGCGTTGGGATACATCGAGCCTGATTGCATTGCTAGATCGTTGACAGGTCACCTCTCGCCGCTGTTCCCGGGCACGCGCATGATCAGAACGTAATCAGAAATCGGTGCAAAGGCCTATTCTGGATCAGGCAGTCGCACTGGGCCGCGCCGATACTTCCGCATGCCACCGCTTTACGTTGGTGGCACCCTCCGGCATCGAAAGTCGTCCCGGTTTCATGAAGTCGACCGCTACCTGCATGGTGATATCGGCAATTGTATAGCGATCACCTGCGACAAATCTCCGAGTAGCAAGTTCGCGATCAAGCAGTTCCAGGAACCAAGTGACTCGAGGCCTATTGGCTTCAGCCCAGGCCGGCACTTGCGGTATTTCAAGCTCTTTCATCGCCGGATGGGTGTGACGAAACACGGCCGCCACATTGGCGAAGAAATTAATCTCGGCCCGCCTGTTCCACATCTCTACAACTGCGATATCCTTCGATCCAACGCCGAATAGCGGCGGGTCCGGACGGAGCATTTCGAAATAGCGGCAGATCGCAATCAACTCGGTGATGACCGTCCCGTCATCGAGAACCAGCGCCGGTAACCGCTGCAGCGGGTTGATAGCAGTGTATTCGGGAGTTTTGTGCTGCATCGCTGCGATATCGACCTGCTCGGTCGGCAAGGCGATGCCCTTTTCAGCCAGAAATATCCGCGTGCGACGGGGATTCGGCGCTACCTTGCTGTCATAGAGCTTCATCGGCGCTGGCCCCTGCCCTCGGTCGGCTTCCCTCGATACCAGCCGAACATGCGCAAAAACCGCTGTCAAAGGCATGTAAACAATCATTAACCAAAATTTTTAGGCCGCTCTTAAGCTTGGTTTTAGGGTTTTTGCGTAAGGCTGCAGCAGTCATTGTGAGTCCCAGCGTCTGTCGATGCCGATCCCAGGCGAGCAACCCGACCTGAATGCGTTGCCACCGGAAAGCTCTCCGGTGAAGCGACGTTTGGCAGCACAGCATGTACGCGAGGCGCGCGATCGTCTGACGTCGTCCAGCGGCACAAGGCCTGCTTTCGACTACGAACTTTTGCGCCAATATGCCCAGAACCAAATCTCGGCCTCGCTGGTCATCCTGCTCCTTGTGGCGACAGTCGGTTTCATGTCCAGCGTATGGAGCGGTGCGTTCGTCGCGGGAGCGTGGACGGCATCCGTTCTGGTGATCCACGCGGTGATGGTCACCAAGTGCCGGCAATTTCTCGAACGGCCGATGCACGAAATTTCAGCGCGAGCATGGCGCTTGCGCTTCATTACACTGGACTTGTTTTACGGCCTTGCCTGGATGTTCATCCTGATTCATCCGGTCGGCGTCGACGAAAATTCCAACACCTTCATGTTGTTCGTCATGTTGCTGGTCGTTGCTGTCTCGAGCATGCTTGCATCGAGCCTGCCCGTGGCGGTTTTTGCAGCGACATTTCCGGTCACGACCGCGATCGCACTCGATTTTGTTTTGCAGGGCGCGCTTCGGGACTACATTCTTGCGATCATGGCGCTGACTGCGCAAGGCTACTTCGCCGCACTGACCTACCAGCTTTATTCCAGTACGCTCGCGACACTCGAAGCTCGTGCCGAAAAAGATGCGTTGATCGGCGAGTTGGAACAGGCGAAAGCAATATCCGACGAAGCCCGCCGACGGGCGGAAGCCGCAAACATCGCCAAGTCGCGCTTCCTTGCTCAGATGAGCCACGAACTTCGAACGCCACTCAATGCGATTCTCGGATTTTCAGAGGTCATGAAAACGGAAGTATTTGGTGCTCACGCCGTGGCCGCCTACAAGGAGTACTCTTCCGACATCCATAATTCCGGCGTGCACCTGCTTGGACTGATCAACGAAATTCTCGATCTTTCACGCATCGAGGCGGGACGATATGAGCTCAATGAGGAAGCAGTTTCTCTCGTCGGCATTGTCGAGGATTGTCATCACTTGCTGAAGTTGCGCGCGAGCAGCCGCAACATCACAATACACGAAGTATTTGAACCCGAATTGCCGCGGCTCTGGGCCGATGAACGCGCAATCCGTCAGATCTGCCTGAACCTGTTGTCGAACGCCATCAAATTCACGCCGCAAGGCGGCGAGATCTGGCTCAAGGCTGGATGGACCGCTTCCGGCGGCCAATATGTCAGTATGAAAGACACAGGTCCGGGCATCCCGGAGGAGGAAATTCCGATCGTGCTCGCGTCGTTCGGTCAGGGATCGAACTCGATCAAGTCGGCCGAACAGGGCGCCGGTCTTGGGTTGCCGATTGCCAAGAGCCTTGTCGACCTTCACGGGGGTACGTTCACGCTGAAATCCAAACTGCGCATCGGCACCGAGGTCGTTGTTACATTTCCGCCGGAACAAGTCGTCGCGGCGATGGGGCCAATCGCGGAGGAGGCGCCGCCGATTGTATCGGCAGGCGAGCCCGACATCGGCCAGGAAGAAAAGCGCCGGCTACGTCGTCGGCCGCTTTTCCGTGCCGGTACTTAGGTTGCGGCCTTGCGACAACAGCGCGATTGCCTTCCTGCCCGCAGTGCGTATGGTCGCGTCCGGCTCCGCCCGACAACACCATCATGATCGAAACACCCTGCATCAAAGTCTGTACCCTCGATGTCCGTAACGGCATATGCCTCGGTTGCGGTCGTACGATCGACGAGATTTCACGTTGGGCAAACATGAGTGCGTCCGAGCGCGTAAGGGTGATGAGCGACCTGCCCGCCCGCCTGGCCAGGCAGAAGGCCGACAAGATGACGGCAACGGGATGACACCGTAAGTCGCCGCCTCATCTGGTCTCTTTTACTGGGCGTTGCATTGTCGCTGGCCGCGTTGATTGCGAGCAGTGATCAGGACGCTATCACCAATCTTTTGCGGCACGATATCGGCTCTCTCGCCATCAAGATCGTGCTGGTCGTGTTTGTCGGTGGCCTCGTCCTCGCGCTAGTCCGCGAACGGTTGTCGAAGGCGATCGAGGCCGCCGCTTTTTGGGCCGTTGTCGGTCTTCTGCTTGTTGTCGGGTACAGTTACCGGTTTGAGTTGCGCGAGATTGCCGACCGGGTCGTTGCGGAATTAGTGCCCGGCCACGTGGCTGGCCATGGGCGGAATGTCGAAGTGGTCCGCGGGCATGGGGGCGATTTCGCCGTCGCGGCCCAGGTCAATGGCACGCGGGTTCCGATGGTGCTCGACACCGGCGCAAGCTCGGTTGTATTAACTCAGGAGGCGGCCAGGGCCGCCGGGCTGCCCATCGAAGTGCTCAACTACACCGTCAACATCGACACCGCCAATGGCCGCACCCGCGCCGCAGCTGTGACGCTGGACCAACTCGCGATTGGTGGATTGACTGAGCGCTCGGTGCCGGCCTTGGTGGTTCAGGCGGGCCATCTGAAGAACAATCTGCTCGGAATGAGCTTTCTCAATCGACTACAGAGCTGGGAGGTGCGCGGCGACAGGCTGCGGTTGCGGGGAACGCCGTAGGCGACCGCTCTAAAGCATACTGACGGCAAAGCGCAGCGCCACGACGACCAGGAATAGTCCGAAAGCAACCTCAAGCTTTCGCCGCGGCAGCCAATGCGCCAGCCGCACCCCGTAAATTGTCGTGTAACTCGAAACCGGTGCCATCAGGACAAAACCGATCAGCGAAACGAATCCGATCGACATTGGCGGCAATTGCGCCATGTGGGGCCAGCCAGCCAGCATATAGCCAAACGTCCCCGCGATCGTAATCGGAACGCCAACTCCGGCGGAAGTCCCCACCGCCTGATGCATCGGCCGCCCATAAAGCGTGAGAACGGCATTCGAAATTGCGCCGCCACTCACGCCCACGAGGGAGGAAAAAAGACCAGTGATCAGACCATAGAATGCAAGCATTCCGCTACCGGGAAGTTCGTCACCAAGTTTCCAACGTTCGCCGCCGAACAACATGCGCGTCGCAACAAAAGCCGCAAAGAGAAGAAAGGTGATCTTGAATACGGGTGGGGGCGCGAATGACGCCGCCACGGACCCGATGGCAACGCCGATGATCGCCGGCAGTGCCCAAATACGAACCACCTCGGGGATCGCGGCGCCTTTTCTTTTGTGACCTATATAGGAACGTACGGTGGTCGGCACGATAATCGCGAGAGAGGTGCCGATGCACAACTGGATACGAACATCCTCAGGCACATCGAGTACCCGGAACACTTCATATAATACGGGAACGATAATTGCGCCGCCCCCGATGCCAAACAACCCGGCGAGGATTCCGACGATGATGCCGGCGCCCGCGATCCATAGTGCAAGCCACGCGAGCTCGCTGAGCGGATATCCCAGAAACATACTTCCTCGAATGGCGTAACGGATTGGTCCAGCCTATGCGGCGATGTGCGCTAAATCGATGCCGCTGTCCATCACCAACGCAAGTGCATCAGTCATGACCTGGGCGCCCGCGCCGCTCTTGACGGCTTCGGTCGCCAAATGTCGCCTGAACGCACGCGCACCAGGTACGCCCTGGAATAGCCCGAGGACATGGCGGGTGATGGCATGTAACCGAACGCCATTGCCTGCTTCGCGTTCGATATACGGAATCAGTGCCAGTGCGGCTTCTTTGGATGTTGCGAACGGTGCAGGCGCGCCAAAGAGAACCGGGTCCACAGCGAGCAGCCGCCAGCATTCCTGATATGCCGACCGGCCCATCATAACGCCGTCGAAGATGCCAAGCTCGGTCGCTGTCTGCTCCACGCTGGCAATTCCGCCATTCAATATGATTTGAAGATTCGGATGGGCTGCTTTCAGCCGACGGACGAGCGGGTAGTCGAGGGGTGGCAGTTCACGATTCTCGCGGGGTGACAGGCCCTTGAGCCACGCCTTGCGCGCGTGGACGATCAATGCATCGGCGCCCGCTTTTTTTACGATTTCGGTAAACGCAAAGAGAGCGGATTGAGAATCCTGCTCGTCAATTCCAATACGGCACTTCACCGTCACAGGGATTGCGACCGCAGCTTTCATAGCCGCCACACACTCGCCGACCAGTGAAGGTTCTGCCATGAGGCAGGCCCCGAAGCGGCCCTCCTGAACCCGATCTGACGGACAGCCTACGTTAAGATTGATTTCGTCGTAACCAAATGCCTCGCCAATTTGCGCAGACTGCGCGAGCGCCAGAGGCTCACAACCCCCAAGCTGAAGCGCGACCGGATGTTCAAATGAGTCAAAGCCGAGAAGCCGGGCACGATCGCCATGCAGCACGGCACCGGTTGTGAGCATTTCCGTGTAAATCAGCGCGCGGCGCGTCAACAGGCGATGGAAGTACCGGCAATGCCGATCTGTCCATTCCATCATCGGAGCGACACAAAATCGACGGGACAGACTCTGACGGGTTTTTGTCGTTTTTTCAGTCACATGCATTACTTTTGTCCACTGCCGATGTCGTACCATTTCGGGCTCATTTTGCCCTATTTTACCGTCCGTGGTACGACATTGTCGCGTTATCCGTCCGGGGCGATGTAGTACTGGCGGATGTGATACAGGTCGTCGATTTCAGATTTCGGAACAAATTCATCGATATCGATTATCTTCGTGCTTTCGAGCGCAATCAATTCAAGTTCATCGTCTGAAATCTCGACGTACTGGCCTTTCGCAATCTCGTAACCCTTGATGATATTCTCCGACGGCACTTCTTCGCCGGTCTCCTCGTCGACCTTGCGATAGCGAATACGGTTGCCCGTCTCCATATTGATTTGATTGAACCTTACCTTCTCGCTCTCGCTCGTCGCCGGGAAAAGCTGGATGGGACAGGACACAAGCGAAAGGCGCAGGAAGCCTTTCCAGTACGCGCGCGGGGCCATCGTAAAACTCCTACACAATGCAATCGGGCATAATGTAACGCTCCAGTGCGGTCCATGCAGCGTGCCGCTGGGCTTCCGTTCCTAATCCGTTCGATCAAATTTGCCTAATGAGACGTCCGCTTTATCCTGGTGGTCTCAATTGATCGACGCAACACTTTATCTTTGAGGGAAAAGATGGGGTGTGGCGATGGATCAGAGGTTTCGTCGCGGGTTCACTGCGGCAGAGAAGACGGAGTTGTGGGATCGCTGGCAGCGGGGAGAGTCGCTCAAAGCGATTGGGCGAGCGTTTGGCAAGCCATCATCGTCTATTTGTTACCAAGTGGCTTCGCCCGGTGAGATCCAATCGCACGCATACGTGCTGTCTCCATTTAAGGACAGCAGCCCGTTTTCAATTAGAAATCATTCATTACAACGGAGGGGCTAGCAGGTTGCGCCTTGAACCGATGAGCAATCTTCACTATTCTCGATATCTGGCCAACTCGGGGGTACGGAATGTCTGAGGACCCCAAAAGTGATGGCGATCCCGGTGTCAGCCGGCGTGGTTTACTGGAAAAAGCAGCACTTGCGGTCGGAGCGGCGACATCGGTGGTCGCGGCGCGAACTGCTCTGGCACGATCCTCAGATGTCGTAATGGATTCTGCCGGACGGGTGCTGATCCAAGGGTCCGCGCTTCCCACGCAAAAGCCGGAGGGTAGTTTCGAAGCGGCTAGGATGGGTACCAACGATCAGTGTCATAATAACTCCGGCTGCACCGGCGGCAGTAACACAAAGTGTAGTAATGAGAGCCATTGCGTCGCTCCCCGTGCAATGCAACCCACGGGCGCCGCTCCAAAAACGAATGCACCCGTTGGTGGCAGTTCACTCGCCACTCCAAAAGTGAATGCGCCCGTCGGTGGCCGTCACAAGTAGCGTGCCTGGCGGACTGCGCCTTGCGCCGATGAGCAATCTTCACTATTCTGAATATCTGGCCAACTCGGGGGTACGGAATGTCTGAGGACCCCAAAAGTGATGGCGATCCCGGTGTCAGCCGGCGTGGTTTATTGGAAAAAGCAGCACTTGCGGTCGGAGCGGCGACATCGGTGGTCGCGGCGCGAACTGCTCTGGCACGATCCTCAGATGTCGTAATGGATTCTGCCGGACGGGTGCTGATCCAAGGGTCCGCGCTTCCCACGCAAAAGCCGGAGGGTAGTTTCGAAGCGGCTAGGATGGCTACCAACGATCAGTGTCAAAATGGAGGCCCCTGCACCGGCAGCGATAACAAAGGGTGTAGTAATGCGGCCCGTTGCGTAGCGCCTCGTGCAATGCGAGCTCCAAAAACGAATGCACCCGTTGGTGGCAGTTCACTCACCACTCCAAAAGTGAATGCGCCCGTCAGTGGCCGTCACAAGTAGCGTGCGTTACCTTTGAGTGCCGCGATGATCTCGCAATCGGAACAGCTCCGGCATTTTCGCTCAAACTACCTCAATCTCATCATATTGCCCACCGAGGCCTGCAACTTTCGCTGCACGTATTGCTATGAGACGTTCGAAAACAAGAAAATGCCGCGCCCTGTGGTGACCGGCATTAAATCGTTGATTGATCGACGCGGTGCGGATTTGGATGAATTGGATATTAGTTGGTTTGGTGGAGAGCCGTTGCTGGCTTTAGACGTAATCACGGAGATCAGCAAGCATGCCCTTGACGTGGCCAAAACGGAGGGATTCGCGTTCCGCTCAGGTATGACCACCAATGGCTATTTCCTCGATCAGGATCGCTTTGCGCAATGTTTAAATCACAAGATCGATTTTTTTCAGATTTCGCTTGATGGCAACTCTGACGAGCATAACGCCTCGCGCAAACTTGCGTCAGGCGGAGGAACTTTCGATCGGATATGGTCGAATCTGATCGCCATGAAGGCCACACGCGCCGAGTTCGTCGTGCTATTGAGACTGCACTATACGATGGAGAACTTTATTTCCATTGGTCAGTTCGCGCGCCGCGTTCACGACGTATTCGGTGACGATCAGCGCTTTCGCTGTTTTTTCCATAATATTGCTCGTCTCGGCGGTTCGAATGACGAAAGCATTACGATTATTTCAGAACAGGATCAAAAGGAGATCGAAGCGCACCTTTGGGATGCGTCGGGATTTTTACGGCCTCCTAGTCAAGACGAGAGTTACGTTTGCTATGCCGCAAAGGGAAATTCACTGCTTATCAGGTCTACTGGCCGGTTAGCGAAATGTACGGTCGCGCTTAACGACAGCTGTAACGACATCGGATGGATCAGCGAGAGCGGTGAAGTCTGTGTCGATCAAAAGAAATATCAGCGCTGGATAGCGCCGCTTGTCGAAGCCGATTGGGACAATGTGGGATGCCCATTGCCGTCGGTTATGCGGCAGGTTGAACGTGATGAAGCCAATTTGGGCGCGTAAATTCCCAAAGTTCCGTCACGAGGCCGATCTACTCGCAGCACGACGACCGCTCCCTCGCGGGGCAATCATATCGAGCGCATCCTTGAATTAGGTGCGCGAGACTATCCGATCCGGAAACTAAAGTGTTTCAAATCACCGAAATAGATACCCTCGCCACAATTCCCGGCCGTAATTGCGGCGGCTGCACTTTGTGCTGCAAACTGCTCACGGTTCCTGCCATCGATAAACCTGGAGGGCAATGGTGCCAACACTGCGCACCGGGCAAGGGCTGCAATATCTACCGGGACCGCCCCGAAGTTTGCCGGACCTGGAATTGCGGATGGCAAATTTGGCGATGGCTCGGGGAAGAGTGGTATCCACTCCAATCTAAGATGCTAATCAACCCAAATCTTTCGCTCGATCCGGATCACTCGGCGATAGATATCCACGTCGATCCTGCTTATCGGAACCAATGGCGCAAGCCTGAATATCTTTCTCAACTTCGTCTTCTTGCGCGTCGGGGTTTAGAGGAGGAACTTAAGTTCAGAGTAATAATAAACATTGATGGGCTTCGGAAGTGGATCGTCCTTCCTGACAACGAAGTGGAATTCAATCGCTTCCAGAACCTTGCAAAGGAAGTGGAGCGCCGAGCAACGTGCTGGCGGTGCTGAAACCGAAATGCCGCACAGAACGCATGGGCGCTCACTAATCGGACTGCCATCGGAAGGCAATCGAGAAGCTAGTCCCACGAACGGCAGGCGATTATTCTCGGTTGCGACGTGCCGCGATTGTACTGGTACGGGCGGATAGGCGATCGAAAGGTCATTCGCCTTATGGGTGGCGGTCTCAACCGGTCGACGCAACACTTATCGAGTATAGAAAATATAGAGAACGCAGTCTGATGTTGAAAAATATTTCGCCTGGGTTTGCTGCGGCCCCAGAATCCGAAAGTTTTAGCATTGCTGGCAACCGGGATCTTTAAAGCGATTTGGCGAGAATTTAGTACGCGTTACGCAAGTGTTGCGTCGATCGGTTGAGCTGGCATCCAATACCGGACATGCCCGTATCCGACTGACACCGCGTCAAATGCCACGTTCACCTGTCTGTTGACCCGGTTCGATAGCTGTCGCGCACTCACGGCGCGTTGCTTCCATCGATGGAGAAGTCCCGACCGACAACGCCATCGTGACCGCTGCCTCTGTGGGCGGCTCGAGCGACAGTGACGCCATGCCGACGGACGATGGCACGATTGTTTGCCACCGATCTCCATCGCCCAATACCGGCGGCCGGTGGCGGATACTGCAGATGCGACGGCCTGGCACCCGCCGAGCATCATGTTCGCGCGGTGCGGCGGCGATTGCATCCACATTCGCCTTGCGCAGACCTCGGTGTCGCAGCCCATCGCGACATTCTCGGCGACGGCGCCCCGCGGCCCACGGCGGAGCATAAATCCAGCATGATCGAGACTGTTGCGGCGCGCCATGTCATTGGCGTGCTCCTGAGCGAGTGCATGAAGTGAGGAGCAATCAGCAGAGCATGATTCCGCCCAAACGACGGCGGCGCAAAGGGCGACGAAAAGTCGAAGTGACGTCATCATGCGTTGCTCTGTAGAAATCCCTCCGGGACGAAAGCTATCGTAGATAGCAGGCATAAGAAAAGAGTCCCCGCAACAGCGAGGGCAATGGCCGCGCTCCGTCGGACGCCAGCTAATGCAGCCCCTTAACGGTACTTTGGAAGGTTGGTCCGCTTTGGTCTAAAAGCACACATGATCGCATGTCTGCGCGGATTCTGCTTCACCCCGCAAAAACAGATATCGAGTGGGTCCCTGCCGTATGTCCGCTGAGGGCCAATAGCGAACGCCGTGCCCCTACCCGGTGGTCATGAGGATATCGCCGGCGGGCTACTGTTGCGATATGGTCTCGCCGAGTTTGGAGAAATGAAATGTTATTGTCGGGCGGATGCTCGTGCGGCGCGGTCCGGTTCACCATCGCTCGCTATCTATTTGCGCACGTTTGCCACTGCGACGCATGCAAGAAACGCACGGGGAGCGCGTACGGCGTTTCTGTCGTGATTGAGGACTCCGACCTAAAAGAATTTCATGGCGAGGTCCGAACGTTTACGCGCGTAGCGGAGAGCGGGAATCCGGTCGAATACGATTTCTGTCCGATCTGCGCGACTACGGTGCGCTGGCGTGTCGCTGCACTTCGTGGCCGACAGGTGTTCGCCGCTGGGGCCTTCGATACTCCGAGTGCGTTCGAAATGGTAGGCGAAATGTACGCAGCTGAATCGCTGCCTTGGGCGCGCATCGGCTGTGAAATTGCGCGCGCCGGCGCACCTGACGAGGCCTACAGGGCTGCTGTGATCGCTCGCACGACCAGACAAAAAGCATAGTCGTTGTAGGCGCGTCCGCGCCGCAGCGAACTAACGCTGCGTCATTGCGAGTTGCGGCTGGAGTTATTCAATCATGCCGGACATCGGGCTTGTCAGCACACTGGCAAATGTCCAAGCACCAGTCCCGACCCAACCGGAGCGGGTACTGACAAGGGACCAAAACTGACGCCCGATCAATTAGGCATCGAACACATCAGCCGATGAATGATGTGGGGTGCGATGATGTCCGCCTTACCCCCGAAAGCGGGCATGTACGGCGCGCTAGCTCATGTCTGCTTCTAATTTGGCGAATGTGTCCGTGCCCGTTTTCACGTTCAGCGCCAGAGAAATGGTTGCGGGAGGTCGGCGCCCGTCACCTCCTTGCGAACAAGGCCCCAAAACTCGCGTATCTTCGCCTTGACCTGCGCGCACTCCCGGCCGACGACCTTGAAGATGAGGCCCGCGTCGTTGGGTAGCCGGCAGGCGCCACAGGCCACACCGCGTGAAAGGTCGACATCGGCCTGTACGCGCGCATAAATGGACTCGGCCTTGTCTTTGGACGTGCACAAGATCACGTTGCCAAATACATCGAACGAATCCATCACACCGGTCTGACGCATTGAGTATCGCTGCGGGTCGATGAGCAGCTTTTCGGTGAATAGCAGCCGACCGTCCGGCCGAGAGGCGGCCGCGGCGATCGACAACAACGTGGCACCAAAGCATTCGTCCGGATGATGATGCTTCCGCCCCGCCTGAATGATCTCCGAAAAGAGCAACGTTGCCGAAGCCGGGACACAGATCCGCGTATCGCTGAGGTAGCGTGCTCGCCGGTGCGGAATCAGCGGATCAGGAAGCAGCTCCAAATAGGATTCCTCGCCAAGCGTTATCGTCTGCGTCTGTACCGCAAAATTGGCATCCATCGTGTGAATCTTGGTCGCAGATTGCGTGGTCACGTGCGCCTGTGCGCGCGGCCCCATTACGATTTCGAGCGCAAGCCGGTCGCCCTGCAAAAGACACCCGGTTGTAGTAATCATGAATACATGGGCGAGCCCCGGCACACCGTCATCACAGTAGAGCGCGCGTTGGGCCATGTACGGCGCGCGGCGGTCAAGGTCCGCAAGGATCGTTTGCTTGCCGCGTAATTCGAAGCCGAGACGCAAGAAGCCGGTCTTGCCCACAGTCCCGCTTTTCATCTGCGCCGGTTCGTCCTGAAATGGCGCAAGTTCGGGAGCCGATGCACCAAGAGCTTCGGCGGCATGCCAGGCCGTGGCGACTGACGACGTCACGCCGACTTCTTTCGCGGCACCTCCAGATCGAACAGCAAATCCTGCACAATGAGCTCGACGAGGGCGGGGATTCCCTCGCCGGTCTTGCAATTGGTGAACAGGAACGGCTTGCCGCCGCGCATAAGGTGCGAATCTCGTTTCATAACGTCGAGGCTCGCGCCCACGTGCGGCGCGAGGTCAGTCTTGTTGATGACCAGAATATCGGATTGAGTAATTCCCGGCCCGTTCTTGCGTGGGATTTTGTCACCCGCAGCAACGTCAATCACGTAGATAAAATAATCTACCAGCGCCGGCGAGAACGTCAGCGTGAGATTGTCACCACCGCTCTCGATCAGTACGACGTCGCTGTCGGGGAAACGCGCCTCCATCTCTTCCACCGCAGCAAGATTCATACTCGGGTCCTCGCGGACCGCCGTATGCGGGCATGCACCGGTCTCAACCCCGAGGATCCGCTCTTGAATCAGGACGCCTTTGAGCGTCCGCTGAACCTGCTTTGCATCTTCCGTAGTCACGACGTCGTTGGTTATGATGAGTATCTTTATGCCGAGATCGAGCAGCCGCGGAGTGATATTTTCCACAATTGCCGTCTTTCCGGAACCTACCGGCCCGCCCACGCCAATACGCACGATTTTCTTTTTTGACATTTGAATGTCCAATCAGGTCAACTCATGAACAGCCGCACATGCGCTTTGGTGTGAACGGCTGCCAGAATTTCTGTAAGTGGCGCATAGCCAGCCATGTCCGACAGACGGGCCTTGGCCGCGATCTGGAAGTCCGCATCCACGCGGTCATTGAGATCATAGAGAATGCGTTGCGTGTCCATGTGGCTAATCCGCATTAGCCGCAGCGACGCGCCAAGGATCATCGTCGCCACCCCGTATTGATGGACAACAAACGCCTCCCTCGCAGAAAGATTCTGTACTGCGAAATTGATCGCCAGCGACACCGGGTAACACCCGGGCGTGGTGCCGGCCTCGATGCATTCGCACCACCTGCTCAGAAACGGAAGGCCTATGACCTGCAACCCGATCTCGGTGAACTTCTTGCCCATGCGAATTGTCATCGTCCGCGTTTCTTCGGACAGTTTGCGTGCGAACACGACGCTGTCGATCGAGACAAGCGCATCGAAGTCAGCCGCAGTCGCGGCATTGTGTGCAGCAATTAGAGCGATTCCGTCGCCACGTGCCGCCTGTTCCACCGCGGTGCGTGCGTAGGCGGCAAGAGTCGCAGTATCCCGGACAATGCCCTTTTGAATCGCGGATTCCAGCCCACACGAAAACGAAAACCCGCCGATCGGGAACATTGAGTCCCCGAACTGCAACATCCGAGCGAGAAGGGCCGCCGCCCGCTGCCTGCCGGCACGATCACTTTGTATTGTCATCTGCAAGACGCGCCGACGATCCGTGGAAATGGACGTGGTCACCGGATTGGCCATGACTATGGGTGTGGGGACGCGTTGGGGAGCGACTGTGCACGTGCCCTGTTTCGGCGTCGAGCTCGGCATAGGTTTCATGCGCGTGAGAATGCACTAGGCCTTCGGCACCCCCGAATAGCCGGCGCGATTCATGTGGCGCGAGATAAGGTACGACCTCACTGCCGGGCACAAACTCATAACGAATATCCTCGAAGCGATGCGTTTTCATAACGGAGGCCATTACCTTCCGGTCGACGGTAAGTGGCACATAGACATGATCGCCTTTGATTAGCGCAGGCCAGTGCTGGTTGCCGAGCGCGTGTCCCAGTTCAAGGCAGGTGCGCATCGCGATCTCTGGTGCGAGATGTGCCAAGCCGTCCAGATGGACGACCATGACTTCGCGGAGGCGTATCCGCACCGCGATGCCGGCGGCATTGCTCGCTTCCCAGACCAATATATCTCCATCGCGCATGACCGTCCCACGATCAAGCGCGACGGCAAGTTCGGTTCCTTTGGCCGTCTTTTTCCGGAAGCGATTTTTCTGCGCCTCCCACTGATCAAGTTCAAGAATATCGATGCTGGCACCGGACAATCGCTTCGCCCATTCGCGATCGTTGATATTGCCGAGAACTCTTTCAATGATGACCATGGCTGCTTGCTAGCTGAAGAAATATTTCTGATTGAGCGAAACCACCTTTATCGGCGGAACCGTCGCGTGGACTCCATCAACGGTGACAGCGAATGTTTCCGGATCGACCTTGATATCTGGAGTGCCGGAATTGCGGACCATATCACGTTTGCGAATCTTCCGGATGTTCTTGACGGGGATCACCTTCCGTTTGAGCCCCAGGCGCTTCTGGATACCGGCGGCATGCGCTGCGCCAGAGACAAACGAAATGCAGTTCCTTGACAACGCATCGCCAAATGCGCCGAACATCGGCCGGTAGTAAACCGGCTGCGGCGTCGGCAGCGACGCGTTCGGGTCGCCCATGAGTCCCCAGCTGATTTGCCCATTTTTGATAATGAGTTTGGGCTTGGCACCGAAAAAGGCCGGCTCCCATAAGACCAGGTCCGCCATCTTTCCGACCTCGACCGAGCCTAAAATTTTCGAAATACCGTGCGATATCGCGGGATTTATCGTGATCTTCGCGACGTAGCGCAGCACGCGGAAATTATCGTTGCCTGGCGCATCCTCCGGCAGCTTGCCGCGGCCGGTCTTCATGGCATCGGCGGTCTGAATAGCGCGCAGCCAGCATTCCCCGATCCGCCCCATGGCCTGCGAGTCGCTCGAGAACATCGAAATCACGCCCAGATCCTGCAGAACATTCTCGGCGGCGATGGTCTCGGCCCGGACACGGCTCTCCGTGAACGCAACGTCAGACGGAATATCAGGACTGAGATGGTGGCAGACCATGATCATGTCGTAGAGCTCGGCCTGCGAATTGATGCCGTAGGGAAGCGTCGGATTTGTCGACGACGGAAGAACATTCGGCAGCGCGGCGATCCTGATGATGTCGGGTGCGTGCCCGCCTCCAGAACCTTCAGTGTGGAACGAATGGACAGTACGTCCTTCGAAAGCATCGATCGTGTCTTCGACGAAGCCGGATTCATTTAATGTGTCGGTATGGATGCAGACCTGAACGTCCATATCGTCCGCCACCGTGAGCGCGGAGCGAAGCACGGCCGGAGTGGTCCCCCAGTCTTCGTGACATTTGAGGCCCACCGCACCGGCCTCGATTTGCTCCACGAGCGCGGCCTTTCCGTGTCCATGACCCTTGCCGAGAATTCCGACGTTGACTGGCCAGCCCTCGAAAGATTTCAGCATCATTTCGATGTTGCCGGGGCCCGGCGTGACCGTCGTAGCGTTGGAACCATCTGATGGACCCGTTCCTCCACCGATCAAGGTCGTCGTTCCGTTGGATAAGGCTGCTTCTGCCTGCTGCGGCGAGATGAAATGGATATGCGTGTCGATACCGGCCGCGGTCAGAATCAAATGCGAGCCCGAGATCGCATCAGTTGCCAGACCGAGCTCCAAACCGGGCGTAACGCCATCCATGGTCTGCGGATTGCCGGACTTGCCGATGCCGCAAATAAGTCCGTCTTTGACTCCGACGTCGGCTTTTACCACGCCTTGTACTGCGTCGATGATTGTGACGTTGGTGATGACAAGGTCGGCTGCCCCGGCCTTGCGCGTTATCCGGTTGTCCATGCCCATGCCTTCGCGCAGGCTCTTGCCACCCCCGAACACAATCTCGTCGCCAAACCGGCCGCGCAAGTCGCGCTCGATCTCGACAAACAATCCGGTATCGCCCAATCGGATGCGATCACCCACCGTGGGACCAAATAAATTGACATATTCGCCACGAGAAATCGTCGCCATAGGTGTCCCTCAATTCACACGCACTGCTTCAAGCAGTTCAGGACTTCGAGCTTGCCGAGCGGAAACCACGCTTGCTTGCCAATTTTACGGCCTTGGACTTCCGAGCAGCAGCATCCTTACCCGACGTCGGGCCATCGACGAGGTTATTGAATCCAAAAACGGCGCGCTTTCCCCCAAACGGCACCAAAGCTATCTCGCGCTCATCGCCGGGCTCGAACCGCATGGCGGTCGACGACGGAATGTTGAGGTGGAGGCCAAACGCTGCCGCCCGGTCGAACTCCAGAGCGCGGTTGACTTCAAAAAAATGAAAGTGCGAGCCGACCTGCACCGGGCGGTCGCCGGTATTGCGCACGGAAAGCTTCGTCACTTGTTTTTTTTCATCGAAAGTAACTGGGTCCGGGCTGCAAACGTATCCACCGAGAGGCACGTCCTCCGACGCCGGATCGAGGTTTGAAGCAAGGGTTGGAAAGGTCTTCGCCTTGGCCATCGTTACCTCCAGTCGCGCACTACTGTATCGGAGTGTGAACGGTGACCAGGCGGCTGCCGTCGGTGAACACCGCCTCGATTTGCACCATCGGCACCAGGTCCGCGACGCCATCCATGACGTCGTTCTTGGTCAGCGCAGAGCGTGCATCCTTCGTAACTTCTTCGATGGTTTTACCCGCGCGGGCGCCGTCAAGGGCAACCGCCGAGATGATGGCAACAGCTTCAGGATAATTGAGTTTCTGGCCTTTTGTTTTTCGCTTCAATGCAACCTCGGCCATCATATAGATGAGCAGCTTGTCGAACTCTCTCGGAGTTAGCTGCATTTTTTTCCTCCCTTAGGCACGACCCGAAAACGGCGTGTTCATCGACCCTTGATCAAAGGACACCCGCCAACACTGCAATGCCAACCAGCGCCATTGCTCGACCGCTGGCTTAAATCAAACGCTGGCTCAATGTCCGCCGTTGCAAGAGCAGCCCAAGTCCTACGCCCGCGCCCAGCAACAAAGCCGTCGCAATGAGAAAGCCCACGGCAAATGACAGCCCTGCTCGGCCGTTGGGTATCTCAGAGCCGTGCGCATAGCCGTGAAATAGTGCGAAAAACCCGACGACCACCATTGCCACCGACGTCGGAGGTTTAATTTGAAAGGCGATCATGAGCCCGAGGACGACGACGGAAAGGCCAATTCCGACCTCCACGATTTGCAATGGAATTCCAGCCATGCCGATGGCGCCCGCGACTCCCATAGCGACCAGAAAGCTCATTGGGACCAGCCACAAAGCGCGGCTACCGTACTGTGCAGCGAGCACTCCGACGGCGATCATAGCTAACACGTGATCGACGCCGGTGACTGGATGGACAAAGCCGTGGGCTAACCCGCCTACGCCATAATGCCCGGGATGGGCAAGCGTCGCGGCCGGAGCAAAAACGAGAAAGGCAACAAATGTCGTTACAGCCGCACGTTTCATGAGCATGCTCTGATCAACTGACGAAGTAAGAGAAATTTAGCAACCGAACTCAACCGATAGAAATGCTAGGGCTCGCCGACACGGAAATCAATACGCCGGGATCGGCTGCCGCTTTTGAAAACATCTCGGAATTGCGAAACACGCGGCCGTGGCAGCAATATGCTTCAATATATGCCGGCTCAAGATCGAGCCGATTGAATAAATCTCCCGGCCACGCCGACCGCAATGAACGCGAATTCGAAACGACGTTCCAGAAACGCGGCATGCCAAGTATGGTTTGTTGATCGGCGAAGTGGTGATAATTCTGGTCCTGGCTAATCGGCGGTAACAACGGCAGCCCAACGAGCGAACTGCCGCCAACGCGAGAGGTGCAGGCACGCGGCGGCCATTTCCGCGGTTTTCGAACATCATTCAATCCGCCTCTCACGGCAACCATGCCTCGACGAGCAGTCGGTGCCGGAGCGCGAATTCAATCAGAGCAATCAGGTGCGTTTTCGGCGGCGTGCGCAACGTCATTAATGAGGGAACGCCGCCGTAGTTCTTCGAACTGCCACGTCGTATTCGGCCGACCGTGATACAGGGTGCAGCGAGGAGTCCAAATAGAAGCGATACTGGCAAGATGATAAGCGTGCGGCTGTGATGAGCACCCATGCAGGTAGCGATTGCCCCGTGACCGGCACTGTCAACCTTTGCCCCCGGCCGATTGACGCATAAGGTGACCACACGCGAAACTTTTCCGGCGCCTTTTCATGCCTCATTAGTTGCGCAACTACATATCCCATCGTGCCCAACACCTGGTCTCATTAAACGGGACGTGCTCACGCTGCACTTCCACCGTTGCAAAGGCTGCCTTACGCTGGTTGAAATCGAGGCCGAGGCGATCGTATCGCCCGAGTGGCTGAAAAATATGAAGTAGCACACCATGAAACATACACTGCCCCCATTTCGTGCCGACCACGTCGGCAGCCTGTTGCGCCCGACCCGCCTAAAAGAGGCGCGCGCAAAACGAGCCAAAGGTGAAATCACAGCCGATGAGCTGAAAAAAGTCGAAGACGACGAGATTAAGCGAGCGATCAGCAAGCAGGAGGAAATCGGGCTCAAATCGATCACCGACGGGGAGTTCCGGCGTTCGTGGTGGAATCTCGATTTTCTTGCCGGCTTCGACGGCACCGAATGGACTAAATTGGCGGAAGAAATCCAGTTCAAGGGGATCACCACGCGGCGGGATGCCGTCAATGTCAGTGGAAAGCTGGGCCTGACCAGGCACCCGATGGTCGAGCACTTCCGGTTCTTAAAGTCGCACACTAAGCAGACGCCGAAGATGACTATCCCGGCGCCCAGCGCTCTTTACACGCGGAGCGGCCGCGAAATGGTCAGCGAGGCGGTCTATCCGTCGCTGGATGAGTTCTTCGGCGATCTCGGCAAGGCCTATCGGAAAGCGGTGCAAGCCTTTGCCGATGCCGGTTGCCGCTACCTACAGCTCGACGAGGTCTATATCGCGCTCTGGTGCGATCCCGCACATCGCGCCATGCTGAAGGAGCGCGGCGACGATCCGGATCAACTCCTCGCAGCGGACGCGGAACTGATGAACGAGGCGATCGCCGCAGCCCCGGACGACATGACCATCACGATGCACCTGTGTCGCGGCAACAACCAGTCCAAATATCTCGGCTCCGGAGGATACGAGCCGGTGGCCGACGTGCTATTCAACACGATCGACGTGGATGCCTATTTTATGGAGTACGACAGTGACCGCGCTGGCGGGTTCGAGCCACTGCGCTTCGTGCCCAAAAACAAGAAAGTGGTCCTCGGGCTGGTAACGACAAAATCCGGACGGTTGGAGCCGCGCGACGAGATCAAGCGACGGGTCGAGGCGGCGACGAAATTCATCGACATCAACCAGATTTGTCTGTCGCCCCAGTGCGGCTTCGCCTCGACCGAGGAAGGCAACCTGCTCAACGAAGAAGAGCAGTGGGCGAAGCTGCGCATGGTCGTGGAGCTGGCTGACGAGATCTGGGCATGATCCGAACGACGGTGTTGCGAGGAGGACTACGATGGCGGCCGTAAGAGGGGTGCGCTGCGTCGACGTTTCGGTTGGAAATATTCAGCACACGTCGAATTTCTACGGCGGAATCTCGGGACTCCAGGAAGTCGCGCACAGCAAGGACGCGCGCTTCTTCAGGGGCAGCAGCCACTATCATCATATCCTCGGCCTGTTCGACCGCGGCCGCCCCGCTCTGCTTCGCATCATTTTCGATGCCGCAAGCCACGCAGACGTCGATGCCCTGCACCGCCAAGTTGCCACGGCCAAAGTCGGCGCGGTCGAGGCCCCTCACCCAATCAGCCGGCCGGGCGGCGGCTATGGCTTCGGCTTCAAGGATGCGGAGGGGCGCAATCTCGCGGTGGTCTGCGACGTCGCGGATCACAATGATGCGACCGTCGTCCCGGATCGTCCGATCAAGATCACGCACGTCAATCTGAATTCGGCCAAGGCCGACACGGCCTACCGATTTTACATCGACGCGCTCGGATTCAAGCTGACCGATGAATCGGACATGTTCTATTTCATGCGCTGTAACAGCGATCACCATTCCATCTTGATCGCAAAAATGTCGTCACCGACGCTCAATCATATTTCATTTGAGATGATGGACATCGATTCAGTGATGCGCGGCGCCGGCCGTCTCAATGACCATGGCTATCCGATCGAGTGGGGGCCGGGGCGCCATGGCGCCGGCTCGAACATTTTCTGTTATTTCGCCGGGCCCGAGGAGTTGCCGATTGAATACACAACGGACGTCGAGCAGGTCGACGACAGCTACAGCTTTCACGGACCTGACTACTGGAAATGGCCGCCGAACCGCACCGACCGCTGGGGCGTGACACCGCCCCGCTCGCCAAGGCTCAAGCGTATCCAGGAACTGTACTCCTTCACTGACGATCACCGCATCGACAGCTAGATAAGCTCGTCAGCGCGCATGTAGCGGCGCATGCTTCTCGCGAGCAACGCGCGGAAGATACGGTCGACGATCAAGCCAAGAATTCCAAGCGTCAGGAGCCCGACAAAGAGCTGGCTGGTCTGCATCAGCATTTGCGAATTCATGATGAGAAAGCCAATGCCCTCGCGCGCGCCGATAAGCTCGGCAGCCACAATGCCCATGAACGAGAAGCCGAGCGCGATCCGCATTCCGGTCAGGATGTAAGGGACCGCTGACGGCAGGATCACCTTCCAGAACAACTGATAATCAGTGGCGCCAAGGCAGCGCGCGGCGTGGATGCGCATTTCGGGGGTGCGCGACACGCCGGCGGCAGTGTTGAGCAGAATGACCACGATCGTCGCGTAGATGATGATGAAGTACTTCGAGAATTCGCCAATGCCGAACCAGAGCATGGCGAGCGGCACCAAAGCTACGGGCGAAATGGGCCGAATGAGCTCGATGACCGGATCGGCAAAGTCCGCGACCAGCCGATAACGCCCGATAATTGCCCCTAACAGAATTCCGAGGAAACAGCCGGTCACGTAGCCGACAATGACGCGTCGCAGGCTGACGGCAACATGGCCAAAAAGTTCACCCGACTGGATCATGGTCCAGGCCTTGCTGAAGGTCGCCGCCGGCGTGGCAACGAGCGCGGCGTTCACCAGCGTGCCGACTGCGAGTTGCCAGACAATAACGACGACGGTGAGCGACACGGCCGCGCAGCCCAGCCGCCACAAAAAGCGGCGGACTGCCGGCGTGGCAATCAGGCCAGCTTTGTGCCGCTGCGCGGGACGGCTTTGCTCACTCGAGAGCTGTCGCGCGGGCTGCATTGATCTCCTCCTCAATCAGGCGTTCGAGCGTGCGCACGGAGTTAACGAACTCGGCGCTACCCGTCGAACGCGGTCTCGGTATGTCCACACGAATTTCTTTCTTGATCCTGGCGCCCGGCCCCGCCGTCATCACGCCGACGCGTGTGCCGAGCAGCAGCGCCTCGACGATATCGTGGGTGACGTAGATGAAGGTCTTCCCGGTCTCGTGCCAAATTCGCGCCAGCTCGATCTGCAGGCTGCGCTTGGTGATCGCGTCGAGCGCGGCGAAGGGCTCGTCCATGAGCAGAATCTCGGGCTCCATAATCAGCGCGCGGGCCAGCTGCAGCCTCTGCTTCATTCCACCGGAGAGCTCGAAGGGGAATTTCGCTGCGTGCTCGATGAGGCCCACCATCTTCAGGTAAATCTTCAGCTTAGGCCGGTAATCGTCGGCCTTTCCGGTCAGCCGCGGCCCAAACAGGACATTTTCCTCAACGTTCAACCAGGGGAACAAGGCGGCAGATGCATCCTGGAAAATCATCGTCCGGTCGGTGCCCGGCCCATCGATCGGCGCGCGCCAGGCCGCGCCCGGACCGACGATTTCTACGTCGCCGATCGTGGGCTTTTCGAGCCCGGCAATAAGGTTGAGGATGGTGCTCTTGCCGCAACCGCTCGGCCCGAGCAGGCAGTAGAAATCGCCGCGGCGAATTTCCAGGTCTATCGCGTTGACGGCGCTGTGAAGGTTACCCGACATTCCTTCAAACTGCTTGCCGACCTGTACCAGCCGCAGCGCCGACCAATCCGTTCTGGCAATTTGCCTCATTCGCGGGAGCTAGGCCGCCCTCATCTTATGTCTCGACAAAAGACGGCCCCAGTTTCGCCAATGGCGCGGAATCGAAGTTCTTCTTCCAGTCGATCGGCACATTGAAGAACTTGGCCAAGATTGTCCATGTCCGAGCGGAACTTGCGGGTAAAGGCAATTTTCCAGTCGATGGTCTGCAGCATCATCTTGACCGTCGCCAGGTCATCCATGCGCAGGCTCTTTCCGATAAGTTGGGTGGCTTCGTCCATATTCTGGACAATCCATTTGCCGGAGCGGTCAAGCGCCTTCAGAAAAGCGTTGAGCTCTGCGGGATGCGACTTGGCAAATTCGGGCGTCGTGTTGACCACGAGCCATTCCCGAAAATAAGGCTCGGCGGTGGTCACGATGTGCGCATCGGGATCCGCTTTGGTCGCCATCCAGCCAAAGGGTTGAAAGACGACAAAGGCGTCAATATCACCGCGCGTCAGGCCGGCGACCATTTCCATCGGACGCAGATTGATGACCTCGACATCCTTGAGGTCAATGCCACCGGAAGCAAGCCAGAGCTTGGCAAAATATTCGACTGTGCCGCCCAGCAGAACACCCACTTTCTTGCCCTTCAGGTCTGCCGGCTTCGTGATCGTTTTTTTCGCAACGACCACGCTCAGATCGCCGTAATTCGCCAGCGGGCAAAGGCCTACCCCATTCTGCTGCCACAGCCGGAGCGACGGCAGATCGCCCGCTCCTACAATGTCACCGCGCCCAGCGCGAAAGGCGTCCACCGCCGTTGCACCACTGGCAAAATACGTAAGCTCAACCGACAGGCCTTCCTGCTCGAAGAATTTCTTCTGGTCGGCGATCATGATGCCGCCGAACGACGGGTTTGAGCCGATGAAGACTTTTGTCGGTCCAAGCTTGCTGCCCTGACCCGACACGATGGACGGAGCAAATGCGAAGCCCGTGCCGATCATGGCAGCGTGGACGAAGCGACGCCGCGTCAGATTTTCTTTCGAACGTGCCATGTGTCCCTCCCGATAAGCCGCGTGGTTCACTTTGTCACGCGCATTCTTGCCCGCCGTCTCGCAACGCAATTTGCGAGACTAACCATAGCAGCTTTGGACGCGAAGCACGAGAGTTGGGCCTCGCCCAACGTCGGCGCACCGCGTTTCTCAGGCGGTGAGACGGTCGCGCGTGTCAGACTTTTCTTCGGGCGGTCTTGTCGATCCACTCGGCGAACGCGTTCATGAAATTCGCCAAAAAAGAGCGGGTGTCCTTGTCTGCAACGTGTTCGGCTGCATCAAAAACGGCTTCAGCGCCGCCGATATAGACTTCCGGTTGCGCCAAGGTTGGCATGTTTACCGCCATCAGCGACTGCCGAAGATGATTGTTGGAGCCGAATGCGCCAATCGCGCCGGGCGAAATGCTTGCGACCGCAGCGGGCTTGCCGTCCCACATATTCTGCCCGCGCGGGCGCGAGGCAATGTCGATCGCATTTTTCAACGCGGCCGGCACCGATCGATTGTGTTCGGGCGTCACGAATAGAACTGCGTCAGTCGCTTTCACCAATGAGCGAAACGCCAGCCAAGCTTCGGGCGCGCCCGACTCCTCAAGGTCCGGGTTGTACAACGGCAACTGAGAAATCTCGGCAATCCGCAAGCTCAATGATGGCGGAGCCAGGGAAATCAGGGCATTGGCCAGCTTCCGGCTGAAAGCTGCCTTGCGCAAACTGCCAACAATGACGGTGACTTGTGGCATGATATTCCTGCTGTGTCCGTGAAAGTGTAGACGATGCGTCCGAGAAACGACAAGGACATCTGGTAGCTCATGTCGCCCACCCAGTCTGCGGAAATTATGCCTTCGACGGCGGCGCGCGCTGAACTGATCGCGCGCGGCAAATTGCGTGTGGCCTTTCCGATGGCGAGCGCGCTCTACGTCGTGAAAGATCCTGCAACCGCAAGTTTGCGCGGTGTCTCCATCGAGATCGGCACCGAGCTTGCGAAGCGTCTGGATGTGCCGTTCGAGCCCTGCGCCTATGCGACGGTGCGCGATCTCATCCGCGCCACCGATGCCGACGAATGGGATCTTGCTACGGTCGTGGTCGAGCACGATCGGCAATCCGTGCTCGATTTCAGCGCGCCCTATCTGGAAGCGAACTCAACCTATCTCGTGGCGCAGGAATCCCGCATCCGCGCCGTCCCCGACGCAGACGTTTCGGGCATTCGGATCGGCGTTGCGGAGCGATCCGCCTTCGACTTGTTCCTGACACGCACGCTCAGGCATGCGACCCTGATTCGCTACCCAGGTGTCGCGGCAGCGTTCGAAGGCTTCAGATTGAAAGAGAACGACGTGGTGGCCGCGCCAAGACCGGTGCTGACAACGGCACTTTCAAAAATTCCGCCTGCGCGCATTCTCGATGACCGGTTCGACGTCGCCCGCGTCGGGATCGCAATGCAAAAGGGCCGCCGCCCCGCCGCCCTGACTTTTGTGAACGCGTTCATCGCTGAGATCACGAAGAGCGGCTGGCTTTTAAAGGCGATCGAACGCTCAGGCGTAGCGGGAATCAGGATTGCGCAGCCCTGAGCGCGCGCGACCCGGCGCGGTCGCAGCCGCCGGCATTGACAATACTGCATTTCGCACGAGCAATGCCGCCGATAGGATCGCAGCACGATTCCACGTCGTGGGAATGCAATCGAGGCACGCCGATGGCCGCTCAGGCACGCACGCTCGTCAGGAACGGAAGTCTGCTCACCTTAGATCCGGCGCTCGGGGACCTGCCCGTCGGCGATGTGCTGATCGAGGACGACTGCATCCGCGCGATCGGCCAGGGGCTGACCGCGCCGGAGAGCGCGGACATCATCGACGCGCAGGGCATGATCGTCATGCCCGGTCTGGTAAACGCGCACCAGCACACATGGCAAACCGGAATACGCGGCATCGCCGGCGATTGGACGCTGTTCGACTATGGCAAGAACATGCATGCCGGGCTCGCCACCCGCTACGCGCCCGAGGACGTCTACATCGCCAATTTGGTCGGCGCGCTGAACCAGCTCAATGGCGGTGTCACTACGCTATTCGACTGGTGTCACAATAATCCGACACCGGAGCATTCCGACCGCGCCATCGACGCGCTCACAGAATCCGGCATCCGCGCGGTGTTCGGCCACGGCACGCCGAAGCCGCGGCTCGGCAAGGGCGGCGTGCCGACCGACGACTATTTCCACCCCGAAGACGAGGTGAAGCGTCTCCGCCACGGCCGCCTCGCTTCCAACAACGCACTGGTGACCATGGCCCTATGTATTCGCGGGCCGGATCTCGCCTCCTACGAAGCCACCGCACATGATGTCCGCCTCGCCCGACAGTACGACCTAATTGCCAGCTGCCATATCGGCGGGCGCATGCCATTCAACCGCAAGACGCCTGATGGTCTTTTTCGCTTGCAGCGCGACGGATTGCTTGGCCCGCATTTCAACGCGGTGCACGGAAATAAGCTCGGCGACGACGAGCTGCGCGTCCTGGCCGAGACCGGCGCCTCGTTCACCGTGACGCCGGAAGTGGAAATGCAGATGGGACACGGATTACCAGTCACCGGCCGAGTGCTGGCGCTGGGTGCGCGGCCTTCGATCGGCATCGACGTCGAGTCCAATATCGGCGGCGAGATGCTGTGGGCCGCCCGCTTTGCCCTGCAAGTGCAGCGCGGGGTCGACAATATCGCCGTCAATAAGAATGGTCAGGAAGTTTCCGCCGTTTCAATTCTCGCGCGGCGTGCGCTGGAGTGGGCGACGATCGATGGCGCGCGTGCGCTCGGGATGGAGAACAGGATCGGTTCCCTTACGCCCGGCAAGCAGGCCGACCTCATCCTGATCCGCGCCGGTGATCTCAACCTGTTTCCGCGTCACGGCCTGGTCGAGACGGTATTGTTCCACTCCCACAGTGGCAACGTCGACACCGTCCTGGTCGCCGGCAAGCCGGTGAAGCGTGGCGGCCGGCTGCTCTACAGTGAGTTGGAGCGCAAAAAGGCGGCGCTGGCCGAATCCGGCGCGCGCCTGCTCCGCGAGCACAGCCGGCAAGCAAAACCGGCATAGCCGCACCCGCGCGATCGCGCCGGTATCGTCCTGCAACTATTTGTTGCCTGCCTTCGCGTCGGCCTTCTTGCCGAAGTTCTGGTCGATGTTCTTCTCAATATCGACCTTGGTCTTCAACAGCCCCGTCTTTTCCATATAAGCCAGGGTCGCGCTCAGGTCCTGCATGTCGGCCGTCGTGAACGCCGCCGCGCCGAACCGGTCCACATCGTCGAACAGCATGAGTTGAATGTCTTCTTTCGATAACTTGGCGCCACGACGCTGGATTTCATCCAGATAGATCTGCACCGTCTCACCGTGATGCGTGGTTATGAATTTATCCGCTTTGGCATAGCCGTTCATCAGCTTCTGCACGATGTCGGGGTGCTCCTTATGGTAGGCGGCCGTGGTCGTAACCAGGAACGGATAGGTGATGCCGGCCATAGTTTGCAGTTGCCCGGAGGTCAGCATCACCTTGCCCTTGCCGGCCTGCACGATACGCTGGATTGACGGCTCCCAGCCGAGTACCGCGTCGATATTGTCCGCCAACTCCATCGCCGCGGGCATGTCGACGACGCGGAGATTGGTGATGTTGAAATCTGATTCCTTCAGACCCTGCTTTTGCAGCAGCATCAGCAGCACCGTATGCATGCCGGTACCCACTTGCGTGGCCAGATGCTTGCCCTTGAGATCGGCGAGTGTCTTCAGCCCCGCGTTTTTGTTGGCGACCAGAAGCTTGCCGGTATAACCGCGCGAACTGATGCCGACCGAAAATAACGGGACGCCCTTGGCTACGGCCGCGAAGAAGGTGGCGTTGGCTGTTTCGGCGAACTGGAGCGACCCGTTGCCCAGGCCCTCGACCGCGACGCTTCCGCGCGGCAAAGCTCGCACGTCAACGTCCAGCCCCTCCTCCTTGAAGAAGCCCTTCGCCTTGGCGACCAGAGCCGGCACCTGATTGACGCCGCCGGCCATGCCGACGGCAACTTTGATGTCCTCCGCGGCGGTAGGCGAAGCGCCATCCCACGCCGTGAGAATCGCGATTAAGGCCAGTCCGACTGATTGTTTGATCATCGTTGACGTCCCCTCCCTGAGCGCGAGCATGATAGACTGACGGGCGCGCGAGGACGACGGAAATCAGCGGCCGCAAAGGGGGCAATGGCCGAAACTGCCCGGACAAGCCGAAACAAAAGCGGCCGGTTTGCTTTGCAAGCAAGGGCGGTTATCGTCGTCACTCTAGTGGAGGAGATTTCACCAATGGTCAAAAAAATACTCCTGCTGACCTTTGCCGCGGGCCTCGCCGCGGCCGGCCCAGCGAACGCCGCGGACAAGATTCTCATAGGCCAAAGCGCCGGCATCAACACTGTGCCGAGCCTCGTGGCCATGCACGAGGGCTTTTTCAAGCAACAAGGTCTCGATGTGGAACTCAAGCCGCTGGCCCGCGGCGGCCTCGCCATCGAAGGGCTGTCGAGTGGCACCTTGCAATTCGCGGAATCCGCGCACGTGCCATTTATGGCAGCGGTAGGCAGGGGCGTGCCGCTGGTCGCGGTCGGTGTCGCCGCGCGCGGCTTCTACGGAAAGCTGGTCGCCAGCAACGCGAACGCCAATCTCAAGACGCTCGCCGACTTCAAGGGCAAGCATATCGGCACCCAGATGGGCACCGGCATGTTCACCGATCGTGCTGATGCTGCTTGAACAACAAGGCATGAAGCAGAGCGATTTCAACTTCACCAATCTGCGTGTTGTCGACATGCCGGGGGCGATGGCGACCTCGTCGAACAACCTCGACGCAGTGATCGGCTGGGAGCCGGGCATGCAGCGCATCGTCAATGCCGGCCATGGCAAGGTCGTGATCCCCGCCAAGAAATTCGAGGAAATGGCGAACATTACCTACCCCTTCCTGCTCACCACTACGCAAAGCTACCGCAAGGATCATCCGGACGTCGTGCAGAAGGTCGTCGACGCTTATGAAATGGCCGACAAATATATCGGCACGCACAAGGAACAGACGATCCAGATCTATGTGGACGAAGTCGCGCGCCGCGGCGGCCAGCTGACCGCCGACGACGTGCGCGTAATGCTGTTCGACGTCGACCGCTATGGCGGCGCCGCGTTCAGTTCCGGCGACATGAAGGACATCCCGGCCACGCACGACTACCTGCTCAAGATCAAGCAACTCAAGGCGCCGCTCGATCTCAAGGCCATCATCGACACCAGCTACGGCGCCAAAGCGGCGGCGGCGAAGTGAACGATCCGCACCGCGCGGGGTCGAGCCGGACAGCGATGGCATGAGCGTCGTGACACCAGAACGCCACGCGACCGCGTCGCCGGAAGAAGTGCGCTCCGGCGGCGCGCTGATGGCCGCGTCCGGCAACCTCATGTCCACCGTCATCCCCATCGTCGGCATCATGCTGCTGTGGGAAGTGGCGGTACGGCTGAGCCACGTGCCGCCGGCGATCCTGCCGCCCCTGAGCAATATCTTCGTCGCGATCTGGACGATGGCCTACGAGGGCACGCTTTGGCACGACATCGGCGCCACGCTCGGCCGTCTGATCAAGAGTGCGGTGTTCGGCATGTTCTTCGGCACGCTGCTCGGTGTATTGATGGGCTATTTCCGGCTATGGGAGCGCGCGCTGGTCGCGCCGATGAATTTCCTGCTGGCGATCCCCGGCACGGCGCTGTTCCCGCTGTCGATGATCTGGTTCGGGCTCACCGACTTCGCCATCATCTCGATCCTGATCTACGAAGTTACGCTCACTGTCATGCTCAACACCTGGACCGGGGTAAAGACGGTCGATCTCGCGCTCATCCGCGCGGGCCGCGCCTTCGGTGTCTCCGGCTTCGGCCTGTTCTGGCGCGTGCTGATCCCGGCCGCGCTGCCCTCCATCATTGCCGGCTACCGGCAGGCCTTTTCGCGCGCCTGGCGCATCCTGGTGGTGGCGGAAATGCTGGTGTCGGTCAGTGCCGGTCTCGGCTACCGCATCTATTGGGCGCAGGAATATTTCAACTCGGAAATCGTATTCGGCTCGCTCTTCGTAGTCGGCATCGTCGGGCTTCTGATCGAACGCGTATTCCTGCGCACGCTTGAGGTGATGACGGTCGAGCGGTGGGGCATCATGCGGGACCTCGGTTAAGCCATGGGCGAGTTGCGCGTCGAAAATCTGGTGAAGAGCTACCAGCGCAAGGAAGGGTGGAACACCACCCGCACTTTGCGCGTGTTCGATAATGTTTCGTTCTCGGTGCACGAAGGCGAATTCGTTTGCCTTATCGGCCCCTCAGGATGCGGCAAGTCGACCTTGCTCAATCTGAGCGCGGGGCTGGATGAAGCAAGCGGCGGCGCGATCTATGTCGACGGCCGCAAGGTATCCGGCCCCGGCCTCGACCGCGGCGTGGTGTTCCAGGAATTCGCGCTGATGCCATGGCTAACCGTCGCCGGCAATATCGATTTCGGCCTTAAGTCGAAGGGCATGCCGGCAGACGAGCGGCGCACTCACGTGCAGCGCCATATCGACCTGGTCGGGCTGTCCGGCTTCGAGACATTTTATCCCTACCGGCTCTCGGGCGGCATGCGCCAGCGCGTGGGCATTGCGCGGGCACTGGCGATCGAGCCCTCCGTGCTGCTGATGGACGAGCCTTTCGGCGCGCTTGATGCGCAGACGCGCGAGAGCATGCAGAAGGCGCTGGGCGAGATCTGGCAGGCGACCAAAAAAACCGTGTTGTTCATCACCCACGATATCCGCGAGGCAATTTATCTATCCGACCGCGTGCTGGTGATGAGCGGACGGCCGGCCACCATCTCGCTTGAACTCAAGGTCGAACTGCCGCGTCCGCGCAACCGCCACGACGCCAAGTTCCAGGAATACGAGGGACGGCTTGAGCGAGCGATCGGGCACGCCGCGTCCTGACCTCTCCTTATTTCAACGGCACGACCGCGATCACGTCGAACTCGACCAACATGTCGGGCCACGCAAGCTGGCTGACATTGAGGAAGGTATGTGCCGGCAGCGGCGCATCGCCATAGGCCAGCTTCCGGCTTTCGCCCGCCTGTTTCTGATGGCGCACGTCGGTGACATAGGTCACTTGCTTGACCACGTCGGCCATGGTCCCGCCGTTGCGGGTCAGCACCTTTTTCAGCTTCTTGTAGGCATAGCGACACTGCCGCTCGAAATCGCCGGGATAGAGTATCTTGCCGGTTTCCTCATGCTCGGACCCGATGCCGGCGAGGAAGATCGTCTTGCCGGGCCCCGTGACCGTCACCGCTTCGGAAAAACGGCCCTTGGTCCAGCTGCCGTAATTGTAGTGTTTCCTCTCGAATGCAGAGGATTTCGCGTCGCGCATTGTCGGTTTGCGTTTACGGCCTGGCATCGTATGTCCCTCAAAATACTCTGTTGAGCGGCGCTTCGCCGCGCAGCACACGCTCGATGTTCTGCCACGCCGACCGGAAAAGAATGCCCCAGGACTGGCGCGTCACCCCGGCAATGTGCGGCGTGAGCAACAATCTCCGCGCCGCCTCACCTTCCAACTTGAGCAGAGGATTGTCGGCCGTCGGCGGCTCGGTCGAATAGACGTCGACCGCGGCACTGCCGAGCCGGTTCGAACGTAAATGCGCGGCCAGCGCCGCCTCGTCCACCACCCCGCCGCGCGAGGCCTGGATCAGCACCGCGCCCGGCTTCATGAGCGACAGTTCACGCTCGCCAACCATCCCCTTCGTCGCCGGCAGCAGCGGCACATGCACACTGACCACGTCGGCGGACATGAGCAGCGCGTCGAGCGTCATCGGCTTGGCGCCGATCGCCTCCGCTGCCTTAGGGTCGCGCGGCGCCGGATCGTAATAGCAGATACGGCAGCCGAGCGCGGCGAAGGCCTTCGCGACCGCCAGACCGATGGCGCCGAAGCCGATTAAGCCTACCAGCAGCCCGTCGAGGCCGGCGAGATTGTCCGCCGCCATGCGGGCGCGAAACGCAGCGTAGTTGCCGGCCTTGATTTCGGCGTCGGCCCAGGCAAAGCGCCGCAGCAGCAGCGAGGCCATCGTCACCGCATATTCGGCAACCGCATCGTTGCTGCCGCCGGCGACGTTTGCCACCGGAATACCGAGGCGCGTCAGCGTGTCGCGGTCGACGCGGTCAACGCCGGCGCCGGTGATCTGAACCAGCTTCAGGCGGCTACCCTCGAACAGGGCGGGCGCAACCTTGGGTCCGACCGCCGGGATGATCAGTGCATCGACCGCGCGCATCAACTCCGGCACATCGGCATCGTCTGGCTTGCGATAATCGACATACAACGTCGCCGGCGCAGGCGCATCGACGCGCGTGAAATCGACCTCGGGACGCAGGCAAAGAACGTTATTGCTCATTTACGATTTTCGGCTTTCAAAATCACGAATGAATCAGAAGTCGGGGAAGTTTTCGGTCGAGCCGACAATATCGGGCGTCGGGAAGAAGCAAAGCAGGACCAGCGGATCCTTTCCGGTGTTGCGGGTGACGTGTTTTTCCTCAGGTGGCACCAGCACGACGTCGCCAGGTCCGATCGCCAGTTCACCGCTCTCGCTCAACGTGCGGCCCTCGCCCTTGAGCACATAGATACATTCCTCATAGCCGTGGTGCAGATGCGGGCCACGCAGAGCTTCGTCCGGTTTTTGCGCCGGGATCTCGACGATGCGGAAGGTCACGCGCGAGCCGATCTCGCCCGACACCATCTCGATCGCCGTGCGCCCAGGCAGCCCCAGGCGCTTGGCGTCCGCTTGCTTGAGCAGGCGCGCCATCATCCGGCCTGGCGCAACTGCTTGAGCTCAGCAGTGCCACCTTGCACCGCGTCGAGCAGGCGGAAGATGTCGGCGGCCTCGCGTGCGATCGCGTCGGCAATTTCGACGAGCATCCGCGCGCCCTTCTCAGCTGTCGCGTGCTGGGGGCTGCCGAACCAGCCGGTTGCCGCGATCGAACGGATGTCGGCGAGCACCGGCTGATAGCTGCGGGTACGCCGCAGCTTGTCCATCTTGTGGCCATGGCCATGCTCGGAGGAATAGTCGATGCGGTCGAGATGCACCAGCTCGGGCCGGAAGGCGAGCACCGCGAGCGCTTCGATCTCGCCGCCATGGGTTAGGCCGTTGCAGGTTTTCCCGTACAATTCCTCGGCGACATAGCAGGCCTGCACGGTCAGCACGCTCATGCCGTGCTCGCGATGGAGGGATTCAGCCGCGATAGCCAGCGACGGGATATTACCTTCGTGCCAGTTCAATATCAGCAATCGCTGCGCGCCATGCTTGGCCGTGGACACACAGGTTTCAGTCACCACCCGCATATAGGTGTCGGGCGTGAAGGTGATGGTGCCCTCGAAAGGCATGTGCATGGGCGTGACGCCGAAAGGCGTTGCCGGCAGTACAAGTCCGTCCATGCGTTCAGCAACGGCGGACGAGATGACGTTGGCGGCGAAGATGTCGGTGCCGGTCGGCAGGTGCGGCCCGTGCTGCTCGACGCTGCCCGCCGGCAGGATCACCAGCGGATTACTTTTAAGCTGCGCGGCGATCTCCGGCTGGGTCAACTCGATGAAATAGCGACTAGGCAACATGGACCTTCCTCGCCTCAGCGCGGGCCCGCGCTTCGTCCAGGATATCGCCGATGCGCACATATTGGCCGCGATTGTCGATCGAGCGCAACGCGGCATTGACAACTGCGACCGCGACATTGCCGTTGTACGCGGTTAATTCGTTCGGCTTGCCGGTACGGCAGCTCTCGGCGAACATTTCCAGCTCGGCGACAAACATGTCGCTTTCCGGTACCTTTAGGTCTTCGCGCTTCCCATAACCATCCTTGCCGCGCTGTATATAGAGCGCGGACGTTAAGTGCAGCTTGTTTGGCGAATCCCAGGTGGAGAAATCCGTCTCGCTGTGCATCAGGCCCTTGGAGCCGAACACACGCACGGAGAAGATGCCCGGCGACGTCCAGCTCGAACCGACATAGCCGATCTTGCCGTCGGCGAAGCGCAGAAGCGTCATTGACTGGTCGTCGACCTCGGCGCCGACCGGCGAGAGCTTCGAAGCCATCGAGCTCGCCTCGATGATGTCGCCGCCGAGATAATGAAGGATATCGAACGAATGTATCGCGAGCTGCGACAAGGGCCCGCCCGGCGCCTTGGCCTTGTACCAGCGCCAGACGTTGGGCGTGAGCTCGAGGGCGCGCTCATTGGAGAAATTTCCCTCCATGAAGGCGACGCGGCCGAGTTCGCCGGCATCGATCGCCGCACGAATCTTCCGAACGCTGCCAAGCAACCGCGCGCTGTGGCCGACGGTGATCGTGACCCCGTGCATCTTCTCCAGCGCTTCAATCTCAATGCCGTCCTCGAGCGTGGCGGCGATCGGCTTCTCGGTATAGACGTGCTTGCCGGCCCGGGCGACTTCGGCCGCGACCGGCAGATGCTGCTCGTTTGGAACCGTGATGATGACGCCGCGGATCTCCGGGTCGGAAAGCATGGTTTTCATATCCGACACGCCGGCGACACCGAATTCCTGCTCGAAAGCTCGGCGCTTTTCTTCCGTTCGGCTATAGCCCGCGACAATCTTGAGCTTGTCCGACTTCGCCACTGCCCGCGCCAGCACTTTGGCCCACCGGCCGAGGCCGACGATACCGAGTTTCGTTGGTCCTGCACCCATTACAGAATCCTCTCCTTGCTGCACTGCTACCCTATCCCGCGACACCCTGCCTTGGTGATTAGCAGGATAATCCTTCTTGTCGCCAGCTTTCACGGTCCATTAACGCAACGACACAGACTCGACATTGGCACCCCTGAAATACCTGACGTGGTCATTTCCATAGCCCAGATTTGACGCAGATTAAGGCGGTCACGCACGGGGCCCTCGGCCGGCAAAGAGCCCCCGCAAACCGCGCTCGTCCTCGAAATCCGGCGCTGATTAGGCTACACCCGCCCGATATGCAGACCGAAAAAGAGCAGGTTGCCCTCACCTCGATTGCGGCTTCGGCTGGCCTGACCGTCGCCAAGGCGATTGTCGGCTTCACGACGGGCTCACTGGCGATTCTGTCGGAGGCCGGTCACTCGTTGATCGACCTCGGTGCCACTATCATGACGTATGTCGCCGTGCGAATTTCCGGCAAACCCGCAGACGAAGAGCATCATTACGGACACGGTAAGGTCGAAGCAGTGTCAGCGCTTGCTGAGACCGCACTGCTCTTTCTGCTGTCGGGCGCGGTCGTATGGGAAGCGGTCAAGCGTTTAAGCGCGCACGAAGGTCATGTAGTGGAGGCTACCGCCTGGGCGTTCGCCGTGGTCGCGGTATCGATAGTGGTCGATTTTTTCCGTGCCCGCGCGCTTTCTCGTATGGCTGAAAAGACCTCCAGCCAAGCTCTAGAGGCCGACGCCCTCCACTTTTCATCCGACCTCTGGTCTTCTTTGGCCGTTTTGCTTGGTCTCGCCGGTGTGCGGTTTGGCTTTCCGTGGGCAGACTCGGTGGCCGCGCTGGTGGTGGCATTGCTTGTCTGCGTCGCTGGATGGCGGCTTGGCAAACGCACCGTCGATACGCTGACCGACGTGGCACCGCCCGGATCGGCCCAGAGGGTTGCCGCGATTGCAACTCGAGTACCGGGCGTCGTGCGAGTCGAGCATATACGCGTGCGTGCCGTGGGAGAGCAAATATTCATCGACATGACGGTCGCCGTAAGCCGAATGTTGCCTCTTGGACGCGTCAGCGCAATCAAGGATGCAATTGGCAGCGAACTCCGCAAGCAGATGCCGGGAGCACAGCCCGTCATTACGACTGATCCTGTTGCGCTCAATACCGAGACCATTCTTGACCGTGTAATGGTCATCGCGCGCAACCGCGCGTTGGCCGCCCATCATGTGACGGTCCATGAACTCAAAGATAAGCTTGCGGTTTCACTTGACCTGGAAGTGGATGGAAAACTTTCACTGCGAGCTGCCCATGAGCTGGCGGATGGTCTCGAAGCCGCAATTGCTGCCGAGCTTGGTCCAGGGGTCGAGGTGGAAACGCACATCGAACCGCTGCAACCCCCTGACGCTTCAGGCCGGGAAGCGCCGCGTGAGCGAGTCAAAGCGGTGGCTGTAGCATTATCGGAACTGGCCACCGGCGAACGACATATCCGCGATGTGCACGACGTGCGCGTGCGCGAAACCGACGAGGGCGAAATCGTGAACTTCCACTGCCGTATTGACCCCGAACTGAGTGTGCAAAGCGTGCACGAGAACGTGGATGCGCTGGAGCGTGCACTAAAACAGCAGTCTGCATCGATCAAGCGTGTCATTGGCCATGCTGAGCCAACGCGCTAGGCGCGGTCCCGAATTGTAGCGCGACGTCTTCTTGCAAAGGCGAAGGCCGGAACGCCCGATGTCCCGGCATCCGGTACGGACCGCCGGTCGGCGAACCGATTCAAACGCCGTCGCGCAGGTAATTCGATAAACCGGTAAACTCCAGCCGCGATAAGCACAACTGCAAATACCAAATCCGCGAGAATTAAGTCCGGAGATTGCATCGCCAGACCACCGCCGTCCGCAACAAACGCCTTCGTTTCATAACCCGCAAGCCAAGCGCAATAGCAGAACAAAATAAGCAATGGCTGGTGGATGAGATGATCGAAAATGAATAGCGACCGAGCGCCTTGAACGGCTTTGCGTGCAAAGCGAGAGCAAATAACCCCTGCTCCCGCGCGAATACGATAACGGCCCCGCCAAATACAAATGGCGCTGCAAGGCTGGCGACACCTACGGCGTCGGGTCCCGCGCCTGCGCATATAACAAAACCTATGACGACAATGACCACCGCAATCTCAATTAATGTGGCCTTGATCGGCTCGCATGTGCGCCCGCGTTCATAGCCGTGATAGGCGACGACACCTGCAAAAAATCCGGCCACGCACCGAACCGCCCCATAGTCCCAGGTACTATTCATAAGATCCGGCGCGCGCCAGAAGATCACCGCAAGCGCAAGGACTGAGAGCAGGATACATACGACGACAAACCGGCGGTAAATTCCTATTAACACAATCGCGAACAGCAAATACACATAGAATTCGGCGCCGATGCTCCATGCAGGGCCATTCCATCCCGACCCCTGCAATCCGAATGCATTCAATAGCAGCACGCTGGGTAAAATCGCCTCCACGGAGTAACTATTGTTATTCCAAGTGAGCGCAAGATCCTGCGGATGCGGCATATGATTGACAATAACGATTGCAAACAAAAATATTCCGAGCACAAAGGCATGCACGGGCCACACACGCGCGAAACGCCGGATTACAAATTTCCAGAGATCGGACCTGTCGGAGATTTTGTCTCGATACCGGTGGCAAAGCACAAATCCGCTCAATACAAAGAAAAAATCGACGAATAGATAGGCATTGCCAATGAATGTCGAGGCCTCGAGTGAACTCGAAATTACAGAGCTGACGTGGAATAGGACGACGAGGAGTGCGCAAATCCCCCGCCACGAATCAAGCGCCACAAACCGCACGCGTGCTGCCATCTGGAATGTCCCGGCCGAAGACGCAACGGGAACGGCAAGAGATCGTTCCGAGAAAAAAGAAGGAATGTTTGTGTCGGCGTCGCGTCGGCACTGCGGCACGAATACTGCCGCACCTATGGCCTGCGATAGCGCGGCACGCGACGTAGCTCTCACGGCCGAGGCGGATGCATTCCCTATGAGGGCACTGTGCCGCCGAAAAAAAATGCCGGGTCGTATATGATCCGGCGGTAATCGCTTCCAAATGTATGCAGGACGTCCTAGATCAGAGCCATGCGCACAGATATAGCCCGACCGATCCGCCTCAAAGATTACCGTCCACCCGATTGGCTTGTTGATCAGGTTTGGCTCGACGTGTCGCTGGATCCGTCTCGCACAAAGGTACGCGCCACCCTTTTACTGAGGCCAAATCCAAAGAGTACGGCGGCGCCGGTGGTGCTCGACGGTGACGGTTTGTCACTAGTATCACTTGCGATTGAGGGCGCAGCGCTATCTGCGGACAGCTATGTTGCGACACCCGACAGCCTGACAATTCCGCAGCCGCCGAACAGGCCGTTTAAGCTCCAGATCGAGACGGTGATCGACCCATCCGCCAATACCCAGCTCTCGGGTCTCTACCGATCGAATGGAACGTACTGTACCCAATGCGAAGCCGAAGGCTTTCGTCGTATCACGTATTTTCCTGATCGGCCCGACGTTATGGCGCACTACACGACGCGGATCGAGGCTGACAAAAAAGAAGTCCCGTTGTTGCTGGCGAATGGAAATCTCATTGAGGCCGGGGATACCCCGGAGGGCCGGCATTTCGCGGTGTGGCAAGATCCGCACCCAAAACCCTCATATCTGTTCGCCCTGGTCGGCGGTGATCTGGCCTGCATTGAGGATCGATTTGTTACAATGTCCGGCCGCAGCGTGACGCTGCGTATTTTTGTCGAGCACGGCAAGGAAAATCGCTGCGCTTATGCCATGGACGCTCTCAAACGCTCGATGCGCTGGGACGAGACTGAGTTTGGCCGCGAATATGATCTCGACATTTTCATGATAGTTGCCGTCTCCGACTTCAATATGGGAGCGATGGAGAACAAGGGTCTTAATATATTCAACGACAAGTACGTGCTCGCCAGCGCGGAAACGGCAACCGATGCCGACTTCGCGCATATCGAAGCGGTGATCGCACATGAGTATTTTCATAACTGGACCGGAAATCGCATTACATGCAGGGACTGGTTCCAGCTTTGCCTGAAAGAAGGCCTTACCGTTTTCCGGGATCAGGAATTTTCCTCAGACATGCGCTCGCGACCGGTAAAGCGAATTGCCGACGTGCGGGCGCTTCGTAGCGCACAGTTTATTGAAGACTCCGGCCCGCTGGCGCATCCCGTGCGCCCCGAGAGTTACAAAGAGATCAACAATTTCTATACTGCCACCGTTTATGAAAAGGGCGCCGAGTTGGTGCGTATGATCCAGACCTTAATCGGCAAGGAAAAGTTCCGCGCGCGGGATGGATCTCTATTTTTCCCGCCATGACGGTGAAGCAGCAACGGTCGAAGAATTTATCCGATGTTTTGCCGATGCCAGCGGACACGACATGTCTCAGTTTATTCGCTGGTATACCCAGGCCGGCACTCCGGAGGTGACGGTGGAAGGCCGCTTCGACGAAGCGAACAAGGTTTACACGCTTGAGTGCAGCCAAAAGATTCCGCCCACGCCAGGGCAGCCCACCAAAGAACCAATGGTGGTTCCACTGTCGTCTCGGCCTTGTCGGCCGCGATGGTTGTGATCTTTCGTTAATGTCGTCCGATTAAACAACAAAAGCAACCCCATCGTTCTCACTGAAGCCAAGTCGCGATTTGAATTCTTCGGCATTAACGAACGGCCCGTTTTATCGATAAATCGCGGTTTTTCGGCCCCGATAAAACTTGTTTCTAATCACAGCAGGGATGAGCTTTCTTTTTTGGCTGCTCATGACAGCGATCCGTTCAATCGCTGGCAAGCTCTCCAAACGATCTCAATGCGAACGCTTGTCGAGAATGCGGATGCTTCACGCGCCGGGAGACATTTGCGCAGTGATGATCAACTCGTGTCGGCGGTTTCGGCAATTCTCGAAGACCGGTCACTCGAACCGGCGTTTGTCGCTCTCGCGCTGGTTCCTCCCGGCGAAAGCGATATTGCGCGCGAAATCGCGCAGGATATCGACCCTGATGCAATTTTTCAGGCGCGCACCGCTTTACGCGCCGAAATTGGCGATCGCCTTACTCCTCTCCTTACGGCCGCCTACGACCAAATGGCTGTTAATGGCGGATATGTTCCTGATGCGCAAAGCGCGGGATGCCGTGCACTAAAGAACGTCGCGCTCGATCTTCTGGCAGGGAGCGGCAGGGCTTCGGCAGTTACCCGCGCCGCGCGCCATTATCATGACGCCGACAATATGACTGATCGCATGGCGGCGCTCGCCGCGCTGTCGCTACATGATGTCCACGAACGAAATCAGGCATTGGACGACTTCTATATCCGCTACGCGTCCGACGCACTCGTGATCGACAAATGGTTCACTTTGCAGGCGGTCATCCCACATCCGGAGACGCTCACTCGGGTTCGCGCCCTCACCGCTCATCCTGCTTTTTCAATGTCCAATCCGAATCGCGTCCGGGCCTTCGTGGGTGCCTTCGCCCATGGCAACGCGACGCAGTTTAACCGGGCCGATGGAGCCGGATACATGTTCATTGCCGAGACGATCCTGGCGCTCGATCCCAAAAACCCGCAGGTTTCCGCGCGGTTGGCGACCGCCTTCCGGAGCTGGCGTATATTGGAGAAAAACCGTCAATCAAAGGCCGAAACGGCTCTTAACCGGATCAAAGCTTCGTCCGGAATCTCCCGCGACCTGTCCGACATCGTAGAACGGGCGCTGGCCGCACCTTAAAACACCACCGCCGGCCGTGGAGTGTTGCCAAAACAATCCGTGAGTAACATTTTTTAAATAATTGACTCTTCCGACTCTCGACAAATCAAGGCCCATCGATTCCAATCGACAAGTGATTCGGAAAGCGATGCGGCACATCCTTCCGTTTCTAGGGTGACAGGGGAAATTCCGAGGGAGGCCAATTATGGCGCGCGCCAATGTGGCGAGTGCGTCTGCACGCCCGGATTCTATAAAAGGCCTCGCGCAATCGATTGCCAAGCCGACCTATCGGCGGCTGTTGAACGCCGAGCCGCTCCTACGCCGGGCCGTCCCCGTCTTGATAATTGCATTTCTGGCGACCATCTGCGTCGGCGCCTTGGTCCAGATACTCGACCAGCGCCGGCAGACGCTCAACAATGAAGTGGTATCGATCGAAGCCGCTGCGGATCTTGCGGCCGAGCGGTTACGGGAACCCCCCAAAAAATCGGCCACCGCAATTGAGCATCCACAGCAGGCGCTTTCGAATGTGTTGCCTCCTTGGGCAACGGCAATCGGCCGGCGTTTCATGCTCAGTAACGCCGATGGCGTGGTGGCGGCCGCAACGCCTGGCACCGATACGGTTATCGGCCGCCGCCTCATCGACCTTTTGGGTCCGGCACAGCCGCTCACCACGTTCGGCGCCGGCGCCGGGGTCATGGAATTGACTTTGCCCGACGGCACGCGCGCGCTGGCGACCGTACGTATGCTGACACCCCCTTTGGGTCAATTGGCAGTCGTTCAACCCCGCGCCGCCGCGCTAGCGGCCTGGCACTCGCTTACCACTCTCACAATAACCTTATCGTCGACAACCGGCTTCGTTGTCCTCATTCTCGGTTTTGCTTTCCATTGGCAGGCGACCCGGGCACGGGAAGCGGATCTGATCTACGAAACGGTCCGCAGCCGCATCGATACTGCCCTCAACCGAGGCCGCTGTGGTCTGTGGGACTGGGATCTCGCCCGCGGCCGAATTTTTTGGTCCCAATCAATGTTCGAAATCCTTGGCCTCGAAACCAAGAATGATTTGCTGTCCTTCGGTGACGTTAGCGCATTGGTCCACCCAGATGATGTGCGACTCTATGATCTCGCCGTCGAATTGGCCGACGCAACCGCGACCACAATCGACCATGCATTCCGCATGCGCCACGCGAACGGCCACTGGGTTTGGCTGCGTGCTCGTTGCGAACTTGTGCGTCAATCCGGCGAGTCTGGTCCGCACCTTATTGGCATTGCAGTCGATATCACAGAACAAAAGGGCTTGGTGGAAAGGACCGTCGCCGCAGACATGCGTTTGCGTGATGCCATAGAAACGATCCCTGAAGCCTTCGTCCTGTGGGATGCAGAAAATCGTCTTGTTCTTTGCAACTCAAATTTTCAAGACCTGCATCATCTACCCGATGAAGCGATTACCGTCGGCGCACCTTTTGAGTCTGTAGTCGCCGCCGGAAGCAAGCCGGTGGTACGCAACACAATAGCCAGCGCAGGACCGCGCATCCCCGGCGCGCGCACATTTGAGGCACAGCTTGAGGACGGCCGGTGGCTGCATATCAGTGAGAGGCGGACTAAGGACGGTGGTTACGTTTCCGTGGGCACTGACATCACAGCCCTGAAGGCACATGAAGAAAAACTGATCGACAGCGAGAAACGCCTGATCGCGACGGTTTCAGATTTACGCGCATCGCAGCAACGCTCAGCTGAGCTCGCCGAAAAATATGCCCAGGAAAAAACGAGAGCCGAAGAAGCCAATCAGGCCAAATCAAAATTCCTCGCGAACATGAGCCATGAACTCCGTACACCGCTCAATGCGATCATTGGTTTCTCCGAAATAATGGAATCAGGCATGTTTGGCCCATTGGGAGCGGAGAAATATCACGAGTATTGCAGCGATATCCGCGGCAGCGGGCAATATTTGCTCGAAGTGATCAACGACATTCTCGACATGTCGAAAATCGAGGCGGGTCGCCTTCGTCTCGACTTCGAGGATCTGGATCTCGACACCTTGTTCAATGAAGCTATCCGCGTTGTCGCTGCACGCGCGCAAGACAAGCAACTGCAGCTGACGTCTCGCATATCACCACAACTGAGGCTGCGAGCCGACCGCCGTGCATTCAAGCAAATCGTCCTCAATCTTCTATCAAATGCAGTCAAATTCACAAACGATCGAGGTCGCGTAACAATACGCGGTCGCACGACAGGTCAGTGCATCACGCTTGCCATTGCCGATACCGGCATCGGCATTGCCAAGGAAGCCCTTAGCCGCCTTGGACGCCCATTCGAACAAGTTGAGAGCCAGCTTACGAAAATTCATCAGGGTTCCGGGCTAGGTCTCGCGATCGCAAAATCACTTGTCGAATTACACGGCGGCCAAATGCGGATTCGGTCAACCGTTGGCAAGGGTACGCTTGTCGTAGTGCGGCTTCCGCTTGAGCCACAGTGCCTTCTCCCCAAGGACGAGGCTGCATAGACTTTGTCAGGGCGCCTTTCCCAAAATTCGGACGAAGCTTTCCCGCACTTTTGTCTGGGTTTCCGCCAGAGTCGCTTCAAGCGTGGCAAAATCCGGCACATCGGCGGCTCGACAAACCAGTCGCAATAGTCCGGCACCGGCGGTTTTTGGGTCGAATGGGCCCGGCAGGCACAATCGCAGGATTTGGGTCAGATCCTGGTAAAGCTGTACAGCAGGACGTAGGATCTCGGCATCCTCGACCGCCAGGACGCGAAGTTTCCAGGCCTTGTCGAGTACGCGTGCCGTCGAGGTATCGAGGATGTCAGGCAGCCGATGCGCGTGAATAAGTTGCAAATATTGCGCAATAAATTCGATATCCACCAGGCCTCCGACCGCATATTTGAGATCCCACCGCTCGCTATCGCCCTTCTCCTTGGCGATCGCCGCGCGCATCTCGACGACGTCTCCGGCCGTAAGTCCGGCATCGCGGGGTCGCCGCAGTGTCGATCGAATGACGTGCTCGACGCGTTGTTGAAATGTAGGCGAAGCGGAAATAACGCGCGCGCGTGTCAGTGCCATGTGCTCCCAGGTCCAAGCCTCGCTTTCCTGATATGCAGCAAAGGTATCAATCCGCGTTGCCAAAGGACCTGCGCGGCCTGAAGGACGGAGCCGCATGTCAACCTGGTAAAGTGCGCCATAGTTGGTTTGCGCCGTGAGGGTATTGATCAACCTTTGCGTCAGACGCGCGAAATATTGTGCCCCGTAGAGCGACCGCGGCCCGTCAGATTCAGGAGTTTCGTCATCAAAATCGTAAATGAGGATCAAATCCAGGTCGGAGGTCGCTGTCATCTCGTAGCCACCGAGCTTCCCCAACGCGATGACAGCCGACTCCTCCTCGCGCATATGGCCATACGAGCCGGCAAAATTGTCAGCGACCGCCCGGTGCAACGTCCGAATGACTGCATCCGCGAGCCGGGCATAGGCCTGTCCTGCTTCCCGCGCCGTAACCGTACCCGACAGAATTCGGACTCCAATCAGAAACATATATTCCAGCCCGAACATGCGGATTCGCTCGAGCAGATCCTCGTCATAGCGGGATTGCACCAATGCAGCGCCGAAACGCTTGCCAAGTTCAACTTCACTTGGCAGCGCCCCGAAAAAGCTCGGATCGACCAGAGCGTCCATCACCTGCGGATGACGCGCCAAGGTGTTGCCGAGACGTGGCGCGGTGCCGAGCACGAGCACAATCAACGCTATGAGCTCGGGGTTTTGCTTCAGCATCGATAGTAGTCGTGCCGCGCCATGTAAATTCGAGAGGAAGTGGTCAAGCAAAACCAACGTGGCGCCGGGATTATCGGTACGCGCTAGATGCTCCACGAGAACTGGAATTAAAGTCTGAAGCTGGCCGCGCGCCGCCTCGCTCTTGAGCGACCGGTGCTCCCCTCGGAGCCAATGCCGGATGATACTGGATGCTTCAAGTGGAGCTTGGAAACCGAGGTCCGTCAGGTGATCCAGAGTTTTATGGTCGTCTGCGTCGGCCGGAAAAGCCAGTGAGGGGCGCTCGGCCTCAGTCGCCTTCTCGAACAGACGGGCATAGTGACGCTGCACGTTTTTGAGGTGTCCAACAAGCACTGATGCGAATGCGTCCCTGCTATCAAACTCGAGAAATCGCGCAAAACGCTCAAGATCGGCGCGATCCGCAGGGAGCCTCTGCGTCTGCTCGTCGTTGACCATCTGCAGGCGATGTTCGACCACCCGCAGGAAACAATAGGCGTCTTTCATGGCGTCGCGGGAGCCGGCATCGATCCACTTGTCATCGCAGAGCTTGTCGAGTGTCGTGAGCGTATCGCGGTCGCGCAAACTTGGATTGCGCCCGCCTGCAATCAACTGCTGTGTTTGCACAAAGAACTCGATTTCGCGGATTCCGCCGCGCCCAAGTTTGATGTTGTGGCCTTCGACAGCGATCTCGCCATGCCCGCGATAGGCGTTGATCTGCCGCTTCATCGCATGGACGTCGGTAACTGCAACGAAGTCGAGGTATTTGCGCCAAACAAAAGGCGCCAATTCATTGAGAATTGCCTCGCCAGCTGCAATATCGCCCGCACAGACTCTCGCCTTGATCATCGCGGCGCGTTCCCAATTTTGTCCAACACTTTCGTAGTAGGACCGTGCCGCCGGAGTGGAAATTGCTATCGCGGTGGAGGCTGGGTCGGGACGCAGCCGCAAATCCGTTCGGAATACATAACCGTCGCCAGTCCGCTCCTGCAGCAACTTCACCAGGCGCTGCGTGATACGCACAAAGAGCGTTGAGGGTTCAGCGTCCTTTGGCAACGCAGGCGCTGCAGGGTCGTAGAGGACGATCAGGTCAATGTCGCTCGAATAGTTGAGTTCGAATGCCCCCATTTTGCCCATCGCCAACACGATGTAGCCGCTACCAGTCTGGGGAGTCGACTTGTCGTTTGGCGTCAAGCGGCCTGCACGCACGGCTTCCGCAAGAACAAACTGCGTAGCGGCTGCGACGGCCGCATCCGCAAGCTTGGTGAGCGCCACCGCCGTCTGCATGACAGGCCAAACGCCCCCGATATCAGCAAGCCCGATGAGGAGTGCGGCTTCGGCCTTCATGCGACGAAGTAGCCGCATCGCCTCACTTTCATCTCGTGCTGGCCGAGGCTCTGTGACCGTGATCCGCCAATAGAGAAACGAATTGTTCCTCGGGATTGGTTTGCAATAGGCGAAGGAGACGGTCTGGTTCGCGGCTGGCCAGCTCCCAAAGAAAGGGCGAGTTTTCCGTCAAGCTCGCAAAAAGCGTATTTACGACCGGCTTTGCGGTCAGCAGAGTTTTGAGCAATTTTTCTTTTCCGGGCGCTAGACTGGCGAGCCATGCGGATACCCGCGCGTGCGCTATTCTCGGATCGACCAGCAGCGGAGCAGTGGTAATCAGTTCGGAAAGAACTGCATTTTTTGTTTTGTTCTTGCTTGATATCTTCCGAACCGCCGGTTTGCGGCGCGTCTTGTTTCTTGCAGGGGTCTTCATCCCGCAATCTGTACCGGCCCACCCCGTGGCAGCGCAATGACGCTTTTAAGCCCCGGCTCGTTATCGGAAAGCGTCAAATCCCCGCCATGGAGGCGCGCGACGGCAGCGGCGAGGCTTAGTCCAAGTCCCAAGCCGGGCTGCGAACGGCTCTGCTCCAGGCGGACGAAACGCTCAACCACGCGTCCGCGATCGCCTTCCGGAATACCCGGGCCGCTATCGGTAACCGTAAGCAGGATGCGATCGCCTTCGGCGAGCGCGCGTACTACGATCCACGCGGCGACCCCATTTGTTGCCTCGTCGCGCGGGCCGGCATATTTGATGGAATTGTCCACCAGATTGGCCAATGCCTGGCTGATGAGTTCGCGATTTCCCACGACAGGGGTCGGCTGATCAGCCTCGACCTTCAGCGAAATTCCTTTTTCATCAGCTAACGGTTCATATAGTTCGCCGACATCGCGAGCGATTTCGGCTGCATCAAACTCGCTCATATCATCCCGTGCCTGACCAGACTCAGCTCGTGCGATCATCAACAACGCATTAAAAGTGCGAATAAGGCCGTCCAACTCATCGATCGTGCTTTCAAGCGCCGCGCGGTATTCGCTTTCGTTTTTCGCGGAGCGCAAGGCTTGCTCACTGCGATTCCGCAGCCGCGTAAGAGGCGTTTTTAGATCGTGAGCGATATTGTCGGAGACCTCCTTTAAGCCGCGCATCAACGCTTCAATTCGGTCAAGCATTACATTGAGGTTTTCCGCGAGACGATCTAGCTCGTCACCTGTCCCAGCCACCGGCAGCCGGCCGCCCAGATCACCGTGCATGATGGTGCGCGTCGTCTCGGTCATCGCATCGACCCGACGCAGGACGCGACGCGTGACAAACAGGCCACCGGCAAGTCCTAATATGATAACGATTGCGACCGACCATCGCCCCGCCGAGAGCACGATGTTGTAAAGCCGCTCGCGCTCGTCCAGATCACGTCCGACGAGCAGACGAAATCCGCCCGGCAATTGGAACACACGAACAAGCGCATGATGCTGCGGGTGTTCGGCAGCGTCCGCTTCGTCGAGACGGCGGTACCCCGTCTCCGTCCAGCCAGGATTATCGAGCGTTCCCGGGCGGCAAAGCGGTGACATTGCCCGCGAGCGCCTCACCGGCAAACGTAGTGACAAGATATAGACTGGAGCCGGGGCGCCGGGCACGCGCATCGACGACAATCACCAATCGCCTTATGCCGCCGAGCCTATATTGCTCCGACAACCCGGTGATTTCGGCATTGACTGTATCGGTAATCTGTTCGGTGATCAGTCGGCGCGTATTAAGAGCGAAATAACCAAGCAGGAACGCAGCGAATAACGCAAAAACGGTCAAATAGACCAGCGTTAGCTTAAACGTGGTGGTGCGAAATAGCTTACCGAGCGCCGTCACGTATCATGTATCCCGCGCCGCGGATTGTATGCAGAAGCGGCTGGGAGAACCCTTTATCGATTTTCGAGCGTAAGCGCGAGATGTGCACGTCAATTACATTGGTTTGCGGGTCAAAATGATAATCCCATACGTTTTCCAGCAACATTGTGCGGGTAACCACCTGTCCCGCGTGCTGCATCAAGTATTCCAGAAGGCGAAATTCGCGCGGTTGCAACGATATTTCATCTTCGCCACGGCGCACTTGGTGCGATAGCCGGTCAAGCTCAAGGTTGCCGACACGAAGAAGGGTTTCCTCATTTCTGCCGATTCGACGGCGCGACAGCACTTCCACGCGCGCAAGCAACTCTGCAAACGAATAGGGCTTGGCGAGGTAATCGTCGCCACCGGCGCGCAAACCTTTGACCCTGTCGTCGACTTGGCCTAGGGCCGAGAGAATTAATGCAGGCGTCTCTATGCCTTTCGCGCGCAGTGTTCCAATAACCGCAAGTCCATCACGCTTGGGCAGCATACGATCGACGATGAGCACGTCGTATTGGCCGTCCAGAGCCAATGCCAGGCCGTCGTCGCCGTCTGTTGCGGCATCCGCGATATGGCCGACCTCGCGGAACGCCTTTACTAAGTAATCCGCTGCGTCGCGATCGTCCTCAATGACGAGAAGCCGCATTGTGACCCGGTCCGGTTGCGCATCGGCTGCCGTCCGACCGACGGAGCGCTGTCCGTTAATATCCACATAAGTGGGCATCGGTCACACCAATTCCAGTCTTTTCGTTGGCAGGGTCAACACCCTCCAGCATCCACCCCCCTATTCGTACGCGAGGGGGTGGCGGAGACCGCCACCCCCTCAACGACTCCACCCCAGCGGGGGCGACGGATGCCAGGGTTGGAGTTCAGTCGGAAAGCGGCCGCCGACCGCCCCGGCGGAGCCGCCCTCCAAATTTGCCGGGACGGGCTACCGCCCGCCCCGTTGAGGTCGGACCACCGGCGGGGGCGACGGATGCCGGCAGGACGTCCCCAAACTCTTGTCTCAGCCGCGGCCAAGCGGAAGAGCGACGAAGCGCGTATTGTCGTCCTTCTTCACTCGAACGAGCACAGCGTGTTTGCCTTCCGTACGCGCCTTAGTGATCACCTGACTAACGTCGGCCGGCGTGGAAACCGATTTGCCCGCGACCTCGAGAATTACATCGCCGGTCGAGAATCCGTGGTCAGCCGCTACGCCGCCCGAGTCGACACCGGTGACCACCACACCATCGGCACCGGCGCCCGAAACCCGGGCCGCGGGGGCAAGTGTTAAACCGAGCTTGCCGAGATCAGCGCTGCTATTGCCGTCGTTCGGAGCTAGCGCGTGCTTCCTTTGTGTTCGGCATTTCACCGAGCGTCAAAGTCAACGTCTTCTCCGCGCCTTTATGCAGGACGGTGAGTTTTATCGAAGCCTTCGGCGCCATCGCCCCGATTTTTTTCGCAAGATCGCGGGCATCCTTAATTTCCTTGCCGTCAACCGAAGTGATGACGTCGCCGGCCTCTATTCCGGCTTTTTGCGCCGGGCTATTCGCCTGAGGTTCTGCGACGAGCGCACCTTCGGCTTTCTTGAGGCCAAGACTATCGGCGATATCCTGTGTCACTGGTTAAATCTGGACGCCAATCCAGCCTCGCGTGACCGAGCCATGCGCCTTAAGCTGGGCCACCACGCTCGTCACTGTGTCCGACGGAATCGCAAATGCGATGCCGACAGAGCCGCCGGATGGAGAAAATATTGCGGTATTCACACCGATCACATTGCCATCGGTGTCGAAAGTCGGCCCGCCAGAGTTACCTTTGTTAACTGGCGCGTCGATCTGAATAAAGTCGTCATAAGCACTGGCGCCAATATCGCGCCCGCGCGCCGACACAATACCTGCAGTCACAGTACCGCCAAGGCCGAATGGATTTCCTACGGCAATCACCCAATCACCGATACGCGGCGCTTTGTCGGATAGCTTAACGTAGGGAAATGGTCCGCCCTCAACCTTTATCAGGGCGAGATCGGTACGCGGGTCTGTTCCTATGACCTTTGCTTTATGTATCTTGCCATCATCGGTCGTGACCTGGACACTTTCGGCTTTTTCGACGACGTGATTGTTCGTCACCGCAAAACCATCGGCTGAAATGAAAAATCCAGATCCCTGGCCCGTTATCACATTATGATTGCGGCCATGCGGCATACCCTCCGGTGCATTTGGCACATCGGGCATTCCGAAACGCCGGAAAAACTCACGCAATCCTGGCGGGACGTCATTGCTTCCAAGGCCGTTCGTCTGCGAACCGCCGTCAACTTTTACACGTACTGACATCACCGCCGGTTTCACCTTTTCGACGATGTCGGCAAAGCCTACGGGCGCCTGAAGTTTGTGCGCTTGTTCGGAAAGGTTTTGGGCAGCCGCAATCGGGTATCCACCGAACGAGCCGAGGTCCGGCTCGACGACGAGCGCCGTCACGCCCAAACCGGCAATGGTTGTAGCAAGCAGAATGGCGCGGCGCAGCGAAAGCGTACGTCGGCCTTTGGGGTTTTTGGGAGCGGGAATGACGCTCGGCATTAGGCAATCTCCATCTGGATTCGTCGGCGCATCTGCGCACTGTTCGAACCTGAAGATGGGGTGGTGCGCCTTACTGCGTCCTGTCGGCGGGATTAAACTTTGGTAAGGTGTTGATTACGCGTTGCTGTGAAAATTCAGCTGATTATTCAAAAGCCAATCACTGCTTAATCGACCAAAGTTGAAAGCCGGCTTTGCTCGTCTGCGCTAAGTGTCGCAGGTTCTATGGCGACCGATTTCGACCGCCGCGCCACTACAAGTAACCCGATCATGCCCACGAGCAGTGCCGCCGGTGGAAGGCCCCAGAGAAGCGCGGTTCCCAATTCAAACCGCGGCCTGAGCAGCACAAACTCGCCATAACGCGCCACCAAATAATCGATGACTTGTTGGTCGCTGTCGCCCTTGGTCAGCCGCTCGCGAACGAGAACGCGGAGATCACGGGCAAGCGGGGCCTCGGAATCGTCAATCGATTGATTTTGACAAACCATGCATCGCAATTCGCGTGACAGATTTCGGGCGCGGGCCTCTAGCGCTGTGATCTTTCAATATTTCGTCGGGCTGAACCGCCAGCGCGGTATTCGACACACAGGCGAGCAGCACAGTCATCAACAGCAAGAAGGGCCGCATGGATTTTCATCCCGCTGGCTGTAGTGCCGATTTCACAGCCGGCTTTGGCGCTCCTACCCGTAGCCTGCGATCCGAAAGCGAAAGCGCGCCGCCGAGCATCATGACAACTGCACCAACCCAAATCAGGAGGACCATCGGTTTGAAATAGAGCCTGATCGCAATCGATCCGTCGCTGTTGACGTCACCAAGCGACAGGTACAATTGATCAAATCCGCGGATGAAGAGCGCCGCCTCATTTGTTGTCATTTCGCGGGAAGAAAAGCTGCGCTTAGAAGGTTCCATTGAACCGACCAACTTCCCGTCCCTTCGGACGGCAAATTCCGCCACCACAGCAGTGTAATTCGGTCCCGGTCGTTGCGTCACCCCATCAAATGTAAGTTCGTAGCCCGACAGCGACACTGTCTGTGTCGGTTTCATCGCGATAATCTGTTCGGTGCCCCATGTCGCAGCGCAGATTATGCCAAGCATGGATACTGCTATGCCTATATGCGCGATAGTGGTGCCCCACGCGGAGCGCGGCAGTCCCTTCGCACGCGTCAGTACGGTTGCCAGCGGCAGCCGAAGCAGCCCGACGCGCTCCGCAAGTTCCAGCATAGCTCCAAGCATGACATACACCGTCAATCCAACTCCGAACGGTGCCAGCACCACGTTTCCGCGTTCAACGGCAATGATAGCTGCCGCTGTCGCAATGCCGATCGCTGCGGCCGCCATCAGACGCTGCGCTACCCCCAAAAGATCACCACGCTTCCAGGCCAGCAACGGCCCGAAGGGTATTGCAAACATTAGCGCAACAAATAGCGGCCCGAAAGTCAGGTTGAAAAATGGCGCTCCAACCGAAATCTTTTGGCCAGTCAGGGCTTCCAGCGCCAAAGGATAAAGCGTGCCAACAAAAACCGTCAGACAGGCTGTCGTCAAAAGGAGGTTGTTAAAAACCAATGCACCTTCGCGCGAGATCGGCGCAAATAGCCCGCCCTGCTTCAGCATCGGCGCACGCCAGGCAAAAAGCGTCAGGCTGCCACCAATGAAAATAACCAGAATTGCGAGGATAAACACACCGCGGGTTGGGTCGCTTGCGAAGGCATGGACCGATGTCAGGACCCCCGAACGGACCAAAAATGTCCCGATCAGCGACAGAGAAAAAGTCAAAATCGCGAGCAGGATCGTCCAGATTTTTAATGCATTACGCTTTTCCATGACCACGGCCGAATGGAGAAGTGCCGTACCGGCGAGCCATGGCATTAGCGACGCATTCTCTACGGGATCCCAGAACCAGAATCCGCCCCAGCCGAGCGTGTAGTACGCCCAGTACGATCCCATCGCTATACCTACGGTCAGAAACATCCAGGCCAAAAGTGTCCAAGGCCGCACCCATCGCGCCCAGGCAGCATCGATGCGGCCTTCGATCAGCGCGGCGACCGCAAATGAGAAGGCAATGGAAAAGCCGACATATCCGAGATAGAGCAGCGGCGGATGAATGGCGAGGCCCGGATCCTGCAAGATCGGATTGAGATCGCGCCCTTCAAACGGCGCTTGCGTCAACCGCAAAAACGGATTGGAGGTAAGCAGAATGAATAAATAAAACGCCGAAGCAATCCAGGATTGGACCGCCAAGACATGAGCTTTTAATGTGACCGGCAGATTGCGTCCAAAAGCGGCAACCAGCGCGCCGAAGACCGCGAGAATCAATACCCACAAAAGCATTGAACCTTCGTGATTCCCCCAAACACTCGTGAACTTGTAGATCAACGGCATCATCGAATGGGAGTTTTCGTAAACGGTCGCGACTGAAAAGTCCGAACTCACGTAGCAGCTTGTCAGTGCAGAGAACGACACGGCAACAAGGACGAATTGCATCAACGCAGTCGAATTGGCGAGACGCATGAGCGACACATCGCGACCACGGGCTCCCACAATCGGGTACGATCGACTGAATGACGCCGAGTGCGAGCGCGAGAACCAGCGCGTAGTGGCCGAGTTCCGGGATCATCGCGGCTTACTCCCTGTGTTCCGGGCTTCGCCTTCCTGCCAACGCCCGCTTTTCTTCAAGGCATCGACCACCTCGCGCGGCATGTACCGTTCGTCATGCTTGGCAAGAACCGTATCTGCGATGAGAACGCTCGATTCAAGCTTGCCCTCGACGACGACGCCCTGCCCCTCGCGGAACAGGTCCGGCAAAATTCCCTGATAGCGGACGGGAATGTCCGTTTTGCCGTCGGTCACAGCAAAGCGGATCATTAGATTATCACCGCGCATCACTGTACCTGGCTTGACTAGTCCACCGACCCGCATACGGCTGCCAATCGCCAAATGCTTTTCAGCGATATCGGTCGGTGAATTAAAGAACACAATTGAGTCGCGAAGTGCGCTGAGTACCAAACCAGCCGCTATCGCCAAGACGCCGACGCTTGTGCCGATCAATACCAGACGTCTTTGCTTTCGCGTCATCTCGCCTCTTTATCCTTTAAGCCCCAGGTCCTTGATCATGTCGTCTATGCGATGAAGCTTATCCGGGTCATTTGCAAATGCGCGTTTGCGGTTATCGCAGCCTCATTTGCTTTCTCACGCTCACCAAGGACAACATAGGCGCGCATCAGTCGTTGCCAACCTTCGACATCACTCCCGTTCTCCTTCAGCCTGTCGGCAAGCCGCGCAACCATGCCACGAATCATTTCTCCGCGATCCTTGTCATTCATCGCGCCGGCGGCGGCGATATCGTCGGCACTCGGATTCGGTCCGCTGCCGGCTGAATTCTCGCCCTCAACTCGAGCGAGCGCCTCCTGCACCATCGGCAGCCACGCTGCGTCTGCCGGAGCGTTCTTCGTCATGCCGCGCCATATCGACGCGGCCCTGGCGCGGTTGCCGTCCTGCTCTGCCGCGAGCCCGGAATAGAATTCGGCCTTCAGTTCCTGAGGATCTAGCGCGAGAGCTCGGTCAAAAGCCGATTTGGCATCGGCGGTGACAATCCCGTTGGCGTCCGCGACAAGCGCCTCACCCAGGTCCGACTGCCGCTCTGCACTTTCGCCTTTGAGCGCGAGAATTTTACGGCGAGCATTCACTGCATCGGCAAAACGACCTAGCCGCAAATAGACTGGCGCGAGAACTTCATAGCCGCGGGCGTCGGCCGGATTTTTCGCGAGATGTGATTCAACCTGCGATACGAGATTTGCGATCGAGCGGTCCTGGCTCGCAGACCGCATCCGCTCTTCGAGAGGCTGGCCCGGCAATTGTGGCGATCCAAGCAATAAATAGAGACTCGTAGCCGCCGCGGGCAACAGCACGATCGCACAGACAGCTATGACGCGACGGTGCTTGATCGACGAAACGGCCGGCAAACGGCGCGATCGTTCCATAGCGTCGGCCGCCGCAAGAAGACGGCGCGATACCTCGACGCGTGCCGCCTGCGCTTCCCCGTCACCAATCCGACCTGCAGTGTAGTCGCGATCGATTTCCGCGAGCTGGTCGCGATAGACCGCAATGTCATTCCCGGCCTCTACATCGGCCGTACGGCTGAGTGGCCACAGGACCGCGAAAATCGCCACCGCGGTCATCAACGCAAACGCCAACCACAGGGTCATGGAGCCTTACTATCCGTTTGCCGCGCCCACGCGAGGGCGTCACCGCAGGGCATACATCACGCCTGATCATGGCGGCAATGGCGCAATTTCACCCATACGAAATCGACCGAATTGCAGGCCTAGGCGCGCGCAGCTTTACTTTCTCCAGCGCTTGCCACTTCCGCGGCCTTGCCCAGCAGCGCGGCATACTCGCGCCCAAACACCTTCGCGCAAAAGCGTACTGCAGCATCGACCTGGGACTGTCGAAAGCTTCGGTCAAAGTCGCCGGCACACCGAAGTCCCTCGAGCAGTGCCCGCGTCCCATTATCGAGATATTGCCGGAGTTCGCTCAGCGCGCGTTGCGTCATTTCGTTAATGGCAAGCTCACCGGCGAAATACCGACAAATTCCGACAAACTCGACCAATGCTTCAACCTCAGCGACCTCGTTGGGATCGAGCACGGAATTGGGGCGAATTTCTTTCGCCGGGCGCGATCGCAGCAAATACCGCACGCGGCCCGGCATTGATTCAATCTCAGTGCGCAACAGGTCGGAAATCTGCGTTCGTTGTGCAGCAAGCGCGCGACCCCAGGTGCTGTCGACCGGCAGCGCCAGTTCGGTGCGCAAGCCGCGAGCGGAGTCGTGAATCGTCTTGAGCAGCGCCCCAACGGCAACGCCCTGGCCGCTGCGAAGATCCTTGCGTAGCTCTGCCACCATCCGCTCGAGCTCCGCCAATACGATATTCACCGCAACGCCGTAATGCGTTTCAGAAACACGCGCAGCGGTATCACTGCCGGCGGCCTTAACACCGAGCCTGATCAATTGCCAAGGCGCCGTCATCCGATTCATGACGGTCAGCAACGCGTACAAAAACAATTCACCGTCTCGCGCAGCCGCAGACTCGATCAACGTCTTGCATTCATCGAGCTGAGCGTTGGCAAGGTTGCCTATTTGCAAGGGCAACCGCGCAGAGAGCGAAGCCAGTACGTCGCGGCCTTTGAGCGCGCATTTGAGCGTGGCAAGTTCTTCGTCGGCGCGGGGCGTGCCGATCTGCTGTAAAATTCGGCGTCGAATTCTTCCGTCGCCACCATCAGCGCCGATATTTGTCTCGATTGCGGCTGCAACGCGATCTTGAAACATGCGGGCGAGACGCTCGGTCCTAGGGCGATCGCCCGCCAGCATCGCCGCGCCAACCTCATCGGCCAGAGCGTCGGCGTCATTTGGTAGGAGGTCCCGTCTTACCCAGTTCCACAGCGCATCAAGCGATGAACGCGATACGCGGCCGGGATGCTTGTGGTCACCGCTATCGTCGACGAGAAACGGCTCAAGTGGTTTGAACAGGACCCGTGCCGATCCTTCGATATGCTGTGAATTGTCGCGCTGATCGCGCACGATACGGCGCAGTTCATGCAGGACAAGATCGGCGCCAACGGGCTCTTCGCCGCGCAAAACACTGCGCTCGAGTTCGCCGATCAGCAGCGAACGCGCTCCCGGCGAAAGCTCGCGGAAAAATTGACGCAGTCTCTCGACGGTCGTCTCGGCGCCCGCCATGCTCGCTGGATCCGAATTCAGGCCTTTTGGCTTGATACGGCGGGGGCGTTAAGAAGTTGTTAAGTGTAAAAACCTGCTAGCCAAGGGCCGTCCACGTACCGTCGGGATTGCGGCACGCCGTGCCGCGCGCAGTTTGGGGCTGGCCATCGATATAGACAGTGTGGGTGTACGAGCGGCAATTGCGCCCGCTCTGCTCATAGGCGGGCCCTGGGACAACTGTACCATAGCGTCCCGAATCGGGGTTTCGCCATGAAACCGGAGCCCCTGACTGTCCGCGTTCGAGCGCGTCCATCTGCGCCGCGTAAGCGCGCTGCTTGTCATCGTCGTCGAGCGCCGCCCCGATGCGATTGCCAATCAATCCCCCGATGCCCGCACCAATGAGGGCGCCGGCCACGTGGCCGCCAACGCCGCCACCAAATTGCGAACCAATCGCGGCACCACCCAAGGCACCGGCCAACGTCCCGGTATTCTCCTTCGGTCCCGGTCCCATCCCGTCCGGGCTACCAGCGCAGCCAGCAAGCGCGAGACCAATGGCAGCGACCGCAGAGCATGCGAACTTAGACATGTGGCCCCCGAATTGACGTGACGAATGATCTAAGCGCCAGATTGAATTTCGATCAGCCTATCGGGACCGCAGGATTAGGGCAAAACTCCGGCGGCAGACCTCGAAGGAAATGAGCGGCAAGTCTTCAGGCCGCAGGCAGTACGAGTTCCGCTCGCAGGCCTCCCAGCGGAGCGGTGCCTAGCGTCAACCCGCCTCCATAGAGGCCGGCCAACTCAAGGACGATGGAGAGACCAAGCCCTGAGCCGGGCTTTGTTTCGTCGAGCCGGCGGCCGCGCTTTGCCACCTGTTCGCGTTCAGATGGCGACAGGCCGCGCCCATCGTCATCCACTATGATGCGCAAAATTTCACGCTCGCTGGTTGGCTCCCGCCGCTCTCGTACCACTTCGATCGCAACCCGGGACGACGCCCATTTGCAGGCATTGTCGACAAGATTGCCGACCATCTCTTCGAGATCCGGTCGTTCCCCCAGGAATTGGGCCTTGTCGACCGCGTGCACGTCAATTTTCAGACTTTTATCGCGATGTATCTTTTCCATCGTGCGTGCGAGCGCGGTCACAACCGGCACGACCTCGGTGACCGATCCAACAATTGTCAGCCTTGCTGCCAGACGTGCGCGCTCGAGATGGCGCGCCACTTGATCGCGCATAATGTCCGCCTGCTCAAGAATCTTCTGCGCGAACGGCTCGCTGTTTCGCGCACTCGCCTCATTCACGACCACCGACAACGGCGTCTTCAATGCGTGCGCAAGGTTTCCGACATGCGTGCGTGCGCGCTCGACAATTTCTCTGTTCGCTTCGATCAGCGCATTCATTTCACGTGCAAGCGGAGCGATCTCCTCGGGAAATTTCCCAGTAAGGCGTTCAGCGCTGCCGGATCGAATGGCGGCCAACCGATCGGTAATCCGCTTGAGCGGCGCCAGACCGAAACGCACCTGAAACATCGTGGTGAGAAGCAATACCGCGGCGAGAATAGAAAAAGTGATGACCAATGCCTGGTCGAATGAGCGCGTTTCTTCGGAGATCTCTGCAGCGTCGCCTGCGACGGCGACGAGGTAATGACCTTCATCGCCGAGATCGATGTTGCGCTCGACCAAACGGAGCCGCTGGTCTTCCGGGCCCCGCACGTAGCCCTCGCGCGAACCATCTGCACTGCCGGCAACTCCATAGTCCTGGAGATGTGGAAGGCCGCCATCCCAAAGCGAACGTGACGAGCGGACGTCTGACTTGCCGGGGTCGAGCCGTGTCACCTGCCAGTACCAGCCTGACAACGGCAGCTCGAACAGCGGCTCTCCGAGCGACTGCGGAAACTTGTCGCCGCTTTCCTCAGGCGACGCAACGTCGGCAACGAGCGTCCGGAGGTAGACGCCGAGACGGCGATCGAACGCCCGCTCTACGGCTTGCCTATAAAGCGACGACAAGACAATGCCGGTAATAAGGAGAATGACCACAGCCCAGGCCGTGGCGGACAGGAAGAGACGTAGTGCGAGGGAGTTGGCCCGCATCCCGTCAACGCGCATCGGGGGGTGCCAATAAATATCCAAGGCCGCGCACGGTCTGGATGATGTCGACGCCGAGCTTTTTTCGGATTCGGCCGACAAATACCTCGATCGTGTTCGAATCCCGATCGAAATCCTGATCGTACAAATGCTCAACCAATTCCGTACGCGAGACGACGCGGCCGCCGTGATGCATCAAATATGCGAGCAACCGGTATTCGTGGCTGGTGAGCTTGATCGGGTTGCCGTTGACCGAAACGCGGCCAGTGCGGGTATCGAGCCGTACCGGCCCGCAGTTGAATTCGCTTTTGGCGTGTCCGGCCGAGCGGCGCAGAAGCGCACGCACGCGTGCGAGTACTTCTTCAAGATGAAAGGGCTTGGCGACGTAGTCGTCCGCGCCTGCATCGAAACCCTGCACCTTATCGCTCCAGCGGTCGCGGGCTGTGAGCATAAGAACCGGCATTGCGCGCCCTGTGCGCCGCCATGCTTCGAGAACGGAGATGCCGTCCATTTTCGGCAATCCGATGTCCAGAATGACCGCATCATACGGCTCTGATTCGCCGAGATAGTGCCCCTCCTCGCCGTCGAATGCGCGATCGACGACGTAGCCGGCGTCGGTCAGCGCGGTCGAAAGCTGGCGGTTGAGGTCGGGGTCGTCCTCGATCACGAGGAGGCGCAAGGCAGCTTTCTCCGCTTAGCGGGCGATATGAAACTCGCCACTCGTCGCGTCAATGGTCGCAGTGGCCACTTTGCCACTACGACCGAGAAGAGTCAGCACATAGACGAGTTTCTCGTCGTGCCGACACAGGCGGGCGCGAACCACGTCGGAGTGCTTGCGCTGCTCGCGAAGCAATTTGATGGCCTGACCGAGTGAAATTGCGCGTTTGGCGGCAACCGCGGCGCGCTGCTCAGCCTTGGTCAAACATTCGGCGTGATGCGACATGGTATCGGCCGCAAACGCCGGCGGGTCGAGGACACCAAACGGCAGGAGCGCCAGTGACAGGAATAGTCGGGAAACCGGCATGGGTGGGGTGTTAACGGCGCGCCAGTGAACGCTGCCTGAACACGGGCTAAATGCCCGTTTTTCCTAGCTTTCGAAGCCCTCGAAGGAGGCATAAACATCGAGCGGTTCGCGTGGAGAGCGCCAGGAATTGATGGGTGCGGCTGCATCCTCGTGACCGAGGGCAAGGCCAGAATAAATCATCAAATTTTCGGGAAGCCGCAAAAACGCACGCACTGTCCGGTGGAACGATACCCACGCTTGCTGCGGACAAGTGTGAAGGCCAAAGCCACGCGCGGTGAGCGCAACAGTCTGAAGATAGCCGCCGATATCGGCCCATTGCGCTGGTCCGTGAGCTTTTTCGCGCGCAAAGAAGAGAGCAACAGGCGCGCCAAAGAACTGATAATTGCGTGCGTACTGTTTGTAACGCGAAGATTTGTCTTCACGCGGCACGTCGATCGATTTATAAAGCAGTTCGCCGACCGTAAAGCGGCGCTTCCGATAGATCTCGCCGAGAGGCTCAGGGTAAATTGTATAATCGGTACCCTCACCCTTCGGCAGCTCGGTAGCCATGCGCGGTGCTAGCAGCGCCTTAAGTTGTTCGATCCGATTTCCCGCGATCGCGTAGACGCGCCAGGGCTGCATGTTCCCGGCCGACGGCGCTCGTGCCGCCCGCGCTACAATTTCGCGAACGGTTTTTTCGGGAACTGCCGTCGGCAAAAACGCGCGGCATGAATAGCGGGTAGCAACGGCTTCGAGAACGTCCATGGGATGGGCTCCGCAGGTTCGCCCAATAGTGGCGGGCGCCGCGAGCAAAGCCAAGTCGTCAGAGGCAATCTCTCGCTTGCATTACTTGCGGGCAAGAATGCGCGCAATTTTTTCGATCGATCTCCCGCCGAAATAGGCGGTCATCACTATCATCGCCCACTGAGATACATCACCGGAAAGTGGGGCTGTCGAACCAAGGCCCAGTACCCTGTCCCAGACCACGACCTTCCAGACATATATAATGAATGCAAACGAAAATAGCGGACGCGGGAGGGCGGTGTACCAGCGTCCCTGCTCCGCGATAAGCAACTCCGTTGCCAATTCGCGCTCGCGCTGCTCCACCGCCATTTCGCGCGAGGCCAAATCCGCGACGATTTTCTCGCTGGTATTCTCCGCAGAAAGCCTGGCTCGATAGGCATCGAGCGCAGCTTTCGCGAACGGACCGCCAAGCAGATTTCCGAGCCAGGAAAGAACAGCGGCAAACATCACGTTGCGCTCCTGATCGTTCGCCTGCGGGCGATTTCGGTGATCAGACCGATCGCGATGACATAGTAAGGGAAGTATTTCGGCTGCAGCGCGGTTTCGATGGCACTCGTCACGTGAGGGTCTGTCGCCAAAGTCATCAGCGATGCCGCGGCAATGCCGGCGAGTACCTGCAGGCGCGCCCACACGATGGTGACTGAATTCTTGAACCAGGCTTTTGTCTTATTCCACATATTTTGCATGCCTCCATTTTCGTTTGTGTTGAGTGTATTTGCGTTGAACTCTAACCCCCTGCGGCTACCCCCGCGGCGACTACCGGCTTTGGCGCTTGCATGGCCATCACCAGCGCGGCCGATTGAACTTCCTTCACACGCCTGGCCCACCCCGCGCCAAACACTGGCCATGTTTTCAGAGATTGCAGGTACTGCAGCCGCTCGCCGCAGATTGCGTCGACAAGGGTTGCCGCATCCGACGAGCGCGCCGCCGCGATCACTGCGTCTTCCATCGTGCCCGAGTTTCCGGGAAACTTAAGAAGGCGGCGCAGCACTTTTCCGCTGCGGCCGATACCGGAGTTCACGCCGTAATCGAAGACGACATAGTCGACGCCGGCAGGCAGTTCGTCGCAGCGCTGCACATCCCAATATCGCGCACGGTAAATGCGTTTGGCCTGTTCAATGGACATTGCGCGAACATCGGCGGCGGTCGCATCAGGCTTTATATATGCTCGATAGTCGAAGATCGTGATGCCGAAATTTGTCGGCCCGCCAGGATCGCGCGCGTTGTTTGTATAGCCGCCCTCGTGCGCGAGCAGCAGCGGCAAGCAAATATCGTATGACGACTTCATTACGGCTCCGACAAATGCAAAAGGAATCAGGCGCGTCGCCCCTCACGACGAGGGGGCCGACATTTCGAGGAAATAGAGGACGAGACGAACTTTGCCTCCGGTGAAATTGCCTCCGTTGGCGCTCACGCGGACCTTGGTATCGGCATAGAAAGCGGTTGGCCCGATAACGCCGTTGTTCGTCGAGCCAGTTGCAACCCCGAGCAGATTGCCGAATTGCGTGGTGTTGCCGGCAATGCCGACGCCATATGATGTTGCGCCGGTGATCGCGAGTGTCGTGCGCGATGCCACGCCCAGCACGATCGCGCGATCGGGGATAAATGCCGCATCCGCCGTGTCGACAAACGCACCGATCAGAGTGACCTCGACTTCCTTGGCGCGCAGCGTCACGCGGCCACCGTGTGCGGTAAGCGCGATACCATCGCGCCAGGTTCCGTCTTCGAAAGTAACGGTAAGCCGCTCTGCTTTCACCCAGGCCTTGAGCCCGGAGACCGGTGTCATACGCGCCCAGCCACCACCGCTGAAGAGCGCAATTTGGCCGTCCCAACCGCTCCAGACGCCGGTCGCAGCCGGCCCCGGAATGTAGCAGCTGCCTTCGAATGGCGATGGGGGCGGCGCTGACAAAGTGCGCGCTTCCACCGAGAGCTGCGTGAGGGCGTCAAGTAGCGTCAGCGCTTCATTATGAGTGACATGCTTTTGCGCCTGCGCGGCTTCGATCACCGGCAGACCAAGACGTGGTGTGTCAGTCATGGATTTCCTTAAAGTTTCAAGACCGCTTGAGCGGGAAAACCGCGGCCGACCGTCGCGGAAATTTGCGCGACGCGCACGCTGAGGCTCGTTTGCGGTGCGCCGAAATCTGAAAGTTCGTCAGTCGATGCGTAGAAGGCCGATGAGGTCGCTGTCGTAACCGCGCGAACGACGTTCGTGCCCGACAGGATTTCAAGCTGGTATTGCTCGCTGTCTTCACCGAGCGGCACCTCGCCGACCCAGCTGTCGCCGTCGACCCGCGTTCGACGGATCCAGCTGAATGTGATGCCGTTGACGTCCCGCTTTGCCTTGAGATGGACCGGACTGAGCGGCATCAGGGCGGTTGCCCGTGGCGTGACGGAAAGGGCAAGCGCCGTCAGGTCACCGTGGTCGCGACTCTCGGCCACGGCGCGCAACTGCATCGTGCGCCCGAGCGCGTTGATGCCGCTCGCAACCGTCACAATATGCTGGTCAAGCAATACGAAAGGTGCGCCTGCCAGCAGTGGCGCGCCCATGGCCCATTCGCTGCCGGCCTGGCCGCGCAACAGGCGCGATATCAAATATGTGCGGGCGTCGACCAGTTCCGCTTTTGCAAACTGGATCACTTCCCAGGCGCCATCATCCCGTTGCACGGCGGCGGCGTTGGCGCCTGCGAGCAGTGTGCTGTCGGAAACCGAAGCGAGCAACCCGGCATAGAGCTGCACGCGCAAGCTTGCATTTTGCCAGCGCGCCGTCGGCCCGGCCGGCAGATCATCGAGCGTCTGGCCGACGATCGATGGCGCGAGCGCAAGTCCCGCGCGCCCGTAGCTCAGTCCATCGGCGGATGACCACACCGCCACCCCGCCCGGCCACGGGATTGGCAAACACAGCTAGCCGCGCAAGCGCGGGCGGCTGGACGTCGCTCAGCGTCGGCAGAGTCGAGCAACAAGGCATGCACCGGTCCGATCGCTGCAGGCGCTGCCGGGGCGTGTTGCCGCGGCGGCGCGAGCGCCAGATTGAACGCTTCCGGATTGATGGAACGCGCGGTCACCGCACGGACCTCGGTATCGCTGATATCCTGCAATTCGAGCGGCCGCCGCCGTCCGTTCGCCGTCAGGCCGACGACGTCGCCGGCTGCAAGCGCGAGCCTGCTGGGCGGCAATGCAAAGTCGGCGCTTTCGCGGCCGGCCCATAGATCCTGCAGCCATATTTCAGCGCGCCGCTCAGCCTCGGTGTCATTTGTCACAATGGCAAGGTCGGCATGCGCGGTAAGCGCCGATCCGCCGACCAGCCGGCGCGAGGCGGCTATCCCGCGTTGATAGTCCGAACCTATGTCGGTGAACCCGATTGTCACCTCGCGCGGCAGATCGCTTTCCTGGGCGCGCAGCATCCGCGCGGGCGCATTGTCTTCGGGCAAGACCAGATCATCTTCCGCCAGTTCTGCAACCGGCGCGCTGCCGCGCTGGCGAAAGCGCAACACGCCATCCTGCTCGAAGGCATCGAAAGCAAAGGCAAGCGCCAGCGGATCGATCATCGCTCGCGGCGCCATCGGCCGGTCAACAACGTAACCGTCGGGACCCTCTCCCAACGCGCTGGTATCGGCGCCGCCGATGCTGCTGTCATTCAATATCGCCAAGACAAGCCCATCGAGCGGCGTAGAACCGAGCCGCCCAGTGAGCCAATGTCCGGTCTCCCAATTGGCCGCATCGCTCCAGGTATCGGTCGACGCCGGAAAGGCGGGATACGGCCGCGCGTCCCAGGTCCAGAGGTGGATGCCGTCCGGAGCTATCATTCGTCCGCCATAGGCCGCGGACACCGGATTGAGCGTCGCATCGCCGAACGCAGGATCGAAAGCGTCGAGCACGGCTTCAAGATAGCGGCGCTGGATCAAGTCATCGCGGTTACCGCCCGAATAGTGCGGCAATCCCGCTTCCGAGGATTTCGGGTCGGGAAATACACTCGGCTGATTTGCACCCTTGTCGACCGCCGGACAGCCGACCTCGGTAAGCCAGATCGGCTTTGATTGGGGGACCCAAGCTGTCGCACTCGCGAGTTCCACGCCGCCGATGCGCTCGACATGAGGCTGCGACCAGAAATTCCACAGGTCCTTTTGCCGAAATGTCCAGGGTTTTCCGAGGCCGTCACTGATGGCGCTGCGCGCCTGCGCATCGCGCGCGGCATCATCGGCATAAAACCAGTCATAGGCCTCGCCGCCCGCCAGATTGCCGGCGAGATAACTCAGACGATACGGGCTATCGGTGATTGCAGCATCGCTCTCGCCGCCGGTGCCGCGCCAGTCGGACAATGGGGCGTAGTAGTCGATACCGACCGCGTCGATTGACGAAGATGCCCATAGCGTGTCGAGCGGAAAACGCACTTCGTGCGCGGCCGCATCGACGACGTGCGCGCCATACTCGGTCCAATCCGCACCATAAGTGACGATTGTACCTGCGCCCGCGATAGCCTTCACTTCGTCAGCGAGCGCGGTCAGCGCATTCACCGCAGGATAGAGTCCGGATGCCGAACGCACGCGCGTGAGCGCTTTCAATTCCGATCCGATCAGGAACGCATCGACACCACCCGCGCCTTCCGCCAGCACCGCATAATGCAAAACGAAATTGCGATAGTTCCAGCTATCGGTGCCACCTGTGAAAAAGGCGTCGATCTGTGCAGCCGCGCCTGCCGTACCGTCTGGAGAACCGGTCCGCCCGGGCGCCGGATCGCACGTGATGCGCCCGCGCCACGGATAGGCCGGCTGCGAACCCGCGCCGGTCAACGGATCCGGCAAGCTGTTGCTCGACGCAATATCCATCATCAGGAATGGATAGAGTGTAACCTTGATGCCGCGCGCTTTGAGTTCGGCGATCAGGTCGCGCACGCTTTGATCGGACGGCGTACCGCCGAAAGCGGGGCGCCCATTGACCCTCGATACGATATGGGCGCTCGCGCGATCGATGCCCCCGACCGACCACGTGGCGCCGTAAGTCTGCTTGTCGCTGTTGTCGACGCCGGGCACCACGCGACATTCCCCGCAGCGCAGATCGGTCCCGAACCATGTCACCACGATCGCGACGCGTTCGAGATTCGGTGCAACCGCTTCCAGCTCGTCAAGCGCGGCCATCACGTCGGACGGCGCGAATGTAACGTGCCGATTTTCAGGCGCCGATTGCCCGGGGCCCAATGTCTGTACCACGGTTGCTGGCTCGTAGCCGAATTCAGTGGCCCCCGGGATCAGCGTTACCGCGCGCACCATATGTTCTAGCCGGCCAACCGGCCGCACCACCTCGAACGACATTTGCGGGATGCGATTGCCGAAATTCGCGAGCGGCAGGCGTTCGAACACCACATAAGCGAGCCCGCGATAGGCGGGCACGTCGCCTTCCTTGGCCGCGATCAGTGGGTCGGGCGTCTGCGTTTCATCTCCGGAATAGGTACGAATTGTAAGGCCCGTGAGATCGAGCGGCTTGCCGTCGGCCCAGATCCGCAGCACGGCGCCGATGGGGCCTTCGCACAGGCCGACCGCGAGATTTGCGAAATATGAATACGTCGTCGTGTTGGTGGTCACGGCCGGACCTGCGCCCATGCCTTTGCCGCCGCTGCCGCCTGTTGCCTGCGAGGTGGAGCTGACGACTTCCTCAAGATTGGTCGCCCAGATCACCTGCCCTGCAAGGCGCGCCCGCCCGTAAACGCGCGGGATCGGCGCACCTTCGGTCGAGGCCATGACCTCGAGATCCGCGAGGCGCGGGCCCTCCCGCGAGATTTCCTGGCGGCTTCCGAACAATGCCTGGTCGATCGCATTGCCCGCGAGCGCCCCGATCAGGCGGCCGGCAATCGCGCCGGCCGGACCGAATACGGACTTGCCCGCCGCGGCGCCGGCGGCTGAAAGCACAAGTGCGGCCATTATCCTGTGACTCCTGGAAATCGAAATGCATAGGCGAGCCGGCGGCGCCACCACGGTGCTAAGGCGACTTCCGCTACGGCCGCACCGTCATGCGCGTGCACGATCCGATCGGGCGCGGTCACGATCGCCGCGTGCTTGGCCGGCAAATGCGAGCGCCAGCGGAACAGCACGACATCGCCGGGAGCGAAATCGCCGCACGGGATTTCCACAAGGTGGCGCCCCGCGGCGCCGGCGAGCAATTCCACGCCCGTCGCCTCCGCCCAGTCGGGTGCGTAAGGCGGCACGCGCTCGGGCTCTTCACCGATCAGTTCACGCCACACGCCGCGTATGAGGCCGAGACAGTCGCAGCCAATTCCCTTGAGCGAGGCCTGGTGCCGATAAGGCGTGCCGACCCAGCGTCGCGTTTCCGCGACGATCGTTTCTCGACAAATGACCATGGATCAGCCCTGCCGGCTCGCGCCATCGTTGCCGGGCTCGCCCGGAAGCGGATAGCTGATGACAAAATCGTTGCCGGGAACGTGGGGAAAGCCGCGAAAGTTCACCACATTGTTGAAGCGGTCGTGGCAGGTCTGGAACCGCTTGTCACAACCGGCCGCCACCGTGAACGTATCCCCCGCCGCGATCGGCTCGGGCATCGGCAGCCAGAGCTCGAAGGTGACGGTGGCCGCCTTGCGGTGGCTTTTTACCTCGACGCTCAAGCCGGCATTGGCGCCGCCTGTGAAGGTGAGCTTTCCCGCCCTAAACCAGCCGTCATCGAAGCTTTCGAGCCCGCTTGCAGTTAAAGTTGAAGTTGAGTTCAGGCTCGCAACGACCCCGCTGCCATGAAAGGCCGGATCCGCCAGGTCGATGGTGCAGCGCGAATCGCCTAGGTCGGCCACGCAGGTTGCCGTGTAAAGCCGGCCGCTTTGCTGCCCAAGCCGGGCGCTCAGGCCGCGAATTTCTGCCGTGAACGCGGCCCCTTCGCGGCGAACCTCCCCGAGCGTGCCTTTTGCAAGAAGGACGCGCAGGGCGGGCTCGCTCCAGTCGGTAAGCCACAGTTCGACGGCCGCACCGTCGTAGCGGCCGGCCGCGAGATCGGCCTCGTTGAGCGAGTCGTCGGCGAGCGCGCCCGCAAGCTCCGAAGAATCGACAGCAAGGCCGAGCTTCTGCGTGGATTCGCTTCCCGTGAGCCCGCTGGCCGCCCGGCACGTGGTAGCGCCGACCGGAATATCTTCATCGTGATCCGTGAATCCTTGCCTCACGCCGTCGGTGCGCGTGATCAGCCAGCAACGGCAAAGCGAGGTGACTCCGCTATCAAGCTTTGCCTGCAAAGCCGGTGGAACGGCTCTCATGGCCGGATCTCCACCAGGGGAATTTTCGGGATGGCGCCAGCCTCGAATGCCGAGAGATCAACTTCAAGATAGTCGGTGTCGAACCGCACCGGCACATCGAACAGGAAACCCGCCGTGATGGCGGCACCTTCCGCCGGAACATGACCCGGATGAAATGTGACGAGGCCCGTAGTGGTGTCCACGTTGAACTCAGTTTCTTCCTGGGCTTCGGTCTCAGCGACGGCGATCCGGACGCTGCCCGGAACAGGCTTTGCGATCGGTCGCCGATAGGGTGAAAAAATTGCGCCGTAGGTCTTGCAAAGCTGATAGGCGGCGGTGACACCGTCGCCGATTCCGATGACCTGGTCGGTTGCCGTCGGCATCGCACCTGGCGCCGCCGAGGAGTGGTCGAGCCGGTCGTGCCAGCGAAACCCGTGGAGCTGACCGCGCCGCTCCTCGAAGAAAGCGACAACCTGCGACAGCGCGGACAATGTCTTCACGCCGTAACCTGCGTCGTAGCGGCGGCGTGAATGCGCCCAGCGCGCGTTGCGTTCCTCGGCGCCCGAGCCGAGTGCGACCACATCGGTGCGGCGCTGCGGGCCGCCGGCACTTTTGAGCGCGATGTCGATCGGGAAAAGAACCTCGTGAAAGGGCGTCATGATCAGAACCCGCGCTGGCCGCGCGCGACCGCACGGGCGATTTGGCCGGTGATGTAGGCCTCCGACCGACGAAAACTTCCGGCGTCCGGCGTTGCAATCTGGACCGTGATGTTCGGCATTTGCCCGGCGCCGCTCATGGCGACGCCGAGGCGTCCGTCACTGCCGCGCGCGAGCGGTACGATGGCTTCCGGGCCCGCTTCGCCCGCAAGACCGAGGCCGCCGGAGGCCATCGGGAAATAGGCCGGCGCACCGATCACGCCACCCGATGCGAACGGCGTGAGCCCGGTGACATTGTCCATGAAACTGAGTTCGCCCGGCGTGGAGCCTTTGGTCTTTCCAACGCCGCCGCTGCCACTGCCGAAAACGTCCCCAAGCAATGCTCCGAGCCCGTTGGTCAGGTTTTTGGCGAGCGGCTGGAAGGCCTGGGTCACGGCCATATTCGAAAGCCGCAAGCCTAGCTGCTTGAGCACGTCATCGAATTGCTTGCCGCCGGTGGTCGCATCGGCAAAGGCCTTGCTCATCGCCTTGGAAAAACTGGCTGCGCTGATGCCAAGCGCGTTCGTGCTGCCGCGCACTTTTTCGGTCGCGCCCGAAAAATCGCCGAACAACGGCCCGCTGTCGGAAGTCTTATCGTCGATCAGGCTCATCAGGATATGTCCTCATCAGTTCGCAAAGCGTGAGGCGATCAAGCGGCGCGCTGCGGCCGGTGACCGTTTCGAGGGCGCAGGCGAGCTCGCGCGGCGTCATCGCCCAGAATTGCTGCGGCGGCAGCCGCAGCACGCCGAGGCCAAAGCCGATCGCCCGCTTCCACGGAAAGGGCATCATGCGTTCCCCTCGCCGAAGGTGACGCCGATGAGCTCGGCGGCGATCCGCACATAACCCTGTGCGCCACCGTCGACTGCCATCGCCGCAACATTTTCGTCGCTCACGCTTTCACCTGCCCCGCGCAGGCCGGCGGCAATGATGCGGGTGAGGTCGCGCGCCTTCAGGCGGCCCGACGCGAAGCGCTCGGTGAGCGCAACGAGGTCCTCCGCGCCGAACGCATCTTCGAGTTCGGCGAGTGCGCCGAGGGTGAGCACGAGGCGGCGCCTCGCGCCGCCGATACCGGCTTCGATTTCACCGCGATGACGGTTGGCCATGTCATGCCGCCGCAAAAGTGAGCTCGCCGGCCAACTCCAGCGCCATGTCGTAGGTCACCTCGCCATTGTGTTCGCCGGCAAACTCGAGGCTCGTCACCTGGAACGGCCCTTGCACGGTGCCGAAGGAAGGGATGACGATCTGGTAGTTCACGACCGCGCCGTCGAAGAATGTCTGGCGCATGAGCATGTCGGTGGAGGCGTCCTTGAACAGTCCCCGTCCCGAGACGGCCGCGCGCTTGATGCCGGCGCCGTCGAGCAGCTCGCGCCAGCGGTTTGCGCTTTCGGCATGGGTGATGTCGACCGTCTCGGCGTTGAAGGCGAGCCGGCGCGTGCGCAAGCCGGCAACAGTGGTAAATCCCGTGCCATCGGCGATCTTGACCAGGAGGTCTTTGCCCTTTTGTGCAGTCATTCCTTTGTCCTTTCAGTTGAAATTTCAGCGAGAGGGCGCAAAAACCGTCCCTGCCGGCCGGTTCCGAAATCGCGAACAGGGCGCTGACGGAATCGCGTCAATTGGGTATTGTGCGTTCGGGCCCGCAGGCTGGATTGCGGTCGGGGGAAGCACGCCAGGGAGGAGGCACAATTGCATCTGGCACGCCGGTTTCCCGCTGCTTTGGCGGCGTCTTTCCTCATTGCTGGCACCTCTTTCGCCCTGCTTTTGCCGGAGCCGGACGCGCGCGCCGCGGATTCATCCGGCGCTTGCGCTGACGCAGCCGGGCTTGCAGTCCTCGCCTCCCCGGTCGCGCCTTGGAAGGGCGCGCCCTTGCGCATCATTTTCACTGCCGACAAGCCGTTCGAGGGCGAGCTTTCGCTGATCGCGCCTGACGGAAGCGTTGCGACCGCATCGCGCGAGCGCCATGGCGGCCCGCCCTATTTCTGGTTCGCGGAGGTCACGTCGCCGGCCGCCGGGACTTGGCACGCGCGGCTCGTGCGCGCGCGAGCGCCGGCCGAGTGCGGCACGGTCACGCGCGACATTGCCGTGCACGACAGCAAGCCGCCCTCCCCGTCCGCCACGGCGGCAAGCGTCTGGCCCCTGCGCAATTCGTGGGACCACGCAATGGAGGACCTCTACTCCGCATGGATCGAGAAACTGTTTGACGCGCCCCTCGATGCATCGCCGTCGTGGACCGCGCTGCATGAAGTGCTGCGCGATCGCAAGCGCAATGTCCTGTTCAACCATCTGGGCCTCGGCGAGGACGAGATGGGCCTCGTCTACCGTCCCGACTGCGCCGACCTTCCGTATTTCCTGCGCGCCTATTTCGCCTTCAAGATGGGGTTGCCATTCGGCTACTCGAAATGTTCGCGCGGCGGCGGCGGCCAGCCGCCGAAATGCTACCAATGGTTCAGCGTCCAAAATCTCGAAGGCGCGCATGGCTCGCCGTCCGAGCACAAAAGGCGCATCCGCGGCGAAGCGGACAGGGACTCGCAGCCTCGGTTGGGCGTTTCGTGCAGTCGACCGTCGCCGATGCAGTACATTCGGGAACCGGACGTACGGCGTCAGCCGATGACAACACCGATTATTATCCCGTGCCGCTGACGCAGGAGGCGCTGCGGCCCGGGCACCGTCTATGCCGATCCGTTCGGGCACATTCTGGTGCTCGCCAAGCGCGTGCCGCAGACGGCCGATGCGGCCGGCGTCTTTTTCGCCGTCGACGCGCAGCCTGACGGCACGGTCGCGCGCAAGCGTTTCTGGCGCGGAAACTTCCTCTATGTGCAGGATCCCGCGCTCGGCGGCCCCGGCTTCAAGAAATTCCGGCCGATCGTGCGCGAGGGCAATGGCGCCTTGCGGCGCCTGACCAACGCCGAAATCGCGAAAAATCCGCGAATACGGCGATTTCTCGCTCGAGCCGTCGAAGCTTGGCGTCGAAGCCTTCTACGATCGCATGGACGATGTGATGTCGCCGGCGCCGCTCGATCCGCTGCGCGCCATGAATGAAGCGATCACCGCGCTGGAAGAACAGGTCAAGGCGCGGGTGACGTCGGTCGAGAACGGACGCAAGTTCCAGAACACCGGCCATAACGAGGCCACCATGCCGGACGGCGCCGCGATCTTCGAGACGACCGGCGCCTGGGAGGATTTTGCGACACCGGCGCGCGATCTGCGCCTGTTGATCGCGGTCGACGTGGTGCGCGGATTTCCCGATCGCGTCGCGCGCAGGCCCGGACGTTACGCGATGCCGAAGGAAAAAAGCGTCGCCGACGTGAAGGCCGAACTCGAAAGCGTGCTCGCCTCCGAGCTTGCGTCGCGCAAGTTTTCCTATATGCGCAGCGACGGCTCACCATGGACGCTCGCGCTCAAGGACGTGATCGACCGTTCCGGCGCGCTCGAGATGGGTTACAACCTCAATGACTGCGTCGAGCTGCGCTGGGGTGCGCCCGAGCGAAGCGACGAGGCTTCGACCTGCAAGCGGCATGCCCCGGGGGCGCAGCGCGCAAAGATGACGACCTACCGGTCTTGGTTCCACGAGCGGCGCCGGCCGCCGCGCGCCTGAGCCCTCGCCCATGCGTGGTCGCATGCGGACGGCAATTGCCGCCACCTTGATGACGTTGGCGCTCACTCCTGCCGCCCGCGCCGCCTGCGGTCCAGGGGAAAATCCCTGTGAACCTTCGATCGGATGACGCGCGGCAAAAGGTGCAGCAGATGCTCGACGCGGCCTACCAGACGCCCCACACGATAGCCTCTTTTGAGAAATCGAGGGTCGCAGTGTCGAAACGAAAGCGGGCAGCGTCTACGAAATGCGTGTTTTCGTCGTCATGAACTACGCGGATGACATACTCCGCTGCCGCGCGCGCCTTTGTCCGGAATTGCACAATTATCTGGTTGATGTCGACAAACGTACCAGGACGGCGAAGGTTGCCGGCTGGCTGTTCTTCAAGCGGACCGCGCAGGGTTGGCGCTAGGGCTGGCCTAAGAATCTATTTCGGGCTGTCAACGATTTATTGAACCGCCGCTCGCTATGGAGCCATCGGCGGCAGGGCATTGCGCAGCGGCGCGCTCGGAATTTTGATGATACCTTCAAAGGCGCGGTCGAAATCAAGAATTAGAAAAATTGACGTTGATACCGACAGGGCACAGATCAGGAGCGTGACCCCCACAAGCACATTGATCCTGGTTAGAAGTCCGAATATGGCGAACAATATGGTGAGCCAGAATGTAAGGATCATGAGAAAAGGCGCCGAAATGGTGCTGCCGCTTTGAACAAACAGCGCCAATCTTGCTTGCGCCAGATCCTTGAGCGTTTCGACAATTCTCGTTTTAAGCGAACGCTGGAGATCGTTCTGCGGCGCCAGTGAATAGACTTCCTGCAGGAACGCCTGCGCCTCGCAATTCATTTCGAATGGTTTCGGGCTGCTCGCTTCGTGCTCGTGCCAGATCCGGTCGATCAGCAGTTCGAAATTGCTCCGGCCGATCTGACGCGCCTTGATCGTCTCGGGCCCGTATTGCGCCAGAAGCTCATCGAGCAGGATGACGTCCGCCGCGAGCGTTTTAACCTGTGCGATCTTCGTGTCGAAGGAGGATTTGGCGGTAGCGATCAACAGCCCCAGGACAAGCGCCGACAGCGTCGCGACAAAGGCAGCCGCCAATTTGATGACGTCTTTGGCGTCCGCGCCAAGCTGCCGTTCTGACAGCCGCGACCGTATCACAGCGCCGAATAGCGTGCCGCCAATATGAACACCAACGCGATAGCTGAAATCGATATCGTGTTCACCTATGGCGGTCCCTTGTTTTCCGGCCTAGCCATATAGCATTTTGGCAGCATAGTCAGCCTGCGGAAGCACTTCTGCAATCTACCCCGATGCCGCTGTGCTCGCAGCGCGAGTAGCCGGCTCCGTCACCGCGCAGAATCGCACCAGCGCGTGATAGGTGCGCCCGTCTGCTTCGCGCCGCACATCGGCCGCGGCAAACCGGAGATTGATCAATTGGTGGCCGGCAAGCGCGAGTGGCGCGTCGTCGAGCGCCTGCAACAGCGCGCCGGCGATGTCATGTGCTTCGCGATGGCCGCCCTGGCGCGACCAGGCGTGGAGCGTGAGCTGATGTTCGAGGCCGGCCTCGCTGCTGGTAGAGAAATCGACGATGCGCGTTTCGCCCAGGGTTACGTAGGGAAACGCGGCCTCGCGCGGCGGCTCGTCATAGATTTTCGGGCCGCCGAGAACCGCGCCGAGCGCGGCGTCGGCGGTGAGCGCCGCGTGCACGGCGGCGCGCAGCGCCACGGAAGCGGCACTAGACAAATGTATGGACACGGAAAATTCTCTCAATAATAACTTTCGGGGTGCACGCCGCTTTTCCCCGCGGAGGAGAGCGCGTCAGTCCTCGCGCGCTCGCGCTTCGATCTCGATGAAGCGGCGGTCGGCGCTTGGTCGGGCGGCAAGGATGCGGAAAATGAGAGCGCCGTCGCGCAGGCGATGGCGCGTGGTGATGTCAGGTCCGGCGCGCACGACTATCCGGTAACGCAGCGTGCCGCCAAGGCTATCAGCTTCGGCGTCGGCGCCCGCCGACAGCGGCACCAGCTGCGCCCAGAGCGAAGCGGCGGCGGTATAATCGCGCGCAACGCCGCCGCTCCCGTCATCGGTTTCGGTTGGTGCCTCCAGCATGAGCCGCCGATTGAGATGGCCCGCGCCGGTCATAGCGTGAGCATCCGGTATGGCGCGATCAGCGTGGCCGCCGCAGATGGAAGTGCGACGGCGTGCGTGCCGGCGGCAATCAGGCCGCGGTTGTCGTACCAGTGCGCAATGAACAGGCGCATGGCTTGGCGCAAGGGTTCCGGGACGTCCGATGCGGCGTCGCCAAACCCCACCGTCACGTCGAGTTCAATTCCCGCCGCGATGCGCGTCGGCAGCGGCACCGCCCAGGGCATGAAAGCAAGTATTGAGCTGCCGGTGTCCGGCACGAAACTTTGCGTGTCGATGACGCGCACATGGCCGTCGAAATCGAAGACGCGCGCGGCCACGAGCGCCTGCAGAGGGCCAGGGCGCACCGGGATACGCCCGCGTTCCGGCCAGCAATCGAGCACCAGGCGCCGGCCTTGCGTGATCAGGGCGGTTTGCGTCTGTGCCTCGACATGCAGGCGCGCGGCGGCAATGAGTGCCGCGATCACCGTGTCATCGTCGTCGGCCTCGACGCGCAGATAGGCTTTCGCCTCCGCGAGCGTCAGCGGCTCGACCGCAGGCGGCATGATGAGAATGGATGGCATGGAGCTCCTTCCGGAATTAGCGTTGTTGACAAAAACGCGCGCGCGAGGCTCATGCACGGGGCATGCCCCGCGCCCCTGCCGCTCTTGCCGCGCTTGCCGCTCTTGCGGTTATGCTGCCGCTGCTCACCCCCGCATCCGCCGTCACCGGAAATGCGCCGGCGGCGGCCGGCTGGGCGGCGCGTGCGATCGTGATGATCGTGGATGCGCGCGAGGACCTCTGCACCGGCACCGCGCTCGCGCGCGACCTGGTGCTCACCGCCGCGCATTGCCTGCTGCGCAACAGCGAATATCAGGTCAAGGCTTACCAGACCGGCGTCACCATTCCTGTGCGCACCATTGTCCGGCATCCCCATTTTGATATTGCGAACTACGCCGCAAGTCGCGCCACCGCCGATGTTGCGCTGATCAAGCTTGCCGCGCCTCTGCCCGACATTGTGATTCCCGCGGCGCTCGCAGCGCCGCGCCGGGTTGCGCCAGGCGAAACACTCACCATCGCCGGCTTCGGAGTGACCCTCGCCGGCACGGCGCGCGGGCTCGGCCAGCCGCGCATGGCGACGCTGTCGGTCACCGGCAAGCCCGGCTCGCTGCAAATCCGCCTTTACGATATCGCGACGCGCAATCTTCGCACCGGGCTCGGTGGCTGCACCGGCAGATTCCGGCGCGCCGGCCTATGACGGCGAAGGCCCACTTGTGATCGGCGTGGTGAGCTGGTCGACCGCGCCCGGCGACGAGGAAGGCTGCGGCGGCCTTACCGGCATCACGCCGCTCGTGCTCTATCGCGGCTGGATCGTCGAGACCGCGCGCAAGCTTAATTCGCCGATCGCGCCGTAGCGGACTGCCGTAACCCTCATCCCCATTGTGCAAAGCAAAGACCCCGGAGGAAACCTCCGGGGTCCCTTGCGGTTTCTTGCCGCTAGCGGCTAACGCGCAATGCGTTACCAGCAGCGGCGGATGTGCCGGATGTGGCCGTTGAAGTCTTCTCTTACGATGCGGCAATGCCGCCGGCCGACATAGGCGTAGTCGTCATCATCATACGCATAGCTGCGATAGGCAGGTCCATAATAGTCATGGTCGTGATAGCCCCAGCTGGGACCAACGCCCACGCCTACACCCACAGGACCAGCGCCGACCCAAACGCCTTGGGCGTTTGCGGGCACCGCCATCGACGTGGCGGCAATGCCGGCCGCGGCCAAAATACCGATCGCAAGTTTCCGCATAGGTTTCCGCATTGGGAACCTCCTTCTTGCTGCACGGGGTAAAACGCCCCGGCGCGCGCGGCCGTTCCTGCAACTGCTGGGCCGATTTCGCGGAGAAATTGCGTCAACTTCGCAGCAATTGAACCTTGCGCGGAACACGCCGCGCTCCCCGGTATCCGGCTGCGAATATTAAGTCCGCGTTTCTCGCCGGGCAAATGGGCACGTGCCGCCAACGGACCGCCAGCGAAACCACCATGGCTAACCGCCGGTTAACGAGCCTCTCGGCCTTTCGAAGGAGGTTGGAAGCAAGTCCTTAACGTCCACCCGGCTAGGTTTCCCCTGTAAACAGTTGCCCGGAGTGCCACATGTCCAGGCTTTTCGCGTTCTGGAGGGATAAATCGGGTGCGACCGCGATCGAATACGCCTTGATCGCCGGCAGCATCTCGATCGTGATTCTTGCCGCCGTCAGCACGGTCGGCACCTCGCTCAATAACACCTTCACGAGTATCGGCACCTCGCTCAAGTAGCGCCGAAACTGTCTTCGCTTCTTGCTTGGCTTTGTTTGGGTCTCTCTCTTGGCTTCTGAAGCCGCCGGCGACGGCGGCTTCAGCTTTTTTTGCGGTGCGCGGGCCGCGCCTGCGCTAGCAGCGCGTGACGGTGATATCGCGCGTGCCGCCGCTTTCCGACGGCACGGTGATCGTCTCGCGGTATTTCTCGCAGACCAGCCGCGGTAACTGATAGTCGCGCACGACCACCACTGGGGGCGGCGCCTGCTCGCCCGCAGTGTCGCCGTCATAGGGCGGCATTGCATACAGCCCCCCGTAGAGCGGCCAGCCAAGCGCATTGTTGTTGTTGCGGCGCGCCGCATGCCGATTGTGATGATGCGACAGGAAATGGCTCTTGAAGTGGAACGCATGCATTCCCGGCCCCGGACCTTTCGCAATCGCGACGGAATGCGGCAGCATCAGCACCACCGTGGCCGAAACGGCAACGGCGATGGCAACAAAACTCATTTTCATTGAGACGTCCCCTAAAATCATCGCCACGGGGGGATGTTAGCGGGCCAGAGCGGGGATGACAAAAGGTCAATTAGGTCCGCCGGAGCCGCCGCTGTCCAGGCAAGCTCAATCCATAAGGAGTTGATGGGGGTCTCGCCAAACTTTAACCTGAAATCTTGTTCACACAGCGAGCGCTGACGCCTTGTCAGCAATTTGGCAACAATTTCCCTCCTTCTGTGCAGACATGAACAATGAACGCACGCGACTTCGTTGCCTTCATGCGCATCGCGGTAATCTCTTTTGAACTGTCGTAAAACGCTTTCGCCTTGGCTTCATTATCGAAAGCAACGACAATAATTCCTTTCGGGGCATTTCCATCGAGAGCGGTCACATTTTCAGTGCGCGCGATGTAGCGACCATCCTCGAATTGCGCCTCTACAGTTGCCCGCGGGACCATTTTCTTCAGGGCCTCGTAATGGGTCGCATCCGTTATCTCATCAAGTTCGATTACAATGTAAACCTTCCGCGTGGGAGCGGCCAAACCATGCGTTGCAATGGCTGTCAGTCCAAACCCAATGCCAACCGCCAACGTTATCGCATACCGAATTCTCATAGTCGTTATCCTCCATCCTCCTCTGCCCGACTATCTACACTACACATACCACCAAAGTTGGGAATAATGACGTTGAGCTAAATCAACGCCCGCAATTCAGGCCGATATTCGCCGTTGAGGCCGAGGTCTACTACAGTTTTCACCGAACTGGATACGCATGTCCGATCAGGGTCACAAGCGGAAATGTGCGGCGCAATAGCCGATGCCTGCTTCGGGCCATAAGCGGACATCGCAAGTTCAAGAAGCACGATCGCCTTGCTACCAGTTGCTAAAAAGGAGAAGGTGCTCGGGCTGGCCTGCTCTCCACTGAACAACAGGTGCACTTTGCTTCGCAGACAAACAAAGCTCGCATTGGATGCCGCGAAAGTTTTTTTCTTTATATTCACCTTCACGCTAATCTTGCCAGGCTGCGCTCGTCAGCCGTGGGGCCCTGATACGGATCCCAACATAGTCGCTTGTCAAAGCACTTATGGTTTCACTCCTGGCACCCCGGAGTTTGATCAATGCATCCAGAAATTTAAGGAAGTAGACACTCGCAAGGCAAGTCGGTCTAACTTGTGAAATACTTTCTAAACTGATGCCTAGCCGGTCATTGTCCGCTGCGGGCTGTACAAGACCGGATCTCAGCTTAGGGCCAGAAGCGGGCAACTTGAGCGCCGCCCCACCTATTTTCCGATATTGATCAGCTGCACACGGCGGTTTTCGGCAGCGTCAGGATTGCTCCGATTGAGCAACTGCTCCTCGCCCAGGCCAACCGCCTCGATCGGGGCCGACGCGATTCCCAAAGAGATTGTACTCACGGCTTCCTTTGGCATCCGAATGACCCACGATCAAGAACCGATAGCCTTGCAGATAAGGATGGTAGAGCGCGTCAGCCATGAGCCCGACGGCTCTGAATGAATTCGGCCGGATCCTCGCTGAATTAAAATCGAACTGAATCGCTATTGTGATTTGCGCAAGGCTATCGAGCTGTTCAAAGAGCGGCAGGCGGCCGACGCGATTGGCACGGCTTGGGTCGGCGAGCGACTGACTGACCAGCCGACGCAATTGCGACGCGCTGATGGTGTTGGCAGCGGTCTCCACGCCCTGCAGGCTGCTGACCAAGTCGCCTGAGTTCAGATTGATTGATCCGGGCCGCGACGATGGGCCAAGCGCCACTTCAAATCCGGCATCAGCAACCGCCTGTCGACAGGCCGGGCTGATGTTCTCCTTCGTCTTGTAGAAACATTCCATCAGGTTTCCATCGCCAACTTCGACGCCCGAACAGCGTCTTTTGATATCCAGCTCGCATACGCGCATCACCGAGGATCGAGCAGCCGCCCGCTTCTGGAGGAGCGCGCTGAGCGAATTCACCGCCCCAATGCAGCGCGCTGAAACCTTTGAATGACTGCGCAGAAGGCAATCGCGCACGCGCCCGCCGCCGAGGTTTTCGTTCTTGCAGTACTTGGCTATATCAGCGCCGCAGTTCACCGCCAGCCGATCGAGTGCATCGGCGTATCCGACCGTCTGACCGAACGCGGCCGCACCGCCAAAAAACGAAATTGCCATAAATATAGTCAGGGTCCTGAGCATCAATGCGCTCCTTAATCCGCGCTGATTTTAAGCTTTAGGCGTGCGGCGGGCCGGAATTTAAAGAAACGCGGCCCCAGAATATTGATCTGGGTCAAAGGACCGAGCGAAATGGGGCCTTTGATAATAGGGATATCTCGCATTTCCCTCTGTCAAAGGGGCGCGGCATGTCAGCCACGCGGATCAGGTTCAAGATCAGTAAGCGCCTCGCCGCGTCGCTCCTGTCAGCGCTGGTTTTGTCGCCAGAAGCGGACATTGGTTTTGCCTCAAAAGCAAAGGTTCCTAGCTGAGCAGTAGGCTTCCTTTACGTGTGTTTTTCGAATGCGCTCAGAGCGTCTTTCGCCCGAAGCAAGGGGGCATTTGCAATGCAAAATGGGATGCCCGCGTTACCCGCGAAAAACGTACATTTCGTCGTGCAACGACGAAGTAGTTCGACCCTCCCCGCTTAACGCGGAAAGGGCCGAATTTTTCGCTCAGCTGACCGCAAACTTCAGGAGCTTGATCGCGTCATAGTCCTGCACGCCGCCGCCCACCCGCTTGGTAGTGTAGAACAGCACGTAGGGTTTTGCCGTGTAGGGATCGCGCAGCACGGTGACGCCGACGCGATCCACCACGAGATAGCCGCGGTTGAAATCCCCGAATGCGATGGCGCACGCGTTTGCGCTCACATCCGGCATGTCCTCCACGTCATACAACGGGAAGTTCATCAGGCTGGCGCGGCCGGACGGCATCGCCGGCGGCTGCCAGAGATAATTGCCGGTCGAGTCCTTGAACTTGCGCACGGTGGATTGCGTCGAGCGGTTCATCAGGAACACCGCGTTCTGGCGGTAGCCGGCTTTCACCGACAGGATCAGGTCGATCAACACGTCGGACGGCGCAGTTGATGGAAATGCACCTGCCATGCCCGAAGCCACGTAGCCGATATTTCCCCACGTCCAGGATGTGTTTGCCACCGTGCTGTAGGAGAGGAACCCCTTCGGCTTGTTGCTGCCGTCACCGCTGACGAAGGCCGCGCCTTCCTGGGCCGCAAACACGCGGTCGACTTCCTGCGACAGCCATTCTTCGATGCTCACGGCGGAATCTTCAAGCAAGGCTGTGGTGGCTGCCGGCATGGCATAAAGCTCCATGGCCGGGAAAGACAACTCGTCAAGCGTCGGTGTAGCCGTTTGCGTCCGAACATCGGTCTCGCCGACCCATCCCGCATTGGCGCCCGCAGCCATCATCGGCTTCTTGTAGATGCTGCTGCTGATGGTGCGCACGCTTGCAAGCGAGCGGATGGGCGAAATATTGAAAAGCCTTTCGCCGATTTTCGCCTCGATCTCCGGCGGCACCAGAAACCCGCCATCGGGGTTTGATGCGCCCGAAAGAGCTTTCACTTCAAGTGCACGAAGATTGCCGCTTTCGCCGGCGCGGACATAGGCTTCGAACGCGGCCTTGTGCTCGATGCCTGGCTGGCTTTCTTGCTTCGTGGCGGATTTTTCGCTGCCGATCGCCGGGCGCGCCTGCTTGAGCTCGATCGCCTCAAGCCGCTGCGCTTGCGTGCTGATGACGCTGTCGAGCCGCGCGAGCTTTTCTTCAAGCACGACGTCGACCGAGCGCTTTTCCGAAAGCTTCTGGTCATTCGTTTGCTTGAAGTCCTCAAAAGCCCGCATCAGGTCCGCGTAGGTTACGGCAGCGTCGGCCAACGGTGCGGCAGGAACGCCCGCTTTGATCTCAAGTGCGTTTTCACTTTCAATATCCATCTGGTTCTCCCTTGTTGAATGGATGTGAGTGGTTGCTCGCGAACGGCGTTTAGCCGCCCGCCAGGCGGAAAGACGTTTCAAATCACGGATGAATTTGTCGCTTCAATCCAAATTGATTGCGCATCCGCCCAAGTATCTGCGCGAAAAACCAAATAGTTTGCCGCTTGAGCCCGGACGATCGGCCGCGCAAATGCGGCCGTCGGAAGGGCTGCCCTCGGGAAGCCACTACCGCAAGGGAGGATTGCCATGCCCCGCTTCGCACTTGTCGGCGTTGACCTCGCCATCATCGCGTTGATCTGCGCCTCGCTCGTCTCAAGCCCGCCGGCCTTCAAAACATCCGACGCGCCGGTCGCCTGCCCGCCGCCACGGCTCTTGCCCGACGGCTAGAGCCCGCGTCGCCCGCCGCGCGGTTCTCCACAGCCTCAAGCGACCGATCACCGCACGCCGGCTTGCCTGCTCTTTTGCCCGCCCTTTTGCCGGACTGTTTTGCCGGCCCGCTGCCGCGCCGCAGGCGCTGGCTGCGCGCGCCCCATAGTGACGCGCTTCACACAGGGATTTCCCGCGCGCCGCTAATGTGCCGGCAATGGACGGGCGAACGCGAAGGAGCCTCCCCATGCCCAGCATGTCAACGTCGGATACAAGCGACATCGTTTCCTTCAAAGTGATCGCAATCGGCACCGTGTTCGTGCTGGTTGCGGTGTGCATCGGCTGGCTCGCGCATGCGGCCGCGGGCGAGCGTCTCATCCGCGAACAGGCGCGCCTCAACGACATGGCCGACGAAAGCCGCGCGCTTTGCGAAAAGTGGGGCATGCCGGCCGGCAGCGCGAAACATCTCGCCTGCGTCGGCGATATCCAGGCCGTGCGCGAGCGGCACGAAAAGCGCATCGCCGAAGAGTCCGAGCCGTTCTGACGACAGGCCGCAGCTGGCGCCTCGGCGCGCCGGCTGCCATGCTGTTCTCGAGCGATGACGGCCTGCACTGCGGCAACCGTGGGGGATGCGCATGTGGTGTTTCAGTTGCCATTTCACGTCGCGTTTGATGGCGGCGGCCATCATGCTCGTGTTCATCGTCACGCTGGGCGAAGCGGGGCCGGCCGCGGCGCAGATCCTGCCGCAGCTGCCCAACCACCTGCTCACGCCCGGCGTCGCCCGCACCGACCTCACACTGAAAAAAATCTGTACGACCAAATGGGGCAGGGACGTGCGCCACGTGACCGCGGCCATGAAGAAGCAGGTGTTTACGGCCTACGGCCTTACCGGCAACACCGACCCGGCCTGCATTCCCGATGCGCGCGGCCGCCACTGCGAGATCGATCACCTGATCTCGCGCGAGCTCGCCGGCGCCGACGAAGTGCGCAATCTCTGGCCGCAGCCCTATGGCTCGCAGCCGTGGAATGCCGTGCGCAAGGATTGCGTCGAAACACGGCTGCACAAGGAAATCTGCGCGAAAAACCCGACCATGACGCTCAAGCAGGCTCAGGATGCCATCCGTTCCGACTGGACGGCGGCCTATCTGCGCTTCTACGATCCCCCCGTGGCGGGCAAGCCTTGCACACCGAAGGCGAACTAGCGCCGCGAAAAAAAGGGGCAACCGCGATGGGATCGGCGCAGATCCAGGGCGAGCTTTGGGGCGCCCGCGCCCGCGAATGGGCCGAACTGCAGGAAGCATCGTTCCGCCCGCTCTACGAAGCCGCGCTCAAGGCAACCCATCTCGGCAAAAATAGTAGGCTGCTCGATGCCGGCTGCGGTGCCGGCCTCGCGCTACAGATCGCGCAGGCGCATGGCGCAACCGTTGCAGGCATCGACGCCGCGGAGGGCCTCGTCGCGCTGGCCAAAAGCCGCTGCCCGAACGCCGACATCCGTGTGGGCGAGATCGAGCAGCTGCCGTTCGGCGACCACGGCTTCGACATCGTGACCGGCTTCAACTCGTTTCAATATGCGAGCGACCCCGTGCACGCGCTGGGCGAGGCCCGCCGTGTCACCAGGCCGAACGGCTATGTGCTAGTCGCCGTCTGGGGCGCCGCCGACCATTGCGAGCTTGCATCCTATATCGCCGCGCTCGGAAAACTTTTGCCGCCGCCGCCTCCCGGCGCTGGCGCCGGCGGGCCATTCGCACTGTCGGCACCTGGCGCACTTGAAGCGCTGGTCGGCAAGGCGTGGCTCAAGCCGGAAGGTGCGAGCACCGTGCGTACCACAATGACGTTTCCCGACGAGGCGACGGCCGTGCGCGGGCTGCTGGCATCAGGAGTCGCCGAACGCGCCATCCGCCACTCCGGCGAAGCGACAGTGAGCAAGGGCATCAGCGAAGCGATCAAGCCATTCCGCACCCAGCAGGGTGCGTATACGTTCCACAATGAATGGCGGTTCCTGGCGTCGCGCGCGTGACCGCGCCTTCCCCGCCGATGTGGGCGATCACATCGTACTACAATCCGGCGCGCTACAAACGGCGCCTCGCGAACTACCGGACATTCCGCGCCAATCTGCGCGTGCCGCTGGTGGCCGTGGAGCTTTCCTTCGACGGCCGGTTCGAGCTCGCGAAGGACGATGCCGACATCCTGATACAGATCTCCGGCGGCGCGGTGCTTTGGCAGAAGGAGCGGCTGCTCAATCTTGCAACGAAAGCATTGCCGCCGGACGTCCGCGACATTGCGTGGCTCGACTGCGATATTGTCTTCGAACAGGCTGACTGGAGCCGAGCGGCGCAGGAACGGCTCGTCGGCGCGAATATCGTCCAGCTTTTTTCGGAGCTGGTTGATTTCGGGCCGGACGATGTCCAGCCGAACGCCGGGCGGGCGCTGCGACCGACCGGACAGGGCATCGTCAGCGCACTCGGTGCAGGCGCGGCGGAGCTCGGTGCCGCTGCCGAGACCTGGCAATCGATCCGCGCCTTCCCAACCGGCGTGGCATGGGCGGCGCGCCGGGACGTTCTTGACCGGCATGGCCTATACGATGCGCTGATCGCAGGCGGCGGCGACCTCGCGATGGTTCATGCCATGTACGGGGCCTTCGATATCGAGGCGCAACTGCATTGCCTCGACAGCGTGCGCCGGGCCCACTATCTCGGCTGGGCGCGGCCATTTCACCGCGCAATCGGCGAAAAAATTGCGACCCTGCCGGGGCGCGTCTACCATCTGTGGCACGGCGCATTCGCCAACCGCCGCAATCGCGAGCGCCATCGCCTGCTGGCGGAATTCGACTTCGATCCCGCGGCCGATCTCGTCATCGGGGCCAACGGGGCCTGGCAATGGGCCCGGCCCCGCCGCGATCTCGAGAATTTTCTGACAAACTACTTCCTGAACCGGAACGAGGACGAATAACAACGCGCCCAGAAGCCGCGCGATGCCGGTCCGTCGCCGAAGACGTCCGTTTCAGAGATTTAAGTCCCAGCATGAACTTCTTTGCCAATCTCGAGGCACAACCGCAAAGCAAGTTGTCCGGACGTCATTCGCCGTTCAGATGACGTGCAACACCCACAAGACGATAATTAATCCCAGCGGTGCGCCGAGCAGCCACAATAGCAGGGGCATATTCCTCTCCCAATGTCAGACCCTCAGGAGAACTCGTCTCCACCAATTGTGTTCCCAATGAACAGTCCTCATCCTGCCATGGGTGGTCGGGGAATTTACATATTGCCGGTCAAGACGAGAACGGTCCTGATCACAATGTCCGTTGCGATCGATATAAAGTGCGACACGAAACCAAGATCCACACCGAACTGCGAACCCAAGAGTGGCAGAAGAATGAAGAGTCCGAGAAGGATGACCATTCCGTAGGGCTCAAGTCGGGCAAGCTGCCTGGCCAGCACATCGGGAAGCAAACCGACCGCTATACGCCCTCCATCGAGAGGCGGCAGCGGGAACAGGTTGAAGACCGCCAGAATGGCATTGATGACGACGGCATTCTTCAGATTCAGCGCCGCCCACCGGCCCATGGTGACCGGCAGATAGACGAGCAGATGAAAGCTCAAAGCCGCAGCGAGCGCCAATCCGATATTCATCGCAGGCCCCGCCGCTGCGACAAGCACCATGCCGATACGCGCATTGCGAAGGGCGCGGAAATTAACCGGGACGGGCTTTGCGTAGCCGAACAGGAACGGCGACCGCGCCAGCAGCAGGAGGCCCGGCAGAAGAATTGTGCCAAAGGGGTCTATATGCCGGAGAGGATTGAGGCTGACGCGTCCAAGCCGCGACGCCGTTTCATCACCCAGGAAACGGGCGACATATCCATGAGCTGCTTCGTGGAAGGTGATGGCAACAAGGACCGGAAGCAGCCAGATTGAAACGGTATAAAGCATGTCCATGCGAAAGTGCCCGATGACAGATTGGGCATCTTACCAATCCGCGCCCTCCCCCGGGGAAGAATGTCGGCTTTTGCAGAGAATCAAACAGCCATCGAGTAGCCTGCGACGAATGTCCGCCAGCGGTCGTCAACGGGCCTCAGATCGCCAAAGCCATCGGGCGACCACAACGGCGCACAACATCCCCGCAAATTGCGCCGCCATGAATGCCGATACTCCACGTGGCGCAATGCCGGCGAAGGTATCTGACAGCGAACGGGCGATAGTGACTGCCGGATTGGCAAATGACGTCGACGCCGTGAACCAGTAGGCCGACGTGATGTAGAGGCCAACCGCGTAAGGCACCGCCGCAGGCACACGCGACAGACAGCCGAATATCGTCAGCAGTAGCCCGAAGGTGGCAATGGCTTCAGCCAGCCATTGGCCGCCCCCCGAGCGAACCGTCGTCGAAATCTGCCAAACCGGCAGATCAAACATCAGATGGGCAATCCACGCGCCGGCGATGGCCGCGATAAGCTGGATCGCGACATAAAGCGCGGTGTCCCGCCACGGAAGCTCGCCGCGCAATGCAAAGGCGACACTGACAGCGGGATTGAAATGCGCGCCCGACACCGGAGCGAACATCAAAATGATCACAGGAAGAATCGCGCCGGTCGCGAGCGTATTGCACAACAAAGCCAGCGCGACATTTCCGCCGGCAAGCCGTTGCGCCATGATGCCCGAGCCAACCACGGCTGCGAGAAGAAATGAGGTACCAAGAAATTCGGCGATCGCGCGTTGCGGCAAAGACGGCATCAGCCCGGCTCTTTCACCGTCGCGGTCGCGCCGTCCATGCGGCCAATTTCCTTCAGCTTCGCTTGCAGACTAAATTGATCGAGCGAAGCGATCGGCAGCGCGGCGAACACGCCGATACGCTGCGACAGCATCCGGTAGGCATCCTTGAATGCGAGGGCGATTTCTGCGGCCGAGCCCCGGGCCGCTGCCGGATCCGGAATGCCCCAGTGCGCGGTCATCGGCTGACCGGGCCAGAAGGGACAGGTTTCGCCAGCGGCATTGTCGCAAACGGTAAAAACAAAATCGAGAGCGGGCGCTCCGGGCTTGGCGAATTCATTCCATGACTTGGAGTGAAAGCGCGCAATTTCGAAACCCAGGCTTTGCAGCAGTTGCAATGCCTCCGGATGCACATGGCCTTTCGGCTGGCTCCCCGCGCTGAGAGCGTGGAATTTCCCGGCGCCGATTTTGTTCAGGATCGCTTCGGCCATGATCGAGCGCGCCGAATTTCCCGTGCAGAGAAACAGGACATTGAATGCGCCGGCCGGTCACGGCAGCGACCCGCACGTGAACATTTGCGCGGGAACGCGCCGCACCGGTTCTGCCCCCCTTCGGCCTGCAAAGCTCCGGCCGGCCCTGGCAGCAATGATCGGTGAGATAAGACACCAGCGAATCCATTGCCTCGAACCGCGCCACATAAATCATCGAGCGCCCGTCGCGCCGCGCCGCGACGAGGCCCGCATCGCGCAGGCGATCGAGATGGAAGGTCAGCGCGTTGGGCGGTAGCCGAAGGCTGCTTGCGATGTGGCCCGCCGGCATCCCGTCAGGCCCGGCCTCGACCAAGAGACGGAAAACGGCGAGGCGATTTTCCTGCGCAAGCGCGCCCAAGATCGCCACTGCGTCCTGTTTTTTCATATTTCAATAATTACTGAAACGAAAAATGCCGTCAAGTGACATTTCAAATATCACTGAACTATTTGCAGGAAGCCTGCCTGTCACCCCAGGCGGATTTCGTGCCCGCGCGGCGGTTCAGCGATGAGCCGGCCGCACGCGAACAGGCCGGCGCAAGCAGCATAGGAGAAATTCGATTTCCATAGACACGCACTGCCAGCAGGCGCATAAGCGGTTGCAATGATGAAATCTCGGCCTGCGAGGCTAATGGCTGTTGCCGCCGTGTGCGGATGTATTTGTGCAGTGCCGGCGGCAGCTCAAATCCTCAAGAAAGAACCAGGCGCCGACCAGTTACTGTGCGGCCAAAAGGTCCTCGTCGAAAACAACACCTGTCCGGCCGACCAGATCTTGCAGGTGACCGGCAGTTGTCTCAAAACGACGCCGACGATTGACATGGTGAATACACCAAGGGGCACGCAGTACAATTGCATCAAGCGTAAGCGGGAGTGAGCCCGCATTTCATCGGTCGGGCGTGACGGCGCCGGTTCGCCAGCGGCGCGCTAAGCGAACAGTTTCTTGAGTATCTGATCGAGCGCCACCTTGCCCTCCAGATTTGCGGTGCTCCGCAATTCAAAAAGCTGCTCGGAATGCGCGATCGGGCTTTGCCGCCCCGCGCGGTAGATTTCCCACCGCCAGGGCTTCGGCATGCGGGCGCGGTTTTTCACCACCACCGCATAGTCTGCCCGTTCAAGCTCGCTCTTCATTGCCCGTGTTGCTTTGCGGCTGCGGCGTCCGCCGATGATGATACCTGATCCCGCTCCTGAGCCGCTGCAAGGTCGGCGGGGTCTACATTGGCCATTTCGGTCGACGAAGAGCCATGCGGCGGAAGAAATATAAGCGTCGAAATGCGGCGATAGACCGGGAACGACAATTCCTCGATCAACTCCTCATCCGACACAACTTCATATTGGCCGGGCGCCAGGCGCCGGTCGATGCCCTTGAGCGAGAACGGATGCCTGAACGTCAGCATTGCGCGTTTCGTGCGCGTAATCATGACGAAATCCTCGGCGCCGCAGCACGATCGCCGCGTGCACAACCCGGGGGGCACTCACCAGACAAGAAACGCGAGGATCGTTCCGCCGAAGACCAACAATGCGAGCCCCCACAAGGAAAAGTCTATTACCCAATCGGTTGCGTCGCGATCCATCAATTCACCATGCACGCTTTGCAGCGTGATTGATACAGGTATGTTGCGGTTTTGAAGCATGGTGAAACGTGGAAATAAGGCAGCGATCGAAAATATATCAGCCAATGACGGCTGCAGCGTCTTGTTATCGCAGTGCGCGTAGCCAGCTGTATTGGGTGCATGAATCCGTACCTACACCGCCTTTTTAAAGGATACATATTGTGACAAGTAGCCCAAACTCGCCCACCGAGTCGCAGAAGCTACTCCGCGGCAGAACCAGGGTGCGCCGCAGTCGGCCAACGACAAGCCGGGTCAGCAGCAGAAATAGGCCGCGCCACAATTCAAACAGGGAGTTTCAGTCCTCACCGGGCCAATTGCCCCGCGGCACTCCAGCCAAAATGACGATCAGATTTCCCAACGTCTCCCGCTTCTACAGCCCCACGCGCGATGCGGTGCACTTTTGGGGCTACAATCAATCAACTGAGACGTCGTTTTTCATAAGCTCTGCGGCCCTGCAGCAGCTTGCTCCTGGAACCGTGCGAAACGAAGAGGCACTGTTGGCGGTCTTCGACCGCAACCGCGCCCGAATTTTTGCGACCGCGACCAGGATTTACGGCCGCGGACGGCTTGGAATTTCCTACGATCTCAATCCAGCCGATTTCTAGGATGACCCTGCCTTTCACACGCCAATTCGACGCGCAGCTGCCGGGCGTGGCCGCCGCGATGCGGATTACCTCGCTCTATGACGCGCAGGTTTTTACGAGGCGGTGGGTCATCCGCAACAAGGACCGTAACCTTAAATCGCTGCTGCGCACGCTTGAACGAGCGAACAGCGCCGCGCGGATCGAAGAGGCGATGGACGAATTCAAACGCGCGTTGGCGGCTCACGCCCTGCTGTCGCCGCGCACTTCGGCTTCACCGGCTATTTCGGCTTCCCACGCGGAGCCGGAGGCGACTGCAACACACGACAAGGAATGGCCATGAACAGCAAACCCGACAAGCCTGCAATTCCGCGCACCGACACGATACCGACCGAGGGATACGTATTGGCGGTAGACGGAAAATTGAAGACGAAGTTCACGGCTTCCGAAGAAGCTGCGGCGGCCGCGCTGAAACTCAAACAAGCCTTTCCTGTTCTGCAGGTGCAGGTGTTCGATGCGGCCGCACGAAGCTACACGCCCGTGCTCTTGGGCGATCCGGCGCCGAAATCGGAAGGCTAAAATTCAACGCCGTCGGATAAGAGGCGGCGAGCTGCTACGGCAAAACCGCAGCACGCAATCGCGATATTTCGTCCAGTTAATCCAGCATGTTACCGTTGATGTGACCGGATTGTCACAGGCATTCAAATTCGCCGGCAATCGCATGTCCCCTGATCAGGTGTCTCGCTACGCTGTTTAAAGTTCTTGTCGAAGTTCTTGTCGAAGTTCTTGGCTTGGGGGCTCGCTGTGAACAGATTTTCCGTTGCGTTGATTACCGCCATTCCGATCATGGCGTTCGCGCAGACTGCGTCGGCCGCCGATATGCCCGCCAAGGCGCCGGCCTATACGGCACCGACCGCCACCTCTTACAACTGGACCGGTTTCTACCTCGGCGGGCATTTAGGATATCTCTGGGGACGAACGACATTGGTAGATAATGGCGTCGTGACCAATTCCGACGCGCCGACGAATGGTGTCATCGGCGGTGTCCTCGGCGGCTTTAACTGGCAAAGTGGCCCTCTCGTTCTTGGTCTTGAGGGCGATATCGGCTGGACGGACGCGAGCGGCACTGGCCAGGCGCAACCAACCGTAGAGATCCATCACTACAGGTTCGACTGGACCAGCCACATCCGTGGCCGCGCGGGCTATGCCACGGGGCCTTGGCTCTTTTTCGTGGCGGGCGGCGCATCGCTCGCGGAATTCAACATGACGATGCAAACCCTGTCGACGTTTATTCCGTGCCAGACAGGCGGCCCATACACGGGCTGGTCGGTCGGTGGCGGCGTGGACTACGCGCTCAACGATTGGGTCAGCGCCCGCGCCGAATATCTCTATGACGATTTCGGCCGGAAAAACTACACAATGGCGGCGAACGACGTGTACCAGGTTCACCTCACCGGCAACACGGTGCGTGGCGCGATCATCTTCAAGCTGTGGCCGCATTAACGGCCGTGCCGGCACGACCGCACCCGGATTTCGGAGGCCGCCGCAAGGCGGCTTTTTTGGCGCTGATTATACCGTCAACGTCCGCTCGCGCGTGCAAACGTTGGTGTCCGCTATCGGGCAATCAGCGGTCGTGGCTGACCTTACGGTGAACGTCCGCCCTGGCTTGCCGGCACCATTCTGCGACCGTTGAATCGCCACCCTCTTCCAATCCTGTTCGGCGCGCGTGCGCGCGTATGGCGGCTTCGCCGCGGCGGCCTGCTTAATTGCGCTCACGCGCGCGCCGATTAGCAGAGGGAACGTGACAATCGAAATCTCCCACAGGTCGACCGCAAGCAGCCGGCGGACGCGGGTGCTCGGATCGACGCGCGCCTTTGACGTGCGGAAGCCGATCGAGAGGCCGTCGATCGCTCCCGCCCGCAGCAGCGACAGCAACTCACGGCCGCGCGCCACCTCGGGAATGAGCCGGCCGCGCGCGAACAGGCCGCGATGGTCCTCGCGCAGCTCGAGCCAGATACCGACCGGCTCGGACGGATCATGCTGGAACAGCATCGGGATGCGCCGCACGCCGCGCGCTGCCAGCGTGTGCGTGAATGCGCCGCGCACGACCATGTCGCGTGCCTGATCGATCTCACCGAAGAGGCTCGCATAGCCTTCCACCGTGCCGTCAGCATCGATAGTGGTGCGCGGCGCGAAAACAGGCGCGACGCCGGGTTCGGGTTCGAGCATGGGAGACTTTCAGAACTGAACGGAACGTGCGCCTGCCGCGGCGCGCGCCCGTTGGAATGGCCGAGGCCGGCGAAACAAGCGATTGCAATCTGCAATGGAGATGCGGCTGCGGAGAGTTCAGGCCTCGAACGCGCGAAGGCCCGGGGCCGACGGCAAAATTGTTGGCGCCAGGCAGGGGCGATCCCCAGACCTGAGACGCGTCACGGCATCAGCGGACTTTGCCCTGCCCAGCGTTGCCATTGCCACCTGCGCCGTCGTGCCGATGTGCTGCCCGGCCGAGATGAGCAAGGAATTCGCGGAACACCTCAAGTGGTTCGTGACGGCTTTCGCCGCCGCGGCGTGTGTGGTTTGGCACCGAATGGGAAGATCCCGGATTGACAGCCTTCATCATCGGTCTCCGAACAGCTCGTTGAAGCGCGCGAGTTCGCGAACGAAATCGTCGAAGCGGCGGCTGGCGGCGGCCACTTCACGCAGTGCGAACCAGGCCAGCGCACTCGCGGAAAGGGCCCAAAGCAACAACGCGAGATGGGCAAGATCGCCGCGGTCGCTGAAGATGCGGATGAGATCCGGCATGAATATGCGCCTCCGCATTCAGCCCGCGCCCTAAAAAAAGGCCGCCCGAACAGGGCGGCCCTAAGCACTCTATGTTGCAGAAAAGGGAGCGGGCATCATCCTGCCCGCCCATACCATTCGTCGACCGTTAGCCGCGCAGGTAGAAGCTGCTGAGCGGCATGTGGTTGGTCTTCAGGAACGCCAGGAATTCGGGCGCCAGTTTGCCAGTGCGGCAGGCTGGGCCGTAAGCGTCCGTGAATACCGCCAGATTAAAGATGCCGGTCTTTTTGCCATAGCGATGAGCCTGACGCGCGACTTCATAGGTCGCCTTGTTGTCCGGGCAGGTCACGCTGACCAGCAAGGACCACGGCAGGAACACCGGGCAAGCAGACGCATACCAGCCGGCTTCGAAGATTGTCGACTGACGCGGATCTTTCTTGTCGCTTGCATGAACCGCAGCACCGATCATCTCGGCTCCGGCCGCGGCAATGCCGCAACCCACCGCCCACTGACCAGCATGGTTGTGGCTGCGGGTGCACGCGTTAGGAACGAACTTCACGATCTTGATGTACTTGACGCGCTCGTAGAACCAGATTTTCTTAAAAAAGACTTCTTTGTGCGAGCCGCAAGCGCCATGCGGCGAAACAATCGTCGCATGACTTTCGCTGACCGGGGCCACCAGTGCAGCGAGGGCGAGTGCCAACGAGCTGACACTCAGAATTAGAAACTTACGCATCTTCGGGTCTCCCCCACTCAAACACAGCACTGCCTTCCGTACTGTTGGTGAATTCCGCAGCGTGTTTTTCTTTCTGCGTTTGCAGCAAAACGCACGTCGCGTAAGGCATGCAGTCTGTAGCGGAGCGAGTTCCCTTCTGCGATTTGATTTGATGAGTAACCTGACCGAGTAACCTGATTAAGTAACCTGATTAAGTAACCTCATCGCGTAACCTCATCGCGTAACGTTAAGAGCGCCATCCTTGGGGAGCGCAACGCGCATAACGCAACTCGCGATCGCCACGGCGATCATCGACGCGTAAATCGGCGCGCCGTCATCGCGTATTGCGTCAGGTGAGCATGAAAAAGCGCCCGCTGCGAGATCCGCAGCGGGCGCACGTGCGACCGGCGTTAATAATTCTACCGGTGCTTCCTCAACGCGATGATTGCTTCTGCCGCGCGGCGAGCTGTTGCGCCGCCTCAAGATGCTTGTGCAGCACCGGCAGCGTCTCCTGGGCAAGCTTCCCGGCCGGATCGCTCTTGGTGGATTCCTTCTGGAATTCCTTGATGTCCTGCTGATGGTCTTTAACCATGGCCTTGGCGAAAGCAGTGTCGAATGACGCGCCCGAAAGCAGTTTCAGTTTCGCGTAGGTCGCCTTCTCCGTCATGCTCGAGCCGGTCGGAGGCTTAACGCCGATTTGACTTGCCACCTCCTCGGCCTTGGCCTTGTGCTCGCTGTGGTCCTTGATCAGCATCGCAGCGAAATCCTTCACGCCCTGGCTCTGGCCTTTTTCCTGCGCAAGCTTGCCGACGTCGACTTCAGCGATGTCACCTTCGATCGCGTCCTTGATGAAGCTTTTGCTCGCCTTGTCCGCTGCCATGGTCTGAGCGGTACGGTTCTTCATCCCGCTGTTCTGCGCCATCGCCCCTGATGCGGCGAGTGCGCCTGCCAGGCCAAGGACGAGCATCACGGCTGTCCTCTTCATGATTTCACCTCGGGTTCCATTGATTGGGCCTCGCACGGTGAGGCTTCAACCGGGAGAACGACTTCTGGGCGATATTTGTTCCTGTGACGTGCGAGGAAACACGTCGCCGCCTTCAACCGGCCCATAGCCGGTAGCGATCCGTTGTTCGTTGACCGTGAGAAACGGCGCGTTACTCACCCGCTCCCACAGAGCAGCGCGATCAGGGCTGAGCGCTTCGATGCGGTCTGTGTCCACCGCAATCGCGAGGCCTTCGCCGAAGGCCGGTGCGAGCCAGTACGAAAGTGCGCAGGCGATGCGCTGCGCCAGCGGCAGCACGCTTTGGCGCGCCTTCCACTCGATCCCGCCTTCCAGCACCATCGGCCGCCGGCATTGGCCGCGCCCTGGTACTGTTCGGCGAATTGCGACTTCATGCGTTCAAATTGCAAAGTCGTAAGCATGGCGCCGTCGGCACCATCAAAGACAAGCGCGCCCGAAGGCCTGGCCGCATTGTCGAGCAACGCCTTGTTCCAACCCGCCGCTGCACTATGCGTGTCGACGGCAACCGCCGCGGCTTCGAGCGGGCCCATCCCGTAGTGGTCATCGAGCGGATTGAAAAATGTAAGATGAAGGATCGGCGGCAGCTTCGCGCCCTGGTCGAAACGGTTTGCGCGCCGTCGTCACTGGACAGCGCTACCGCCTCAACATAGGCATTGCCCGCAAGCAGCAGATGCGAAGCCACGGTTTCGAGGAACGACGCGCCGTCCTGGCGCGGGTTTGGCCGGCGGATGAGATCGAGCAAAGGGATGCGTGTCGCGCTCGGCCATGCCCTCATAGAGAACGAAGTTGAGCGCACCGATGCTCTCGGCGATCAGCCGCACCGCGCGGTAGACGATGGCGTTACGTGCATAGCCCTGGCGCGCCAAGCGCAGCGTAGTCGCGCGGGCTCCAGCGGGGGCGGCCGCCGCTTTCAAGCGCAACCAGCCGCGCTGTGCGCGAGGCTTTGTGCTCCGGCACGCGGAGCAGCGACTTAATTCGATTAACCATGTCGTCCCTGTCCGGATATCCGATGCATGTTTCCGTTTTAAAGTCCGTCGCAACATCTGCCGCACGCGCAATCGCTGCGTTCGTCCGCAGCGCGCCCACGCCATTGCCTGCCGGAGCGCGCGGCTGGTCGATGCTGTCCTTGCTGATCTTGTTTATTGCGGTGGAAAGTCGCACTCTTGCAAGTGGCTAGAGCAACGGTTCAGTCGTCGGAGGGGCAAATGACTGCGTTCAATGTCGTACGATTTCGCGTGAAACCAGGCCAGCAGGACCATTTCATTGCGGCGCACCGCGCCGTGCGCCACAAATTCAAGGGCTTCCGCGGCGGCGCGCTTGTGCGCACCGGCGAACAGACCTTCTGTATCATCGGCGAATGGGCGAGTTTCAAGAAGTCTCGCCGCCGCTCGGCCCGAAATGATTGGCATCCTCGACACGTTCCGCGATGATCTCGAGGATCTCGGCAACGGACTTGGCCTAACCGACCCGGTTTCGGGCGATGTCGTCCTTAAACTTGCGGCGGCAAAACCCGCGCCAAGGAAAAAGGCACGCGGTAAGAAGGCGGCAAGCCGGAAGAAGCGGCGGTAGGTCGGACGGATTCTCAAATAAGCGATTCCAATTCGAGCGCTTGCGACATCGTTCAAAATGAAAGCGCCTACCGCGGAAAACTTTCTAACTTGCGGGGAGAGCCGGTCACCACCTTGTGACGAAGTAGGTAATTACAAAGAGCGCGGCCACGGCGAACGTCCCAATCAGCAGCACATAGCGCACATTGTGTCCCGTCACCCCGGCGCGCGCCTCGGTGGTGTTCTCCACGGTGCGGTTATTCTCGATTCGCGGCATCGTTGTCCCCATATGGCGGCACGCAAGCCGCATCAAACGGAAACAACGCAAAACCTCGCGGCGAGGTTCCGTTGCCGCCGCTGTCACTCAAGCGCGATTGTGGAGCGTGCCGAATGTGTAGCTGAGCAGCGTCACGCTGTCAAGGAGTTTTTTCCTAACAACGTCTCTGCCGGGCACGCGGGTGAATGCGAATGAGCAACTCCCGCCTAGAAACGGGTCTTTATGGTCACCTACCAACCGGCCACCTCTCATTCCGACTCAATCAAGCGGCCCAATTGCGCCAAATGCGGCGCGAAAACGAACCTCTTTGGCATTGAGCCTATCAATCCCAAACATGAGCTGCTGACCTTTGTGTGCCCGCAATGCCAAAGCATTGAAACCCGCGTCGAAGATGTCTGACGTCGCGTTGTCTCTCTTCGCGCTCTTTCTTGGTTGATTTCTCTTGGTCTCACTTGTGGTCTTACTTGCGTTTCCAGGTGCGTGAACGGCATCCGCAACCGGCGCGGCGGTTTCAGCCTGCATTGATCATCGTGCCCAGCGCCGCCATCGCGGCGAGATAGACAACGATCGCGCAGATGAACGCCGCGACCCATCCCAGCGGATGCAAATCCGGATTATCCGAGTGCCAATCCGACAGATGTGCGCTCATTGAATACCTCACAAAGCTGATTGACCCCTGCCCGACCAAGCCCCGGCGCATGCGAATGGTTCCCCTGCACGTCGCTTCTCGATCCAGAGCCTGCGAGCTTCAAAAGTCCGACCTAAGGAAAAGCCCCGGCGCAGCGGCCGGGGCTCTCCACTCACCAGTTTCATTCACGCAACTGGATCACTGTCGCTCCATGCGATCATGCGAAACGTGGCGATGATGCGGAGCCGGTTTGGCGTAGGTATAGGCATCAGAAAAGGGTTCGCCCCACCGTTGCGACGTCACCGGGCCGCCCTGTTTTCGCACAATGTTGCCGCTTCCAACCTCCGGCTGGTACGACTGCGCCATCGTCAAAGTGGCCGTCGATGTGGTAACGAGCGCTGCCAGGCCGACGCTCATCATGATTTTCTTCACCATTACCATTGTCTGCCTCCTTTTTTCTTTCGATGCGTGCAAAGGCACGCATAGCCCTTAAGGTGCTCGCTGGCCGAATTGCCGAAGCGGCAACCGCACGGGCGTTGGCGGACGTACGCGGCACCTCGTATGTCTGTTCCGCCGCCTCAAGGCGCGCCGAAAACGCAAATGCAGAAAGGGTGACGTTCTTCCTTTTTTGCGCCCGCGCGTCCGCCATTTGCTTCAGACAACGTGCGGCCCGCACTTGAAGTTTCGACGGGAACCGTGACCATAATTTAATATGGGAATTTAATATGGCCCGGTTCCCTTCACAGAAAAATCCCGACGCATGGCCGGGATTTTTCTTCGTGTTGTTATTGATTGGCGCGTGTCACTGGCGCCGACGATGGCGTCAGTCGTGCGTCCAGTCACGGCGCAGTTGGAGCTGGACATTCGGGTCGGGGTCGCGGCCGACATACTGACCGGACTCGTACACGGCATCTGGATCATTCGACGACAGCGCCTGTGCACGGGCGTTGCGCACACCCCGCGCCATTGCACGTTCCGGCGCAGACGCAAATGCTGCATTGGCCGCGCCTGGTGACGCAAACCCGCCATGCTCCAGCGCTGGCAAGTTGATGACATTGCCGGTACCGACACCCGCGCTGTAAGACTGGGCCATGGCCGGCGACGCGATCATCGCGGCAAGGCCGGTGACGATGAGCAGCTTTTTCATCTGGTGTCTCCATCTGTTGAGTTCAAAGTTCACAGCCGGCCGAGCTACTGTGGCCGGCTGCCGCAAAATGGTGATGGGTGTGCAAAACGACTTGCTCGAAATTGCTGTTTCCGATGCACGCAACGCGAGCCGAGCAAATTGTCGCAACGGCGCGATGCGCTCGCGGCATGGCTGATCTGAGAAAACCTACTCACGCAGGCTTGAGTTGCAGCCCCGCCGACACGCGTCATGATCTCGCTCAAGCGCGACAAATAAGAATTGGCAGTCGATCGAGTGCCAAATTCCGCGGCAGCCGTGTCTGCACGGCAGAGGAAACTTCCAGGACGGATGACATGACACTGCAACCGAAGGGTTCCCCATGCCACGTTGCTGCACCGACGATGACCGGATTTTTCTTTTCAATACCGGGCCGCAGAGCGAAGACCTCCAGCCAAAGTTGAACAGCGCAGCCGGCAACGCGCCGCTCGGTGTATTGCCCGTCCACGGCGAACTCGATCGCGCGCTCGCGCCGGTTGTCGTGCACGGCGGTCTTGCAGGCTGGCAGCGGCTACGCGTTGCCGAATACATCGAGGCCCACCTGCCCGACCGGCTCAGCCTCACAACTTTCGCCGCGCTCGCGCGCCTGAGCCCCTTTCATTTCTCGCGTGCATTCAAACAATCCTTCGGCATGCCGCCGCATCGTTATCATGTCGGACGCCGCGTGGAGCGTGCGAAAGTACTGCTTGCCAAACTGCCGGTGACGGATGTCGCGTTCGCAGTCGGCTATGCCGAAACGAGCTCGTTCTCCGCGGCTTTTCGCAGGGCAACCGGCCTCTCGCCGTCGCAATACCGGGGCGGGGTGCTGCGAGGAAAGACGGTGGCGGCCTAAAGCAAACGGGTCTGCTCGTCCGTGCCGGGACGGCCGGACAGTGTCCTCCGGATCGCTTCGGCGAGCGCCGCAAGCTGATAGGGCTTGCGAAGAATGGGGAGGCCGTGCCTGCCGGTAAGCGCCTTGGCATAGCCACTTGTAAGCAAGATCGGCACATGCGGATATCGCTTGCCGATCGTTTGCGCGAGCATCACGCCGTCAACGTCTCCGGGCAGCATGACATCGGTGAACACGAGATCGACCGGCGAGCCGGAGGCAAGCATATTGAGCGCCGACTTGGCGTCGTCGACGGCAACCGCGCGGTAGTTGAGCTGCTCCAGCAGCGTCACCGCGACAGACTTCACATCCGGATTGTCCTCTACAACCAGGATTGTCTCACCGCTGCCGGCCATCTGGCTCGCCGGTTCGGACGGGACGACGACGGCGATGGGAGCGTGACTGCGCGGAAGGTGCAGCGTTACCTGCGTGCCGTTGCCGACGCTGCTGCGCACGCTGATCGCCCCACCCGACTGGTGGGCAAAGCCGTAGGCCTGCGACAGGCCGAGGCCGGTGCCCTTGCCTGCGGTCTTGGTGGTGAAGAAGGGCTCGAATATCTTCGTCAGCAACTCGGGGGGAATGCCAGTCCCCGAGTTCGGTGACCGTCAGCGCGACGAATTCGCCCTTGAGCCCCTCGATCGTTTCAACGCCGCGCAGTGTGCTATTTTCCGCGGACACGATGATTGAGCCGCCGTCCGGCATCGCATCGCGCGCATTCACGACAAGATTGACCAGCGCCAGCTCGAATTCCGGAATATCGATCGCGACCGGCCACACAGCCGGCGGAATATCGATGCGCAAATCGACCTTGCCGCGCGCCGAACTCGCAAGCACGTCGTGGAAGGCCGCAACGATTTGGCCGAGATTGATCGTGCGCGGATTTTGCGGCTGCCGACGCGCGAAGGTGAGCAACTGCCGCGTAAGCGCCTCGCCGCGTGAAGCAGCTGTGAGAATCGCCTCCAGGGAGCGCACGTTTTTCTCGTCGGTCAGCCTGCGCATCAATGCCTGCGCTTGGCCGCTCACGACCATGAGCAAGTTGTTAAAATCGTGCGCGACGCCGCCGGTCAACTGGCCGAGCGCCTCCATCTTCTGGGCTTGGGCCAGTTGCTGGTGCGCGCGGTCAAGCGCTTCCTGCGCGTTGCGCCGCTCGGTGACATCGCGCGTGATCTTTGCAAAGCCGACAAGACTGCCGACGTCATCACGGATAGCATCGATGACCACATTGGCCCAGAACAGGGATCCGTTCTTCCGCACGCGCCAGGCTTCCGCTTCGAACCGGCCCGTCGCGGCCGCGATCGACAAGGCGCGATTGGGTAATCCACGGTTGCGGTCGTCCGGGGTGTAAAATTCGGAGAAATGTCGGCCGATGATCTCTTCGGCCTTGTAGCCTTTGATACGTTCGGCACCCGAATTCCAGCTTGTCACCGTTCCGCCGGGGTCGAGCATGATCAGCGCATAGTCGGTCACACCGGCAACCAGAGACCGGAATTGCCGGTCGCTTTCGCGGAGCGCGACCTGCGCCTCTTTCTCTGCCGTGATGTGCCGGCCCGCCACATAGATCAGGCCGTTGTCGGCGGTCATAGTCCACGCAATCCAGCGCCAGCTTCCATCGCGATGACGAAAGCGGTTCTCCATGCGCACGGTCGGCGTGCCTTGCATGAGCCGGGCACGGCCGGCAGTCGCGGCCGCTGCGTCGTCAGGGTGGCGCAATTCCTTGACGTGCAGCGATTTGATTTCGTCTTCGTTCCAGCCGAGCAGAGTCGTCCAGGCCGGATTGACGCTGAGGAAGTAGCCTTCGAAATTGGATACGCCGAGCAGGTCTTCCGAGACTGTCCAGATGCGGTCACGCTCACGCGTGCGCTGCTCGATTTCGGTCTCGAGCCGCTCGGTAAGCACGCGCAAGGTTTCTTCGTCGCGCCAGCGTTTTGTTGTTTCAAACGCCGTTGCGAGCACGCCGCCGATGCCGTCCGGCGCAGTGGGGTCGGGAATTGGGCTGTAACTGATGGTGAAACGCGCATCCTCGGGCACGCCATAACGTTTAATTCGCCAAAGGTGGTCTTCGGCGAAAAAGCCCTCGCGTTCGCCACGCAGAATACTCATGTGGAGGGCGCCGAGCTCGTCGTATATTTCTGGCCACACCTCGCGCAACGGCTTGCCGAACACCTTCGGGTGCCGGTCGCCGAGCAACGGCGCGTATGCGTCATTGTAGATCATGACGAGATCGGGACCCCATCGGATCGACATGGGAAATCCTGACCCGAGAATGACGTCGACGATTGCGCGCAGGGCGTGCGGCCAGGTCTCCTGCGGCCCCAACGGGGTCGCCGCCCAATCGAAATCGCGCACCCGTGCCCGCGCTCCGCCGCGCTGGCGTGGTGCCGCTGTCATGGGAAATCGGGACATTTCATCGCGCCAATGGCGCATAGACTAACCCCCGTAGCCCTGCGCACAAACGCCGGCGCGGCTGAAAAGTTCCATCGCCGGCCGCGGGGGCTTGGGGGTTCTCCCGGGGGCTCAATCGGGGGCCAGAATACCCGGCTGGCCCTGGATGAATGTCCCGTCGCGCAATTCGGAGACAGCCTGCTGCAATTCGGTCTGCGTGTTCATAACGATTGGGCCGTACCAGGCAACCGGCTCCTCGATCGGCTTGCCCGACACCAGGAGAAACCGAATGCCCTGTTCGCCTGCCTGCACCGTGATTGCATCGCCGGCATCAAAAAGGATCAGCGAACGATCACCTGCCGGTTCGCGAAACAGGATCTCCTCGCCGTTGACCTGCTTCTCGGACAGCACGCCGAACGGTTTTGAGGCAGAAGCAAACTTGCCTTCGCCCTCGAACACATAGGCGAATGCGTGGCGGTCCAGTTCAACCGGGAGCGTCTTGCGCTTGTTGGCGGGAACAAAAATATCGAGGTAGCGCGGATCAGCGGCGACGCCATCGACCGGGCCCTTCTTGCCCCAAAACTCGCCGCACACCACGCGCACCCGCGTGCCGTCGTCGTCGACAACCTCGGGAATTTCAGCGCCCTTGATGTCCTGATAGCGCGGCTTCGTCATCTTGAGCGACGAAGGCAAATTTGCCCATAGCTGAAAGCCGTGCATGCGGCCGTTATGGTCGCCTTTGGGCATTTCCTGATGCATGATGCCCCGGCCCGCCGTCATCCATTGCACGTCGCCCGATTCAAGTGTGCCTCGATTGCCCAAGCTGTCGCCGTGTTCGACGGTGCCGTTTAGCACGTAGGTGATGGTTTCAATGCCGCGGTGCGGATGCCATGGAAAACCAGCGAGATAATCGCTCGGCCGATCGTTGCGGAAATCGTCCAGCAGAAGAAACGGATCGGTCTCGGCAGTGTCGCCGAAACCGAAGGCGCGGCGCAGGCGCACTCCCGCGCCCTCGATAGTGGGCTTTGCCTGGACGATGCGCTTGACGGGACGGATAGACATGAACTTGGCGCCTCTTGTGGGATGGCGGCAGGTTGCCCTGCCGCTTGAGCCGCGACCAAGCATTATAGTCGCAATTTACGGGACGTCGCTGCCGTTCATATAGGATTTTTCATATAGGACGTTCGTTCGCCAAAACCAGCCCCGGACATTCGTTCGGTCAGCTGCGCCCTGTCGCGTTGGACGGCAAACCGGGACAGTCCTCTCGCCGCGATGGGCGCGGTCGGCTATGGTCATCCCATGCCGAGTCTCCGCAACCATAATATGTCTTATTGCCCTGCTCGGCCTTGGCCTTTCGGGTTGCACCAAATGCGGCTGGCTATGGCAGCAAGGCCCAGGTTCCTGCCATTCTGACACGCCCCGCTGACATGGGCCCCTGCATTCAGAGTCTATTGTGACCGCATAAGCCTGAGCATGGCGCCAACCAGCCCGACGGCGATGCCGGCAAGAAAAATGTACTGCAGTGCCATAACTGTTGTGCTCTGCGCCTCGCGCGTGGTTGCCATGTCGTAGACGAGCCACCCGCCTACGACGACAAACATGGCGATCATCAAGCCTGGATTTTTGCTGGGCATAGCCTCCGCCGCAAATCTGCCACGGCAACTCACTCACCGTGGACGCTGCCGGATTTTCGAGCCCGCTGCCCACGACTGGTTTCTTTACGCCGATTTGACTTGTCCCCATTTAGTATTGGATACATCACTCGAGGCAGCAATGGCCTATTTCAACCCATCCATGGGGATGCCGGAGCGGATCGGCAAGGTCGGCGGTGACATTATGGCGGCGTCCATCACCATTTTTGTCGTCTTTCTTGTCATTTCAAATTTTTTGAGCTGAGCGCCTTTCCGTCGATGACCTTCTGCCATTCGCGGTCGTCGTAAAATGGACTGTCGAACATGTACATCGTAATGACTATCTTGCTGGTGGTTTTACCGTACGGGACAGCAATCGTCGCCGGCGCCGCAATGGAATGGGCCGGCCGGTCGGTGTCGGGTTGGAGCTCGATTGGTGGGCTCGCCCTCGGGGTCTATTTCTTTCACAAGAGCATGGAGCTTCTCGGGGCGGGCTGAACCGCACCGTGCACTCTTGCAGCGCCGGGCATTGACGGATTAGAAGCCGGTCGCGAAGCGGGCCATAACCACGATGATCGCGACCTGCATCGTGCCCTGCACTGCCACCACGCGCAGATAGGTTTTCATCCAGCGGCCTATCTTCTGCATGTCGGGATGCGCTTTTTGCACTTCGAAATAAAGGCGCAGGTTCGCCGGCAGCAGGTAGCCAAGCCCCTGCACCGTGAGGACCGTGACGATCCCAAGCGCGGCAACGACCCACCAGAATTCAGGATAACCGAGATTGAGAAAACCCATACGCACCGCCAGGAACCAGCCGGCGGTGGAGGTGATGGCGGACAGGGTCGGCATCAGTATCAACGTCCGCGGGATCAGACCGCCAATAATGGCGCGGCGCGTCTCGAACGAGACGCCGCGCAGCACCGGACCCACAATAAAACCCATGAAGAGGTCGATGCCGGTCCACAGAGCCCCCGCCATGACGTGCACGAAATCAAGCAGCCAAAGGCTCGGGCTCAGAATAGCACCGATCATCACCGCAAGGGCCGTAGCTGCGGCCGCGAGATACCAAGGCCGCAATGGGACGGCGGTCGTATGCGGCGCGGCGAGACTGGTTTCGGCCAAGCTCGGACCTCCCCTCAAGATCGCGATAGCGCGTGCTTACTGGAAACTGCCTTGGCTGTCGCGCAATTTCTGGAGCCTCCTATTCGGCGGGAATTGGTGTCGCAGGAGCGGTGGGCGCGGTCGCGGCCTGCGAGGGAGGTGATGGACCTTTGAGCGGGCGTTCCTCCAATGAAATCAGAAATGCCATGCCGAATGTCAAAACAAGCGCGCAGGCAAGAAACACAAATCGGAATGCGTAGGCAAGATCAGGCACAGACGCAGTACGCGCTAGCATTTCAACCGACATGCCAGTGACACCGCCAAGACCCCCGAGAACGATCGCACCAAGCAATGCAACAACAAGTGCGGAAAACAATGCGCGGAAAAAATTTGCGGCACCCGTCGCAACTCCCATTTGCGAACGTGCAACCGCATTCTGCATGCAGACTGTCGACACTGGAAACACGGTGCCGAGCCCGGAACCTATCAACAGCAGCAAGGGCAAAACGAGCGACACCGGCATCGATGTCGGCCAGATAGCCAGCGGGCCAAGCGATACGATCGAGAGAGACAGTCCCACCAACGAAATACGCTTGTAATGCACGACGTGCATCATCAACCGGCCGGTGATTGTCGAAAATGCGACCGTCGCCGCCATCAAGGGAATCAGCGCCATGCCGGATTGGCTGGCGGACAAATGCAGCGCGACCTCAAAATAAAGCGGGACAAAGATGGTCATGCCGACGAGCGTGCCCATATTGCAGGCACCCGCAAGCGCTGCACAACGCACGACGGGATTGCCGAGAACCGTGAGCGGCAGAAATGGATCGCGGGTCGTCACCAGGCGCCAGGCGAACAGACACCACAATATGGCCGACAAAAGCAGAAGTCCGCCGATCTGCGTCGAGATCCATTCAAAGCGCTGACCGCCCCAGGTCAAAGCGAGCAGCAGCGCAACCGCAGCCGCCATCATCAGGAAAGCACCGACGAGATCAAGCCTGCGCTTGCGCGGGTGAAACGGAATCCGCCGCAACACGCTCGACGTCATTCCCAACGCGCACAGGCCAAGCGGCACGTTGATCCAGAAGATCAGCGACCAATCGACATGTTCGGTCAGAAATCCTCCGAGGACGGGGCCGCCGACCGAGGATATCGCGAACACGCCGCCGATATATCCCTGATAGCGACCCCGCTCGCGCGGAGAAACAATGTCTGCGATGATGGTTTGCGCCAACGCCATCAGCCCGCCGCCGCCGAGCCCCTGAAATGCACGTCCCAGCACCAGCGCGCCCATGCTCGAGGCCAGCGCGCAGGCAATCGAACCGGCCACGAAAATGCCGATCGCCATCAGCATGACCGTGCGGCGGCCATGGATATCGGAGAGCTTGCCGTAAAGCGGTGTGACCGCGGTACCGGTCAGAAGATAGGCGGTTACAACCCAAGACAAGTCCTCAAGATTGTCGAAATGCCGCCCTATCGTCGGCAGCGCGGTGGCGACGATCGTCTGGTCGAGCGCACCGAGAAACATCGCCAGCATGATGCCGATCACGATGGTCCTGATTTCCGGGTGCGTCAGGGGAGGCGGTTCCGGCATAGCCGTTGCCGGTCGCGGCCTGATTTTCGGCTTGGAGGGGGTCATGAGCGAGCTGCAAATATATAGAGACTGAATGTCCGGCAACCTGGTCCAACCTTGCTCAATGCCCCGCCGGTCCCCGCAAAGCAAGACGCCGCGGTGCGGGGGTGGTATGTGCCTGCGTGTCCGCTCTTTTCCGCGGTATGACGGCAATTTAGCGCTCCAAATTCTGCAATGTGACCCGTGCTTGGAAAAGCCATGCCTTGCTGGGTAGACCGGAGTAGCCGGGTCAAGCCCGGACACGACCAGTGACAGACATGAAGCGACTGTTAAAATTACTAAAGCTGCTACCCATCATTTTGCTGCTGGCGACCTCTCCCGCGCTCGCGCGCGAGATGCTGCCGCCTGGGTTCGTCTATCTCCGCGACATCGACCCAGGAATTGCCCAGGACATCCGTTACGCCACTGCCGACAATTTTACCGGCCGGCCCCTGCCCGGCTACAGCGCCGCAGAATGCATTTTGCGCCGCGAGGCAGCCGAAGCGCTCAAGCGCGTGCAAGCCGATCTCGCCTACGAAAACCTGAGCCTGAAAGTCTATGACTGCTACCGCCCAACCCGCGCGGTGCGCGCCATGGAGGCATGGGCTCATGACGGCGAGGACAGCGAAGCCACGAAACGCTTTTACCCTGCGCTGCGCAAGCGCAACCTGTTCTCGCTGGGTTACATCGCCGCGCAATCGAAACATTCCACGGGGACCACCGTCGACCTCACGCTCATCAGGTTACCCGTCGCAACTGCCTCGCGTTTCGATCAGGCCGCGCATTATGGTCCCTGCACAGGTCCCGCCTCTCGGCGCGCGCCCGACGATAGTATCGACATGGGTACGGGTTTCGATTGCTTCGACACCAGAAGTTACGGCGCGAGCAATGCGATCAATCCACAGCAGCGGCACTGGCGTGGCGTATTGAGGGCCGCGATGCGCCGCCACGGCTTTGCAAATTACTTCCGGGAATGGTGGCACTACTCTTTCGTCGGCGCGGCCGAACCAAGGGCCTATGATTTTGCGATCTTGCCTCGCGGGCGGTAATCGCGCGACCGATTCGGTCAGCGCTTGGCCCGCGCCCCTTTCGGCCACTTGCCCGGCCAGCTGACAATATATTCTTCCAGATTCTCGTCCGGCACATCGGCTTCGCTCGCAGCGACGCGGCCGCGGACCGAGACACCGGCCGTGTGCACAGTCTCAGGGTTTCCCGAAACAAGGGGATGCCACCACGGAAGATCCTTGCCTTCCGCCACCAGGCGATAGGCGCAGGTCGGCGGCAGCCATTTCAACCGCCGCACATTGCGCGGCGTGAGCCGGACACATTCCTTCACCTTGGCCTGCCGGTGCGCGTAATCACTGCAGCGACAGCTCTTGCAGTCCAGCAGGCGGCAGCTGACGTCGGTGAACACCGTTTCATTGGTGTCCTCGTCGATCAACTTGTTGAGACAGCAGCGGCCGCAGCCGTCGCACAGGCTTTCCCATTCGGCGCGCGTCATCGCTGACAGCGCTTTTCGCCGCCAGAACGGAACTTGCGGGTCGGGCATCGAGTACTCTCGGTCGACAGGCCAAACGTCGGGGTGAGGTATTCACGCCATGATTCGCCGCCAAGCTATAGACGTGGACGGCCGGAACAAGCCCAGGCGTGACGTTTGGGGTGGTCCCGGTCGCCGAATCCCGCCCAATCCCGCCCTTGGCGGGAGCCACACAGGCTGCGACGGTATTGCCGAGCCGTTTCGGCCATTTTTCACCGCAATTACCGTTCACCCTGCTTTTAGCCGGATTGAACCATGGCATTGGCCGTGGGTTGGCCGATCGGGTAAATTCCTGCTGTCCGGCGTCCCGCCGGCTTCATTTTCAAGAGCGGCATGCGCGACCTTTTTCCCGAAGGCTGGAAGCCCAACATCAAACGGTTCCTGTTGGGGCTGGATGCGTGGATCGACTTCAGCCTGTTCCGGGGCGCGTCGGGCGCGCGCGAAGCCTACGAACGTTTTTCGACATTCATGGACCGCTTCCACGCCGCCGGCTGGCGCCGCTGGCTCAACGAATTGCTGTCCGAGGGTGCCACGATCGGAATGTTCGGACTCTGTGGCGATGCTGGCCCTGGCGGTGCCCGCCTTTCGCGAAACGTCCGACGATGACTGGCTGAAAAAATCCGAACTGGCGGTAACCTTCCTTGACCGCTACGGCAATGAAGTCGGCTCGCGCGGCATCCGGCATAATGATTCGATCCCGCTCGATCAGTTTCCTGATCACCTCATCAAAGCGGTGCTTGCGACCGAGGATCGGCGCTTCTACGAGCATTTCGGCATTGATGTCGCCGGCACGATGCGTGCGCTCGTTGCCAACACGCGTGCGGGCGGTGTCGTGCAGGGCGGCTCTTCGATTACCCAGCAGCTCGCCAAAAACTTGTTCCTGAGCAACGAACGCACGCTCGAACGCAAGATCAAGGAAGCGTTTCTCGCCATGTGGCTGGAGGCGCGTCTGACGAAGAACGAGATTCTCAAACTCTATCTCGATCGCGCCTACATGGGTGGCGGAGCATTCGGGGTCGACGCAGCCGCTCAATACTATTTCAACAAATCGGCGCGCGACGTGAACCTCGCCGAAGCCGCGATGCTTGCGGGCCTGTTCAAGGCTCCGACGAAATTCGCACCGCATGTCAACCTGCCGGCCGCACGTGCGCGAGCCAACGTCGTGCTCGACAATCTGGTCGAGGCCAACATGATGACGGAGGGCCAGGTGTTCGGCGCCCGCCGTCACCCGGCAACGCCCGTCGATCGCCGCGACGATCGCGCGCCCAATTACTATCTTGATTGGGCTTTTGACGAAATGAAGAAACTCGTCGACACCTTTCCGAAATCGATGACCGAACGCGTATTTGTCGTGCGGACCGCCCTCGATACCAATCTGCAGAACGCCGCCGACTCGGCGGTCGAAAATTCATTGCGGCAATACGGCCAGGAATATCATGCCCGGCAAGCGGCCGCGGTATTGATGGACGTTGATGGCTCCGTGCGCGCGATGGTCGGCGGGCGGGACTATGGCGCGAGCCAGTTCAATCGCGCGACCGACGCGATGCGGCAACCCGGCTCGTCGTTCAAGCCCTATGTCTATGCCACGGCGCTCGAGCATGGCATGAAACCGACATCGATCGTCGTTGACGGGCCGGTATGTATTGGCAACTGGTGTCCGCATAACTACGGGCATGGCTATGCCGGTTCGATGCCGCTGATCCAGGCGCTCACGCATTCGATCAACACCATCGCAGTGAAGCTGTCGATTATGATCGGCGACGGCAATGCAAAGGTCGGGCGGGCGCGCATCGTGAAGACCGCGCACGACATGGGCATCCGTACGCCGCTGCCGGACACACCGTCCCTGCCGATCGGCGCGGATGAAGTCACCATCCTCGACCATACCGGCGCCTACGCGACGTTCCCGAATATGGGCAAGGTGGTGACGCCCCATGCGATTCTCGAGGTGCGCACCGGCGCCGGCGATCTCGTCTGGCGCTACGACCGCGATGGGCCGAAGCCACGCCAGGTGCTGCCGCCCGGTGTCGCTGCGGACATGATTAAGATGATGAACAGCGTGGTCGAAAACGGCACCGGCCGCCGCGCTCGGCTCGATGGCATCGTGGCCGCGGGCAAGACCGGCACAACGAACGCTTACCGCGACGCATGGTTCATGGGCTATACGGGTAATTTCGTTTGCGGCGTCTGGTTCGGAAATGACGATTATCAGTCGACGAACAGAATGACGGGCGGTTCATTGCCGGCGATGACGTGGCACAACATCATGGCCTACGCGCATCAGGGTATCGAGCTCAAACAGCTCCCGGGAATTCCGGTACCGCAGGTCCGTCAGCAGCCGGCTGTTGCCGAGGTCAAGTCGAAATCCGGCGAGCCTCAGCCCCCGCCCCGCCCGGCGCTTCTCACAAAACGCGGAGCCGATGTTCTCGTCCGTGTCGAACGGATGATGGATGACGCAAACCGCGCGCTTGGTCCCACTGGGCGACCGGCCGCTGCCGGCGCCGCGGGCAAGCGGGCCGACGCATCCGGCAAGAGGGACGCGCTTGCCGTATCGCTGGAGGGCCGCGCATTCGGAAACCACAACTGATTCGCCGTAGCCCCGCCATACGCGTAGTCTCTTCTCCGCTAGCCATTTATTCTCATTTGCCAATCGAACAATCGTGCGTCTGTTAACTGGAACGCTGTTTGCTCTCGCCGTCGCCACACTTGTTGGCCTCGGCATGACTTATTTCGCCCTCAGCCGTGGAGCGGCCTTCGGCGCACTGACGATCGAAAGCTGGACGGCCTGGCCGAAATCAGGGACGAATGACGCTGATCCGTACGCGCGCGCGTCGATTGCGCGCACCGGGCGCTTGCCGATTGCGCTCGGCGACGGCGTCTCATTCACTTTGAAAGCCGACGACGCCGGCAAGGCGCTCGATGGCCGTTGCAATGTGGAAATTTCCGGAATTACGCCCGCGGCGCGCTATTGGACGCTGACACTCTATGACGCGAATGGTGATCTGATCGCCAATACCGTGGGCCGGTATGGATTCACCAGCGAGGAAATCGTTCGCCGCGCCGATGGAAATTTCGAGATCGTTGTCGCGCCGCGCGCAAATCCCGGTAATTGGCTGCCGACCGGCGGAGTAGAGCGCTATCAACTCCTGCTCCGTCTTTATGATACGGCAGTGGGTGTATCCACGAAAGCCGGCCGCGAGGTGCCGATGCCCCAAGTGGCGACGCGGAGCTGCTCATGATCCGCTGGCTGCTCCTATGTCTAGGAGGCGCGCTGCTCGGTGGGATTGTCCATCTCGCCACCGTCATCATCTTGCCTCGCACGGCGACACAGGATGCATATTCGCGGGTCACCCCTATCGCCCCGGTGAATACGGTCGTCGCCTTGCCTGCGCCAACGCCGGAGAAGGCGATCATGCCGTTCATGGATCCTGCTTTTGCAAGTGCTGTGTGCCGGTATGATCTTTCGGATGGGCCCTTGAAACTTACCGTACCGGTGAGTCCCGCCTATACGTCCGTATCCTTTTACACCCATTATGACGTGGCCTATTACGCCATCAACGACCGCGCCGCAGGACGGCGTGTGATCGAACTTGATCTGATGACCGCCGCGCAACATGAGCAGGTCCCGGAAGACGAAGAGGTCACTGCCGCAGACCGTTTGATTGTGGAATCCCCTTCGCTGACCGGGCTTATCGCCATACGCGCGATGGCTCCCGAACCTGGACTGATGCCGGCTGCGCAAAGTGCGGTCGCCGCCTCACGATGCACGCGTGAAACCGAGCCTACACGCTCACGGAATTAGCTGATTTGCTAATTGGCCGAGGCCAAACTCGGCTCTCTTGTCCATGTCGGCGGAAGGGTTTGATATCGCGCGATCTGATTTTGCAACAGATTGAGCGATCGTTCGGCTTCCACCGCCTGGGCCGACGGCGTCGTGATCACCAGGCGCTCAAGCGCAAAATGATATGACGCGACGCGATCGCTCAGGCTCTGGCGTACGATCGCCACAACATGGGCGTTTTCCCGGATGCGGCGCAGCGCGTTCACACGTTCTGATTTGCCGAGCGCGGAAACATAGGCGAGACTTTTTTGCCTCTTTTGGTCCATGTCTACAACGCGCCCGGCGGTCTCGAAGAATTGCGAGAGCCGCGTGATGTCGTTGCGAACGTCGTCGATAAGCCGAGCATAAACTGCTGTTGGCGAACGATGGCATTCATCCATCACGCGATCGAAATATTTGCGGTGGTCGGCCATGTTTGAGTGATACAGGCCGTACTCGCCGGCGACCGAATACCATTGCTGGCGGTCGTATGGCGGTTCGATCAACGGGTAAGCAAGATCGCGGAGCTCGCGCTCATCGTCCGTATATTCGAATTTCGACGGAGGCACCGGATGCCCACCCCCGGAACCACGACCGAGCCAGTCGTGGATCCCGTCGGTTACGAGCGTCTGGTTGACCTCCCCGAAGTCGCTGTTCGCACAACCGGAGAGAAACGAAAATACGATGAGAGCAAACAGCCCTCGCCACCCGTTTGCTCGAGTCCGTGGCGGCTGCGGAATGCACATCGGGATTGTTCGTTGGTTGATTCCGGTCAGCGTGCGGCCCGGCGTCGGCGCCGGCGGCCGGGATTGTTGCCCGTGTGCGGTTCGAGGCCATTCGAACCGTCAGGATCACGCTCGATGCGGATCACCGGCAGAATAATAACGGTCGCAGGTTCAGTGGTGGCGTCGACATATCTGCCGCGCGGGCTCACCTCGTCGGGAAATCGGATGATTTCACCCATTGCAGTCCCCCTTCCGCCCCGGCGCATGGTTCACGTGAGGCCGCCGGATCGGTGCCTTTGGCAATTAAAGGACTTGCAAGGTTAACGGTCTGCTAACGCGAGCGGACTATTGTCGCGTATTCCATACTGTCGGCGTAGTTCGTAATGGTGAAGCCTTCCGCGTGCGTATCGCTCGATAGCCTGGTCGATTTGGCCTGCCGGGACGGCGTCGACGTCCGACCGACATTACTGCGCGTGTTGACCGACCTTTATGTGCAGCGGCCCGTCCATAGCGCGGAGGAAGAGACCCAGTATGTCGAGTTGGCCCTCGGCCTGATCGACGCGGTCGACGCACAGACCCGCGCCACGGTCGCAGCTAAGCTCCGTCAATATTCGAAGGCGCCCGCAGCTGTGCTCAGCAAGCTAGCCGCGTCCGGCATCTCCGATCCGCTCGACGCCGGCGCGAACTGAGGATTTGATCGATCTGTTTTTCTCGGCATCTCCCGATGAACGGCGGCTCATCCTCGTCAATCTCGACGTCACATCGGAAGCCGCAAAGCGCAGGCCGATGCCAGGTGCTAGCGAACTCGTCCGGCGGCTGGAAAGCGCGGCGCTGCGGCGCAACCCCGCCGAATTCAGCCGGGTCCTCGAACGTGCGCTAAGCACCAGCCGGACCCTCGCAGAACGAATTACGTATGACCATTCCGGGGAACCGATCGTCGTCGCCGCCAAGGCCCTTGGAATTTCTATCGAGATACTTCAGCGAATTCTCCTTTTCCTGAATCCCGCCATTGGCCAATCGGCCAAGCGGCTGTACGAACTCTGCATACTTTTTGACGACCTCAGCCCCGCTGCCGTCGGAGCGAATGCTGAGCATCTGGCGAGCAGGCGCAGCCCGGCCGAGAACGGTGCATGAAGCCATTTATTGGGATGATGAACGGCGTGGCGCCCGCGCACAAAGCCAACAAGCATCACCAAGGCCACCAACCAAACGCGAAATCCAGAGCCCACGGAGCAAAATCAACCAGCGTTAAGTTCCGTTACGCGATGACATTATCGAGAAAATTTCTGCCTGCACGATCTTCGGCCTCGATAATCCATAGATCCGGATCGAATCGCATCTCCCGAACGAGCCGGGCTTCAATATCCGCATCTTTTGCAGGCGGGTCGCGGCCGGCAACGGCGGCAAACATCCGGTCCGCCGGTTGAGCTTCGTCAAACGCCGATTGGGGTGCCGGACCATAGAGGGTGGCGGTCCCATCGAGCCGATTGATTTTGATGAAGATCGCCCCGGCCTCTTCGGCGCCGCGCCGTCGCACCGCGGCGAAAACGCCTTCGACGCTGCAGCGGCGCAAATAGGCCGCAACCCATATTCCTGATTTCAACCGCATTGGCTTCAGTAGCACGGGTACTCGCAGTGACGCCAAATCAGTCACTCCAGTGGGCGGCCGGTCATTGCCGCAAGCTCGCGCACGAAACGGTCGGAAATCTGTCCTGTCACCGGCAAATGGTGATCACGCTCGAATTTTTCGATTGCCGTCCGCGTATCCCTATCGAGAGTGCCGGTGGGCTTGAACTGCCCGTAACCAAAATCAGATAAAGCCCGCTGTACCGCCATCGTGCGTCTGGATGGACCGATCAATTTCGCTATCGGATCGGCGGCCGCACTTGTTGGGGCCAGGGCGGCAATCGGGGGTTTTGCACTAGACGATGTGATCGCGCGCAGCAGAACCTCATTTGCTTCGGGATTGATTTTCAATCCGGCGGCCTGGACAAATTCGCGCGCCGCGGCATCAGTCTTGGCGCCCCAAATACCGTCGGCTGGACCATCGTAAAATCCCTTGCGAGTCAGTTCACGCTGGATATTGACGACGAGCTGGACCCTGGCGAGCGCGCCCGGATCGGCAGCAGGACTGATTTGAGTGGCCGGAAGGCGCGTTGGGAGGGCTGCTTCGCGCTGAAGGAGTGACCGTGTTGCAAAAATAGGAGCCGGATGCGGGCCCTTCTGCAGGAAAAGCGCATTGATGACGATTGCAAATATCGCGATTGTCGACATGACGATGGCGACGAATTCACGCGGGTGCTCGGCGGCCGTTGCTGCAAGCCTGCCGGCGGCCGCAAATCTGTCGGAACCCCTGCGATTGGAGCGTCTACGCACTTTTCTTCATCCAGTTTTTTGTGGTCAATGGAAATTCCCGTGCATCGTCGTTGACAATCTTGACGGCCTCTTTCGATTTCGGGTTCGCCTGTTCCAGCGGAAGCCCGATCTTCACGCAGGTGCCCTCCCCTAGCCGGCTCCAGATGTCGATATCGCCCCCGTGCAATTTCACCAGTCCCTTCACGATCGAAAGGCCAATCCCTGTGCCCTCATACCGTCGATCATACGACGCGGAAGCCTGGAAGAATGCTTCGCCCACACGCTTCAGATCGGCCTCGCAAATACCGACACCCGTATCCTCTATCGACAAATTCAATTGCTTCCCCTCGCACCAGGCGCCGATCGTGACCTGTCCTCCACGCGGAGTGAATTTGACGGCATTGGAAATGAGATTGATCAGTATCTGGTGAAAAGCGCGGCGGTCGGCAGTGATTTCGGGCAGATCCCGGCCAAGACGCGTTTTGAGATCGACCCCGGCTTCCCGCGCCTTCAAGACGAGTAGGTCAGCGCAGCTTTCGATCGCCGGGCCCGGCGCGAAAGGTTCCGGAGCTATCGTAAAATGGCCCATTTCTATTTTGGATGCATCAAGGATCCCGTTGACGACCGACAGTAGGTGCTGCCCGGACGCGTTTATCAGCCGCGTATATTCCATTCTCCGCGCCCTGCCGAGTTCAGGCGAACTGTTCATCATTATTTCGGAGAAGCCAATGACGGCATTGAGCGGCGTGCGCAGCTCGTGGCTCATGGTGGCGATAAAGCGGCTCTTCGCGGCGCTGGCACGTTCGGATTCCGAACGTGCGGCCTCGAACGCGCGCTCTTGTGATTTCCGTTCACTGATGTCGCGAAGAACTGCCACGACTTCGTGAGCGGCCGAATCCTGGCTGCCACGAGCGTGATCAAGAGGCCGGCATCGCATTTCCACCCAGACAAACTGACCCTGGCGATGCGCTCCTGCATCCCGCTGAATTCGGAATTCGAGGGACCGTTCCTCGCCCAGAGCCGCGGCGTCGGCCAGTGCGGTCAGGTAGGCCGGACGATCAGCCACGTGAACCCGCTCGAACAGCCCGTGCGTCGCAAGATTGCTGACCGGGACGCCGCACAGCGTCTCGGCCGCAGGCGAAATGAATAGCACCGAGCCGGCGTGGCCATAGCGGACGAAGACATCGGTCATGTTGCACGCAAGCAGCCGGCTGCGATTCTCCCCGTCGCGCAACAACCGGACACTGGTGCGCGATAGAGACTCGGCTCCGAGCGCGAGGCCCGCCGCATACAACACCGCCGAGACGAGCCCTAATGCCGTGAGCGCCCCGCGGCTCGCTTCAGCCGTGACTGGTGCAGGAAGTGCCCCGGTGATGCCTAGCAGCAACAGTGCGGCTGTGGTGACAAGCGAAACAGCCGCGGCAGTGAGCACGACGCGACGCGAGGCAGCCAGCGCAGCCTCCAGCGGCACCACAACCAGCCAGAGCGCGGCGAACGACGAGATACCGCCGGAGTAAATTGCGACTAGCATCGCAACACCGGCCAGCGACAACGACGAAAGGATGTGTGCGGTTTCGTAGCGGCCGGTGCGGGACAGATAATAGACACTGAGAATCGGTGTCACAAGCCAGGCAAGAACGCCAAATTCAAGAATGCCTGGGACGCCGCGGATCGCGAGATAGATTGGCAGGCACGCAAGCGCGAAAAAACTGCCCAGCAAGCGCGGGGCGATGAAGGCCCGATGACGAGCCGCGGTCAACGCATCTTGCTTAGCCGCAGACGGCGCCAAGGCGTCGACATAATTCCATACTGGCGTGAGAAAACTCACCGTCCCTGTCACGTCTTGCCGATAGACGCGCCCCTGTGTCGCTTTCGGACCTTAGGCTAACGCGGCTTAAGCGATGACTAAGGCCGCGCCCCAATGAGGTGCCGGTGGCGACGGTGAAGCAGGTTCGCCCGCGCTCCCGCCGCGATTTGCGGGTCATGGTGAAATTTTGGTTGCCGTTATTTGCGAATGGAACCGATCAAGGCAGTTCGTTACCGATCCGGTAACCATGGTCAAATGCGCGAAGCCGCTGCAACTGCAGGGGAAGCAATATCGCTTAAAATTTTCATCAAATACGGATTTCTAAATGTTGAGGAAAATCTTCGTCGATTTTGAGCAAAAGGCTCACTGCTATCCCAACAACAGCTTCAGCCATGTCTGCTAGGTTTTATTTTAAAGGCGACGCATAAGCCGCCGGGGGTCGTCACGGGTAGGGTCATGTTCTTTCTTCTGCGAATGGCATTCTGGCTGTGCGTGGTTTGTGTGCTGCTTCCAAGTGGCACCAAATCGACGTCAACTGATGCGCAGATCGGCGCATCGGAAGCCGTGACGATCGCCAGTGCCGCGGTTACCGACGTACGTGGGTTTTGCGAGCGCCAGCCCGACGCCTGCGTAACCGGAGGCAAGGTCGCCGTCGCGCTCGGTCATAAGGCCGAGGCGGGCGCCCGAACTCTCTATGAGTTCATTGCCAAGCTCCGCGAGAAATCTGCCTCGGGCGACAAGGCGGAAAGACCGGTTATGGCGACTGGGGCCCAAGGCACACTGACGCCAACTGATTTAGCGCCAGCCTTCCACGCGCCGGTCCCGCTGCCCCCGCGCCGGGATCCACACACAAACGGACCCGCCGCCTGAATAGCGGGTTTTAAGGCACTTGTTCCGCGTCGCTTGCGGCCTTCCTGCAGCCTATTCGTGCGCGCCTCTTTGGCCACGACGCCACCAAGTCTATATATGAAGCGTCATGACCACGGTCGACGAAATCGTTGAGAATTTCGCCCTGCTCGACGAGTGGGACGACCGCTATCGCTATGTCATCGAGCTTGGCCGCACTTTGCCGCCATTGGCAGAAAGCGCACATGCGGAAGCCAACAAGGTCCAAGGTTGCGCAAGCCAGGTCTGGCTGCTTACGCACGTGAAACCGAACGGCCCGAACGGCCCCGTCCTTACATTCGAGGGCGATAGCGATGCACATATCGTACGTGGTCTGATTGCTATCCTGTTTTCGGTTTACTCCGGCAAATGTGCGCGCGAAATCCTGTCGATCGATGCATTGAAGCTGTTTGATCAACTCGGCCTGAAAGAAAATCTCACGCCACAGCGGTCCAATGGCCTGCGAGCGATGGTGGAGCGCATCCGAGCGGAGGCCGGTGCCGCCCTCGCTGCCGTGGTTTAGTCAGGCCGGATCAACACTGAAACAAGTTCCGTCGGCGAGCCAGGTGCAAATACGCGCCCGCGACGGCCCGCGCGCTTGCGCAGCAAAGCCATAGTGACGAGCGAGACGCTCGAGCGCAAGCTGCAGCACGATTTTTCCGGAGCGGACCGGCCAGGCGCGTTCTCGTTCGACGTCTTCGAGCCGTTTGAGAAAGCAGCAGACGTCAAGCATCAGTCCGGAAAATTCGGGTTCGACCGCGTCGAGCGCCTGATGGACGCGTTGGCGCGCGGCGACCATGGTATCGGTCGCCGCACCGGCTGCGGCAGCGCCCGCCCGGCGTGGTGACGCCAACGGATTCGACCAATTGGAGGTCGTATTCGGCATCAGATGGGCATAGGTAAAGTCTCGGCGCAGGCGTTCGCCAGCCTGAAATTGGTGCGGTTCGACCAGAGCTCGCCCATCGCGCCCGCGCCGGCGTGCAAGCCAGATCAGCGGACTTTCGTTTTCATCGACGACGACCCGGGCGCGGCCGAGGTCCGTGTCGATCCGGCGCTCGCCCAGCGCGAGATGCCGGGCTCGATAGCCATCGATATCCGGCCGCTCCGCATCGGGCAATCGCGCGGCGAGTTTACGAGATTTCCTTCTCATCGAAGCACCTGCGTTCGTGCGAAGGCGCCGAGAACATCCTCCAATGCCTGCAGGAGCGCGTCGGTGCGTGGATTGTCGCGCCGATCTTCGACCACGCGGCACGCATGCGCGACCGTCGTCCGGTCGCGATGAAATATGCGGCCCGCCGTGCTGTAATTCAGCCCCAAAACCACATGCGTGAGATACATCGCCACCTGCCGGGCGAAGGCGGCCGGAGCGCGGCCACGTGATCCGGTGCACATTTGTTCAGGCGATACCGCAAAACAAGCGGCGACGACATCCTGGACCAGGCGGCAAACAGCGCCTTCATCGGCACGAGGCAGACCGGCTCGCGGCCGGTGCAGGTTTATTGTTTCAGTGATGGTCATGGGCGATCTCCTGTAGGAATATGTACCTACATGATCGCCGAAACTCAAAGACCGGGGATAAGTTTCTTGTCGCCGCTAAATAACTGACAGATCTAACGGTTTTATCGACAACCCCGAAAGAGGCCGCAGCCTATCCACAGATTTAGGATTTTATACCATATGCCAGGCAGGAGAGCGCGGGGGCACGCACGCGCGACTATTTGGTCCGCCGGCGCCGCTGCTGACCAAGCCCCATTTGTTTTGCAAGTTGCGACCGGGCGGCCGCATAATTCGGCGCAACCATCGGATAGTCGGCGCTCAAGCTCCACTTTTCGCGGTATTGCTCGGGCGTCATATTGTACTGCGTCCGCAAGTGGCGCTTGAGCGATTTGAATTTCTTCCCGTCTTCAAGGCAGACGAGGTACTCGGGCGTGATGGACTTTTTTACCGAAATGGCCGGCTTGAGAGGCTCACTTGAACCTTCCGCAGGCTTCCCCGATACGCGCGCGAGCGCGGCGTGGACCTGATTGATCAGCCCCGGAATTTCCGCCGCAGGGACCGTATTATTGCTGACATAGGCAGAAACAATTTCCGCCGTCAGTTCAATGTAGTTCCCATCGGCAACGTTGTCGGTCATTGAAGATGCCCCGCTCAGTAATGGCTGCCCCGAGCAGGCAACCTGCGCCTCCCCAAAACAGCTCAACTCATCGGGTCATCAATAGGCTGGCCCAATGAGATCGGTCCTATATTTGAAAATACTATTCCACTTCTGTGGTTGCAAGAAGAAGCTGGCTGCCTGTCGCGACAAATATTGGTTAGACGCGACTTACCCCGCTTTAACAAAGAAAAGCAAAGAAAAGGCGGTCGTGCCAGTCTCCCCTAAACACTCGATTTCTATTGTGAATTCTTTTCGAGATGGCTGCGCAGCTCATTAATCGAGGCAAAGCGCAGGGTGCCCTGCGGCAGTTCTGCCTCGATAGAGCCGTCGACATAAAGCGTGTAGCCCATACCGTCGACCACGCCCGATTTGAGAATGGCCACTGCTCGCGGTTTTGGTGCCTCGGCTTCGGGATGCTTCTGCGAGCCCGCGGGCGGTTGAGGTGGAGGCGGGTTCGGTTTGGCGTTACCCGAAAATAGCGGCTTTTCCGGCTTTCCCTCAGCCGGCCACATTGCATCGAAGCGCGCCGCCTGTGGCGGACGCGCTGGCGCTGGCGCCGATGCGGGCATCGAGGGCGCGGGCGAACGCCAGCCAGGCATCTGACCGTCTTCATCCACGCCCTGACCCATGCCCTGATCCATGTCCTGATCCATGTCCTGCGCGGAGGCGCCGAATGTCGGCGCTGCAGGAGGTCGCGGACGTCCGCCAGCGTTACCGGCTGTCGGTGAAGCGGGAATAGCTGGATGCGGTGGCGACAGGGAAATCTCGTCTTCGACCGTGAGCGGCGCCTCTTCAGGGTTGCGAAGTGTCGGCGCCAAGCTCTGATCCCGACGGCTTGTGCCTCGCGCATCCGCTTGATCGTCGCTGAACGGGCCAAGACCAGCCGGCGCCGGTTCGGCTTCTGACCGCGCAGGATATGGGATGCGGCTCGAAGGTGGTGCGGCAGCCTGCGGGCCGGCAGGGAGATGTTCAGGAATTTCGGCTTTCGCTCTCGCGGCCCTTGATGAGCGAGGGCCTCGGCAATGCGACGGAGTTGCCCGACGGTCACGCCGAGCGCAAAGATAATAAGACCACCAACAATCGCAGTGGTACCAGCGCTGATAAGCGTATTTCCAAAGCTGAATTCATTGATGGGAACGCCAAATCCGACCATGATCAGCCCTGCAACAAGGGCAAACACGCCGACGCCACACAACAAAACCGGCATAGTTTTTCGACCCTTTCGTGAATCCACTGCTTTAACCAGCAACTTTCGCCGTAGTTTCCCGGCTAAATTCTTCTGGCAATGGCGAATTCTCGCTTTTTCAGGCGCTTGCGGCAACTATTAAAGTTAAATCGCGAAAGCCGCTGCCCAGCACCTAACGGGCGCGCGTGGCAGCCTGCGGTCTTTGCCGAGTGGATGATGGGCTGATTGTAATCGCTGTTCCAAGCCGTTGCTCCGGGCCGCGCCACCGCCTAATTACAATGATTGAGGAACTCGCTCGGGACGGGCCGGTTTCATTCAAGGACCGGTTTATCCCGCAAACATCATTTGTGGTTCGAGGAGGATATAATGTCGTTCAAGCTGCCTGACCTGCCATACGCCCATGATGCACTCGCGCCGTATATGTCGCGCGAGACTCTCGAATATCATCACGACAAGCACCACAAAGCCTATGTCGATAACGGCAATAAGCTTCTGGAAGGCAGCGGGCTGGAAAATAAATCGCTTGAAGAAGTGGTGAAAGGGTCATTCGGCAAGAACGCCGGCCTCTTCAACAATGCCGGCCAGCACTACAACCATCTGCATTTCTGGCAGTGGATGAAGCCGAATGGTGGCGGCGACAAAATCCCTGGCAAACTCAAGGCCAAGATCGACAGCGACCTCGGCGGCGTTGCAAAAATGAAAGAGGATTTCACGCAGGCGGGCGTGACTCAGTTCGGCTCCGGCTGGGCCTGGCTCGCCGTCAAGGACGGCAAGTTGATCGTCAGCAAGACGCCGAATGGGGAAAATCCGCTCGTTCACGGGGCAACGCCCATTCTCGGCTGCGACGTATGGGAGCATTCATATTACATCGATTACCGCAATCGCCGGCCCGACTATCTAAAGGCCTTCCTGGATCACCTCGTGAACTGGGAACATGCGGAAGAAATGTTCGTCGCAGCGACGAAATAGCAAAGCCCAGAGGGCCAGACCTCGCGCGATTCTAGTCACACGTCTGCTTTACGGTCGGCGAACTCGTTCGCCGACCGATTATCTGTCGTTGTGCTTGCAGCCGTCGCGGCAATCGCTGTTCTGACCTTTCGCGACTACGGCCTGGGTTGGGATGATTACACCCATTCCCAGTACGGCGAATTGCTGCTCGCGTTCTACGGATCGGGATTCAAGGATACGCGCGCGCTTTCCTTTGTGAATCTCTACAAATATGGCGGCGGCTTCGACATGGCTGCCGCTCTTGTCGCCAAAGTGCTGCCGCTCGGCCTTTTCGAAACGCGACGGCTTGTCGGCGCGGCTGTCGGCCTCATTGGCCTGGCGGTGACCTGGCGCATGGGCCGGCGTCTTGGCGGCCCCGTCGCCGGTCTCGTCACGCTCGTGCTGCTTGCAACCTGCCCGCTCTACTACGGTCACATGTTCATGAACGCAAAGGATGCGCCCTTCGCCACCGCGATGGCGGTCCTTCTGCTCGGCCTGATGCAGGCGTTTGAAGAATATCCATGGCCGGGTGCTCGAGCGATCGCACTTGCCGCACTCGGACTGGGGCTTGCGTTCGGTTCGCGCGTTCTCGCCGGCATTGCGGTGCCCTATGCCATGATTGCCTTACTCTTCATCGTGGTTGGTGAAGCACAGGCTATCGGCCTGCGCGCCGCGGCCGTTCGGCTGGGCGGATTCATAGGGCGTTTGTTCCCCGCGGCGGTTGTCGGTTACGTCATCATGGGATTGCTTTGGCCCTGGTCGGTTCTGTCGCCGCTCAATCCCATCCGTGCCGTCGAATATTTTGACACGTTTTTCGAGAAACCGTGGCGGGAACTCTACGCGGGCAAATTGATTTCGGTGACGGATATGCCGGCTAGCTACCTGCCGCATCTGTTCGCGCTCAAGTTACCGGAAATCATGCTGGCCCTTGGGCTCGCCGGAGCCGCCGGATCAATTGTCGCCACGTTCCGGCGAGGGTCTGCCGCTCAATCGTCGCGCGAATTTCTTGCTGGTGACGCTGGCGGCTTTCTTGCCGGTCGCCATAGCGATGGTCACGCATCCCGCGCTCTATAACGGCTTGCGTCATTTCGTATTCGTGGTGCCGCCTTTCGCGGTGCTTGGCGGCCTGGCCGGCGGCTGGATTTTCGACCGAGCGCGCACCCCAGGTGCTGCCCCGGCGGTCAATATGGCGGCCTTGGCGACCGCCGTATTGGCCGGCGGCGTGGCCCTGCCCATCAGCGACATGGTGCGGCTGCATCCGTACCAATATACGGCGTTCAATTGGGCATCCGGTGGCGTGCGAATGGCGCACGACAACTACATGCTCGACTACTGGGGGCTCGCCTTCAAGCAGGCCGGCGAAGCATTGCGGGCCAAACTCGACGCCATGCATCTCAAGCCACCCGGCGGCCGGCGCTGGATCGTCGAGATCTGCGGGCCGCAACCTCCGGCCGAAATCGCGCTTGGGCCGCAATTCGAGACGACCTGGGACCGCAAGCGCGCCGATTTCGCGATGATGCTTGGCACGTTCTACTGCCGCGACCTGACCGCGCCGGTGCTGATCGAAATCGACCGCGAGGGTATCGAGTATGCGCGCGTCTACGACATCCGCGGACGGCCCGTCCCCAATCTGCTGACCGAACCGCCACCGTAAGTGTCGCGGCCGCGTCAATTCGCGGTTTGGCCCAGGACTTCCGCCGCGATGCGATGCGCCTCGTTGGCGGCGGGGATGCCGCAATACATTGCCAGCAGCAGCAGAACTTCCTGGATTTGCTCGGCGGTGCATCCATTCTTCACGGCGCCCTTGAGGTGCACGCGCAGTTCATTCGGATGCCCCGCCGCCGCCATCATCGCCACCATCGTCAGCGACTTGACTCCCGGCGCCAAGCGCCGAGCGTTGCCAGACATCGCCATACGCATAGGCATTGATGATGTGCTGGAGCGGTTTGCCGAATTCGCCGAACGCATTCATTCGCTTGTCGACGGCTTCGCGTCCGAACATATCGACACGCAGCTTGAGTCCGCGCTCAAAACGCTCTTGATCGTCCATAGCCGGCTCTTCTCCTGTTGATCGTTTGACGGATTGCTGTTGCGCATGACGGCTTGTACTATGTGCTCCTATGACGTCTTCTAGGATAAATTCTTCCACACGACCATGATCAATGCTGCTGTCATCGGTCTCGGCCGATGGGGAAAAAATATTGTCGAGGCCATACAGGGCAAAAGCGGGCGCCTGCGGATCATCCGTGGCGTCACTAAAGAGCCTGAGCTTGCGCGTGAATTTGCGGCAGCCAAGGGCTTCGAGCTGTCGACTGAATTCGAAGAGGCAATCGCCGATCCGCGCGTGCAGGCTGTGTTTCTTGCAACTCCGCACTCGCTCCACGTCGGGCAGATTTCCGCCGTCGCAGCGGCCGGCAAGCCGGTCTGGTGCGAAAAGCCTTTGGCACTCACGCGCGCGGAGGCTGAACGCGCGATCACTGCCTGCGCAAAGGCCGGCGTTCCGTTCGCGCTCGGCAATAACAAACGCTGCTTTCCATGCATGCGCGAGATCAAGCGCATCGTCGCCGCCGGCGATCTCGGCGAAATTCTGCATGTCGAGGGCAATTTCAGCAACGAGCATTCGACGCGCGTAAAGGGCGGCTGGCGCGATGACCCGCGCGAATCCCCTGGCGGCGGGATGACCGGTGCTGGCCTGCACGTGCTGGATGCTTTCGTCAATCTGGCCGGTCCGATCGTCAAAGTCGATGCGCGGGTGCATGCGCAGAAGGCTCCGCCCGATCCTCGGGATTCGGCCGTGGCGCTCGATGCAATTCCGCAGCGGCGCTACAGGTCTGCTGGCAACCGTACGGGCCGCGCCGATGTTCTGGCGCATCCATATATTTGGCACCAAAGGCTGGGCTGAAGCGCGTGAAGAAACGGCGCTCACCGTCGCCGTGATCGGTGAGCCAGCCCGAAACAAGGACCTATCAGCCGGTCGATTTACTGGGCGTCCTGCTGGAGTCCTTCGCCGAGACCATCGAGACGGGGAAGCCTTTTCCTGTGTCGACCGCCGACATGCTGGACGTCGTCAGCGCTTTTGAAGCGATCATCCAATCGATTGCCCAGGAGAAACCTGTCACGCTGGCACGCGCTTAGCTTTTACGGCGCCGGCGTACTTCGTTGACGATGGCGCTATCGTCGAAATCGGCTTCTCCCGCGCGCATGCAGGCCTCGAGCACATCGGCGTGCACTTCGAGCGCGGAAAGCTTCTGGCCGACAGCGGCCGCCTGATCGAGCATCAGGTGCGCGTCCTTCAGCGTCTGCTTGATGCGGCCTTCCGGCGAGAAATCGCCGCGCACCATTTTGGGGCCCTTGGTTTCCATCACCTGCGAATAAGATGCCGATCCGCGTGCGACATCAAGAAACGCCGCCGGATCGAGACCTAACCGCTCGGCAAAGACGAGACCCTCGGCGAGTGCCAGGCGATTGAGACCGAGGATGAGATTCACCGCGAGCTTTGCACGCCCGCCGTCGCCGACTTTACCGATGTGAAACCTGCGCGCAAACAATACGTCCAGAATGTCCTTCACTTCATCGGCAATCGTGATATCGCCGCCGATCAATGCCACACCGTCGCCGCGGCGAACCTGATCGCTCGTGCCGGAGACAGGCACGTCCAGGTACCGAATGCCACGCGGGATAACCCGTTTCGCGAGTGCGACTACCCGATCGGGATCGCAGGTACTCATGCAGAGCACCGCTTTTCCGGAGCCGTCGCCTAGCGCGGGCAGCAAATGGCTTTCGACTACCTCCTCCACCTGTTCGGTATTGAACACCGCAATGATGATGCAGCGCGCAGAACGAGCCAATTCGGCAATCGATTGAGCCGGGCGGCCGCCCATATCGGCGAGCCGTGCGCGGCGTGCACTGTCAACATCGAAACCGGTTACGGGAATTTTCGCATCAAGCAGACGCTGCGCGTAAACCTCGCCCATCAAGCCCAGACCGATAATGGCAACGGGCGCGCTCATCGCCGGCCATCGAGCCGCTTACGCATGCGCATAGTCCCAATAGAGCTCGCGCGCCTCGCGGTAGAGCGGGCCTGGCTGCAATGAACGGTCGTCGATACGGTTGACGGGCATGACCTTCGAATAATTCCCCGACGAGAAAATCTCGTCGGCATTCTGCACGTCGCTGTAACTCAGGGTCGTTTCAATTACGCTGACACCAGCATCACGCAGGAGCTTGATGACGCGCTGACGGGTGATGCCGTTGAGGAATGTACCGTTCGGCGCCGGCGTGAAAACGGCACCATCTTTCCCGACGAAGAGATTAGCCGTTGCAAGTTCGGCAACGTTTCCCAGCAGGTCGAGCACGACGCAATTGCCAAAGCCCCGTGAATTCGCCTCGAGCAGCGCGCGCGCGTTATTGGGATAAAGGCAGCCCGGCCTTGGCGTTGACCGGCATGCATTCGAGACTGGGCTTCCGGAATGGCGAAAGCGTCACCGAGAACCCCTCGGGACTTGCGCATCGGCGCCTCGTAAAGACTTAGACACCATTTGGTCAACTCGGGATCGGGCGCAACCAGCAAAGCCCCGCTGCGTTCGGCCCAATACATCGGGCGAATATAGAGTGCAGCGTTCTTGTCGAAGCGTTTGATGCCATCGCGCGTCAACTCGAGCCATTTTTCCGTCGAAACCACAGGCTTCAAATGCATGGTCTCGGCTGAGGCGTTGACCCGCGCACAATGGAGATCAATGTCGGGAGAAACGCCTTCAAATGTGCGGGCGCCGTCAAATACCGAGGAGCACAGCCACGTGGCATGGTCGCGCACGCCCATGATCGGGAGATTGCCTTCATGCCAATGCCCCTCGTAAAAGGTCCATGTCGTCGACCAGCCCTGTCCCGGCGTCATCCACTGCTCCCGATTACGGCCGCCTACTTGGCTTCCCTTGACGGCCACGCCCTGCAACCATAGCGGCCCAGATAAGAGGATACCATGACATCAAATTTCATCTTCGACGCCTATGGCACTCTGTTCGACGTCCATGCGGCGATAGCACGGCACCGCGACAAGGTGGGGCCCGACGCGGATCGGATTTCGGCGATGTGGCGTACCAAACAACTCGAATACAGCTGGACGTTGACGCTCGCCGGGCACTACGCCGATTTCTGGATCCTGACCGAACGCGCGCTCGACTATGCCCTGGCGTTTGCGGCGCGGCGCGGACAAATCGCTCAAGGCAACGCTTCTCGATGCCTATTTCCAGCTCGACGCGTTTCCGGACGCGCGCGTCGCGCTCAAGTCTCTCAAGGCAAGAGGTTGCAAGACCGGAATTCTCTCCAACGGCTCGCCTGCCATGCTTAAAGGCGCCGTCGAAGCGGCGGGAATCGGTTCCGACCTTGATGCAGTTTTATCGGTGGACACACTGAAAATGTTCAAACCGCGGCCGGAGGTCTATAGCCTCGTCGACCAAGGAGTTCCGCTGCAGGCCAGCCGATGTCACATTTGTCTCGTCAAACCGTTGGGACGTTATGGCCGGCGTCTCCGTCGGCTTCTGCGGGCTTTGGGTCAATCGCGCGAAGCTGCCCGACGAATATGCGGACTTCCCGCCCGCGCGTACGCTTAGCGACCTCAGCGCACTCGCGGAGATCTAGCACTTTCGTCGCATTGGGCCCGGCTGGCGCTGCCACATTCACGGACTATATGCGCGCGGGGCGCCCCACACGATTCCATTCCATATTCCATTCCATGCAACCGATCATTTCCGTCAAAAACCTTTCGAAAAAATACGCATCCGGCTTCAAGGCGCTGAATAACATCAGCCTAGAAATCCGGCGCGGCGAGATATTCGCACTGCTCGGGCCCAATGGCGCCGGTAAAACCACGCTCATCGGAATCGTGTGCGGCATCCTGGTGCCGAGCGAGGGCGAGGTCACCGTTGACGGCCACGACATCGTTTCCGATTACCGCGCTGCACGCTCGCGGATTGGGCTCGTGCCGCAGGAATTGCATACCGACGCATTTGAAAGCGTTTGGGCCACGGTGTCTTTCAGCCGCGGGCTCTTCAACAAGCCGAAAAATCCAGATTATGTCGAGAAAGTGCTGCGTGCGCTGTCGTTGTGGGACAAGAAGGACAACAAGATCATGACGCTTTCGGGCGGCATGAAGCGCCGAGTGCTCATCGCGAAAGCGCTGTCTCACGAGCCCCAGATTCTTTTTCTGGACGAACCGACCGCCGGCGTTGATGTCGAATTGCGCAGAGACATGTGGCAGGTCGTTCGCGACCTGCGGGACTCCGGCGTGACCATTATCCTCACAACCCATTATATCGAAGAAGCTGAGGATATGGCCGACCGCATCGGTGTGATCAACAAGGGCGAGATCATCCTTGTAGAAGACAAGATCGAATTGATGCGCAAGCTCGGACAGAAGCAGTTGACGCTCCATCTCCAGAAAAAACTGGACGCGGTGCCCGGCGGGCTTTCCGCCTACAATCTCAAGCTTGCGGCCGACGGCATGGAACTGGTCTTTACCTATGATAGCCAGGTCGAGCGGACGGGAATTACCGGTCTGCTTGCAGACCTTAGCAATGCGGGCATTCGTTTCCGCGACCTGCAGACAACACAAAGTTCGCTCGAGGATATCTTCGTCGGGCTGGTGAGTGACCGGCAATGAATCTGCGCGCCGTAAATGCAATCTATCGTTTCGAAATGGCGCGTACCGGCCGCACCATATGGCAGAGCATCGTCTCTCCGGTGCTTTCGACGTCGCTTTATTTCGTCGTTTTCGGCGCGGCCATCGGCTCGCGCATTACGGAGATCGACGGCATTTCGTACGGCGCATTCATTGTGCCGGGTCTGATCATGCTGACCCTGCTGACGCAGAGCACCATGAATGCGTCGTTCGGGATATACTTCCCGCGCTTTACCGGAACGATCTACGAAATATTGTCGGCGCCGGTTTCGCCGTTCGAGATCATCCTGGGCTATGTCGGCGCAGCGGCTACCAAATCGATCATCCTCGGCTTGATCATACTGGCGACCTCATGGCTATTCGTGCCGCTGCGGATCGCCCACCCCTTCTGGATGGTCGCCTTCCTCCTGCTCACGGCGGCAACATTCAGCCTGCTTGGCTTCATCATCGGGATATGGGCCGAGGGGTTTGAAAAGCTGCAAATCGTACCGCTATTGGTCATCACGCCGCTGACCTTCCTCGGCGGGACGTTCTACTCCACCAGCGTGCTGCCGCCACTCTGGCAGACGATCGCGCTGTTCAACCCAGTCGTGTACCTGATCAGCGGTTTCCGCTGGAGCTTTTTTGAGATTGCCGATGTGAGCCATGGCGTGAGCGTCGGGATGACGCTGCTTTTCCTTGCCGCCTGCCTGCTCACCGTGTGGTGGATGTTCAAGACAGGTTACAAGCTGAAAAAATAGCCGCTCACATTTGCGTGGCCTTGAAATAAGCGTCCAGCAATGGGGTATGTTCTTGCGGGCTTCACATGCCCGTAGGGAGGCACCTCTAATGTCACGATCTTTGAAAATTTTCACAGGCTTGGCTCTGACCGCGGCAATTGCATCAACCGCCACCGCAGAGGGGCTGGTCACACAGAAAAACATCCCGCTTGCCATGGCGCAGGTCATCGCCCAAGGCGCGCTCGCTCAATGCCAGAGCATGGGCTACAAGGTTTCGGTCGCCGTTGTCGACCGCGCAGGCCTCACCCTCGTGATGCTGCGGGGCGATGGCGCCGGCCTGCATACACCCGAAGGCGCCGAGCGCAAGGCGTTCACGGCACGTACCTTCAGCCAACCCTCCGCCGACTTCGTCAAAAGAATGTCCGAGCGGCCGGATACAGCCGGCTCGGTACACTATACGCATGTGCTGGCACTGCCCGGCGGCCTTCCGATCAAATCCGGCAACGAAGTTGTCGGAGCGGTCGGCGTCTCCGGTTCGCCCGGCAAGGACGACGTCTGTTCGCAGGCCGGCATCGACAAAGTCGCCGACCAACTCAAGTAACTGCGAAGAAGTCGCTCTACGCTCCTGCGAGCGCGTCGAGGATACGCGCCCAGGAGCGGATACCCTTGTGGTAGCACTTGAGGTCGAATTTCTCGTTCGGTGAATGGACCCGGTCATCGTCGAGCGCGAAGCCGACGAGGAGCGAGTCCATGCCAAGAACGCTTTTGAAGTCCGCCACGATTGGAATTGACCCGCCGGCCCCGACGGTCACGGCCTTGTGACCCCATTCCTCTGCCAGGACAGTTCGCGCTTTATTAAGTGCCGGATTGTCGAACGACAGTTGCAGCGGCGGGGCAAGTCCAAAATTGCCAAATTCGACCTTACAGTCGGACGGCAGCCGCGAACGTACGAATGTACGGAATGAATCCCGTATTTTTTCCGGATCCTGATCGCCGACAAGGCGAAATGAGACTTTTGCGCTCGCCTCCCCCGGAATAACCGTCTTGGCGCCCTCCCCGGTATAGCCGCCAATGATACCGTTGACCTCGGCAGTAGGCCGCGTGGTGACCATCTCTATCAGCATTCGGCCCTTTTCACCTGCCGGCTCCTTCAGACCGATAGGCCCCAGAAATTTCTCGGGGGTCAGATCAAGGTTTTTCAGATCCGCCTTGATGTCGCCTGGCAGATCCTTAACTCCGTCGTAGAAACCCGGGATCGTCACGCGGCCATCATCGTCCCACATGCCTCCGAGGATTTTTGACAGCAGCCGCAGCGGATTCTGCGCGGCGCCGCCGAACACTCCGGAATGCAAATCACGGTCGGCACAGGTAATTTTGACGTCTTCGTAGACCAATCCGCGCAACGACGTCGTAATCGCCGGCGTCGAGGCGTCCCACATCGCGGTATCGCATACCAGCGCGAGGTCGAGCTTGAATTCTGCGGCGTTATCACGCACGAATTTGAACAGGTTCCGGGAACCACACTCCTCCTCGCCTTCGATCATCATTGTCATCGGCAGAGGGAGCTTGCCGGTGACACCTTGAACGCCCGGCAGGCCTCGATGAAGGTCATTGCCTGGCCTTTATCGTCGCAAGCCCCGCGTGCCACGATGATTTTTCGACCATCGGGCAAGCTTTCGATACGTGGCTCGAATGGCGGCGTCTTCCACAAATTCAGCGGATCAACCGGCTGAACGTCGTAATGGCCGTAAAACAATACGCGCGGGCCGCCCGTCCCGTTCGATTTCCCGACTACAACCGGATGTCCATCCGTCGGGCGCACGCTTGTCTCAAATCCGATGGATTTCAGGTCAGCGGCAACATGTTCTGCGGCTGCACGGCACTGATCCTTGAAGGCCGGATCGGTGGAAATCGAGGCGATACGGAGCAGCGCAAATAGTCGCTCGAGACTTTGATCGATATCTTGATCGATGCGATCCAGGACCGCGTCGAGGGTTTCCATGGAGAACTCCGCAATGGCAGGAACGGGAAACTAGCAACGCGCACACGCGGTGAAAAGGCAAGTTGCACGTCTCACGATTGCGGGACGCAGCAATGCTCGCGCATCATGGCAACGCGAGGAAACTGGTTGATGTCGCGAACAAGGGCATGCGACCTTTACGGTTGAGCGAGCAACAATTCCGCAGGCCAAGATGGGGCTGTATATCCTTATTTTTGCGAGGTTTTTCGGTACCGGCTGTGCGGTGTTTTTCAGATCGGGCGACAACGGCGCGCGGCGGGCCAAAGTCGGACACAACACCAGTCGTCGAAATCGTAAGGTCCAGTGTGCAGAAATCTCGTGCATTGGTGCAAATCGTTCGTCGGTCAGAATTCATTTGTTGGTGTGCGCGTTCAATGGATTGTTGCAGCGCAGTCGCACTCTGCGCAAATGCGACCATACCCCGCTTGTCATCGATGAAATCGCTGTTCAATATGCGCGCAATCCGCCACAAGTGCGGGGGGTGAGGGATCATGGAAGAGTTAGTCGGCCGTCTCGTCGCCAATGTCGGCGTCGAACGTGGCGTCGCAGAGAAGGCGGTCGCCATTATCCTTGACTTCCTCCGCAAGGAGGGGCCGACCGATAAAGTGCAAGCCCTCATCGACAGGCTTCCAGGGGCGGAAGCCTTGCTAGCGCAACATTCCGAAGGCAGCGGCGGTATTTTCCCCATGGGTGGCATCATGGGGGCAGGCACCAAGATGATGGCGGCGGGGCTGAGCATGGGCCAGGTGCAAGGCGTCACGCGAGAAACCATTGCCTATGCCCGTGACAAGATCGGCGACGATGCCGTTGGGGAAATCGTCGGCGCGATACCTGGATTGAGTCAGTTTGTTTGAACCGTTCGACGCGACGATAATCATAAGAAAAGGCTGAGGAGGCACGGATGTCCTATCCGATAACCGATATCGAGGGGGTCGATAGCGACGTCGCTACAATTCTCAAATCGGTGGGGATCAGGTCGACCGATCGACTGCTTGAGGCTGCCCGCACGGTCAAGGGACGCAAGTCGCTCGCCGAAAAAACCGGCTTCGGCGAGAAGCAACTCCTGTGCTGGGCCAATGTTGCCGACCGCATGCGCATTAAGGGCATCAGCAAGGAATATGCTGAACTGTTGCAGGCCGCCGGCGTCGACACGGTCAAGGAGCTCAAGTATCGAAATCCGATCAATCTGGCCCGGGCAATGGCCGATGCGAATAAGAAACGCAAGCTCGTCCGCCTGTTGCCGTCCGAGAAAGTCGTCAAGCGCTGGATCGAGAACGCCAAGCTGCTGCCGCTGAAGATCACCTATTGACGTACTGAGGCGTCCTTGACAGCCCCTCACCGACCGCGCAAAGCGACCGGCATGAGCAACGCCCGAATTATTGATAATACGGCGGTACCTGCGCCAAGGCCGGCATCACGAACGCTTTCGGCGTTACTTTCGCTTGGCCGGCCGCTGGTTATGGGCATCCTCAACGTGACACCCAACTCCTTTTCAGATGGTGGCCGGTTTCTTGATCCGACGAAGGCAATTGCCCACGGCAACGAAATGGCCAAACTGGGCGCCGACATCATCGATATCGGGGCGGAATCCACGCGGCCCTATGGCGGCGCAGTTCCCATATCCGCAGACGACGAAAAAAGCCGATTGGCACCGGTTTTACCGGCACTCACCATGCTCGGCGTACCGATATCGATTGACACGATCAAGGCCTCGATCGCAGCCTGGGCGCTGGATCAGGGCGCGAGCATCGTCAACGACGTCTGGGGTCTGCAGCGCGACCCCGCCATGGCCCCGCTCGTTGCCCAACGCAGCGTTCCAGTGATCATCATGCATAACCGCGATGCGGCGGAGGAGCACATCGACATCATTGCCGATGTGATGACTTTCTTCGCCCGATCGCTGGAGATCGCCGCCCGCGCCGGCATCCCACGCGATAACATTGTCCTGGACCCGGGTATCGGGTTCGGCAAGACAGCGGAGCAGAGCATCATCGTGTATAGCGCGAGTTCGCTGAATTCAGACGTTTCGGTCTACCGCTTCTCGTCGGCGCTTCGCGGAAGCGTTTTATCAGTTCGGTTGTACCATCAGCCCCCGATGATCGCCTCGGCGGCTCGATCTCCGCCCATTTACTGGCGGTCGAAAAAGGGGCGGCCATCATCCGCGCACATGATGTCGCCGAGACGGTTCAGGCTCTGCGGATAGCGGCGGCGATCGAGGGTGCACAATGAGCGATCGAATTTTCATCAAGGACCTGGCGCTCCACGCTTATCACGGGGTGATGGCCCATGAGGCAAAAGTCGGCCAGACATTCACGATCGATCTCGATCTGGAAATCGATCTTGCAGCAGCCGCCCGTTCCGACAAAGTCGTGGATACCGTGTCGTATGATAAAGTCGTGAACTGCGCGAGTGAGGCTTTTTGTGCTCGACGTTATCGTCTGATCGAGGCTGCCGCTGGCCGGGTCGCCGACGCTATTCTCACCGATTTTTCACGCGTCCGATCTGTGCGCGTCACCATTCACAAGCCGCATGCGCCGATCGCGGCCACCTTTAACGACGTCGGCGTCACGCTTGTGCGGAGCCGTCATGGCTGAGGCGCTGCTCGCGCTGGGAGGCAATGTCGGAAACAGCCGCGTCATACTCGAGCGCGCCATCGACCTGCTCTGTGACGGAAAAGAAGTACGGCTGAAGGCCCGCTCCTCTGACTACCGGACGCCGCCATGGGGCTTCAAATACCAGCCGCATTTCATCAATCTTGCGATAGCGGTCGAAACGACACTCGGTCCGAGGGAGCTACTCGCCCGCGCGCAAGACATCGAACTCAAGCTCGGCCGGGATCGCGCGCATGAAAAACGCAACGGGCCTCGCACGGCCGATATCGATATCCTCGCCTTTGGTGACCTCACAATCAACGAGCCGAACTTGACGTTGCCACATCCGCGCCTGTTCGAGCGTGCTTTCGTTCTGGTGCCGCTGGCGGAAATTGCGGGCGACCGCGTGATAGCCGGCCGGCGCATCGATGAGGCGGCCAAAGCGATCGATGCCGGCGGAATCCATCGTCATGCCCTGAAAATTGACTGGCCGAAGTCGGTCAGCCGAGTGATTTAGCGCAATAGCCCGATGGGCCCGACTGTGCCATTTTCCCCGCATGCGTGACGACTTTCCCCTTGCCGCCGAGTTTCCACCGACGACGCCGTCGGATTGGCGGAAACTGGTCGAAACCGCTCTCAAAGGGGCGGCTTTCGAGAAGCGGCTGGTCAACCAAACCTATGACGGTATCGCCGTGCAGCCGCTTTACCCGCGCGCCGCCGGCGCAGCCGTGGTTGCGGGGCGGGCGGCGGTTCCCTGGCAGGTGATTCAGCGCGTCGACCATCCGGATGCGAGGTCGGCCAACCAGCAAGCGCTGCAAGACCTCGAAAATGGCGCAACCGGTCTGGCCGTCGTCTTGGCCGGCGCGCCGTCCGCGCGCGGCTTCGGTGTCGATGCCAATAATGCCGGTGCCCTGGGGCAGACGCTCAAGGATGTCATGCTCGATATGATTTCACTGCGGATCGAAACCGCGCCTTTCGGGGGCGCCCTGCAGCCGAAATGATCAAGGCACTCGTCGCGGAACGCGGCAACGACGCATCGAAGCTCGCAATTGATTTCGGTCTCGATCCGATCGGCGACATGGCGTACAGCGGGCACACCATCCTGCCATGGCCGGAACTATCCGCTCGCGCCGGCGCAACGGCGAAAGATTTGAAGTCGCACGGCTTTAGCAAAGCCCATCTGCTGCGCGCCGACGGCCGCGCGGTGCACGAGGCAGCTGGTTCGGAGGCTCAGGAGCTCGCTTTCGTGCTGGCAGCCGGTGTCGCCTATCTGCGGTTGCTCGCATCCTCCGAATTTACACTCGATGAGGCGCGGCAGCGGATTTCATTTCTCATGGCGGCAGACGCCGACGAATTTCTCACCATCGCGAAGTTTCGTGCGCTGCGTAAACTCTGGGCCCGAGTGGAAGAAGCAAGCGGACTGACGCCTCGGCCCGCGTTCGTCGCCGCTGAAACGGCATGGCGCATGATGAGCAGGCGCGATCCTTACGTGAATATGTTGCGCACAACGATTGCGGTCACGGCCGCGGGCATCGGCGGCGCCGCCGCGATCGGCGCCCTGCCCTTCACCATCGCGATGGGGCTTCCCGATGCCTTCGCACGCCGCGTGGCCCGCAACATGCAGCTGATCCTGCTTGATGAATCAAATCTTTATCGCGTCTCGGATCCGGCCGCAGGCTCAGGTGGGATCGAAGCAATGACTGGCGACCTGGCAAAGGCGGCGTGGCGCCTGTTCCAGGAGATCGAAGCCGCCGGTGGTGCGGCCGCCGCGCTCGAACAAGGTCTGTTTCAGATGAAGGTTGCGGCAACGCGCGCGGAGCGGCTCAAGGCGATCGCGCGCCGCAAGGATGCGCTCACCGGCGTAAGCGACTATCCCGATCTCGGTGAATTGCCCGTCAAGGTGCTGGATGTAGCACCGACGGCGGTGGCACCCGCCCCCGCCAAACAGACTTTTGAGAAATTATCGCCAATTTCGCCTGGCCGAACCATTTGAACTGCTGCGTGACGCCGCCGACCGAATGCTTGCCAAGACCGGTACACGGCCGAAAGTGTTTCTGGCCAACTTGGGGAGACTGTCGGACTTTACGACGCGGGCAACTTTCGCGAACAGTTTCTATGGGGCGGGCGGCATCGAGGCGATCACGAATGACGGCTTCAACGATCAGGGCGGGATGATTGCCGCTTTCAAGGCATCAGGTGCCAGGCTCGCCTGCCTGTGCGCGTCGGACAAGATCTATGCGAACGAGGCGGCCACTGCGGCAAAGGCGTTAGGCGCCGCCGGCGCCGTCGTGCACCTTGCGGGACGGCCCGGCGAAAACGAAGCGAATTGGAAGCAGGCCGGCGTTCAAGCCTTCATTTACGCAGGTTGCGACGCGGTGGCGACGTTGAAGGCCGCGCATGATATTCTGGGGGTCAAATGAATCAGATCCCCGATTTCGCCAAGGTCGACTTTGCCGAACCGGCCCTGCCGGCTGACAATGCAGCCGGCGCCGCTTGGCAAACCCCGGAAGGCATCGCGGTCAAGCCGGCTTATGGCGAGGCCGATGCCGCCGGTCTCGACTTTCTCGATACATATCCGGGCAAGCCGCCGTTCCTGCGCGGGCCCTACCCGGCAATGTACGCGGCCCAGCCATGGACAATCCGCCAATACGCCGGTTTCTCCACCGCCGAGGATTCCAACGCCTTCTACCGGCGCAATCTCGCTGCCGGGCAGAAAGGGCTTTCCATCGCTTTCGATCTCGCCACCCACCGCGGCTACGACAGCGACCATCCGCGCGTATCCGGCGATGTCGGGATGGCGGGCGTCGCGATCGAACTCGATTTACGACATGCGTACGCTCTTCTCGGGCATTCCACTCGACCAGATGAGCGTATCGATGACGATGAACGGCGCGGTACTGCCCGTGCTCGCGCTCTACATCGTCGCCGCCGAGGAGCAAGGCGTGCCGCATGAGAAACTTTCCGGCACGATCCAGAACGATATCCTCAAAGAGTTCATGGTGCGCAACACCTACATCTACCCGCCCGGTCCAAGCCTGCGCATCATTTCGGATATTTTTGCCTACACCTCGGCGGAAATGCCGAAATTCAATTCGATCTCGGTGTCCGGCTATCACATGCAGGAAGCCGGCGCGACGCAGGATCTCGAACTCGCCTACACGCTGGCCGATGGCGTCGAATATGTGCGGGCGGGATTGAAGGCGGGTCTCACCGTCGACCAGTTCGCGCCCCGCGTTTCGTTCTTCTGGGCGATCGGCATGAACTATTTCATGGAGATCGCCAAGCTGCGCGCGGCGCGCATGCTGTGGGCGAAGCTGATGAAGCCGTTCAAGCCGGATGACGCCCGTTCGTTATCCTTGCGCACGCACTGCCAGACGTCGGGCTGGTCACTCGCCGCACAGGACGTCTTCAACAATGTCGCACGCACCATGATCGAGGCCATGGCGGCGACGCAAGGCCAGACACAGTCCCTGCATACGAATGCGCTCGACGAAGCGCTCGCGCTCCCGACGGACTTTTCCGCGCGCATCGCACGCAATACCCAAATCGTGCTGCAGCAGGAGGCTGGCGCAACCCGGATTGTGGATCCGTGGGGCGGCTCTTACTTTGTCGAACGCCTGACCTACGAGCTGGCGCGGAAGGCCTGGGGCCATATCGAGGAAGTCGAGGCACTTGGCGGAATGGCCAAGGCGATCGAGGCTGGCATCCCGAAGCTTCGTATTGAAGAGGCGGCCGCAAAAACTCAGGCGCGTATCGACAGCGGCGCGCAATCCGTCATCGGGGTCAACAAATACCCGCCATCCAATGAAGCGCCAATCGATGTCCTCAAGATCGACAATTCCGCCGTGCGTGCGCGCCAGATCGAGAAACTTCGACGCCTGAAGGCGGAACGTGATCCGGGCATGTTGCAGGAAGCGCTTGACGCCCTTACCCGGGCCGCGGATCGCGGCAACGGCAATCTTCTTGCATTGGCTATCGATGCCGCCCGAGCCAAGGCAACGGTTGGCGAAATCTCCTTCGGCGCTGGAAAAGGTATTCGGCCGTCACCGTGCCGAGATCAAGGCGATCACCGGAGTTTACAAGCGGGAGGTCGGCATGACCGGTGCCGTCGAACGTGTCCGAGCGGCCGTAGAGGCATTTGAAGCAGCGGAGGGCCGCCGCCCGCGATTGCTCGTGGCAAAGATCGGGCAAGATGGCCACGACCGCGGACAAAAGGTCATTGCATCGGCGTTTGCCGACCTTGGTTTCGACGTCGACATCGGGCCATTGTTCGCAACGCCCGCGGAGGCGGCCCGGCAGGCGGTCGAAAATGACGTCCATATTCTCGGCGTATCATCGCTCGCCGCCGCGCACCTGACACTGGTGCCGGAACTCAAGTCCGAACTTAAGAAGCAGGGCCGCGACGACATCATGATCGTCGTTGGCGGGGTTGTGCCGCCGCAGGACTATGATGCGCTCATGAAGGCCGGTGCCGAAGCAATCTTTCCGCCTGGCACGGTCATTGCCGAGGCCGCCGAGAAACTTCTCAAAACGCTCAACAAGCGCCTCGGGCACAATGAATGAGGCTGCGGAGTGAGACGACAAATCCTCCGCGCCGCCTGCGTTGCGCTCTGTGTGCTTGTCATTCTCAGGCTGCGTCAACTCCTCCGGCCCTGTTCTTCCGGGTGCTCGCGCTTTGTTCGGTCAGCAACTGCGCCTCCAGTTTTATACGCTACATAATGGTGCTGCCGAAGAACCAGAGCAGGCCACTTACAAATGGGACGGCGCGCAATACGCCCACGTCAGTGGCGGCATGGAAGACGTCGGTTCTTTCTCGGTCCATCCATTCGAGGGGGCGAACTTTATCGTCCAGACTGCTGCAGCGAAACGGCCAGGCGCCTTCGAATACGCTGTCGCGCATAGGCTCGCTGACGGCGTCTATCAGGTTATGGCGATCGACGAGGATGATGCCGGCCCGGCTCTGCGCGCCCGTTACTGCAAACGCACAGATGAAGCCAGCTGCCGGATTGGGGCGCGCAAGCAGTTGTTTGCATTTGCACGTGCCACAGCCCAGCGGCGCAAGGGCCAAGGCGGTCTGGTATTGCGGCTCGCGGATGGCGTTTCGGAGCCGTCACGCTAGCATGGCGGGTCCCTAGGCTGAGGAAATTCATGGCTGCGCGCAATCTGCCGTCTGCTGATCTGGTCCGCGGTGTGCGTGCCGGCGACCGTGCGATGCTTGCGCGCGCGATCACCTTGATCGAAAGCAAGCGTGCCGACCATCGCAAGACCGCGCACCATCTTGTGCAGGAATTGCTGCCGCTGACCGGCAAAGCGGTGCGCCTCGGGATCACCGGCGCGCCCGGCGCCGGCAAATCGACCACGATCGATGTCCTCGGCACTTACCTTACGGGCAAAGGTCACAAAGTCGCGGTGCTCGCAGTCGATCCGTCTTCCACGCGCACCGGTGGATCGATCCTTGGCGACAAGACGCGCATGGCTCAACTGGCAAGCGACCCGCACGCCTTTGTGCGGCCCTCCCCCGCATCAGGAACGCTCGGTGGCGTCGCGGCGAAAACGCGCGAGACCATGCTGGTCTGCGAAGCCGCCGGCTATGATGTCGTGGTCGTTGAAACAGTCGGCATCGGTCAATCGGAAACTGCGGTTGCAGATATGACCGACTTCTTCCTGGTTCTCATGCTCCCCGGTGCCGGCGATGAATTGCAGGGCCTCAAGAAAGGCATCATCGAACTTGCCGACATGATTGCAGTCAACAAAGCCGATGGCGACAATATCGGGCGCGCCAGGCAAGCGGCGGCGGAATACCGCGCGGCCCTCAACATTCTCGCGTCACAGTCGGCAAGCTGGTCACCCCCCGTCATTACCTATTCGGCGCTGGCCGGAAACGGGATCACTGAATTATGGGCGCAGGTCATCGCTCACCGGGACAAAATGACGAAGTCGGGCGAACTGACGGCGCGGCGGCGCGAGCAACAGGTCAAATGGATGTGGACCATGCTCGAGGAACGTCTGACTTCGCGCCTGCGCAACGATACGACTGTGCGCGCCAAGCTTCGCCAATTGGAGGGTCAGGTTGCCGCCGGCAAGCTTGCTCCAACTCTCGCCGTGGAAGAGATCGCGAAGATACTCGGCGTTTAGATGTCACTCACAATTCTCGTTACTGGCTTTGGGCCATTCCCAGGCGCGCCATTCAACCCGACCGGACCGCTTGCGAAACGGCTTGCGCGCAGGCGGCGGCCTGCCCTCACAAATGTGAGGGTCGTCACCCATATTTTCCCGACGAGTTACATCGCCGTGGACCGCGAATTGCCGGCGCTCATCGCAAAGCATAGACCGGACGCATTGCTCATGTTCGGGTTTGCTCCGCGCGCACGTGGCGTAAGGGTGGAAACCCGCGCGCAAAATGCGGTTGCGCTTTTGCCTGATGCGGCCGGCGTTTCGAAGGGTCGCCATGCCATTGCCGTCGGAAAGCCGTCATCCGTCCCATTGCCGACGCCCCGGCGTCCGCTGCTCGGCGCTTTTCACCGTATCGCCCCGATCGCGCTATCGCGCGATGCCGGGCGCTATCTCTGCAACTATCTTTGCTGGCGGGCGGCCGAACTGGCTTCGACCGGAAATGGCGCGCGCATAACGGCTTTCATTCACGTTCCGCCCGTCAGATGCGGTCGCGAGGCGCAAGCGCAGCAAGGCCTCGCTAAGCCTGGAGGATCTCGTCATTGCCGGAACCCGCGCGCTTGTGGCTATCGCGGCCGAAGCACGCCGTTAACCTCCCCGGCGCATGATGCACGCGCCATGCCGATTGATCGCCGCCATCTGCTTCTCGGCTCTCTGTCCAGTGCCGCTACGCTCGCTGCGCCGCTGTCAGCATATGGCGTTGAGGCCGCGCAGTTCGGCGCCCGCCCCGGTTCACCCGACGACCAGAGCCGCGCTTTGCAGCGAGCCATCGATCAGGTTACTCGCACGCGAGCACCACTGATGCTGGCACCCGGGGTTTATCGTGCCGGGAACCTCAGACTTGCAGACGGCGTGCAACTGTTCGGCGTGCGCGGCGCCACACGCCTTGTGCTGACAAATGGCCCCTCTCTTCTCTCGGCCGAAGGCGCAGACAGTATAACTCTTTCCGGCCTTACGCTTGACGGCAGGAGTCAGGCGCTTCCACAGAACCGTGGGCTGGTTCATCTGGTCGGCATAAAATCCGTACGAATTTCTGATTGCACGATCGAAGACGCCGGAGGAAATGCGATCGCGCTCGAGCACTGCGAGGGACATCTGGCCGGCAACATGATCACTGGCTCCGCGGACAATGCCCTATTCTGCAACGATAATTCTGGATCTTGTGATCACCGCCAATACGATCCGAAACGGCGGCAATGGTGGAATCCGCATCTGGCAAAGCGTCAAACGCCATGACGGCAGCATCGTCGCCGACAATACGATCGAAGACATTGAAGCGCGTGCCGGCGGCACGGGAGAAAATGGCAACGCCATTAATGTCTTTCGGGCCGCCGATGTCATCGTGCGAAACAACATCATTCGCCGCGCGGCATATTCGGCAATCCGCGGCAATGCCTCATCCAATATGCAAATCATTGGCAACAACTGCGCGGCGCTGAAAGAAACCGCGCTTTATGCGGAATTCGATTTTGAGGGCGCCATCGTTGCGGACAACGTTGTCGACACTGCCGAAAACGGAGATCTCGATCACCAATTTCAACAATGGCGGACGCCTGTCCACCGTGCATGGGTAATTTGATACGAAATATTGGCGTCCAACGTTCAGGCACGTCTCCGGAGGATGCCGGCGTCGGAATCGGCATCGAGGCGGAAACCACGGTCACCGGCAATGTCATCGAGAACGCAGCGAATGCAGGCATCCGCGCCGGCTGGGGTCCCTATCTGCGCAACGTTCCAGTTGCCGGCAATGTCGTGCGCGGCGCCGGCTACGGAATTGCGGTTTCAGTTGCGCCCGGCGCGGGCGATGCAACGATTTCCGGAAATATTATCGCGGGCGCCCGACTGGGCGCCATTGTGGGGATGGAGTGGTCGAAACCAGTGACGGGCGATCTCATCAAGGGATGGCGCCGGAAGATACCCGCAGCTCACTATTGCCAATAACCAGTCGCGAGTAACCACTCCAATCCGGGCAAATAGTACCTATAGTAAGGATGCATGCCGCCCCTCCGACGCCTGAGCCGCCGCAAGACATTCATGGCCGTCATTTTCGTATTGTTTCTCGTGCCAATTCTCGTCCGTACGGTACTCTACGTGGTCAGCGACGACCCGCGCTCATGGCGAGATGCCGACTGGTCGAGCACTGGAATTTTGCCGCCTGCCGCCGGCTCTTCACCCGCCCGGGTTATCGTCTTCACCGGCACCGCCGGCGCCTGGAAAGGCATCTTCTCGGTGCATAGTTGGCTGGTCCTCAAGCACGCGAACGAGACCCGCTGGCGACGTTACGATGTCGTCGGTTGGGGTGAGCCCGTGCGCCTCAACAATTGGCCGGCGGACGGTCGATGGTACGGGAACAAGCCTGTGGTTCTCGCGGACATCTCCGGCTCGGACGCCGAGAAACTCATCCCGCGCATCGAAAAGGTCGTGACGACCTATGACTACGCACGGGCCGGCGATTACAGAATCTGGCCGGGGCCCAATAGCAACAGTTTCATTGCGGCGGTCTTGCGGGCGGTGCCCGAGATCGGAGTTGCGTTGCCGCCGAACGCAGTCGGCCGCGATTTTCGTTACGGTTTCTACGCCGGCCGGACCGATAGCCGGACAGGCATCGAAATTAGTTTCTTTGGTCTGGCCGGAATAAAAATCGGCTGGGTCGAAGGCATCGAGGTGAATATCCTGGGTCTGGTCGCCGGCCTCGACCTCAATCATCCCGGATTGAAAGTGCCCGGCTTTGGCCGCATTGGCGTCGATTCGCCTGTAACGACGGCACTGGCGCGCTGAATATCGCGGTACCTCACGTCGATTTGTGCAATCCAGTGGCCGAGGGTTGGATGCGCAACGGCACACTTCGTGGCAAATTGCAGCAGGAACCAAGGCCTCCAATGCACGACACGCGTCCGCTGCTCGACAAGATCCCTTTCCCTGCCATTCGCCGCGGCAAACTGGAAACGCTGCAGGTCAATGTCGGCTACCGCTGCAACCAGTCATGCTTCCATTGCCACGTGAACGCCGGCCCCAATCGAACCGAGGAAATGAACGGTGATATTGTTGACCTCGTGCTGAGTTTCCTTCGCCGTCGGAAAATCGCAACACTCGACATCACAGGGGGCGCGCCGGAGCTCAACCCGCATTTTCGCCGGCTCGTGCGAGAAGCACGCAAGCTCGGCGCAAGGGTAATGGATCGCTGCAATTTGACGATCCTCGAGCAGAAAGGCCAGGAAGATCTCGCCGAATTTCTCGCGAGCGAACGCGTCGAAGTAGTCGCATCGATGCCCTGCTATCTCCAGGACAATGTCGAGCGCCAGCGTGGCAAGGGCGTATTCGCTGGCTCGATCCGTGGCCTCAAACGGCTCAATGCGCTCGGCTACGGGCGCGATCCCGCGCTGCCCCTCAACCTCGTCTACAATCCGCAAGGCCCCGCACTGCCCCCGGCTCAAGCTGCGCTTGAGGATGACTACAGGCGGGTGCTCGGTGAGGAACACGGTATCGCGTTCAACAAACTATTTGTCCTCGCCAATATGCCAATCCATCGCTTTGGATCCGCGCTGCTCAGCAAGGGTGAATTCAACGACTATATCGAGCTTCTGCGCGATGCACATCTCGACGCCAATCTCGACGGCGTCATGTGCCGGCACCTGCTGTCAGTTGATTGGCGCGGATATGTTTACGACTGCGACTTCAATCAGATGCTCGGCTTGCCAATGAACGTCGGCACGCGGGCCCGCGCGCACCTGGCCGACCTGCTCGATGACGTCGTCGACGGAAATCCGATCCGTGTCTGCAGGCCACTGTTACGGTTGCACCGCCGGACAAGGATCGAGTTGCGGGGGCGCGCTGCATGAGGCAGCGGAATGACCAGGACAACGCTGTCAATCATCATTCCTGTGCTGAATGAGGCCAGCGGAATCGAATCGGCACTGACGGCACTTTCGTCCTATCTCACGCGCGGCGCCGAGCTGATTGTCGTCGATGGCGGAAGCCGGGACGGAACCGCCGCGCTTGCGCAACCGCTTGCTGATCGCGTCCTGATCGGCGGCCCGTGGGCGCGCGCACCAGATGAATGCCGGCGCCGCATTGGCGCGCGGCAATATCCTTCTGTTCTTGCATGCAGACACAGAGCTTCCCGACAATGCGGACACGCTCGTGCGCGAAGGCCTTGCACGCACGGGGCGGGATTGGGGCCGCTTTGATGTGCAAATCAACGATGGGCCGCTGCTCGGGTTGATTGCCACTTTCAATGAACCTGCGATCCCGCATCACCGGCATCGCAACCGGCGACCAGGCCATATTCGTCTCGCGCGCGGCCTTCGTTGCTGCCGGCGGATTTCCGCCGATCGCGCTGATGGAAGATATCGCGTTGTCCGCGCGCCTCAAAAGAATCGGTCCGCCGCTTTGCCTGCGCGCGCGTGTCACCACGTCCTCCCGCCGCTGGAGAGAACATGGCATCCTGCGCACGGTTTTTTTTATGTGGCGATTGCGGCTAGCCTATTTCATCGGTGCCGACCCCGCCCAACTTGCGCAGCGCTACGGCTATGCCCCCGCCGAGCAATAATTCAGTTTCGATTGCGATCCTGGCCAAAGCGCCGATCCCCGGACTGGCCAAAACTCGTCTGATTCCCACGATCGGAGCACATGCCGCGGCCGTCTTGCAGGAGCGTCTGACCGAGCGGTCGCTGGCGACCGCGTTCGCTGCCGATATAGGTCCGGTGACACTGTGGTGTGCGCCCAACGCAACGCATGAATTCATTCGTAAAACTGGTTGCACGGTTGCGGGTGACGATCCGGCCTCAGCCCGAAGGTGACCTCGGCGTACGGATGCTCGCGGCAGTTGCCGCCGAGTAATGGGCCGGTTCTCGTGATCGGGACCGACTGTCCCGCCCTGACCGATGTCCATCTTCGCGGAGCCGCAAAGTCGCTTCGGGATGGCAATGATGTCATCCTTATTCCGGCGGAAGATGGCGGCTATGTCCTGATCGGCATGCGCTCCGCACAGCCTACTGTGTTTTCCGGCATCGCCTGGGGCACAAAGACGGTGCTCGCCGAAACTCGCACCCGCATTATCGAACAACGCCTCATGCTGGTCGAATGCCCCCCGCTTTGGGACGTCGACACCGAAGCGGATTATTTGCGGCTTGAGCACGAATATCCTGAGCTCAAGCTATGACCACTACTGCACTCGTATCAGAATCAAGCCAAACACAATAAGCAATGCTGCGACGACGCGCGCCGCGCGCAGCGGTTCTTTCAATATGACAACTGCAATGACCGCACCAAATAGAACACTGGTTTCGCGCAGCGTCGCGACGATGGCGATCGGCGCAACGGTCATCGCCCAGATTGCAATTCCATATGAAAGAACCTGCAGCGCGCCGCCGGCAAAGCCTCGCCGCCAGTAGCGCCGCATCGCGGGGATGACGTCGCGGCCGTCGCGATAGAGCGCGTAGGGCAGCATGACCAGCGCAATGCCGATGAACAACCAGAGTGAATAAGCATTCGGATTGACGGACAATCGTGCGCCTAATCCGTCAATGACGGAATAGGTGCAGATGGTAAGTGCCGTGAATAGCGCAAAGCCGACGGCGCGGCGGTCAATGGCAGCCAGCACGCGGCCTCCACGCGTGGACAGCAACAGCACCCCGGCGACAAGCGAGACAATTCCGGCCCAGCCGATGGCAGTTAACGGCTCGCCCACGAACAAGGTCGTTGCCGCCGCGGTCATGAGCGGCGCCGATCCGCGCGCGATCGGGTAAACCTGGCCAAGATCGCCGGTGCGATAGCTTTCGATCAGCGAGGCAAAATAGATGAGGTGGATCGCAACCGAGGCCGTGAGCCACGGCCAGGCGGGCAAGGCCGGTACGCCCACCAGAGGTACGAACACCAGGGCCACAAGGCCGGAGCCGATCGATATCAATGTTGTGGTGGAGAGAGGGTCCAGCCCAACCTTGATCAGGGCGTTCCAGCCAGCATGACATGCAGCGGCAAACAGAACGGCTAGAAAAACGTAGTTACCCATTCGGAGAATTTATGACCGGGAACACCCTACGCAATCCACCAAAACCTTGGGCCATCCCGGTCGTTGAAAGTGCGCGCGCAGCATTTCCGCAAGCACAGGCCGAATACCGCACTGCCAGGGGTCGTCGCCGGGGGTCAAAATCAAACGCGACACTTCGGCCGGGCGCACAGGGGGAAGTCCCCGGAACCTCATTTTTATACGGACCAATCCTTTAATGACTAGCCGTATGCACGGGGCGAGAGTATCGTTTCATAAACGCCAGTAATAATGGCGCTATCCGGGAGGAGACCATGGGACAATCACGTCTTTCACGTCGTGCCGTTCTCAAGACCGCTGCCCTCGGTTCCGCAGCAGCAATTACTGCACCCTATGTCAGCGGCGTCTACGCGGCGGGTACACTCACCCTAGGCTGTTGGGATCACTGGGTCCCCGGCGCCAACAAGGCGCTGGACAAAATCTGCAAGGAGTGGGGCGACAAGAATAAAGTCGACGTCCATATCGATTACATCACCTCGCAGGGCGAGAAGGACAAGCTGACGGCTGCAGCCGAAGCGCAAGCCGGCACCGGCCACGACATCATGTCCCATCGGGACTGGAATATCCGCATCCACCAAGCGCAGCTCGAGCCGCTCGACGACGTTATCAACGCGCTGATCAAGAAATACGGACCGATCAGCCCGGTCGCCGAATATCTCGCCAAGAGCAAAGGCGTGTGGCTCGGCGTTCCGACCGCGGTAGGCAGCCAGGTAAAGCCGTGCTGCTCGCGCCTCGATCTTTACAAGGAACACGCCGGCCTCGATCTGCGCGCCATGTTCCCGAATGACGAGTCGAAATACAACAAGGCCGATACCGACAAATGGACGTGGGATGCTTACGTCGAGTTGGCGCAGAAGCTGCACAAGGCCGGCTTCCCGGTCGGCTTGCCGATGGGCCAGACTTCCGACGCGGTCGACTGGGTCGGCGGATTGTTCAATGCCTACGGCGTGGTGTTCATCGACGGCAAAGACAACATCAAGATCAACTCCGATCAGACCCGGCAGGCGATGGAAATCGCGCGCAAGATCATGGAAGCGAGCCCGCCGGAAGTTTACGCCTGGGACGACGCCGGCAATAACCGTTGGCTTATTTCCGGCAAGGGCTCGGGCATCATGAATCCGCCGAGCGCCTGGTCGGTTGCCAAGCGCGACAACCCAAAGGTGGCGGAGCAGTGCTGGACGCATGCCGTGCCGAAGGGACCGAACGGCCGCTTCGTCGGACAGCTCCCGCAATTCTACGGCTTGTGGAAGTTCTCCAAGAACAAGCAGGCGGCGAAAGATCTCTTGCTGCATGTTTCGCAGAAGGAATCGGTCGCCCAGTTGGTCGCGGCCTCGAATGGCTACGACCTGCCCTCGTTCAGGACCATGTACGATCTCGACACCTGGAAAACTGTCGAGCCGCCGGCCGGCACCGTCTACAGCTATCCGCCGCGCGGCGACGAGCAGACCTCGATGTTCGGCGCACCGGCGCGCTCGGAAGTGGGCGCCCAGATGTACAACCAGGCGATCAATACCGTAATGATCTCGAAGTTCACGCAGGGCAAAGAAAAGCTCGACGAGGTGATCAAGTGGGCCGAGAAGGAACTCGAAGGCACCTTGCGCGCTTGAGCGTTCTTCAAGGCTGGAGAAACAAATGCATGCCGGCCGTATTTGGCCGGCATGCTCGGCCCCCGAAACCTTAATATGGGCCGGCCAGAGGCTGGCAGCGCGGCATGGCAGATACCGTCCATTCCTGGGGTGCCGCCGTCGACAGCACGGCCGACGCGCCCATCAGGCGCACCGGCCTGCATCGCTTCGTGCGGCGGCGCTCGACCATCGCGCTGCTGATGTGCACGCCGCTGATCCTCATCGTCGCCGGACTGATCATCTACCCGGCATTGTACTCGATCTATCTCTCGATGCTGAACAAGGCGCAGACGCGCTTCATTGGCCTGTCGAATTTCACCTTCCTGATGTCGCGCGACACGTTCTGGATGGTGGTCGAGCAATCGACGATCTTCGCGCTGTCCGCCGTGTTCTTTAAAGCGCTGATCGGCCTGATCACCGCGCATCTCGTCAACAACCTCCCGGTCAAGGGCCAGCGCAAATGGCGCGGCATGCTGCTGGTGCCGTGGGTTATTCCGCTCGCACTCTCGACGCTTGGATGGTGGTGGATGTTCGACCCCACCAATTCGGCGTTCAATTACACCCTCAAAAGCATGGGCTTTAACTGGATTCCGTGGTTGAGCGATCCCTATTGGGCGCGTTTCTCGGTGATCCTGGTGAACGTGTGGTACGGCGCGCCATTTTTTCTGATCATGTATCTGGCCGCACTCAAGTCGGTGCCCGAGCAGCTCTATGAGGCGGCCGCGATCGACGGCGCCACCGCCTGGCAGAAATTCATCCATATCACCCTGCCGATGATGCGCAACATCATCGCAATCACCGTGCTGTTCTCGTTGATCGTCACCTTCGCCAATTTCGACATCGTCCAGATCATGACCGCGGGCGGCCCGCGCAACATGACGCACATGTTCGCGACCTACTCGTTCCTGCTCGGCATCCGCTCCGGCGATCTGCCGCTTGGCGCGGCGACTTCGTTGTTCATGTTCCCGATTTTGGCCATCGCCGCGGTGTTCATTCTGCGCGGCGTGCGCAAGCGCGGCAGGGAGATCGGATGAGCACCCGATGAGCACACTTGCTGCCACCGCGCCCGCCGTCAGACGCGCCGGCTCCGGCACCAGCCTGCACCGCAGGCGCCGCTGGGCGCTGATCGCGTCCTACGTTTTCCTCATCATGTTCGCGATCTTCTTCCTGTTGCCGCCTTATTACATGGTCGTGACGGCGCTCAAGAGCGACGCCGAGATGGCGCGCCTGGCGACCAATCCGTGGTTCATCTTCGACGGGGTCACGCTCGATCAGTTCAGGATTCTGCTCGACGCAGACCGACTTCCTGATCTTCTTCAAGAACACGGTGATCGTGACGGTCTGCGTGGTGGCGATCACCATGGTGGTGAGCGTGCTGGCGGCGTTCTCGCTCGGCCGCATGAAATTCTGGGGGTCAAGTGTGCTGGCCACCGGCATTTTCCTCACTTACCTGGTACCCGATACGCTGCTGTTCATTCCGATGTTCCAGATCGTCAAATCGATCGGCCTGCTCAATTCGTACTGGGGCATGGTCCTGGTCTATCCGACGCTGACAGTGCCGTTCTGCACCTGGATCATGATCGGCTACTTCCAATCGATCCCCAAGGAGCTCGACGAGGCCGCGCTCATCGACGGCGCCGGCCACATGCAGATGCTGTTCAAGATCTTCATCCCGGTGGCACTGCCCGGCATCATCGCCGCCATGATCTTCGCCTTCACCGTTTCGTGGGCGGCCTTCGTCTATCCGATGGCGTTCCTCTATTCGTCCGACCAGCAAGTGCTCACCGTCGGCACGGTGACCAGCCTGATCCGCGGCGACGTGTATAAGTGGGGCATGCTGATGGCGGGCGCCTTGATTGCCGCGGCGCCGCCGCTGGTAATCTACGCCTTCCTTATGGACTATTACATCGCCGGTCTTACCGCCGGCGCCACCAAGGGCTGAGCATCATGGCCGAAGTCGCGTTGCGTCAGGTCGTCAAGAAATACGGCGAAGTCGAAGCCGTGCGCGCGATCGATCTCGACATTCCGAACAACGAATTCGTGGTGCTGGTCGGCCCGTCCGGCTGCGGCAAGAGCACGACGCTAAGGATGATTGCGGGGCTGGAAGAGGTCACCTCCGGCAATATTTCGATCGGTGGCGAAGTGGTCAATGACCTGCCGCCGAAAGACCGGGATATCGCCATGGTCTTCCAGAATTACGCGCTGTATCCGCACATGACGGCATTCGAGAACATGTCGTTTGGCCTCAAGCTGCGCAAATTCCCCAAGGCCGAGATCCGGCAGCGCGTTGAACACGCGGCTCGCATCCTCGACATCACAGAGCTGCTCGATCGGCGCCCAAAAGCGCTGTCCGGCGGGCAAAGGCAGCGCGTCGCGATGGGCCGCGCCATTGTCCGCAATCCCAAGGTCTTTCTGTTTGACGAGCCACTTTCGAACCTCGACGCCAAGCTGCGCGTGCAAATGCGCACCGAGATCAAGCGGGTCCATCAAAAGGTAAAGACGACAACCGTCTATGTGACACACGACCAGGTCGAAGCCATGACGCTCGCCGATCGTGTCGTGGTCATGAACAATGGCCGCATCGAGCAGATCGGCACTCCGCACGACCTGTATCACCACCCGCGCACCCGCTTCGTGGCAGGCTTCATCGGTTCGCCGGCCATGAATTTCATTCCCTGCAGGCTGGAGCAGGCCGGCAGCGGCACGCGCGTGCGCATTTCGGACAAGATCGCCTTGCCCGTTCCCGCGGCCAACGAGGCGCGCTACCGCGCGATAACAGGCAAGGAATTGGTTCTGGGCCTGCGACCGGAACATATCACCGAGCCACGCCACAACGGCCGCGACGATGGCCGCGACTTCACGGTGACATTGGATGTCGTCGAACCACTGGGCATGGAAACGATGGTTTTCTTCACCATCGACGGCACAGAAATTTGCGGCCGCGTCGAACCCAGCAGCGCGGCCGATGCCGGCGCACCCATGCGGCTCCATGCCAATATGGACCACATGCACTTGATCGATCCCGGGAGCGGCGCGGTGATCTAGCGCTGCGGCTCTCTCACGTCTTCGCCAGGGCCGGTGCCCAGAGCTTGGGGCCGGCGCGCTGATATTGCGGTGGGCGCGCCACGTCGGCGCCGAGCGCCTTGGCTGCATGCCAGCCCCAATGAGGATCGTCGAGAAAGCAGCGCGCCATCGACACGAGGTCCGCCTCGCCTTTGGCGACGATTTCCTCGGCGTGCTCCGGCTTGACGATCAGGCCGACCGTACGGGTCGGGATTCCGGCCTCCTTTTTCACACGCGCCGCGATCGGCACGTTATAGCCCGGCTCGGTGGGATTCCGGATGTCGGCGGCGACGCCGCCGGACGAAATGCAGATGAAATCGATTCCTTCCGATTTCAGCCCCCGGGCGATCGAGACCGCGTCGTCAGGCGTCAGTCCGCCCTCACGCCAGTCGCTGCCCGTGATGCGCGCGCCAAGCGGTACGGTGCGCGGCACGACGGCGCGCACGGCGCGCGCAATAGACAGCGGAAACCGCAACCGGTTCTCGAGCGAACCGCCATATTGATCGGTGCGCTTGTTCGAAACCGGCGACATAAATCCGTGCGCCAGATAACCGTGCGCCATGTGCAGCTCAATCTCATCGAATCCGATGCGGAGCGCACGCTGCGCGGCCGAAACGAAGGCCGCGCGCACGCGCTCCATGTCGGCCTCGGTCACCTCTCGCGGCGTGTGCCAGCCCGCGCCAAAGGGAATTGGCGAAGCAGCAATCGTTGGCCAAGGGTCGGCATCCGGCGGCAGTGCGCCGCCGCCTTCCCATGGCCGTTGAGCTGAGCCCTTGCGACCCGAATGCGCGATCTGGATCCCGAACTTTGCGGGGCCCATCCGCCGTGCCTGTGCAACCACGCGCGCAAGCGCTGCTTCATTGTCGTCGGAATAAAGACCAAGGCAACCATGCGTGATGCGCCCATGCCGTTCGACATGCGTTGCCTCGACAATGACAAGCGCGGCACCGGAATGCGCCATCATTCCGAGGTGCATCAGGTGCCAGTCGCTGGCGCAACCGTCATCGGCCGAATACTGGCACATCGGCGAGACGACAATTCGGTTGGCGAGATCGAGCCCGGACAAGCGGAAGGGTGTGAACAATGTACTCGGCATGGGGGTCAATTCGGTTTTGGCTGGGAAAGCGGCAATTTCAACGCTGCTGGATGGACTTCAGATAGGCAATGATGGCACCGACGTCACCGGCGTCAAAGCTGAATTCGGGCATATCGGGGTGGCCGGACATTATGCCCTCACCCAAAGCCTCCTCCAGGGAATCGATTGGATAACGCTGTCCGAGGGTGCGGAACGGCGGCGCGGACTTGTGAGGGCTATCTCCGTTGCGGCCGACCGCATGACAGGACGCGCAATTGCGCGTCAGCAATTCCTCGCCACGCTTGAGATTCTGGGCAATTGCCGCCGGTACCGTCCCGGCGACGACCATACCGGCGACAGCCAGTGCGAAAGTGCGTCCTACGCGCGCGGGCGACAAATTGCGCGTGCCCGGCAAAACCGCAAAAGGCCGGCCGATGAGGTCGGTCCACAGCTTTGCAGTCCGCTCGGCTTCGCGCAGGTGCGCGCTGAATTGTTCGCTGGTGTAAAATCGCTTCCATCGGCCGCTATGCTCCAGCTCGCGCATATAGGCAAGCCGCCGCTGGGCGAGAGCCTGCCACTTCTGCGCGATCTTATCTAAGCGGACTCCGCTTTGCACAGCTGCCATTGGGTGCCCCCCGGCACGCGCGAAATCGGCCTTGAGCCGACACTCGACGCATCGATGACAACCGACAACTGCACGGAAGTAACGGAATACAATGTGCGAAGTCGCCATGTACGACGATTCGCCGCTGTTTCAAAGGGGGCAGCTTCAGAGGCGGATTCGCAGCAGAGCGGCAAGCTCGCCGATAATGCCCCTGCGGAACAACAGCACGCAGGCGACGAAAATGCTGCCCTGGATCACCGTGACCCACTCCCCGACGTGTTCGCCGAGAAAATTCTGCATGGCCACGATGACGAAGGAGCCTGCGACCGGGCCGAATATCGTCCCAAGGCCGCCGACCAGAGCCATAAGAACGACTTCACCTGACATCGGCCAGTTGACGTCGGTGAGTGATGCGATCTGAAGAACGATGGCCTTGGTCGCGCCGGCGCAACCCGCGAGCGTGGCCGACAACACAAAAGCAAGCAGTTTGTAGCGATCCGTCTTGTAGCCCAGCGATATCGTGCGAACTTCGTTCTCGCGGATCGCCTTGAGCACTTCTCCGAACGGCGAGTGGATGATGCGATAGATGAACACGAAACCAGCAAGGAAAATCGCCAGCACGACGAAATACATTGCCATCTCATTCCTGAGATCGATCAAACCAAACAAGTGGCCGCGCGGCACGCCCTGGATACCGTCTTCGCCGCCCGTGAGTTTCGCCTGCAGGGCAAAGAAATACATCATTTGCGCAAGCGCGAGCGTGATCATTGCGAAATAGATTCCCTGCCGGCGGATGGCGAGCGAGCCGGCAACGACGCCGCAGACCGCAGCAGTCACTATGCCGGTCAGGATTGCGAGTTCGGGCGGGAAGCCCCAGACCTTTGCTGCGTAGGCAGAGAGATAGCTGGCCCAGCCGAAATAGAGCGCATGGCCAAACGACAAAAGCCCGACATACCCGATCAGCAGATTGAAGGCGCAGGCAAACAGCGCAAAGCACATCGCTTGCATCAGGAACAGCGGGTAGACCATGAACGGCGCCACGACCAGCGCAACGACCATGACGGCGAAGGCGGTCACTTCGCTTTGCTTGCGCCATACTGGCGGTTTCTTGGTGAGCGGATCGATGACGCGTTCCATCACGCCCTCCGCCCGAACAGGCCAGCGGGCCGCACCAGCAGCACAATGGCCATGATCACGAAAATCACCGTGTTCGAGGCTTCGGGGAAAAATACCTTGGTCAGACCCTCGACCACGCCTAGCCCGAAACCGGTGACAATCGCGCCGAGAATTGAGCCCATGCCGCCGATAACCACCACCGCAAATACGACGATGATCAGCTCAGAGCCCATCTGCGGTGACACGTTGTAGATTGGCGCCGCCATCACGCCGGCGAAAGCGGCCAACGCAACACCAAATCCGTACGTCAGCGTAATCATGCGCGGCACATTGATACCGAAAGCGCGCACCAGCGTCGGGTTTTCGGTTGCAGCCCGCAAATAGGCGCCGAGCCGTGTGCGCTCGATCACAAACCAGGTGCCGATGCAGATCGTGAGAGAGGCAACGATTACCCAGGCCCTGTAGTTCGGCAGGAACATGAAGCCAAGATTGCGGCCGCCCTGCAGCGATTCCGGGACGGTATATGGCAGGCCGGCCGAGCCGAAGTAGTTCCGCGCCACACCTTCAATGATCAGGGCCAGACCGAATGTGAGCAGTAAACCATACAGGTGGTCGAGCTTGTACAGCCACTGCAGGAAAAACCGCTCGATGATGATGCCGGTGATGCCAACAAGAACGGGGGCAATGACCAGGGCCGGCCAGTAACCGAGTCCGGAATATTGGAGAATGAGATAGGCCGCGAAAGCGCCCATCATGTATTGGGCGCCGTGGCTGAAGTTGATGATATTGAGCATGCCGAAGATCACGGCCAGCCCCAGGCTGAGCAACGCATAGAACGAACCGTTGATCAGACCGATCAACAGTTGCCCAAACAGCGCCTGCGAAGGGATGCCGAAGATCTCGATCATGGGTCCCCGAGAAGTCGAGGGGCGGACATGCCGCCCGCCCCTCGCTTTTTATCGCCAGGTCAGCCGCTCACCAGCGGGCACTTGCCTTCGTTCAGCGGACGGAAGGCTTCGTTGGCCGGAATGGTGGCGCGGAGCTTGTAGAAGTCGCCGGGATATTTCGATTCCGACGGCTTCTTCACTTCAAACAGATAGGCAGGATGAATAACACGGCCGTCGGCGCGGATTTCACCTTTGCCGAACAGCGGGTCATCCGTCGGCATCGACTTCATCTTGGCGACAACCGACTTGCCGTCATGCTCGCCAGGACCCATGGCCAGACGAGCCTTCAGATAATGAGTAATGCCGGAATAGACGCCGGCATGAATCATGGTCGGAAATTTTGCAGCCGCGGCACCCGCCGCATGCCAGCGCTTGGTCCAGGCGCGGTTGGCGTCATTCGCATCCCAGTACCAGGTCTCCGTCAACACCAGGCCCTGCGCGGTCGGCAAACCGAGTGCCGCAACGTCGCTGGCGAAGACCAGCAAACCCGCGAGGCTCTGCCCTCCCTTGACGATGCCGAATTCCGCCGCCTGCTTGATCGAGTTGATGGTGTCGCCCCCCGCGTTGGCAAGACCAATGACTTTCGCCTTCGATGCTTGCGCCTGCAGCAGAAACGACGAGAAATCGTTGGTGTTGAGCGGATGCCGCACTTTGCCCAGCACCTTGCCGCCGTTCTTTTCAACGACAGCGGCCGTGTCAGCCTCAAGTGCATGACCGAAAGCGTAGTCGGCAGGTGAGGAAGAACCAGGTGTCGCCACCGGTTTTCACCATTGCTTTGCCGGTCCCGTTGGCCAGCATCCACGTATCATACGTCCAGTGTACGGTATTGGCGTTGCATTTCTCGCCGGTCAGCGTCGAAGCGGCTGCGCCGGAGACGATGAAGATCTTGTTTTTCTGCGCCGCTACCTGACTGACAGCCAGCGCAACGCCCGAATTCGGCACGTCGATGATCATGTCGACTTTGTCAGTGTCGAACCACTGGTTGGCGATTTGCGTGCCGATATCCGGCTTGTTCTGATGATCGCCGCTGATCATCTCAACTTTCACGTTGGGATGGTCCTTGGTGAAATCGGCGATCGCCATCTTGGCGGCGGCGACCGAGCCTGGTCCGCCGATATCGGCATACAGACTCGACATGTCGCTGAGCACGCCGATCTTGACGTTCACCTGCTGGGCATTGGCTCCTCCACAGGCAAGAACCGCGGCTAGTGCCGCCAACCCTATCGATTTCTTCATGCTGTTCTCCTCGTTGTTGGATCGGTTGTTTGTTACATCCTCAACCGCTGACCAGCGGGCAGTTGCCCTCCTTGAGCGGCCGGAAAGCTTCATTGGCCGGGATTGTTGCGCGGAGCTTGTAGAAGTCCCCCGGATATTTCGATTCAGCCGGCGATTTAACCTCGAACAGGTAAGCGGGATGAAGCTTGCGGCCATCGGCGCGAATCGTGCCTTTGCCGAACAGCGGATCGTCCGTGGGCATCTCCTTCATCTTTGCAACAACGCTCTTGCCGTCGGGATTGCCGCCGAGGGCAAGGCGCGCCTTAAGGTAGTGCAGCGTGCCCGCGTAGACGCCGGCCTGATTCATGGCCGGGTATTTGCTGGAGTCTTTGCGTTCGGCACTCCAGCGCTTTGTCCAGGCGCGCGTGGCATCATTCATGTCCCAGTAGAAAGTCTCGGTCAGCACCAGACCTTGTGCCGTCTGAAGTCCCAGCGCCGCTACGTCGGTCGCAAACACGAGGAGCCCGGCGAACTTCTGCCCGCCTTTGACGATGCCGAATTCGGCACCCTGCTTGATCGAGTTGATGGTGTCGCCGCCCGCATTGGCAAGGCCAATGACTTTCGCTTTTGATGCCTGCGCCTGCAGCAGGAACGAGGAGAAGTCATTGGTGTTGAGCGGGTGCCGGACTTTACCGAGCACCTTGCCGCCGTTCTTCAAAACGACCGCCTCGGTATCGCGCTCAAGCGCATGCCCGAAGGCGTAATCGGAAGTCAGGAAGAACCACGTATCACCGCCCGTTTTCACGACCGCCTTGCCGGTTCCGTTCGCCAGCATCCAGGTATCGTAAGTCCAATGCACCATATTTGCATTGCATTTCGGTCCGGTGAGATCGGAGCTTGCGGGACCGGACGCGACAAAAACCTTGTTCTTCTGGCTTGCGATCTGGCTGATGGCGAGCGCCACGCCCGAATTCGGTACGTCTGCGATCATGTCGACGTGGTCGACATCGTACCACTGATTGGCGATCTGGGAGCCGACATCCGGCTTGTTCTGGTGATCGCCGCTGACGATCTCAACTTTGACATTGGGGTGATCCTTCATGAAGTCGGCCGCCGCCATCTTGGCGGCAATGACGGATCCGATGCCGGTCGCGTCGGCATAGAGGCTCGACATGTCGGTGAGCACACCGATCTTCACATTGATCTGTTGCGCACTGGCGGTACCGCAAGCCAAAACGACGGCAAGGGCTGTCAAACTCATCATTCTCTTCATTGACGTATCCTCCCTGCTTCCTTCCCTGACGGCTTCTGTTGTTAAACGCCCAGATAATCGTGCAGTTTATCGACGTTTGCGTCCAATTCGGAATTCGCGAACCGATCGATAATACGCCCATGTTCCATGACGTAATAGCGATCGGCAACGGTGGAGGCGAAGCGGAAATTCTGCTCCACCAGCAGAATGGTAAAGCCCTGCTCCTTGAGCGCGCGGATCGTCTTGCCGATGTGCTGGATAATGACCGGTGCAAGCCCTTCGGTAGGCTCATCGAGCAGCAATAATCGCGCGCCCGTGCGTAAGATCCGGCCGATCGCCAGCATTTGCTGTTCCCCGCCGGAGAGCTTTGTTCCCTGGCTCGAGCCGAGGCGCTCCTTGAGGTTTGGAAAAAGTTCGAAAATACGGTCGAGCCCAAGACCGCCAGGTTTGACGACCGGCGGCAACAATAGATTTTCCTCGACTGTAAGACTTGAAAAGACTCCGCGCTCTTCGGGACAAAATGCAATTCCCGCACGCGCTATCTGATCGGAATTCTTCGCAATTAATTCCTCGCCATGAAAGCGCACCGATCCGGTACGGTGCCCGACGATACCCATGATCGACTTGAGTGTGGTGGTTTTACCCGCACCGTTGCGCCCAAGCAGCGTGACAACTTCTCCCTCGTTGACGTCAAAGGTCACGCCATGAAGGATGTGCGATTCACCGTACCAGGCCTGCAGTTCCTTGATCGCAAGCAACGGAGCGCGGCTATCAAGCATGGCCTACCCCCATATACGCTTCGCGCACTTCGGCGTTCGCAGACACTGTTTCGTAGTCACCCTCCGCCAGCACGCGGCCGCGCGTGAGCACCGTGATGTGGTCGGACAGATCGGCGACAACGGACAGGTTATGCTCGACCATCAGCACGGTGCGATCGGCCGCCACGCGCTTGATCAAATGCGCAACGCGTTCGATGTCTTCGTGACCCATTCCGGCGGTTGGTTCGTCGAGCAGAAGCATTTCAGGATCGAGCGCCAGCGTCGTTGCAATCTCCAGCGCGCGTTTGCGGCCGTATGGTAACTCAACCGCTATCCAGTCGGCGACGGATGAGAGCCCGACGTCGGCAATCAACGCCATCGCACGTTCATTGAGATCATCTAGCGCCGAGGTCGAGCGCCAGAAATCGAACGAACCGCCGCGGGCGCGCTGCAGCGCAATGCGCACGTTCTCCAGCACGCTCATGTGCGGGAATACGGCGGAGATCTGGAATGATCGGACCAGTCCGAGACGCGCAACATCAGCCGGCTCCATCGCCGTGATGTCGTCGCCCTTGAACAGGATGCGGCCACGCGTCGGACTCAGGAATTTGGTGAGCAGATTGAAGCAGGTCGTCTTGCCGGCACCGTTCGGCCCGATCAAGGCATGGATGGTCCCGCGCTTGACGCGCAGGCTCACGCCGTTAACGGCAACAAAGCCGGCAAAGTCCTTGGTCAGATCCTCGGTCTCGAGGATCATCTCTTCACTCATACGCGGCGGCCCCTCTACCTTCATTCTTGGCAGGTTTTCGCCGCCCGCGGCAAGGCCTACTAAAGGCACGTCGGGGTCGCTAAGTAGTTGATTATATTGGATGTGTTCGGATCGACCGGCGTCAGCCGCCCTTGAATTTCTTTGCCAAAAGGTCGGCATTGCGGGCGAGCAGTCCGACATCGGCGCCGACCGCGACAAATAGATAACCCCAGTCGATGTAGCGGCGCGCCTCTTCCTCGTTGCCGGTAAGAATACCTGCCGGTTTGCCGAGCGCCTTGAGACGCGTCACGGCGTCCTGCATCGCATTCTGTACTTCCGCATGTTGCGGATTGCCGAGGTGGCCAAGCGAAGCGGCGAGATCTGACGGGCCGATGAACACGCCGTCGACGCCGTCGACCTTTGCAATAGCCTCGAGCTGGTCAAGTGCAGGACGGGTTTCGACCTGCACCAGGACGCAAATCTCGTCATTCGCCTTGCCAAGATAGCCGGGAATGCGACCGTACCGGCTGGCGCGGGCCGCAACCGACACACCGCGGACGCCCTGTGGCGGATAACGAGTCGACGCAACAGCCCGCTTCGCCTCCTCGACATTCTGCACATAAGGAAACAGCAAAGTCTGCGCGCCGATATCGAGCGCCCGCTTGGCCAGCACCGCGTCGTTCCATGCCGGTCGAATGATGGGCGTCGCCGTGCCGCGCTGCACCGCCTGCAATTGCGTGACGAGATCGGGGATTTCGTTCGGCGAATGCTCGGTGTCGAGCAGGATCCAGTCGAATCCGCTGTCCGAAATGATTTCAGCGGCAATGTTGCTGCACAGACTCGACCACAGGCCGATCTGGAGTTTGCCCTGGGCGAGCGCGTGTTTGAAGTCGTTGCGTTGCATTTCCGGCATGGTGTGTCTCACACAAATTGGATCGCAATGCCGCCGAGCGGTCCGAAATCGGCATGTAGCGTGTCGCCCTTCTGCGCGAAAACGACACGCGTGAACGAACCGGCGAGAACGATGTGTCCCGGTTCAAGCGCGTGCCCATGCGGGCCGATCTTGTTGGCGAGCCAGGCTACACCAAGAGCCGGATGACCGAGCACGCCGGCAGCCAAACCCGTCTCCTCGATTTCGGAATTGCGATACATGATGCCCCCGACCCATCGCAAATCGACGTCCAACGGACCAACCGGCCGGCCGCCCATCGCGATGCCGGCCGCTGCGCCATTGTCGGCGACCGTGTCAACGATCTTGCGCAGGTCCTGGATACGCGCATCGACTATTTCAATCGCCGGTATCACATACTCGGTTGCGCGCAGCACATCAGCAAGGCCTACGCCAGGTCCCGCCAGCCGTTTCCCCATAATGAAGGCGAGTTCGACTTCCACTCGCGGCTTGCAATAGTCCGCATGTTTTACCTTGGCTCCGTCGGCGATTAACTGGTCGTCGAGGATATAGCCGTAGTCCGGTTCGTCGATCATCGAGGATCGCTGCATCGCCTTGGAGGTCAGGCCCACCTTGTGACCGATCAACCTGGCACCCGACTTGATCTTGCGCTGAGCCACCTCGGTTGAGATGGCGTAAGAATCCTCGATCGTGATATCCGGAAACGTGACGTGGAGCTGCGTCGCCTGTTTGCGCTCCTTCTGTGCCGCCACGAGAATATCGGCGGCTTTCCTGCGATCGGCATCGGAGAGCATGTTTCCCCCTTATCCCCTTTCGGGCGATCCTGTACCTGCTCTGGATGGAAAATCAAATGACGTCGCTGCCGATCGCGCGACAGCTCAGCCTGCCTGCGCTGCAGCCTTTTCATTGATGAATGCCAGAACACGCGCCAGCGGGCTGCGCAGGATCGGCAAGTCAAAAGCAAGAAGCGCAAGGCCGAGAGGCAGCATCCAGAATCCGAGGATAGGCAAAAACCCGAGAACGCCGCCAACCATCAGGGCAATTGCCAACGGAAGCCGTACCCACCATGCGTCCGGTCGCTTGGCGAACTGGATCATGCTGCGTGCCCAGGCCGGCAGCTCGCGTTGTAAACGCTCCAATTCGTCGTCGAAATCCGGTTTCCGGGCCATGCCGGTCAAAACCGGCGGCGCGATTTCGTTCCATCCAATGGCGGTGCTTTAATGCTTGGCCTTCGTATCGATCTTGAAGCTCGCTTCCGTCTTTTTCTTGATTTCGTCCACCGTCACACCGGGGGCGAGTTCGGTGAGCGTCATCCCGCCGGCTTTCTTGTCGATGGCGAAGACACCCAGATCGGTGATCACCATGTCGACGACACCCGCGCCCGTGAGCGGCAGCTTGCACTTGTGAAGCAGTTTCGGTTCGTCCTTTGCGGTGTGTTCCATTACGACGACGACTTTTTTCACCCCGGCAACCAAATCCATGGCGCCGCCCATGCCCTTCACCATCTTGCCCGGAATCATCCAGTTGGCGAGATCGCCGTTCTCCGCGACCTGCATGGCCCCGAGGATGGACAAGTCGATATGGCCGCCGCGGATCATCGCAAATGAGTCCGCCGACGAGAAAAAACTGGTCGTAGGCAATTCGGTTACGGTCTGCTTGCCAGCATTGATGAGATCGGGGTCCTCGTCGCCTTCATAAGGGAACGGCCCGAAGCCGAGCATTCCGTTTTCGCTTTGCAACTGGACCGTCATGCCATCGGGAATGTAGTTCGATACCAGCGTGGGGATTCCGATGCCGAGATTGACATAAAAGCCGTCGCGCAGTTCCTTGGCCGCGCGTTCGGCCATCTGTTCACGGGTCCAGGGCATTTCTAGACTTCCTCTCCGGTTGCCGCAGCAGCCTCCCGCTTGCGCACGGTTCGCTGCTCGATGTGCTTGACCGCATTTGGCACATGCACAATGCGTTTGACGTAGACCCCCGGCGTGATGATGTGATCAGGATTGAGATCCCCCGGCTGCACGAGATGCTCGACCTCGGCGACGGTGACTTTCCCCGCCGTCGCCATCATCGGGTTGAAATTCCGTGCGGTCTTCCGATAGACGAGGTTTCCCTCGGTATCGCCCATCCATGCATGCACGATCGAAAGATCGGCAACGATGCCTCGCTCCATGATGTAGCGGCTGCCGTCGAACTCGCGCTCTTCTTTGCCTTTGGCAATATCGGTGCCGGCGCCGGTGCGCGTGAAGAAGGCCGGAATTCCTGCGCCACCGGCGCGGATGCGCTCCGCTAGCGTGCCTTGCGGGTTGAATTCGATCTCAAGTTCGCCGGCGAGATATTGCTGGGCAAATAATTTGTTTTCGCCAACGTAGGACGAAATCATTTTTTTCACTTGCCGCGTCTCGAGCAGCAGCCCGAGACCGGCACCGTCGACCCCCGCATTGTTGGACACAACGGTAAGATTTTTCACGCCGCTGTCCCGGATTGCCTTGATCAGCGTTTCAGGGATGCCACAGAGGCCAAACCCTCCGCAGCAGATCAACATGCCGTCCTTGAGCAGGCCGGCCAGCGCGGCCTTCGGATCGGGATAAACTTTCTTCATGCAACTCTACCGCCTTCACCTTCAGATACTCGGAGAGAACATCATTCACGTGGTCCGATGCAAGCCTAGCGCGCAGGTGCCGTAGGCGGAGCGGCTGGCGTCGCCGGAGGCGTCACATCCGTGGCCGGATTTCGTGGTGGCGTTATGTCGGTCACAGGGTTGCGCGGCTTTTGCGGCGCTGCGGGCACAACGGGCGCGGGCGCTGCCGGAACCTGTGTTGTCGTCGCTGCCTGCGGATTGGTGAGCGTCCTCGGCAGGAACGGCACGCGATGCGGATAATAGGTCCAGAACACGAACAGCGCCGAAAACAGCACTGCCGAGAGCACAGCAGCTATCCCGCGGCGGTTGAACGACAGCAGGTTGCCGACAAAAGTTGCGGCGAAAACAAACACCGCGAGCAGTGCGGTATAGAGCCAGTCCACTTGAGCGAGATCGATCGGCATCGGAGACACCCCTTTCCCCGTCGCGTGAGTGTAGCCCAGACCCGCAATGCGGGTCACCCCGGGGCGGATATTTGCCACACCGTGTTTTAGCCGTATTAGGTTCGGCGCGCGCCGCTTGAAACGCCAATTCCCCGTTCTCCGGAACCCACGCTATACCTGCAGCACAATGTCAAATGTCCTGATCCTGACCGAAGTCCAGGAAGCCATGCGCGCCCGCTACAAGGCAATGCTACTGGACCGTTTTCCCCGCCTGACCGTCAACGTTGTCGGACATCACAACGACGTCGGACCGTATATTGCCGACACTGAAATCCTGTTGTGTTTTTCACCGCCCATGGCGGATCATGTGGTACGCGATGCGCCAAAATTAAAATGGATCCAGGCGCTGGGTACCGGAGTCGACAATATTGTGGACCTGCCTTCGCTCGGTGAAGAAGTTCTCGTCACCAATATTCGCGGCATTCACGGTGCGCCGGTTTCGGAAGCGACTATCGCCTTCATGCTGTCGCTCGCGCGCGACATGCCGCGCTCGGTGCGGGCGCAGCACGAATGCAAGTGGGACCGCTGGCCTTCCGCGCTCCTTGCAGGCAAAACGGTCGGCATTCTTGGCGTTGGGCTGATTGCCGAATATCTGGCGCCGATCTGCAAGGCATTCGGCATGACCGTCATCGGCATCAGCGGCAGCCCGCGCGATACGAAGGCTTTCGATCGCATGGCCCATCGCAATGATCTTGCCAAAGTCGCAAGCGAGCTCGATTTTCTCGTCGTGCTGACGCCCTTGACGCCCGAAACGCGTGGCATCGTGGGCGAGAAGATATTTGCTGCCATGAAATCGACCGCCTATCTGGTGAACGTTGCGCGTGGCGGAGTTGTCGATGAGCCCGAATTGATAGCTGCGCTAGAAGCGGGAAAAATCGCCGGCGCCGGGCTGGACGTTTTTTCGCAGGAGCCCTTGCCGTCCAATAGTCCTTTGTGGAAAACGAAGAACGTGACGATCTTCTCGCATCTGGGCGGCTATTCGCAGGGGTACGAAGACCGCGCGATGCCGACCATCGCCGACAACATGGACTAAATTCCTCGCCGGCGACCTGAAATCCATGATCAACATCGTGCGCAAGCCCGCATCCTGGAAGGACTGATCCATGGCCTTGTCTGAACGGCTGAATACGCCGATCTCCGATGGCGAACTCAATCGTCGCTGGCGCGCGGTCCGCGCAGCAATGGAAAGGGAAGAGATCGACGTCCTGCTCATTCAGAACAACAATGATCACATGGGCGGCTATGTGCGTTATTTCACCGACATGCCGGCGACCAACGGCTATCCCAATACGGTCGTATTCCCGCGCAGTGATGAGATGACCGTGGTTTGCCAAGGTCCGTTCGGCGGCAGCGAAGCGACTGCGCAGGGCGATCAGAACTGGCGCGGAGTTGAAACGCATTCTCACCACGCCCAGCTATGCATCAGCACACTACACGAAGGACTACGACCCCGAACTCGCCGCGAGCGCGCTAAAGCCTTTCGCACAGGGCATCATCGGCTATGTCGGCACGTATCAAATGTCCTATGCAATGCTCGACTACATCAAGCGCGCCTACCCGCATGCCCGCTTTGTCGATGCGACCGAGATGGTCGATCGGATCAAGGTGATCAAAAGTTCGGAGGAAATGGAGCTGGTCAGGCGCGCCGCGCTGATGCAGGACGGCGCCATGCGCGCGGCCTTTGCAGCGGTGAAGCCGGGCATGCGCGACACCGAAGTGGCCGCGGTTGCGCAACACTACAGTCAGTGCCATGGCAGCGAGAACGGCATCTATCTTTGCGCGTCGATGCCCCTTGGCAGACCGTCAAAATTCGCCAATCGGCATTTGCAGAACCGCGTCATCCAGAAGGGCGACCAGATTGCTTTGCTCGTCGAGGATAATGGGCCCGGCGGGATGTATACCGAGCTCGGACGTTCCTGCGTCGTCGGCACCAAGGTTCCGCAGGCGATGAAGGACGAACTGGACTTCTGCAAGGCTTCGCGCAAGTTCACCCTCGATTTGCTCAAACCGGGCACCCCCTGCAAGGAAATCTGGGACGCGTTTAACGACTTCATGCGTAAAAATGGCCGTCCGCCCGAGGCCCGCCTGTATTGTCACGGCCAGGGCTACGACCTTGTCGAGCGTCCACTCATCCGTCACGACGAGCCCATGACGATCGAGAAAGACATGAACATCGTCGTCCATCCGACCTATCTACACGCCGGTTACCTTAATTGGCTCTGCGATAACTACCTCATCGGCGGGAACGGACCGGGCGACCGGCTGCATCAGTTCCCCGAAGAGGTCGTCGAGGTCGGTTAGCCATGCGGGTCCACCCCCGCTTGACCGGTGCGCACCGACAAGGCAAGGCTCCGGATCTCAGGTGGAGTAAACAGAAATGAAAAAAGCAATTCTTGCGGCGGCGATCGCCGCGTTGACGATGGTTGGACAGGCTGGCGCCGAGGATTTCCCGACCAGGCCAGTCACGATGGTCATCCCGTTCGCAGCCGGCGGCCCAACCGATGTCCTCGGGCGCGTGATCGGTCAGCGAATGGGAGAAATACTGGGCCAAACGGTTATTATCGAAAATGTCGGCGGCGCCGGAGGCATGACCGGCTCCAGACGCGTGTCGCCGATGCCAAACCTGACGGCTACACGATGGTTCTCGGTACCGTTGGCACACATGCGCAGGGACAGACGCTCTACAAGCGACCGCTATACAACGCGATCACCGATTTCACGCCGGTGGTGCTGATTGCCGAAGTTCCCATTGCGCTCCTGGCGCGCAAGGACCTGCCCGTCAATAACCTCAAGGAATTTGTCGCTTACGCGAAGGCCAATCAGAGCAAAATGCAATTCGGCTCGGCGGGCGCCGGATCAGCAACACATCTCGGATGCGTTGTCCTCAACACCGCGATGGGTACGACTATCACCCACGTGCCTTACAAGGGCACCGGGCCAGCCATGCAGGACCTTGTCGGAGGTCGCATTGATTTCCTGTGCGAAATTGTGTCGACGGCCAAACCGCAAATCGACGGCGGCAACGTCAAGGCGCTGGCAATCATGACGACCGAAACGATCGCCTGTGCTTCCGAACCTGCCGACGACCCGCGAACAAGGACTCGACGTTCAGGCTTACACCTGGAATGCGATCTTCCTGCCGAAAAATGCTCCCGCTGACGTGGTGAAGAAGCTCCATGATGCCGCAGTTGGCGCAATGAATACTCCGGCGGTGCGAGACCGGCTGCAGGGCCTCGGCGCGACGCTGGTCGGGCCCGATCGGCAGAGCTCCGCATATCTTGGCAAGTTCGTCGCGGACGAAATCAAGAAATGGCAAGCGCCGATCAAGGCAAGTGGCGTGCAGGTGGAGTAGCGCGCGCCGCGGCAGCTTTGCGCGAACGCGTCAGGAAAAGGGGTCAAAGATGGCTGACATCAAGATTCTCGATCCCGACGCGCTCGGCAAGCCGCTGGGTCAGTATTCACATCTCACGCGCGTGAAGGCGTCGGAATTCGTATTCATTGCGGGGCAAGTGGGCGTTGATCGCGACGGCAAGGTCGTCGGCGCCGAAGATTTCGATGCGCAATGCGTTCAGGCCTTTGCCAATGTCGAATCCGCGTTGAAATCTGTCGGAGCCGGCTGGGGCAACGTCGTGCAATTTACGACTTATCTGGTCCACTCCCAGGATATTCCAAAATTCATGAAGTACCGGCTGCGCGAATTTCCGAAAATGTTTTCAAACGGCGCCTACCCGCCCAATACGCTCTTGATGATTGACCGGCTTGTGCAGGAACCGTTGCTGGTCGAAGTGCAGGCCGTGGCGGCGCTTTAACCGGCCGCTTTGTCCATCAGGCTGACGTGGCCGACGACGATACGCCAGCCCTCCGGAAACCTGACCCATGTCTGGGTTTGCCGGCCGGTTTTGCCCGGCGCGGACGGACGCTCGTAAAGGGTCGATGCAACGGCAAAATCGCGTCCGAAACTGGTGATGACGGTTCGCGACAATTTGCGGCCGAGCGCAACCGGCGATCGCGCGGCGCGGAATGATTTGATTTCGGCATGGCCGTAAAGAATTTCAGTCGTGCCATAGCGGACGGTACGCGGATCGTCGCGAAACAGCTCGTCCAGTGTCGCGACGTCGTTCGTGACCAGCGCCTTTTCGTAGCGTTCGAAAGCTGCCTTCACCTCGGCCAGGACGTCTGGCAAATCGATATCCATTGCGTGATTCCTCATGCTTCTTGTCCCATCCTAATACGATGAAAATTATGCGGCGGCCACCATAGCCAGCTGGCGTCGCGATATCCCGATGACGTATGCTTGCGGCAATGCGAGCCGACCGGCTTGCTGCGAGCGCGTTAACGCGCCGTCATTTAGGGAGGGTTGCCGTGAAGGCGTTGAGACCGTTTCTGATCATACTGGCATTGCTTTGCCCCGTCCTTTGCCTGGCACAGGACTTCCCCAACAAGACGATTAGGCTCATCGTGCCGTTCCCGCCGGGAGGCCCGAACGACATCATCGCGCGCGTCGTCGGCCAGCGCATGTCGGAAATCCTGAAGCAGACGATCATCATCGATAACCGTTCGGGTCAAGGCGGCGTGATTGGTACCGATGTCGTGGCGAAGTCGCAGCCGGACGGCTACACTATCGGTATTGTGAGTGCGGGCGCCCTCGCGATCAGTCCGAGCATGGAAAAGGTCGCCTACGATACGCTCAAGGATCTGCAACCGATCACCCTGGTCGCCAAGGTGCCGGAAATGCTGGTGGTAGCCACCAGCGTTCCCGCCAAGGACATGAAAGAGCTGGTCGCACTCGCGAAGTCGCAGCCGGGAAAACTCAACTTTGCATCGTCGGGGCCCGGCAGCCTGCCGCATCTCGCGGGCGAATTGTTCAAGCTCACTGCAAATATCAACATTGTCCACGTGCCCTATCGCGGCGCGGCACCCGCCGTGAATGATCTGCTCGCGCAGCAGGTGCAGATGGTTTTCCTCGACTTGCCGGTGCTGCTGCCGCAGATCAGGGCCGGCAAGTTGAAACCGATCGCGGTTGGTGCGCCTCAACGCGTGCCGAGCGCGCCCGACGTCCCAACCACCGCGGAGGCGGGCATGCCCAATCTGCTGACCGAGAACTGGTACGGCATGGTCGCTCCGGCAAAAACACCGCCGCAGGTTGTCGCCGCGCTGAACAAGGCCGCCGTCGAAGCCATGAAGGACCACACCGTCGTCGACAAGCTGTCGAGCCAAGGAGCCATTCTCATCGGCGATTCCCCGGAACACTTTGGCGCTTTCATCGACAGCGAGACAAAAAAATGGGCGAAAGTCATCAAGGATGCCGGCGTCCATACTGAAAAGTAAGCGGTAGCGGTTTCCCAATGTCTAGCACCGAAAATTTCGTGCTGCGCTCCACGGTGACGTCGCCGTTCGGGCGCAAGGTCCGCATGGCCATCGACATTCTTGGCTTGAACGACCGCGTCAATCTCGTGCCGGCCGATCCACTCGATGAAACCGACACGCTGCGTGCGCAAAACCCGCTTGGAAAAATGCCATGTTTGGTACCGCCCGGCGGCAGCACAATTTATGACAGCGGCATCATCGTCGAATATCTGCAGGATGTTGCCGGCACCGACAGGCTTTTACCGCTGCGGGGATCTGATCGATACGAGGCCCTCACACTATCGCGGCTCGCGGACGGCATCATGGATGCTTCGATCCTGGTGGTCTACGAAGGCCGCTTCCGGCCTGACGCCACAACGCATTCGCCGCGTTGGCTTGCACATCAACGCGGAAAGATTACTCGTGGGCTGGATGCTTTCGAGCGGGCGCCGCCTGATCCCAAAAAAAGCGACATTGTTGCGATCGGCCTGTCGTGCGCACTAGGCTATCTCGACTGGCGCAAGCAGATCGACTGGCGGCCGGCCTATCCACGCCTGGTCGAATGGTTGAAACAATTTTCGGCGCATGAGCCGGCTTTCGAGCGCACACGCGATCCCGCCGTGTAATGGCACATACTGCCGATACTCCCGCCGACGCTCCATATTGGGTGGCATCGCCGGCCAAGCCGAAACGAAGGCTGCCGGCTGGGGCTTGCGACGCGCATGTTCACATATTCGGGCCGCGTGCACGGTTTCCGTTCGCGCAAGAGCGCCGCTACACGCCTGCCGATGCCCCAAAGGAACTGCTGTTCAAACTGCACGAGCATCTTGGCATTCAGCATTGCCTGATCGTACAGCCCGCATGCCATGGAACCGACAATTCCGTGACGGCGGATGCGATTGCAGCGACCGGCGGTTCCTACAAAGGCGTTGCGCTGGTTCCGCTGTCGATTTCCGATACGGAGCTCAAGCGGCTCGATGCCGCCGGCTGTCTGCGGGGCGCGGTTTCATTACATGGAACATCTAGAAAAAGGTCCGGGAGTGAACGAAGTCATCGCATTCGGCAAGCGCCTCGCACCACTCGGATGGCATTTGCAAATGCATATGGAAGCGTCGCTCATTGCCGAACTGGCGCCCGCGCTCCGGCGCTCGCCGGTACCTGTGGTGATCGATCACATGGGCCGCATTGACGCCTCGCTCGGCGTCGATCAACCCGCATTTCGGGCACTGCTCGCGCTGCTCGAAGACGAGAATTTGTGGGTGAAAGTCAGCGGCATCGATCGTGTCAGCCGTCAAGGACCGCCCTATCCCGACGCGGTGCCATTCGCTCGAAAGCTGGTGGCCGAGTTGGGCGACCGCTGCGTGTGGGGCACGGACTGGCCTCACCCCAACCATCAGGGACCGGTGCCCGATGACGGTGCGCTCGTCGATATGCTGGACGAGATTGCATCCGATGACGCCGCACGGCAGGCTTTATTGGTGGACAATCCGCAGCGCCTCTATCGCTTCGCATCGGCGCGTAAATTGACGTAGGAAACAAGTATGGCCGGACGTCTGCATAGCCGCATCGCGATTGTCACCGGCGCGGGTTGTGTCGGGCCTGGCTGGGGAAACGGGCGGGCGATCGCGACCCGCTTTGCCGAGGAAGGCGCTAAAATATTTGCCGTCGATCGAGACCTCGAAAGCATGAAGGAGACCGTCGACCGCGTAAATGTCGTGGGCGGCGAGATCGTTACCCATCAATGCGATGTCACGGGCGCGGCTTCGGTCGAGGTCATGGTGAAGACCTGCATCGATCGTTTCGGTCGCGTCGACATTCTGATCAACAATGTCGGCGGCTCCGCGCACGGCGGACCAGTGGAATTAAGCGAGGAAGGATGGGATTCGCAGGTTGACTTAAATCTGAAAAGCGTTTTCCTAACTTTGAAGCACGTTTTGCCGGTAATGGATAAACAGAAGGGTGGCGCGATCGTGAACATTGCGTCCACGTCAGGCCTGCGTTGGACCGGTTCGGCACAGGTCGGCTACGCCGCAACCAAGGCCGGGGTTATCCAGCTGACCCGCGTCGTAGCGGTGCAATATGCAGGCAAAGGCATTCGCGTAAACACCGTCGTCCCGGGACAACTGCACACGCCGATGGTGGAAGCACGGCTAGCTAAACAACGGTCGGGCGGGGACGTCGAATCGCTGCTGGCATCGCGCCTCAAGCGCATCCCGATCGGGTTCATGGGCGACGGGCGCGACACCGCCAATGCCGCGTTGTTTCTTGCCTCCGACGAGGCCCGCTTCATCACCGGCACTGAAATCGTGGTGGATGGCGGAATGACGGTGCGGTGCGACTAGCGTCCTGTTCCGCTGGGGAGATGCCGGATACGGACGCGCACCGTCTCAGCGGCCTGAAGCCTACGTGGCGTGCCTAGATTTTCAGGTCCGGCACGTCAAGCCAGCGCCGCTCCTTCCAGCTTTGCAGCCCGAGTTCCGCAAGCTGCACGCCCTTGACGCCCTCGATGAGGCCGTGATGCCACGGCATATCGGCCGTGACGTGGCGAATGAAATCTTCCCATTGGATCTTGAAGCCGTTCTCGTAGGCGATCGTGTCCGGCACTTCGTCCCATTGTGCGAAGAAATTCATCGTCTGCGGCACGTCCGGATTCCACACCGGTCGCGGCGTTTTCTCGCGCGACTGCGTGAAGCATTTGGTCAGGCCTGCCACTGCCGATCCATGCGTACCATCGACTTGGAAGGTGACGAGGTCGTCACGCCGCACGCGCACGCACCAGGACGAATTCATGTGCGCGATTACGCCGCGTGTCGAGCTGGAAGGTGGCGTAGGCCGCGTCATCCGTGTCGGCGTCATAGGCATCGCCATTTTCGTCCACCCGCTTCGGAATATTGTTGGCGCCCAGGCAACTCACCGCCTTCACCTTGCCGAACAGATTGTCGAACACGTAGCGCCAGTGGCACAGCATATCGAGGATGATGCCGCCGCCCTCAGCTTTCTTGTAATTCCAGCTCGGCCGCTGCGCAGGCGGACCCCAGTCGCCCTCGAATACCCAGTAGCCGAACTCGCCCCGCACCGCGAACATCCGCCCGAAAAACCCGGCGTCACGCAGCACCTTGATCTTCCGCAGGCCGGGCAGGAACAGCTTGTCCTGGACCACCCCGTTTTTGACTTTCTTCGCCTTCGCCAGCCGCGCAACCGCAATCGCCTTGTCGAGGCTGTCAGCGACCGGCTTTTCGCAATAGATGTGCTTGCCGGCGTTGATCGCGCGCACCAGCAGATCGGCGCGCATCTGGGTCGTGGCGGCATCGAAGAAAACCGTGTCGCCCGGATCAGCGAGAGCGGCTCCGAGATCGGTCGTCGATCGCTCAATTCCGTACTGCCGCGCCAATGCGCCCACCTTTTCGGCATTGCGGCCGACCAGGATCGGGTCGGGCATCACACGATCGCCATTGGGCAGTGCGACGCCGCCCTGCTCCCGGATGGCCACGATCGAACGCGCCAGGTGCTGATTGAGCCCCATGCGCCCGGTGACGCCATACATGATGATGCCGAGCCTGCGGACCGCCACGGTCTACTCCCCACTAACGATTGAGCCAACGCCGCGCGAAACCGAGCAACCCCTGCGGCAGGAAAATGATCATGACGATGAAGATCACACCGAGCGGTATGAGATAGGGGAATTGATCCCCGAAAAGTCGCGACAGCAATTCGCGCGCCAGCTGGAAGAAGCCGGCGCCCACTATCGGCCCAACAAGCGTGCCGATACCGCCCATGACATTGAAGATAACGGTGTCGCCTGAGACCAGGAAATACACAAAGTCGGGCGCGGCAAATTCGTTCTGGATTGCATAGAGCACGCCCGCCAAACCCGCGAAAAGGCCCGACAGCATGACCGACACGATCTTGTAGCGCTCGACCGGATAGCCGATTGCGCGCGTACGTGCCTCGTTTTCGCGGATCGACTGCAGCACCATGCCGAACGGCGAACGCGTGATCCGCCGGAGAACCAGGTAGGAGCCCGCGACCACGGCGAGCACGAACCAGTGGATCATCGATGTCGTGAAACGCACGTCGTACACGAAAGGTATCGTGAAGTGGGGCCGGGAGAAAATCAGACCATTTTCCCCGCCGGTGACCGGCGTCCACGTGAAGATGATGACGTAGAATATCTGGCTGAAAATCAGCGTCGTGATGGCGAAATAGATGTCCCGCAAGCGTGTCGAAAAATACGCGACAAAGAGTGCAGCGCCACCTGCGCCGGCGAGCCCAAAAAAGATTGCGATCCACAGATTGGGCGGGCTCACCAGCAATAGTGCCGCCGCCGCGCCATACATGCCAAGACCGAAAAAGGCCGAATGGCCGAACGAGATCATGCCGGTATAGCCGATGAGAAGATCGGACGACATTGCCAGCAGGCCCCAGATCAGCACTTCCGTCAGGAAATCGGCGCCAGAATTCCGGCAGCACCAGTGGTGCAAAGACCAACAGCGCCATCACCACGCAAAATCCGATCCAGTAGACGGCGTTGTGGCTCAGTCTGCTTCCGATCAGCGGCGTTGGTTTGTCGAGTGGCGCGGTTGTCATTTTGGTGTCGTCACGAACAGTCCGGTCGGCCGGAACAACAGCGTCAGAATAAGCACGATGAACGATACGATCACCGCCTGCGCCGGGCTCACCCAGATCGACGCATATGATTCAAGCAGGCTGATGAAGATCGCAGCCGCAACCGAGCCAATCAGATTACCCATGCCGCCGACCACGACGACAATGAAAGCCTTGAGGACCCAATCAAGACCCATCGTATGATTGACGCCGACCAGTGGCCCGAACAGCACGCCGCTCGCGGCAGCCATCGCGGCGCCGATCGCAAATACGCCGGTGTGTACCCAGGGCACCGGAATGCCCATAGCCTGGGCCATGACGCGGTCCTGCGTAGTGGCGCGGATCCACACGCCGTATTTTCCGTATTTAAGAAAGAGCCAGAAGCCGCCGATGATCAGCGCCGAAAGCACCGCGATGAGAACGCGATACCAGGGATATTCGAGGTAGAACAGTACGAAGTGGCTCGTGATGGGCTCGCTGATTTTGCGCGATGACGGCCCGAACTGCCAAAGCGCGTAGTTCTGCAGTACCAGCGAAATTCCGAACGTGACGAGAATGGTGTTGAGCGGATCGCGCCCGAGCAGCGGGCGCAGCGTGACAATCTGCAGCGCGGCGCCGAGGATCGCGACCACAAGGCTGGCAATGATGAGCGCCAGCCAGAAGCTGCCCGTGCTTGCCAGCACCAGCACCCCGATATAGGCGCCGAGCATGAACAGTTCGCCGTGCGCAAAATTCACCACATCCATGATGCCGAAAATCAATGTCAGACCCGAAGCAACCAGAGCCAAAATCATGCCGGTCACGATGCCGTTCATGGTCTGAATGACCAGCTCGTCAAAGGGAATGGACTGAAAAAACTGCGCGACGGCGTCCATCGCTCACACCCCTAGGTACTGTTTTATGACCGGATCATTCACGTCGATATCGGAGGCGGCGCAATGGTGGCGAACCTGTCCCTTCTCCATGATGTAGACCCGCTGACTGGCCGCCAGCGTGAGCGGAACGTTTTGCTCGACGAGAAGAATTGCGACGTCGTCCTGGTGCAGGGCATCGATGATGTTCTTGATCTGCGAGACCATCCGCGGCATCAGGCCTTCGGTCGGTTCGTCCAGCAGAATGATCTTGGGTTCGAGCATCATGGCGCGGGCGATTGCGAGCATCTGCTGCTCGCCGCCCGACAACGTTCCTCCTGCCTGGTTGCGACGCTCCGCCAGCACCGGGAAATAAGCAAACACCTTGTCGAGCAGGATGCGTTTCTTTTCCTCCGTAACGCCGTTGCGATCGAGGCCGGTGCGCAGATTTTCCATCACCGTGAGGAGGCGGAAGATGCGCCGGTCTTCGGGTACATAGCCGATGCCAAGCCGCGCAAGCTTGTGCGGCGGCATGCTGGTGATCTCCCCACCCTCAAGGCGTACATTGCCTTGGCTCGGCTGCACGAGACCCATGATGGTCTTGAGTGTCGTCGACTTGCCGACGCCATTGCGGCCGAGCAGGCCTACCACCTCGCCGGGGCCGACCGTAAGCGAGACGCCATGCAGAATATGGCTCTTGCCGTAGTAGGTGTGCACGTTCTCGACCAGAACGAGCGGCGCTGTAGCGGATGCGGCGGTGGTCATGTCTTGAGATAGACCTCCAGCACTTTTGGATTTTGCTGAATTTCCTCGGGTGTGCCCTCGGCCAGGATTGAACCGTAATGCAATACGGTGATGCGGTCCGCGAGCCCCATAACCACCTCCATGTCGTGCTCGACGATCAGGATCGTGTGCTGCTTTGCGATCCGCTGGACGAGCTGCATCGTGTCCGCTGTCTCGGCGGCGCTCATGCCGGCAGTCGGCTCATCGAGACAAAGCAAGGACGGCTCGGTCGCAAGCGCGATGCCGATCTCGAGATTGCGCTGCTCTCCATGGGAGAGATTGGCCGCAAGCTCAGCGGCCTTCGGCAGAAGCCCGACGGAATCGAGTGCGGCTTCCGCTTTTTCGTTGATGTCGGAAAACTCGCTGTGGTGCCTGACCATGTTCCAGGCGTGACGGCGCGATTGCGCGGCGATGCGCACGTTTTCAAGCGCCGTGGCGTTGGGGAGGATATTGGTGATCTGGTAGGACCGCGCAATGCCCTTTTGCGAGATCATGTTCGGCGGCAGCCCAGTGACATCCTCGCCATTGAAGACGATGCTGCCGCCGGTTGGGCGAAGAACCCCCGTCAGGCAATTGAAAAACGTGCTTTTGCCTGCCCCATTCGGGCCAATGATGGCGCGTACTTCGTCGCGCTGTACCTCGAAATTCACCTGCGATAGCGCCGCCAGCCCGCCGAATTGGACGGTCAACATCTCTGTCTTGAGGATCGGAGCCGGCGCGGCCCCCCGGCTGTTCGCCGGGAAGCCAACGTCGGACACATGTTCGGCGGTCACTTACGCAGAAGCAAACTTGCAGGCCGGCGGGAAAAGCGTCTTCTCACCGGCAATCGTTTCGGTGATGTGAGGCTTGCCGCCCTTGATCTCAAAGACGACCTCAAGCGGGAATGCCTGATGGTCATCCTTGCGCAACAATTTGTCGCCCGTGAAGAAGTCGTCGCTGAGTTTCATCTGCAGACCCTCGAGGGCCTCGATCAGCTTCATCGTGTCCTTGCGGCCTTCGAACTTCGATTTTTCCATGCCGACCTTCAACGCGTTCATGGCCTCGAAATTGGATTGCACGTAGCGATCGGGCAGCGGTCCGGATGGATCGATTTTTTTCAGCCGTACGACGGCGTCGTCGAAGAAGTGATGGTGATATGGCGTGTCGAAGGGCCCTTCGAACACCGGGATATACCGGTTGATGCCGACGAAGCCTTCGATCTTGTTGCCGAGCGCAGGCAGGTTCGTGGATTCGGCGATGGCGCCGTCACCCGCCCATTTGTATTTCTTGGTCAGGCCGAGATCGAAGGCCTGATTGCCGATCGTGATGCCGTCCTTGCCGAAGAAGATGCCGAACAGGCCATCGAAATTGCCCTGGATCTTCGAGAGGAACGGCGTCATGTCGGCGGTGCCGAGCGGAATGCCGGTCGTGCCGACGACTTCACCGCCATGCTTCTTGATCTCGGCCGCGTAGGCGTCGCGCGTCGATTGCCCCCAGGAATAGTCGGCATAGGCGATGTGCCACTTCTTCCCCATCTTTGACGAGGATGGGACCGAAGGCGACCGCCTGCGCCGGTGCGTAGTCATGCACACGGAAGCTGTAACGGTTGCATTTCGTCGTCGTAAGCGTGGTGTCGAGGCACACGCTGATCATGTTGACGACCTTTGTGTCCTGGAACACCGGCATGCAGGCAAGGCAGATGTTCGACAGGAAGCCGCCAACGTGTGCGTCGACATTATCCTCGACCAGAAGCTTCTCGGTTTTGCGGCGGGCGACGTCCGGTTTGGATTCGTCGTCGGCAACGACGATCTCGACTGGCCGGCCGTTGATGCCGCCGCTTTTATTGATGCGGTCGACCGCCATCTGCAAACCGACGAGCGCGGTTTTCCCGCCAAGTGCAGCCGCGCCTGACAGGGGTTGCAGCGAACCGATCTTGAATGGCGCTGCCGCGCCGAATGCCGCGCGCCACGGTGCCGGTACCAGCATCAACGCGCCGATCGCGCCGCCACCCCAGCCCACGAGGCGTTCGGCGCGTAACCTTGCCGCTGTACCAGAAATCCTGCGCCCACCCCTCTTCTTTCCATTTTTCAGTCATCACTTGTCCTCCCTCTGGATCTTGAAAATGGCAATTGGCAGCCCGCGACGTGCGAACGCCGATGCCAAAATTTCGATAACGATGATCTGGAATACCCCGCACGCCGGCACCACGGCGGCGACAAGCGCAGCCGTGAGAACAGTGACCGCATGCCCATGCCGAACGGCAGGACTCGGCATTGCTCGTCCCTCCCTGCCGGCCCTTGGCGGGCTCTTTGTTGCCATTAGCAAACGCGATCCCGGTCCAAGAATTCAACCGCAATTTCCATATTGATGAAGGCCAACTCACATGGTCGTATGGATCGCCTGCCTGCGGATTGGGCATATCCGCTCGAAAGCCGCGTTACGCGATGCTAGAGTCCACGCGGCAACTCGCGTCGGACACAATCGATGGCCGTAACCACCCAGCGCCAAGACGACAAGGCAGCCGCTGGAAGTGGTCATGTGGCGCGGCTATCCGTAAGGGCCGGTATGCATCGGGGACCGACGGCAGGTCTCGCGCCCGGGTTTCGTACAGGGCAATCTCGCCATATTGCCGCAGGCACTCGCTGGCGATTTCCTGCGGTTTTGCCAGCTCAATCCGAAGCCCTGCCCGCTCATCGGCACTTCGGCACCCGGCGATCCGCGCGTGCCTGAACTTGCCGATGATCTCGACATCCGCACCGACTTGCCGCGCTACCGGGTCTGGAAAAACGGCGAACTGATCGCCGAACCGGACGACATTCGCGCCTTCTGGCGTGACGATCTCGTGAGTTTCGTTATCGGCTGCTCGTTTTCGTTCGAAGAAGCGCTCGTCGCTGAAGGGATCGAGCTTCGCCACATGACACGCGGCTGTAATGTGCCGATGTATCGCACCTCGATCGCAACACAGGCGGCCGGTCCATTTTACGGTCCGATGGTTGTTTCAATGCGACCGTTGGCACCGCGCGATGCCATCCGCGCGGTCCAGATCACCACCCGCTTCCCATCGGTCCATGGCGCTCCCGTACATATCGGGAAGCCAGAGTTGATCGGCATCAAGGATGTCATGAAACCCGACTACGGCGATGCCATCGACGTGCATGACGACGAACTGCCGGTATTCTGGGCTTGCGGAGTGACGCCTCAGTCGGTGATTGCGACCGTCAAGCCCGAATTCTGCATCACGCATTATCCGGGCAGCATGCTGGTGACTGACCGGAAGAACACCGAATTTGCGATCATGTAAGAAGATACGCGGCCGCCCGTTCGTCAGCGGCCGGGCACGACGCGTCACTTCAGGCGGCGTCGCGGGCGGCAGTTCTTATCCAGCAGGCCCGCCTCGATCAGAGCGTCGCGGATGCGGCCGATCTCGCCGCGCTCGATCTTGACCAGCGGCGGACGCACCACGGCCCGCGGCAGTTTTCCGAGTAGCACCAGCGCTTCCTTCATCCGATTGTGCATGTCGACGAACGGATCCGCATAGAACACGCGTGCAGTCGGCTCAATACGATCGTTCAGACGCTTTGCTTCAGCCATGTCGTTGTTGCGCACGGCGCGGAACAAGCGCACCTGCAGATCGGCGATGACGCCGCCGGAGCCGGACAGGAGGCCGTTGCAGCCAAGAACAAGCGAGGAAAGAAGCCACGAACTATGCGTCGTGAGAACGTTCACCGGCCTCGGAAGATTTTGCAGTGTCCGTGCGTGCCATTCGTGGTGGGGGACATTGCCGATCCAGTCTTTGATCGCGCGAATAGAGGCACCTCTTCGCATAGCTTCAGCAACGTATCCTTCGGATAGCCTTGGCCGGTTGCGAGCGGATACTGGAAAACGATCAGCGGCAGGTCCGTTGCATCGGCAATGCACTTGAAATGCGCGAGCGCCATGGCGGGAGACTGGCCGAGCGTAAACGGGGCCGGCGGAAACACCAGCAGCGCCGAAGCCCCGCCCTGCATCGCCATGCGCGCGATGCGTGCGGCTTCGATGCTGCCGTCAGCCCAGATACCGTTGACGAGCGGAAGGCGTGATCCGATTTCGTCCTGCGCAACATCCAACACGCGCCTTTGCTCATCGAAGGTGCAGGAGGCGACCTCCGTCGAGTGCGCGTTTATTGTGATCGCGGAAATGCCTTCGGTCGCGGCGACGTCGCGTAGATGCTTGCGGAAGCTTGCTTCGTCAATCGAGAGATCGTTTTCGAAGGGCAGCAGCACTGCCGGGATCACACCGTGAGGAACGTAGCTTCCGTGCCGGGGCATAGGTGTCTCCTGCGCATTCGTCATTCTGCTGCCCGAACGGGCGAGCGTTCACCGCTAAAGCCGAATTCGGCCGACAGGCGGTCGGCGGCCGCGCGCACGATCCGCGCGCGCTTCTGGAGAGCCTCGATCGACAGCCGCCAGACCGGGCCCGAAACTCCGACGGCGCCGATCACCTGGCCGCTGAAATCGCGGACGGGGAGCGCCACGCAACGAAGCTCAGCATCGAATTCTCCATCGTCGATGGCAAGGCCGGTACGCCGGACCTCCGCGATCTCGCGCCGGAGTATTTCGGCGGATACAACCGACTTCGGCGTATATGCCTTGAGATCGCTCCGCAGCAAAAATTGCTCGAACTGGTCTGGCGGCAAGGCCGCGAGCATGATTTTGCCGAGTGCCGTACAATGCGCCGGACGCACCGCACCGGCGCGGTCGACCAGCTGAAACGCGCCCTTTCCGCCGGTGCGGGCGAGCACCACCACCGCGTCACCCAGGGGCACTGAGAAATGCGCGCTCTCGCCTGTTTCACGCGAGAGGTCTTCAAGGATCGGTGTTGCCAAGCTTACCATTTCCACTTCATCGAGGGCACTGGCGGCGAGCGCGAACAATGGCCGCCCAATGCGATATCGCTTCGAATCCTTCAACTGGCGCACATAGCCGAGGGATACCAGCGTTTTGACCAGATGGAATGCCGTCGAATTGTGCAGGCCGACACGCTTTGAAAGTTCCGCAAGACCAATGCCGTCGCGATTGCGTGCGATTTCCTCCATGATGCCGAATGCGCGCGCCAATGACTGCACGCCACCGCGCGGCTGCTCTGCGGCGGTTGACCGGATCGAGTTTGCGCGCGCCTGAGCCGTTAACCGGCCCGCGCCCACCCCGTGTTTTGATCGCGCTCGCAAAAGCCTCGCCCCCTCTAGCGGACCGGCCTCATGTTCCTCATCGTCACTTTGGGCCAACAATACCACCGGCAATAGCCGGTCGACGACCCGGTTACAAACCTCTACTTCGCCGGTACCGCGTCCGGCAGATAGCGATTGCCGAAAACCGGCTCCTTGTACGGCGTCGGCGGCAATTGCCAGGCGCCGGTCGATGGCGGACGAATTTCCGCGTCCACATGGACGTCAAGCACAAATGGCTTGTTTGCCTTGATTGCATGCTCGAGCGCGCCCCGGAAGTCCTGCGACTTGGTGACCGTGATCGCCTCAACCCCCGCAGCCCGCGCCCATGCGGCAAAGTCCGGATTATACGGCGTCTTGTTGGCCCCCTCATGAAACATGGTCCCGTGCTCGCGGCCCCCGAACATTCCGAGTTGTATGTCGCGGATGGAGACCCAGCCAAAATTGTTCCAGATCACCCAAACCACCGGGATGTTGTATTCGACAGCGGTGCAGAGCACGTGCGGCACCATGGTGAAGCAGCCATCGCCCGCAATCGCCACCACCGGACGATCGGGTGCCGCAAGCTTGGCGCCGAGCGCTCCGGCCGCACCAAAGCCCATGCCGGAAAAACCCCATGAATTGAGCATGGTTTGCGGACGGTGTGCCTTCCAGAATTGCATGTACCAATTGTGATTGACTCCGACGTCGCAGCAGAGAATGGCGTCGGGTGGCAATACGGCCTGGCAATCGGCAACGATCCGTTCGGGACGGATCGGTGAGGCATGGACCTCGAAATTGGGCCGCGTGAATTTTTCCCATTCCTGCTGCCACGCTTCGATATCGGCGAGCCAAGCCTTCATTGCATCGCGCTTGGGAGCGCGCTGTTCGATTTCCGCCAGTAATTGCCGCAGGAACGTCCGCGCATCGGCCAATATGCCGACGTCGGGCGGGTAGTTGCGGCCAAGTTCGGCCGGATCAACATCGACGTGAACAAGCCGGGTCTGCGGAAAATTCCAGGAATAGCCCGGCATCCAAGACGAGGCGGAACGATCGTCAAAGCGCGCACCAATCGCGACAACCAGGTCGGCATGCCGGCCGGCTTCATTCGCCGGGTATGCGCCATTGCGGCCGATGAAGCCCAACGAGAGCGCATCCGCCATGTCGAGGGTCCCCATGCCGTTGGGCGATGAGATCACCGGAATTTGCATGCGATGCGCGAACGCAGTGAGCTCGCAGGAGGCTTCGGACAAGGTGACGCCGTGGCCGACGAAAATAACCGGCCGCTTTGCGCCCAAGATCAAGTCGACACATGCCGCTACCTCATCTGGCGATGCGCCGCTGCGCTGGGCGTTGAGCGGCGGGGACGGCGGCGGCACGTCGACATCGTCTTCCTCCTGGAAGACGTTGAACGGCACGTCGAGGTTCACCGGCCCCGGCCGGCCCGACAGCATTGTTGTCGTTGCCTGCCGCAGCGCCAGCGGCAACATGTCTACGCGCGTCGGCTGAAAGCTGCGCTTCACGACAGGGCGGATGATGTTCGGGAAGTCCGCCTGAAAGTGCTTGTTGATTTCCTGGAACGGGCTCCGGTTGAACTGTGACGTCGGCACATTGGCCGTGATCGCCAAGAGCGCCGACGAATCCGAAATCGCGACGGCGAGCGGCATCACAATATTGCATGAGCCCGGCCCGCATGACGTAAGCGTTGCGACAGCTTCGTGCCGCACGCGGAAGTAGGCGTCCGCCATGTGGCCGGCAACTTGCTCATGACGCGGCGATACGAGTTTTATGCGATCGCGCGCCTCATACAGCGTATCCAGGATGCCGACATTGCCGTGGCCGCAAATCCCGAAAACATACGGGATTCCGCTGTCGATAAGATATTCCGTGATGAGGGCGGCACCCTTCATCCGCGCCATATGTCCCCACTCCGTGCTGACAAAATGCTTATCGCTTTGAAAAGGCGAGGTTTTACGTTTCCGACAATACGAGAAAGACTTTAACCATATCGGTGATGTGCGGACAACGCTGTTCCGGGGCGAGCGGCCAGGCTCCCGGTGTGCGGCAGCATCCGTCGCGGAAAACATTACCTCCGCGACGGAACCTTCACTCGATTAGCGGATTTAATTGCTGGCGGGCGTTCCAGCGTGAGCAAATGCTGGAGCGATCGGGAGGATCGGGGTTCTATCTCAAATAGGCGTGGCGAATGATCATGGGGTTGCGGCTGCGATATCTGCGGTAGCTGGCCATGGGATTCGGACCGCATCGCCTTCGATCGCCCCCGGCGCATGCGAATGCGGCGGATAAACTTGGGTTATTCGGGAGGCGTCGATGCAACCAACTACAGTCACCACAAAAGAAACCGCCAATGGCGTTTCGCCGAAGCGAGCCGGTCAGGCAGACGATAACGCTCCTGGGACGGGGTCGCCCGTAGAACTGCAAAAGCTGCTGCAGGCGCTTAGGGCAATGCGCGCCGGTGACTTTTCCGTGCGAATAACCGGCGAGGAGGAAGGCCTCCTCGGCAAAATCGCAGACACTTTCAACGACATCGCCGCCTCCAACGAACGCATGGCGCAACAACTCGAACGCGTCGGCCAGCTAGTCGGACGCGAAGGCAAAACCCGTCACCGCGTCAAATTCGGCCTCTCCAGCGGCGCATGGGGCGAGATGGAAGCGTCGGTCAACACACTGATCGATGATCTGATCTGGCCAACCAAGGAGGTCACGACCGCCATTGCCGCCGTCGCCCAGGGCGATCTTCTCAAGACTGTCCGGCTGGATGTCGACGGCCGCCCGCTCAAGGGCGAGTTCCTGGAAGCTGCAAGCATCGTCAACACGATGATCAAGCAGCTCAGCGTGTTCACTTCGGAAGTGACTCGCGTCGCGCGCGAAGTCGGCACCGAGGGCAAATTGGGTGGCCAGGCTCAGGTCCGCGAGGTCACAGGCGTCTGGAAGGACCTGACCGAAAGCGTGAACTCGATGGCAAGCAACCTGACCGCCCAGGTGCGCAATATCGCGGAAGTCACCATCGCCGTCGCCGACGGCGACCTTTCCAAGAAGATCACCGTCGACGTGCGCGGCGAGATCCTGCAGCTCAAGGAAGCCATCAACACGATGGTGGATCAGCTGCGCTCTTTCGCTTCTGAAGTGACACGCGTCGCCCGCGAAGTCGGCACTGACGGCAAGCTCGGCGGACAGGCTATCGTGCCAGGCGTTGCGGGGACATGGAAAGATCTGACCGACTCGGTCAACGCCATGTGCGGCAACCTCACCGACCAGGTGCGCAACATCGCCCAGGTGACCACCGCCGTCGCGCGCGGCGACCTCTCGCGCAAGATCACCGTCGACGTCCGCGGCGAAATTCTGGAGCTCAAGGACACCATCAACACCATGGTGGACCAGCTCAACGGATTTCGCATCGGAAGTGACGCGTGTCGCCCGCGAAGTCGGCACCGAAGGCAAGCTCGGCGGCCAGGCCGCGGTGCCTGGCGTTGCCGGCACGTGGAAAGACCTGACCGACAGCGTCAACTTCATGGCCGGAAACCTGACCGCTCAGGTCCGCAACATCGCCGATGTCGCGACCGCCATCGCCGGCGGCGACCTGTCGAAAAAGATCACCGTCAATGTTTCGGGCGAAATCCTGCAGCTCAAGGAAACCATCAATACGATGGTGGACCAGCTCAATGCGTTCGCCGGCGAAGTGACGCGCGTCGCGCGCGAAGTCGGGACCGAGGGGCGCCTCGGCGGCCAGGCCAACGTGCTTGGCGTCGCCGGCACCTGGAAGGATTTGACCGATTCCGTGAACTCGATGGCCGGCAATCTGACCGGTCAGGTGCGTAATATCGCCGAAGTGACAACGGCCGTCGCCAATGGCGACTTGTCGAAAAAAATTACCGTCGACGTGCGCGGCGAAATTCTCGAGCTCAAGGACACCATCAATACCATGGTGGACCAGCTCAACGGATTTGCCGGCGAAGTTACCCGCGTCGCGCGTGAAGTCGGCACCGAAGGCAAGCTGGGCGGCCAGGCCGTCGTGCGCGGCGTTGCCGGCACCTGGAAGGACCTGACCGACAGCGTGAATTCGATGGCTTCGAATCTCACCGGCCAGGTGCGAAACATCGCTGAAGTCGCGACCGCGGTCGCACAGGGCGACTTGTCGAAGAAGATTACCGTGAACGTGTCGGGCGAAATCCTTCAGCTGAAGGAAACGCTCAATACGATGGTGGATCAGCTCAACTCATTCGCGTCGGAAGTGACGCGCGTCGCGCGCGAGGTCGGCACAGAAGGCAAGCTCGGCGGCCAGGCGCAGGTGCCCGGTGTCGCCGGAACCTGGAAGGATTTGACCGATTCGGTGAACTCGATGGCGGGCAACCTCACCGGCCAGGTCCGCAACATCGCCGAGGTGGCAACCGCCATCGCCGGTGGCGACCTTTCGCGCAAGATTACCGTCGACGTGCGCGGCGAGATCCTTCAGCTCAAGGAAACGCTCAACACGATGGTGGACCAGCTCAACAGGTTCGCCGGCGAAGTGACCCGCGTGGCACGCGAAGTCGGCACCGAGGGCCGCCTCGGCGGCCAGGCGAACGTGCCAGGCGTGGCCGGCACCTGGAAGGATTTGACCGACAGCGTGAATTCCATGGCCGGCAACCTGACCGCCCAGGTCCGCAACATCGCCGAGGTCACCACCGCCGTCGCGCGTGGTGACCTTTCGCGCAAAATCACGGTCGACGTGAAAGGGGAAATTCTTGAGCTGAAAAATACCATCAACACGATGGTGGACCAGCTCAATTCGTTCGCCTCGGAAGTGACGCGCGTCGCGCGTGAAGTGGGCACCGAGGGCAAACTCGGCGGCCAGGCGGAAGTGCCCGAAGTGGCAGGCACCTGGAAGGATTTGACCGACAACGTCAACTTCATGGCGTCCAACCTGACGGCACAGGTCCGAAACATCGCGGAAGTAGCAACCGCAATCGCCGGAGGCGACCTGTCGAAGAAGATCACCGTGGACGTGCGCGGCGAGTTGCTCCAGCTCAAGGAGACGCTCAACACCACGACAGACCAGCTCCGTTCGTTCGCCGGCGAAGTCACGCGCGTGGCGCGTGAGGTCGGCACCGAAGGCCGGCTTGGCGGCCAGGCCAACGTGCCCGGCGCAGCCGGCACGTGGAAAGACCTCACCGACAACGTCAACCTGCTGGCCGCGAACCTCACGACGCAGGTCCGCAACATCGCCGAAGTGACCACCGCGGTGGCGCGCGGCGACCTGTCGCGCAAGATCACCGTCGATGTCAAAGGTGAAATTCTCGAGCTCAAGAACACCATCAATACGATGGTCGACCAGCTCAACGCGTTCGCATCGGAAGTGACGCGCGTCGCACGCGAAGTCGGCACGGAGGGCAAGCTTGGCGGTCAGGCGCAAGTGTCCGGAGTTGCCGGCACCTGGAAGGATCTCACCGATACCGTGAACGTAATGGCGGCCAACCTCACCGAGCAGGTACGCGGCATCGTGAAAGTCGTGACCGCGGTCGCCAACGGCGACCTCAAGCAGAATCTCACAGTAAAATCAAAAGGCGAAGTCGCGGCACTCGCCGAAACCATCAACAACATGACCGACACGCTGGCGACCTTCGCCGACCAGGTGACGACCGTTGCGCGCGAAGTCGGTGTCGAAGGACGCCTCGGCGGCCAGGCCAACGTGCCCGGCGCAGCCGGTACCTGGAAGGCGCTCACCGGCAACGTGAACCTGCTGGCGGCGAACCTCACCACGCAGGTGCGCGCCATCGCCGAAGTCGCGACCGCCGTGACCAAGGGCGACCTGACGAGGTCGATTCAGGTTGATGCGCGCGGCGAAGTTGCCGAGCTCAAGGACAACATCAACACGATGATCGACAACCTGCGCCTGACAACGGACCGCAACACGGAGCAGGACTGGCTGAAGACCAACCTCGCCAAATTCACCAATATGCTGCAGGGCCAGCGGGATCTGGGCACCGTCGGCCGGCTTCTGCTCAGCGAACTTACGCCGCTGGTTAATGCGCAACAGGGCGTGATTTATCAGGTCGAAGGCGAAGAGATGCACAGCATGCGCTTGCTCTCGGCCTATGCCGATGACGGCATCAATGGCCACCCGCAACGGCTGCGCATCGGCGAAGGCCTCATCGGGCAATGCGCTGCTGACAAGCGCCGGATGCTGATCACCGATATGCCGACGCACGCGGTACCGATCGCCTCCGCGCTGTTCAAGGTCGTGCCGAGCAACATCATGGTCTTGCCGGTCCTCTTTGAAAATCAGGTCAAGGCCGTCATCGAATTGGCATCAGTAACCCAATTCACGACACTCCAGACCATGTTCCTCGAGCAACTGACCGCCAGCATTGGTATCGTGCTCAACTCATCGAGGCGACCATGCAGACGGAAGGGCTGCTCAAGCAGTCGCAGCAGCTCGCCGGTGAACTGCAAACGCAGCAGCGTGAATTGCAGCAAACCAACGAACAGCTGGAACAGAAGGCACAGCAGCTTGCGGAGCGGAACGTCGAAGTCGAAAGGAAGAACCAGGAAATCGAGCAGGCGCGGCGCGCGCTCGAGGAGAAAGCTGCGGAGCTCGCCCTCACCTCGAAATACAAGTCGGAATTTCTCGCCAATATGTCCCACGAGCTGCGGACGCCGCTCAACAGCATTCTTATCCTTGGGCAGCAACTTGCCGACAATCCTGACGGCAATCTCACGAATAAACAGACCGAATTTGCCCGCACCATTCACGGCGCCGGCACCGATCTCCTCAACTTGATCAGCGATATTCTTGATCTGTCGAAGATCGAATCCGGAACAGTCACCGTCGATGCGGAGGAACTGTTCTTCGCCAATATTCTTGACGCCGTCGGGCGGCCATTCCGCCACGAGGCGGAAACACGGCAGCTTTCATTCAATGTCGAACTCGATCCGGCACTCGGGCGCAGTCTCATCACCGACTCAAAGCGGCTGCAGCAGGTCCTCAAGAACCTGCTCTCCAACGCCTTCAAATTCACCGATCGCGGCGGCGTCCAGCTCAAGGTGTTCGCGGCGGGCGCTGGGTGGACGTCGACCCACCCGATCCTCAGCCAGGCGCAAGGCGTCGTCGCCTTCGAAGTCGCGGACACCGGTGTCGGAATCCCGGCCGAAAAGCAGAAGATCATTTTCGAGGCCTTCCAGCAGGCCGACGCCAGCACCAGCCGCAAATATGGCGGCACCGGCCTCGGATTGGCGATCAGCCGCGAGCTTTCGAGCCTGTTGGGCGGCGAGATTCAGCTGCGCAGCTCGCCCGGCGTCGGAAGTACATTCACGTTGTACCTGCCGATTACTTATGTTGGGCCATCCAGCGTAGCGCGCACAGGCAGCAGCCCTGTACCAATGCAACTACCGGCGCCCAGCGTGCTGCCGGAACGCGCGGTCGAGGCAGATTCCCGATGACCGCCACGAAGTACAGCCCGGCGACTCCATATTGCTGATCGTGGAGGATGATCCCCACTATTGCCGCGTACTAGTCGACCTCGCCCGCGACAGGGGCTTCAAGGTCCTCGTGGCAATGCGCGGCGACGATGCCCTCGAGCTCGCCAAGCAATACCAGCCCAGCGCAGTATCACTCGACGTTTTCCTGCCTGACATGCTGGGCTGGAGCGTACTCAGCCAGCTCAAGCAGAATCCGCTAACGCGGCATATTCCGGTGCAGATCATCACGCTCGATGAAGACCGGCACCACGGGCTTTCCCGCGGCGCATTTTCCTTCGTCACTAAACCGACAACCACTGAAGGCGTCGAGGCGGCGCTCCGCCGGATCAAGGAATATTCCGCACCACGACGCAAGCGATTGTTGATTGTCGAAGACAATCCAGCCGAGCAGTTGAGCATTTCCGAACTGCTTGGCTATGACGACGTGGAAATCGAAACCGTTGGCACCGGCCGCGGTGCAATTGAGAAGCTGCGCAGCCAGTCCGCCGACTGCGTGGTGCTCGATCTCCGCCTGCCCGATATGTCCGGATTCGAAGTGCTGGAAGAACTGGGGGCCGACGAAGAGCTCTCGCAGGTTCCGGTTGTCGTGTTCACCGGCCGCGAACTCAGCGCCGAGGAGGATGCCCGTCTCCACACCATGGCGCGAAGCATCGTGGTGAAGGGCGTCGAATTGCCCGAGCGCCTGCTCGATGAAACGGCGCTCTTTCTGCATCGCGTCGTGACGGATCTGCCGCCTGAAAAACAACGCATGCTGGAACAGCTGACCAGTTCCGACGAAGACCTGGTCGATCGCACGGTGCTCCTGGTCGACGACGATGCCCGAAACATCTTTGCGCTGAGCAGCGTCCTCGAACGGCGGGGCATGCGGGTCCTTACCGCCACTACCGGAAACGAGGCGATTCAGATTGATTGAGTTGAGCCCCGATATCGCAATCGTGCTGATGGACATCATGATGCCGGAAATGGACGGCTATCAGACTATGGAAAAGATCCGGAAAAACGCCGATTTCCGTCGCCTGCCGATCATTGCCCTTACTGCCAAGGCAATGAAGGGTGACCGTGAAAAATGCCTGGACGCAGGCGCCTCCGACTATCTCGCCAAACCGGTAAACACCGAACAACTGCTGTCTGCGCTCCGCAGTTGGCTGCATCGCTAACAGCGAGGACGCCATGCTCGACGACAAGGTCAACATTCTGCTGGTCGACGATCAGCCGGCGAAACTGCTCACCTACCAGACGATCCTGGCGAACGTCGGCGAGAATCTGTTGAGCGCAAGCAATGCCACCGAAGCGCTTGAAATGCTCCTCAAGAACGACGTCGCAGTCGTCTTGATCGACGTTTACATGCCGGACATCGACGGGTTCCAGCTGGCCGCGATGATCCGCAATCACCCTCGCTTCGAGAAGACGGCCTTGATCTTTATCTCGGCCATTCTGCTCACCGACGTCGACCGTCTTCGCGGTTACGAGATGGGTGCGGTCGACTATGTGCCGGTACCTGTCATTCCCGAGGTCTTGCGCGCGAAGGTCAAGGTTTTCGTCGAATTATTCCGCAAGACGCGCCAGCTCGAACAATTAAACCGCGATCTCGAAGCTCGCGTCGCCGAACGCACGGCTGAACTCGCATCTTCCACCCGTCAGCTCCGCCAAAGCGAACGACTGCGCAGCCTTGCGCTTGCCGCCGGCCAGATGGGCAGCTGGGAGTGGAATATCGGTCGCGGCAAGACGGTTTGGGACCAGGGCCAGTGCGAGATCTTCGGCGTCGATCGGACAGACTTTCGAACCTACCATCGAGAGTGTGCGGCCGCTCATCAACCCGGAAGATTTCGAGCTTCTGGTCCGCGCATTCCGCAAGGTTTCGAAAACCGCCAATACATTTCAGACTGAATTCCGCGTGTTGCGTCCGAATGGTGAAATCCGATGGTGCACAGGAACCGCAGCGGCGAGCTTCGATGAACAGGGACGCCTGGTTTCCTTGAGCGGAGTTACATCGGACATCACCGAGCGAAAACGGGCCGAAGAGCGGCAAATCCTGCTTGCGGAGGAGGTCGATCATCGTGCGCGCAACGTGGTTGCGGTCGTGCAGTCGATCATGCGGCTTACGCGAGCTGAAACAATCGATGAATATATCGGCGCGCTCGACGGCCGCATCGGGGCCCTGTCTAATGCGCACAGGCTCCTTGCCGGTTCGCGCTGGGAAGGTGCCGATCTCACCCGACTGGTCGAAGAAGAGTTCGCGCCGTACCGCGCCGCCGCCAATGAGCGTGTATTGGCGCGCGGACCGATGGTTCTGCTGCCGCCAGCGACCGCGCAAACAATCGCCTTGGCACTTCATGAATTGGCGACAAACGCAGCGAAGTATGGCGCCCTGTCCGCCGGCACGGGACGCGTGGAGCTAGTCTGGCGGGTTGGCAGCGGCAAGCTCGAACTCGCCTGGGTGGAGTCAGGCGGCCCGCGGATTACGCCGCCGAGTCGACGCGGCTATGGCAGCCGAGCGATCGTCGCCGGTATCGAGCGACAGTTGGGCGGCACTGTGCATTTCGACTGGCAGGCGCCGCGGCTTGCGCTGCACCATGACTGTCCCGCATGAGTCCGGCAAGGACGCGTTCAATCGCGGCCCGATCGAGCGGGCACAGGCAAATGGCGGATCGACAAGGGATGTCGAACCGGATTCGGACGATAAACGTGTATTGCTCGTGGAAGACGAGCCTTTGGTATCGATGATGCTCGCGGATATGCTCTCTGCGTTCGGGCACAAGGTCGATGGTCCCTATAGCCGCTTCAATGACGCCATTCTCGCCGCTACCAGCAATAACCTGCAGGCGGGAATTCTTGACGTAAATTTGGGAGGCGAAAAAACCTATGCGGTCGCCGATATCCTCGCCAATCGAAAAATCCCGTTCGCATTCGTCACCGGATACGGCCCCGACAGTATTCTTTCGGAATTTGCCGGCGCGCCGGTGCTGCAAAAGCCCATAGAGGCGGCAAAGCTGCACGCATTGCTTCAACAGATCGTCCGATAATACCTGCGTTATTTTGGATAGGGGGCCCCGGAACCAAGGGCATGGACGGGCGTTGTTAGCGGCTCACAGCAACGAAGAAGAACACGTCATGACTGCAAGACAATTCCTGCTGCGCGAGAGCAATTACTGTCGCAGGCGCGCTGCCGGTTGTGCCGACCCATTTATAGCCCAGGAACTGCGCAGATTGGCGGAAAAATTCGAACGGACCGCCATTGCAATGGATTCGGCGTGGGCCAGAAAAATTGCCACAATGCCGGACGAACCAATGATTTAACCATTCACAGCACGGCAAGGAACTGGCTACAATCAGGGCCGGTAACTCGGGGCTGTGGCCCCATCTACGAGGGCATGAGTCCGAGTGCCCGACGGTCCGGAAGATCCCGATGAGTTTTGCAACACTGCAGCGTCATAAATCCGTCGCAGTAGCGGTCGGCGGCGTCGCCGTGGGCGGGGGCGCGCCGATCGTCGTCCAATCCATGACAAATACCGACACGGCCGACGTGGAGGGCACAGCGCGGCAGGTTGCCGCACTCGCCGCCGCGGGATCGGAGCTCGTGCGAATTACCGTCGATCGCGACGAGGCCGCGGCAGCGGTCCCGCGCATCAGGGATCGGCTCGCGCAGCTCGGTACACCGGTGCCGCTCATTGGCGATTTTCACTATATCGGTCACAAGCTTCTGGCCGATCACCCCGCCTGCGCCGAAGCGCTCGACAAGTACCGTATCAACCCCGGCAATGTCGGCTTCAAGGACAAGAAGGACAGGCAGTTTTCAGCAATCATCGAAATGGCGCTGAAATACAACAAGCCCGTGCGCATCGGCGCCAATTGGGGTTCGCTCGATCAGGAACTGCTCACGCGGCTCATGGACGAGAATGCCAAATCGGCTCGGCCACGCGATGCGCGCGAAGTGACTCACGAGGCCATGGTGCAGTCAGCCCTGTTGTCGGCAACCCGGGCGGAAGAAATCGGCCTGCCGCGAAACCGCATAATATTGTCGGCCAAGGTTTCGTCCGTTCAGGACCTCATCTCGGTCTATATCGAGCTCGCGCGTCGCTGCGACTATGCGCTGCATCTCGGCCTCACTGAAGCCGGCATGGGATCGAAAGGCATCGTGGCGTCGTCCGCTGCGATGGGCATCCTTCTCCAGCAGGGCATCGGCGACACCATCCGGATATCGCTCACGCCCGAACCAGGCGGCGATCGCAGGCGCGAAGTGCAGGTGGCGCAGGAGCTGCTGCAAACCATGGGCCTGCGCACCTTCGTGCCGCTCGTGGCCGCGTGCCCGGGCTGTGGCCGCACAACGTCGACGACGTTTCAGGAGCTGGCCTCCGATATCCAGAATTTCATTCGCGACTCGATGCCCGAATGGAAAAGGCGCTATCCCGGAGTCGAGATGCTCAACGTTGCGGTGATGGGCTGCATCGTCAACGGACCGGGGGAGAGTAAGCATGCTGATATCGGCATCTCGTTGCCGGGCACGGGCGAGCAGCCGACCGCACCTGTCTTCATCGACGGCAAGAAGGCGGCGACCTTGCGCGGTCCGACCGTCGCCGCAGATTTCAAGCAAATGGTCATCGACTATATTGAGCGGCGGTGGGGTACCGGCGCGCGGGCGACAAAAGAGCTCTCTGACGTCGCGGGCGCATAACCAGGCTCGACCCAGTGGGAAGTTTGCGTCTGAAAGTGCGTCATTCACCGGCATCTGGATCGGCGATCAGTGACCAGTCTACCGCCATCGGACCGCGATCCGCTAAAGACACCGCGTAGCGTCAAGCCGCGGAATCTCGCGCTCGGAATTGAGCGCATTGGTTTCTTTTCATTGTCACATCGCACGTTGTGTGCACTTGCATTCATCGTTCTGAGCGCGTTTGCGGCGATCGGGTATTCGCGGGTAAAAGTTGACGATTCGCTCAGCCAGCTCTTTCGGTCAGATACGGACGAATTCCGCACTTACGAAGAGGTAACGCGGCGCTTCCCCTCGAACGAATTTGACGTCCTTATCGTCATCGAGGGGGACCATCTGCTCGATCGTCCCTCGCTCGAAAAACTGCGCGAGCTTGCGATCGATCTCCAGCTTCTCGACGGCACGCGCGGCCTTATCTCCATATTTTCTGCGCGCGAGCCTCCCGACTCCGGCGGCCAGATTCCGCCTCCCCTGTTTCCAAATCCCCTGCCGCAGGGTGCCGACTACCAGACGCTGATCCAGCGCGTCATGTCGAATGAAATCATTCGCGGGAAAATGCTGTCCGAGGACGGCAAGCTGACATTGATGGTGCTGGCGCTGGAGCCATCCGTCACCGGGCCGGACGGCTTGGGGCCAACCGTCGACGCGATCCGCAAGGAGATCAAGACAAACCTGGCGGGCAGCGGACTAAAGGCCGAGCTTTCCGGCGTGCCAGTCATGCAGCTCGAAATCCGCAACGCCATCCAACGAGACCGTCTCGTCTACAACAGCCTGGGCTTCGCCGTCGGTTGCCTCATCGCGATCATATTCTTCCGCCGCCCGTCGTTCATGATCATTGCGGCCGGACCGCCGCTCGTCGCGATTCTTCTGGCACTCGGCGCCCTCGGCTGGCTCGGGTTCAGCCTCAACATATTTCTGAATGTCATGACGCCGCTGATAATGGTTATCAGCTTTTCCGACAGCATGCAGATCACCTTCGCGGCGCGCGATCGCCTGCTCGCCGGCGATGACAAGGTAACCGCGTTTCGCAATGCCCTGCTCATTGTCGGGCCGGCCTGCGTACTGACGCATGGAACCGCCGGCGTATCGTTCATTGCTCTCCAATTTTCGCCGTCTGATCTTGTCCGGACATTTGGCGAGGCGGGGCTGATCGCGGTTGCGGTGGCACTCGTGGCCGTTTTAATGGGCGTGCCGCTGCTTGGTGTATTGCTCATCCGGAATGAAGCTGGATTTGTTGCGGCAGTCCGAAACATGGACAATGCCCTCAATGTCCTGCGCCGGCTGTGCAGCTGGATTGCCATTCGCATGGTGGCACGGCCGGGACTCTACTCGCTGATCAGCCTGATCGTCGTCGCTGGATTGTCGCTTGGGTATACGCAACTACAGCCGCGCTATCGGCTCGCGGACCAGGTTCCCGACCGCGAACAGGCGGTCAAGGCCAGCCAGCGGCTCGACATCAAGCTCACGGGCGCAAACCCATTCGACGTGTACATCCAGTTCCCGAAAGGGTCTTCGCTTTATGCGCCTGAAACCCTGGCCGTGATTGCCGATGTTCACGCCTTGCTCGAGCATCAGAAAGGCGTCGGTAATGTCTGGTCGATTGGACACGCTTCGACGATGGCTTGCCGAGAAACTGCAAAAATCCGACGTCGACACACTCAAGCAATATGTCGACCTGCTGCCGCCCTATCTCACACGCCGATTCATCTCGGCCGAACAAGACTCGGTGATCGTTAGCGGGCGCGTCCCGGATTCCGATGCCAGCCAACTGTTACCCATCGTCGACCGGGTTGACCGGCAGCTCAATAGCGTTCGCGCGAAATATCCCGGTTACAAAATTGCAGTGACGGGATTGTCTGTGATCGCCGCGCGAAACAGCGCGCTAATGATCGATAAGCTGAGCAGAGGGCTTACGATCGAAATCGTCTTCGTGGCGGCATTTATCGGCCTGGCGTTCTGGTCACCAATCGTGATGCTCATCAGCATTTTGCCTGGCCTGTTTCCGATCGTTCTTGCCGGAACCGTTTTGCTGGCGATCGGTCAAGGTCTGCAGTTTGCGAGTGTGATCGCCCTGACGGTATCGTTTGGCCTCGGACTGAGCGCGACAATCCATTTTCTCAATCGCCTTCAGATCGAGGATACCGACGCCGACCCCGCAGTTGGCGTCGAACGCGCAACGATCCTGGTCGGTCCGCCGCTGATCCTCACTTCGGCAGTCCTTGCCTGCGGGCTGGCAATGACCGTTCTTTCGAGCCTTCCGTCATTGCGGCTTTTTGGCTGGCTGAGTGCGTTTCGCGATGGTGGCGGCTCTTGTCGCCGACCTGTTCATGCTGCGGCCGATTGCGACTTTTCTCAGCAAGGTGGTGCGCCGCACGTCTCGGCGCTCGTTGCTCCGGTCTTCGGCAGAATGAACAATCAGGATCGGCGCTTGAGACTGATCGAGGCGCCTTTAACGCTCGTCTGCGCGTTCTGTGCCCTGATGAGCACCGATTGACGGCCGCCGTGCGTAATCAACGTCAGGCTTGCCGAAAAGGATTGGCCTTTTGCAAGGACCTGGAAATGGTCGCCGTCGGCCCTGCCGGAGATCGTCCCGCCGACATTGTGCGTCTGCTCGCTCCAGATCCCGCTGATTGCGCCGGCCGAATAGCGTGCGCTGGCTTGTAATTCGAAATTGTAGCTGTCGCTTGCGCAGCGGATATTGAGCTGGAGCTTTTTTTGGTTCCCGAGAACATCATAGGCCGCGCGGCATTTGATCGGCTCACGCGAACCATTGGACAGATCAATCGTGCCGGAGCCGGACCATTGACCTGCCAGACGATCAAACGGTGCTATGCTTTGTGCATGACCAGATTCGGCGGCCGAAATTGCCAGTATCAGGGCAATAGCCGGCCCCGCGCAAAAAACTCGACACCCACAGTGACGGTACTAACATCTTCGCACTCAAATGCAGACGCCGCAAAATGATGCAGTAACAATCAACAACCGCCGGTTTCTCATGGAACGCCCGAGGCACCGTGGCGGTTGACATCGAACCATGTACGATAACCGGACACAAGACAATGTTCTCCAGGCTTTGCGCTGTTCTCGTCCTCATCCAAGTCGCTAGCGGTACGGCTTACGCAGCCAACGAAGGCCGTCAGCCCGCGCCGAGCGGCGGACTTTTCCAGGGTACGCCAGAAGAGCAGGCAGCCTGTGCTCCCGACTCGACTAGATTTTGTCAGGACGCCATTCCGGACACGTTCCGTGTCCTTGCGTGCCTGCAAGACCACCGCCAAAGGCTCAAGAAGGCCTGCCAAAAGGTCCTGGAAGACCACGGCCAATAATTCATAAGCGGAATTTTCGCAGCAAAGACGGGCCGTGCCTGTGCAATGCAAAGATCTTGCGGATCAGGCTGTGCCGCTCCGGAATCGCGTGCAGGTGCTCAAGCGCAGGATCCACGTCCTCGCCATCGAGATATCCGCGGTGCTTGATCACCGCCCATACCAGTGGATGCCAGGATTGCCAGATCTTCTCCGCCTCTTCCCGCATAAACCCGCCAATCACTTCGGGAACTGGCCCGAATACCTCCGGCATCGCGCCCGAGAGTTCGCTGTCCCGCAGGACATTCCACTTTGAAAGGCCGCCCATCATCGGCGACCTGATTGAAAACACCGACACGCTCGATGCGGGTTTCCCTCGCCGCGAATGCGCACATCGCGCAAGGTTCTATATTGCTGTAGAGCGTACAGCCCGCCAATTCCTTTTGTCCCAGAACTTTTTGTGCTTTCGAGATTGCGACCAGTTCGGCGTGACGCGTAATATCGCCGCCCTGGACCACTTCGTTGGTCGCTTGCGCGATGACTTTGTCCCCCCTGCACACGAGACCGGCAAAGGGCAATTCGCCCTGCTCTATCGCGGCCGCAGAGAGGGCGATGCATCGCGCCATCATGGTCCGGTCGTTGTCTGCAGACTTCGCGCGGGAGCCGTCGGTTTTTTCAGTCATTCCTGGTATGTCGAATGGACCCTCCGGCCCTCCGCCCGTTCAACTCCATAATTTGGCCAGTAAACCGCTTGAGTTAGCGTCGGCGCAGTATCATCGGCAAGCCGCCCCGTGGCCGTAAAGTGACTTTCAGTTCGGGCCATGCAATGTGACCGGGCGCCATCTCGAGCGTGAAATGGCGCACGATCGAGGCGACGATAATGGACGCTTCCTGAATTGCGAAGGTCGCACCGATGCAAATCCGCGGCCCGACTCCGAAGGGAAGATAGGCGAAGCGATCAATCGCCTGCCGGGCATCGCCAAGAAACCGATTTGGTTCGAACGTCGAGGGCTTTTCCCACAATGCGCGGTGACGGTGCAGGACATAAGGCGCAATGACCACCATCGTCCCGCGCTTGATCGGCTCGCCGGCAAGTTCGTCGGGACCCTTGGCCGCACGGCTGATTGCCGAAATGGGCGGATAGAGGCGGTTGGCTTCGTCGATAACGGCTCGCGTCTCGACGAGCCGATCGGCCAGACCATCGCGAGGGCCCTCGAAAACGCGATCGGCCTCGGTGCGGACGCGTTCACGCCATTGATCCGATTTTGACAGCAGAAACAGCGACCAGCTTATGCAGTTCGCAGTCGTCTCATGACCGGCCGCTATAAACGTCAGAATATTGGCGCGGATTTCGGCTTCCGTAAGCGCCTCGCCCGTCTCGGGGTCGGAAGCCTCGAGCAAGAGTGTCAAAATGTCCCGCGGCGCGCCGTCCGGATCATTGGCGAGGCGATGACGGCGTGTCGAAATAATCGAGTTGATCGCCGATTTAAAAAGGCGAAGCATGGGCCGCAATTTCCAGCGGCCGGGCCGCGGCAAAAATTCGGGAACGCCGAACATGTCGAACGGATCGATCCGCCCGATCGTCTCAAAATAGCGCTTCATCGCCGTGCGGATATCTTCTGCGTCGCGCCCAAGGCCGTCCGAAAAAATCGTCTGCTCCAATACTTCCAAGGTGACACGCGTAGCTTCAACGGCGACATCTGTCACTTCGCCTTTGCGTTGGCCAAGCCGCTCGACCATCTTGTCAGCTGCAGCGATCATCGCGGAAGTAAAGTTCATGACGGTCTTGCGCGCGAAAAGCGGCGCCAGGGCCCGGCGTTGCATCCGCCAGTTTTGGCCTTCGGCGGTCAGGAGCCCTCCGATGAGGCCAGCCGACAAGACCCTTCGTTGCAGCCAGTCTTTTTCATAATTGTCACAATTTTCCAGCAAGACCCGCCGTATCGCCGCGGGGTCACTGACCACCGCCACGCGTCCGATTGACAATCCACTCGTGACGATAGGTTGTTCGAAATGCGCGGCGGTCCATGCCTCGATTGGATTTTTGGCAAGTACGCGAAGGAGCTCGATGGGTCCGAGAGGCTGCGCCCGGGGAATTGGTGCGGGCGGACTAAGCGCCGCAGGGAAATCAAGCACTATGCACTCCATCTTGCCCTATGGGCCAACTGACATGGCTCACACAACCCGGAGATCAGAACGAGTTGCTGTTGGTTCGAGTTCCAATTTGACAGAATTTGGGCCATAGGGAACAGCGGAACCAGGCTCGATTTCAGCAATTTCAGGTGTACAGACCAATCCACACGGGGATTCAGGGTGCCTAAGCATGCGAATTCGATCAATCGTCAATACGTGGCCGCTCGCCGCCGCCTTCATGTTTTGCCTGGCGGGCCTCGTCTTCGCACAGCCAGCAAGCATTTCGCCGCCCGATCCAACCGGAGAATGGCTGGTGGCCAAGCGCATCGCGCGCATCAAAATCGTCGATTGCGGTGGCCGCCTTTGGGGGGTCGTGTCATGGGAGGCGCAGCCGGGTACCGACACCAAGAACCCCGATCCGAATTTGCGGTCGCGCCCCACGCTTGGGATGCCGATTCTGCTCGGCATGACCCCCTCGCATGCAAATCAATGGGAAGGGCAGATCTATAATTCCGAGGACGGCAATACCTACTCCGCTTCCATCACACTTTCCGACCCCAATACCCTGCGCGTGCAGGGCTGCGTTCTGGGCTTTTTATGCGGCGGCGAAAACTGGACGCGTGTCGAGGCACAAGACACCTTTGGCAGCGCGCCACCACAAATTCCGGCGCCAAAGTCGAGTGGCCCTAAGGCCACAGCCAAATCCCCTGCGAACAAGCCTCCTGCAAATACGACCGAGCCGCCCGACGATGTGTGCTCACGGGTCGCGGGCACTACGGGGTTTTCCCATGAGCGCCGGCTGAAATAACACCGCAGCGGCCAAAGTACACACCAGCGACAGTGCGAGCAGCTTGCCCATGCTCGAGGTACCGGGGTGCTGCGAGAGCCAGAGACTCCCGAAGGCCGTCGCCGTCGTCAACGCGCTCCAAATCACGGCACGCGTGAGGCTCGACTGCAGCAAGTTCGTGCGGCCCGAGCGCCAGGCCATAATGTAGTAGATCTTGAACGCCACTCCGACGCCAAGCAACAGCGGCAGAGCGATGATGTTGGCGAAATTAAGCGGCATGCCGATAAGAACACAAATCTCAAGTGTTACGACGCCCGCCAACAACAGAGGCACCAGCGTCAGCAATACATCGCCAAACCGCCTCAGGACAATCCAGAGCAATATCGCGATCGAAACGAGCGCGTAGAAACCGGCTTCAACGAAAGCCCTCACTACTGTGCGGCTCGATTCAAGTATCGAAATCGGGCCGCCCGTCGCGTTCGGATAATCCGCAAGGATTGCGCGGGCGAATGACCTCAGCACCTCGGTGTCATCGGTATTTCCTTTGGGCGCAGCTTCAATGCGTCCGCGCCCGTCGCTTGTCATCCATTGCTGCTTGAGGACGCCTGGAAGATTGTCCCTTGTGATTCGTTCTGCGGTCAGAAAACCGCGCAACTGGGCAAGATCGGTCTCGAGGGACGTAATGAATGCCGTTTGCGCCCGGGTCCGGACCGATTCATCGGCCTTCGCGAGCTTTATTCCGTCAGCGGCCAGACGTTTGGCTGCCTCGGCGCCTGCGCCCTTGCTATTCCCCGCGATTTTATTGAGTTGATCAGCCATACTGTTCAAAGCAGCTACATTTTCAGCATCGGTCGGCGGCTTGCTCGGTTCCGACGGCTGCAGCGACTGACCGAGGCTACGTCGCAAATCTCCGATGAGTGCAAGTTTCTTGTCCTGATCCTGCGGAACAAAACTTAGCAGCGTTGTTGCCTGGAGGACCTGCGGCAATTTCTGTAATTTTGCAGCGGTGGCTGCGGCGTCATCAACCGACGGAGCGATGACGTTGACGGAGTTGATTCCGACCCTCGGGTCCCCGCCGAGATCAAGCAAAGTGGAAATCGATTCCGTCTGCGCATTGCGCAAATGTATGGGATCGAAATCGAAGGAAAGAAAATAAAGCAGCGGCGAACCGATGAGCGCAACTGCCAAGGTGCCACCAATGACCGGCACGCGATAGTCCTGCAGAAACCTGTCAACGGGAGCGAGCGCGCGATACCCGATCTCCTCCGGTTCTCCGGGCGGGTTGAGTACCGTAATGAGTGCAGGCAAAACGGTGATACTTGTTAAATACGCGATCAGCATGCCCGCGCCGGCGATTTGACCCAGTTCGGATACGCCCCTGTAATCGGTCGGGAGAAACGACAGGAAACCGGCGGCAACGGCAGCGGCGGCGAGAGTCAAAGGCGCGCCGATCTTTTCCGCCGCCTTGGCGAGTGCGGCGCGCATTTTTTCGACGTCATGACGTTCGGCCCGATAGCGCACCGAGAATTGAATGCCGAAATCGACGCCCAGCCCGACGAACAGCACCGCGAAGGCAACGGATATCATGTTCAATGCGCCGACCATCGCGAGACCGAGAGCAGCCGTGAGCGCCAGTCCAATGAACAGGTTGACGAAAACCGCGACGATGAGCCGCGCCGACTTCAATGCCAGCCACAGGATCGTCAGAACGACGATGATTGTGCCAATTCCGTTGACCAGCGCGCCTTCCTGAACCGACGCAAATTCTTCGTCGGCCATCGCTACCGAGCCAGTCAGCCTCACGCGTGCCTGATATTTTTGCGAGAGCTGCAGTTCTTTTGCCGCCTCGCGAATGGCGGTACTCGACACTTTTCCCGGCTGGAGCGCGGAAAAATCCAGCACCGGATGCACTTCGATAAGCCGGCGCAGGTCACTCGGTCCCGGATCCTGACCGTTGAGCATCGAAAGCCACGAAAACGACGCAGGGCGATTCGCCAGTGCGTCTTCGACAGTCTTCGACGCCATCGATAGAGGCCGGGCCAGCGCGTCCAGCGTGACCATGCGATTTTGTACGCCAATGAGCCCTAACGAGAGGGCGCGGGTAAGCCCGCGCAGACTGGGATCGTCTGCGAGGGTCCCGACCAGGGGTGCCGCCTGCGCCAGGCCTTTGGCGGTGCGCGCGACATCGTCCGTCGGCCTGGAACAACAATCCGTTGCGCGCAAAAAATTCACTACCTCCGATATCCTCGACTGAGCGAAAAAGTCGCGGCTGGGATTTCAGGCGAGCGGCCAGCTCGGCAGCCGCGCGGGCAACATATTCCGCCGTCGGGGCCTCGACGACGATGAGCGTGGCCCCGTAATGTCCGGGAAACGCCTTCGCGAAGTCGGCTTCGCGGCGGCGCCAGTCGAGATCAGGAGAAATTAGCTTGTTAATATCCGTATTGATGGCGAAATGGCGGCCTGAATAGGCAGCCGAAGCGGCAGCACCAATCACCGCTAAAACGATGATCGGCCAAGGAAATCGGGTGCAGAACCGCACGATAGAGGTAACCCAGGACGCCAGCATGCCTAAATCCGCCTTCCGACTAAAATATTAGCGCCCCCACTTGCGCTTAAACGCATCATTTTCAATGCTTTCGAAGCGGAACTATTGCTCCTGTCAATGATTGACGCTGACTGAAAGACTTCATGGCAAAGCCGGCAAAGCTCGCATTGGGCGACAGAAATCATTACGTGAGGGTTTGCCAAGGCTCGAGCGCCTCCGTTCATTCGTGAAGGACAGTTAAAGCATGACGGCGCCCAATGATGATCCCCTGACAAAATCCACCTCTGCAATCCTCAACTCAATTAAGAGTCCTGCCGATTTACGCCGTATCAATGCGCGGCACCTCCAGCAGGTTGCGGACGAACTACGTGCCGAAACCATCAACGCAGTGGCGGTCACCGGCGGACACTTGGGAGCAAGCCTCGGCGTTATCGAATTGACGGTGGCTCTGCACTACATTTTCGATACGCCAAATGACAAGCTGATTTGGGACGTCGGCCATCAGGCCTACCCGCACAAGATTCTCACCGGCCGGCGCGATCGCATCAGAACGCTGCGTACCGGCGGCGGCCTGTCCGGGTTTACGAAACGCTCCGAGAGCGAATACGACTGCTTCGGTGCGGCCCACTCCTCTACTTCCATCTCCGCCGGACTCGGAATGGCGGTCGCTCGTGACCTCGCCGGAGACAATCACAACGTCGTCTGCGTAATCGGCGATGGTGCGATCTCCGCCGGAATGGCTTACGAGGCGATGAACAATGCCGGCGCCATAAATCGCCGCCTTATTGTGATCCTCAACGACAATGAAATGTCGATCGCGCCACCGGTCGGTGCGATGTCGAATTATCTCACGCGCTTGCTCTCGAGCCCGATGTATATGTCCTTGCGTGACATCGGCAAGCAGTTCGCCGGACACCTGCCAAAATTCTTCAAGGAAAAAGCATCTCTCGCCGAAGAGCTCGCGCGCGGCTTCGTCACCGGCGGGACCTTGTTCGAAGAACTTGGCTTTTACTATATCGGCATCGTCGATGGTCATGATCTCGGGCAGCTGCTGCCCGTCCTTGAAAATGTGCGTACCGCGGATAACGGACCGTTTCTGGTGCACGTGCGCACGCAGAAGGGCAAGGGCTATGCTCCTGCCGAAGCGTCGCAGGACAAATATCACGGTGTCGTCAAATTTGACGTCTCGACCGGCAAACAGCACAAGGCGACTTCGAACGCGCCATCATACACGAAAGTATTCGGCGAAAGCCTCGTCAAGGAGGCCGAAAAGGACGACCGCATTGTGGCGATCACGGCCGCAATGCCGGGCGGCACAGGCGTCGATATTTTCGCCAAGGCTTTTCCGCAACGCGCCTTCGACGTTGGAATTGCGGAGCAGCATGGCGTCACTTTTGCCGCGGGACTGGCAACCCAAGGCTATAAGCCGTTTGTCGCGATCTATTCGACATTTCTGCAGCGTGCATACGATCAGGTCGTCCATGACGTCGCCATTCAAAAGCTGCCCGTTCGTTTCATCATGGATCGCGCCGGCCTAGTCGGTGCCGACGGACCGACGCATGCCGGCTCATTCGACCTCGCCTATCTGGGCTGTCTGCCGCATTTCGTCATCATGGCGGCGGCCGATGAGGCCGAACTCGTCCACATGGTGGCAACTGCGGCTACAATCAACGACCGACCTTCTGCTGTGCGTTATCCGCGTGGCGACGGCGTCGGTGTCGAGCGTCCCGAAGTGGGCGTTCCACTCGAGATCGGTCGCGGGCGAATCATAACGCAGGGATCAACGGTTGCACTGCTGTCGCTGGGAACGCGACTGGCCGAATGCATGAAGGCCGCCGAAGTCCTGGCGGCACATGGGATTTCGACGACGGTAGCAGATGCCCGCTTTGCCAAGCCGCTTGATAGCGATCTTATCCTTCGCCTTGCACGCGAGCACGAATTGCTCGTCACTATCGAAGAAGGCGCCATTGGCGGTTTCGGCGCGCACGTCCTCCAGCTTCTTGCGGAACATGGCGCGCTCGAACGGCCGAATTTCAAGGTCCGGAGCATGTTCTTGCCAGACGTATTTATTGATCACGATTCGCCGCCCGCCATGTATGCGAAAGCCGGACTTGATGCGAATGGGATCGTCGCAAAGGTCTTCGATGCCTTTGGATCGCGCAATGCTCCCGAGCTTCAGCCGGCCGAGATCGCCTTCCTTACCGATCGTGCGCAGCGCCGCCGAAATGGGAGAGTAAACGGGGGCGCGGCATGAAGGTTATTCTTGCTAAACCGCGCGGGTTTTGCGCGGGTGTCGTTCGCGCGATCGAGATCGTCGAACGGGCGCTCGACAAATACGGACCGCCGGTTTATGTGCGCCACGAGATCGTGCACAACAAATGGGTGGTCGATGCGCTCAAGGCGCGTGGGGCCCATTTTGTGGAGGATCTTTCGGAAGTACCGCCGGATGCCATAACGATCTTCAGTGCCCACGGCGTCGCGAAAAAGGTAGAGGCCGAGGCCTCCGAAAGAGGCCTTCGCGTGCTCAATGCGACCTGTCCTCTCGTCTCGAAAGTGCATGCGCAAGGCCGCCACTACCTGCGACAGGGACGTACCGTCATCCTGATCGGCCATGCCGGCCACCCTGAAGTCGAGGGTACGCTGGGTCAAATCCCGGGCCCCGTCCTGCTGGTGCAGACCGAAGAAGACGTCGATGCGTTGGACCTTGCCGAGGATACTCCGATCGCGTACGTGACGCAGACCACACTCAGCGTCGACGATACACGCGGCGTCATCGCAGCCCTGTTTCGCCGCTTCAAGGACGTCGTAGGCCCCGGTACCCAGGACATTTGCTATGCGACGCAAAATCGCCAAACTGCCCTGCTCGAACTAACCAAGCTGGTAGACGTAATTTTTGTGGTCGGAGCGGCGAACAGCTCCAATTCCAATCGACTTCGCGAGATTGGGGTCGAGGCCGGCATTCCAACGCATCTCATCGCCAATGGCGGGGAAATTCGGCCGGAATGGCTGCACAATGTCGATGTCGTCGGAATCACGGCCGGCGCATCGGCACCTGAGGTCATGGTTCGGGATGTGATAAACGCATTCCGGGCCATAACGCCGGTCGAGGTCTTCACCTTGCCTGGTCAGGAAGAACACATCGAATTCCGGGTGCCGGTCGACCTCCTCGACGTCACCGGCGGGAAAACAATAAGTAAGGACATAGATCTTGAGCATTCCTCTTCTTCAGAAACTGTTTGTCGGTAGTTACGTCATCCGCCAGCGTCTGACCGGCCGAGCGCGTTATCCGCTGGTCCTGATGCTTGAGCCGTTGTTTCGATGCAATCTTGCTTGCGCGGGCTGCGGAAAGATCGACTATCCCGATCCTATTTTGCATCAGAATATGCCGGTTGAAGACGCGCTCCATGCCGTCGACGAATGCGGCGCGCCTGTCGTGTCAATCGCAGGTGGCGAGCCCCTGCTTCACAAGCAGATGCCGGAAATCGTCCGTGGAATCATTGCGCGGCGCAAGTTCGTCTACTTGTGCACCAATGCTTTGCTGATGGAAAAGAAACTGTCGCAGTATCAGCCGAGCACGTTTTTCACCTGGTCCGTGCATCTTGACGGCGACAAGGAGATGCACGATGCGTCGGTCTGCCAGCCGGGCGTCTATGACCGTGCGGTAGCCGCAATTAGAAGCGCCAAAGCGCGCGGCTTCCGGGTGAACATCAACTGCACGCTGTTCAATAACGCCAATGGCGAAAAAGTCGCGCGTTTCTTCGACACGGTCATGGCAATGGGCATCGACGGCATCACCGTTTCACCCGGCTATGCTTACGAGCGCGCACCCGATCAGCAGCACTTTCTCAATCGCGATCGCACCAAGCAGCTCTTCCGCGACATTTTCAGCGGTCGCGGCTCCACGCGCTGGTCGTTCAGCCAATCGAGCCTGTTTCTCGATTTTCTTGCGGGAAATCAGCGTTACCACTGCACGCCATGGGGCAATCCGACTCGGACGATATTTGGATGGCAGAAGCCCTGCTATCTGCTCGGCGAAGGCTACGCCAAGACGTTCAATGAGCTTATGAACGAAACCGATTGGGATTCCTACGGCACCGGAAATTATGAGAAATGCGCCGACTGCATGGTGCATTGCGGATACGAAGCTTCGGCCGTCAATGATGCAATCGCACATCCGCTCAAGGCTTTGGGCGTGAGTTTACGCGGTGTGCGTACCGAGGGCCCGATGCGTCCCGATATCACGCTCACGCATCAGCGCCCTGCTCAATACGTGTTTTCGCAACATGTCGAGCGGAAGCTGAACGAAATCCGCCGGGCCGAAAGCAATCCGGAATTGGCGGAAGCCGGATAAAGCGGTTCCCAATGCGCGTGATGGAACTTTCAGCCGCGTCTTGCCGTTGAATAAAATAGCAGCGTCTGCACTATCGAGTATCAGCGGTCTTCGGGATCCAGCCATGCGCGGGCGCGCCGTTATACTCTTTCTTCTCACGGCATTGGCGGCACCTATCGGCGATGTCGCACATGCGCAATTGTCGCCGCAGGGGATCCTCGGCGGGATCACCCGGCCATTTCGCCAGATGCTCGGCGGGCTCGGCCACTATCCGCATGCCCGACGCCATCGTGGCGTCGCGCCGGGTCACCGCACGGCTGCGGTTTCGACGGGACATGAGGGCTCGGCCAATCCGGAGGCTAGCCTGGGCCGGGTCGGCCCCCCCGCGTGGCCGACGGCATATGTAGAGGTTGTTGGCTTTACCTTGTGGCCCGATGACTACTCCACGCGGATTCGCGGTCGCGGGTTTGACGTGATCGCAGATACGATTGCCGGTCGCTTTGATCTCCCACGGTCATCGCTGCGAACGGCCACCACGGGCACGGCCACGAAAAATGACGGCGACAGCAGCGAGGCCAACATCCAGTGCCGCGATTCAGCCAACACGACCGACCATTGGCCGGCGGCGCGCCTCGAACAGATATTGCAGCTCTCCGATGCCCAGCATGACGCGCTCGAAAAGGTGCAATCCACCGCCGGCCAGTCGATCAAAGCCCTGAAAGGCGCGTGCCAGAATGCCGGGGACCTCGCCCCGCCCGAACGCCTTAGAGCCCTCGTACAAACGCTCTGGATGGTGCGCGATGGCGGAATATCGATGCGAGCGCCGCTGAAGCAGTTCTATGACACCCTGACAAGCGCACAGAAGGTCAGCCTCGGAAGCGAGCCGATCCAGGCCAGCGCACAATCCCAGCCCAAGGCGGCCGATTCCGGCGCCAGCAAGCAGTACCAGGCTTGCGCGTCACCAAACATGGAAAGTGCTGAACGCCTGATCAAGGAAATCGAAATGAAGGTCCGGCCGAACAACGATCAGGCCGCTAGCCTGGAGAACCTGCACAAGGTTTCGTCCGACATGGCCAAGCTGCTCATTGCATCCTGCGCCCAGCCAATTCCGTCCGATCCGCTCGCGCGTCTGGATGCCGCGGATGATCAATTGACCGCCATGAACTACGCGGCCACGAATGTGCAGATTGCACTCGATGATTTTTACGGCAAGCTCAGTGACGCTCAGAAAGCGCACATTGATTCTTCAAATCGCTGACGATTACATTCCAAACGGCACGTTGGATGTTTTGCCTTCCGTCAGGTTGCGATAGCGCGCAAGCGCCCAAAGCGGAAAGAATTTCCGGTAACCGTGATAGCGTAGATAGAAGACCCGCGGAAACCCGGTCGCCGTAAATCTTTCTTCGTCCCAGAAACCGGTTTCAGTCTGCGTCTGCACTAGATACTGCACACCGCGCGCCACTGCGCGGGTGTGCAGCCTCTCCGCAGGCCATAAGCCCCAGCAGTGCCCAGGCTGTTTGCGATGCCGTACTTGATGCGGGCTCATGCCCGCGATAGTCAAGCCTGTAGCTTATTCCGTCTTCGCCCCACCCGCCGTCCGAATTTTGAATTGAAAGAAGCCAGTCGACGGCCTTGCGCGCCTCGGTCGAGCCGCCAAGCCCGCACATGTTGAGCGCGCACAGCGACGACCACGTGCCGTAGATATAGTTCAGCCCCCAGCGGCCATACCAGCTTCCATCGTTCGTTTGCGTGCGAAGCAGATATTCGACTCCGCGCGCCAACGAGGTACTCCGGTCCGGTGTTTCACCCAATTGAGCGAGCATGGAGACGCAGCGCGCCGTCACATCTTCGGTCGGGGGATCGATCAGGGCGCCGTGGTCCGCAAAAGGAATATTGTTGAGGTAGCCGTACATATTATCGACGTCAAAGGCGGCCCAGCCGCCGTTGCGGCTCTGCAGACCCTTCACCCATTCAACGCCGCGTTCGATCGCCGGATCATAGCGATTACCCGCGCCGCAACGCCGTGCTCGGTCCATCGCCATGACGACAACTGCGGTATCGTCGAGATCGGGATAGTGGGCATTGGCATATTGGAACGCCCAGCCACCCGGCCGCACGTGCGGCCGCCTTGCCGACCAATCACCGACGACATCGAGAACCTGGCGCGGCAAAAGCCAATCCAGCCCGCGAAATGCGGAGGCGCAGGCATCATTACCGCCCACTTCCAGCATGGCATGGCAGGCCAAAGCCGTGTCCCATACCGGCGATACGCAAGGCTGGCAGTAAGCCTCGCTGGCCCCGACGACCAGCAGCTTTTCGATTGATGAGCGGGCAATTTCGGCACCATCTTGATTACCCAGCACATCGAACATCATGGTCGCGTTGGCCATCGCAGGAAAAATCGCACCAAGTCCGTCCTCGCCGTTGAGTCGCTCGGTAACAAATCCAACCGCTCGGTCGATTGCTCGTCGCCGCAGAGCTTTCGGGAAAAGCTTTACCGAAGGGCGAAGAACGATATCGATCCCGCGAAATATCAGAAACCAGATCCAACGCTGGTGTGGCGCCTTCGCCGCCGGCCCTACCGACTGCGGCGGCGCGACGAACAATTCATCGATGCCGATGCCGAGCGGGTTCTTCGCCCGCGGGCGTAACGCCTGGAGCACTAACAGCGGCACGAGCACCGTACGCGCCCAGTAGGATACCTTCGAGAGATGAAACGGAAACCAGCGCGGCAGCAGCGTGATTTCAATCGGCATTTCCGGGACGCTCCGCCATGGAAGGATGCCGTAAAGCGAAAGCAGGACACGCGTAAACACGTTGCTTTCAGCCGCCCCGCCCCGCGTCAGCATTGCTTCGCGCGCGCGCCGCATGTGCGGGGCATCGGGCCTGTCGCCGATCATCTTGAGGGCGAAATAGGCCTTGACGCTGGCGCTCATGTCGAATTGGCCCTCATGATAAAGGGGCCAGCCGCCATGTGCGCCCTGGATACGACGCAGGTAGACTGCGATCTTCTGTTCGAGTTCCTTCGCGACCGGTTCTCCCCGGTAGTGCCTCAGCAGCACGTATTCCGCAGGAATGGTTGCGTCGGCCTCAAGCTCGAAAACCCAATGGCCGTCCGCTCGTTGACAATCGAGCAAGGCATGGGTGCCGCTTGCAGCCGCTTCCTGAACGCCGGATTCTTGCGGCGGCAATCGCGTGGTCTCCGGTCGTGCAAGCGTCATGCCGCGGCCTCCAGTCGCTGCCCGACAAGACCGGCGGCGCGATAACCAGAACGGACCGCACTCTCGATTGTCGCAGGCAGGCCGGTCGCCGTCCAATCGCCTGCCAGAATCAAATTGCTCCAAGAAGTCTTCGGGCCAGGACGCAGAGCATTCTGCTCAGGCGTCGCAGCGAAAGTCGCACGCCGTTCTCGCACGAGTTGCCAGCGCGGCAGCTTGGCCGAAAGGCCGGTAACCACCGCAATATCGTTCCATATTGCTTGCGCAAGCTCCGTACGGGGCATCTCGAACAGACGCCCTGCATCGCTGATCGTCGCGGAAATCCGGCCCGGAAGCGAAAATATCCATTCGGCGGTGCCGTTGATGACGCCCAGCATCGGCGGCAAGCTGGCAGGTGGATCAATCCGGAAATGAGCATTTACAATCCCGCGAAACAATGATGGCGCCTGCAGGCCGGGCACAAGGCCGGTCGCCACGTAAGGCGGAACGGCCAGAATTACGGCATCATCGTCGCCAAGCTTGAGCGTCTGCTTGGCAAATTTGAGACGCGTTACGCGGTCGCCGGAGAAATCGAGTTCGACTAAGTTCGTCTTCCAGCGAAATTACAGCACCCTGTTTTTGCAAATGAGAAATAGCAGGTTCAACGAAAACCGCTCCCAATCCTTCCCGCGCCAGAAGCGGCCGGCACGCCTGCCCTCCAAGCGCGAGACTTTCTCGGACAACGGCGCCGGCAAGCTTCGCCGAACCTTCGCGCGGCGCGATATTGAGCGCCGCGAGCAGCAAAGGTGCCAGGAAACGTTCATAAATGGGACCTGCACACTTGATGACTTTGCCGATCGGCTTGTCCGCTTTAGTCCACACAAGGCGCGCCAGAGGCAAATAATCGACAATAGAGGTCTGCGGCACGCGCCGTTCTTTGTCGAATACCCACCACGGAAAACGGCTATCTCCGAACCGCAACGTCCACTGCTCGCTGTTCATCCGGTCGACGAAGGAGAATTCCGCTTCCGGTGGGCCTTGCAGGCCCAACTCGGATCCGATGGCTTTTACAAAACACAGTGCGGCGTGGTTTCCCGACAGAAGCAGGTGGGTACCATTGTCGATCACCATGTCCGTAATGGAATCATAATACGAACGGCATCGGCCACCCATGTGCGCCGTCGCCTCATGGACAACGACCGTCCGCCCCGATTGCGTAAGACGCACTGCCGCGGCAAGCCCGGCCAGCCCCGCACCTATAATGTGGATTGTACCGGCCTCAGACGAACGCATGCCGCAAGGCAATCCATAGTAACTGAGACTTGTTGACGTGTATGCGAGTCCGCGGCTGCGCCCAGCCGCGCGATACCATGTCCTCCAGCATCTGACGATACACTTCGCCCATGATTTTCGGGGCTCTTACGGTGGAACGCACGCACTTCGACATGATCTCTTTGGATCTCACAAAATGCTCCCGAGCGCGATCGGCAACAAATACGCAGGCTTTGCCCAGGCGCGGATCAGTTACCGCAGATTGCGGACTGGTAGCGTCGACTTCGGCCAACTGCAAGGCTTCGCGCGGGATATACAGGCGACCGATCCCGGCGTCCTCGTCGATGTCACGTAAAATATTCGTGAGTTGAAGCGCCCGGCCGAGATGATGGGCCAGCAATTTACCGTCGGCATCGCCCAGACCGAACACCCGCACCGATAACCGTCCGACAGCAGAGGCTACGCGATCACAATAGAGATCAAGCTGTTCGAGGCTCGGCGCGACGATATCGGCACGCGCATCCATGCCCACACCGTCGATGACGTCATGGAAATCCTCCTTGTGGAGCCCATAACGAGCCACCGCCTTTGCCAGACGCTCGAGCCTGGGCAAATTCTGGCCCGCGTAAATCGCCTCGATATCGCGTCGCCACTCCTCCAGTTGTGCCAATCGGCGTTCGCGTGGCAGGTCACTGTCGGCGATATCATCGACATCGCGGCAGAACGAGTAAATCTCGAACATCGCCTCCCGTTGGTCGCGCGCGAGGATGCGCATGGCGAGATAGAAGGAACTGCCACCCGCTCGCTTTGCCGCCGGCGAATGGCCTTCTGCGACATTTGCGCTTTGTACCGTCATGGGACCTGGTACCGGCGCGCCGGCGCGACTGTCCTTAGCAACCGCTGCAAACCCGTACGCATTCCGGCATCAAGAGCCGTTGCCAATGCCTCTGCTTTGGTCAGATGCACTTTTTCGCTCAAGGGATCCCTGACATCGAGAATCGCCAATAAACGCCTTGCCAGTGATTGGATAACGGAAATTTCAATGGCGAGTCTCGCGTCCGCCACACTCGCCGCAAGACCCTCGCTTTGTTGCAGCAAAATAGCGGTTCTGGCCGTCAATGCGCGAAGACATTCTCTCAAGGCAGGTGTCGCCCGGCCTTCACCGAGCGATTCAACGGCTGCGCCCGCAGCCGCCAGCGCATCGAGTGGAACATAAACGCGGTCAAGTTGGCGATAGTCGGCGCCGCAATCCTGCAAATGATTGATGACTTGCAATGCCGAACACAAGGCATCTGAAGCCGGCCAAGTCTCTTTCGCCTCGCCGTGCACGTCAAGGACGAACCGGCCGACCGGCATTGCCGATCGGGAGCAATAGTCGATGAGGTCGTCCCAATCGGCATATCGGCGCTTCTCTGCGTCTTGCCGAAATGCATCCAGCAGATCCTGCGCATGCCGGGAAGGGAGATCGCGCGCATTCAATATCTCGCGCAGCCTTATTCCTTCAGGGTCATCCCCGCCGTGGCCGAGTAAACTCGATTCAAGTCGATTGAGCCGCGAAATTTTTTCGGCACTTCCAAGATCAGGATGGTCTGCGATATCGTCAGCGACGCGCACAAACTCATAAAATGCCATGATGGCAGGACGGTGCTTACGCGCGATCATGCGCGAGGCGACAGGAAAATTCTCGTCGCCTGCTCCCTTGCCGGACCGAAGTTCGCCGCTTCTCGTCATTGCAGGCTTGGCGCGTTCGTATGAACACGCCCCTTCCATTGGCCCCCTCTTCGCCGCAGATGCTGGTAGGCAGAATTGAGCGTGTAGCACATATAGAGCAATGCAATGACCGGAAGCGCTATGCTCCATAGCAAAGATCGTCCGTAATATCGCAACGTGGGTACAAACGATAATGCCATTGCAATCCACGCTGCCAATCCCAGATAGCGGGGCCACCCGGACGCAAAGAGTGAAAGCAGCGGCGGGAGAACAAACGTAATTATCATCGCGATCGTGGTAGCAACCAATAGAATGAGCGAATAGCGAAGCTGGCTATAGGCGGAACGCGAAATCATTCGCCCCACATCAGCGAAAGTCTCGTACGGCCGGATGCTGCAGACGCGATTGGTCAGGCCAAGCCAGATCGGTCCGGTCTCCTTGAGTTTTGCAGCGAGCGAGCAATCATCGATCAATGCATTCTGAATGCTCGCAACGCCGCCGATTCTCGTGAGCGCTTCAGTTCTGACGAGCATGCATCCGCCCGCCGCGGCGGCCAGGCCGCAATCGGACCGACAAATCCAGGCAAAAGGGAAAAGCATCTGGAAAAAATAGATAAAGGCCGGCACGTGGACCCGCTCGGCAAGGCTCTCGCAACGCAGCTTCGCCATCAATGACGTAAGTACAAACCCACCACTCTTCGATCGTGCAACAAGTTGGGCAAGGGTGTCGGACGCATGGACGATATCGGCATCGGTCAGCAACAGATATTCCGGCTGCATAGCTTCTGCAACGGCGATACCCTCCCTCAGCGCCCATAATTTTCCGGTCCAGCCGGCGGCCGGTCCGTCAGTTCGAATTACTTTCAGCCGTCGATCACCGCGGGCGGCGCGGATTGCGACAGCAGCGGTATCGTCATCGCTCTCGTCATCCACGACAACGACATTGAGCGATCCTCCGTAGCTCTGATCCAGCAGGGATCGGACGCTTCGCGCGATGAATTCGGATTCGTTACGCGCCGGAATGACAGCGACCACGCTCCCCAGCGGAGGCCTGCCGCGCGAAAACGGTGATGCGTCATCTACGGCCGCGCGCCAAAAGGCGCCACGTGCCCCGATAAGATAGATCCAGATTGCCACACAGGCGATCGCCAGAACTTCAATCATTGTCGGAAATATTTCTGGTCAAACTGAGCCACTACTCTTAACTGCAAAGGACCGGATTTGTTCGATCAATCAGTAATCTGACCTCAGGGACATATTAGCCCAATCGCCATCCGGCATAACAGCCGGCAAAAGCACGTTGACTTGCCAACTCTTGACCATAAACTCCGCCCCTTCTCGAATTAGACAGTCCAATCCGACCATAACGCACGAAGATCATGTTGCCTCCTTTCGCTGATGTCGTCATCGTTGGCGCCGGCAATGCCGCATTTTGTGCGGCACATGCCGCTGCCGAACACGGTGTTTCGGTCCTGGTGCTCGAACGCGCTCCGGAAAGCGAATCCGGCGGTAATAGCCGGTTCACCGCGGGAGCGTTCCGTTGCGTCTATGACGGCGTTGACGATTTACGCGAGCTGATGCCCGATCTAACAGACGCAGAGATAGCAAATACCGACTTCGGCACATACACGCAGGACAAATTTTTCGACGATATGGGCCGCGTGACGGAATATCGGACTGATCCCGATTTATGTGAAATTCTGATTATGCACAGTAAAGCCACGATGCAGTGGATGCAGAAAAAGGGCATCCGCTTCATTCCGATTTATGGGCGGCAGGCTTACAAAATTGACGGCAAATTCAAATTCTGGGGCGGGCTCACGGTTGAAGCCTGGGGCGGCGGTCCCGGCCTCGTCGAGGCACACACAAAGATCGCGAAGAAAAACGGTGTTTCCGTTGCCTATGGTGCGCGCGCGTTATCGCTGATTGCGGATGACGAGGGCGTGCATGGCGTCCGCGTGAAGCACGATGGCCGCACGGTCGAAGTGAGGGCTAAATGCGTCGTACTGGCAGCCGGTGGATTTCAGGCAAACACCGAGATGCGTACGCGCTACCTTGGGCCTACCTGGGAACTGGCAAAGATTCGTGGCACGCGCTTCAACACCGGCGATGGTATTCGCATGGCCCTCGACGTCGGTGCTATGCCGACAGGCAACTGGTCGGGCTGCCACGCCGTCGGCTGGGATCGCAATGCGCCGGAATTCGGTGACCTCACCGTTGGCGACAATTTTCAAAAGCATTCGTATCCGTGGGGCATTATGATCAATGCAAACGGGGAACGCTTTGTCGATGAAGGCGCGGATTTCCGCAACTACACCTATGCGAAGTATGGGCGCGTCATTCTCATGCAACCTGGACAGTTCGCCTGGCAGATCTTCGACAAGAAGATCATCCCGATGCTGCGTGACGAGTATCGCATCAAACAGGTCACGAAAGTACGTTCGGATACGCTCGAAGAGCTCGTAAAAAAGCTCGACGATGTCAACGCCAAGCGCGCACTTGAGACCATTACCACATACAACAAGGCGGTACGAACCGACATTGTGTTCAATCCAAATGTGAAGGATGGACGACGGACCGAAGGTCTTGCCATCAACAAAAGTAACTGGGCAAACACAGTCGATGAGCCGCCATTCGAGGCCTATGCGGTGACGTGCGGAATAACCTTCACCTTCGGGGGACTGAAAATCGACACGTCAGGCCGCGTGATCGACACGGATGGGCAGGCCATTGCCGGCCTGCATGCCGCAGGTGAACTGGTCGGCGGCATATTCTATTTCAACTATCCGGGCGGTACCGGTTTGATGGCAGGCTCGGTATTCGGCAAGATCGCGGGGACGACCGCAGGTCAGCGAGCAGCGCAAATCCCTTCGTAAGCCAACCACAGCGTCAGTAAAGTTTGCGATATCTGCGGCAGCCTATTTGGGCTGGGTATTGGCGGCGCGTTCCCTCAGCCGGTAAAACTTGATCGCTGCCCGCGCCGTTTCAGCCCGTAATCTTTTGTATCTGTCTTGATATTCCGGCAATTCAATATTGATGCGGCCATTCGCCCCGGTTCGCAATACGAGGATGGCGCGGGTTGTTTTCCAGGAGAAATCGATCGATTTGGTGAGCACGAGAATTTGGTCGCCGGTGTCGTGCACCAGCGCCCGCTCAATCGCGCCGATTGGCAAGTCGGTCAATACGCATAGCGCCGCCGCCGTTTCATCGAATTTCCCGCGTTCCGCAAAATCGCAAACGCGCGATTCGGTCTAATTCCCCACGTCGATGCAGTTCTTCGACATGTTTCAGTGCCGCGGCAAAATCGGACGAAATCTCGCGTAAGCGCGTCTGGATTCGGTCGGCCGCTTGCTTGATCATCCCCTGAATGAGATCCGCTTTTCCGCGATCCAGCATCTCGAATTTTTGCCTCACCACCTCGGAGGCAAACTCAAACAGCGTCAGCAAATATTCCCGTGGAATTTCCGGGCGCGACCAGACCAAAAGCGCCAGTTCGTTGTCCGTCTCGGATCGCGTCACCAGCGTCGAGTAGCCAAAATCGGAGAATCGAGCGCCGGTATTCGCCGCCGTACTGATAACGACTTTCTGGTTTCCGCGTTCCACAAGGACGTCCGTCACGCTTTCGCTCAGCCGCTTGCGTTGCGAAATTGCAAGGAGGTGGTCCTGACCTTTCGTCCTCGCGCCGGTGACCAAGGTCTCCTCGTCAAGGCATTCCGAACGTCTGAGGACAGGACCCGCCACGTCAATCGAGTCATCAAGCGCGAGGGTACGGGTCACACCCGTGGGGGCGTGTGTAATCGCCGAAATGCGCTCACCGAATGCAGCGCGCGCGGAAAGCTCGATTTCACTGACCAGGCGGCCCATGACATCGTCAAAAAGCGACCGTTGCTCGGTATCAAAATGCGCGGATCCGGCTACGAAGAGATCCGTGACTCGACGGAGAATTTCAGCACGGGAGGCAATATCCCGCTGCAATATCGTTGTCTCGAGCTCATCTATCAGCGACCGGCGTGCCAATGTCGCGCCCGTCCGATCGCCACGGTCATGCTGGCGGCGATCGCCCATCTCGTTTGTCAGTGGCAGATTATGCTGCATTTTCGACTTCGGGGATGTTATAGGCGCTGTTGAAGTCGATCTCCGAGGACGGACATGGCCGCTGGAATAGATATCCCTGCAGCGACGTCACGCCGGCCAGGCGCAAAAGCCGGTATTGGTCGATGGTTTCGACGCCTTCTGCCGTCGTCGCGATATCGAGGCTACGCGCAAGAGTAAGCGTTGCCGCAATAATTGCCGCACATTCGGTCCGCTTTGTCAGGTTCTGCGTAAAGGATCTGTCGACCTTGATTTTATCAAAGGGAAACAGCATCAGCTGGCTAAGCGACGAATAGCCTGTTCCAAAATCGTCCAATGCGATTGCAATGCCTAGATTTTTGAATTGACGCAGGATGGGCAGGCATTCCGTCGCTGATTCGATCAGGGCCGTCTCGGTTATTTCAAGCTCCAATCGCTCAGGCGACAGGCCCGATTGAGCAAGAGCGCATATTGCGATATCGACCAGATTATTTTTCCGAAATTGCACTGCGGAAAGATTTACGGCGACCTTAATGTCCACCGGCCAGCTTGCGGCGTCGGCACATGCCGTTTGCAGCAGCCATTCACCGATCTGGGTAATCATTCCCGTTTCCTCCGCGAGCGGAATGAACTGATCGGGGAGTATGATGCCCTTGGTCGGATGTCTCCAGCGAATGAGAGCTTCGGCTCCGCATATCAAGCGTGTCTTCGTCTCCACAATCGGTTGATAGTGGAGCTCCAGCTCATCTTGTTGAATTGCGCGGCGCAATTCGTTTTCCAGCTCGTGGCGCGCGCTCGCCGCCATGCTCATTTCAGGATCAAAGAACCGATAGCCGTTGCGCCCCGCCGACTTTGCACGATAAAGAGCCAAATCCGCCATCTTCATGAGACTATCGGAACTGGTCGCATGTTCCGGAGCGAGCGCAATTCCGATGCTCGTCGCGATGTTGACCTCATTTCCCTCTATTTCGAACGGCTTCGCTATAATCGTGATAATGCGCTCTGCGAGCGCACTTGCAGCGTCGCGCTGGTTATTGTCTCGGTCCTGAACAATGGCAAATTCATCGCCGCCGAGCCGGGCCAACACGTCGGTTTCCCGCAATGATGCTTTGAGACGCACGGCGGTTTCTCGTAGCAGCGCATCGCCAACGGCGTGGCCAAGCGTATCATTGACGTGCTTGAAACGGTCGAGATCCAGCAACAGTACGGCGAACAATCTCCTCGCCTGCGATGCCTCGCCACTGCTTCTTCGATCTTATCCATTATTGACAGGCGGTTTGCCAACCCGGTGAGCACGTCGTGATGCGCCATGAAGGCAATTCGCTGCTCGGACTTTCTTTCTTTCGGTAATATCGTCAATCACCACGACAAGGTGTTTTGCCACGCCCAATGCATCGCGAACGACCAATCGATTGGTGGCGAGAATGCGCGATTTCTCCGTCTGGCATCTCTACTTCGTAGTCGCGCGAGCAACTCCCGGCGCCGCCGGCAATGGCCTCGTTATCGGAGGCTTCAAACCGTTCCGCGTCCTTCATCCGATAAATATCGAATACCGTTTTCCCGAGCACTTCGTCGCGCCCGACTTTAAGCATCGCCTCGAACGCTCGATTGACGAGCACAAATTTGCGAGTCGCCGCATCCTTGACGACAACCGCAATCGGAATGTTCTCGATTATCGAGTTCAAAAATTGCTTGGTTTCATCCAATTGCTTTTCGGTAAGCAGATGCGCGGTGATGTCCTGGTGGACCGCGACTGATCCGCCATCGGGCATGGCTTGGCGGGACACGGCAAGCGTTCGGCCATCCTGGAGCTCGTTGATGATGTAGCCGGGAGCCGGGACGAACGCTTCACGGACCCTGTCCGTAAGATATTTCTCAGAGTCCTTCGGGCAGCATCCGGAGGCCACACGAGCCTGCAGGATTTCGGGAAGCGTCGCCCCGTATTTGATATCTGCCGGATTTAATCCGTACATCGTGCTGTACAGGTCGTTCGCCAAGACGAGCTTTTTGTCCGCCCCAAACATGCAAATCCCGTGTGGCATGTTCGCCAGCGTCGCATTCAAGAGCATGTTCGCATGTTCGAGGTGCTTTTTTGCGCCCTCACGCAATAACTGTCCCTTGATGCTCAGCCCGGTAACGAATGTGATTATCAGCGTGAGCAGTGTTGCAACCAGATAACCAAGTTTTTTCTGAACTTCGAGGCGCGAAAAGATTTCGTGCGACGCGAGCGAAACCGTAATTATCAGCGGATAATCATAGATAATCCTGTACGCGACAAGTCGTTCGACATTGTCGCTCAGATTGCTACTTGTATAGAACCATCCCGTTGGCGCTGCAGAAAATTTTTTGAACAGGTCGGCTCCCGAGAAATCCTTTCCTAGGGTCGACAAGGTCTGCCCGCTCGTGGCGCGGACGACCCCATCAAGACCAATAATCCGGATATAGCCTTCCTGCCCGATGTTTACGGAGTTGTACAAAAGCGTCAGGTAACTGGAATCAAGAAACGCGACAACGATCCCGCCAAATGATCCCTCTCTGCCAAGAATACGGCGGGACAGCGGGATCGACCATTTGCCCGTCGCTTCCGAAAGGATCGGCTTGCCAATGTAAAGTTCGTCAATGCGTGCGTCTCGTTGGTTTTGAAAATAATCGCGATCACTGAGATCATCCCCACGCGACGCATCGCCGCTATTGGCTTTCACGCGCCCATTGCTGCCGATGATCGATACCTGCGAAATACCATCGTGGAGAAATCGGTTTGATTTTAGCGAGCCTTCCAGGTCAAACTTTTCAAATCCTTGCGCGTAAAGCGTACCGATGACCGCCAGCGAACGATCGATTTCACTCAATGAATGAGAAAGGTGATCTTCAAATGCGCCGGCGAGATTTGTCGCGTTCTGGACTGCTGCCCGCTCTGCGCTTTCACGTTCGTTCGTCAGAAAAAGGAATAGCAAAGCCCAGACGATGCCGATCAAAATTGTTCCGAGTAGCACCGAACGATGCCTGACAATCGGCCGCCATATCTTTTCGTAGTTCGTCATCTAATGGATGCCGCAAAGCCCAACGCCATCGTTGCAAGCATTACAATAAATTAGCCGGAAGCCATTGATTTTCCGTTATTTGAACGGATGACATCAGCAGTCGCGTTATGGCCCAGAATATGGCTTATGCGCATGTTAATGATTTATTTTGCGTTACAGATTTTTTGCGGATTGGATGAAATACAAGCTAGACTCTCCCGAGCGACATGATACGTGGATGGTTTTATTTCTGTCATGACCGTGAATGAGGAGACGATCGAAACCGATATTCCCGCACGCCTCGACCGTTTGCCGTGGGGCCGTTTCCACACTCTGGTCGTCGCTGCGCTCGGAATCACGTGGATTCTTGACGGCCTGGAAGTGACGCTGGCAGGAAGTCTGGCAGGCGCGCTAAAAGAAAGTTCAGCACTTCACTTTTCCAACACCGACATCGGACTCGCAAGCAGCGCTTACCTTGCGGGTGCAGTGCTTGGCGCCTTATTTTTCGGCTGGCTCACCGATCGTCTCGGCCGAAAGAAGCTGTTCTTCATAACGCTTGCTATTTATCTGGTCGCGACCGCGGCAACGGCTGCGTCCTGGAACATCACAAGTTTTGCAGTATTTCGCTTTCTCACCGGAGCCGGAATCGGCGGCGAATACTCTGCAATCAATTCAACCATCCAGGAACTGGTTCCCGCACGCGTGCGTGGCTGGAGCGACCTGGTCATCAATGGCAGTTTTTGGGTGGGTGCGGCGATCGGTGCAACCGGTTCTTTGGTCCTGCTCGACCCTCGTCTCATAGACCCCGATTTTGGGTGGCGGCTCGGATTTCTGATCGGTGCGGGACTTGCGTGCGCGATCTTTTTCATGCGGCTTTGGATTCCTGAAAGCCCCAGATGGCTCATGACGCACGGTCACGCCGACAAAGCCGCGACGATCGTCGCTGCCATCGAAGCACGCTTCGCCCATCTCCCGGCGGCAAAGGATTTGCCGCGCGTGCGCCTGCGAGCGCGAAAATCGACTCCGCTACGCATCGTGGCGCATGTCCTGTTCACACGGCACCGGCGGCGAACACTGGTAGGACTGAGCCTGATGGCATCACAGGCCTTTTTCTATAACGCAATTTTTTTCACCTACGCACTGGTTCTTACCGATTTCTACGACGTGCCGGGAAACAAAGTCGGTTGGTACCTGCTCCCCTTTGCGATCGGCAATTTCTGTGGACCGGTGTTGCTCGGCCGGTTTTTCGACACCCATGGCCGCCGACCCATGATTGCCATCACCTACAGTTCTTCCGGCGTATTGCTCGCAGTGACCGGATGGCTATTCGAACGGCATTTAATCGACGCTAACGCGATGACCGAATGCTGGATGGCAGTGTTTTTCTTCGCTTCGGCGGCGGCAAGCTCGGCCTATCTCACCGTGAGCGAAACCTTTCCAATCGAAATTCGGGCCCTTGCCATCGCTTTTTTCTACGCAGTCGGTACCGGCATCGGCGGTGTCGTCGCGCCTTCTCTTTTTGGTTTGCTTATCGATACCGGGTCCCGCGCGAGCGTCTTCGGCGGCTATCTGCTGGCGTCTTTCATGATGGTCTTGGCTGGCTACATAGCGTGGCGCTGGGGCACCGATGCCGAACGCAAGCCACTGGAATCCGTCGCACGCCCGCTGACATTTATCGATATGAACTAGCGTATATGCTCGAATGCACAACAGGATAGCGTCGAGGCGTCTGGGAAGACGGAGCAAAATAGCCAATCAAACAGCGTTCTTGTGTACAAGTTCACGCAACGCGTTCGGCGCACAGATCACAAGGCCACCGCGCTCCAATTTCAGCCATTTCCGCCGTTGCCAGTCTTGCAGCTGCTTGTTTGCACTCTCGCGGGATACTCCGATCATCTGACTGATCTCGCGCTGGGTGACGTGAATTTTGTTTGATGTCTGCGCGTTGCCAGAAGAGTGATGAAGGTGCAGCAAGGCTTTAGCGAGCCGATTTGGCAGGCCGAGAAACACGATATCTTCGACCTGCTCACTGGTGCGGCGCAGACGTCCGCATAACACCTTGATCAATCTTATTGCCAATTCGGGGTCGTCCTGAATCAATGGGATGAAATCCCGGCGCTCGATCACCATCAGTTCGCAGTTATCTATGGCGACCGCGTCCGCAGTTCTCTGACCGCCGTCAAGGAACGCAATCTCGCCAAAGAGTTCACCCGGAACGATCAGATTGAATATCGCGTCCTTGCCCTCTTCGGACGGCGCGCTAACCCTGACTGCCCCGGATTGCACCGCATAAAGGCGTGAGCCGAGATCGCCTTTATGAAAAATGACAGCCCCTTTTTTTAACTTATGCGTTATGACGCGAGGTGCCAGGCGCTCAATGACCGTATCGCCCAGATCCTTGAAGAAAGGATGGGCGCGTAGCAGTGCGTGCCTGTCGAACGCTTGCATCCTGTATGCCCGGCTCGCCCCTGCTGGCATCGGCAATCGTCCAATGCGCAGTCTTCAATAAAAGCCAAGATACTTCAAAATCACCCGGAGCGGCAGCTTATTTGCCTCGACGGCTGGCCGCGGACTTTCTCGAACCCGACGATTAATCAGGCTAAAATTGCTCTAATTGTGACATGCAATTGTGGCGTTTAATGCGGGTTACAAACATTTGCCACCGGGCGATGGCGCCCTCATTTATTTCCGCTAATCGAAACCACATGAAAACAGCACCGGCCAGGCCGTACATGCGAGGCATGGCCTCGGCGGCCCAGGTCACCTTCTACAGTCCAGACTGAGCCCCGAAATCAGGCCCCCAATATGTGAGCTAGCTCACCATCGTGATCTCGAACGCGTGTTATCGGGTCTCCAAAATGGAGACCACCTATGCCCGTATCGAGCAAATCTGTTCGGCCCACTCAAAAGCGGCACAATCCGGACAACCACCACCGCGATGGAATGGTTGCAACCGTGTGGCTTGTCTTCTACGCGCTGGCCGTTGGCGTCGCGATTTCATCGCCGCTCGTGTCCCACGCCCTCGAGATTGCATTCCGATAACGCATGCCTCTGAAGATGCATCTGGTTTGCTATTTCCTCGCGCTTTGCGAAGAACAAAGTTTCACCCGTGGCCGACCAGGACGCCGCCCGCCAAGATTTGCGTTCTCCAATTGCTGTATCGAATCGCGCGTCAGAGACGTCAGCCTTTAATTCTGCTTATGCGACAGCGACACTTGTTTGCTCTTCTGGGCGTGGCATTTTGATTTCGAACTTCGGCCTTGTGCAAGCCGGCCCTAATGGCAGGACCATTTAGCGCAATTTCTCCAGCCGCTCCGACGACAGCAAATTCCGGCGGATAGTGCTGATTTTTCTGGTGGTTTCCGCCATGAAGCGGTTGGGGTGGACAGGCCGGAATTCGCGGCACTCGTGAGTGAATTCTTAAACTTAGTAACCTATTTTTCAGGCCATTCTCGTCAAATTGAGAGGCATGGACGAGAGTCTTTTAAGTCCAGGGCGCAACAAGTGATGTCTCAGTCAAATCCAAAAGACTCAACTGCTGTCTGCCCCCAATGCAGGACCGGCATGGTCCATGTCGCCGTGACACCTCATCCGGTCGTTCGCACGATGCAGCGAAATACATTCGTCTGTTACACCTGCAAGCGCACGCGAACATATATGTTGCCGAGCCTGTCCGCGGTGGAAGCCAGAAACGGCGATGCAGGCAGAGCACCCGTTCCGGCCTATGGCACGCAATAGGTTTCGCCATGTTCGAGCGTAGACGAGACGAACGACGTCCGGCGACCACGCGCGGGATCATAAAATTCGGCCCCGCCGGTCAGCAGATTGCGTGCTCTGTAGACGATCTGACCGCGCGCGGCGCGGGCCTTCGCGTTGGCAGCACTTTCGGGCTTCCGCAGGTATTTCGATTGACGATCGACGGCGAATCCATAGCCCGCCATTGCCGGGTCATTTGGGTTGACGGCAAGAAGCTAGGCGTCTCATTTGAGTAGCGACACTTGAGCGTCGCCGCGCCCCGTATCAGATCAGGTTTTTCGCCCACGCAACAAATGCGTAGAACTGATCCGGAAACGCGATGAAGTAAAAGATCATCGCCGGTGGCGTCAACAAAAACAGCCAATCGCGCATTGGCGGCTCCTGCAAATAGAAGCCCATTATCTAAATTGCCGCCTTTCAAAGTGCTTTAAATCATGCGTCAAATTTAACGGAAATTGCGCCGCCGCAGCGCCTACCGCGCGGCGCTATCCGAACGTAACGCCAATTTTATTGTCCGTTCTCCAGATCGCCCGGCAAGGTGCGCCGAACGCCCTCAATAATGACGTCGAAATTCACCGGAATTCCATACGTCGTGGAGAACTGAAGACACGCGCCCGTCGCCGACAGGTTTCGGACGGCACATTCAAGTTTGGGGGCTTTCTCACTGAGGATTATCTGCGCGTTCTTGAGAACGCGTTTACGGAAGATGGTTCTTTTGTCCTGCACGTCCCGGCCGCCTAGAATCAAACAGCAGCCTAGGTGACTGATCCATCCCATCAAAGTCAATCATCAACGCTCGCCACTATATTGTGCCACACGGCTTTTTTTTGCGCTGCGTCGCAGGATGTTTTCGCAATGGACGGAACGAAGACCGATTATGTTTTTTATCGATATGAAAACGAAGCGTCGCTTTAGACTATCAACCTGAATCTCCAACGATTGGTTTGTCCTATTAAGCCGATTTATAGCCAAGTTCCGCGAGCGCTTCATTCTTCCGCCTGATCTCTTCCTCGAGGCGCCTGATATTTTCGAAAAGCCGTTCGCTCGTGAGGCGCAGAAAGTAAAATCCGAATTGGGGATTCTGGAAATATAGCTCTTTCACCTGCTGGTAGGTGGCGGTCAAAACTTCCCCGTCTTCTATGCATTCAATCGTCTGGGTGCGCCGGTTGCCGGGGGCTAACAGGCCCAGATCGCCGAAAACCTGGCCGGTCGGGATGTCCATCCCCATCTCGCAAAGCCGGTAACGGCCACTGACGCTGTAATGCATTGCATCAGCCATATCGCCCTTCCGGAAAACGATATCGCCCTTGCGAAATGTACGACGGACCATAAACGGCTTTAACCAGTCGATCGACGTCTCGCCAAAGGACGCGGCAGCCTCAACATCCTGGATCAATTTCCGCATCTGCTGCAGCCGAACCGTATTGAGCGGAAGCAAAATGAGATTCAGGATTAGCGTCGGATAAATCCCCCCGAAGAACCCATAGATGATGAAAAGCGCATTGCAGCTCATGCTCACGACTCGGAGGGGGATCATCGTCTTCATGGCGCAAGTTATGATGCTGGACGCGACCGCCGCGTAGCCGAACCACATGGGCCATTCGGTGTGCTTTAGAAATTCCATTCTCTCCCCCCAAACGATCGATCGCACCGCGACGCGTCTATGGGTCGCGGCGGGAACACCTAACATAGCTGGCCGCGGAAATTGTATCACGGATTTTTCTTGCTGGCCGCGGCGCGGCCGGGGCAGCCGTCATTGCGGTGGATCAGCGATTTCCTGCAATTCGCCGTCGATTTCAGTGCGTGCGGACGCCCAAACCGCCGGCCGGCCCGTGGCTGCGATTTCCGCTCATTGCCGTCTTTCGCGCCGGCTACTTCTCGTCCATGATTTTTTGACAGGCATCGGAATTGACGGATCGCATCATCACGACGAGTCCGTCGTCAATCCGTGCTGTGATTCGCGACGCGTAATAAAATGCGGAGTGTTGTGAGGGAATTTTCGGCAAAATGCAGCCATCTCGGCGACCGTCGCGGGACTTGCCAGACGACGGCAGATGATCCGCGCATTACCCCGCTGGGACGCATTTTGCGCAAATCCAGCCTCGACGAGCTTCCACAACTGATCAACGTGTTCGTCGGCGACATGTCGTTGGTTGGGCCGCGCCCGCATGTGCCGGGCATGCTGGCGGGTGGAATGCTGTACGAGGAACTGAGACCCTATTATTTCCAGCGACACAATATGCGTCCTGGCATCACCGGACTGGCGCAAGTATCCGGTTATAGAGGCGAAACCACCGTCCCGCTTTCAGCCATCGAGCGCCTCGATCACGATCTGCATTATATCGAGCAGTGGTCGCTGCGGCTCGACCTGACCATCATCACGCGCACAGTCGTCCGTGAGTTTCTTTCAGGGTCCGGCGTCTAATTCCCCCAAGACTCGTAATGAAATTGGTACCCTGGAGGGCTCGGCTAGGGAGCGCGGGGTATTCCATTTCGTAAAGGCGCCTTGGCGACGGGCTGCATCTGCCATGTTTGGAAGTCCGTTCTTCGCACTCTCAGCGCGAAAACACGTTCTTTGCATTGCACAAATGCTTTCACTCAAGTCCGGCTATCGGTATCGATTTATCAGTCCGATAGTGAGGATGACCCGGCGAAAACATTAACCTGACCGCGCTATTTATTGGGGAGCAAGTCGTAATTTAAGCGGTGTCTGCCAGGATCTGAAAGACTGCACAGGCCCTTTCTGAAACAGAGGTAATTGCATTCACATATCGATCATGATCATTTCTTTGCCGGCGTCCGCAAATAGGCCCGCCTCAAGCCGCGACTTCCCATTGACGACGGAAAACCATGACATCTGCCGATCGCAAGCTCCGCCAACTAAACTCATATAACATTGCAGTACTGGTGCCTTGCTTTAACGAAGAAGCGACGGTGACCAGCGTTGTGCATGATTTCCGTAGCGCACTCCCTGCGGCAAGAATTCTTGTCTTCGACAACAATTCCACTGATAAAACTGCGACGGTCGCCCGTGCGGCCGGTGCGGAGGTGTTCTACGAAAAGCGTCGAGGCAAAGGCTTCGTTGTCCGGCGCATGTTTGCCGATGTGGACGCTGACATCTACGTTCTTGTGGATGGTGATGCGACATACGATGCCCCAAGCGCCCGCGCGATGATCGAACGATTGCTTGAGGGCCGGCTCGACATGGTGGTGGGTTGTCGGGTCGATCACGACAAGCTGGCTTACCGAGCCGGTCATCGAACCGGTAATCGGCTGCTTTCTGCCTTTGTGGCGTCGGTGTTCGGCTCGACCTTCAACGATATGCTTTCTGGATATCGCGTTTTCTCGCGCCGATTCGTCAAATCGTTTCCGGTCCTGTCCGGCGGTTTCGAAATTGAAACCGAGCTGACTATTCATGCGCTTGAGCTCGGCTTGCCGGCCGACGAAATGGAGACGCCGTATTACGCACGGCCGGAAGGCTCGTCATCGAAGCTCAACACCTGGAGCGACGGATTCCGTATTCTTTCGATT